>JAEYUW010000036.1 GCA_023432225.1 Verrucomicrobiota bacterium
GTGGGGGGGGGGGGGGGTTCGGGGGCGGGGCGGACCCCGGCCCTACTCTCGCGGCGAGGGTTCTGGCCGGGCACGAACGTCACGGCGTCAGCGCTTCAGCGAATTTTCTTTGATGAACTGGATGACGTCTTGCGCCGTGCAGAAGCAGAGCGCGGAGAACGTATCCGCGGCGCCGTAGTAGATCGCGATGCGTCCGGTGGCGGAGTCGCAGAGACAGCCGACGGGGAAGCACACGCCGGGCACGAAGCCACTGAGTTCATACGGCGCTTCGGGGCAGAGCAGAGCCTGATTGGCGGAGGCGATGACTTTCGACGGTTGGTCGAGATCGAGGAGCATCGCGCTCATCGAGTAGACGAAGCCGTTACAGGTGCTCGTGACCGCGTGATAGAACAGCAGCCAGCCTTCGCTCGTCTCGATGGGCGAGGGGCCGGCGCCGATCTTGACGCCTTGGAACCACGGCCAGCCGCGGCCCATGACGTGGCGGTGCTTGCCCCAGTAAACCATGTCGGGTGACTCGCTGAGGAAGATGTCGCCGAAGGGCGTGTGCGCCGTGTCCGATGGGCGCGAGAGCATGAGGAACTTGCCGTTTACCTTACGCGGGAAGAGCACGCCGTTGCGGTTGTAGGGCAGGAAGGCGTTTTCGAGTTGCTCGAAGTGAACGAAGTCCTTCGTGCGCGCGATGCCGATGGTGGGGCCGTGATAGCCGTTGCACCAGGTGATGTAGTGTGTGTCGTCGATCAGCGTGACGCGCGGATCGTAGGCGTATTCATGGCGACGGACTTCCTCGTCCTCGCATTTGAAATCGATCGGCTTGGGCTCGAAGGTGAACTTGAAGCCATCCGGGCTGCGGCCGACGTGCAAGTGCGGCAGGCGATCCATGCCTTCGGTGCGGAACACGCCGATGAAACCGCCCTGCCAGGGAACGACGGCGCTGTTGTAGATGCCCGTCACGCGCGGGAGCGGGCGGCGGCCGACGACCGGGTTGGCGTCATAGCGCCAGACGACGTCTGGATTCCCGGCGGGGCAAGGCTGCCACGGAATGTTAGGGAGAGCGGGGCCGACGATCTTGAGTTGCATGCGGGGCGAAGAGGGGCGCGTGGCGAACGGGGTGAGCGACGCGCGGGGCGAACAGGGGAAGATGAGGGTGCGAGTTTACGCGGCGCGCGGTCCGGCGTTAATGAGTTCTGTTGTTCGCGACTTGAGAGCGGGCGGAGGAAGTGAGCGAAGTGTAGGGCCTCACCTTGTGTGAGGCCTGGCTTGCGAGCGCGGCATCACGTTCACGGCCTCGCGGGAGCTTGGCTCTCCATTGGAGCAAAGTAAGCCGGGTTTGGGGTGGAACGGGTTGACCTCAACCCGTTCCGAGCGCGTTGAGGTCAACACGCTCCACCTCGGCCGCGCGTTTTTCTACTTCGCGAACGACAGGCGATACAGCGCCACGCCGTGCGAATCGACGCGCACGGTGAGCGGCTTGGTCGTGTCGCCGGCGTCTTGCTTGGCCCAGACGTCGCGCACCTGGTAGGTGCGGCGGTCGAGCGTCCAGAGGCGATCCCACTCGATCGTGAGGTCGGCGGTGAACGTGGCGGTGTTGAGCGCGCAGACGGCCCAATCGCCGTCGCTGAGCGGCTTGATCCAGATCTCGATGTTCTTCGACGGATCAGCGAGCGCGCGGAAGCCTTGTTTGCCGAGCTTGTCCTGGTTGATCGCGATGACGTCCTTGTCCGTGAGGATGGCGCGGATTTCGGGCTTCATGTCGCGCACGTCGTTGCCGGCCATGAGCGGTGCGGCGAGCATGCACCAGAGCGAGAAATGCGCGCGTGACTCGGCGATCGAGAGGCCGTGGTTGCCGACTTCGAGCATGTCGGGGTCGTTCCAGTGGCCGGGCCCGGCGAACTTGTTGAGGCCGTCAGCGCCGACGTTTTCGACGAGCGTGTGCTGGAGATCGAGGATGCGCTTCCAACCCATCTCCCAACCCTTGCGGCCGTCGTAGGAGTCGTAGATGTCGCCGGTCGTGCGCCAGAGGTGGCCGATGTCCTTGGCCCATTCCCACGGCTTGTTCTGGCCCCATTCGCAGATGCTCAAAACCATCGGGCGGCCGGCGGCGCGGATGGCGGCGCTGATGCGAGAGTAGGCGTCGCGTGCGTCGGCGGTGCCGCGGTTGCACCAGTCGTATTTCAGGTAGTCGATGCCCCACGAGGCGAAGAGGCGCGCGTCCTGGAATTCGTGGCCCCAGCTGCCGGGATAATCGGCGCAGGTGCGCGGGCCGGCACAGGAGTAGATGCCGAGCTTGAAGCCGCGCTCGTGCAGGTAGTCGGCGAGCGCCTTCATGCCGCTGGGAAACTTGTCGGGATCGGGCACGAGGCTGCCGTTTTCGTCGCGCTGCTTCTTCGACCAGGTGTCGTCGATGACGATGTAGGTGTAGCCGGCGTCGCGCATGCCGTTTGCGATCATCGCTTCGGCGGTCTGCTTGATGAGCGACTCGTGGATGTCACCCGCGAAGGTGTTCCACGTGTTCCAACCCATCGGCGGAGTGAGGGCGAGGTTCTCGAATTTCTGGGCCATGGCGGTGAGAGCGAGCGCGGCGGAGAGCGCGAAGGCGGTGAAGGTTTTCATGGGGAGATGGGCTGAGGGGCGGTGCGGGCGCGTGGCTTGTCCACGTCGCGGGTGGGCGCGCACGAAGCGCGCCCCTACGAAAGAACGTTAGGTCGGCAGATTCGCGCCGTTCGTGCGGATGACGTCGCGATACCAGTAATACGAATCCTTCGGCGTGCGTTTCTGCGTCTGGTAGTCGACGTGGATGAGGCCGAAGCGGTCCTTGTAGCCTTCCTTCCACTCGAAGTTGTCCAGCACGGACCAGTAGAAATAGCCGGCGACGGGCACGCCTTCGGTCGCGGCACGCTTCATCGCGCCGAGGTAGCGCGCGAGGAAATCGATGCGCTGCGGGTCGTGAACCTGGCCGTCGAGGTGAACGAAGTCGGTGTTGCAGAAGCCGTTTTCGGTGAAAACGACGGGCAGCTTATAGCGCTCGTGGATAAAGCGCGCCGCCCAATACGTCGCGTCGGGCGCGATGTTGAGCCACGGCAGCGTGCCGCGGGCGTTGCCGATGCCCCACGAGCCGGGGACGTTTTCCGGTGAACCATCGGGCCGCGCGCGCACGAGCCAGCCGGAGTAGCAGTTGTAGCCGGTGAAATCGACCGGTTGCGCGATTAGTTTCAGGTCGGCATCGGTAACCTTCGGCATGTCGGCGCCGAAGGCCTCGGCGGCGTCGTGCGGGTAATGGCCGAGGTGCACGGGGTCCATCCACCACGAGAGATTCCACATGTCCTTCTTCGTGCACGCGAAGTAGGCGCGGCGCGCGGCTTCGATGTCGGCGGGCGAATTCGTGGCGGGGATGCGCTCGCGGCTGGTGTGGGCGAGCGAGACCTGGATCGGGCCTTTGCACCGTGCGCGCAGCACTTGAGTCGCGCGGCCATGAGCCATCAGCAAATGATGCGAGCCGAGGAGGCATTCGCGGTAAGGGAGTTTGTGACCCGGCGCGAAGACGCCTTCTTGATAACCGAGGCCGATGACGACGGGCGGCTCGTTGATCGTCATCCAATGTTTCACGCGATCGCCGAGCCGGTCGGCGACGACGCCAGCGTAGTCGCCGAACCACTCGACGATCTCGCGGTTCAGCCACGCGCCGCGCATCTGCAGCGCGTGCGGCAAATCCCAGTGAAACAGCGTCACCCACGGCGTCACGCCGACGGCGAGCAGCGAGTCGACGAGGCGATCGTAGAACGCGAGGCCCTGCTCGTTCACGCGACCGGTGCCGTCGGGCATGATGCGCGGCCAGGCGAACGAGAGGCGGTAGGCTTTGGCGCCCATCTCGCGCATCAGCGCCACGTCTTCCGCGTAGCGGTGATAGTGATCGCAGGCGACGTCGCCGGTGTGGTTCTCGAAGATGTTGCCGGGCTCGTGGGTGAACACGTCCCAGATGGAGGTGCCGCGACCGTCGGTGGCGTAGGCGCCTTCGATTTGGTAAGCGGCGGCAGCGACGCCCCAGGTGAAGTCTTTGGAAAAGGACATGCGGTGAATGCGGGACGGTTTGTTCTTACAGGAGGGAACGGAGAAAGCGGAGAGGAAGACCCAACATTTTTGGTTCTGTCATCGCGAGGAGCGGAGCGACGAAGCGATCCAGCGCGCGCTGGATCGCCACGCCCGACTACGTCGGGCTCGCGATGACAATCCGGGTGGAATATCCAGAGCGATTTCGTCGGTGCGCATCAGAGATCGTTCGTTCGCATCGCCTCTGTTCTCTCCGTTTTCTCCTGTGAGAATGATCGCTATTTTTTCAGCCCGAGGAACTGGCGCAGGTGCTCGTTGATCGCTTCGCCCTGCTCGGGCGTGTAGCTGTGGGCGAGTTCGAGCGTGAGGCCGAGAATCTTGGACGCCTTGATGACGTTGAACGCGGCGTAGGTTGACGTCGGCGTGCAGACGTCGTCGTTGTAGCCCCAGTTGTAGTAGCCGGGCACCTTGATGCGCTTGGCGAAGTTAACGCCGTCGTAGTAAGCGCTCGTCGCGATCTTCGCGGGCGTGGCGTGCGGGGCCGGCGCGGGCGGATTCCACTCGCGGAACGGCCACGGCCAGCCGGAGGCGCGGCCGTGCAAGTCGCCCGTCAGGTCGCAACCGGCCGGATGCGTCACCGCGATACCGGTCACGCGCGAGTCCAGCGCGCCCGCGACGAGCGAGAGCCAGCCGCCCTGGCTGGCGCCGGCGACGACGAGCTGCTTGCCGTTCCAGGCTTCGCGCGAGGTGAGGAAATCGTTCGCGCGGAGCACGCCGAGAAACACCCGGCGGTAGTAATACGTTTCCTTGTCGTCGAAATTGAAGAAGCAGTAGTCGTTCAACGCGCCGGCGCTGAGCGAGTCGTAGACTTCCTGCGGCAGGTTGACCGGGAGGCCGTGGATGCCGATCTCGAGCGTGATCGCGCCCTCGGCGGCGAAGCCCTTGTCGCCCGCATACGGACGCACGCCCGCGCCGGGGACGCGGAGCAGCGCGGGATATTTTCCGGGCGCCTTCGGCTCGCAATAGATGCCGTAGATGCGGCCTTTTACGACATTCCACTCGGGGCTGATCACGCGGAAGCTGACGTGGTAAACGTTCACCTTGTCGGTGCACTGGTCGGGCAGGAGCGTGAGCTTCGCCTCCATCGGGACCTTCGCGAGATCCTCGCGGCCTTTTTGCCAAAACGCGTCGAAGTCCGCCGGCTCCGTTTGCGTCGGCACGATTTTTTCCGGCTCGAACGCCGCGGTGGCGACGCCTTTCACTTCGCGGCCAGCGACCTTGGCGGTGACGATGCAGCGGAGAAAACCGGGTTGCTTCAACGTGCCGCCATCGATGACGAGGCCTTCGAGCGGGACGACGGCGGTTTTCGTCTCGGTCGGACGCAGTTCCTGACCCGCTTGATAAGAGATCGCGACGTTCTCGATCGGCTCGTTGTCGGCCACGACGCTGACGCGGAACTTGGCCGTTTCGCCGAGCTTGTAGGTCCAGTCGCGGTGATCCGGCGAGACGCGCACTTGCACGGCGGCGACGCGGAACTGTGCCTGCGGCGGCACGGGCGTGATGGGAGAGTTGGCGAGCGGTTCGCCGGCAAAAAGACTCATGGAAGCGAGAAGGAGGGCGCTCGCGGACAGAAAACGACGAGACGTGTTCATGGGGTGAAACAAAATGGGGGCGGCGAGTGTAGGGCAATGCGCCGCCCAGCGGAATGAGGTCGTTTGTCGTCGGATTGAGAATGCGCCTGCGCCGCCACGGTCCGGATTCCGCAATCCGGCGAATAACAATTCTCGAACAAAGGAACTAAAGTCCCCGCCGTTGCGCGGGCTGCGACGGCTCCGCACGCTTTGCCGGTTCACCCCATGAAATTCGGCTATTTCGACGACGCGGCGAAGGAATACGTGATCACGCGCCCGGACACCCCGCGGGCCTGGTCCAACTATCTCGGCTCCCGCCGCTACGGCGCCATCATCACCAACAACGCCGGCGGCTACTCGTTCACGCGTTCGCCCGCCTCGGGCCGCTTCCTGCGTCACCGCTACAACGCCGTGCCGATGGACATGCCCGGCCGCCAGTTTTACCTGCGCGACCGCACGAGCGGCGACTACTGGTCCGCGGCGTGGCAGCCCGTCGGCAAACCGCTCGATCAGTTCAAGACCGAGACGCGCTTCGGCGCCGGCTACGCGGTGATCTCCAGCGACTACGCGGGCATCAAGATCGCCGCGACCTACTTCGTGCCGCTCGATCGCGATTTCGAATACTGGCACCTCAAGGTCACCAACACCGGCGCCACGCCGCGCAAGCTCAGCGTGTTTTCGTTCTGCGAGTTCACCACCGAGTGGGGGCTCACGCAGGACACGTTCAACCTTCAATACGCCCAATACATCTCCGACGCCGTCTGGCGCGACGGCACGATCCTCGCCTCGTCGTGCAAGCGCCTGCCGGAGGACCCGGCGAACTTCGCCAACGGCGACCAGTCGCGCTGGTGGTGGATGACGCAGGTGGGCGGCGAGATCGCGGGCTTCGATTGCGAGCGCGAAAAATTCCTCGGCGTCTACCGCAGCTACGATCGCCCCGAGGCCGTCGAACGCGGCGCGTTGGGCAATCACGAACATTTCTCGGACAACGGTTGCGGCGCGATCCAGAGCAACCTCGAACTCGCGCCGGGCGAATCGGCCGACGTCATCGTGCTCCTCGGCATCGGCAAGGAACCCGTCGCGAAGCGCACGCGCGCGAAGTTCGCCAATCTCGCCGCCGTCGAGCGCGAGTTCGCGAAACTCAAAAAGCACTGGCACGCGCTGCTCGACACGATGCAGGTGCAGACGCCCGACGCGGACTTCGACCACATGACGAATGTCTGGGGCGCCTACAACGCGCTCATGACCTTCGAGTGGTCGCGCTCCTGCTCGCTCGTTTACACCGGCGACCAGCGCGACGGCTTCGGCTTCCGCGACACCGTGCAGGATTTTCTCGGTGTCACGACGATGATCCCTGAACTTGTGCGCGAGCGCATGATCCTGATGCTCTCCGCGCAGGACTCGACCGGCGGCGCGCAGCCCGAGGTTCGTCCGTGGTCGCACGTCCCCGGCAAGATGAAGCCCACGCCGCCGAGCCACTACCGCTCCGACGATTGCCAGTGGTTCTTCAACGCCGTGCCCGCCTACGTCGCCGAGACGGGCGACGTTGATTTCTACAATCTCGTCGTCCCTTACGCCGACAAGGGCCAGGCCACCGTCCTCGGCCACCTGCGCCGTGCGCTCGAATTCAACCTCGAGCGCACCGGCAAACACGGCCTGCCCTGCGGCCTGCTCGCCGACTGGAACGACTGCCTCAAGCTCGGCTACAAGGGCGAGTCCGTCTTCGTCGCCTTCCAGCTCCGCCTCGGCTTGAAAACCTACGCCGAGATCGCGGAGCAACTCGCGGCGGTAGCGCAGGCGTCCTCGCCTGCCTCCGGAAAACGGCGCGCGAAAGCAGGCGAGACGCCTGCGCTACCAAGCGCCTCGCGGTATCTCGCCGAAGCCAAGTGGGCCCGCGCCGAACTCGCGAAGCTCGATAAAAAGATCGCCAAGGTCTGCTGGGACGGCGGCTGGTTCATCTGGGCCATCAGCGAGGACGGCGTCGTCTTCGGCACGAAGAAGGCGAAGGAAGGAAAAATCTACCTCAACACCCAAGTCTGGGCCGTGCTCTCCGGCGCCGCCACGCCCGAGCAAACCGACAAGGCGCTCGCCGCCGTAAAAACGCAGCTCGCCTCCGACTACGGCATCGCGCTTTGCAATCCGCCGTTCGCACAGACGCCGGTGAAGGTGATGCGCGCCGTGCTCTTCAACCCGGGCAACAAGGAAAACGGCGGCATCTTTTCGCACACCCAGAGCTGGGCCGTGCTCGCCGAGATCGCGCGCGGCAACGGCGACCAAGCCTACGTTTACTACCGCGCGTTCATGCCTTCCGCGCAGAACGACCAAGCCGAGATCCGCGAGATCGAGCCGTTCGTCCACTGCCAGAGCACGCACGCGCCCGCCTCGAAGAAATACGGCCGCTCCCGCGTGCCGTGGCTCTCCGGCACGGCGTCTTGGTCGCACTTCACCGCGACCAACCACATCCTCGGCGTCCGCCCGGAAATCGACGGCCTGCGCATCGATCCGTGCATCCCGAAGGCCTGGCCCGGCTTCACCGTGAAGCGCGTCTTTCGCGGCAAAACTGTGCACATCGAAGTGAAAAATCGCGCCGGCGTGAACCGCGGCGTGAAGTCGCTCACCCTCGACGGCCAACCGCTCACCGGAAATCTCATCCCCGCCGCGAAGCTGAAAAACGGCGCCAAGATCGTCGCCGAACTCGGCTGAGTCGCACTCGCCGGTGTAGGGCGGGGTCGCCGACCCCGCCGCTCCGGCCGCGTCGCCCGCTTCATTCCCATGAGCACCGTCTACTGCTTCGGCCACGTCAGCACCGGACAAATCCTCCGGTTGCGCGGCCGCTATCCTGCGCCCGACGGTTACGCCGAAATCGCCGAGACGCTCGACAACCACGCCGGCGAGGCCACCGGCAGCGCGCTCGTCCTCGCCGCCCTCGGCGTCGACGTCGCGCTCGAGGGCAACTGGATCGGCGACACTCCCGCCTGCCGGCGCACGCTCGAATTTCTCCGCGCGCGCGGCATCGATGTGGCTGGCCTCGTCGTGAAGCCGGGCTACGCGGGCGTGAACGAGATCGTCGTGTCCGACGGCGATACGCGCACGGTCTTCGGGCGCTACATCGACCTGCTTTTCACCACGCCGCAGTGGGAGCCGCCATCGCCTGATCGCATCCGCGCGGCGAAGCTGGTCTGCGTCGATCCGTCCTTCGGCGAGACGACGCTGCTTGTCGCCCGCACCGCGCACGCGGCCGGCAAGCCCGTCGTCACCTGCGACACCCGCGCGGACTCGCCGCTCGCCGCGCTTTCTGCCGTCGTGGTGATCTCCAACGAATTTCTCCGTCGCGAATATCCCGCTGCGGTGCCCGTCGGACCGGCGCGGGAGCAACTCTTCGCCGATTACCTCGCGCGGGTGCCCGGCCTCGTGGTTTTCACCGACGGCGCGCGTCCGGCGTGGTTCGGTCGCGGCGTCGGTGGAGGGCGTCACGAGCAACCGCCGTTTCCCGTCGACGTGGTCGACAGCGCCGGGGCGGGGGACAGCTTCCGCGGCGGCCTGATCTACGGTTTGCTGCGCGGCTGGTCCGACGCCGAGGCCGTGCGTTTCGCGAGCGCCGTCGCAGCGCTCATCTGCACCACTGCGCCCGGTTGCGTGCACCCGCCCTCGCTCGCGCAGGTGCGCGACTTACTCTCCGCGCGCGGCGCACCGCTTCCGCTTTCCTGAACCCGTTTCCCTTCCTCCTATGCAATTCGGCCATTTCGACGACAAAGCTCGCGAATACGTCATCACGCGCCCGGACACCCCGCGCCCGTGGAGCAACTATCTCGGTTCGACCGAATACGGCGCCATCATCACCAACCACGCCGGCGGCTATTCGTTCTACAAGAGCGGCGCCACCGGCCGTTTCCTGCGCATGCGGTTCAACAGCATCCCGGCCGACCAGCCGGGCCGCTTGTTCTACCTGCGCGATCAGGAGGACGGCGATTTCTGGTCCGCGTCGTGGCAACCCGTCGGCAAGCCGCTCGCAAAATACAAGAGCACCTGCCGCCACGGCATGGCCTACACCGTGATCGAGAGCCGCTACGCCGGCATCGCCACCGAGGCCACCTACTTCGTGCCGCTCGGCCAGACGTTCGAATACTGGTGCCTCAAGGTTTCCAACAAGACCAAGCGCGAGCGCCGTTTGTCGGTGTTCACCTACTGCGAATTCGCGAACCTCTGGCACACGTTCCAGGACCTCACGAATCTCCAATACTCGCTCTTCATCACGCGCGCGACTCTCGAGGACGGCATTCTCGGCATCACGTGCAATCCGAACTACGACTTCGACGGCAAGGACCTCACCGGCTGCGCGCGCACCTGGATGGCGCTCACCGGCGCGCCGCTCGCTGGTGTGGAGACGGTGCGCGAGAAATTCTGCGGCAGCTACGGCGGCTACGCGGCGCCCGACGTGGTCGTGAAGGGCCAGTGCTCCAACTTCCTCGCCGAGGGCGACAACGTCGTCGGCGGCCAGCAGGCCGACCTCGTCCTCGCACCGGGCGAGACGCGCGAGATCATCGTGATGCTCGGTCTCGGCACCGTCGGTTCGCACGGCAAAAAGACCGTCGCCGAATTCGGCAACCCCGAGCGCTGCGAAGCGGAGTTGCAGAAGCTCAAGGCGGCGTGGCACGCGCCGCTCGCCGCGCTGCAGATCAAGACGCCCGACGACGAGTTCGATTCGATGATCAACGTCTGGAACGCCTACAACGCGATGATCACCTACGCGTGGTCGCGCTCCGCCTCGCTCGTCTATAACGGCGAGCGCGACGGCCTCGGCTTCCGCGACACGGTGCAGGACATGCTCGGCGCGATCCCGCTGCTCGGCGCTGCCGTGCAGCCGCGTCTCGAATTGATGCTCACCGGCCAGCTCGCCAACGGTGGCGCGATTCCGGTGATCAAGCCGTTCTCGCACAAGCCCGGCCACGAGGCGCCGCCGCCCGACGAGGAGTATCGCTCCGACGACTGTCTGTGGTTTTTTAACGCGATTCCCGCGTTCGTCGCCGAGACGGGCGACGTCGGTTTCTACCACAAGGTGCTGCCCTATGCCGATCGCGGCGAAGCCACGGTCTTCGGTCACCTGCGCCGCGCGCTGGAGTTCAATCTCGAGCGCACCGGCCGCAACGGCTTGCCCTGCGGCCTCGCCGCCGACTGGAACGACTGCATCCGCCTCGGCTACCACGGCGAGAGCGTGTTCGTGGCGTTTCAAGTGCGTCTCGGCCTCGCGACCTACGCGGAGATCGCGGAGAAATTGGCCGCGGTAGCGCAGGCGTCTCGCCTGCACTCCGACTCGGCCCCGAATGCAGGCGGGACGCCTGCGCTACTTACCGAGGCCGCCTGGGCGCGCGCCGAGCTCGCGAAGCTCGACGAGAAAATCCAGCGCGTGTGCTGGGACGGCGAGTGGTTCATCTGGGCGATCGGCCAGGACGGCACGATCTACGGCACGAAGAATTTCGCCGAGGGTCAGGTCTACATGAACACGCAAGTCTGGGCCGTCATGTCCGGCGCCGCCACGCCCGCGCAGGCGAAGCAGGCGCTCACGACGATGAAGAACCGCCTCGCCACGCCCTACGGCGTGATGCTGTGCGCGCCGCCGTTCATCAAGGCCAACCCCGAGATCATGAAGGCGACGCTCTTCAACGCGGGCATCAAGGAAAACGCCGGCATCTTCTCGCACACCCAAAGCTGGGGCGTGATCGCCGAATGTCTGCAGGGCAACGGCGATCAGGCGTGGGAGTATTACCGCTCGTTCATGCCCGCGGCCTACAACGACCGCGCCGAAGTCCGCGAAGTCGAACCCTACGTGCACTGCCAGACGACTTACTCGACCTTCAACGTCAACCAAGGTGCCTCGCGCGTCCCGTGGCTGTCGGGCACGGCGTCGTGGGCGTATTACTCGGCGACGCACTGGCTGCTCGGCGTGCGCCCCGAGGTCGAGGGCCTGCGCATCGATCCGTGCATTCCGAAGACTTGGCCCGGCTTCACGATGACGCGCGTGTTCCGCGGTAAGAGACTCAAGATCGAGGTGAGAAATTCCGCCGGCGTGAACCGCGGCGTGAAATTGCTCACGCTCGATGGCCAACCGCTCGAAGGAAACCTCGTGCCCGTCGAGAAGCTGAAGGACGGCGCGAAGATCGTGGCGGAGCTGGGCTGAGCCGAGCGGCCGCTGGATCAAGGTGGAGCGCGTTGACCCCAACGCGCTCGCGCGAGAACGCATTGAGGTCAATGCGTTCCACCCACTCTGCTTTGTCATCGCGAGCCCGACGTAGTCGGGCGTGGCGATCCAGCGCGCGCTGGATGTCAAACTGTCGGCCTCCGGCCTCGGTAGCTTCGTCGCTGCGCTTCTCGCAATGACAAGCCGAGAGACGGAAGGCCGCGCGGACGCTTCGAAAAGGCGAAACGCCTGCAGCCCTTTGGCGTAGGGCCGGTCTGTGACCGGCCCAATCGGCCACGCGAGCCAATCGCGGCGCGAGTTCATCGCATCGCGCGAATGGCGGCAGACAACCGCGGTCGTTTGGGCCAGTCGGAGACTGGCCCTACCTCAATCCTACTTCACCCGAGCGTCACCTGAACCTTCACGACCTTGCGGTCGCCGGGGGCGAGCGGGATCAGGTTTCCTTCGACCGTCTTGCCGTCGACGACGAGCGACTGCACGCCCTTCGAGATGCCGGCCGGGTTCTTCACCTCGATCTTGTAGGTCGTGCCGCGGAAAACGCGTTCGACGGTGAAGCCGGGCCAGGTTTTCGGGATGCACGGGTCGATGCGCAGGCCGTCGAGTTCCGGGCGCACGCCGAGAATCCATTGCAGCGCGGTGTGATGCGACCACGAGGCGGTGCCCGAGAGCCACGGCACGCGGGACTTGCCGGCGTTGCGGTTGCACGTCGCGTAAGTCGTCTGGCAGTGGACGTAGGGCTCGATCTCGCGCAACTCGGCGCGCGTGTTGTAGGCGGCCGGCATGAACGAGCGGTAGTAGTCGTAGGCTTGGTCGCCGTTGCCGAGGAGCGCTTCGGCGATGACGGCCCAGCTCTGCGTGTGGCAGAAGATGCCGGCGTTTTCCTTGATGCCGTGATTGTAGATGACGCCGCCCATGACTGTCGGCGGTGTGTGCGTGAACGGCGGCGCGCTGAGCATGATGCCGTAGGGCGTGGCGAGTTCGCGCTTCAGCGCGTCCATCGCGCTGCGGCCTTGCGCGGGCGTGGCGGCGCCGGACATTACGGCCCAGACCTGCGTGTTGATGTAGATGCGGCCCTCGGCCTCGGTCTTGGCGCCGTAGCGGTGGCCGTCGTCGCCGATCGCCCAGAGGAACCACTCGCCGTCCCACGCGGCTTGCTGGATGGCGGTTTCGAGCTTCGCGAGTTCGGCCCTCGCCCACGTGGCTTCTTCGGGCAACGCGAGGCGCTCCGCGGTTTGCGCGTAGGTCGCGAGGCCGTAGCGGAGCTGAAAAGCGACCATCACGGACTCGCCGTGGTAGCCCATTTTCACGCAGTCGTTCCAATCGGCGTGCAGGCCGCAGGGCAGACCGTTCTTGCCGGAACGCTCGAGGTTGAACTCAAGCGCGCGACGCAGGTGGCCGAGCACGGTGGCCTCGCCTTGGTCGGCGTAGGGCAGGACTTTTTTGTAGAATTCGATGTCGCCGGTCTCCGCGACGTAGTCGGGGATCGCGTTGAAGAACCACTGGCAATCGTCGGAGCGATACTCCTCCCGCTTCGGCGCGGACATTTTTCCGGGCTGGTGGCTGAACGGCGCGACGACGGGCATGGCGCCGCCGTTCGACACCTGGCCGGTGAGCATGAGCTCGAGGCGCTCGCGGATCTGGTCCTTCAGCATCGGCATCGCGCCGAGGAAATCCTGCACGGTGTCGCGGAAGCCGAGGCCGTCGCGCTCGCCGTTGTAGATGAGCGAGGCGTGACGCGACCACGTGTAGGTGATGAGCGCGTTGTAGGCGCCCCAGACGTTGGCCATGGAGTCGAACTCGGCGTCGGGCGTCTTCACTTTCACGCCGGCGAGCAAGCCGTGCCAGTGCGCCTTCAGTTTCTGCAGCTCGGCTTCGCAACGCTCGGACGTGCCGAACTCGGCGCGGGCCGCGTAGCCGTGCGACTCGGGCGTGCCGAGGCCGAGCATCACGATCAGCTCGCGCGTGTCGCCGGGTTGCAGGGCGACTTCGACTTGGAGCGTGCCGCAGGCGTTTTCGCCTTCGGCGAGAAAGTTCGAGCACTTGCCGTCGATCACCGCCTGCGGGTTGGCGTAGGTGTTGTAGACCGTGCCGAGGAAGCGCTCGCGCACCGTCTCGTAGCCGGCGAGCGGCGCGCCCGTGAGCGCCATCCAGAGGCGGTGGCAGCCCATGAGGTCCTTCTTCGGGTCGAAGGCGTGATACGGATGCACGGCCAGGCCGAGCATGTCCTGCTCGACCGAGGCCTTCGTGATGAACTGCGAATACTGGAGATTCGTCAGGTCGTTCGGCATGTGCCACGGGCTGGCCATCTCGCAGTAGGTGAAGACGGCGAGCCGGCGCGGTTGCTTCGACTTGTTGGTGACCTTGAGGCGCCAGTATTCGAACGCCTGGCCGAGCGGGACGAAGTAGGTGCTCTCCGTCTCGATCGCGGAGTAGCGCGAGGTGATCGTCGTGTAGGCGGTGCCGTGGCGGCAGGTGGATTTGTATTTCGCGAGCGGTTTGCCGACCGGTTGCCACGACGATGACCAGTAGTCGCCGCTCTCTTGGTCGCGCAGGTAGAAATAGCGGCCGGGTTGGTCCATCGGCACGGAGTTGGACCGCAGGCGCAGGAAGCGGCTGCCGAGCGCGCTCTTGTAGAACGAATAGCCGCCGGCGTTGTTCGTGATGATCGCGCCGTAATCGAGCGAGCCGAGGTAATTGCTCCAGGGACGCGGCGTGTCGGGGCGCGTGATGACGTATTCGCGGGCTTTGTCGTCGAAGTGACCGAATTGCATGGGGAGAAGAGGAAAGAGTGAGAGTGAAAGTGATGGCGGCGGGAAGTGGGGCGTGAGTAGGGCCAGTCTCTGACTGGCCCCGTCGGCTCACGCTGCCGCTGGGGCCGGTTGAAAACCGGCCCTACACTTTGCCCCGGCGGGCTTCGAGCTGGCGGCGGATGTCGGCCATTTTCTCCTGCGAGAGCGGGAAGCGCGCGAGCGCCACGAGTGCGCAGCCGAGACCGATGATCGGAATCACGGCGAGCAGCACGCGGATCATGAGGATCGTGTGCGGCGTCTGCGCGCCCTCGAGTTTCGCGTCGAAGCCGATCCAGCCGAGGATGAACATCGAGATGCCGCCGCCGAGCGCCATGCCCACTTTCGTGATCCACGAGTTGCAGCCGGCGAACGCGCCTTCGCGGCGCTTGCCGGTCTGGAGCTCGTCGTAGTCGACGACATCGGCGAGGATCGAGTAGAGCAGCGTCCAGAAACCGGCACCGGTGAACGCGATCATGCCGGAGGCGAAGACTTGCAGCCAACGCACCTGCGGTGTGTAGAGCCACCACGTGGCGACGAAAACGAGGATGGCGGTCGAGAAGACCGCGGCCATCGCGTGGCGCTTGCCGAACTTCCGCGCGATCGTCGCGAACGTCGGGATGCCGGCGAAGCCGAACACCATGCCCGAGACGCCCATCCAGAAATTCCACACGTTGCCTTCCGACAGGTTGCCCTGGCACACGTAGTAAAGCGTCGCGGAGAGGCCGAGCGTGCCGACCATGCTGAGGCCGAGGCTGTAGGAGAGATTCATCACGACCTGGATGCGGAACGGCTGGCATTTCAGCGTTTCCCAGAGCGTCTCGCGCAGGGAAATTTTCTCCTGTTTGCCCGCGACGAGCTTGTTGAAGTAGCGCTCGCGCACGAGCAGCGCCGATGTGAGGCCCATCATGAGCACCACCGCGCCGGCGATCGTGCAGAACACCTGCGCGCCGAGCAGCATGTTGGGCTTTGAGCCGTCGGCGGCGGGCGCCCACGCGGCCGTGGTCGTGAAGAGCTGGCCGAGTTTTTCCCAGAGGTTGCCGGGCGTCGCACCGACCCAGACAGACATCGTGAAAAATTGACCGGCGAAGAAGAGGCCGACTTCGGGGATTTTTTGCACGGCGTTCTTCACCGAGAAGAGGCGCGTGCGCTCGTGGTAGTCGGGCGTCAGCTCGTTGCCGAGGCTGACGTAGGGCATGTTGAAACAGCTCACGACCGGCAGGTAGAGCGCCGACGACACGAGCATGAACCAGAAGTAATTCGAGACCTCGTAGCCGAGGAACGTCGAGTTGCCCCAGCCCGGCGCGACGCCCACGAGCAGCGGCAAGCCGAGACCGGCCAGCACGGCGCCGACGAGCATGTAGGGCCGGCGGCGGCCGAGGCGCGTGCGGGTGTTGTCGGAGAGCCAGCCGAAGAGCGGATCGGAGAGCGCGTCGAAGAGGCGGTTCGCGATCAACGCGAGACCCACGAGCTCGGGCTTCACGCCCAGGAAGAGCGCGAAGACTTGGAAGCCGATGTTCGGGTAGAGCCAGTGGCCCCACATGTCGACGAAGGTGCCGAGGCCGTAGCCGAATTTTTGGAGAAACGGCACGCGGTCCTCGGGCGCGGTGGCGTGCGAAGCGGAAGGGACGGAAGAATCACTCATGGGGAAGGGGAAGAGGCGCCGGCGTCGCTCACGGCAGCGCGCGGTAACGGAAATTGCGGAAGCGCACTTCGCCGGTGCCGGCGGCGAACAGCGCCGGACGCAGGCTGAGGAAGCCACCGCCCACGTTGTGGTGATAGCCGGAGACCTCGTATTGCATCCAGTGCCGCGTCCACTGCTGACCGTCGGCGCTGTGCCACACCGTGACGATGTGGCGATTGTTGCGCAGCCGCAGGAAATAGTGGCGACCGGTGCCGGCAGGCTTGTCGAACTTCGACGTCTCGCCGCGCAGGAACTCGAGCAGGTTCGCATCGGACATCCCGATCCCCGCGAACAGCCGCTCGTGATAGAACACCAGCAATCCCGCCGACGCGCCTGCATCGGCGTCGATCTCGACTTCGATCTCGTAGGATTGATCGCCTGTCACAAGCGTAAGCGGCGGGCTGTCCTTCGGTCCCGTGCCGGCGGCCTTGAGGACGAGCGCACCTTGGTCGAAGCGATAGCGCTGACCGATGTCGCCTGACTGGCGGAAAAACGCCCACTGCGGTCCGAGTTTCGGGCCGGCGAAATCATCGGACAAAGCGAGGCCGTGCGGCACCTCGGTGCCGCCGGCGGGTTTCGGCAACGGTGCGGCGACATCAGCGCCGGTCGCTTTCACCCAACCGTCGGCGGTCCACTCGACGGGCTCGAGCAAGGTCTGGCGGCCGAGGTTGTAGTAGCCGTTTTCGTAGGCGTGATAGACGAGATACCAGTGCTTCGCGTCCGGTCCCTCGACGAGCGTGGCGTGGCCGCGCGACCACCATTTTTCGACGCCGGAGGCGGTGCGCACGATGGGATTGTAGGGCGAGTTTTCCCACGGGCCGTCGATGGATTTCGAACGCGCCATGATCACCATGTGGCTCGTCGGCGGGCCGGAGGTGCCGCCTTCCGCGAGCACCATGTAGTAATACTCACCGCGGCGCAGAATCTTCGGTCCCTCCTGCGCGAAGACTTCGACGTCCCACTCCTGGGGATATTTCCAACCGTCGTAGACCTTCACGGCCGGCCCGGTGGCGCTAAGACCGTCGTCCGCCAGCGGCACGCGATAGCCCGCGCTCATGAAGAGATAGCGTTTCCCGTCGGCGCCGACCGCGTGGCCGGGATCGATGTTGCCGATCTTCAGATCGACCGGATCGCTCCACGGGCCGCGGATGTCGTCGGCGTGCACGACCATGTTGGTCAGGCCGCCGGGGATGAGCACGGGAAAGTAGATGTAGAACCGGCCTTCGTGCTGAATCAGGTCCGGCGCCCACACGGTGCCGACGTATTGGTTCAGCGCCGAGCCGATGCGCTCCCAGTTCACCAAGTCGCGCGAATGCCACAGCACCAACCCCGGCGTGTAGTCGAACGACGAGTGCACCATGTAGTAGTCGCTGCCGACTTTCAGCACCGACGGATCGGGACGATCGCCGGCCATGACGGGATTCAGGAACGCGCCGTTGCCGAGGTCGGCCTGGCGTTGTCCTTCAATGCCGCGCGCCCAAGCGGAGTCGGCGGGCGAGGCGAGTCCCGGGGCGGAACGCGCGGTGGGAGTGATTGCGCCGAGCATGAGAGGAAGAAGAAGGAGCAAGGCGCTTCGATGATGCATAGGGCGACAGTGAAGGCGGATGGTCAGTGCGCCGGCACGGTGCTCTTAGCGGCGGCGAGGCCGTCCGACTCGGCGCGGAGCGTGAGGGCGGCGCCGTCGCGTGGCGCTTGCACGATCACCTGCGCGTAACCGTTGAAGAGGCTGCGTTCGCTCGCGCGGTCGGCTTCGTGCGAGCCGGGGTCGCCGTTGCCGACACCGAGGATGCGTCCGCCGGTCACCGTGAACTTCACGAGATTGTTCGCGACGGGCACATGGCGGCCTTGGGCGTCGACGGACGAAACGGCGAACATGATCACGTCGCCGCCGACGGGCGCGTTCGTGCCGGTGCGCAGCGTCGTGCGGTCCGGCGTGAGCACGAGCTTCGCCGGCGCACCGGTCGTTTCGACGCGCGTGGTCTGCACGACTTGTCCGCCGCGATAGCCGCGGGCTTCAAGCACGCCGGGTTGATAGACGACGGCCCAATCGAGGTGGCTGTTGCGCGGCATGTCTTTTTTGCCGAGCGAAACGCCGTTGAGGAAGAGTTCGACGGCCTCGTGGTTGCTGTAGCACGTGACCTTCAGCTCCTGGCCGACTCGGTCCGGCCAGTTCCAATGCGGCGCCACGTGCAGCACGGGCTGCTCGGTCCACCACGATTGCAGGTAATAGAAGCTGTCCTTCGGGAAACCGCAGGTGTCGAGGATGCCGAATTGCGTGCTGTGCGTGGGCCAGGAGAGCGGCGTGGACTCGCCACGGTAGTCGAAGCCGGTCCAGAAGAAGATGCCCGCGAGGAACGGGCGCGCGGCGTAGTAGTTCCAGCCCTTCTCGCAATTGCCGCCGGTGTCGCCCTTTTCCATCGGCGCGAGGTGGCCGCGCGCCTTGTCGTCGAAATAGATGCCGCGCGTGCCTTGCGTCGTCGTTTCCTCGGTGCCGACGCCGGGCTGGTGCGGGAACTCGGCGTGCTGTTTATCGGGATTGGATTGGTTGATGTAGTTGTAGCCGACGACGTCGGTCGTCGTGGAGCTGCCGCCCCAGCCGCCGCTGATCGCGACGATGCTGCGGCGCGTGGGATCGAGGCGGCGCGCGTGCGCTTGCATCGTCGCGGTGAGGCGCGCGCCGAGGATGTTGCCTTCGATGCGCCACTCTTCATTGCCGACGGACCAGAGGATGACGCTCGGGTGATTGCGGTCGCGGCGGATCATGGTTTCGAGCGCACCGAGTTGGTCGGGGCTCGCGCCCATGAGACGGTTTTCGTCGATGACGAGGAAGCCGAGGCGGTCGCACGCGTCGAGAAACGCCGGGCTCGGCGGCTCGTGCGAGGTGCGGATGGCGTTGCAACCCATCTCGCGCAGGCGGCGGAGGCGAAACTCCGCGAGCGCGTCCGGCACCGCGACGCCGACGCCGGCGTGGTCCTGGTGGAGATTCACGCCCTTCAACTTCACGTGCTGGCCGTTGAGGAAGAAGCCTTGGTTCGGGTCGAAGCGGATCGTGCGGATGCCGAAGGGCGTTTCGTAACGATCGATCGTCGCGCCGGCAGCATCGCGCACGAGCGTGACGAGTTTGTGCAGCGCCGGCGTTTCAACCGACCAGAGTTGCGGCTGTGCGACGGCCAGCGTGCAGACGATTTCCTGCTGCGCGCCGGCGTCGATCTTCGTCGTGGCGCTGAGGAAAGTGGCGGCGGTGCTGCCGTCGGGGCGCTGCACAATTTGCTCGAGCTGGAACTCCGTCGTCGTGGCGCCGGAGTTGACGATCGTGGCGCGCGCCGTGACGTCGGCGGCCCCGTCGGCGCGCACGTCCGTTGTGACGAACGTGCCCCAATGCCCCACGTGCACCGGCGCGGTTTTCGTGAGCCAGACGTGGCGATGGATGCCGGCGCCCTCGTAATACCAGCCTTCCTCGAGCGTGACATCGAGGCGCACGGCGACGACGTTCTCGCCGCCGTAGTTCAGGTAGTCGGTGATGTCGTAGCGGAAGCTCGTCGAGCCGCGGTGCTCGCGGCCGAGGTAGAAGCCGTTGACGAACACGACGGAGTCGCGGTGCGCGCCGTCGAACTCGAGGGCGATGCGCCGGCCGAGATCGCTCGCGGGAATCGTGAAGCTCTTCCGATACCAGCCGACGCTGCGCTCGGGGAAATTGCGCCCGATGGCCTTGTAGCCGTGGCTGTGGCTGCCCTTGCCGTCGAACGGCGCCTCGACCGCCCAGTCGTGCGGTAGATCGAGCTCGCGCCACGCGCTGGCGTCGAACTTCGGGTCCGCGGGTCCGTCGCCGAAGCCGGCCTTGGCCAGATAGGAGAAGTAGCCGGTGCCGTGGTTGAAGTCCTTCGCCGCTTCGGACGGATGACCGAAGGCGAAGCGCCAGCCGGCGTTGAAGTTCAGGCGTTCACGGGGCGCGAAATTGTCCGCGGAGAATGCGGTCGCGCCGCAGAGCGCGGCGGCCAGCACCGAAAAGAGCAGTCGCTTCATGGGGAATGGGGGAGGGCTTTACCGCGCGTATCCGCTCTCTCGTTTGTGAGCGAGGTGCGCGAAGCGCGCCGTGGCGATCCAGGGGATGGCTTCGTCGCTGCGCTCCTCGCCATGACGGGTGAGTCAAAGGCGCGTCGGTCGCGCGAAACGTGGAAGAAGCCCGCAAAAAGGGCAAGTTTTTCGTTAAATCATCCTTCCCAAACGACTTTTTCGGCCCATGTTGACGTTTTTCTCTCACCCTCGTCCCCTCTCTCCATGCTGCCCGCCGCTCCGAGTGCCTCCGCCTTTCCTGCCGCCTTCGTCTGGGGCGTCGCCACCGCCGCGCCGCAAATCGAAGGCGCGGCCCAGGAAGACGGGAAGGGCGAGTCGGTGTGGGATCGCTTCTCGCGCGTCCCGGGCAAAACCCACAACGGCGACACGCTCGATGTGGCGTGCGATCACTATCACCGGTTCGCCGAGGATTTCGCGCTGATGCGCTCGCTCGGCATCCGCAACTACCGCCTGTCGCTCGCGTGGCCGCGCATCTTCCCGCAGGGTGACGGCGAGGTGAACCGCGCCGGGCTCGGTTTTTATCATCGGCTATTTGCCGCGATGAAAGCGAACGGCATCACCCCGTGGGTGACGCTGTTTCACTGGGACTTGCCGCAGGCGCTCGAGGATCGCGGCGGGTGGGCGAGTCGCGTGACGGTGGAGGCGTTCGCGCGCTACGCCGACACGGTGGTGCGCGAGTTCGCCGGCGACGTGAAGCACTGGATCACTTTGAACGAGATCCGCTGCTTCACGCAGTTCGGCTACGATTTCTGCCGCAAGGCGCCGGGACGGAGGCTGCCACCGGCCGAGGTAAACCAGACTTACCATCACGCGCTGCTGTGCCACGGCCACGCGGTGCGTGCGGTGCGGCAATTCGGCGGACCCGGCGCGCAGGTAGGCCTCACGGACAACAGCGATATCTGCATGCCCGTGACCGAAACTGAGGCCGACATCGCGGCGGCGCGGACGTGGTTCGCGCGGAGCAACGCGCACCTGCTCGGCGTGATCTACACCGGCAGCTACTCGGCGGAATATCTCGCTCGTTGCGGTGCGGACGCGCCCCGCGTGCAGGACGGCGATCTGGCGCTCATCAGTGCGCCGACGGATTTTCTCGGGCTGAATCTCTACACCGGCACCTTCGTGCGGGCCGGACGCGATGGCGCGCCGGAGGAAATTCCGCTGCCGACCAGTTACCCGCGAGCCGACAGTGCGTGGCTGAACCTGACGCCGCAAGTGATGTATTGGGGCACGCGGCTGGCGTTCGAGGTCTATGGCGCGCGGCCGATTTACATCACGGAGAACGGCTGCGGCTACACGCACGAGCCGGTGGTGAACGGCGAAGTGCTCGACCTGCACCGCCGCGACTATCTGCGCGGACACCTGCGCGAACTCGAGCGCGCGATCCGCGACGGCGTGCCGGTGACGGGCTATTTTCTCTGGTCGTTCATGGACAACTTCGAGTGGGAGGACGGCTACGCGCGGCGCTTCGGCATCGTGCACGTCGACTACGCGACCCAGCAGCGCACGCCGAAGCTCTCCGCGCGTTACTACGCCGAAATCATCGCGCGTAATGCGATCGTGTAAGTGTCACCGAGGCTCGTCTTCGCGAGCCAGATCGAGAAACATGCGCGCCATGAAGTTCGTTCTTTCGCTCGTGTTCGTCTGCGCGGTTTGGGCTCGCCTCGGGGCCGACCAGCCGCTGCACGTCGTCACGCTGAAGAATTGTGCGGAGTTCGAGTTGGTTTCGGCGCCGGCAAAGATTTCAGTCTATCCGATCTCGGACGCTATGAAACGCGTCACGACGACCGGCAGTCGTCCAACGCTCGCCGCCGCATCCTATGATGTCGGTGTTACCGTGAAGACGGCGAACCCGAGCCAGGCGCTCCAGGCGCTCGTGCAGCAGGTTGCGGAGCAAACCGGTCGCAAGTTGGCGAAGTTCTTCGACACCCGGCTTTCCGCCATGAAGCCCGTGACGATGCTGATGGCGGTCGACGGCAATTCCGTCTGGTGCTTCGTGCTGACGCCGAAAGCGGAGCAGCCAGACACTTACTTGCTGAGTTGCGGTTACGTGATCGACGCGGAGCCGGCGGTGCCGCCCGGTCCGGCGCCGAAGTGATCGCGTGCAAAGGGGGCGTGTGAGGTGGAGCGCGTTGACCTCAACGCGCTCGGAACGGGTTGAGGTTAACCCGTTCCACCCAAGCCGCCGGCGCTACTTGGGCAGCGGTTCGCCGACGAAGATGCCGCGGCCGCTCGTGCCGAGATAGACGCGGCCGTGCACGCGTGGGTCGCCGGTGAGGCAGCGCAGCCAACCAAGGCGCAGGCGCGCGTCGTTCAGACGAATCCAGGTGGCTCCGCCATCGTCGCTGCGGAAGAACGCGTCTTCGCCGCGCACGGTGCCATCGAGAAAAACCGCGGCCTCGGATCGGCCCGGGGCAGGGGCACCGAAGCCCACTTGGCGCGCGGCGCTGACGCCGGCGAGCGGACGGAAGGTCTTCCCGCCGTCGCGCGAGACGAGCAGGGCCTCGTCGGACGGGAGCCAGAGACTGCCTTCGACGCCCGGTTCGGCGCGGAGTTTGCCGCTTTTGGACGGGAGCGAGCGCACGCGTTCGAAACTGACGCCGCCGTCCTCACTCGCATGGAGCGCGCCGGCCATCGGGTCGTAAATGTAGAAACGTGACGGGTTCACGCGATCGGCGACCGGGCCGTAGGACTCCCACGACGTCGTCGCGACGATGCTCGCGCGGCTTTCGTGCCACGTGGCGCCGCCGTCGGTCGAGTAGAACGGCTTGCCGCCCTTGGGTAGCCAGACGAGGCGCGTGCCATCGGCCGATAGCGCGGCGATGCCGGGTCCGTGCTTGGTCGCGGGCTCGGGCGCGGTGGCGAAGTTCTCCCACGTGGCGCCGCCATCGCGCGAGAGCGCGCCGCGCGTCGGGCCCCAGTGCGTGCGCACCATCAGGTGTGGCGCGCGTTCGGCGAAGGCGATGCTGGGGTTGTGGCTGTGATGCGGTTGGAAAAAGCCGTTGGCTGGTGAGACGGCGAGGTTGTCGTGCCGGAATCCGCCGAGATCCGGCATCGCGCTGAGCAGCGGCGCGCCTTGCGGTGGGCTGATGAGTTCGTCGACGACGGTCTCTTCGAGACCCTTGTTGGGAAACATCCAGACGATCGGTTTCCCGGTGGCGACAGCGGCGTTGGCGCGGTCGGTGGCCCACACGCCGTAACCGGTAACGAACCACAGGCGCTCGGGGTGCGCGGGGTCGAGGGCGAGGTCGGTGATCCAATGCGGCTTGAGGTGCTTCGCGTAGGGCGCGCCGGCGGCGTTGAACTCCGAGTGAGCGAGCAGCGGCGTCCACGTCGTGCCGCTATCGGTGGAGCGGAAGATCTCGTCGCCCTTCGTCCAGCGATTGAGGGTGGAAACGTAGAGCGTGCCGGGACGACGCGGGTCGAGCGCGAGGCCGGCATATCCGAACGTGTCTTTCTGCGCGGCGTCCGGACGGGCCGGACTGATGTCTGTCCAACGCCCGTTGGCCGGTTCAAATTTCCACACGGCACCCGCGGTGACGCCGTTCGGCCCGAGGCCGTTGCCGCCTGCGAGGAAAACGACGCCTTGCGCGTCGATGGCGGCGTGGTGCCAGAGAATGCCGCGCGGCTGGCCGGCGACGGGAGCCCAGGTTTTGCCGCCGTCGGTGGAGCGGTGGAGCGTGTCCTTCGCGGCGTCGGCTGCGCCGGCGTAGATCACGGGGGTTGCGCGGCCGTCTTGCCCGCTCGTCGCATCGAAGAGCACGAACGTCGTGCCGCTCGGCGAGAAACCGGGCACCTGCGCCCACGTGCGTCCGGCGTCGCGACTCCGCCAGAGGCCGTCTTGATTGGTGCCGAGCAACAAGTGTCGGCCATCGTGCGGATCGACCTGCAGGCGCTCGCCGGTGCCGCGGCCGTCCTGATTGCCGCCGAGCTTGAACGGCAGCTCGGCAATCTCCCACGTCGCGCCGCGATCGCTGGAACTCAGCACTGCGGCCGTGCGGGCCCACTCCGCGAAATACGCGCCGCAGGCGACGTAGACTTTCGCCGGATCGCGCGGGTCGAGCGCCAAGCTGAGGACGGCGAAGAGATCGTTGTGCGCGCGGTCGAAACTGTCGTTGAGCGGCAACCAGGCGCGGCGCGCCGCGTCCCAGCGGAAAGCGCCGCCGACGTCGGTGCGCGCGTAGAGCAGATCCGCTTCTCGCGGATGAAACGTCAGGCCGGTGACGTAGCCGCCGCCGCGCACAGCGACGTTGCGCCATGCGTAGGGCGCGGAAGGCACGGCCGCGGGCGCGACCAGGGAACTACCAACCAACAGCACACTCGCCGACAGCGCGGCGAACCAGGAGCAGCGTAGAGCACACATCGGGGGCGGGGGACGGGCCGATTGAGAGGAAATTTCGGGTTGCCTTGCAAGATTTAACGCTACATCACACCCACTCCCGCTCTATTTTGCCCCTGCCATGAAATTCACCGACGGCGCCTGGCTGCTGCAGCCGGGTGTGCAAGCCCACTATCCTGCGGAAGCCCACACCGTCGCGCGCGACGGCGACACGCTCGTCATCGACGCGCCGACCCGGCCGATTCGCCATCGCGGCGACACGCTGCAAGGTCCGCTGCTGACGATCCGGTTGAGTTCTCCGCTGGAGAACGTCATTCGCGTGCGCATCGAGCATTTCCGCGGGGCGCTGCAGCGTGGGCCGTTCCTGCCGCTGACGGAGACGAACCCCGCGGTGAAGATCGTCGCGGACTCCGCCATCGCCTCGCTCACGAGTGGCGAACTCACGGCGAGCGTCACGCGCGAAGGCGGCTACGCGTTGACCTTCGCGGTCGGTGATCGCGTGCTCACGCGCAGCAGCTGGCGCGGCGCGGCCTACATGCAATGCGCCGGTGGGGCAAACCACGTTGTCGAAGGCCTCACGCTCGGCGTCGGAGAAAACGTTTACGGACTCGGTGAGCGCTTCACGAGTTTCGTGAAGAACGGCCAGTCGATCGAGATCGCCAACAAGGACGGCGGCACGGGCAGCGATCAGGCTTACAAGAACGTCCCGTTCTATCTCACGAACCGCGGCTACGGCGTGCTGGTGAACGAGACGGGCCACGTGTCGTTCGAAATCGCGACCGAGAAAGTCTCGCGTGTGCAGTTCTCGATTCCGGGCGAGAGCCTAGAGTATTTCGTGATCGCGGGGCCGCATCCGAAGGACGTGCTGCGTCGCCTCACCGCGCTCACGGGCAAGCCGGCGCTGCCGCCGCCATGGTCGTTCGGGTTGTGGCTCTCGACGTCGTTCACGACGAACTACGACGAGGCGACCGTCACGAGCTTCATCGACGGCATGAAGCAGCGCGACCTGCCGCTGCACGTGTTTCACTTCGACTGCTTCTGGATGCGCGAGTTCGACTGGTGCAGTTTCGAGTGGGATGCTCGCGTGTTTCCCGATCCGGCGGGTCTGCTGCGCCGGTTGCACGAGCGCGGGCTGCGCGTCTGCGTGTGGATCAATTCCTACATTGCGCAGCGCTCGTCGCTCTTCGCCGAGGCCGCGCAAAAGGGCTACCTGCTCAAGCGCACGGACGGCTCCGTCTGGCAAACCGATCTTTGGCAGCCGGGCATGGGCATCGTCGATTTCACGAACCCCGCCGCGGCGGAGTGGTTCGCAGGGCACATCACGCGCCTGCTCGAGATGGGCGTCGATGCGATCAAGACCGACTTCGGCGAGCGCATCCCGACGGAGGGCGTCGTCTATCACGACGGCTCCGATCCGGTGAAGATGCACAACTTCTACCCGATCATTTACAACGAGTGCGTGTTCCGCGCCATCGAGGCCAAACGCGGCCGCGGTGAGGCGGTGCTCTTCGCGCGTTCGAGCTACGCGACGGGTCAACGTCTCCCGGTGCACTGGGGCGGCGATTGCTGGTCGACGATGGAGTCGATGGCGGAGTCCTTGCGCGGCGGTCTCTCGCTCAGCTTGTGCGGCTTCGGTTTCTGGAGTCACGACATCGGCGGCTTCGAAGGCACGGCGCCCGCCTACATCTACAAGCGCTGGGCGGCCTTCGGCCTGCTCTCGTCGCACAGCCGCCTGCACGGCAGCACGAGCTACCGCGTGCCGTGGGCCTACGACGAGGAGGCGAGCGACGTCGTGCGCTTCTTCACCAAGCTGAAGTGCCGCCTCATGCCGTATCTGTGGAGCGCGGCCATCGAGGCGCACCGCGACGGCGTGCCGACGATGCGGGCGATGACGCTCGAATTTCCCGAGGATCCGGCGTGCGACACGCTCGATCGCCAATACCTGTTCGGCGGCTCGCTGCTCGTCGCGCCGGTCTTCACGGAGGACGGCTCGGTCGATTACTACCTGCCGGCCGGACGCTGGACGCATCTTCTCACCGGCGAAGTGCAGGAAGGCGGCCGCTGGCACCGCGCGCGCCACGGGTTCCTCAGCCTGCCGCTGTTCGTGCGACCCGGGAGCATCGTTGCGCTCGGTGGGACGGATAATCGCCCTGACTACGATCTCACCGCCGGCGTGACGCTGCGCATCTTCGAACTCGCCGATGGCGCCAGCGCAACGGCCGAATTTTTCACGCCGACCGGCGAAAGCCGCGCTCGCGCCACCGCACGTCGACATAGCGCGCACGTGGAAATTGCCTGGCAAGGTCCCGCGCCGACCGAGTGGTCCGCGCAAATCGGTTCCGGCCCCATCGTCGCCGCCGCGCCGGGTGCGACGATGCTGGCGCTGCCCGTCTCGTGATCGCGCGCGGCGGAGCGGCGGCTTGCCCTTCCGCTTGCGACGCGTGAGATTCGGCCATTCCGCCATGCCGCGTCCCGCCAAAAAAAGACCCAAGCACGTTCGCGCCGCCACCCTCGCCGATGTCGGGCGGATCGCCGGCGTGTCCGCCATGGCCGCGTCCGCCGTGCTCAACGGCGCGCGCACGTCATCGCGCATCTCGCCGGAGACGCGGGAGCGCATCCTCGCCGCGGCGAACAAACTGGCTTACCGGCCCAATGCCGCCGCGCGCGCGCTGGCGAATCGCCGGATGGACACCATCGGTGTCGCGGCGGTCATCACGGACGGCGAGTTGAACCATTACTTCCTCGAGGTGTTCAACGGCATCCTCGAAGGCGCGGCGCGACACAATCAGAACACCACCGTGTTCGCGCTGCACGACTGGGCGAAGGACCCGGAGCGGTTGCATCGCTTCTGCGACGGGCGCATCGACGGACTCATTCTGCTGGCGCCGACGTTCCACGAGGACCACGTGCCGTTGCCGAGTCACACGCCCTTCGTTTCAATCCACGCCAACATCGCGTTGCCGGGCGTGCTCAACATCGAGAGCGACGAGGAGCGTGGCGCCTACGAAATCACGCGGCGCCTGCTCGTGCAGGGACACCGCCGCATCATGCACCTCGCCGGCCCGGACGACCTGGTCGGACCGCAGCGGCGCATCCGCGGTTATCAGCGCGCGCTGGCCTCGCTGCGCCAGCCGTTCGATCCGGATTTGCTCGTGACGACGGGTTTCAATGCGAACGAAGGCGCGGCCGCCTTGCGGGCGTGGTTGCGGCGTCACGCGGGACAGCCGTTGCCCGAGGCGATCTTCTGCGTGAACGATGGCGTGGCGATCGGCTGCATCGAGGCGCTCGCCGAACTCGGTTTGCGTGTGCCGGACGACGTTTCCGTGGCGGGCTTCGACGATTCACTCGCGGCACGCATGTGCGTGCCGCAGCTCTCGACTGTGCGTCAGCCGCTGCGAGCCATGGGCGCGCGGGCTGTCGACGTGTTGCTCAATCGCATCGAGAAACCCGAGACGAGCGCCGGGTCGACGGACAAGCCGATCATTTTTCCGGTCGAACTCATCCATCGCGCGTCGGTGGCGGCGCCGGCCAGTGCTGAGCGCTTGGTGCCGAAGGTGCGTTGAAACGCCTCCGCGAGCCGGTGAACGCGGGGAATTGACCACGCGACGGCGAGGAGGCGACGCCGGGCTTACTTGAGCGACGCCATGTCGATCACGAAACGATATTTCACGTCGCTCTTCAGCATGCGTTCGTAGGCGTCGTTGATCTGATCCATGCGGATCATCTCCACGTCACTCGTGATCCCGTGCTGACCGCAGAAATCGAGCATCTCCTGCGTCTCGGGCAGACCGCCGATGAGCGAACCGGAAAACGAGCGGCGGCGCATGATCAGTGGGAACGCGGCCACGGCGAGCGGCTTCTCGGGCGCGCCGACGAGCGTGAGATTGCCGTCGCGCTTGAGGAGGGTGAGGTAGGCGTTGAGGTCGTGCTGTGCCGAGACGCAATCGAGGATGAAGTCGAAGCTGCCGGCGTGTGCCGCCATCTGCGCTTCGTCCTTCGACACGACCACTTCATGCGCGCCGAGTCGGAGGGCATCGGCCGTCTTGCCCGGCGAAGTGGTGAACAGCACCACGTGAGCTCCGAACGCGCGGGCGAATTTCACGCCCATGTGACCGAGACCGCCCAGACCGACCACGCCGACCTTCTGGCCGGGGCCGACTTTCCAGTGGCGCAGCGGCGAATAAGTCGTGATGCCCGCGCAGAGCAGCGGCGCCGCGGCGGCGGGGTTGAGGTTTTCCGGAATGCGCAGCACGAAGTCCTCCGTCACCACAATTCCTTGCGCGTAACCGCCGAGCGTGCCGCCACCGAGGACCGGATCGGTGCTGCCGTAAGTCATGACCATGCCGGAGCAGAATTGCTCGAAACCGTCGCGGCAGTCCGGACAGGTGCGGCACGAGTCAACCAGGCAGCCGACGCCGACGAGGTCGCCGGCCTTGAATTTCTTCACGCCGACGCCGACCGACGCGACGCGGCCGATGATCTCGTGACCGGGCACGGCCGGGTATTGCGTGAAGCTCCATTCGTTGCGCGCGAAGTGGAGATCGGAGTGGCAGACGCCACAGTAGAGAATGTCGATCTTCACATCGGTCGCACCGGGCTCGCGGCGCGAAATGGTGGTGGGCGCCAACGGGGATTGGGCGCTGGCGGTGGAGTAGGCTTTGACGGAGTAAGCGCGAGGTGTGGGCATGGTGATGAAGTTGAGGATGGTGTGCGGGCGGGATTTAGCGACCGACCAGTTTCTGCAGGTGTTCCGGGTAACGTGCGCCGTGGATCACGATTTGGCTGGCCGCGGTGGTGATCTCGCGCAGGTCGTCCGACGACAGCACGAGCGAGGCGCCACCGAGATTTTCTTCGAGGCGAGACAGCTTCGTCGTGCCGGGAATCGGCACGATCCACGGCTTCTGCGCGAGCAGCCACGCGAGTGCGACCTGGGCGGGGGTCGCCTGCAGGCGCGCGGCGATCGTGGCGAGCAGGTCGACCACGGCCTGGTTGGCCTGGCGGGCGGCGGGCGTGAAGCGCGGCACGACGTTGCGGAAATCGTCCGCGGCGAACGCCGTCGTCGCGTCGATCTTGCCGGTGAGAAAACCTTTTCCCAGCGGACTGAACGGCACGAAGCCGATGCCGAGTTCCTCGAGTGTCGGCAGAATTTCGGCCTCGGGCTCGCGCCACCAAAGCGAGTATTCGCTCTGCAGCGCGGTGACCGGTTGCACGGCGTGGGCGCGCCGGATCGTTTTGGCGCCGGCCTCGGAGAGGCCGAAGTGCTTCACTTTGCCTTCGCGAATCAGCTCCTGCACGGTGCCGGCGACGTCCTCGATCGGCACGTCGGGATCGACGCGGTGCTGGTAGAAGAGATCGATCGCGTCGACGTTGAGACGTTTCAGCGAGGCTTCCGCGACTTCGCGGATGTGCGCCGGGCGGCTGTCGAGGCCGTCGAGGCGCGCGCCGTCGGGTCCGATACGGAAGCCGAACTTCGTGGCGATCACCACGCGTGCGCGGAACGGCGCCAGCGCTTCGCCGACGATCTCCTCGTTCACCCACGGGCCGTAGACTTCCGCGGTGTCGAAGAAAGTGACGCCTCGCTCGGCGGCGGCGCGGATGAGGGCGATGGCTTGGGATTTTTCGACGGGAGGGCCGAGACCGAAGCTCAGGCCCATGCAGCCGAGGCCGAGGGCGGCGACTTCGAGGTTACTGTTTCCGAGGCGGCGAGTTTGCATGGGAGAGCGGGGGATTGGTGGATCGCACGCAGTCTAGCGGAGAACACGTCGCGCGTCGCCCGGGGTTTTGCGCCACCTGTTGTCGGATTGCTCAAAAGCGCGGGTGCGGGCGGATCGTGTGCGGGGTTGTCAGGGGCGGGCGCGTGCATTTAGTCGGAGCTCCGCATGCCCAAGCCGGTTCCGCATACCACGTCCGCCGAGGCGCTCGATCGTTACGCGATCGGTCAGCGCGTGCTCGTCAGCGAAGGGCCGGCGTGGACGGATGTGCGGTTGACGGTGCTGGCGCTGCCGCCGGTGTCTGAAATTTTCACGATGCCCGCGATCACGGAGCCGTTTCTGGCGTGGACGTCGTCCGGCGAAGCCGAGGCGCAGGAGCGCGAGCCCGGCGGTCCCTGGCTCACGAGTCGGCTGAAAAAGGGCTCGCTGTTCCTCACGACGGGCGGCGCGCCGTATGAGTTCCGTTGGCGCACATTGTCCGCGGAGCCATTTGAAACCACGCTGATCGTGCTGAGTTTGCCGCTGTTCAACGAGGCGCTGGCGGAGGTGTTCGGGGCGGATGCGCCGCGGGCTCGCATGCGCGACCTTTCCGGTTTCGAAGACGCGCCGCTGACGGCGTTGCTGCAGCAACTGCGGGAAGAGGCCACGCGGCGCACCGCCAGCCGGATGTTCATCCGCGGACTGGCGCAGGCGATCGCGATTCATTTGGCGCGAAACTACGCGGAAATCACCGCCGCGCGCGGTGACACGCCGTCGCTGCCGGGTTTTAAATTGCGCCGCGTCACGGACTGGATGGCGGCGCACCTCGCCGAGGAGTTCAGCCTCGCGCGCCTCGCGGAGCAGGCGGGACTGAGCGAGTTTCATTTCAACCGACTCTTTAAGCGCGCCACCGGCCTGCCGCCGTCGCGCTACCTCATCCAGCTGCGTCTCGAGGCGGCGAAGCGCTTGCTGCGTGAGACCTCGCGCAGCGTGATCGCGATCGCCAACGATGTCGGCTATTCTAATCCCAGCCATTTCGCGCAGCTCTTCCGTAAGGAAACGCGCCTTTCGCCGAGCGACTACCGGCGGCAGCGGTGAGGCGGTCGGCGAGCCGACCGAAATTGGCTCGCGCGGCTCGCCGCGGATTGCACTGTCGAAAGCCGCAGCGAAAAACTGGGGGCCTGTAGCTCAACGGTCAGAGCAGGGGACTCATAATCCCTTGGCTGCGGGTTCAAATCCCGCCGGGCCCACCAATCCGGGAGCGAAGTCCCAGCGCGTGGTGTCGAGTTACTCAACAGGTGGCCGCTACGGAATGTATCTTTTCCGCATGCTCGCCGTGAGCCGCGTGCGTCGAGTGGCTGGTTTGACCGGCGTGAATTCGCCGTTCTTTGATTTTCTCCGGGCGCGGTTGCTGGCGAGCGGGTGTTGCCTGACCTACAAGCGAGTCTTTCTGGGTATGAAGGAGCGTTGGTTCGCGGGCGAACGGTCGCCGGAGCCGGTATCGTCGAAGCCGGTGCCGAGCCGGCCGCGGCGTGGTTAATCCGACGTTGCCTGCATGGTGGCGCGGTCTTGAGTGGCGGGGATGCGCATCGCCGTCATCTCCGACACCCACGACCGCTATCCGGCGGACCTGCCGGCGCGGCTCGCGGCGGCGGATGAGATCTGGCATCTCGGCGACGTGTGCGAGCCGGAGGTGCTCGTCGAGTTTGAGCAACTCGGCAAGCCGCTGCACGTCGTGCTCGGCAACAACGAGGCGCACAACCTCTGGCCGCTCGAGCTGACGCTGGAGCGCGGCGGCGCGCGATTTTTTCTCACGCACATTCCGCCGCGACGTGCGCCGGCGGGCGTGCAGTTCGTGCTGCACGGTCACACGCACGTGCCGCGCGACGAAACCGATCCGCGCGGCGTGCGGTGGTTGAATCCCGGCTGCATTTCCCGACCGAACCGGGGCGCGCCGGCGAGTTTTGCGTGGTTGCTGCTCGAGCCGGGTTGCCGCGCCGAGTGGAAATTGGTGCGGTTGTGACGAGCCATCGCCTTACTGCGCTAACACGGTGCTGAGCCGGAAAGATGCAGTTGCCCGTGGATTTCGCGAATTCACGCGAATGAAAATCGCCTCGATGCCGCCGGCACTGATCGGGTGGTTTCGTCCGATGAAGCGGATTGGAATTTCCTCTCTGAATTCGCGACGATTCGCGCGATTTGCGGGAGGCCTTCGGCATGACTCCGGCTGAGTTGCGAGGTGCGGTCACGCGCAGGCAGGCGGCATCCCCCGACTACGCGTGCGGTCCGGACGGCACTTGGGTGACGAACGCGGTTTTTTCAAACGGGTGTGAAATCGGTTATGCCCGGCGCGGTCTCATTGTCGGACGATTTTCAGGCGGAAGAAGAGGGGGGCGCCGACCGTGGTGGGAGTGTGGAGGGCGCGCCAAGAGCCGGGGACGCCGGCGGGCTCCTGGGCGATGTCGTTGCTCGTCCAGGAGCTCAGGTTCGTGGAGCGCTCCACCACATAGTCGAGGTCCAGCCGGTCTGGAGCTCGGGTGTAGGTGAACTCCCACGCGGTCGCGCCGGCACCCACGGGCGCGGCGATGTCGGTGGGGCGAATCGACGTGGGGTCCAGCGGATCTGTGCCGAAGGCATATTCGACGAGATTGGTTTGGCCGTCGCCGTCCGGGTCGGCGTTCGGGCCGGAGATCGCGTCATCGGTGGCGCCGACGGACGCGAAGTGCGCGGCGCGCCAAGTGGGGAAGGTCTCCACGACGCGGATGGTGCGGCTGGTCGTGGCCGCCTCGTGATTGGTGTCGCCGGCTTGCTGGGCGCGGAGGACGACGGAACCGGTGCCGGTGGGAGTGAGCGTGCTGCCGGAGAGGGACGCCGGGCCGCTGGTGATGCTGAGTGAGACGGGCAGACCGCTGTCGGCGGTGGCGGTCACGGTCGCGGTGCGGTCGTCGCGGATGGTTTCCGCGGCAGTGAGCGTGATTTGCTGACTGGCGGGCAGGATGGTCAGGAGAGCGACGCGCGAGCCGAGGGCGTAAGGATCGGTGACGGTGGCGAGGACAGTGTATTGGCCCGCCGCGGTCGGGGGCGTGGACTGGCCGTCGTAGGAGACGACGACGCTCGCGGCGGAGCTGCTGGTCCATGTCACCGCGTGGGGCTGGCCGTCGTAGGTGTGCAGCAGGCCCCCAAGGACGAGATCGACGGCGGCTGGCGAGACATCGAAGCTTTGATAGTAGCTGTCGGAGGTCGGTCCGTAGAAGTCGTTACCTGCCTGGCTGGCCTTGAATCGAACGGTGCCGACGCCGGTCAGCGTCATCTGGTTCCCGGTGATGGTCGCCGGGCCGGAGAGAACGGTGTAGGTAATGGGGAGGCCGACGCTGCTGTTCACCGGTCCGATTGTGAACGGCGTGGAATCGAATGTCCGCGCCCATTGGGAGGGCAGATTGATCGATTGGGAACCGCGCGTCATCGTCAGGCGGATGACGCGGGAAAGCGCGGTGCCGGCGCTGTTGGTCACGACGACGTCGTAGCCGCCGGCCGAGGCGAACGTGAGATTGGCGAGCGTGAGCGAGGAGCTGTTGGCGCCCGGGATCGGCGTGCCGTCCTTGCGCCATTGATAGCTCGCGGTCGTCGACGAGGTCACGGTGACGTAGAAGTAGGCGCTGTCGCCATAGCCCCGCGTCAGGTCGGAGGCGTCGGCGATGATCTTGGGCAGCCCGGCAATTACGGAGATAGAGCCCGAGTCGCGCGCGCCAAAGTCGGATAAGCCGGCGGGGTTGCGCGCGCGCACCCAGTAATAGTAGAGCGTTCCGGGCGTCGCGGTCGCGTCGTAGTAGAGCGGCGTGCGGACGTCGGTGGCGAGTTGCGTGGCGGCGGAGACCTCCGTCGTGGAGGCGCGCCACACTTCATAGCTCATGGCGCCGGCGACGCCGGTCCAGGTGACGAGCACCGAGCCGGCGACGCTGCCGTCGGAAGCAGTGACCGAGGTGATCGCGGCCGGAGCGCTCGCGCTCGCCTCCCACAATCGCGTCGGTTGAAGCACGGCGGCGTCCGCGCGCGAGAGCCCGAGCTGACCGGTGCCGTTGGCGCCGACCGTCCAGACCGCGCCGGTCGAATCGGCGAACAACGTGTGCGAGCCGCCAGCCGCGACGAGAGTGGCATTGGTCGAGAGGAGAAAGGGCGAGGTGCGGGCCGTGGTGTCGCCGGTGCCGAGTTGGCCGCTGTCGTTCCGCCCGAGGGTCCAGAGTTTGCCGTCGCTGGTGAGGTAAGCGATGTGGCCGCCGCCGGCGGCGAACCGGGCGACATCGCTCGCGAGCTGCACCGGCGATTCGGCGCGCTGATTGAGGGCGATGGCCGTGCCGAACTCGCCGTTGGCGTTGAGCCCCATGCCCCAGAGCGTGCCGTCGTGTTTCAGGAAAAGCGTGTAGTGGACCGCTGCGGCGGCGGCTTTGACGTTGGTGGCGACGGTGGTGGGCGTGCTGCGCGAGGTGGTGTCGCCGGTGCCGAGCTGGCCGTAGTCGTTGTTGCCGGCGGCGCGCAGGGTTCGGTCCGCCATGATGAAGAGCGAGTGCGATTCGCCAGCGGCGATGTCGGCGACGTTGGCGAGCACTTGCACGGGATTGCTGCGATTGGTCGTGGTGGTGTCGCCGAGCTGGCCGGTGGTGTTGAGGCCCGCGGCCCATGCGGTGCCGTCCTTCTTCAGGAAGAGTGTGTGGTAACCGCCGGCGACGACGGCCACGGCGTCGCGGGGTTGTCGTGACATCAGGCCGGAGCTGCCGAGCGTCTGACCGTAAGTGTTGCTGCCGCCGGAATAAATTCCCCCGCCGGAATCGAGCAGCAAGGTGTGGCGGGAGCCGGCCGCGACTCCGATGAGCGGTTGGGAACCGATATCGCTGACCGGCGGGTCGATGCGGGTGGTATAGTTGCCGAAACCGAGTTGGTGCTGGCTGTTGGCACCCATGCCGCGCACCGCGCCGTTAGCCATGAGCAGCACGCTGAAATCGGCGCCGGCGGCCAAGCCGTTCGCGGCGAGAGAAGGCAGCACCGTGACGGTGGCAGGGGCGGACTCGACGGCGCCTCCGTCACCGGTGACGACGACCGTGTAGGTGCCCGCGCTGTCCGACCGGCCGGGGATCGCGAGGCCGTTGCTCGTGGCCCCGGAGATCGGTGTGCCCTCGTGATACCACTGGTAACGCAGATTATCGCCGCTGGCCCAGACGACGAGGGACGACTGACTCCCGAGTGCGACCGTGGCGTTGACGGGCTGCGTGAGGATGACGGTCGCGTTGGCCACCAGGGTGACGATCGCCTCGCGCGAAATGACGCTGCCAGCGGAGTTGGAAACGATGCAGCGGAAACGCGTGCCGTTGCGCTCGGCAGACAGCCACTGGAGCGTGAGCGCTTCCGACTGCCTGCCGGAATGCGGATAGCTTTCGGCAATATCCTGCCACTCGCTGCCGCCGGGGGGCAGTTGTTGCCAGCGGTATTGGGGAATCGGATCGGCGGTCGCCGCGACGCGAAATACGGCGGAGCTGACGGCCGCGATGTCGGCAGGTTGCGTCGTAATCACGGGGGCGGACGCGGCACCGGCGTGGCCGACGGCAGGTGCGCTGGGCGCGGTCGTGCCCGCCGGCGTCGTGACGCGCACGAAGTAACGATAGTCGACTCCCAGAGTCGCCGTCATATCGGCGTAGAAGGGCTGGGTGAGGCCGCTCGCGAGTGAGGTGGCGGCAGCGGGATCGTCGGTGGTGCCGCGCAGGATTTCGTAGCGGACGGCGCCGAGCACCGGGGTCCAGCTGACGAGGGCGGCGCTGCGAGCGCTGTTCACTGCCACGGTCGGTGGCGTCGCCGGCAACGGCGGCGCGAGTCCTTCCGCCAGCTTCGTCCAGCGCATGTAGGCGGTGCCGTTGATCGTGCCGGCGATCCACAGGGAGCCGTCAGCGCGCACGAAGGCGGAAACGCCGCCGCCGGCCGCGATGCTCGCGGCGCCGTCGGCGATCTGACGCAGCGCGACGGCGGCGGTTTGGGTGCCGTCGCCGAATTGGTAGTTCCCATTGGCGCCTGCGGCCCAGACGGTGCCGTCGCGTCGCAGGAGCAAGGTGTGAGTCGAGCCGACGGCGATGGCTTTGACCTCGGTCGCGAGCCGGCGAGGCGTCGACTGATTGGTCGTGGTGCCGTCGGCGAGCTGGCCCGCCGAATTGCCGCCCAAGGTCCACGCAGTGCCGTCGCGCTTCAGGTAAACGATGTGTTCGGCGGCGTGGACTTGGACGACGTCCGTGTCCACCGCCGTCGGTGTCAGCGCTTTGGCGTCCAGGAAAGATCCCAATCTCCAGAGCGTGCCGTCGGCCGTGACGAACCAGGTGCCGTGGCTGCCGTTGGCGGCGGCGGAAATCACGGAGGAGGCGATGAGTCGCAGCGGAACGGAGTAGTTGTTCGTGCCGAGTTGTCCGACGTCGGATTGGCCACTCCCGCGCAGTCGACCCTCGCGGTCGAGCACGAGCATGTGGGCCCAGCCCCAGGCGGCGTCGGCGGCGTCGAAGGCTAGGCGGCGCGGGAAAACCATGAGGGAATCCTGCCCGGCGGCGAAGAGCTCGGGGAAATTGCCGCCGCCCAGGACGTAGGTAGCTCCGTCGGCGGCGAACAGCGTGGTGCCGGTGTGGGCCGCCGTCACGTGGGCGATGCCCGCGGCGATTTGCTTCGGATCGGCACCGGCGGCCTGCCAGGCCGAGCCGTCGGCGCGCACGAAGGTAACGCTCGTGTTGTTCGCGGCCACTTGGGTGACCGCGGCGGGGCCGGCGACGCTGACACCGCTGGGCTCGGACGTGACCGTGCCGCCGGGATTGGTGACGATCACGCGGAACCGTGCACCGGCGTGCGCGGCGTCGAGCGCAGCGATGGCGAGCCGCGCCGTGCGTGAGCCGGTAATGTTGCCGTTGTCGGTCAGATCAACCCAGGTGGAGCTGCCGTTGACGCGCACCTGCCAACGGTAGTCGGGGAGGATGCCGCCGGTGGTCTCGACCCAAAAGGCCGCCGGCCCGCCGGCCGTGCCCGCCACGTCCGTCGATCGGCGCAAAATGTCGGGCGGCACCGAGCGGTCGGTTGCCGCGATGGGTGCGAGGGACGACGCGGCGAGCACCTGATAGGCGGGGACGTCGGCTTGCGCCGTGGCGACGAGCAAGCGGTCGGATTTCAGGCGGAGGATGCGCAGGGGGCGGCCGGGAAGCGTCACGGAGCGGACCAGTTGCCGCTCGGGAATGGACCAGCTCTCGACCACCGTGCCTTCGAGCGAGGGCCGGATCGTGTGCAAACGATCCTCGGACCAGGCGGCGTCGGTGTGGGCCCGCGCGATGTAGCCAAGCTCCGTCATGTCCGAACTGCGGATGATGCGGCCGTTGCCGAGGCTGACCCACGCGCCGTCGGGCGAGGGGCGAACCGGAGCGATCCAGTAATCGTCATGATAGGGCGTCTCAGCGATCGCCGGGCGGAAATCGCCGGTCGACTCGATCTGCAGGTAAAGCAGCTCGGAAGCAGAGGTGTCGCGGAGGAAATACAGTCGATTGCGGGCGGCAGACCACTCGTAGCCGAAGCTGCGACTGGCGTTGAAATTCGGATGTTTGGCGGCGAGGGTGCCGGAAGCGTCGAGGAGCAGGTGCTCGGCGCCGCCGCTGTAGCTGTAGTCGCTCAGTTGCGTGCCGGCGGCGATTTTCGGCCCGGCCACGGCCAGGGCGCTGAGCACTCCCACGCTGCGATAAAAGGGCGTTGCCGGCGCCGGCTCGGCACCGAGGCTTTGCGCGGCGAGTTGCCGGACGTCGGTCTCGAACAGCGCGCGCTGGTGGACGGAGTCGATGGCAAAGAGATTCGGCCAACTTGCGAGGGGAACGGCATCGCCGTAGCCGCCGGTGACGGAGGACCAGCGAAAAATATTCCGGTGGAGGCGGCTGAGGACGAACACGGTGCCGTCGTCGGCCACTTCGAATTGCGGCGAGGGCAGCGGCAGGGCGCGGGCGTCGAGCGCGGCGGCGGGCGAGGGCGCGACGAGATCGGCGGGCGTCGAGCGCGTGACGAGTGGCGCGGCACCGGAAGTTTCCGGCTGACGGAAAAGGAGCAGATCGCCGGAGGCTTTGCGCCACAGGCGGTCGGCGCGGAAACCGAGGGAGCGGGAGCGGAGTTCGCGGAAAGAGGAATCCAACTCGGCGAGGCGGCCGGCTTGCAGCGTGTAGAAGCCGCCGGGGCGTTCGATCGCATCGTCGAGGCCGGTGCCGAGGCCGGTGACGCGATCCAGCGAGTCGATCTGCAGAATCCCGCCGGAGCCTTGGGCAATGAACGCGCCCGCGCGCAGCATCCACGTGCGGCCGCCGGCCGGCAGCTGGTTCAAGCTGATCCGGCGTAGCTGCGCGGGCGTGCCGTCGAGGTTGAACGGCAGCACGGCGGGATCGTAGTTCGTGTCGCTGCCGCTGATGTTCCGGCCAATGAGCGCGCGCGCGACCGGATCGAAAGTGAAGTTGCCGGAGAAGGTGTAGGTATAGGTTTGCTGGGCGATCTGCTGACCGGTCGAGCGACGGAGGGTCGTCACGCGGGTCTGCGCGCTGGAGATGACTTCGGCGACGACGAGCACGTCGTCGAACGTTCCCAGTGCGCTGATGGGCGAGCTGCCGGTCCAGAAGACCGTGGGCGCAGTGAAATCGCGCGCGTAACGCGTGACGGTGTTCGTGGTGGCGACGTAGAGGGCGTCTGATGCGAATACGACGGCGGTGGGCGTGGCGGGCAGCGTCCACGGCGTCAGCCACGTCTCGGTCGCGAGATCGTAGCGCAGGATGCGAGGCACGTCGGCGAAGGTGAAAGAGATGACGCCGTCGCTTTCGCGGGCGTCGATCCAGTGATGAGCGGGCGTGGTTGTGTCCGAAAGGGGCACGACGTGCAGGGTGGGTCCGAGGGTCGTCCCGGCGCTGTTGGTGGCGGCGAGAAAATAGTCGGCGAAGTCGGCGGCGCCGACGTTCGTCAGCGTGAGGCTGGTTGCGGTCGCGCCGGGCAGCGGCACGCCGTTGCGATACCATTGGTAGGTGGCAGGAGCGGCGCTGTTCACGCTCATGGTCAGGGTGGTCGTGCCGCCCCAGCGGACGCTGCAGGGCGTGTAGTTCAGAGACGAGAGTGCGGGGGGCGGCGCGGGGACGACGTTCAATTCGACGGCCGTGGTGAAGCTGTCGCCGGCGGTGTTGGAGACGCGCGCTTGATAAAGTCCGGCGTCCTCGGGTTGCACACTGTTGATCGTGAGGTCGGCGGAAGTGGCGTTGGCGATCGAGTTGCCGTTGTGCAGCCATTGAAACGCGGGGAAGGTGACGGAGGTGGCCGCGACGGAGAAGCTCGCCCGTTCGCCGATCGCGCGGGTGAGCGGTTGCGGCTGGAGGGTAATGACCGGCAGCACGATGATCCGGAGCGTCGCATCGTTGCTCGTGATCGAGCCGAGGGGGTTGGAAACGACCACGCTGTAGGTGCCTTCGTCCGCGAGTTGGATATTGGTCAGCGTGAGGGTGGCGGAGTTCGCGTTGGCGATTGGGTTGCCATTTTTTCGCCATTGGTAGGAAAGCGGCGCCGTGCCGGAAACCCAAGCGGTGAACTGGACGGTGCTGCCGGCGATGCCGTTTTGAGGGATCACGGACTGCCAGAAACTCGGAGCGCGTGGCGTGACCGTCAGGAGCGACTCGTCGCTCGTGACCGTGCCGGCGCGGTTCGTCACGATGCAGCGGAAGCGATCTCCGCTCATCGCGTAGGTGACGGTGTCGATCGAGAGATAGTTGGATTGCGGATCGCGGAACGGCGGCGTGGCGGGGACGTCGTCCCACGATGCCGAGCCGCTGGCGCGGCGTTGCCATTGGTAGGTGGGCGCGGGATTTCCGGTCGCGTAGATGTAGAAGGAGCGGCTGCTCCCGTCAGAGACGGTCGCGTTGCCCGGCTGCTGGGCGATCGAGGGCGGAACGTCGTCCGCCGTTTGGGCCGCGAGGAACGACGGCAAAACGGCGGCGAGCGAGAACACCACGCCAGCGATACGGCGGATAAAATTCGGAAGAAAATGAAGGATCATGACGCGAACAGGGGATCGATGTGGAACATCGATGCGTTGTTCGAGTGAAGGCGGGGCCCACCGCGGGACACTCGACGGAGAGGTGGCGATGCAACCAAACCAGTGTGGCGATGGGGGAACAAATGTTTTTCGCGCGCGGTGCGGACGAATTAAGATCGTTTTAAGCGCGGCACAATTTGGCGCGGCGGGCGTTGCAGACGGGTGAGGCATCAGCGTGCGGTGCGCGCAGTCGGCTCGAGCTGCGGGATTCAATGCACTGCGGCGGCTTTCCCGACGAACGCGCGGGACCGCGGCGGCACTTTCGTCCCGAACGCAATCTTCTTTAAGCGAATTTTGGAGCCGCGAGTTTTCGTTGGAAAAGCGGGGCGTCCGAACTTAGCTGAGCGGTTGTGATGAACCGCGGGGAGCAGGAATTTTTTCAACTGGGCACGGCGACAGCGCCGGCGCCTGAGATCGTCTACGTGCGCAGCGCGCAAGCGCGGCGCTATCGTTTGACGTTGCGGCGCGATGGCGTGGCCGTGGCGACGATCCCGTTGCGCGGCAATGAGCGGGAAGCGCAACGCTTCGTCGAGCAGCACCGCGATTGGCTCGAGCGCGCGCGGGCCAGCCAGGCCAAGCGTCCGCGCGCGGCGGAGATCTGGACGATCGGCACGCACGTGCTCTGGCGCGGCGAAATGCACCAGGTGCGGGCGGCCGTCGCGGGCGAGAAGCCGCAGGTGAGCGTGGCCGCGGATGTGTTTCGCGTGGCGTCGCTCGAGGGCGATTTGCGGCCGACGCTCGAGGCGCATTTTGCGCGACGCGCGAAGATCGAGCTGCCGGCGCGCGCGTGGGAGTTGGCGGCCGAGACCGGCGTCGAGCTCAAGGCGGTGAGCGTGCGCAATCAGCGGGCCCGCTGGGGCTCGTGTTCGGCGGCGGGCGGCGTGTCGCTGAACTGGCGGCTGGTGCAGACGCCCGACACGGTGCGCGACTACATCATTTATCACGAGCTGATGCACCTGAAGGAAATGAATCACAGCGATCGCTTCTGGGCGCGCGTCGAGGAGGTGTGCCCGTGGTGGAAGGATGCGGAGCGCTGGCTGAAGCGGAACGGTTCGCTGCTGGGGCTGTGAGCGGTGGCGCCGGTGCGGCGCTTGCGCTACGACGGAGGTCGCGCGCGCGTGGCGGAAGCCGTGAGGCTTTCGTGGCTGGCAGGAGCGGTGTGAGCCGTGGCGAAATTCTGACGAATTCCGCTACGAGACGCGGCGACGCGACCGCGTTCAGCTGGCCGTCGGCGTTTCGCTGAGCACGCGGCGCAGCTCCGCGGCGAGCGTCTCGACTTGAAATGGTTTCTGAACGAAGCCGGCGAGGCCTTTGCCGACGAAGCGATTGATCGCGTCCGCGCGGTTGAATCCGCTCATCAGAATCACTTTCACGCCGGGACGGAGCAGGCGGAGCTGTCGGAACGTTTCCTCGCCGTCGACCCGCGGCATCGTGAGATCGAGCAGCACGGCGGTGTAGCGGTCGGGAGCGGCCGAGAAGATCGCGACGCCGTCGGCGCCGTCGTGCGCCGACTCGGCGTCGAAGCCGAGCGCGCGGAGAATGCTCGTGGCCACCTGGCGCACGGCTTCCTCGTCGTCGATGACGAGCACGCGACCGGAGCCGCGCCACGCAGGGCGTTCCGGGGCGGGGCGGGTGAGGGGTTGCGGGGCGTCCCTGGCGGCGGGGAAGAAAAGCCGGAAGGTCGTGCCGCTGCCGGGTTCGCTGTAGACTTTGATCGCGCCTTTGTGGCCGCGCACGATGCCGAGGACGGCGGCGAGGCCGAGGCCGCGACCGGTGAATTTCGTGGTGAAGAACGGATCGAAGATGCGCGCTATCGTCTCGCGCGACATGCCGGTGCCGGTGTCGCTGACTTCGAGGAAAACGGCGGGGCCGGGGGCGAGTTCGCCCGTGAATTGCGCGGTGGCGAGGTAGGCGGCGTCGATGTTGACCGTGCCGGTGGTGAGCGTGATCTGGCCGTTGCGATCTTCCAGCGCTTCGGAGGCGTTGATGACGAGGTTCATCACGATCTGGCGGAGCTGAGTGGCGTCGGCTTGGAGCGCGGGCAGCGCGGGCGCGGGGTTGAAACGCAGGACGGCCTTTTTCGAGATCGAGACGGCGAGGAGGCCGAGCGATTCCTCGATGAGTTCGTTGAAATTGATCGCCTGCACGACGAACCGGCCTTTGCCGGAGTAGGCGAGCATCTGTTTGCAGAGATCGGCGGCGCGCTGGGCGGCGCGTTCGATCTGGTTGATGGGGTCGCGGACGGGCGAGCCTGGCGGCAGGTCGAGGCGGGCGAGGCCGGCGTTGCCGAGGACGCCGGTGAGCAGGTTGTTGAAATCGTGGGCGATGCCGCCCGCGAGCACGCCGAGACTCTCGAGCTTCTGCGTTTCGAGGAGTTTTTTCTCGATCTGGCGTTGTTCGCCTTCCACGCGGTGCCGCTCGGTGACGTCGATCATGCGCCCCAGCATGCGATAAACGGTGCCGTCCGGCCGGCGGAGGACGGCGCCGCGTTCCTCGACGAGGTGGCAGGAGCCGTCGTTGTGCCGCAGCCGATATTCCGCGAAGCACGGATCGCCGGTGTGCAGCGAATGCTCGAGGCGGGCGATGGCGGCCGCGCGGTCCTCGGGATGCAGGCGATCCCTCCAGCCCTCGAGGCCGAGGGCTGACATCTCCTCGGGCAGGCAGCCGAGGATTTGTGCCGCCGCCGCGCGGCCGAACCAGCGCACCTGTTGCGAGGGAACATCCAGATCGTAGATGAGCTGGCCGGTTTGTTCCGTGACGAGACGGTAGCGGTCCTCGCTCTCGCGTAGCGCGGTCTCGGCGCGATGGCGCGCCGTGATATCGCTCATGCGCCCGAGCATGCGGGTGGCGCGTCCGGTGGCGTCGCGCAGGATGAAGCCGTAGTCCTCGATGAAACGGTATGAGCCATCGCGGTGGCGGAAGCGGTATTCGGCCGCGAAGAGTTGGGCGGTGTCGACCGAGCGTTCGAGCAGGCCGAGCACGCCGGCGCGGTCTTCGGGGTGCAGTCGCTCGCTCCAGCCGGCTTCGTCGATCGCGGCAAATTCCTCCGGCGTGTGCCCGGTGATGGAGGCGATGGCTTCGGCGCCGAACCAGCGGATCCGGCCGGTGGCGATCTCGAGGTCGTAGACCATCTGGCCGGTTTGCTCGATGATGGTGCGATAACGGAGCTCGCTCTCGACCAGATCGGCCTCGGCTTGGCGGCGCGCGAGCACCATGTCGTTGAAGGCTCGTGCGGTGTCTGCGATCTCGAGCGGGCCCTTCACCGGTGCCAGTTGATCGTGCCGGCCGGCGGCGTGGTGGCGGGCGGCGTCCGCGAGCGCGGCCACGGGCTGGAGCAGGTGTTGCGAGTAAAGCCGAAGCAGGAGCAGCCCGCCCGCAAGAACGAGCGCGACGGCGATGAGGGAGTTTTTCGCGTCGCGCCACGCTGCGGCATAGATGCTGGCGGTGGGGACGCTGACGGTGAGCGTCCAGTCGGCGAGGGGAATGGCGGCCGCGTCGTAGGTGCGTGGCACGCCATCAAAGCCGAGAAACTCCCCCGTGCTCCAGCCTGCGCTCAAGCGCGTGCGCGCGAGCTGGCTGCTCGCTCGCGTCTCGCCGATGCGCTGCTCCGGGGCGTAAGACGAGAGCACGATGGTGTTGTTGCGATCGGTGACGGTCACAATCTGCTCCGGACTGTCGGGACCGAAAAACAACGCCTTGGACAGGATGCGAAGATCGATGGGCGCGGAGAGAAGCAGGTTCGGATTGGTGCGCAGTGGCATGGCCGCCACGCAACCCCAGCGGCCGGTCGTCAGTCCGCGCGCCGCCGTGCTCAGGTCGAATTTCGTGGCGCGGAGCTGCGCGGCGATGTTGGGCATCGCCGCGTAGTTCTGCGGCGGATCGGTGACGGGAAAGGCCGTGGAGAAGCGCAGGATGCCGGCGCGATCGATCACCGCGATGTTGATGAACTCCGGACGCAACCGGAGAAATTGACGACATTGCTCCAGAGCTTTCGGGGACGCGAGGTCCGTGAACTCGACGATCGCCTCGAGTTCGAGGAGGCTGGCCTGCACGCGCGCGAGGTATTTGTGCAGCGCTTCCTCCGCGATCACGCGCTGGACATGCAGGCGGGCTTCGGCCGCGGCGCGGTCGTCGACGAATTTCTTCCGGATGCCGAGGCCGATCAGGGCCAGCAACGGCAGCACCAAAGCGAAGGAGAACAGACCCAGCCGCAGACGCAGGGTGTCGCGCAGACGAAACCAAACCGTTGACCGGGTGCCCGCCACAACAGCAGTTGGCCCGCGAGTGCGCTCCCGCGCGAGCTAATTTCCCGCGGGGCGCGGGATGTTCTCCCTAGCGGATGTCGAGCAGCTCGACCTCAAACACCAGCGTCGCTCGTCCGGGAATGGGACCCTTGCCCTGGACGCCGTAACCGAGCCACCACGGAATGATCAGCGTGCGCTTCTCGCCTTTTTTCATCTGCGCGAAAGCTTCGTCCCAGCCCTTGATCACGCTGCCGGTGCCGACGCGGAAAGGGTAGGGCTCACCGCGATCGTAGCTGCTGTCGAACTTCACGCCGTTGATCAGCGTGCCGCGGTAATGCGCGACGACTTCCGCGCCGAACGACGGCGGCGAGCCGGCGCCCTCCTGCCGGACGATGTAGCGCAGGCCGGACGGGGTGACGACGGCGTCGGCGAACTTCTCTTTGATCAGCGCGAGATCCTCCGGCGCGAGTTCCTGCGCCTCCTGCTGCGCGCGGACCCATTTGTTGGCGGGTTTGCCGGGATCGGCGCGGCGCAGAATGCCGGTGCGGGCCTGGAACGCGATGAAGCCGAGCACGCCGGCGAGAATGAGGAGGATGCCGAATTTGCGCATGGAACAGGGAGAGACGCCGTCACGGTGCACGCATTCGCAATCGGAAGAAAGTGCGATTTGCCGATTATTCGGGCGAGTAATTCAGGGGTTTGGTCGCCTCATGGTTGCGGCGCGCGCTGGTTTTCCCCTTGGGTTGGCGGTCTCCCGGCAAAAAATCGGCGCATGCAAACTTTCAAGCTGCCCAGCCGCCTCGTCGCCGAGGCCGTGCGGGGCGAAGCCATCGAGCAACGTTTCAAAATTGCCCGCAACGAGTTCGGGCCCGAGTGCATCTACCGCATTCACGATCCCGCCGACGACACGACGTGGGGCTTCGTGGCGGTCGATAATCTCGTGCGCGGCCGCGGTCTCGGCGGCCTGCGCCTCGCGCCGGACGTGAGCGTCGACGAGGTCTACGGCCTCGCGGCGGCGATGACGATGAAGAGCGCCGCGGCCATGCTGCCGCTCGGCGGCGCGAAGAGCGGCCTGCGCGTCGAGCCGCGCTATTTCACCGACAAGCCCGAGGAGAAAAAAGCGCTCGTTGCGATGTTCGCCGAGGCGCTGTGGGGCATTCCGGAATACATCCCCGGTCCCGACATGGGCACCAACGAGACGGACATGCAGACGATCTACGAAGTGTTCGCCGAGAAGAACGGTGCGGCGAACCACGGCCGCGGTGGCGTCGGCCGGCCGCCGGCGAAGGGCGGCTTCCCGCTCGATGAATGGGCGATCACGGCCCACGGTCTCTTTGCCGCCGCGATCGCGTCCGAAAAGCACATTCCGGATTTCAAGATCAAGGACTCGAGCGTCGTCGTCCAGGGCTTCGGCAACGTCGGTGCGCCCATCGCCGAAAAACTCGCTTCACTCGGTGCGCGCATCGTTGGCGCCTCCGACATCAATGCCGGCCTCTACAACCCGGCCGGTCTCGACGTCGCGCAACTGCTCGCGATCCGCAAAACGAAAGCGGGCCTCGCGGACTACGCCGGTCCGGTGAAGCACCGCTTCGATGGCGAGCACCTCGACCGCATGATGGAAATGCCGTGCACGATCCTCGTGCCCGCCGCGCGTCCGCACGCGATTCATCCCGAGAACGCCCCGCACATCCACACGCGCATCGTGCTGCAAGGCGCGAACAACCCCGCCGATCTCGTCAGCGAGTATTTCCTGCAACACCGCCGCGGCATCGTGTGCCTGACGGACTTCATCGCGAACTCCGGCGGCGTGATTGCGGCGTTCATCGAAGCCAAGGCCGACGTCGACGCGGATTTCCGCTCGCGCGTGATGGCCGAGGACGGCATCGGCCGCGCGTTCATCGAGAAAGTGGTGACGCGCATCATCACGGAGAACATCGACGAGATGTTCGCCCGCCGCGCGTCCCATCGTGCTAAGGACATCACGTGGCGCGAGATCGCGCACGAGATGGCGCGCGATCGCCTGCGGCCCGGCGCCGATGGCAAATTGAAGATTCTGTCCGAGCTGCTCTGAGCGGGAACTCGGACGGGTGCTCGGACGGTTCGCGCGCGCAGCGACGATCGGCGAAAATCTTACGATTTCCGCTACGGCCTGTAGGTCGCGCAAAACGCTCGAACGCTGCTTGAGGCGGAAATCGTGAGATTTTCGCCGGATCGCGGCTTGCGGCGTGGCGCGCCGATGCTTCCCCTCGCCGCGTGAATCCGCACGCCCACGGCGATCACGCCCGCCTGCCCCGCCTTCCGGCAGAATGGTATCGCGGGCGAGCGTGGGTGCATTGGTCGATGACCATCGAGCGCCGCGCGACCGGCTGGCTCGATGCCCTGCATCACGCGCGAATGCGTGAAGTGCTCGTCCATGCGCTCGCTCGTTACGGCCTGGTCTGCCCGGCGTATTGCTTCATGCCGGATCACGCGCACTTCCTCTGGGTCGGGACGAGCGAGCAAAGCGATCAACGTCTCGCGGCTCGCCTGCGGCGCACTGCGTGAGGCGCCGAACTGGCGAAAGGTGGGCGCTCACTCCAGCGGCAGGGCTACGATCACGTGCTGCGTGAGGACGAACGACCGCGTGGAGCGGTGATGGCCGCGGCTGCATATATCTGGGAAAATCCGGTGCGGGCCGGTCTGGTGGCGCAATGGCGGCAGTATCCGTATTTGGGTGCGGTGGTGGCGGGTTATCCGGACCTCGATCCGCGGCGCGACGATTTCTGGGACGTGTTCTGGCGAATCTATGCGGCGCGGTGCGGCGAAAATCTCACGATTTCCGCTACGAGAGACCGACGCGAAACGGGCTCGCAGGGCGAACCGGCGAAAATCTGACGATTTCCGCTACGACGGAGGGAGCGCACGAAGCGTCGTAGCGGAAGCCGTGAGGCTTTCGCTGATCGAGGCTTCGCTGAACTCGCTCACTCCTTCTTGAGCAAATCCAACGCCGCCGCGCTCATGGCGGTGACGGCGGTCTTGATCGTCGGCTCGGGCAGCGGCGCCCAGAAGGCGCTGTGATTCGACGGCGCGAGCTGGCCCTTCGCCGCGGCGTCGGCGAGCACCTTCGGGTCGCTGCCGCCGACCCAGAAGATCGAGATCGGCACCTTCGGCGCCGTGCGGCCGTATTCAGCAAAATCCTCGCCGTAGGTGCCGGCTTCGCCGGTCGTGAGTTGTTCGGCCGGGAACCATTGCGCGAACACGCCGGCGAGGCGGCGCGTGAGCGCGGGGTCGTTGTAAGTGAACGGCGTGCGCGTCTGCTCGACGGTGATCACGGGCAGCAAGTCGTCGGGCACGCCGGCGGCGCGCGCGGTGTTTTCGGCGATGCGCTTGATGGAGGTGAGCAGGTGTTGCGCAACTTCGTCGCTGTAGCTGCGCAGCGTGAGCTCGAGGCGCACTTCGGCGGGGATGATGTTGCGCTTCGTGCCGCCGTGGATGGCGCCGATTGTGACGACCGCGGGCGTGCCGGGCCTCAGCTCGCGGGCGACGATCGTCTGGAGCGCGAGGACGATTTGCGAGGCGAGCACGATGGGGTCGCGGGTCGATTGCGGGCGCGCACCGTGTCCGCCGATGCCGCGCACGAGAATGTCGATCGAGTCGACGTTGGCGTAGCTCGGCCCTTCGAGCGTGGCGATGACGCCGGCCGGCGAGTCGCCGCCGACGTGGAACGCGATCACGTTGTCGGGACGCGGGAATTTCGTGAACAGCCCTTCCTGCAACATCGCTCGCGCACCGCCGCCGATTTCCTCGGCCGGCTGGCCGATGAGCACGAGCGTGCCGGACCAGTTCGCCTTCAGCGCGGCGAGCGTGCGCGCGGTGCCGATGAGCGTGGTGACGTGCGTGTCGTGACCGCACGCGTGCATCGCGGGCTGCGTTTTGCCGGCGAGGTCGGGCATCGTCACCTGGCTCGCGTAAGGCAGGCCGGTTTGCTCCTTGATTGGCAACGCATCCATATCGGCGCGGATCAGGAGCGTGGGGCCGGCGCCGTTTTTCAGCACGGCAACGATGCCGGTGTTGCCGAAGTTCTCGGTGACGTCGAAACCAACCGCCCGCAATTCGCGCGCGAGGATGCCGGCAGTGCGTTTCTCAAGGAACGAGAGTTCCGGGTGCGTGTGCAGGTCGCGGTAGATGACGTCGAGCGAGGGATATTCGGTGTTCACGCGCGCGGTGACGGTGTCGCGGAGGGCGGGCATGGCAGCGGACGCGGACCCGATGAGCGAGGTGGTGAGCGAAAGGGCAAACGCGAGGGAGAGTGGGCGGATTGAAGGAGGCATGGGATCAGGTGCGTGAGTAGGGCCGGTTTTCAACCGGCCCATGAATGCGCGTGGTCGATTTTTGCGCGAGGAGAGCGGCGCGGTGACGGTGACAATTTTTGGGGCCGGTCGAAGACCGGCCCTACTTTTTCGGTTCGAGGATCGTGATGAGGCCGTCGATCACTTCGTCGACGGTGAGCTTGAGGCGCTGGGCATCGTTCACCGGGCGGCCCTCGGTGATGACTTGCTTCACGAACGCGTCGCCACGCGCGACGGCGGTTTCGATGAACGCCGTCTTCGCCTGGTGGAGCGCGCCGTCGGGCGTGAGGTCGGCGGGGCTTGGTTTGCGGCCGAGAAAAGTCTCCACCGCGGCGTCGCCGAACCAGATGCGCCAGTCTTTCTCGTCGGCGAAATACACGGCGAGCACGCCGTCGCGCTCCGTGCCGAGTTTCTGCGCGAGCGTGCGCATGAAGGCGCCGGGTTGCGCGTCCTCGGCTTCGCTGGGGGATTTGGCGAAGAGGCGGGCGTAGAGCTTCCGGCCGGTGGCGCGTTCGAAGTTGGCGAGCTTGTAATTAAAGTTCTTCGCGCGCGGCGGATCGCTGGGCAGCAGTTTGTCGGGATCGTCGAAGTGCGCAGTCGGACCGGGTTCGAGGGCGGCGGAGTATTTTTTCGCGGCGTCGACGTGTTGCGCGAAGGCGATCTGGTCGGCCTTGAACGCGCGGGCGGCCGCGCCGACACGGAGGATTTTGATCGTGAAGCCTTCGTCCTGCTTGATCTGCGGCAGCAACTCGGCGCCGCGCACCACGCGGCCGAAGACGCTGTGCAGGTAGTTGAGGCGGTTCGTGTCGCGCAGCGTGATGAAGAACTCGCTGCTGTTCGTGTCGGGGCCGCCGTTGGCCATCGAGAGCACGCCGGCGGCGTCGTGGTGCAGGCCGGGGACGATTTCGTCGGGGAACGGGAACGGATGACCCGCGGCGTCGTCGGCCTCGGTCGGCTCGGCGCCGGGTTTCATCGCGCTGCGGATCGGGTCGCCGCTTTGGATGACGAAGTTCGGCACGACGCGATACCACGTCAGGCCGGAGAAAAACGGTTTGCCCTCGCGCGCGGCGATGCCGGTCTCAGCGCGGCCGACGAAGGACGCGACGGTCATCGGTGTCTTCTCGAAAAACAGTTCGGCTACGAACGCGCCGCGCGGCGTGGTGAACTCGGCGTAGAGGCCGTCGGGGAGGGCGGCGGTCGCGGTCGTCGCGGTGGCGGAGCCGGAAGTGGCGGGCGTTTTTTCCTGCGCGCCGAAGGAAAGCACGGCGCAAGCGAACACGAACAGAAGTCGTCGCATGGTGGAGGAGGGGTGCGGGAGTTGTAGGGAGCGCGGCGTGTTTGGCCAGCGCATTGCGCGTAGCGGTTCCGCGCGCGACGTGATGGCGGCAGTGGGGGAATTTCGCACGTTTGCCCGCGAAACTAATCGGCGAAAACCTTACGGCTTCCGCTACGAGAGAAGGCGGACCGCGCCGGGGCGAGCGCGGGCGTAGTCCTACGCCATGCATTTCGGTTGGCGGGAAAACGCCGGCTGTGCAACGTAGCCGGCCTATGCCGCTTCGCCGCCTGTTACCCCTCGCGCTCGCGTTGATTCTGTCCGTGGTCCCGGTGCTCCACGCCGGCGTGCCGCTCGATTACTATCTGCCGGCGGGCACGACCTACAACCCGAAGGTCCCGACGCCAGAGCAGTTCCTCGGCTTCCAAGTCGGCGACTGGCACATCCGCAGCGAACTCAGCACGGCCTACCTGCGCGCCGTCGCTGCCGCCGCGCCGGATCGGGTGAAGTTCGAGATCGTCGGCATCACGCACGAGCGCAAGCCGCTCGTCGTGCTCACGATCACCGCGCCGGAAAATCACGCGAAGCTCGAACAAATCCGCACCGACCACCTCGCGCTCCTCGACCCGGCGAAGAGCGCCGCGCTCGACGTCGCGGCGATGCCGGTCGTGGTCGATCTCGGTTACAGCATCCACGGCAACGAGCCGAGCGGCGTGAATGCCATGCCGCTCGTCGTCTATTACCTCGCCGCCGCGCAGGACGAGAAGGTCGTGAATCTCCTCCGCCATTCCGTCATCCTCGTCGAGGCTCAGCGCAATCCCGATGGCGGTGACCGTGCCGCGCAGTGGTTCAACCAGCACCGCTCGCTCTCCGCGCCGTCCGCCGACGCGCTCGACCGCGAGCACAACGAGGCGTGGCCGCGCGGCCGGTTCAACCATTACTGGTTCGACCCGAACCGCGACTGGCTGCCGCTCGTGCATCCCGAGGCGCAGGCCCGCGCGCAGATTTTCCACCGCTGGCGCCCGAACCTGCTCACCGACCACCACGAGATGGGCACGAACAACACGTTCTTCTTCCAGCCCGGCGTGCCGACGCGCAACAACCCGAGTTCGCCCGCCAAGGTCTTCGAACTCACCGCCAAAGTCGCCGCGTTCCACCAGCGTGCGCTCGATGGCAAAGGCATCTTCTATTACAGTGAGCAGGGCTTCGACGATTTCTACCCGGGCAAGGGCTCCACGTATCCCGATCTGCACGGCACGATCGGCATCCTCTTCGAGCAGGCCAGCGCGCGCGGTCACGCGCAGGAGAGCGAGAACGGCGTGGTGACGTTCCCGTTTGCGATCCGCAACCAAGTGCTCTCGTCGCTCAGTTCGCTCGAGGCTTCCGTCGCGCTCCGCCCCGAGTTGCTCGGCCTGCAAAAGGATTTCCCGCAACAAACCGCCGAGCTCGCCGCTAAGAGCAAGGTGAAGGCCTACGTCTTCGGCGACGACGGCGATCCGGCGCGCGCGTGGGCGTTTCTCGCGTTGCTCGCCCAGCACCACATCGAGGTGCGTCCGCTCAACGAGGACGTCACCGCCGCTGACGGCCGTACCTTCAAGGCCGGCGCTGCCTGGGTGGCGCTGACCAACCAGCCGCAATTTCGCCTGCTCACGGAAATGTTCATCAAGCGCACGACGTTCGAGGACTCCGTGTTCTACGACGTCTCGGCCTGGACGCTGCCGCTCGCCTACAATCTCCCTTACGCCGAACTCGACCGCGCGCCCGCGGCCGGCGATCTGGTCGGCACGCCGGCGTTTCCCGCTGGCCAGCTCGTCGGCGGTCACAGCGACTACGCCTACCTTTTCAACTGGAACGGCTACTTCGCTCCGCGTGCGCTGCAGCGCCTCCATGCCGCCGGCATCCTCGTGAAAGGTCTCACCTCGACGATCGAGGCCACGACCGCCACCGGTGCGCGCCAGGCGTTCGGCTACGGCGCGATTCTCGTGCCCGTCGGCCAGCAACCCGAGCGCGCGGTGGCGATCCGCGCGGTGATCGACACGATCGTGAAAGAGGACGCGCTCACCGTTTACGGCTGCGGCACGGGTCTGACGCCGAAGGGCGTGGATCTCGGCAGCGCGTCGTTCGTGCCGTTGCCCGCGCCGCGCGTCGCGCTGATCACCGGCGACGGCGTCGATCCGCACGACATCGGCGCGGCGTGGCACGTGCTCGACCAACGGGTCGGTCTTGCGCCCACGTTGCTCGACCTCGCGCAGCTCGGCCGCGCGACGCTGGGGCGTTACACGACGATCGTATTCGCCGACGGGCGTTACGACGACAGCGTCAGCGATGCCACGGCGGCCAATCTTAAGCGCTGGGTCCGCGAAGGCGGCACGCTCGTGGTGATGGGGCGCGCCGTGACCTGGGCCGCGCGCAAGGAACTCGCCGCGCTCGAATTCGCCGGCCGCACGGTCGAGCCCGCCGCGACCGCCGGCGGACGTCCGCGGCAGGCCACCGCGGCCGACGACAGCGGCGAGGGCCGGCGCTTCCCTTACGCCTCCGCGAGCGACCGCGAAGCGCTGCGCTACATTGCCGGTGCGATCGTCGCGGCCGCGATCGATCCGACGCATCCGCTCGGCTACGGCTTCAGCGACGAGCGCGTCTCGTTCCTCCGCAAGAACGGCATCTTCCTGAAACCCGCGAAATCGCCCTACGAGACGCCCGCCGCTTACACGGCGAAGCCGCTCCAGTCCGGTTTCATTTCCGAGGCGAATCAGGCCGCGCTCGCGAACACGGCGGCGATCGTCGCGTTGCCGGTCGGGCGCGGCGTGGTGGTGGCGATGCCCGATGATCCGAATTTCCGCGGCTTCTGGTATGGCGGCAATCGCGTGTTCTTTAACGCGATTTTCTACGGCAGCGCCATCCGCCCGCCGGGCACGGGCGACGGAGACGACGACGCGCACGCTCACTCGCACTGAGCCGCATGCCGCGATGGTCGCTCGCTGCCGACGGACGGTTCGCCTTTGCCGCTCCGGGGTAGTGATTCCAAGCGCAGCGAGAGGCCGCCGCTCGTAAGAATTTCGCTTGTGGACGCACAAAGCCGGAGCGGCGAAAGCCTCACGGCTTCCGCTACGCGAGAGGGACCGCTGCGTTCACGGGTAGCGGAAATCGTCAGATTTTCGCCCGTCCGGCTGCGCAGCTGATCGGCGAAAGCCTGACGGCTTCCGCTACACCCGCCGGCGATGTGACAGGCTTCAGACTTGCGAGCGGACACGCCGGTTTGGCTTACTGCGGGCACGGGCCAGGTAGAGTGACCAAGTCGCGTTTCTCCCTGCTTCACGTCGAGGACGATTCGTTGTGGCAAACGAGCGTCGCGGGCGTTTTGCGCGGATTGCCCGAGGTGAAGAGCTACGAAACCGTCGCCACGGTGAGCGCCGCCCTCGAGCGTGTGCGCGATTTTGGTCCCGACCTGGTGTTGCTCGATGTCGTGCTGGCCGATGGCGACGGCCTGCAACTGGCGCGGGAACTCGCGGCTCTGCCGACCCCGCCCAAAATTCTCCTGCTCTCGGTGCGTCGCGACGATGTCGTGCTGCAAGCGGCCCACGAGCCTCACGTCGCCGCACTGCTGTGGAAAGGTGGCGACGTGCTGATGGGTTTGCCGGAGGCGGTCCGCACGGTGGCGGCAGGCGGCCGGTATTTTCCCCCGGAAGTGCGCGAGGCGTTGCGCAAATTCCGTTCGGACCCGGCGGCGTATTTCAAAATTCTTTCCGATCGTGAACTCGATCTGCTGCCGCTGTTGGGCAGCGGGTTTTCCGATGAAGAAGCCGCGGCGCAGCTCGGGCTCAAAGCGAGCACGGTGAAGACGCACCGCCTGAGCATTCTGGCCAAGCTGAACCTTCCCAGCACGGCGCGACTGATTCATTGGGCGATCCAGCGCGGCTTCGTCCGTCCGCCGAGCGACGGCTGGGTGGCGCGCGAGGACGGAGAGGACGCGTCAAGCAATTCTTCCAATCCGTTTAGCTAAAACGGAGAGATTCTCATCAGCGACGTTCCGCGCAAGCTGCGCCGCCGTGTCCACGACGCACACGCTGCCGCTCCCGCTCGCCGCGCACACGGTCGAAAGCCTTCATGCGGAGCACGGTCGTCCCGCACGAGCGGTTTACTGGTTTGTGCTGGTCGGTGCGCTCGCCGCGCTCGCAGCGCTGCCGTTCATCGAAGTCGACGTGTCCGTCGGAGCGCCGGGCATCGTGCGCCCCATGGCCGAGCGAGTGGAGCTGCGACTGGCGTTCGGCGGCCGTATCGCGCGAGTGCACGTGCGCGACAACGCTCATGTCGTCGCGGGCCAGCCGTTGCTCGAACTCGCCACGCCGGATCTCGACGAGCGGCTCGCGCGCAACGTGGCGCTTCAGCGGGAGAAGACCGCGGCGCTGGCCTTGCTCGATTCCTTTTCCACGGCGCGGCTTGGTGAGCCCGATGTGTTGCCCGATGTGACGTCCGGCCGCGCCGTGGAACTGTTTCCCAGCCTGCAGACTGTGCGCCAAGAGGCCGCGCAGCTAAAAGCTCAGCTCGAGGCGAATCGCGTCGCCGAAGCGCGGGTGCGAACGGAGCTCGCGCGCGTTTCCGCCATGGCAGCAAAGGGCATCGCGACGCAGCGCGAACTCGACGACGCGCGCTACGCTCTCGAACGCGTGCAGGCGGATGCGAAACTAGCCATCGAGCAGATGCGCACGCATTGGCACGCGCGACGGGAGGAAACCGCGCTCGCGCTGCTTGACCTCGCCTCCGAGCGCACCCGGCTCGAAGCCGAGCGGGCCCACGCGATCGTGCGTGCACCGGGCGCGGGCGCGTTGCAGGGCTTCGTCGGATTAAGCGAAGGGGCGATGATAGGCGCCGGCCAGGTGGTGGGCGCGATATCGCCCGACGACCGACTTGTGGTGGAAACTTTTGTATCCCCGCGAGAAATCGGCCTCGTGCGGTGCGGCCAGCCGGTGCGCCTGCAGGTCGACGCGTTTCCCTATACGCAGTGGGGCTTGCTCGACGCTCTTGTGATAGCCATCGCCGCCGATGTGAGCGTGACCGACTCAGGCGGAGCGCCGGTTTTCAAAGTCACGATCGAACCGAAACGATCACAGCTTCAGCTTGCGAACGGTGCCATCGGTCGAATCGGCAAGGGCATGACAGTCTCCGCGCGCTTTCTGACGACGCGACGCACGTTGCTGCAAATCCTCTATCAAGACGCGAGCGAGTGGCTCGATCCGCAGAACCGAGCCGTCGCGACACGCCGCTGAACCTTTCCCGGCAATCCCGCCGGAGAAAAACCATGCAACTATGAATACACTGAATCATCCCGAACTGTGCGCGGTCCTCGGTGGCGGCGAAGTCCGCAACGATCCCCCTCCTCCGACCAAGCCGCGTCCTTACACTCCTCCTCCGCCACCACCGGTGGTCGACGTTTACGCTGCGCCCGGAATCGATCCCACGTCCGGCATCGATCTTGCACGTTGAACGCAACGCGCACCGGCAGCCTTGGGCCGGTGCGTTCCAGCCGATGGCACCATTCTCGATGAATACTGACCCTCGTCTGCTGAGGAAGCGCCCGTTAGGAAACGGACGGAGGAGCGCATGGGTTTTCGTGGCCATCCTCGAGTTGGGGCATTTTGGATACGCTTTCGGCGGCTCGCCGGAGGAGTCTTCGAAAGGAGACGTCGTTCAACTGCCGCCATTTGTCGTGAGCGAACTCCCTGACGGACTTCCGTGGCGTTATGTCCGCATCGCAGAGTTCGAGGTGATCACGTTGGCGGGGAACGAACTCACAGAGGCGGTCGTTGCGGCGCTATTGCGCGGCCAGCGATTCGTTAGCTCGGCCCTTCTCGGCGATCGAGACGCGCCTGTCAGCGTTGTGTTGTTCGACCTGAAGGCAGGTCCGCTTCCAGCGACTGAAGTCGTCTCTCAAAATTCGCGCTGGCGTGCTGGCTCCACGAGATATGATGGCGTGGTCGTCCAATCGGAGGACGGCGCACATACTTTCGCGGCAAATCTCTCCGGGCTGGACCGCTGGCCAATGGTGGATTTTGGGCCCACAAGACGGTTGATGGTGGAAGCCGGTGGCGTGCCTGAATGGCTTTCAGACGGCTTGTTTGGCTCGTCGGGATGTTTGAGCGAACTGGCCGGCCATCGTGATAGCCCTGCCATCGAGCTGCCATCGTTTTTGTGGGTTTCCGAAGAAGAGTCGAAGGAGCTTCGCTCAAAGCGGTTTCGCCCGCCAGCGATGCTACCGATGGCGAAGCTTTTCGGGCCTGCGCCCGATGAGGAGCTGGAGCCCGAGGTCTATCGTTTGTGGTCGTCGCAAGCAGGGCTTTTTGCGCGATGGCAACTTTTCGGAAAGATCGGGCGTCCACTGGATAGACTGGCTTTTTGGGGCTTTGCGCTGGAGGCGCGAGAGCGTCCGGTGGACGAGGCAACGTTTCAGCGCTGGTTTAAGTGCAGTTACGCGGACGCTGAGCATGAGATGCTGAATTATCTTCGCGTCGCCATCGCGTCCCCCGAAATCATCCAAGTTGCCGACGTAAACCGACCATTGCCGGAACTCCGCAATCTGAAACTGCGCATGGCCACCGAGGAGCAGGTGGCGCGCTTGAAGGGGAATTTCGAACGCATGGAGGCGAATCGCTTGCGGTGCGATTTTCCGGAACTCGCCGAGAAATACGCCGCTGCTGCACGGCGAACATTCCAGCGCGGGCTCAAGGCGCAACCGGCGAGCGCGTCGCTGCGAGGGTTGCTTGGGCAACTGGAGTTCGATCTTGGCAACACCGCTGCGGCCCGCCCGTTGCTGGAGTATGCGTTTGCGCAGAATGCCCTCGGCACTCGCGCGCTGGTTGCTTTGGCCAAGCTGCGGCTGGACGAATCGCGCCAAGGGCTCGCGCCCGAAGCGAAGTTACCAGGCGGAGCGCTCGAGCGCGTGCTCACCCCGTTGTTCGCCGCGCGAGCGCGAAAACCGCCGGTTCTGGAGGTCTACCAGATGATCGCTGAGGTATGGGAGCAGAGCGCCGTCGTGCCCACGAGAGGTCACCTCGCGGTGTTGCTCGAAGGCGCGCAATTCTTCCGAGACGAGGCGGACTACATCACCGCGGCGATCCAACTCCACTGGCGCCACGGTTACGAAGCGGGATCATTGGTTGCCCTACGCGAAACGTGGGCTCGCTACCATGCCGCGCGCTCTCTCCGCGCCTGCCAGCCACATCCAGGCGCACGGCGACGGAGTGACGAGGTTCCGGGCGTCGTCCTCAGTCCGCGCCTACACGCTTCAGAGCTTCCAACAACATTGGACCATATGGGCCCCCGTAGCGGGCCGCCGCGCCGCACGGCTGAAACCTTTCTCAGCAATTCCGCTGGGGACCAACAAAAGGAAATCGAATGAAAACAGAAAATGGAATGACCGATATGCAAGAGGCTGACCTGCAGAACACAAGGGGCGGAGTGTGGCCGCTCTTTTTCGCCGGTGCTGGCTTGGCAGTGGTTGCCTATCTCTGCAAAGGGACAATCGATAACTGGAAGGACGTAAAAAAGGGACTCGCGGAGGGTTACAAAACTTGGGCCTGAAGCCGAGATACCGCCATGAGAACAATATCAGAATCGGATCTCCAAGCGATCGTTGCTGGCGACAGCTTCTGGCGCGACCTATCGCAGTTCATCGGGGGTGCGATCTCCGGTGGCAGGGTCCTCCATAATGCGGGTATTCCGGGCTCCGCCGCCTTTATCGGCGGTGTCATCGCAGCCGCTATCAACTAGAGTCAGCGCCTGCGATCCATGGGGGTCGCAGGCTTAGGGGCGTGAATATGAAAGCGAAAAACACCAGTAAGCAATGGGCGGTCATAATCGCGGGCGTTTTGGCCGGTTGGCTACTAGCGCACGCATTTGTTTCAAACTGGCAGACGATCAAACGGCTAATCATGTGAGGGCGCGTAGAAGTTGCATTTAGTGATGGGCCGGTTTCGCCAACGTGACATCACCGACTGCGGCGCGGCTTGCCTGCGCTATATCGGTGCGCACTACCGGCGCGATGTGCCGGTGGCGCGGTTGCGGCAGCTTGCGGGCACCAACCAACGGGGTTCCACGGCGCTGGGGCTCGTTGAGGCGGCGCGGCAGCTTGGCTTCACGGCCAAGGGCGTGAAGGGCCCCGCGGACGCGTTGCCGACGGTGCCGTTACCGGCGATCGCGCACTGTCTGATCGATCAGAAGCTGCTGCACTATGTCGTGCTCGTGGAGTGGTCGCCGAAATACGCACGAGTGATGGATCCGGCGGTGGGCCGCGTCGAGAAATGGTCGCACGAGAAATTTAAAACCGTGTGGACCGGCGTGCTGATCCTGGTGGCGCCGGGGGAAGATTTTCGGCCGGGCGATTCAACGGTGTCTCCGTGGCGGCGGTTGTGGAGCTTGCTCGCGCCGCACCGCAGTGTGCTCGTGCAGGCGTTCGTTGGTGCGATGGTGACGACCGTCCTCGGGCTAGCGATGTCGGTCTATGTCCAAAAGATCGTCGATCACGTCATTCCCGACGGCAATCGCTCGCTGCTCAATCTCCTCGGCGTAGTGATGCTGGTCATCCTCGCGTTCAAGCTCGTGCTCGGCGTGTTTCAGTCGCTGCTCTCGATGCGCACCGCGCAGCAGATCGATGCGACGCTCATCCTCGCTTACTACCGGCATCTGATGCGGCTGCCACAGCCGCTCTTCGATTCAATGCGCGTCGGCGAGATCACTTCGCGTGTGGGTGACGCGGTGAAGGTGCGCAATTTCCTCAACAGCGCCCTGCTCAACCTGATTCTTAATCCCCTCGTGCTCGCCTTCTCTCTCGGTGCGATGTTTCTCTGGTCGTGGAAGCTGGCGCTGCTCTCGCTGGCACTGTTGCCGCTGAACGGAGCGCTGTATTGGTTCATCGATCTCCGCAATCGCACCTACCAGCGCCAGATCATGGAGCGCTCGGCGGATTTCGACGCGCAACTTGTCGAGTCGCTCCAAGCGCAGCCCGCGCTCCGTCGTTTCCGTTTGGAGGAATATGCGGAGCTCCGCACGGAGGTGCGCTTGGTGCGTTTACTCAAGACCGGATGGCGCGCCGGTCTCGCCGCTCTCGGCGCCGGCACGGCGGGCGCGCTGATAACGCAGGTTTATCTGATCGGGTTGCTCTGGCTTGGGGCGAGCCTCGTGCTCGATGCGAGTCTTACGCCCGGACAACTGATGTCGTGTTACACGCTGGCTGGCTATCTCACCGGGCCGATCACGGCGTTGCTCGGTTTGAACACGCAAATCCAGGAGACGCTCATCGCGACCGATCGCCTGTTTGAGATCATGGATCTCGAAATGGAGAAGGACCAAGGCTCCATCGAGCTGACGCGCGAGCGTGTTGGTGACATCCGGTTCGAACACGTCTCCTTCAAGCACGCCGGCCGCACGGCGACATTGCAGGACATCACGCTGACGATCCCCGCGGGGAAGATCACCATGTTGGTCGGCGAAAGCGGTTGCGGCAAGAGCACCTTGTTCGCCTTGCTCCAGCGGCTCTACTTGCCAAGCGAGGGACGCGTCTTTCTGGGCGAACACGATATTCAGTATTACCGGCTGGAGAGCCTTCGCCGCCACCTGGCCGTGGTGCCGCAGCAGACACACCTGCTGTCCGGCACGATTCTCGAAAACGTTGCACCCGGCGATGCACAGCCGGACATGGAGCGGCTGCTGCGTCTGTGCCGCGAACTTGGCGCGCTCGACTTCATCGAGAAACTTCCGCAAGGGTTCTTCACTCATCTCTCCGAGAATGGCGCCAACCTCTCGGGCGGACAGCGGCAGCGGCTCGCGATTGTGCGCGCGCTCTATCTCGATGCGCCGGTTTTGCTGCTCGATGAGCCCAGCTCCGCGCTCGATGCGCGGGCCGAGCAGACGCTCGTCGCCCTCTGCGAGGGCCAGCGCGCGCTCGGCCGCACCGTGGTGGTGGCTGCGCACACGACGGCATTTCTTTCCATCGCTGATCAGGTGGTGACGCTCGCGGCTGGTCGCGTGCAGGCGGTCGATGCGCATGGCGGAGACGAAACTTCTCTGTCGGCTGCGAACCGCGTCGCCGCCGTGGCGTGAAGTTTTCCGTGGCTTCCGCGCGGCGATGCGCCAACGCTCCCTTCACGCGACGCGCCGGGCCACGCTCGTCTTACCACGCTTATGGTGAACTGGAGAATGGCTCTTCCGGCTGGCGCCGTTCGGCGCGTCCTCGCTGTCTGGCCGCTGCTCACGGTGTTGTGGTGCGGCGCGCAAACGGTTTCGCCCGAACCGGTGCATAAACTTCCGCCCTTCGTCGTCACCGAGGCGCCCGAGGAACTGCCGTGGCAGTATGGCGCCGTGGATGGTTTCGAGGTGCTGAGCCTGTCGGACGAATACCTGACGCGAAACGTCCTCCAAGCGTATCGGCGTGGCTCGGGGTTTGTGCCGCCGGGGCTACTGGAGGAGCGAAGCGCTCCGGTGCAGTTCGTGTTCTGGGAAGGTGGCGCAGTGCAGGTGGCGCCGGCGACGAAAGTGGACCGGCCCGATGGCAGCTGGACTTACCGCGGATTCATTGACCGCTCTGATCGCGACCGCCTGCTGATCGCGGCGAACCTGAATCGCATCTACCACTACGACTCCGTGAATACGGATTTGGCGTTATGGTTTTTGCGCGAACGGACGCCCCCGTTGCCCGCGTGGCTGTTGGTGGGGCTCGAAGGGCGTTGGGGCGCGTGGGCGCATCTGAACATCATGGTCCGCTGGGAGGGCGAGGCGAAGCTCCGCTATCACGTGACCGACCGGATCAAGACCAAGCGGCTGAATGAGCACGCGGATTTTCGCGAGCTGATGGCGCGCCGCGAAGGCTTCACTCCGTGGGCCGAGTTTTTCGGCGCGCTGCCGCCCGATGAATCTGTCGCGCCGGAGCAGCGGGCGCGGTGGGATTTGCAGGCGGGAATTTTCGTGCGTTGGGCGCAATTCGGCGATGGCAACACGGGGAAGCGCGCGCTCGCGTTCTGGCGCTTCGTTGCGGAGGCCGCGAACGGACCGGTGACCGAGGCGATGTTCGTGCGGGCGTTCGGGATGAATTTCGCGCGGGCCGACGCGGAGTTGCGCCGCTATCTCCGGCGCGCGGCGGCGCAGGACGATTTCATCGAGGTGCCTCGCCTCGGACGCGACCTGGAGGAGTTCAAGGAGTTTCACCTTCGCTCCGCGACCGAAGGGGAGGTCGCGCGGCTGAAGGGGAATTTCGAGCGCATGGAGATGAATGCCCTGCGCGCCACGCATCCCGATCTGGCCGCGAAATACGAGCAAGCGGTCCGCCGCACGATCCGGCGGGGCCTGCGTCTCGCGGCCGCCGATGCCCGGGTGCACGAACTCGCCGGCTTGGTGGAATACGAGACCGGCCATCTTGCGGCCGCGCGCCCGCACCTCGAATACGCGTTCGCACACGCTGGCGCGGGCACGCGGGCCTTGCTCGCGCTCGCGCGGGTGCGGCTCGCGGATTTGAGCGCGGGTTTGGCCGCGGGCGATCGGTTGCCGGCCGAAGTGGTGGAGCGCATGCTCACGCCCCTGTTCTCCGCGAAGGACAAGCGCCCCGCGTTGGCGGAGGTCTATCAATGCATCGGTGAAGTGTGGGAGCGCAGCGCCATCGCTCCGCGCCGTGGACATCTGGCGGTGATCGCCGAGGGAGTCGCGCTTTTTCCCGACGATCTCGAATTGCGGCTTCAAGCGGTGCGGCTGCACCACTTGCACGGGTTCGAACGCGAAGCCGCAGCACTGGCCGCCGAAGGCGCGCGTCGGACCTCGCGCGCGGAGTGGCGGGCGCGTTTTGCCCAATGGCGCGCGCGCGGCAGCCCGACGCAACCTCCGCCTTGAACAGTCGTTTAGCAGGCTGACGCGAAATTTCACCCGGGCGTATCGGTCGCGCTCGTCCGGCCTCGCGCACGGCTTTTCTCCTCTGGCGGAGCGCTTTGCGCCAGAGGCACCAAAGGATGCGCAGCCTTCGCCCATAGGCGCGCACCTTTGCACACAGTTGAAGGTTGAGCGGGCGGTGGCGCTGCGTTGTATGGGACTTCCTGCCCCCGCAGGTTCATCTCTCAACAAATTTTCAACCACTACCACGCAATGAAAGAACGCATTGGTATCGTAACAGGTGGCGGCGATTGCCCCGGACTTAACGCGGTGATCTACGCGGTCGTGAAGGCCGCGGACCGTCGCGGCTGGGAAACGCTCGGCATTTATGGCGGCTTCGACGGCCTCCTTTCGCCCGTGCAGGCCCGCCCCATGAATTATCAGGAAATGGACGGCCTGCTGTATCTCGGCGGCACCGTCCTCGGCACGGCCAACAAGGGCCGCTTCGTCGCCAAGGCTGGTCACGGCGAAAAACGCGCCATTGACCCGGCCGTCCTCGCCGAGGCCAAACGCAATTTCGACGCGCTCGGTCTGCGTGCGCTCGTGGTGGTGGGCGGCGACGGCTCGCTCTCCATCGGCCTCCAATGCATGGAAGCCGGCATCCCGATCGTCGGCGTGCCGAAGACCATCGATAACGACCTCGAAGGCACGGACGTGACGTTCGGTTTCGACTCCGCGGTCTCGTTCGCCACGGACGCGATCGACCGCCTCCGCACGCACGCGCAGAGCCACAATCGCGTGATCGTCGTCGAGATGATGGGCCGTTACGCCGGCTGGATCGCGGCCCACTCGGGCATCGCGGGCGGCGCGAGCGTCGTGATCATCCCCGAGATCGAGTTCACCTACGAGAGCATCGTGCGCAAGATCGTCGAGCGCGAGGCCGAGGGTAAGCACTTCACCATGGTCGTCGTGGCCGAGGGTGCCCGCATCAAGGGCGGCGACTTCACCACGCACGCCGGTCCCGAGGAAAAGAACCGCGAAGCCCGCCTCGGTGGCGTCAGTGCTGTCGTGGCCGATGAAATCGCCCGTCGCACCGGCAAGGAAGTGCGCAACTGCGTGCTCGGTCACTTGCAGCGTGGCGGCGTGCCGACGACGTTCGACCGCCTGCTCTGCACGCGCTTCGGCGCCAATGCCGTGCGCCTCATCGACGAGGGCAACTACGGCCAGATGGTCGCGTCGCGTCCGCCGGACATCATCTCCATCCCGATCGCGGAAGCGGTCGGCAAACTGAAGACGGTCCCGCTCGACGGCGATCTCGTCCGCACCGGCCGCGCCCTCGGCATTTGCTGGGGCGACTAAGCGGCCCTCTCGGAGCGGAATTCGGGAGAATTTCGCTCCGCGCTCCGCGACAGCCTCACGGCTTCCGCTCCCTGGCGCTTTTCGACGAACACGGAAAAATCCACGATCAACGGACACGCGGATTCCGCGAATCCCGCCCGGCCCGCGCCGGGCGGACCCGCGCCGCGTGTTCCGGTGCTTGCGTTTGGCGCGGCGGCGGGCTTAACGACCGCCGTGCCCCCGCCACGACGGCATAACTGGCTTTTCATTTTCGGCGTCTGGACCGCCGTCGGCGTCCTGCTGTCGATCCAGACTTACATCGGCCTGTCGCAGATGCCCGACTCGCCGCGCAGCCACCTCGTGCTCTGGGTTGCGCAGATGTATCGCGCGTGGCTGTGGGCGTTGCTCACTCCGGCGATTTTCATGCTGCGCGAGCAGCTGCAGCAGCGGCATCGCAATCTCGTCGTGCGGCTCTCGTTGCACGTGCTCGCGGCGGTGACGTTGCTGGCGTGGTGCAACATCATCCGCCTGTGGGCGCTGAACGTGACGTTCGGTTGGTGGCGGCTCGAGGATTACGGCATCGATGCGATCTGGGGCATGTTGAGCGCGCGCTCCGTCATCGATTTTTACATCTACTGGATCATCCTCGCGGCTGACTACGTGCGCGAGCTCGTCAACCACAAGGTCCAGACGAAGCTGCGCGAGGAGCAGCTGCACACGCAACTCGTCCGGGCCGAGCTCGCCGCGCTGAAGCAGCAGGTGCAGCCGCATTTTCTCTTCAATTCCCTCAACGCCATCTCGTCGCTTATGCGCGAAGGCGAGGGCAAGAAAGCCGTCGAGGCCATCTCGCTCCTCTCGCAACTCCTCCGTCAGCTCATGGCCAACGGCGGTCGCCAGGAGATCGAGCTCTGGCGCGAACTCGATTACGCGCAGTGTTACCTCTCGGTCGAGAAAGTCCGCTTTGAGGAGAAACTCATCACCGACTTCGACGCCGACGACGATTGCCTGAACGCCCTCGTGCCCACGCTCATTCTGCAGCCGCTGGTCGAGAACGCCGTGAAGCACGGCATCGCGCAGCGCCGCAATCCCGGCCGCGTGCGCGTGTCGGCGCGCCGCGTCGGTGAGGATCGGTTGCGTCTCGAAGTGTTCAACGATCCCGCCGAAGGCGGACGCAAGGCCGACTCGCGCGACAACCACGGCATCGGCCTGCAAGCCACGCGCGCGCGCCTGGAGAAAGCCTTTGGGCGGACACACCGCCTCGAATACGATCTCAACAACCCCGCCGGCTGCCTCGTGAGCATCGAACTGCCGTTGCAAGCCGCCAGCCTGCCCAGTCACGCTGCCTGATCTCCATGGAAAAAATCCGCGCCCTCATCGTCGACGACGAACGTCCCGCCCGCCGCGCGCTGCGCACCTTGCTCGAAAACGAAGTCGACATCGAGATCGTGGGCGAAGCCACCGACGGCGAGAACGCCATGGAGATGATTCGCCAGCTGCGGCCGCAGCTCGCGTTTCTCGATGTGCAGATGCCGCTGCTGACCGGTGTCGAACTGCTCAACCGCCTGCCTGCGGGCGAGCGGCCCGAGATCATTTTCGTGACCGCCTACGACGAGTTCGCGCTGCGCGCGTTCGAGCTGCAGGCGGTCGATTACCTCGTGAAGCCTTACAGCGATCAGCGTTTTCACATGGCGCTGGATCGCGCGAAGCGCCGGATCCGTGCCGGCACGTTTGGGGCGACGGAGCAGGCGTTGCGTGCGCTGCTTGAGAAATTGCAGGGGGCAACGGCACCGACCGCGCCCGTCCCGGCGCCGGGCGGCGTGGATTTCTCGCGCCTCGTCGTGAAAGCCGACGGCCAGTTGCACTTCCTCAACCAAGCCGACATCCGCTGGGTGGAAGGGCAGGGCGACTTCGTGAAGCTGCATCTGAAGGAGCGCGGTTTGATGGTGCGCATGACGCTCACGAAAATCGAGGAGATGCTCGATCCGGAGATCTTTGTCCGCATCCACAAGAGCACGATCGTGAACCTGAATTGCGTGCGGCGCGTCATGCCAATGCTCGCGCGCAGCCACGGAATGGAGCTGGACGACGGCACGGCGCTGCCGATCGGCCCGAGCTACCGGGGCGTGTTGGACCGACTGAAGTAGCGCCGGCGTTTCCGCCACGCGCGCGGCCAAGCCGGAGACGGAGCGGATTCGGGAGAATTTCGCGGCCGCACATTGGGGGAAGCCTCACCGCTTCAGCTTCCGTTATGCAGGCTCCGCTTGGAGATGTCGCAGGGCCGAGCGAGACATTTTCCTGACGACGCGTCGTCGCATCGCGGTCGTTTGTAGGATTTGGTCCTGAATTTCTGTCTGGCGGCGCCCTACTTTGGAGGGTGCCCGTGCCGCGGGATGTAGCATCGGGCGGGGAAAGCGCGGTGTTCGTCGCATGAGTTGCAGCACAACTCGACGGTTCGTTGGCGTTCGTCGCATCCGGAGATGAAATGGCCGACGCTTCGGCGCTCACCACGTGTGCGCCGACACCAACACCATACATGAAGAACAACATCACGCACACGTTGCGGATGGTGAACGCGCCGTTGTTGGGCGCGTTGCTGTCCGTTTTGTCCGTCAATGCCTGGGCGCAGAACACGCCCCAGACCGCTCCTCCGGCCGCTGCGCCCGAGGGTGATACCGTCAAGATGGGAGCCTTCGAAGTCACGGGCTCGCGCATCAAACGCCTCGATTCCGAAACCGTCAGCCCCGTCGTCGTGCTTCGCGCCGATGACATTCGCGCGCAGGGTTTCACCACGATCGCCGACGCGATCCGCGCTCTGCCGTTCAACAACGGCCAGGCGCTCACGCCCACCGACTCCGGCACGAGCTTCACGCCGGGCGTCAACTCCTTCAACCTGCGCGGTCTCGGCAACAACAACACGCTCGTGTTGATCAACGGCCGCCGTGCCGTCCCGTATGCCGCGCCTGGCTTCAACGGTTTCCAGACCGTGTTCGACCTGAACAGCATCCCGGAAGCGGCGATCGAGTCCGTCGAAATCCTCAAGGACGGCGGCTCCGCGCTCTACGGTTCCGATGCCGTCGCGGGCGTCGTCAACTTCAAGCTCAAGCGCGACTATGAAGGCGTGTTCGTGAGCACCGAAGTGGGCGACTACTTCGACACCGGCGCGCTCCTCAAGAAGGCCGCGGTCGTCACCGGCGGCGTGAGCAGCACGGGCAAGACGAACCTCTTCGTCGCCGCCAGCTGGGCCGAGCAGGCCGCCGTCTACGCGCGCGACATCAGCTACGCCGCCGACGCCGACAAGACCTCCGTCGCCGCCGACGCGAATCCCTACTACATGGTCACCGGTTTCAACACCGCGGCCGGATACAACAACCTGCAGGACTACCTGAACGACGCCGGCTTCACCGATCCCGTGTCCGACGGCTGGTTCGACAACCGCTCCGGCTCCGGTTATCCGGGCCGCGTGCTGATCGGCGGCGCCTACCGCACGTTCGCCTCGCCGACCTCGACGCCCACCGTCGCCGGCTCCAAGGGCGGCACGAACTACTACAACTTCCAGGAGACCGCGGGCCTGTTCCCGTCCTATGAAAACTTCTCGGTCTTCACCTCCGCTCGCCACGACTTCTCGGAAAACCTCTACGGCATCCTCGAAGTCTCGTTCACGCGCAACAAGACGCTGAGCGACGCCGCGCCGACGCCCGCCGTCCTCTCGTCCGAGCAGGGCCTGACCGCCGGCTCCGTGATGACCATCCCGTCCTACAACGCCTACAACCCGTGGGCGACCGACATCACCGCGGGCAACCGCCGCCTCGTCGAACTCGGCAACCGCGTCAACGACGTCACCTCCGACACGCCGCGCTTCCTCGCCGGCCTCGGCGGCAAGATCCCGGCGACCGGCCTGTTCACCGACTGGACCTGGGAAACCGGCATCCTCTATTCGAAGAACACCGTCACGAACCTGAACCGCAATTCCGTCACCGACTACGGTCTGCAGCAGGCGCTCAACGGCCTCACGCGTCAGGGCGACGGCTCCCTCAAGTGGAACCCGAACACCCCGCAGAACCAGCGCGTCTACTTCAACTGGTTCGGTCTGAACGATCAGGCTTTCGCCGACTTCCTCTCGATCGAGAATCCCACGAGCTCCTCGCTCGAATACACCAGCTACGATGCGTCCGCCAGCGGCACGCTCGGTCAGCTCCCGGGCGGCGCGATCGGCGTCTCCGTCGGTGCCGAGCGCCGCATGGAAGACATGGCTGACGTGCAGACCGACCTGAACGCCACGAGCAACATCGTCGGCGGCTCCGCCGGCACGAGTTCGTTCGGCAGCCGCGAGGTCACGTCCGTGTTCGCCGAAGTGAACCTGCCGTTCGCCTCCTGGTTCGAGATGCAGGTCGCCGGCCGTTACGAGGACTACAGCGACAAGGGCTTCAAGGACGAGGCTCGTCCGAAGGTCGGCTTCAAGTTCCGCCCGCTCAACTGGCTCATCCTCCGCGGTTCCTACTCGGAATCGTTCAAGGCGCCGGACCTCGCTTATCTCTACACCGGTTCGACGAACACGTTCACCTCGAGCCAATACCTCGACCCGGTCACCGGCCAGAACGACCAGATCCAGATCCGCGTCGCCGGCAACCCGAACCTCCAGCCCGAGACCACCGACACCTATTACGTCGGCCTGTCGCTCGAGCCGCAGAAGGGCCTGCTCCGCGGCCTGAACGTCTCGCTCGACTACGTGAACTTCAAGCAGTCCAACCTGCTCGCCCAGCTCACGGACTTCTATTCCTACTCGGACTTCCTGACGCGCGCGGCGGCCGGCGAGGCGCTCTTCGCCTCGAAGGTCGTGCGTGATCCGGTCAACCAGCGCCTGCTCTACATCGCGGACGACTACAGCAACATCTCGAACGCCGAATACACCGGCTTCGACTTCGATGTGAACTACCGCTGGAAGACCCAAACGCTCGGCCACTTCTACGTCGGCGTTTCCGGCACCTACCTCGACTCCTACAAGATCGATGGTGACAACATCGCCGGCAGCAGCCTCACGCCGCGCTTCAATGCCAACGCGTCCTTCAACTGGGTCTACAACGATTGGCAGTGGAACCTCTTCGGTGTCTATCGCGGCGATCGTCGCGCCAGCTACGGCCTCGGCTACTTCACCGATCCGGACATCGACTCGATGTATATCCTCTACAAGTTGAAGAGCCAGTTGACGGTGAACACCTCCGTCGCCTACCGCGGCTTCCGCGGCACGACGATCACGGTGGGCGTCAACAACGTGCTCAACGACACCCCGCCGGTCGATCCGTTCGAAGGCTCGGGCACCACGCCCGGCGTGAACGATCCGTATCCCGCGTTCTGGTATGTGCGCCTCGAGCGCCAGTTCTAACCCGAATATTCATCACCTCGCACCGTCGGTCGTAGCGGAATTCGTCAGAATTTCGCCGGCCGCACGGGGCGAAAGCCCCCCGGTTTCCGTCACACGGCGGAACCTCTGGGCTAAAGACTTGGTTCGTTAGTTGTGTTGTGCGGGAGCCGGGCTTCATCCCCCGGCTCCCTCTGGCGCCGCAAAGCGCCAAAAATCGCACTCTCCGGACGGCTGGATTGCTTCCGGCGCGGAGTGGGCGGTGGTCCTATGACGTTTCAACGCGTTCGGCGCATTTTTCGACGCGTTCGTCGTATTCGACGCGCTGTCGGTCGACGGTGGATTGTTCCCGCAGCGAGCCGCAGTTGTGTGCGCGATGCCTCCGTGCGCCCCTCGGGTGCAGTTGGCCACCAACCAAACTATGAACAACCACACCTCGCATCCCTCGCGGATGGCGAACGCCTCGGTTTTGAGTGCGCTGATCGCTATCCTCGCCGCGACTCCTGGGTTCGCCCAGACGAGTGACGCTCAGAAGCCGGAAGAGACCGTCAAACTCCAACAGTTCGAAGTCACCGGCTCCCGTATTCGCCGCGTCGACGCCGAGACGCCCAGCCCCGTCGTGCGCATCACGGCGGAAAGCCTCCAGTCGACCGGTTTCTCCACCGTCGACGACGCGCTGCGCGCCATGCCGTTCAACACCGGTGCGTCCATCACCCCGCTGAGCTCCAGCACGGGTTTCGCCTCCGGCACCTCGACCGTCAACTTCCGCGGTCTCGGTAACAACAACACTCTCGTCCTCATCAACGGCCGCCGTGCGGCTCCGTCGGGCGCGGGCACCTTCAACGGCTTCCAGACCGTCGTCGACCTCCGCCAGATCCCGGCCTCCGCCGTCGAAGCGATCGAAATCGTCAAGGACGGCGCCTCCGCCATCTACGGTTCCGACGCGGTCGCGGGCGTGCTCAACATCAAGTTGAAGCGCGACTACACCGGCGTCGGCGTCGACCTGTCGATCGGTAACACCTTCGGCAACGACTCCCTCGAGACCTCGGCCTTCATCATCGCCGGCGCGCGTGCGGGTAAGACCAGCATCACCGCCATGGCCGACATCTATAAGCGCAACGCCATCGCGGACGTGGACTATTCCTGGTCCCGCACGGCCGACCTGCGCAACGATCGCACCGGCACCGGCCAGATCGAGACCGACGATGCGGACACCACCATCACCGGCATCGACTGGCGCTCGTCCAGCACGTTCCCGTCCCGCTTCTTCCTGCCGGGCACGAACACGATCCGCACCTATCTCAATCAGACGACCGACCCGCAACCGGGCAACGCCGTCGCGGTCTCCCGCGCCACGGGTGCCGGCCTCTACGACTTCCAGAACGACACCTGGCTCGCGCCTGAGCAGGCCAACTTCGGCTTCCAGTTCTACCTGAACCACGAGTTCACGGATAAGATCTCCGGCTTCGCCGACCTGTTCTACCGCCGCATCACCGGCACCAACCACGCCGCTCCGTCGCCGTTCACCACGACCGACAAGGGCTCCGGCACCAACGGCCGCCTCGTCGTCGCCGCCGACAATCCCTACAATCCGTATGGCACCCGCTACTTCGGTGCCGCCGGCCAGGCCATCGAGCTCAGCACCTACCGCCTCGTCAACGCAGGTGCCCGCGTCAACGACTCCTCCTCCGACTACCCGCGCATGGTCGTCGGCTTGAAGGGCGAGCTCCCCAATGACTGGGCCTGGCAGGCTTCCGCCATGTATGCCCAGGGCAGCTACTACAATGCCTCGCCCGGCACCGCGTTCGACAGCCGCGTTCAAGAGGCCCTCAACGGTCTCGTGATCAACGGCCAGAAGCGCTACGCCAATCCGTTCGGCGCCGAAGACCCGCTCGTCACGGACTACTACTCCGGCACCAACCCGAACAAGACCACCTTCACGAGCAACATGTATGAGCTGAGCGCCAGCGGCTCGCTCTTCGACCTCCCGGCCGGCAAGGTCGGCCTCGCGGTCGGCACCGAGTTCCGCAAGGAAAACATCAACGACGTCCGCACCCTCGAGAACGAGAACGGCAACGTCGTCGGCGGCTCCGAAGGCTTCGGCTACACCGGCAAGCGCAACGTCACCTCGCTCTACTCCGAGCTGAGCGTGCCGATCCTCGCCAAGAGCTCCGGCGTCGGCGCCCTCGAGGCCCAGCTCGCCGCCCGTTACGAGGATTACTCGGACTTCGGCACCACCACCAAGCCGAAGGTCGCCCTCGCTTACCGCCCGAACAAGTGGCTCATGGTGCGCGGCTCCTACTCGGAATCCTTCCGCGCTCCGGACCTTCAGTATCTCTACAGCGCCGGCTCGGTGAGCTTCACCTCCAGCGCCGTGTTCGACCCGCGCCGTTCCGATCAGCCCTCCGCCCAGATCAAGACGCTCGGCAAGGGTAACCCGAACCTCCAGCCGGAAGAGACCAACACCAGCTCCTTCAGCACCGTCATCGAGATCCCGACCGGTCCGCTCAAGGGCCTGACGATGGAAGCCGGCTACTTCAAGTTCGACCAAAAGAACCTGATCACCCGCGACAGCGCCAACTTCACCCTCACCAACGAGCTCACGCTCCCCTCCGGTCGCGTCGTGCGCAAGCCGCTCACGCCCGCCGAGGCCGCCGCGGGTTACACCGTCGGTATCATCGATTACGTGAGCACCGACTGGTATAACTCCAGCAAGCAGCTCTACGAAGGTTACGACTTCGGCGTCTCCTACACCTGGAAGACCGCCAAGCTCGGCCAGTTCCGCTTCGGCGCCGAGGCCACCTACGTCGCCACTTTCGAGCGCGAGAACATCAACTCGCTCGGCGTCTCGACCCTCACCGACCTCGACGGCACCGACGGTTCCGCCCTCTGGCGCGGCAACATCACCGCCGCGTGGAAGAAGGGCGACTGGGCCGCTTCCGTGTTCGTGAACTACCTCGGCGAAATGCCCTCCAGCGCGATCGTCACGGGTTACATCACCCCGAAGCAGGAGCAGCAGTTCATCGTGAACCCGCAGGTCAGCTACGCCGGCTTCTGGAACACCCGCATCACCGTCGGTGTGCGTAACGTGTTCAACGAAGAGCCGCCGCGCTACCTCCCCGCCAGCCAGGGCTACAATGCCGGCATCGCCATCATCGAGCCGCAGTTCTGGTATGTGCGCATCTCGCGCGAGTTCTGATTTGTCCGTTAGTGTTATCAGTGTGTGTTAAATCGAGCCGGGCTTCATCGCCCGGCTCTTTTTTTGTCCCACTTCGTCCGCTCGCGTCGCGCGTTCATCGGCCCGCGCCAGCGGCTCGTCGAAAAAATTCCCCGCCCCGGCCGATTCGCGCTATCTTTCCGGCATGCGCTCGCGCCTCCTTGCCGCGTTGCTCGCGTTCGTGGCCGCCGTCACCAGCGGCCGGGCCGACAGCCGCGAATCCGCCTTCTGGGGCAAGGAGCTGCTCGGTCCCGCCACGTGGTCACGCGTGCTCTTGATCGAGAACGCCGCGCCCACCGTCCGTTATCCCGCGAAATTCTACGCTCTCGCCTTCGAGTTCGAGGGGCTGCTCTGGTTCTATACCGAAACCGACGGCACGCAGAGTCTCTCGCAACACGTCGGCCAGGTCCGCACCGACAAACAGAACTGCCTCGCGCTCGCTCGCGGGCTGCACCCGGGCTTCACGCGCGTCACCGATGGTGCGTGCGATCAGCCACCGCTCACCGCCCTGATCGACAACAAACTCCCGCGCGGCTGCTTCCTCTACTGTATCCTCAACTGGCGCCGGCTCGAAACCTTCGGCACGCCGGCGCGTGGGCAGTTGCTGACTTACTACATCAACACGCCCGACGGCTCCCGCGGCCACACCGTGCTCCTCTACCGCTACGGCAGGAAACATTTTCTCTTCGATCCCGCCGACACCGAGCTCGAGCGCGCTCTCCTCACGCCGCCGCCCGAGGACCCGCTCGAAGCCGCCAACGTGTTCGCGCCGCGCTGGGGCGCCGTCTTCCCGGTCAGCGCCGTGCTCCTCGATATTCACCGCACCAGTCGCCGCGTGAAAGAGCCCATCTTCCGCAAGCGCAGCGTCGCGTCCTCCCTCGCCGTCAGCGCCGTGCCGTAACACGGCTTGGGCCGTGTAGCGAAAGCCGTGAGGCTTTCGCTCGTCCTCTTCGTGGCCGACCGAGCGAGCGAAATTCTCCCGAATTCCGCTACCACGGCGGACGAGATACATTCGCGGCGCAACGGGCAGGGCGCTACGGCCGGGCGTGCGTTTTGGCGCGCGACAAGCCGTGTCGCGCGGAAGTCCCCGAAACGCGGCTTTACTCACTTCTCGCAGGCGTAATGCTCCGCGCTTTGCCGCCATGAAGGAAGTCATCCGCAACACTCTCGCTGCTCTCGCCGGTGCCCTCACGGGTCTCATGCTGATCTCCGCCATTCAGCTCCTCAGCCAACGCGCGCTTTATCCGTTCCCGGCGGACCTGAACACGAAGGACCCGGCGGCGATGGCTGCCTACTTCAAGACGCTGCCCACCGGGGCGTTTCTCATGGTGCTGCTCAGCTACTTCGTCGGCGTCACCGCCGGCGCCCACGTGGCGGGGCGTTTTTCCTCCGACGGCGGCCCGCGTCAGGCCATCATGGTCACCGGTCTCTTCGTCGTCGCGTCGCTGATGAACCTTCTCGCGCTCCCGCATCCGGCCTGGTTCTGGCTCGCGAACTTCGCGGTCGTGTTCTGCGCCGGCTGGCTCGGCATCAAGCTCCTGCCGAAGCGCCCCGCCGCCTAACGTCGGTCGCAGCGTAGTAGCGGAAGCCGTGAGGCTTTCGCCTCCCTCGGGCGCGGCGAAATTCTCACGAACGACAGCATTTCGCTGCGCTCGGAACCGCGACCGTGCCTGTCGTGCAACAATGTGCCGCAGCCCAGCGTTGCCCCGTTAAGCGCGCCCGCTAGCGTCCGCCCACCATGGCAACGATTCTCGGCATCGATGTCGGCTCTTCCTCGGTCATCGCGGGCGTCCTCCGCGGCAAGACGGTCCTCGCGGAATCTCCGCGCGCCTTCTTCAAGTCCCGCTGCGACGGCCCGAAGGTCGAAGTCGACCCCGACGAATTGCTCCGCGCCGTCCGCGTCGCCATCGCCGGCCTGAAGGGCCTCGCCAAAAACGTCGACGCCATCCACCTCGCCGTCATGTGTCCGGCCTGGGTCGCGCTCGACGCGAAGGGCAACGCGCTCACGCCGATCGTCACGCACCAGGACCGCCGCAGCGTCGCGCAAGCCGAGGAAATCGAAGCGCGCTTCGGTCAAGACGCGCACCTGCAAGCGTGCGGCTGCCGGCCGTTCCCCGGCGGCATCAGCTCGACGACGTGGGCGTGGTTCAAGCAGCACGAGCCGCAACGTCTGCGCCGCGCCGATCTCGTTGGCCACCTCAACACGTTTCTTCATCGCCGCCTCACCGGCGCGCGCGTCACCGATCCGTCGAACGCGTCGTTCACCGGCCTCTACCGCACGCTCACACTCGACGGCTGGAGCGACGAACTCTGCGCGAACCTCGGTGTGGACAAAAAGCTGCTGCCTGACGTGCACGACGCCGATCGCATCGGCGGTCGCATCACGCCGGAAGCCGCGCGTGCGTTCGGCCTCACCGCGGGCACGCCGATGATCGTCGGCCTGATGGACGGCAGTGCGGGCATGATCCTCGCGGGCGCGAAAGTCGGCCAGCTCTTCAACGTCACCGGCTCCACCGACGTTCTCGCGCTGTGCACGGACAAGCCGAAGCCGCACGCGCGCCTGCTCACACGCGCGCTCGGCGTCGACGGAAAATTTCTCCAAGTCAGCACGCTCGCCGCAGTCGCCTCCGCGATCTACTGGGTGCGCGATCAGATGTGCCCGGGCATGCCGATCGCGGAATTTCAGGCGGAGTTCCGCCGCCTCGCGAAACTCGGACCGAAGGCGTCGGGCTCCGTGCGCTTCGAACCCTACATGGCCGGCGAGCGCACGAGCATCGTGCAACGTCAGGGCGCGTTCACCGGTCTGACGCTCGCCAGCACGCGCGAGCAGATGCTCTCGGCCGTCGTCGAGAGCCTGATCCGCGCGAGCGCCGAGCGCCTGCCGCTGCTCGCCGCCTCCGGCACGCCGCTGTTGCGCAACGTCGCCGTGTCGGGCGGCGCCGATCGCCTCGACGTGATTTTGCGGCGCGATTGGCCGGGCAAGTGGACTTATCGTGCCGTCACCGACGCCACGATGCGCGGCCTGGCGATGCTGGAGCCGAAGGAGATTTGAAAAGTAGCGCCGGCTTCCAGCCGGCTCTGTGCCGTAAAGCCGCGCGCTCATTCCGTGGTAGGGCCGGCTTTAGCCGGTCCCAATCAGAGGTGAGTCGCGACTTTCGGCCCCGAGTGTGAGCCGAACTGGGCCGGCTGGAAGCCGGCCCTACTTCACGCCCGCTCCGCGTAGAGCCGGAAGAGCACTTGTGTGCCGCTGTCTTCCCAGCCGCGTGCGGCGACTTGCTCGTAGAGCTGCTTCGCTTGCTTCGTGCCGGGCAGATCGAGCTTCATGGCCTCGGCCGCTTCGAGGGCGAGGCGCAGGTCTTTCAGAAAATGCTTCACATAAAAACCCGGCGCAAAATCGCCGCGCAGCGCGCGAGGGGCGAGGACCGTCATGCCGACGCTGCCCGCCGCGCCGCCGCTGATGCTCTCAAGCACGCGCGTGGGATCGAGTCCGGCGCGTTGCGCGAAGTTCAGCGCCTCGCACCACGACACCATCACCGAGGCGATGCCGATCTGATTGGCGAGTTTGCAGAGCTGGCCGGAACCGGGGCCGCCATGGAGCGCGATATTTTTGCCCATCACTTCAAACAGCGGCCGGGTGCGTGCGAATGCCGTCTCCGTGCCGCCGACCATGATGACGAGCCGCGCCTCGCGGGCGCCGACATCACCGCCGGTCACGGGCGCGTCGAGGGCGAGGAGGTCTTTCGCCGCGGCCGCCTCGGCGATGCGCCGCGCGAGCGCCGGGCTCGACGTGGTCATGTCGACGACAACAGTGCCGGGTTTCGCGTGCGCGAGAACGCCCTGAGCGCCGAAATATGTTTCCTCCACGTCGCTCGGAAAACCGACGATGGTGAAGACGAAGTCCGCCTGCGCCGCGGCGCTGCCGGGCGTGTCGTGCCACGTGGCGCCGGCGTCGAGGAGGTCCTGCGCCTTGGCTTTCGTGCGATTGTGCACGTGCAGTTGGTGGCCGGCTTTCTGCAGGTGGCCCGCCATGCTGCGGCCCATCACGCCCGTGCCGATGAATGCGATCGAGTGCGTCGACATGCCGTCAACGAACCACGTTGCGTGCGTGACGCCAAAGGAAAATGCAGGCCCTCAGCCGAGGGCGAGGGTAGGGCGAGCGTCCTCGACGAGCCGCGGCTCACCGGGGACGGTTCGCCCTACCGGGCGAAAGCCTCACGACTTCAGCTACGACCGGGGCGCGATTATTTGCCCGTGCCGCCCGTGAGCGTGCCGTTGCGGGCGCGGTCGAGCACTTCGAGCAAGCCAATGCCGACGTAGACGTAGGGTTTCTCCGTGCTGAGATTCCAGCCGTAGCCGCCGGAGATCATGCCATCGAGCAGTGAGACATTAACGCCGAGGCCGACCTCCACGCTGTCGTCGCCTTGAGCGAGGCTGGCGGCGTGGATGCCGAACCCGGGATTGACGAAATTCCACGCCTTCTTGCCGCCGGTGAGCGCGCCGTCCTGTGCGGGACGGTAGCGATAAAACCAATGCGCCGTCGCAGCCGCGTTCGGGCGCCAGCGCTTGCCGGCGCCGGGCGTGGGCTCCTCGAGCGGACGGGCGAAAACGAGCATGGCGTCGATCTTGCGATAGAGGCCGAATTGCGTGGCGAGCACCGTGAATTGCTCGGGCGCCGGAGCATCGCCGGTGGCATTGCGGTAGGTGACCTTCACCTGCACGCGGTCGCCGGGCAGGATACCGGTGGTATCGAGCGCGATGTGGGTGTCGGGTGCCGAGGCGGTTTTGAACCAGCTCTCATCAACCTTCACGTCGGCGAGCTTGGCCGGAAGATTGTCGGCATCGGTCGAGGCGCTGAGCAAGGCGGCGATGCCGCGGGCGCGGTCGACCATTGGCTTGAGCGCGGTTTCGAGGGCTTCGATTTTGTCCTTCATGTCGCGCAGCGGTTCAATCTGGCTGTAGGCGAGAGCCGGTGTGACGGAGGCGAGATCCGCGGCGAACTGAGCGGATGTCACCCGGGCCGAGACCGTCTTGAATGCGGCTGTGGCGGTTTTTAGAGTCTTCTCGAGGTTCGCTGCGGTCGCTTGGAGCGAGGCGATGAGCGAAGGAAGGTCGGCGAGTTTGGCGGGAGTCGCGTTGCCGCGCAGCGCCTGGGTGAGGTCGACGATGCCAGCAACCGGTTGCTTGAGGACGTCGGCGTCCCGCCGGATGTCGGCGCAGGCCGCCAGTAATCGTGTGGCGGCGGCCTGTTGTTCGGCGGTGGCAGTTGCGCTGTCCTTCAGTTGCGTGAGGGCGGCCTCGATGTCGCTGAGGCTGTTGATCGCGTTCGTTTGACTGCGCAGATCGCGGGCGAGGGCTTGTGCGCTGGACGCCAGCTCGTTCAACGATTGTGAGAGGGTTTTGGTGGTCTCGGACCAATTGTCCTGAATCTCACGAAGCAGGCGTGCGACTTCCTGCGTCGTTTGCAGGCGGATCTGGAATTGCGCCTCCTCGGCCTTGGTCAATCGGAGGCTGGAGCGTGGGATCGGGTCGGGGTCGCCGACGGCGATGTTGTCGTAGCCGGGCACGCCGATGCGCCGAGGGGGTGTGCTGCCGCGCAACAGGAACGCCGACACGGTCACCTCGACTTGGTGGCGGGCGAGTTCGGCCCGATCGATGGCTTGGAGGCGGGCGATTTCCTCTCCGAGCCAGAGGGCGAGACTCTCGTAAGGTGTGCTCGATTTGCCGTGGCCGGTGAGCACGTCCTGCAAACCGCTCGGGTCTCCGGGGCGCACATAACTTTCGAGGTGATCGAAAAACGCGTCGACGCGGCGATTGAACGGCCGGATGCGTGTATCGCGGAAGGCGATCGGATCGCTGAGGGCGGTGGGGTCCGTGCGGGCCGCGACATTGATGGCCTTGCGCTCGGCCGAGAGGGCACGGACTTCCCCGAGGATGTCCTGCAGTCGTTTCCAGTCGGGCGGCACGACCGCGTCCGGTGGTGGAGGTGTTCCGGTCGCGTCGGCGGGAGTGACAAACTGCAGGCGGAGTTCCGCATTCACGTCGACCGGAGTTTGGTGATTCTGAGGAATCGCCCGATCAGTCACGTCGAACGCGGTTTCTTTGAGTTCGGGGCGGCGCACCGCGCTCGAAGGAGTGTCGGCGGCGGGAAGCGCCGCAGCGACGGCCAACACCAGAGCGCCCCATCCGAGGCGCGAGAATACGCTATGCATGGAATAAAACCCGGGGAGAACGGGATCGAAAATTGCCGTCAGGAAAGGGCGACGGACGGCCCTCGATCGCTCAAATCGCGTCGACGATCGCTTTGCGGACAATCTTGAGGACGGTGACTTCACCGTCGTCCAACAGGCTGTCGGGAGACCCGTCGTAGCCGAACACGATGCCCTTCGGTGCGCCGGCCGGCACCCACCGGCGAAGCGCCTCGATGTCGTCGACGCGCCAGGGATTGGTCATCGCGAACAGCGCACAAGCGGTCTTGGCGATGTTCCAGCCGGGGTCGTTGGCGCCGCCGATGTAAACATAGACGGCGATAAGGCGATCGTTGATGTCGGCTTCGAGGCCGGCGAGATCCGACTGCACGTCGGTCGAGCTTCCTTCTTGGACGGTCCAGAACGTGGGCATGGCGGGGAGGATCACGCAGGGGAGCGCCTGCGACGTGGCCCGTGTGGCGCGGATACAAGTCCGGGGCGGGGACGAAGCAAGTGTCGAAACGGATGGTGACGCGCGCGGGCTTTTCGGCGTGGACGGGATCGGATGCGAACCGCACAGTCGCAGCGCTATGCTCGTGCTCAACGCGCTCGCTCCGGTGTTTCTGCTGATTGCGCTCGGCGCATGGATGCAGCGCGCCGAGTTCGTCTCGGCCAGTTTCCTGCGCGAGGCGAATCGCGTCACCTACTGGCTCGGGTTGCCGGCGCTGTTGTTCAGCCAGCTGGTGTCGTCGCTGCACCAGGCGAGCGGCGCCGAGAAATTGCTCAGCGCGATGGGGCTCGTGCTCGTGGGCGGCATCGTGGCCGGCTACCTCGTTGCGGCGCTGTTGCGCGTGCCGGGAGCGGCGATGGGCACGTTCGTGCAAGGGGCGTTTCGCGGAAATCTCGCGTTCGTCGGCCTGCCGATCATTTTTGCGCTGCCGAACGTGCCGGTGCTCGAGGGCTTGCCGCTGCACTCGGCGGCGATCCTTGTCGTCGCGCCGACGATGGTGGCCTACAACCTCGGAGCGGTTGTGGTGCTCGTGGCGAGCCAGCACGCGTTCGGCTGGCGGTCGATCAAGCCGGTGGTGAAACAACTCGCCGTGACGCCGCCGCTGCTGGCCACGCTCGCGGGCATCGGCTTTGCCGCGATGGGCTGGCGCTTGCCGAACGCGATTGCGCAGACGATGGAGGCGCTCGGCGAGATGGCGCTGCCGCTGGGCTTGCTCGGCGTCGGTGGCTCGCTCGTGACGGCGCGTTTCGGCGCCGAGTGGCGGGCGCCGGTGGGATCGGCGTTACTGAAGACGTTCGGCGGTCCGCTGCTCGCGTGGGTGGCGGCGCGGCTCGTCGGACTGGGGGCCGTGGAGACGAGTTTGCTGATGATTCTCTCGGCGTCGCCGACGGCGATCGTCTCCTACACGATGGCGGTGGAGATGAAGGGCGATGAGCAACTCGCTTCGATGACGATCGTGGTGAGCGTGCTGACGTCGCTCGTCGCGCTCGCGGTCTGCGTGGCGCTGTTTCCTTAGTGAGCGAGTAAGTTCGTTCGTCGACCGGCGGAGAAAGTAGCGGGAGCTTCCAGCTCCCGTTTCTCACGCCCGCCCAAAGGCGGGAGCTGGAAGCTCCCGCTACTTTGCACGACGCTCCCGCTTACGGAATCCGCAGCACCTGGCCGACGCGGAGCTGGCCTTGCGGGCCGATGAGCTCGCGATTGGCGGCGTAAATTTCCTGCCAGCGTCCGGTTGAGCCGTAGTAGCGCTGGCTGATCTTGGAGAGAGAGTCGCCGTTTTCGACCGTGTGCGTGCGGACGTTAGCGGCGGCGGCGGTGACAGCGGCGCTGCGTGCGGTCGGGTTGTTCGCGAGCGCGGCCTTCAGTTGATAATTTTCCTGCGCGAGGGTGGCGTTCGCGCCTTGCAGCTGCTGGAGCAGCGCGCGGATGGAGGCGAGTTCGGTGCCGGCCTGGCTGCTGCCGCGTTGCGTGGCGGCGAGCGTCTCGTTGAGGCGCTCGATCTCGGCCTGGGCGTTGCGCGAGGCTTCTTCGGCGGCGGTGAGGCGGGACGCGAGGGAGTCCTTCTCCGTGCTGAGAGCCGCGGTGGATTGCGACGTGCTGGCTTGGAGGGCGTCGAATTCGTTGCGGAGTTGAGAGTAGCCGGAGAGCGCGGTGGCCAGCTTGTCCTCGGTGGTGGCGAGTTTTTCCTTCAACTCGTCCACGTTCTCGGTGGGTGCCGCGGGTGTCGCCGTGGCTTGGGCGGCGGTCAACTGGGCGCGGGCGGTGGCGAGGGCCGACTCGAGTTGGACGACGCGTCCCGACAGGTCGGGGTAAGCGGGCGTGGCGTTACGCGCCGCGACGGCCAGCTGTTGCTGGAGTTCGGCGACGCGCGGGCGGAGATCGGGATAGGCGGGAGCGGCGCTCTTGGCGGTGGCGAGTTGCTGCTGGAGTTCGGCGACTTCGTTGCGCAGGTCCGGATAACTCGGCGCGATGGGACGATTGCTGGCGGCGGCGAGTTGGGTCTGCAGTTCGCTGACGCGCTCGCGCAAATCGGGGTAGGCGGGCGCGGTGGATTTGGCCGCTTCGAGCTGCTGCTGCAGAGCGGTGTGGGCGACGGCGAGCTTGTCCGCCTTCTCCTGGGCGATGTCGGCTTGCTGTTGGCTGCGGCTCAACTGCGCACGGAGCGTGGTGAGGTCGTTGTCCGCGGCGGTCTTGGCGTTGGCGAGCGAGGTGGCGCGGGTGTCGAGGGTGTCCGCACGGCGGTTGGCTTCGGCGAGTTGGGATTCGAGCGCCGTAACGCGGTCGCGGAGGTCCGGATAGCTCGGGGCCGAGGGGCGGCTGGGAGCGGCGGCGAGCTGCGCCTGGAGTTCGGCGACTTGAGGGCGCAGGTCCGGGTAGGCGGGCGGGGCGTTGCGCAGCGCGGTGACCTGGGCTTCGAGATCGCTGACGCGCTCGCGGAGATCGGGATAAGCGGGCGCGGCGGGCTTTTGCTTCTCGGTCGCGAGCTGGGCGGTGAGAGCGTCGACTTGCTTGCCGAGATCGAGGGCGGCGGTCTGCGCGTGGGTGAGCATTTGCTCAAGTCCGCTGCGCTCCTGGCTGGCCTTCGCAAGGGCGGCGCTGAGCTGGGCGTTGGCGGCGCGGGCGTTTTCGAGGTCGGCTTGGATGCCTTGGAGCTCGCGCGTTTTGCGAGCGAGTGCCTCGGTGTCAGTGGCGGGGGCGGGTTTGGCGGCGTCCGTTTGGAGGGATTGGATCGCCTCTTCAGCGCGGGCGAGTTCGGTTTTCTGCAGCTCGGATTGGCGGACGAGTTCGCCGATGCGCATTTCGGAGATGCGAGCCTGTTCCTGATAGGCGCGGCTGGTCTCGCGCGTTTCCGTGAGGTCCTTCTGAACCTGTGCAGCGAGTTTCTGGAGGCGCTCGCGATCGGCGCGGAGGGTGGCGACGTCACCGGCCAGCGCGGTGATTTTGGCGGAAAGGGAGTCGCGTTCGCGGCGGAGTTGCTCGGCGTCGGCGGCGGGCGAAGGCGTGGCTTTAGCTTTTTCCAGATCGGCTTTCAGCTGGTCGGCTTCCTTCCAGGCGGCGGCGAGTTCGGTGCTGAGTTGCTGTTTGTCGGCTTTCGCTTGGGCAAGCTCGCGTTCGAGCGGAGAGGTGTCGGCGGTCGTAGCTGCGGCGGGCGAGGCTGGAGCCGGCGCGAGTTTGCCGAGAGCGGCGCGGCGTTCGGCGAGGCGGGCTTGGGCGGCTTCGAGTTCGGCGGGGCTGAGCTGGGCGGAGAGCTGGTCGAGGGCGCGGCCGCGGGCGCCGTTTTCCAGAGCGAGGGCCAGCCAGACGTAGGCCTCGGTGCGGTCGACCGAAGTGTCGCGACCTTCGGCGTAAGTGAGGCCGAGGTTGTATTGCGCGATGGCGTTGCCCTTCTCGGCCTTGGCGCGGAGTGCGGCGAGATCGCTCTCGGCGGCGGAAAGGCCGGCGGAGAGCGCGGACGCGAGGACAGCGTGGCGGAGGACGCGGGAGAGCTTCATGGGAAAGGCGGGTAGCCGACTTGTGCCGGTTCGCCCGTGACGCGGCAAGCCCGGCGGTGCCCCTGACGCGGATATCAGCGGGGATTTACCGGCGGCGAATCCAACGTGGTGACCGCCCGACTCACGCGCTCCAACGCAGGGCGCGGGTGACGGCGCGGTGCCAGTCGTGCTGCAGCTGCGCGGCGGTGGCGGGTTTCATCCGGGCGGAGAACTTGCGCTCGGCTTGCCAGAGGGCGGCGATCTCGGAGCGGTTTTTCCAGAAGCCGACGGCGAGGCCGGCGAGATACGCGGCGCCGAGGGCGGTGGTCTCGGTCGTGCGTGGGCGGATGACGGGGACGCGGAGCAGATCGGCTTGGAATTGCATGAGCGCGTTGTTCACGACGGCGCCGCCGTCGACGCGCAGCTCGCGGAGGCGTCCGCCGCAATCGGCGCGCATCGCGGCGAGCAGGTCGGCGCTCTGATAGGCGATGCTCTCGAGCGCGGCGCGGGCGACGTGACCGGCGTTGCTGCCGCGGGTGAGGCCGACGAGCACACCGCGTGCGGCGGCGTCCCAGTGCGGCGCGCCGAGTCCGGCGAATGCGGGCACGAGATAGACGCCGCCATTGTCGGGCACGCGCGCGGCGAGTGGTTCGACGTCACTGGAGCGCGCGATGAGGCCGAGGCCGTCGCGGAGCCATTGCACGACGGCGCCGCCGATGAACACGCTGCCTTCGAGCGCGTATTCGAGTTGGCCGTCGAGACGCCACGCGACGGTGGTGAGAAGTTTGTTTTTCGAAACGACGGCGCGTTCGCCGGTGTGCAGCAGCAGGAAGCAGCCGGTGCCGTAAGTGTTCTTCGCCATGCCGGGGCGGAAACACGCCTGGCCGAAGAGCGCGGCTTGTTGATCGCCGGCGACGCCGGCAATCGGCACGCCGCGCAGCGCGGGCACGCTCGTGACTTCGCCGAAGAGGCCGCTGCTGTCGCGCACTTCGGGCAACACTTCGCGCGGGATGCGGAGCAGTTTCAGGAGCGCGTCGTCCCAATCGCCGGTGCGGAGGTTGAAGAGGAGCGTGCGCGAGGCGTTCGAGGCGTCGGTGGCGTGGACGGCGCCGCCGGTGAGTTGCCAGAGCAGCCAGGTGTCGACGGTGCCGAAGGCGAGCTCGCCGCGCTCGGCGCGGCGGCGCGCGCCGGGCACGTGGTCGAGCAGCCACGCGAGTTTCGTGCCGGAGAAATACGGATCGAGCAGCAGACCGGTCCGCCGGCGGAAGAGCGGCTCGCGGCCGGCGCGTTTCAGTTTTTCGCAGGCGTCGGCCGTGCGGCGGTCCTGCCAGACGATGGCGCGGTGCAGCGGATGACCGGTGCGGCGGTCCCACAGCAGCGTGGTTTCGCGCTGGTTGGTGAGACCGATGGCGGCGATGTGGCGGGCGGTGAGGTTGGCTTTCGCGAGCGCGCCGAGGGCGGTGAGGCGGGTGGTTTCCCATAGGTCGTGCGGGTCGTGCTCGACCCAGCCGGGGCGCGGGAAATGTTGCGGGAATTCCTGCTGCGCCGCGCCGCGCGGGCGACCGCGGCGATCGAAGACGATGGCGCGGGACGACGTGGTGCCTTGATCGAGCGCGAGGACGTAGCGGGAACTCATGCGGCGTTCGGGGTGCGGGGTGTGCGGCAAAAATGGTGCGCGTGCCGGCGAGCCGCAAGCCGGGCGTCGGAGCGGCCGCTATTTGACCGGCGGAGCGGGTGGCTCCGCGTCGTCCTCGAAAATGCTGCCCGAGGAAACCGGCGCGGTGCGCCAGTTGAAGCGGATCGTCAGCACGCGAAAAACGAACGTCAGCACCACGGCGACGATTGCCGCGCGGTTGGCGGACAGCTCGAGGTTGGCGGTGCAAAACACGAACGTCACGGCGCCGGCGAGCGCGGTGAGCAGGTAGAATTGGCCGGGCTTGAACACCAGCGGCTCTTCGCGGCAAAGGAGGTCGCGCAGCACGCCGCCGCCGACGGCGTTGACGACCCCGACGAGGATTGCGGCCGGGGCGGACAGGCCGAAGAGGAGGGATTTCTGCACGCCGAACGCCGCGTAGGCGCCGAGTCCCAGTGCGTCGACGACGGCGATGAGTTTGGCGAAATGATGAATCCGCGAGCCGAAGAGGACGCCGCAGAGCACCGCGGCGGCGATCAGCTGAATGTAGCGCGGATTCGTGAGGAGCGGGGTGGGGCCTTGGGCGAGGAAAAGCCCGTCGCGCAGCACGCCGCCGCCGAGACCGGTGACCAGGGCCAGCGCGAGCACGCCCACAATGTCATAGTGCCGCTTGATGCCGGCCAGCGCCGCGGACAACCCGAACGCGAAGGTCGCGCCGTAGTCGAAGAGCACGGGAAGATCGAAGGTGCCGTGGATCACGTTGGGCTAAGTGGTTGTTTTGTCGCGAAATCCAAGTAGCTTGCCTTGCTTGGCGGCGCAACTCCCGCCTGTGCACTAAGTTTACTCGCGTTCATCCGTTGATTCCCGGTGAAACACTTCCCTAGGGTATGTGTCCCACCTCTCGGCCCTCACCACTCATGAAGAAGATCCTCGCTCTCGCTTTACTTGGCGCGACCGCGTTGTCGCTGTCGGCACAGACCTTTCGTCCCAATGCCGTCAACGGCGCGGTGCTCGGTGGCATCGCCGGCGCCGTGATCGGCAACAACAGCGGCAGCGGCAACGGCGGCAAGGGCGCGTTGATCGGCGCGACGGCGGGAGCCGTGCTTGGTGCCGCGGCCGATGATGCGAGTCGCGGGCCCTCGGCGTGGCACCGCGATTCGGGCACGCGGGTGCACGTGGGTGTCGGCTACGGCTACCACGATCGCCGCCACGGCCACTACGACTACGGTTATCGCCGCGTCGGCTACCGGCATGGCTACTATTCCTATCCGCGCGTGACCGTCTGGCCGAGCAGCTATTACTGGGGCGCTTACGACTACCCGCGTTACGCTTACGGATACCCGGCTTATCGGTCCTACGATGCCGGCTACTACGATGCTGGCTATTACGGCAGCGGCGACAACGCCCTCGGCGGCGCGCTGCTCGGCGCTGGCATCGGTGCGATCATCGGCAACAACACCGGCAGCGGCAACGGCGGCCGCGGCGCCCTCTGGGGCGCCCTCGCGGGAGCCGTCCTCGGCTCGACGCGCGATGCGAGCTACGATCGTTCCTACCGCCGCGTGCGCCCGGTGAGCTACTACCAGCCCGAAGTCGTCGCGACGGCCACCCAGCCCGCGCAGCAGCAATCGCAGCCGCAGCAGGTGACGATCATCAATAATTACTACGGCAACTCGTCACCGATGAGCAGCGCGAACGGCCTGTTCGGCCGCTAAGGCGCGCCTCGCGTCTTGCCGTCTGCGCTCCGCGCTTTGTTTTTGTTTCACCAAGCACCCATGAACCCTCGTCTCCTGATCGTTTCCTCGTGCGCCCTCGGCGCCGCTTTCCTTGCGGGCTGCCAGCAGCCTTACGGCGGCGTGCAGAATCCCGACGGCGTGCCCGTCACCGAAATGCGCCCCGATGAGCGCGGCTTCGTCGCCGGCACCGGCGTCGAATCCCAAGACCTCGTCGCCGTCACCGACAAGATGGCGCGCGGCATCCTCGGCATCCCCGAGATCGCCAACGCCAAAGTCACGCCGCGCGTCGTGCTCGAGCCGGTCGTCAACGAGACGCGTTTTCCGATCAACAAGGATATCTTCCTCACGCGCATCCGTTCGCAGCTGAACGAAAAAGCGGTGGGCCGCGTGCGCTTCCTCGATCGCGAGATGATGAAGACTCTCGAGCGCGAACGTGAGCTGAAGATGAGCGGCCAGGTCACCGCCAGCGCCGACCCGAACGTCGTCGAGTTCCGCGGTGCCGACTACTTCCTGACCGGCAAGCTCCAGAGCCTCACCACGCGCACGTCGCAAGGCGTGAGCGACTACGTGCTCTACACCTTCCGCCTCACCGACGCCCGCACCAGCGAGATCGTCTGGGAGAGCTCCGCCGAGATCAAGAAGCAGGGTCTCGAGGACGCGGCGTATCGTTGAGCGTGACGCGCGGCGCTTCGCCGTGCTCACTTTCACGCGATGTCGCGTCTCCGTTCCATCTGGCCACGGGCAGCCCTGCTCGTGGCCGTTCTCGTCGCTCTCACTGGCTGCGTCGGTCCGACGCTGCCGACCGACCAGCCGCTCGTCACCGACGACCCGAAGCTCGCCGGCACCGTCGTGCGCGACAAGGTCCTCTGGCAATACCGCTTCGGCCTCGCCGCGCTCCGCGCCGGTCGCGACGACGAGGCGAAGCAGCGTTTCGACGACGCCATCCTCACGATGGGCGGCATCCTCGCCGACCGCGAAGACGCGAAACGCGCCCGCTCGCTCTGGTCGGGCGAAGAACGCAAAACCTTCATCGGAGAACCCTACGAGCGCGTGATGGCGTATTACTACCGCGCCATCCTTTACTGGCGCGACGGCGAGCCGGACAACGCGCGCGCCTGTTTTCGCTCCGGTCAGCTGCTCGACAGCGTCGCCGAGGAAGGCGACTACCGTGCCGACTACGTGCTGCTCGATTACCTCGACGGTCTCGCGAGTGCGAAGCTCGCCGCGGACGGCAGCGATGCCTTCGCCCGCGCCGAGAAGAGCGCGAAGAGCAAACTCCCGTCCTACGATCCGCACGCCAACGTCCTCGTCTTCGCCGAGTGGGGGCGCGGCCCGCTGAAATTCGCGGACGGTGCCTACGGCGAAAAACTCCGTTTCTCCGAGCCGCCATCCGCCGCGGCGAGCGCTCGGCTCACCGTCGAGCGCCGCGCCATCGCTCTCGCGCCGTGGGATGATCTGTATTTTCAGGCGACGACCCGAGGCGGCCGCGTGATGGATTACATCCTGGGCAACAAAGCGGTCTTCAAAGGCACGGCCGACACCATCGGCGACCTTTCGCTCATCGGCGCCGCCATCGCGCACAACGAGGCCGAGCGCAAACGCGCGCAAGGCGAGAGCGGCCGTGGCTCGGATCAAACGGCCCTGGCGCTCGCGGCGATCGGCGCCTTCGGCAAGATCCTCTCGGCCGCCACCGTCGCGCGGGCGGACCTGCGCGCGTGGGACAACCTCCCGCGCTACCTCGGCTTCACCGCGCTGAAACTGCGTCCGGGCGATTACGCCGCGAAGATCGAATACCTCGACGCCGACGGCCGCGTTGTCGCGGCGCACACCCGCGAATTCACTCTCCACGTCCCCGCCGACGGCGATCGCGACACCGTCGTCTTTCTCAGCGAATTAGCAAAAAACCCCGCCGGAGGGTGAACTTTCCCCGATGGCGCTGTCCAACTCTACAACACCAGACCGACCAGCTATGAACACCGTCAAAACGCCCCTCTGCCTCGCTGCGCTGACCGCCGCCGCGTTTCTCGCGGGCTGCCAGCAGCCGCCCGGCCCGTTTTTGCCGCAGGACACCACGCGCTACACGCTCGAGAGCACGGAGAAATTCGTGCTCATGGATCGCCCGACGCAAATCTCCGTCACGTGCACCGGATTGCAGGAGCGCGTCGGCGATGACGGCCGCCTCGAGGTTGTCGCCAACGTCAAGAACCGCGAAGCCCGCCGCATCCAGGTGCAGGTCCGCTGCGTGTTCAAGGACGACGCCGGCTTCTCCACGGGCGACGAGACGCCGTGGCAGACACTGATCCTCGGCGAGAACGCCACCGAAGCCGTGCGCTTCGTCGCGCAAACCAACGCCGCGCGCAAATACACCGTCGCGGTCCGCCAGGCGCGCTGATCCGCGCCGCTCCGCCATGAAACACCTTTTCGCACCTCTCGTCTTCGCGTCGGTCGCCGCCGTGGCCGCGTTCGCGCAAAACCAATCTGCCACCGCCGGCGAGCGCCCGCCGCTCGTCCAACAACTGCCGGCGAATCCGCCGCCCTCGCTCGCGCCCACCGACAGCGGTCAGCAACTCTACGCGCCGGAAAACCGCTCGATCATTCCGCCCGATCAGGCGCGCGCCGTCGTCGACAAGTTCGCCGAAGCCTACGCCAAGCTCGGCAAACCGCGCCTGCTGTTCTACATCAACCGCGACCTCGTCGACGCGAACTCCGGCCTGAAGATCTCGAAGCGCACCGAGCGCACGGAAGCCGATCGCGCCGAGACGAAGAGCGACGTCGATGCCGCCGCGCAACCGACCAACACGCCGCAAGTGCAGGTCAACGTGAACTCCGGTTCGCAGCCCGGCACCGTCGTCGCTGCGGGCCGCGGCACCACCAGTTCGACGAAGGAGCACGTGTCGGCGGAAAACACTTACGAGTCCAGCGGCGCGACCAAGGAAACGCTCGCCGACAAACAGACCGTCCGCGATGTCGAGCGCCTCTTCGGCCGGCCGTTCCGCGCCGCCGGTGCGCAGCTCGCCGATCAACGCGTCGCGGCGTCGTTGATCGCCGACAAATCCTTCGATCACTTCACCGCGTCCGGCAACGATCAGGCGCGCAAAGACCGCGAGGCACTCAGCAAAGTTGCCGACGTCGTCATCGAAGTGCTGATCTCGAGTCGCGAGGTGCTGCTGCCGAAGGTTTCCGGCGACCAGACGACCGTCGTGCCCGACATCCAGGCGACGGCGATTCGCCTGAGCGACTCCGCGATCATCGGCCAGGCCAGCTCGCGCGACGTGCTCGGCAAGGACCGCGATGCCGGACGCATCATCAACCGCTTTGACGTCCACGACATCGCCGAAGCCACCGCGCTCGCGCTGATGGAAGACATGGCGCTCGGCGGCAAATAAAGTAGCCGCCTCAACTCGCTCCAAGGCCGCGCGCACGCGCGGCCTTTTTGTTGGCGCGCTCCAGCTCGCGTTCGTCACCCCGTAGCGGAAGCCGTGAGGCTTTCGCGCACTTGCGGCGGCGAAACCAATGCCGGGCGCGTCGTCGCGAGTTCCGCTGCGAGCTTGGTAGGGCGAACCGTCCCCGGTGAGCCGCGGCTCGACGAGGGCGCCTCGCGCTCCCCAATGGTGGCGTCGTCGCGGCGTTTGACACTGCACCGAAGTCGGCCTCTCGTGCTCGCGCGATGCCCCATGTTTCCGCGCTCTGCTTCTGGCTGGCGGTCGTTCTCACCGGCGTCCCGGCGGCGGCGGCGGAACTGTCGGATACGATTCGGCCGGAGCAACTGGACGAACCGTTGCTGGCGCGAGCGATTTTCGCAGAGACCAACCGCGTGCGGGTGCAGCTCGGCCTCAAGGTTTTTCGCGCCGAGCCCAAGCTCGACGACGCTGCCGACACGCAGGCGCGGATGGGCGCGGTCTTTCGGCCGCCGAGTCACACCAATCCGTTTCCGCTCATCGCGACGCCGCTCGATCGCGTGAAGTTCGCGGGTCTGGACCCCGAACTGGTCGCCGAGAACATCGCGCAGATATCCATCTACGACGTGCCTTCCGGCGTCAGCATCTACTATCTCAAGAACGATCGCACGCTGCGTGATGCACGCGACGGACAGCCGGTGCGCACGCACACCTACGCGAGTTTCGCCCAAGCCATCGTGCAGGCCTGGATGAACTCGCCGGGGCATCGCGAGAACATCATGAATGCGAAGCTGAGTTTCCTCGGCTGCGCAGCGAAGATTTCGCGCAGCCAGGACGACATTCCGATGATTTTCGCCGTGCAGGCCTTCTTTACGCCGAAGAAGGCGGCTGCGGCCAAGTCATCGCTGCCCAGTGCCGCGCCGACGCGCCACGAATCCGGTCGATCGCTGCGGCGAATCCCCTGACTCGTCGGCGCGATTCACCGTGAAGTAGGTGGCGCGCTCGCGCGCAACTCGGGCGAACAATCCCGCGCGGACGAGAGTGGCGCGCAAGCGCGCCAGCTACCCTGCTGATCGCGTCGCGGCGTAGAGCCGCTCCTGCAATCGCCGCGGGCGACAGCTCGGAGTAGCGCCGGCTGGCAGCCGGCCTCGGGCTTCCAGCCGGCCGGAAGCCGGCGCTACTTCGGACCCTCTCACCGTTCCACCTGCAACTGCGCCAGCGCGGCGAGTTGCCGCGACCGACGATCCTCGCGCTGCCGAATGACCGCGGGCACGGCACGCGATTCGCAATCGGCGATGCCGCAGCGCTCGCATGTGTCCGCGACGAGCGCGTTCGGGAGCGACGGGTCGTTCCAGAAGTTGACCGACTTCTTGAACGTGTCGTTCATCAGGAATCCGAGCGTCACGCAGGAGTTCATCTCGGGATTCGCGGAGCGCGGGTGGGCGAGCGAGATCGAGAAATACTCGTCGTTGCTCGCGTAGAAGCGGGAGCGTTGGGCGCCTGCCACGATCAGGCCGGAGCCCTCGCGCGCGCGGCGGGCGTCGAGCTCCTGGAGCGAGCGCAGCGACATCCAGCGGCGACAGTAGTGCTCGTTGACGCCGACGCTGTGCGTGCCGTGCATGCGCTGGTAGTGCAGCTCCTTGCCGATGCGCACGTCGGTCGTGCCCCGGTGGTGGTCGAAGCGCACGAAATACATCTGCTCGAGGCCGAAGAAGCGCGGCACGATCTGCGAGAGCCGGTGGAAAAACATCTCCGGCGTCGCCTGATAGCGCCGGTTGATCGCGACGAGCATGTTGCCGTCCCATTGCGTGCGGGCGAAGAACTGCCGCAGATCCGAGACGAGCAGATGCCGGTCGAGGAGCATCGCGCCGGCGAAGTAGGAGGCGCGGAAATTATTCAGCAGTTGTTCGAACGACGCGACCTTCACGATTGGCGAAGTCGTCACCGGCTCGACGAGCCCGAGCTCGCGATAGCCGATCTCGCGCGCGAGCAGAAAGGCCTGCTGCCAGAGCGAGAGGCGCGAATTGAGAAACATGCGCGGCTGCGCCGACTCACCGCCGAAGGTGACCGCACGCATCTCCTGGAGATCGGTGCGGTTCTGAAGCGAAGAGTCGTCGATGGTGTAGCCGTGGCGCGTCGTGAGGTGCTCGCGCAGTTTTGCGAGATCAGGCGTCTGCGTGCGGGCCCACTCGTTTTCCTTGCGGAATTTTTCCGCCGCGAGCTCGATGTCCTCGAAATAATTCTGGTTCTGCTCGACGTAGGAGCGCATCGCGGCGAGCAGCAGATGCTCGATCGTCACGTCGAAGCGGTGCGCGATCTTCACGAACGTGTCGAAGAGCGCGCTGATTTTCTCCGGCGAGGCGGACATCATCTCCAGCAGGCCGGTCGGTGTGAGGCCGAAGACTTCGAGCGGGATTTCCTCGAGCACGCCGGATTTCAGCACGCCCGAGAGCGGATGGAGCTTCTCGCCGAGCTGGAGCGAGACGAGTTCATCGTAGGTCGTGCCGAGTGCCTTCGCGAGGGCGAGGATCTTCTCGGGCTTCGGGTATTTTTTGCCCTTTTCGATTTCGTTGAGATAGGAGATCGCGAGGTCGGCGCGGCCCGCGACGTCCTTGAGCGGAAGGCCTTTTTGTTTGCGGAGCTGGCTGAGCTTGAGACCGAGGATGAAGCGCAGGTTCTGCTCGCTGTGCGGCGACTTGGCCGGCGAAGCGGATGAGGAAGCGGAGGAATCGGCGAGGGGACGCATGAGAGGAAAAGTGACGGAGGTGGCGGACGGCCAATTTGCCGTAATACGGCAAATTGGCGCGGGCGGTCAGGAGTCGAGAAACAGGTCGGGATAAAGCCGGTCGGCGTTGGCCGGGTCGGCGGCGTAGCGGGCGAAATCGGTCGCGCCGCGCTCGCGCAGGAGGTCTTCGTCGAGCAGGCAGCGGCCGTTGAGCGATCCGTCGCGGGTGGCGAGGATCGCGAGCGCGGCGTCGGCCATGATGTCGGCGGTGCGGGAAAATTTCATGAGTTCGGCGCCGACGGCGAACTCGATCGCGGCGGTCGCGATCGTCGTGCGCGGCCAGAGCGTCGTGACGGAAATGCGATCGCGCCCGAATTCGCCCGCCATGCCGAGCGCGAGCAGTGTCATCCCGTATTTCGAGAGTGTGTAGGGCGCGTGCGGCGTGAGCCAGCGATCGTTGAGGTTCAGCGGCGGCGAGAGGCTCACGATGTGCGCACTGCCGGCGGCGGCAGCGCCGGCGCGGAGGAGCGGCAGGGCATTCTTCGCACACACGAAGAGAGCGCGCGCGTTCACCTGCTGCATGAGGTCGAAGCGTTTCACGGGCGTGTTCTCGACGTTGGTGAGCGAGATGGCGCCGGCGTTGTTCACGAGCGCGTCGAGGCGGCCGAATTTTTTCTCCACCGCGGCGAACGCGTCCTGCACGGCGATCTCGTCGCGCACGTCGAGTTGCAGCGGCAGCGCTTCGCGGCCGAGCGCGCGCACTTCGTCGGCGACGGTGTGGATCGTGCCGGGGAGTTTCGGGTGCGGCTCGGTGGTCTTGGCGGCCACGACGATGTGCGCGCCGGCTTGCGCGGCGGCGAGTGCGATGGCGCGGCCGATGCCGCGGCTGGCGCCGGTGATGAAGACGACGTGATCGGCGAGGGGCAGGGGAGCGGTCATCGGGTGAAGACGAGTTCTTCCATCGGCGCCTCGTGGGCGCCGCGGCGTTTGATGTGCACGGTGAAAGTGAAGTGCGCGGAGACCTCGCCGGACTTGTCGGTGAGATTGAGGGTGAAGACGCGGTCGAGCTTGTGCGTGTGTTTGAGCGCTTCGCGGATCTCCTCGAGCTCGTGTTTGCTGACGCGCGCGTGGGCGAAGAGATCGCTGCGGCCGGGGCGCTTGAAGTCGATCTGTGCGGACTTCATCCACACGTGGTAATCCGGCCCGAGATTCGCGGCGACGATGACGGCGTGCAGCGGATCAACCGCAGCATACATCGCCCCACCGTAGAGCGTGCCGTGGAGATTCCGGGTGCTGCGGTTCAGCGGCAACCGGACGGTGATTTCCCGAAAGTCTTCCGCGATGCTCACCACCCGCGCGCCTGACTGCCGGTAGGCGGGGTAGCGGTTAAAGCGCCACCGCAGCAGTTTCATTTTCCAGGATTCAGCCATACGTCGGTTTCACAGAGCGGTTGGGTTAATTCCGCTTGGAGCGAACCGGCGGAAATGTTTTCGTCAATGGCGAATTTTCGCTTGCACACGATAAACGGCTACACAAGGTGCGCTTGCGAATTACCCCTGACGCGCGCTTCGGCGCCGTTCCGCTATGTCCCCCACACACCTGACCACGCACTGGCACAGCCTGGACCGCGAACGCACGCGCGCGCTCCAAGGCCAGAAACTCCACCGTTACCTGCGCGACTGCGTCCTGCCGTTCTCAAGCCACTATGAGCGTATCTTCGCCGAAGCGGGCCTGAAGGCAGACGACATCCGGTCCATCGACGACCTTGGCAAGCTGCCGTTCACAACCAAGGAAGACCTGCTTCCGACGCCCGACAACCCGCGCCGCGCGCTCGAGTTCGTGCTCAAGCCCGACCCGGCCGTCCTACGCAAGCGCCCGTCCACGATCCTGCGCGCGCTGATGCGTGGCTCGGCGCGCGTGAAGGAGGAGCTCGATCGCGAGTGGCGCCCGACGTTCATGACGGCCACGACCGGCCGCTCGACGGAGTCGGTGGCGTTCCTCTACACGCAGCACGATATCCGTCACCTCGGCATCGGCAGCGGTCGCATCACCGAACTTGGCGGCCGCACCCGCGACGATCGCATGCTGAACATGTTCCCCTTCGCGCCGCACCTGGCGTTTTGGTATATGTTCTACGCCGGCATCGACCGGAACATTTTCTGTCTCTCCACCGGCGGCGGAAAAGTGATGGGCACGGAAGGCAATCTCCGCGCGATGCAGAAAATCCGTCCGACCGTCGTTACCGGCATGCCGACCTTCGTCTACCACGTGCTCAGTGAAGCCGTGAACGAAGGCCTGCGCCTCGAAGGCATCAAGTGCATCCTCCTCGGCGGCGAAAAAGTGGCCGACGGCACGCGCCGCAAACTCGCCGAACTCGCCGCGCAAGTCGGCTCGCCCGGCGTCCAGGTCGTCGCCACCTACGGCTTCACCGAGGCCAAGCTCGCGTGGGCCGAGTGCCCGTTCCCGCCCGGCCACACGCCGTCGGGCTACCACCTGTTCCCCGACCTCGGCATCTTCGAAGTCATCGATCCCGAAACCGGCAAAACCGTCCCCGACGGCACCGGCGGCGAGATCGTCTACACGCCGCTCGAGCAACGCGGCACCGTCGTGCTCCGCTACCGCACCGGCGACCACATCGAGCACGGCCTCACCTACGACGCGTGCCCCTATTGCGGCAAACGCATGCCGCGTCTCATTGGCCGCATCTCGCGCGTCTCGGATTTCCGCGCGATGCGCTTTCAGAAAATCAAGGGCACGATCATCGACTTCAACGAACTCGAGCACGCGCTCGACGACCTGCGCACGATCGGCTCCTGGCAAATCGAGATGCGCAAAGCCAACGACGACCCGCTCGACCTCGACGAGATTCACCTGCACGTCACGCGCGCCAGCGACCTGCCCGAGGAGACGTTGCGCACGCAGATCAGCAACATGCTGCATTCGCACTTCGAGGTCCGGCCCAACAAGATCCTTTTCCACACCGCCGAGGAAATGCGCACCCTGCAGAAAGTCGGCGTCGCGCTGAAGGAACAGAAGGTCATCGACAATCGCCCCAAGGCCACCGCCGCGCCGCACCGCCCGCCGCCGGTCGCGTCCGCGGCGAAGCCGGAGGCCGTGAAATCATGAGCGTGATCCGAAACAGTAGGGCCGGTCTTCGACCGGCCCAGGCGCAACGCCCGTTCAACGGGGCCAGTTACAGACTGGCCCTACCCCGCTCGCTCGCGCCGTTTGTCGCGTTCGTAACACTCCCCGCGCTCGCCGCTCTCGTTTCCCCATGAAAGAACCCCTCTACATCGTCGATGGCGTGCGGACGCCGTTCGCCAAGATGGGCACGACGCTCGCCGCCTGTGACGCCGCCGAACTCGGCCGCACCGCCACCGCCGCGCTGCTCGCCCGCACCGGCTTCGACCCGGCGCTGATCGACGAAGTCGTCTTCGGCTGCGTCGGCAACCCCGTCGACGCCGCCAACGTCGCCCGCGTCATCGCCCTGCGCGCAGGCATTCCCGAAGCCGTGCCGGCCATCACCGTCTCGCGCAACTGCGCGTCGGGCTTCGAGGCGATCACACAGGCCGCCGACAAAGCCGCCGCCGGGCGCGGCGACATTTTCCTCGTCGGCGGCGCCGAGAGCATGACGAATTACCCGCTCATCTACAACGAGGGCGCCGTGAAGAAATTCGCCGCGCTCGGCAAAGCGAAGTCGCTCGGGCAAAAACTGGGCGCGTTCGCCGCGTTTCGCCCGAAGGACCTCTTCGCCCCGAAAATCGCGCTCATGCTCGGTCTCACCGATCCGGTCTGCGGCCTCGGCATGGGCCAGACCGCGGAGTTGCTCGCGCGCGACTTCGGGCTCACGCGCGCGATGCAGGACGAGTTTGCGATGCACTCGCACCGCAAAGCCGAAGCGGCCCGCGCGAAGTTCAAGGACGAGATCACGCCCGTCTATCCGCGCAAAGGCCGCGAGGCCGCCGCGGTCGAGGCCGACAACGGTATCCGCGAGGGCCAGACCACGGAGGCGCTCGGCAAATTGAAAGCCGTCTTCGAAAAACGCGGCGGCACCGTCACCGCCGGCAACGCCTCGCAAATCACCGACGGCGCCGCGGCCCTCCTCGTGGCCACCGAAGCCGGCGTGAAGCGCCTCGGCCTCGCGCCGTTGGGCCAGCTCACCGGCTTCGCCTACGCCGGCTGCGAGCCCGCGCGCATGGGACTCGGCCCCGTTTACGCGATGGCCAAGGCCGAAAAACTCACCGGTCTCACGCTCGCCGACGCCGATCTATTTGAAATCAACGAAGCCTTCGCCGCCCAAGTGATGGGCTGTTGCGCCGCCGCAGCCTCCGACGACTACGCGCGCAAACATCTCGGCCGCGATCGCGCACTCGGCGTCATCCCGCCGGAAAAACTTAACGTCAACGGCGGCGCCATCGCCCTCGGTCACCCGGTCGGCGCTTCCGGCGCCCGCCTCGCGCTCACCGCGCTCAAGGAACTCAAACGCCGCAACGCCAAACGCGCCCTCGTCTCACTCTGCGTCGGCGGCGGCCAGGGCGGCGCGCTCTGGGTGGAGGCCCTATGATCGCGTCCTTCGCCGTAGTGGAATTCGTGAGAATTTCGCCCGCCCTGATCCACGAAACGCTCACGCGTTCCGCTACTCCGTCGTTCGTTTGATCGAGCACTCATGAACTCCGCTTCCGCCCTTTCTCCCGCCGCACCCGACACGCCGGCTCACACCGGCAACATCCAGCTGACGCTCGATCGCGAGCACATCGCGACACTCACGTTCGACCGACCCGGCTCCACCGCCAACGTCTTCGACGTCGCCACGCTGCACGAACTCGACACGCACCTCGCCACGCTCGAGAAGCGCAGCGACCTCAAGGGCGTCGTGCTCGTCAGCGCGAAGCCGAAGATCTTCGTCGCCGGCGCCGATCTCAACGCCTTCTCCGGCGCCACCACGGCCCAACTCGGCGACATCGTCGATCTCGGTCACCGCGTTTTCCGCCGGCTCGAGGCGCTGCGCGTTCCGTCCGTCGCCGCGATCAACGGCGTCTGCCTCGGCGGCGGCTGCGAACTCGCACTCGCGTGCGATTGGCGCGTCGGGTCCACAGACAAATCCACGAAAATCGGCCTGCCAGAAACGCAACTCGGTATCCTGCCCGCGTGGGGTGGCTCCGTGCGTTTGCCGCGGCTCATCGGCCTGCCCCAGGCGCTCGGCATCATTCTCACGGGCAAGCAACTTGTGGCGCAGCAAGCGCTCAAAGTCGGCATGGTCGACGACGTCGCGCACCCCGAATACCTCGTCGCCGCCGCGCGCCAGCAACTCGCCAAGGGCAAACGCCCGACGCCCTCGCCGCGCGGCGTGATGAATTCCGCGCTGCTGCGCCCGCTCGTCGTGCGCAAGGCACGCGCCGACGTCCTAGCGAAGACGCGCGGTCATTATCCGGCACCGCTGAAAGCGATCGACGCCGCTGTCGGCGCGCTCGGTCAGCCGCCCGAGACCGGACTCGCGATCGAGAAGGCCGCGTTCCTCAGCCTCGTGCAGACGAGCGAGTGCCACAGTCTGATGAGCATCTTCCACCTGCAGGAGCGGGCGAAGAAATTGAAAGCGACCGATGCCGATGGCGCCGCGCGTCCGGTGAAACGCGTCGCCGTGATCGGCGCGGGCGTCATGGGCGCCGGCATCGCGCAATGGACCAGCTCGCGCGGTTACCCGACGATTCTCAAAGACGTCGCGCCCGACGCGCTCGCGAAGGGCCTTAAGACCGCGGAAAAAATCTACCAGGACGGCGTGAAGAAAAAGAAGCTCACGCAAGCCGAAGCCACCGCCGCGCTCGACCGCATCACGCCGGTTGCGACCGACGTGCCGCTTGCGAGTGTCGACCTCGTGATTGAGGCCGCCGTCGAGAAGCTCGAGCTGAAGCAGAAGATTTTTCAGCAACTCGAACAACGCGTCGGCGCACAAACGATCCTCGCGACCAACACTTCGGCGCTCTCGATCGACGCGATCGCCGGCGGGCTCGCCGATCCGACGCGCGTCGTCGGCATCCATTTCTTCAACCCGGTGCATCGGATGCAGCTGGTCGAAATCGTCCGCGGCCCGCGCACGTCGGCCGCCGCGCTCGACACCGCGCTGACGTTCGTGAAGGCGATCGGCAAGCTGCCCGTGCTCGTGAAGGACAGCCCCGGCTTCCTCGTGAACCGCATCCTGCTGCCCTACATGGTCGAGTCGGTGCGGCTGTTCAACGAGGGCGTCGATGCCACGCGCCTCGACCGCATCATGCTCGATTTCGGCATGCCGATGGGGCCGCTGCGCCTCACCGACGAAGTCGGCCTCGATGTCGCGCAACACGTCGCCGTCGATCTCCAAAACCGTCTCGCGAAGCCCGTGCCGATCAACGACACGCTCGCGAAGATGATCGAGAAAGGCTGGCTCGGCAAAAAATCCGGCACCGGCTTCTACGTTTTCCCGAAGGACAAGAAGGGCGCGAAGGAATCGCCCAACGGCCAGCTCGCGTTTCTCCAGACGAACGGCAAAGGCCGCGCGCAAGACGACGCGACGCTCCGCGACCGCATGGTGCTCGTGATGGTCAACGAAGCCGCGCGTTGTCTCGAGGAAGGCGTCGTGTCCGCGCCCGAGGACGTCGATTTCGGCATGATCTTCGGCACGGGCTGGGCGCCGTTCCGCGGCGGCCCGTTGCGCTATGCCGACGCGCGCGGAGTAGCGGACGTTGTAGCCGCCCTACAGAAACTTCAAACGGACGTGGCGCCGTATTTTGAGCCGTGCGCGCAGCTGCGTTCCATGGCCCAATCGCAGGCCCGCTTCTACCCCTCCCGCTGACTTCTTCCACGATGTCTCACACCCTCGTCATTGCTGAACACGATCAGGGCACTCTGAAGACCGCGAGCCTCGCGGCCGCCGCCGCCGCGCAAAAAGCCGGCGCGCCCTTCGATATCCTCCTCCTCGGCTCCGGCATCGGCGCCACCGCCGAGGCGCTGCGCCGCGCCGGTGCGGCCGCTGTCCTCGTCGCCGATCACACTGATCTCGCGCAACCGCTCGCCGATCGCTACGCCGCCGTCATTGCCGACGTCGTGCGCGCGCGCGGCGCGAAGCTCGTCATCGCCGCCGTCTCGACATTCGCGAAGGACGTTCTCCCGCGCGCCGCGGCACTCGTCGATGCCGCGATGGTCAGCGACGTCATCGGTCTCGACGGCGCGGCCGGCGCGCTGACGTTCCGCCGTGTGATGTTCGCGGGCAACGTCATCGCGACCGTGCAACTCGAAGGCGACTTGCAATTCGCCACCGTGCGCAGCGCGGCGTTCGCCGCCGCCGCGCCGACGGATGCGCAATCGCCGGTCGAAAGCGTCGCGGTCGACACCGCGAAGCTCCCGCGTTTCGCCACCTTCGAGAATCGCGAGGTGAAAAAGAGCGCGCGACCCGACGCCACCGAGGCGCGCATCATCGTATCTGGCGGACGCGCGTTGAAGAATGCCGAGGATTTCGAGCGCCTCGTCGGCGGCCTGGCTGACACGCTCGGCGCGGCGGTCGGCTCGTCGCGTGCGCTCGTTGACGCGGGCATCACGCCGAATTCGCTGCAAATCGGCCAGACCGGCAAGATCGTGGCGCCCGAACTCTACGTGGCCGTCGGTATCTCCGGCGCGATCCAGCACATGGCCGGCATGAAGGACACGAAGATCATCGCCGCGATCAACAAGGACGCCGAGGCGCCGATCTTCGAGGTCGCCGACTACGGCCTCGTCGCCGACGTCTACGAAGTCGTCCCGGAACTGATCCAGAAGCTGAAGAAGTGAGCGAAGTGATCGCCCCCGGAAAAGTTTTCGTCCCTGTCGTAGCGGAACGCGTGAGCGTTTCGCCGAATCGCGGCGTTATTGGCGAAAGCCTTACGGCTTCCGCTACGTTCTTGAAATTCACTGCATGACTCCCACTCGCGAGACCTTCGGCAACATACCGTTGTCGTCGCAGCTGGCGTTCTACGCGCTCGCCGCGGCGTCGATGGCCGTGTTCGCGTGGGGCGTTTATCGGCGCTGGAAACTCTGGCGGCTCGGCACGTCGATCAACGCGCGCGATCTCATCACCGGCAGTCTCGCGGCCGTCTGGCAAAAAACCCGCGGCGGCGCCCAGCGCGTGGCCGTCGACGCCGGCGCGCAGAAGCGCGTGTTCGGTCACGGCATCGGCACGTTCGCGCACGTCAGCATGTATGTCGGCTTCATGACGCTGTTCGTCGGCACCGTGCTGCTCGAGGCGGACAACATTCTCTCGCACCTCTACGAGGGCCTGAAGTTTCACCAAGGCACCTACTACATCGTCTACGAGTTCACGCTCGATGTGCTCGGCCTCCTGTTTCTCCTCGGCGCGCTGTTCTTCCTCGGACGCCGCTTGGTGAAGCCGCCGTCGCTCGGGCACCGCGCGACGGATTGGTATGTGCTCCTCGGCTTCCTCGCGATGGGCGTGACGGGCTACCTCGTCGAAGCACTCCGCATCCTCTGGCAACAGCCGACCGGCATCGGCGCGCATTGCTCGCCGGTCGGGCTGTGGCTCGCGCATTGGCTGAATCTCAGCGAGGCGGAGGCGCGGCAGTCGCACTTCCTCGTCTGGTGGATTCACTCGTTCCTCGTCTTCGGTTTCATCGCCTCGATTCCGTTCACGCGGCTGTTCCATTTCATCGCGGGGCCGATGAACATCTTCCTCGCGAAAAACGTGCTCGGCGTGATGCCGCCGGTCACGATGGAGGAAGTCGAGGCGACCGGCCGCGTTGGCCCGGCCGACATCCGGCATTTTTCGCAACAACAACTCCTCAGCCTCGATGCCTGCATGGAGTGCGGCCGCTGCGAGGAGGCTTGTCCGGCGTTCGCCACCGCCAAGCCGCTCTCGCCCAAGCGCGTCGTGCAGGACTTGAAGGGTGCGATGGAGAAAACCGCCGCCGCGCTCGCTGCCGGCAAGGAAACCGATGTCCCGCCGCTGCACGGCGTCACGATTGCGCCGGAGACGCTCTGGAGCTGCACGGCCTGCAATGCGTGCGTGAATACCTGCCCCGTGCGCATCGACCAGCTCACGTTCATCCTCACGCTGCGCCGCCACCTCGTCGCCGAAGGCGCGCTCAGCGGAACGGCCGCAACCGCGCTGCGCCGCATGCAATCGAACGCGAACCCCTGGGGCCTCCCCGCCGCCGAGCGCACGAACTGGACCGACGCCCTCACGCCGAAATCATGAGCATTTTAGTTCGAAGCCACGAACCGAAAGTAGCGCCAGTCTCTGACTGGCCCAAGGAGCATCAGGCGCGTTTGGGCCGGTTGAAAACCGGCCCTACCCCGAAGGGCATCGTCGCTTTCATGGAAGGCTCGATGATTCTCCAATGACCTCGCCCGCCGAACTTCCCGCCGCTCCGACCGTGAAGGAGAATCCGTCCTTCGAGATTCTTTACTGGGTCGGCTGCGCCGCTTCCTACGACCGCCGCGCGCAACGCATCGCACGTGCGATGGTGCGGCTGCTGCGGCACGCGGGCGTAAACTTCGCGATCCTCGGCAAGGAGGAAAAGTGCACCGGCGATTCCGCGCGGCGCCTCGGCGACGAGTTTCTCTTCCAGGAACTCGCGACCGCCAACATCGAGACGCTGAACAAATACAACGTGAAGCGCATCGTGGCGCACTGCCCGCATTGCGTGAACGCGTTGCTGAAAGACTATTCGCAATTCGGCGGTCACTACGAAGTCGTCCATCACTCGCAGCTGCTCGCCGAGCTGATCCGCGCCGGAAAATTGCCGCCTGCCGCGGGCGCCGACGCGAACGCCAGCGGTGCCGCCGCGGGCGACGTGACTTACCACGACCCGTGCTACCTCGCGCGCGTGAACGGCATCCACGAAGCCCCGCGCGAGGTGCTCGCGACGGCGATCGGCGGCCGCTCGCTCTGTGAGATGAAGCGCAACCGCACCAACACGTCCTGTTGCGGCGCCGGCGGCGGCCGCATGTGGATGGAAGAGGACCCGAAGCAGCGCGTCTCCACGCAGCGCGCGGGCGAGGCGCTTGCGACCGGCGCGAAGACGGTCGCGACCGGTTGCCCGTTTTGCCTGACGATGATGTCCGACGGCGTCGCCGCGAACGGCGCGGAGGCGCGCGTCCTCGACATCGCCGAGCTGCTCGTCGAGCGCCTCGGCCTCAATCCGCCGCCGGCCGTGTCTGCGGCGCCCGCAACATGATCGCGCGTCGCTCCAGCATCGCAGCCCTTCGGCGTAGGGCCGGCTTCAGCCGGCCCAGCTCGGCTCACGTTCGCAGTTTTATTTCGCGAGCCACCTTCAACCAGGCCGGCTGAAGCCGGCCCTACTTTCAACCCCCCCAGTCCCCATGGCCGACAAAGAACTCCCCGCCCACCTCACCGGTGGCAACTTCCTCTTCACCGACACCAAGCCCGAACTCGTCTTCACGCCAGAAGACCTCGGCGGCGACGAACGCGAAATGGCCGCGACCGCCGAGAAGTTCATGGACAAGGACGTCCTTCCACACCTCGAAGCGCTTGAGCACCGCGAGGAGGGTCTCGCGCGCAAGGTTTTCAGCCAGGCCTGTGAACTCGGCCTGCTCTCGCTCGAAGTCCCCGAGGAACATGGCGGCCTCGGCCTCGGCAAAGTCGCGGCGATCGGCGTCGCCGAGCAACTGAGCCGGCTCGCCGGCTTCGGCATCACGTGCGGCGCGCACAGCGGCATCGGCACGGGTCCGATCACGTTCTTCGGCACGCCGGAGCAGAAAGCGAAATACCTCCCGAAGCTCGCGACCGGCGAGTGGATGGCGGCGTATTGCCTGAGCGAGGCTGGCTCCGGCTCCGACGCGCTCGGCATGAAGACGAAGGCCGTGCTCTCGCCCGACAAAAAACACTACATCCTCAACGGCGCGAAAATGTGGATCACGAACGCTGCGTGGGCCGACGTGTTCGTCATCTTCGCGAAAGTCGACGGCGAGCACGTGACCGCGTTCATCGTCGAGAAGACCTTTCCCGGCGTCTCCACCGGTCGCGAGGAACTCAAACTCGGCCTGAAAACCTCGTCGACGCGCCGCGTCATTCTCGAAGACACACCGGTGCCGGTGGAAAACGTCCTCGGCGAAGTCGGCAAGGGCGCCTACATCGCGTTCAACATTCTCAATCTCGGCCGCTTCAGCCTCGGTGCCGGCACGATGGGCGGCGCGAAGGACATGCTCCGCGTCGCCGTGAAATACGCGGGCGAGCGCCAGCAGTTCGGCAAGCCGATCGCGTCGTTCGGCATGATCCAGCACAAGCTCGGCGAGATGGCCGCGCGCATCTACGCCATCGAGTCCGCGCTCTACCGCACCGCGAAACAAATGGACGACGTGAAGGCCACCGGCGAACTCGTTACCACGATCAAGCCTGGCTACTTCCGCGCCATCGAGGAGTTCGCGCTGGAATGTTCGGCGGTGAAGGTCGCCGGTTCGGAGATCCTGACCTTCGTGGCCGACGAAGCGCTGCAGATCCACGGCGGCTACGGTTTCACTGAGGAGTTTTCGCCGGCGCGCGCCACGCGTGACGCGCGCATCAATCGCATTTTCGAGGGCACGAACGAGATTAACCGCCTCTTCATCCCGACGACGCTCCTGCGCCGCGCGCAAAAAGGCCGGCTCGGTCTGATGGCCGCCGCGATGGCGGCGTTTGCCGAGGCGCAGAAGGAGCCGCCGTCCGAAAAAGCCGGCGACGATCTCGCCACGGCGCAATTCCTCCTCGGGCGCGCGAAGAAGGCCGTGCTGCTGCTCTTCGGCGGCGCGCACCAGAAGTTCGGCGACAAGATTATTCACGAGCAGGAAGTCCTCGCCGTGCTCAGCGACATCTGCATCGACCTCTTCCTCGGCGAAAGCGCCGTGCTGCGCGCGCTCAAGGCCCGCGTGCGCGGCGGCGCCGCGGCGGCGGTGCACGCCGACCTCGCACTCACGTGGGTCAACGATTCCGTCGCTCGCATGGAAAGCCGCGCGCGCGATGCCATCGCGCACATGGCCAGCGGCGACGAGCTGAAGCTGCAGCTCGGCCTCGCGCGCAAGATGCTTCGCTGGACGCCGCTCGACACCGTGGCCATGCGCCGCCGCATCGCCGCGCGGTTGCAGACTGTCGGCAGCTACCCGGCGCTTATCGCCGCCAAATGAAATCCTCGTCTCGTCGCTGTCATGCCGTCGTAGCGGAAGCCGTGAGGCTTTCGCTCGGGCGCGCAGCGGCGAAATTCTGACGAATGGCGGCATCTCGCTGCGCTCGGAACCGCTACCACGCAACCGTCCTCCCTTCATGAAAATCCTCGTCCCGCTCAAACGCGTTCCCGATCCCGATACAAAAATCCGTGTCCTGGCCGACGGCTCCGGCGTCGAGACCGACGGCGTGAAGTTCGCCGTGAATCCTTTCGACGCCATCGCACTCGAGGAAGCGCTCCGCCTGAAGGAGAAGGGCGCCGCGACCGAGGTCGTCGTTGTCACGATCGGTGGCGACGAGTGCGCCGAGCAATTGCGCAGCGGCCTCGCGATGGGCGCCGACCGCGCGATCCTCGTGAAGCACGCCGCGCCGCTCGACTCGCTCGCCGTCGCGAAAGTGCTCGCGGCCGTCTACAAGAAGGAGGCGCCGGGCCTCGTGCTGATGGGCAAGCAGGCGATCGACGACGACTCGAGCCAAACCGGACAGATGCTCGCGGCCCTGCTCGGAGTCGGGCAGGTGACGTTCATGTCGAAGCTGGAGCTTTCCGGCGCCAGCGCGCGCTGCTCGCGCGAGACCGATGCTGGCATCGAGACGCTCAGCGTCGCGCTGCCCGCGGTGCTCACGGCTGATCTTCGTCTCAACGAGCCGCGCTACGTGTCGCTGCCCGGCATCATGAAGGCGAAGAAAAAGCCGCTCGAGGAAACCACGCCTGACGCGCTCGGCGTTGCCGCCGCGAGTCGCACGAAGGTTTTGAAACTCGAGAAACCCGCCGGCCGCAAAGCCGGCGTGAAGGTCAAGACCGTCGACGAACTCATCGCGAAGCTGCACGACGAGGCGAAGGTGCTGTGAGGTAGGGCCGGTCTGTGACCGGCCCCATTGGCACACGCTCGTGGCGGTGATGAACGCAAAAGCTCGAACCGGGCCGGTCGGAGACCGGCCCTACTCCGGCCCGAACGCTTGAATGCCCGTCTGGGCGCGGCCGAGGATGAGCGCGTGGATGTCGTGCGTGCCTTCGTAGGTGTTCACCGATTCCAGATTCATCACGTGGCGGATGACGTGGTATTCGTCCACGATGCCGTTGCCGCCGTGCATGTCGCGGGCGAGGCGGGCGATCTCGAGCGCTTTGCCGCAGGAGTTGCGCTTGATGAGTGAAACCATCTCGGGCGTGGCGCGGCCTTCGTCCATCAGGCGGCCGACGCGCAGCGCGGCTTGCAGGCCGAGCGCGATTTCCGTCTGCATGTTCGCGAGCTTGAGCTGAATCAGCTGATTCGCTGCGAGCGGGCGGCCGAATTGCTTGCGGTCGAGCGTGTATTGCCGCGCGGCGTGCCAGCAGAACTCCGCGGCGCCAAGCGCGCCCCACGCGATGCCGTAGCGCGCCTTCGTGAGACAGCCGAGCGGACCTTTCAGCCCCTTCACGTTCGGGAGGAGATTCGCTTCGGGGACGGACACGTCCTCCATCACGATCATGCCGGTGGGCGAGGCGCGGAGGGAGAATTTTCCCTCGATCTTCGGCGCGGAAAGTCCGGCCATGCCCTTTTCGAGAATGAAGCCGCGGATCTCGCCGTCGTCATCCTTCGCCCAGACGACGAACACATCCGCGATCGGCGAGTTGGTGATCCAGGTCTTCGTGCCGCTGAGCTTGAAACCGCCATCGGCCCGTCGCGCGCGCGTGCTCATGCTCGCAGGATCGGAGCCGGAGCCGGGCTCCGTGAGACCGAAGCAGCCGACGAGTTCGCCTTTCGCGAGGCGCGGGAGAAATTTCTGCCGCTGTTCCTCGCTGCCGTAGGCGTGGAGGGGGAACATCACGAGCGACGACTGCACACTCATCACGGAGCGATAGCCGGAGTCGACACGCTCCACCTCGCGCGCGATGAGGCCGTAGGCAACATAACTGACGCCGGCGCAGTCGTAGCCCTGGATCGTCGCACCGAGCAGGCCGAGTTCGCCGAAGCCATTAATGATGCGGCGATCGAATTTCTCGTGACGGTTCGCCTCGAGGATGCCGGGCATCAGTTGCCCTTGGCAGTAGTCGCGCGCGGAGTCGCGCACCATGCGCTCTTCCTCGGTGAGTTGGTCCTCGAGCAGGAACGGATCTTCCCAACGGAACGACGGCTTCTTGGCGGGGGTAGTCATGGGGAGGGCGCCACGTTATGACGCGGCGCGGCGCGCGCAATGCAACTTCCGCGAACTGGGCGATAGGCGGTGAGTCTGTCCGGAGGGCCGTTGGCGACAATTTGCCGTATTACGGCAAATCGCACGGGCCAGACAGAGGCGAGAGACGAGGAGACTAGCGCGATGCGCGGTAGGCGTCGATCACCGGGTAGTCCGCGGCGGCGAGGTCGTAGGTCACGAGTTCGTCGAGCTTCGCCCAAGCGATCGCAACGTGCTCGTGCGGATGCGGCGCTGGCGACTCCGGGGCGAGCGCACAAATGAAAGGGATCATCTCGATCACAACACGTCCGTAGTCGTGGGTGAACGGCGGTAGCGCGCGCCTGATCGTGACCGTGCAGCCGAGTTCCTCGCGGATTTCGCGGACGATCGCGGCGGCGGGATCTTCGCCCGGCTCCACCTTGCCGCCGGCGAATTCCCATTTCAGCGGGAGCAATTTATTCGGCGGGCGCTGGGCGAGCAGGATGAGGCCATCGCGTTCGATGACGGCGCAGACGACGGGGACGGGTGCGGATTGATTGCCCACGGAACACACGGAAGACACGGACATTGAGGAGGGCAATCCGGCGTTGGCGCGACGAAACGTGCGCCGACGTGCAACTTTTCGCGGTCACGCCGTGTTGTTGAACCACCATGAATACTTTCCTCAAAGTCCTGCTCGCGGCGGTCCTCCTCATCGTCGCCATCAAGATCAGCCCGGTCCTCTTCGTCGCCGCGCTCGCCGGCCTGATCGCCGCGGTCGTGCTGGGCGCCGTCGGGCTCTCGCTCCTCGCGGCGCTGGTCGCGGTGGTCATCGCCTTCGCGGTCGCGCTATCGCCGATCTGGATTCCGGTGCTCTGCGTGATCGGCTTGGTGAAGCTCTTCAACCGCGGCGACAAGACCCCCGCGCCGGCCGCGCCGAACGCGGGCAGCGTTCCTCCGCCGATCTCGGCCTGATTTTCTGCAAGCAACAGGGGTATAAGCAACGGGCGGCGGTCCTCACGGACCGCCGCCTCTTTTTGGGGGACGTGGGTAGGGCGGGAGTCTCTTCGCCGCCGAAAACCCACGACGCGGAACGGAGTCCGCGCCCCGCCCGGCAACGCGAACTGCAACGAGACGTCGCCGGAGATCCGGCATCGACGAAGCAGCAACGTCCACCTGCTTGCTTTGGCCCCCGTGCGCTGCCTCACTCCGCGCGTGTCGAAATCGAAACCCAGCTCCGCGTCGCCCGTCTCGCGCATTAGCTTCGTTGGCCGGAGCGGCGGTGCGGTGAAAAATCTCGGCGGCTTCCGCAAGCAGCACCACACGCTGCCCGATGCGGTGAACGCGGCCACGTCGGCGTTTCTCGCGAAACTGTGCGCGGGCGAGCTGGCGGAGGAAGGTGAAGCGATGTTTCAGCGCGTGCGCACGGCGTTCGGCTACAAACGCGCGGAGCTATCGCTCGATGTCGCGACGCCGCACGCGGTGCTCACGGCGAAGGATTTTGCTTTCGAGATCGATTACGCGCTGTCCGAGAGTGAGCCGACGGAGTTCGTCGTCGCGCGCACGTTGCACAGCCTCGCTTCGCCCGACGTGTTGGAGCGTCCCGCGTTGGACGAAATTTTTGCGGCGGCGTTTGGCGCGATCGTGTTCGGCCTCGGCAAGGGCGTGCGCGTGGACGCCGTGATCGATGCGGTGGAAGAGCTCCCGCCGGGTGCGCCGTTGCAGGTGAATTACCCGTCGAATTGCGCGCATTGCGTGCTGTCGGTCGACGGTGTGGCGGCGGAAGTGATGTGCGACGGCTCCACTCTGGAAATGCGTTTTCCGCGCAACGGCTCGCCGCGCGAACTCGCGCGGGAGTTTCTGGCGGTGCGCGCGGCGTTTGCGCTGACGAAGAATCGCGTGCTGGCGGGCTTGATTTGAGCAGTTGCCCTGGTTGCAAGCGGGGCGCGTCCGTCTGCCGTGGGGATTGACGCGTTCATCGCAGGGATTCGCCCGCTGGTCAGAGCGACATTGCCGCCCATCCCGGTAGTCCTACGCTCACGGCTTCACATGAACCAACCCCGTCTCACTTGGGCCGCGCTCGGCGCGGCGTTGCTCCTGCCGCTGGCCGCGACGGCCGCCGTCGTGCAGGCCACCGACCTGAAATTCTCCGTCGAGCACATGGATCGCTCCGTGGCGCCCGGCGTCGACTTCGCCAAATACGCCAACGGCGGCTGGGCCGCCCGCACCGAGATCCCCGCCGACAAGGCGCGTTGGGGCTCGGGCGACATGCTCGGCGAAAACAACTGGGCGCGCATCCGCACCATCCTCGAAGACGCGGCCGCGCATCCGGGCGCTCCGGGCAGTTCTGCGCAGAAAGTCGGCGATTTCTATGCCTCGGCGATGAACACCGCGGCGATCGACGCAGCCGGCCTCCAGCCGCTGCAGCCCACGTTGGACCAGATCAACGGCGCCAAGACGGTCAATGATCTCGTCGCGATCGTCGCGGACGCGCATCTGCACGTCGGCGGACCTCTCTTCGGCACGTTCATCTACGCCGACCTGAAGGACAACTCGAAGATCCGTTTCTACCTCGCGCAGGGCGGGCTCAGCCTGCCGACGCGCGATTACTACTTCGACGATAAGTATGCGAAGTTCCGCGACGCGTTCGTCCTGCACGTGGCGAAGATGTTCGAACTCGCCGGCGCCACGCCGGAGGCCGCGAAGGCCGACGCCGACACCGTGTTCGCGCTCGAAAAGGCGCTCGCCGAAGTCTCGAAGGCGCCGACGGAGCTGCGCAATCCGCTCGATAACTACAACAAGATGACGCGCGCCGAGGCCGCCGCGGCGATGCCGGGCTTCCCGCTCGAGCACTACCTGAAGCAGGCGATGATTCCCGACAGCGAACAGGAGATCATCGTGATGCAGCCGAAGTTCTTCGCCGCGCTCGGCACGATGCTCGAGCCGCGCCTCGCCGAGTGGAAGACTTACCTGCGTTACCACGCGATCCGCGACTCAGCCAACTTCCTCGCCGCGCCGTTTGAGGAGGAAAATTTCCGCTTCTTCAGCAAGGAGCTGAACGGCACGCCGCAACCGGAGCCGCGCTGGCAGCGCGTCGCGCGTCGCATGGACGGACTCGTCGGCTACGCCGTCTCCGAACTCTACATCGCGAAATATTTCCCGCCCGCCGTGAAGGCCCGCCTCGACGCGATGGTCAACCTGATGAAGGAAGTGCTGCACGACCGCATCCAGGGCCTCGAGTGGATGACCCCGGAGACGAAGACCAAAGCGATCGAAAAACTCGCCAACTACCGCGTGCTCGTCGGCGCGCCGCCGAAGTGGCGCGATTACTCCGCGCTCGAGATCAAGCGCGACAGCTTCTACGCGAACGTCAGCGCGGCGTCGTTCTTCGAGACGAAGCGCCAGCTCGCGAAATTCGGCCAGCCGTTCGACCGCGACGAGTTCCTCGCCTCGCCGCACCAGGTCAATGCCTACAACCAGCCGTCGGCGAACCAGCTCGTGTTCCTCGCCGGCATTTTGCAGCCGCCGTATTTCGACGCCGAGATGGATGACGCGGTGAATTTCGGTGCGATCTGCGCCGTCATCGGCCACGAGATCACGCACGGTTTCGACGACCAGGGCCGCCTCTACGCCGGCAACGGCAACCTCAGCGACTGGTGGACCGCGAAGGACGCGGAGGAATTCAAGGCCCGCGCGCAAAAGCTCGTCGACCAATACAACGCCTACGAGCCGCTTCCCGGTTTGAAGGTCAACGGCCAGCTCACGCTCGGTGAAAACATCGCCGACCTCGGCGGTGTCTCGATCGCCTACGAAGCGCTGCAACGCTCGCTGCAAGGCAAGGAGCGCAAGCTCATCGACGGCTTCACGCCCGAGCAGCGCTTCTTCCTCGCGTGGGCGCAGGTCTGGAAAACGAAGACGCGCGACGAGCGCATGAAGTTCTACCTGCAAGCCGACGTGCACTCGCCTGGCGAGATCCGCGCCTCCGCGCCGCTGCGCAACTTCCAGCCGTTCTACGACGCCTTCGGCATCAAGGAAGGCGATCCGATGTGGCTCGCGCCCGACCAGCGCGCGAAGATCTGGTAACGCCGCCGGCACTCAGACAGTCGGGCGGCGAGTCCCTTTGCCGCCGCGGCGCGGAACGGAGTCCGCGCCCACCATCCCAGCCTTCCGCCCGCGATGCGAATCGCGGGCGTTTTCTTTTTCGGCCGTCGCGTCGGGCGTTTGGGTTCGTGCCGGCGGGAGTCTTCTAAATCCCCGGGTTGCTTCGCCGCGGCGGTGTGATGAACTGCGCCACGTGAAACCCCGTTACGCCCTTTCATTCATCGTTGGGCTGCTGGCTGCGACCGTGGTGGCGCAGGCCGGCTCTCCCGAACTCGCGGCGTTGATCCGCGAACGCGATGCCACGCTGGTGCGCCTCGTGACATACGCTGAGGAGCTACACCGCATGGGCGTCCGTGACGACAACGCGCTGTTCGCGGCGCGGCTGGCGTTGGCAACGTTCCGGCGAGACGTGGCCCCGACTCCCGCGGAGAAAATCGCGCAGCAGAAATTGATCTTGGGCTGGCAGGAAGAGCGACTCGCCAGCGTGAAGGCACGCAAAGCCAGCGGGACTCTCTCGGAGGAAGATCTGCTCCGCGCGACCGACGAACTGCTGGCGGCGAAGCAAGTGTTGCTCGAATTGAGCGAACCGAAAGAAAGCCCGGCGCGTTGAGGTGGGCTTCGCTCCCGGGCGTGCGGGATGGCACCGAGGAGCTGCCGCGACGAACATGGCATTTTCCGCGACGAAGGCGAGTCCGCCCTAGGTCCAAATCCCTATGGCCCGCTTAGCGCTTGCGGCAGCGCGGAGCGCGCGTCGTCATGACGCTCCTTTTTCTTCCGAAATGAGTCTCACGGTTTGGGCCAACCACGAGCTCCGTCCCGGTGCACGTGAACTATTTTACGACAGCCTGTCGCGTCTTGGCTGTCGCGTCATTCAATCCGCGAAATCTTCGCGCTCTGTCCTCACTCCGGGCGAACCGGATTCGACGCTGGCGGAGGCGGACATCGCTTATGGACAGCCGGACCCCGACGAGGTGATGCGCTGTCCGAAGCTGCGCTGGATCGCGCTCTCGACGGCGGGCTACACGCGCTACGATCGCGACGATTTTCGCGCTGCGATGCGGACGCGCGGCACGATCGTGACGAACGCGTCGGGCGTCTTCGCCGATCCGTGCGCGGAGCATGCGTTCGCGATGATGATGGCGTTCACGCGCGAGTTGCCTCGCTACATCCTCAACAAACTCGGCACGCGCGAGTGGAACTACACCGAGGGCCGCTACTCGATCGAAACGCTGCAGGGCAAAACGGTCGTCATCCTCGGCTACGGCGCGATTGGCCAGCGATTGCGCGACTTGCTGACGCCGTTTCGCTGTCGGGTAATCGGTGTCCGGCGGGCGCCGCGCGGCGATGAAGGCATCGAGATGGTGCGCGATGCGGAGGTCGCCACAGTGTTGCCGCTCGCGGATCACGTGGTGAACTGCCTGCCTGACGCGGCGAGCACGCGGCGGTTTTGCGACGCGGTGTTCTTCGCGCAAATCCGGCGGGGGGCGTATTTCTACAACATCGGGCGCGGCTCGACGGTCGATCAGGACGCCTTGCTCGGCGCGTTGCGCAGCGGTCAGCTGCGCGGGGCCTTTCTCGACGCGCTCGATCCCGAGCCGCTGCCGCCGGAACATCCGTTGTGGGCGGCGCCGAATTGCCACATCACGCCGCACCTCGCCGGTGGGCACCGTGAGCAGGACGAGAGCCTCGTGCGCCATTTCACGGGCAATCTGCAGCGCTTCATCAGCGGACTGCCGTTGCTCGATCGCATCGTCTGAGGCGAGGTGGCCGATCGGCTAGGTTGGCTGCGCCTCTCTGGAATGAAACCGCCCCCGCGGTTTCGCGCGCGACGCACGATTTCCTTGTCAACGGGGCGGAACGGGACTTCTTGGCCGGCTCGCTCCGCTGCTACCCCCTGCTCGCCCGGCGCGATTCGGCATGGAATTGCGACACCTCAAAACTTTTCTCGTGGCGGCCGAGACGCTCAACATCTCCGCGGCGGCGCGCCGGCTCCACGTCACGCAGCCGGCGCTCAGCCGGCAAATCCGCGAGCTCGAGCATGCGGTCGGGCACGCGCTCTTTGTCCGCCATCCGGGTGGATTGCGCCTCACCGCGGCCGGGGCGGCGCTGAAGGAGCGCGGCGTCAAGGCGCTCGAGGCCGTCGAAGATGCCGTGCGCGCTGCGCAGGGCGATGCGGCGAAGGGGGCCGCGGCGCTGCGTGTCGGTTACTATGCGACCATCGACACGTGGGCAAAAATCCTCGCGCCCGCGCTGGACAAGTTCAGCCGGCTCTGCCCCGAGGCGACATTCTCCGTGCAGGAGATGAGTTGCGCGCAGCTGGTGGTGGAGCTGCGTGAGGGCCGGCTCGATGCCGCCGTGCTCGGCCCCGGTGAGTATCCGCACATCCCGGGTGTGAAGCTTGAGATCGCGTGTCAGTTTCCCGCGGCGGTGCTCGTGCCGATCAATCATCGCCTCGCCAAGAAGCGCGCGATCGCGCTCGAGGAATTGCGCGACGAGGAAATCATCGGGCTGTCGCCGGAGAACTCTCCGGGACGCGACGCCGCATTCATCGCGGCGTGCCGCGCGGCGGGGTTCACGCCGCGGATTTCCTACATCGGCAATACGATTCCGGAAGCGATCACCGCGGGCATCCAACGACAAGGCGTCGGCATCGCCGGCAACTTCGCGATGAAAGCGCCGTATCCCGGCGTTGTGTTCGTGAAGCTGAAACCGCCGGGCGTGATGCTGAATCTCTACGTGGCGTATGCGGAGAGCTCCGCGACGGCGCGGCGGCTGGGCGAACTGGTTTGCGCGGAGGCGCAGCGCGTCGTGGCCGACGCCTGAGGCCGCGCGGCAGGGCAGGGTGCTCATCGGATCGTGCGCGCGATCGATGTTCGCCCGCGTGCGCCTCGCTGCGGACGGGGATGCCGAAACGACATGCCCCCTCAAAGAACACGGCATTAGCCGCGCGCGCGGTCAGCCGGTATTCTGCGGCGATGAGCCTGTCCGCTCCACGCCGCTGTCTCGTCTGCGCCCTGTCGGGTCGCGGCGTCCTGTGGCGTGCCGTCTTTATCCAACCCACACGACCGATGCACTCCTCCGCTCTCCGCGCCGTCCTTCGCTGGACGTTTCTGTTTCTCTCCTTCTGCGCCGCCTTGCTGCCGCACGACGCTCGCGCCGTCTCCGGCACGCCCACGATCTGGGCGTTCAACATGTCCGGCTCCGGCACGATCAATCGCGGGGAATCGGTCGAGCTGAACTGGTCCGTGAGCAACAACACGACAGAGGTCTCGCTCTCGCCCGGCATCGGCGTCGTCACCGGCACGAGCATCGTGGTGCGACCCGAAGTCACCACGACCTACGTGTTGACCGCGCGCAACGCGAACGGGTTCATGGCCAAGAGCCGCAAGATCACGGTGGTCGTGCCGCCGGCGATCACCTCCTTCACCGCCAACCCGGCCACGGTCACCGCCGGCCAGGCGGCGACGCTCTCGTGGGCGGCGCCTGGCGCGACCTATTATCACCTCGCTGCCGACGTGGGCAGCGATCCCGGTCGCTTCACGTCACGCAGCACCACGGTGCGCCCGCGTGCGACCACGACCTACACGTTGACGGCCTACAACTCCGCCGGCTCGACCACGCGAACGCTCACCCTGCCCGTCACTGCCGCCGTCCCGCGACCGGTGATTGCGTCGTTCACCGCGAGTCCACCAAGCATCGTGGCGGGCGATTCCACGGTTTTGAGCTGGCAGGCGACTGGTGCGACGTCTCTCTCGATCTCGCCCGGCATCGGCGCGGTGACGGGCAACAGCGTTTCGGTCTCACCGACGACGAGCACGACCTACGTCCTCACCGCGACGAACGGCTCTGGATCCGTCACACGCAGCGTGCCGGTGACAGTCACGCCGCGTCCGCCGCCCTTCATCCAGGCTTTCCAGGTTTCACCGCCTTCGATCATCGCAGGCGAATCCGCGACACTCTCGTGGTCGGTCGACGGCGCGACGAATCTCGAAATCCAGCCGGATGTCGGCCCCGTGACCGGCAACAGTGTCGTGGTCTCTCCGGCCGCGACGCGCACCTATCAACTTACCGCGACGAACGGCAGCGGCGCGGTGACGCGCACCGTCACGCTTGAAGTGCTGCCGCCCGAACCGGCGCCGACGATCAGCTCCTTTACAGCCACGCCGCCGTCGATCGTGCGCGGCGCGAGTTCGACGCTCGCTTGGTCGGTCGAGGGCGCGACCACGGTGTCGCTCCTCGCTGATGTGGGACCGAGCCCCGGCGTCGTCACGGGCTCCTCGTTCGTCGTTTCGCCTGAGGCCACCACCACCTACACGCTCACGGCCGCGAACAACTCCGGCGTCGTCGCCTCGCGCACGATCACCGTCACGGTGGCAGTTGCGGATCAGGCGCCAGTGATCGGCTCGTTCGTTTCGTGGCCCAACGTGGTCGATTTCGGTCAATCGACCACGCTCTACTGGGATGTGCAGGGCGCGGCCTCGTTGGTCATCACGGCCGAACGCGGCGAGAGTCCCGGCACCGTGACCGGCGCCCGCGGGTCGGTGGCGGTGACCCCCGTCGCGTCGACGCTCTACACGATGATCGCGACCAGCCCGGGTGGCTTGATCACCCGCAGTGTCACGCAGGTGACGGTCAACGCCGCTCCGCCACCGCCCGTGCCCGTCATCGAATCGTTCGTCGCGGCTCCGTCTACGATTGCGCGCGGCGACTCGGCGACGCTGAGCTGGGCCGTCACGGGTGCCGACACGCTCTCGATTTCGCCCGAGATCGGTGCGGTCACCGGCACGAGCATCGCCGTCAACCCAACGCAGACCACCACTTACACCCTGACCGCGTCCAATATTTACGGACCAGTGACGCGCAACGTGACGGTTAACGTCACGCCGCCCGCGCCGCCCACGATCGCCGCCTTCACCGCGAATCCCGGCACGATCCCGACCGGCGGCAGCACCACGCTGAACTGGAACGTCACCGGCGCCACCGAACTCCGCGTCACCGCCGACGTCGGCGCCAGCCCGGGTGTTGTCACCGGCAACAGCGTCACGGTTTCTCCGACGGAGGACACGATCTACACGCTCCATGCCCGCAACCTGCACGGCGAGGTCACGCGCGAGTTGCCGGTTGTTGTGACCGGTCCGACCGCGCCCGTCATCTCGTCGTTCACCGCGACGCCGGCCTACATCGAGATCGGTTCGGGCGGCGGCTCGACGCTGGCGTGGAATGTCTCCGGCGCGACGCGGCTCACGATCTCAGCCGATGTCGGCGCGAGCCCGGGCGAAGTCACCGGCAACAGCATCGCCGTCGCGCCCACCACCACCACGGTCTACACGCTCGCGGCCGAGAACACCGTCGGCACCACGACGATGACGGCCACCGTCGTGCTCTACACGCCCGGCGAGATCGGTCAGCACCCGCGCATCTGGCTCACTCCGGCGCGCGTCGAGCAACTGGTCGCCCGCGCCCGTGCGAACGATCCCGCCTGGCTCGCGTTGCGCAATGCCTGCGACTCCTGGGCGGCGATGCCCGTGCGTTGGCCCGACGAGAGCCCGGCTTCCGGCTACATCCACGGCGGCTACCAGTATTACGACTATCTCCGACCGATGGCGGAGCTGGCGCTCGGCTTTCAGGTCGCGCAGCAGGTCGATGCCACGCGTGCCGCCAACTACGCCGCGAAGGGCCGCGAAATCCTCCTGAAGATGTCCGATCCGGTTCGCCACGGCCGCGAGTCGACTGACTCTGGCTGGAGCATTCGCGCCTACGTGCCGGCGCTCGCGCTCGGCTACGACTGGCTTTACGCGGTGCTCAGTCCGGCCGAGCGGGTGCAGGTTTTCACCGAGATCAACCGCTGGGTGGAATGGTTCGATGCGCACGGCCTCAGCCACGACTTTCCCGTCGGCAACTACTTCGCGGGCTACTACAGCGCGAAGGCCCTCGGCGCGCTCGCGACGGAAGGCGACAACCCGAAAGCCGCGGCGATGTGGAACGATTGGCTCAATCGCCTGCACTTCGGCATGGTCGTGCCCTACCACGCCGCGTGGCTCTCCGGCGGCAGCGCCACCGACGGGTGGAACTACGGTCCGAACGAAACGCTCAACATGGTGCGTCCGCTCGTCGCAGCGCTTACGGCGAAAGGTCTCGATCTGATCAATCACCCGCAGCAACCGTTCACCTACCCGAACGGCCACGCGCGCTGGATGGCTCACTTCACGTGGCCCGACCTCTCGTCGGTCGCCGATCGCGGCTTCCTTTACGCGAGCTCGAACCCGACGCCGGCCAGCGCCGCGTGGGCGACCCACTACGCGGGACTCCTCCGCCTGGCCAACGGCGCCGCCGCGCCCATCGCGCAGCAATACGCGCTCGATCTCCGCGCGCGACCCGGTCGGGACACCGTCGAGCCGTGGGTCGAGTTCCTGTTCCACGACGCGACCGCGTCGGCCGAGAATTACCGCACCGCGCTCAGCTACCGCACGGGCGGCGACGGCCAGGTCTCGATGCGTGACTCGTGGAGCAACGACACGGTGTGGGCCGCGTTCCAGTCCGGTCCTTACACCGGATCGCCGGAATCCGCCGAGATGCTCTACGACCAAGGCTCGCTCACGATCCAGCGCGGCAACGTCCGCTTCGTCGTCAACGCGTGGGGCGAAATGCTCCGGCATTCGCCGGGCACGACTGATGGCGAGACGCGCGATCCGGTCACCGGCGAGCGTCCGTTCAACCAGCTCTACACCGAACTCTACGGCGATTCGGTCGACGGCTACCGCCAGGCGCGCCGGCTGTTCAACACGTTCTATTCCTACCGCACGATTCGCAGCGGCACGATCGTAGGTTTCTTCAGCCAGATCGGCGTCGGTCCCGACGTGGCGCACACCACGCTGTCGAAATTCGAGGAAGGCGGCCGCCACGTCATGATGCGCGCGACCAAGCTCGAGGATCTCTACTGGGATCCGGAGCCGATTCTCAGCTGGGAACGCTCGGTCGTCTACGTGCGTCCGCAGTTGTTCTTCGTCTACGACCGCACGCGCATGTCGAGCGCCAGCGTCGACAACTGGATGTCGTGGAGCGTCGCCAACGGACCCGAAGCCGTCTCCCACACGCCGGAAGCCAGCGTCTTCAACATCGTCGACCGGCGCGCCGCGTTCGGTGGCAACCTCTACCGCGGGCGCATGACCGCGTTGCTGCCCGTCGGTCGCACGGTGACGCCGGTGAATCTCTTCAACCGCAGCAAAGTTCACCGCCTGGAGATTCGTCCCGGCACTCCGGCCACCGCGACGACATGGATGACGGTGTTCGATGCCGCCGCGTCCGAAAACGCCGCCGGCAACGCACTCACGCTCTCCGCCGCAGCGGGCAACGTGCTCGCGGGCGACGTCGAAGGCGCCGTCGTTGCAACTGCGAGCGGCCCGCACGCCGCGGCGCTCTTCAGCCGCACGGGCAACGTCGTGAGTGCGACGATCCAGTTCCGCCTGCCGGTGCGCGACACGTATTGCGTGCTGAGCGACCTCGCTCCCAACGCGGGCTACGCAATCACTTCCGCGCACGTCGGCGATCAACTCGTCGTCACCGTCGCGGCCGGGGGCGATCGCACGGCCAGTGCCCAGGGCGTTCTTGCCTTCGATGTTTCTGCTTCGTCCGCCGAGCTCCGCTGACGGACGCCGCGGCGGACGTTCAGCCCCCCGGGTCAGCGCAGGGGCGACGACCCGGGTGCGGCTGGCGCCCGCCGCGGTGGCGTCCGGCGCGCTGCCGGCGCATTTCCTCTTCAATGCGCTCCACGCGATTGGCGCGCTCGTGCGCCAGCAACGCAACGCCGATGCGGTGCGCGCCCTCGATCAACTCGGCGACCTGCAGCGCATGATCCTCCTTCACAGTCACCGTCTCCTGTGGCCGCTCGCCGACGAACTGGCGTTCGTCCGCCGCTACACGGCCTTCGAGCAGCTCCGCTTCGGCGACCGCTGCGTCGTCGCGTTCGACGTCGCCGACGGGCTCGACGATGTGCCCGTGCCGACGCTCGCGCTTCAAACGCTCGTCGAGAACGCCATCAAGCATGGCGTCGCGCGTCGCGTCGGACCCAGTTTCGTCACCGTGCGCGTCGCCGCCGAGGCGGAAACACTCGTCCTCACCGTCTGCAACGACCGGCCGAATCTTTCGGCCGCAATGCCGGGCCTGGGCTTTGGCTTGCGCGCGATTCGGGCGCAGCTTGCCCGGTTGAACGACGAAAAGGCGGGTTTCCGTCTCGATCTGAAAGCACCCGCGGGCGTCGTCGCGACGCTCCGCTTGCCGTTGACCGCGATCGAGTCATGCCGCCGCTGAACATCCTGATCGTCGACGACGAACCGCACGCGCGCACGACGCTGCGGCAACTCATCGCCGCGGAACCGGGCGTGGTGCTGGCCGGGGAGGCGGACACCGCAGCGGCTGCGATGGCGTTGCTGGAAACGCTGACGCCGGATCTCATCTTCCTCGACGTGCAGCTGCCGGATGGCACGGGTCTCGATCTCCTGCAGGCCGTGCCGGCCGGTCGACGCCCGTCCGTGGTTTTGGTTTCGGGCTTCGATCGCTTCGCCGTGCACGCCTTCGAGCTGCATGCGGTGGATTTTCTGCTCAAGCCGTTTTCCGACGAACGTTTTCGCGACGCGCTCGCTCGCGTGCGTCGTCGCCTGCACCAGACGGACATCGAGGCGTTGAATGCCCGCGTCGATGCGCTGTTCCGAAACTGGCCCGCGCTCGCCGCGCCGAACCGAACGGCGGCGCCGTGCGAACCCCGGGAGAAGTTCGTGGCGAAGTCCGGCGGCGACATCCACGTCTTCCATCCCGAACAGATCAAGTGGGTGGAAGGGCAGGGGGATTACCTGCGCATCCACAGCACGGGAGGTGCTGCGCTGGTCCGCGAGACGATGCAGCGCTTTCTCACGCGGACGGCCGGCGGTCGTTTCGTGCGCGTGCACAAATCGGCCATCGTCAACCTCGCTTTCGTCCGCCGGCTCGTGCCGCTGTCCTCCGGCGACTACCGGCTCGACCTCCTCGATGGCTCACCGGTGCGTGTGAGCCGAAATTACATCGGGCAGCTCAAGGATGCGCTCGCGCGTTGAAAGTAGTTTTCGGCCTAGGGGCGCGGACTCCGCTCCGCGCCGTGAATTCCCGGCGGCGAAGGGACTCACCGCCCTGCCGAGTCGTCGCGCACCGCCGCAGGATGTCGCTGCGGTCTGCCGGTGGTCGCGGGCGCGTTGAGCGCCGAGCGGAAGATGCCCTGCTGGCGCCCGCGAGCGTGCCGCGCTGTGCGGTGCGCTCCTTTTCCGAACACCTATGAACCAACTGCCTGAACCTTCCCGGGCGGGCCTGCGTCGCGGCATCGCCGTCGCGCTGGGCCTGTCCGTGCTCGCCGCGCGCCTTGCCGCGGCCGACGCCCCCGAATCCGCCGACGCGGTCAAACTCGACGCCTACGAAGTCACCGGCTCGCGCCTCGCGCCGCCGGATTTCGAGGGCGCCATGCCCGTCAACGTCTACACCTCCACCGACCTCGCGCGTGTGCCGGCGATGACGGTGAGCAATTATCTCCGCACCATCCCGACGTCGTTCGGTGGGGGCAACATCGACGAGTCCTTCGTCAACGGTGGCAATGGGCAGGCCTTCATCGGCCTGCGCGGCCTCACGACCCTGCTCCTAATCAACGGGCGGCGCACGACGGTCAACGACCTCAACACCGTGCCGCTCGCCGCGGTCGAGCGGATCGAAATCCTCAAGGACGGCAACGGCGCGGTCTACGGCGCCGACGCCGTCGGCGGCGTCATCAACATCCTCACGAAACGCAAATTCGAAGGCGTGCAGTTCGACGCCTCCTATCAAAACGTCACCGACAAGGACATTTCCCGCCGCCGCTTCGAGATGGTGTGGGGCAACTCGAACGAGCGCGGCTCGATTGTGATGGGCATTTCCTACTTCGAGCAGAACGACCTGTTCTCGCGCGATCGCGATTTCATCACGGAGACGGAAGATCGCTCGTTCGGCGCGACCAGCCCGACGGCTAATCCCGGCACGTTCACGCTCACGGCCGCGCAGGCCGCCGCGCTCGGCCTGACCGGTGGCGCGGGCCCCTACCGGGTAAAGAATGACCTGGCCAAGGCAGCAAACGCCGGCTCGTTTCGCCTCGGCCAGTATGGCCAGGGACCGGTCGAGACGTCGGACCGATTCCCGTTTGCGCTCTACACGCCGGCGGTCCGACCGGCCGAGCGCTACAACACGTTCGTGAGCGGCGACTGGAATCTGTTCAAGAATAGCAACGCCGCCACGTTCTACACGGACATCACCTACATGCGCGGCTACTCCGAGGCCGGCCTCGCGCCCTCGCCGGCGGGTTTCTCCACCGAGCCGTTCAAGATTCCGGCGAATTATTACTGGATGCAGCAGGTGTTCCCCGGCACGACGACGGACATCACCAACTGGAGTTATCGCTTCCTCGATCTCGGGCCGCGCATCACGGAAACGAAGTTCGACAACTTCGCGTTCACCGCGGGCCTCAAGGGCGAGATCAGCGAGCGCGTCTCCTACGACGCCTATTGGGCGTGGAACCGCAACGAACAGCTCGACGTCGAGCGCAACGGCCTCAATCGCGAGCGCCTGCGCGTGATGCTGCAGGGCGGCGGCCCCTACACCGGGGCGCGCAGCTTCAATCCGTTCACCAATCCGTTCGACAGCGGCGTGGTGTCGCAGGACCCCGAGATGATCGAATACCTGCGGCTCGAACCGCGCACGACCTACGACAACACGACGGTCGTCACGCACGGTCGGCTGAAGTTCAAGGCCTTCGAGGTGCCGGCCGGCACGGTCGAGGCCGTCGCAGGCGTGGAGAATCGCAATGAACGATACAAACGCACGCCGGACCTTGCGAAGCAGCAGGCCGCCGGATCGGGCTGGAACTCCACGACACTCTTCGCGCAGGACTATTCCATCCGCTCGGTCTTCGCCGAGGCCGTCGTGCCCGTGCTCAAGGACGCGCCTTTCGCGCGCAATCTGGCGGTCGGCGTTGCCGCGCGTCGCGAGTCGTTCAGCCACCTGCCCGACACGCCGACCGTGATTCGCGCTTACCTGCGCAACCAGGTGAACCGCGACCTCACGCTGCGCCTGTCCTATTCGGAAGGCTACACGGCCCCCACGCCGGCGGCGCTCGATCCGTCCGAGGCGCAGAGCTTCCCGAATTTGTTCATGCCCTGGCTCGGTGCCTCGGATCAGGCCAGCGAGGGCGTCCAACTCGTCGGCAACGACAAGCTGAAGCCCACCGAGTCGCGCAGCGTGAACCTCGGCGCCGTGTGGGCGCCGCGCGCCATTCCCGGGCTCACGGTCACGCTCGATGCCTACAAGATCGAGCAGGAGAACATCATCATCCAGGACGCGCAGATCTACATCGACGCGTTCTACGCGAACGGCGGCATCACCAAGAACGCCGACGGCACGTTCACCAAGAACAACAACGCGCCCTTCGCGGACCGCATCGACATCGACCTCGACGGCTCGCGCTCTCCTGTCGCCGGCACGATCCTGAGCGTCAGCCCCGTGAACACCGAGAATCTCGCGAAGCTCACCGCCAGCGCCATCGACCTCGAGGCCGTCTACAAGCGCGAGATCGGTTCGCTCGGCGATCTCACCCTGCGCGCGAACCTCACGCACACGCTCGAGTTCGAGATCGAGAAAATTCCCGGCATTCTCACCTCGGAATACGTCGACAAATACACGCCGAACGACGGCACGGGCCCGCAGAGCGCGCCGAGTTGGAAGGGATTCCTTCAGGCGGACTGGGACCGCGGCAATTTCTTCGCCACGGCCAAATACAACTGGATCGCGTCCTACAACGAGGATCCGAATGGCGGGAACACCTTCACCAAGCCGCTGAAGTCGTTCCGCACGCTCGACCTCACGTTCGGCTACACGCACCCGGCTTGGGGCACGACGGTGCGCCTCGGCGTCGAAAATGCGTTCAACACGTTCCCGAGCCAGGCCGAGTCGTCCTTTGCGGACAAATACGACCGCTCGATGACGAACATCCTCGGCCGCATGTATAGCCTGAGCGTCACGCAGAAGTTCTGACGCCTGGAAGGCATTTGCTTCGAAACCCCCGGCCCGATCGCCCCCGCGATCGGGCCGTTTCGTTGGATCGACGGGGGCACGTGGACATTCCTCGCGCGTCTGCAGCGGTTCGTCGCAAATCGGTGGTCGCGAGGATCGGCCCGGACCGAAATGCATCCGCAGCTACCTGCGCTCGCGTTTTTTCGGGAATATCTCCGCGTCCCACGGCTCAAACCCGCCACTACTCCACGCTTTTGTTGGCCGCCCCGGCACGGTGCTGTGCGGTGGTCTCCAAACTAAAACCCCCGCATCACTGCCATGAATAAATCCACGCGCTCGATCATCGCGGCCGCCGCCATCGCCGGCCTCTACGCCGGAGCCCTTGCCGTCAAGGCCTCCGCTTCCACCAACGTCAACCCGGGCACCCAGATCGTCGGCGACGAAAAGGGCAAAGACTCCTGCAAAGGTAAGGACGGCTGTAAGGGCAAAGACGGCTGCAAAGGCAAAGAGAGCTGCAAGGGTAAGGACGGTTGCAAAGGCAAGGATGGCTGCAAGGGCCACGACAAGAAGAGCGAGAAGAAGGATGACAAGAAGTCCGAGCCGGCGAAGTAAGTCCGCCGCTGGGTGGATCGAGTAGGGCCGGCTTCAGCCGGCCCTACCTTTCGGAATGAACCACGAAACACACTAAACACACGAAACCAGACGTTCGGTGGACGCGCACCGTGTCAGCGCGTCCGCTCGCGTCCGCGGTCTCCCCACGATTTTCGTGTGTTTGGTGTGTTTCGTGGTGATCTCTCTCTGAAGGTTTTTGATCGATCGGCTTCACGCACATGCCCGCGAACAAATTCAACGGTTACACCGACTACGGCATCGGCATCGGCCTGCGCGTGCCGCACTACGACCACATCCTGTCGGAGCAACCGACGGTCGACTGGTTCGAGATCATCTCCGAGACGTTCATGGTCGACGGCGGGCGTCCGCTCGAGGTGCTCGATCGGATTCTCGCGCAATACAAGGTCGTGCAGCACGGCGTCTCGCTCTACCTCGGCTCGACGGATTTTCCGAACCGCGAGCATTTGAAGAAACTCAAGGCGCTGACGAAACGCACGAGGACGCCGTGGATTTCCGATCATCTCTGCTGGGGCAGTGTCGATGGCACGGTGTCGCACGATCTGCTGCCGATGCCTTACACGATCGCCGCGGCGAAGCATGTCGCGGCCAACATCCGCTACGCGCGCGACTACCTCGAGCTGCCGGTCGCCGTGGAAAACGTCAGCTCCTACACCGAGTTTCACGCCTCCGAGATGACCGAGTGGGAATTTCTCACCGAGGTGGTCGAACGCGCCGACTGCGGAATTCTCCTCGACGTAAATAACATCTACGTCTCGTCGAAGAACCACGGTTTCGACCCTTACGATTACCTGAACAACATTCCGCACCACCGCGTCGCGCAGATGCACGTGGCGGGTCACACGAAGTTCGAGAAATACCTCCTCGATACGCACGATCATCCGGTGCTCGATCCCGTCTGGAAAATGTATGCGCACGCCACGAAGCTCTGCGGCGTCACCGCGACGCTGCTCGAGTGGGACGACAAGATTCCTTCGTTCCAGGAGGTGCACGACGAAGCATTGAAGGCGAATGCCTACATCGCCGAAGCGCGCGCCGCGCAGGCCCAGGGTAGGGCGCGCACTCCGTGCGCGCCGCGAAGGTAGCCCATGCCGCGCGCGCGAAAAGTAGGGCCGGTCTCCGACCGGCCCAAAACACACTCGATGCGGTTGGTCGCTTCGCCGCATGGCAATGCTCGTTCGCGTGTTTCTGCGCCGGCGTCAGCGCTGCGGGGCCGGTCGGAGACCGGCCCTACCTTGTCCGCCCGCTCGCGGGCCGAGCTGCGCACGTTGCAGCGCGAAATGCTCGCGGTGGTGATGAACCCGCTCACGCGCGCCCACCGCATCGCTCCATGCCTGCGCGACGGTCGCGCGACGAAGCGCGCTGCCGCCGCGATCGCCAAGCCGAACGATCGACTGACGGCCGTGGACCGACTCGAGATCTACAACCGCATGTATTGGTTCCGCGTGCTCGACAGTCTGCACGAGGACTGTCCCGGACTGCGGGCGGCGCTCGGCGAGCGAAAGTTCATGCGGCTCGCCGAGGCGTTTCTCCAAAAGCATCCGTCGAAATACTGGACGCTGCGCGATCTGCCGCAGCGGCTGGCGCATTTCATCCGCACCGAGCCGCGCTGGACCGCGCCGCACACCGATCTTTGTGAGGATATCGCGCGTTTCGAATGGGCACAGGTGGAGGTTTACGATGGGGCGGCGTTTCCCGTCTTCACGAGCGACGACTTGCGCGACGCCAACCCGGCGAAGTTGCGGTTGAAGCTCCAGCCTTACCTGCAACTGCTCGCGCTGCGCTACCCGGTGGACGACTATTTGATCGCGATCCGGAAGCGCGAGGCACTGCTCCGCGGTGACGCGTCGAATGCGCCGACCGCGTTGCGCGTGCGGCCCGACAGCAAGGTTCCGCGTCCGCGCCGTGCGCCGTGTCGTGTCGCGGTGCACCGGCACGAAGGGAAAATCTACTTCAAGCGTCTCGAGCCGACGGCGTTCAAGATTCTCGCCGCAATTCGCGCCGGCCAGCCGCTCGTCCGTGCGCTCGCTGCCGGTATTCCGCGCGCGGAGCGACCCCGCGAAAACTGGGCCGCGACGGTGCAAGGCTGGTTCCGCACTTGGATGGAGTTGGGCTGGTTTTGCCGGGGGTAGGGCCGGCTTTAGCCGGTCCCAGTTGAATGGTGATGTGCGGACGATGCTTGCGCGCGCGACGCGATCCAGGCCGGCTGAAGCCGGCCCTACGGTTACGCCTCGCCGTGCAATCTCGGGTTCGCCAATTTTCCACTGTGTCCACGTCTTCGTTCCAACTTCGCCAGTGGCGCGACGCCGATTTCGAGCCGTTCGCAGAGATGAACGCCGACCCGGATGTCATGCGCTACATGCCCGCGCCGCTGACGCGCGAGGAGGCCGCGGCGACGCTGGCGCGGCTGCGCAGCGGCATCGCCGAGCGCGGGTGGGGGCTCTGGGCCGTGGAAGTCGAAGGCGAACTCGCGGGCTGGACCGGGCTCAACCCGCCGCCGTGGACGGCGCACTTCACGCCGTGCGTCGAGGTCGGCTGGCGGCTGCGCCGCAAATTCTGGGGCCGCGGCATCGCAACGGCGGCGGCGCGCGAGGCGGTGCGGTATGGTTTCGAGACGTTGCAGCTGGAGGAAATCGTCTCGTTCACCGTGCTCGCGAACGAACGCTCCTGGCGTGTGATGGAGCGCCTCGGCTTCATGCGCGATCCGGCGGAGGATTTCGATCACCCACGTTTGCCGGAAGGGCATCCGCTGCGGCGGCATATTCTCTACCGGAAGAAAAATCCGGCGCAGCCGTCGCGGTCGAAAGGGTAGCGGAAGCCGTGAGGCTTTCGCACGTGGGGAGGCGAAATTCTGACGAATTCCGCTACGCTTCGCGGCGCGCAGGCCGATTCTGCGGGAATAGCCGAGTGGGGCGCGGCTCTCATTCTGCATGAATCTCCGCGCCACGCTCGAGACTTTCGACCGCCTTGCCTCGCTCCTGCAGACGCCGCTGCTGTTCGTGCTGCGGGTTTATTGGGGCATGTCTTTCGCCCAAACCGGGTGGGGCAAGCTGAGGCATCTCGACCGCACCGCGGAGTTCTTTGCGTCGCTGAATCTGCCCGCGCCGAAACTCAACGCGCTCGCGGCCGGCGCCACCGAATGTGCGGGCGGCGCGCTGTTGGCGCTCGGGCTGTTCGCGCGGCCAGCGAGCGTGCCGCTGATCGTTACGATGCTCGTTGCCTATGCGACGGCTGATCGCGAGGCGGTGCAGGCGCTGTTCAGCGACCCGGACAAATTCACGGGCGCCGCACCGTTCCTGTTCCTGTTCGTGTCGGTGCTCGTGCTTGCCTTCGGCCCGGGCCAGTGGTCCGTTGATCACCTGCGGACAAAAAACAGGGCCGGCTGAGGCCGGCCCCGGTTCGCGGCGGTCGTGGAGTTCTTGTGCGACCGTTACGCTTTTCGCGGCCCGACCAGCTGCTCGTAGGCGGCGGCGAAGACGGCGTAGTAATACGGCGCGGTGAGCACGACGCCGATGACCAGGAACACCGTGCCGAGCGCGGACAAGATGCCGGCCACGATGATCAGGAAAAACATCAGGAACCAATTCGCGGTGATCACGCGGCGGCTTACTTCCATGGCCGGCCAGAAGTCGAGTTTGTGATCGAGGATGAGCAGGAAGGTGAACTGGTAGGCGATGCCCAGGTAGATGCCCGGCAGAATCAGAAGGAACGCGCCGAGCAGCGTGAACAACCAGACCAGCAGCCCGCCGATAATGAGCGCACCGGTCATCACGCTGAAGCCGGCGAAGCAATCGCCGAGCTCCGGCTTTTCGCCGCGCGCTTTCCGAACGTAGTAGTATTGGAGACCGCCGGTGAGGAGACCGAGAAGGAGCAGGTTGGCCACTGGGATGACACCCACGAGCGCGATCACCAGCGTCATGACGAGCGTTACGCCGACGAACGGCCAATAATCGCTCTTCAACAGATCGAAGCCACGGCTGAGGGCGCCGCCAAAATCGAGTTTGCCGCCGCGGGCGAGGATGGCGTCTGCGTAGGCCTTGGGGTCGGGGCTGGAAGCGCCGGCGCTGAAACTGGGAGCCGGCGGCGGCGGTTGAGCAGCGAAGGCGGCGCTGAACTCGGGCAGCGAGCCGAGCGTGCTCCACGCGGTCTCGCCGTCGCGACGGGCCTGCGTCTGGGCGTTTGCGCGTCCGCTGGCGATCCATTCGCGCAGCTTGTCGGCCGTGACCGGCCCGTATTCCTTACCGTCGGCGCCAATGATGGTGAACATGGTGCCCGCATTCTTCAGGTTACGCGGCCTGCGTCAACGGTGCGCCCTTGAGCGGTTGACCGGGCGGACGAGCGGAGGGCGGGCTCAGTCCGTCCCGCGCTGCTCTTCGCGGACGCGCTGGCGGTAGTCCTTAATGATCTTCTTCCACTGGTTCTTGTGCTTTTGCGACGCCCGGCGGTCGACGCGGCGCACTTCGAAGGCCGTCTCGCGCTGGAGGCGTTGATAGCTTTGCCAGCGGGAAAGATCGAGCGACGCATCGGCCAGCGCGGCCTGCACGGCGCAACCGGGCTCGGTCGTGTGCGAGCAATCGGTGAACTTGCAGCGGAGCGTGAGTTCGCGGATATCGGCGAAGACGTCTTCGACGGCCTCGTCGGCCTGCCAGGGCTGAAGTTCGCGCATGCCGGGCGTGTCGATGATCAGCACACCTTCGGGCGAGACGACGAGTTCGCGCAGAGTGGTGGTGTGGCGGCCCTTGCCGTCGATGTCGCGGATTTCCTGGGTGACGAGGACTTCCTCGCCGACGAGTTCGTTGATCAGCGTGGATTTGCCGACGCCGGAGGACCCGAGGAAGGCGACGGTCGTGTGCGGCTTGAGCCACTCGCGGAGCGGTTTGAGGCCGCCGCGCTTGAGGGCGCTGGTGACGACGATCGGCGTGTCGCGGGCGATGGCCTCGACCTCGGCGCGGCGGGCGGCGGCTTCGCGGGTGAGGTCGGACTTGTTCAGCACGACCACGGGCTGGGCGCCGCTGGCGCGGGCGGCGGCGAGGTAACGCTCGATGCGGCGGAGGTTGAAATTCGCATCGAGCGAGCTGACGAGGAAAACGGTGTCGATGTTGGCCGCCACGACTTGCTCGACGTCGCGCTCGCCGGCGGCTTTGCGGGAAAACTTCGTGCGGCGGGGCAGGACGGCGTGGATCAGCGCGCGGGTGTCGTCGCCGGGCAGCGCCTCGATGGCCACCCAGTCACCCACGGCCGGCATGTCGGCGATGGCGCCGGTCTCGGCGAGGAACTTGCCCGTGCATTGGGCGAGGCGGGCGGTGTCGGGCGTCGTCACCTCCCAAAAACCTTTCAACTGGAGCGTGACGCGCGCGGGCGACAGCCCGGCCGCAGCGTGCGGCGCAAAGGCGGCGGCGAGTTCGTCGGTCCAGCCGAGATCGGCGAGGGTCATGGCTGCTCAATTTGGCGCGCGGGCAGGGAGGCGCAACGCCGCACTTCACGCGGGCGGACGTGGACTACGTTACGTCCCCCCAACAACTAGGCAAAGGGATTAGTCTTTTTGGGCTAGTGGGCTGCTTCAACATCTGCGCACCCTTGCGCAAACGATGCAGGGGCCTAAAAGACGGTTGGCCGTATGATGTGGACATGCTCGACACGATCCACGCTCTATCAGCGACGGACGTCATGAAACGCCCCGCCAAACCTCTCCCCGCCTCCGTTCTCGCCAGCCCGCGATTCGCTCCCGGCTCTTGGCGCTACTATGGAGTCACCTCATCCCAACGCGGCACTCTGGTCATCGCCATCCTGATCTCGGTCGGCCTGCACCTTACCTTCCTCTACGGCTTCAACAAGAAGCAAAAGGTCGTTAAGGCTGCCGCGCCGGTCGAAGAGATCATCCAGATCGCCATGCCGGAGCTCGAAGAAGAAAAGCCCGAGACTGTCGAGGAACTCAGCGATATGGCCGAGGACCAGACGCCCGCCGTCGCGGTCCCGCAACTCGCCGACGTCCCGTCCGCCGTCACGGTCTCGACCTTCGTGCAACCGTTGCAGGTCGCTCCGCAAATCGCGGACAACCTCAACGCCGCCAAGGTCGCCAAGATCCCGCTGAGCGCCACTCGCGCCCAGAAGATCGCGAACCTCGGCAAGGTCTTCGAAATCTCCCAACTCGACCGCCCGCCGCAACCGATTGCCCAGCCCGCGCCGACCTTCCCGTATTCTCTGCGCCAGCAGGTCTCCGAGGCCAAGGTCACGCTCGAGTTCATCGTCGACGCCAACGGCGACGTCGTGGCCCCCATGGTCACCGACTCTTCGCACCACGGTTTCGATGACGCCGCGATCATCGGTGTCTCCAAGTGGAAGTTCCGCCCGGGCATGAAGGCCGGCCGCAAGGTCAACACCCGCGTCCGTCAGATGATCAACTTCACGATCGGCGACGAGTAAGCCTCCCGCCGCTCGAATCCCCTCCGGCCCGCGTTCCTCTTGGGACGCGGGCTTTGTTTTGGGCCCGTTTAGGCCTGCACCGCATATTTCACCGCCTCATCTGCGGAGTAGCGGAAAACGTAAGTTTTTCGCTCGTGCGAACAACGAAACGCTGACGCGTTCCGCTACGACGCTGCGGTCCTCGCGCCACTCAGGCGGTGAAATAGGCGGTCGGCGTATGGCCTACGCAGGCCTGCGTATTCGCGATCCGCCGGGAGCTGTTAGGATGGGCGCGCACTCCCTGCGCCCATGAAAAAGCTCCTCCTGCCCCTGTTCGCGTGGCTGTTCGCTGCCTCGCTCTCCGCCGCCACGGCCGCCAAACAGCTTTGGACCCAGCCGCTCGGCGGCGACGCGAAGTGGTATCAGCTCACCTCCATCGGCACGCTGCTCGTGGGCACCGACGGCGCGCTGCTCTCCGTGAATCCCGACGACGGCAAGGTGCTCTGGAAGCGCGCCGACCTCACCAAGTCCACCCGCAACAACGCCGTCGAGATCGCCGGCACGCCGTGGATCGTCGCGAATAATTTCGCCGGCATCGGCAACAGCAAGGTCACCTTCCAGGCGCTCGATCTGCTCAGCGGCGAGACCGTCTGGAAAACCCCGCAGGTCTCCGGTCAATACCTCGACACCATCGCCGTGCCCTCGAAAGGTCTCGTGATCTTCGTCGTGCAGACGTGGGAGGAGAAGGATAACGGTGTCTACCTCCGCGCGCATGACCTCGCCACCGGGACGGCGAAGTGGTCGGTCAAATTCTGCAAGTCCCAGGGCATCCCGCTCCACCTCGCCGACGGCAGCGGGAAGTTCATGCCCACGATGGATCTCTCCGGCTATCACGACCCCGTCATCGACGGGGACGAGATGTTCCTCGGTTACCTCGGCATCCACTGCGTCGACCTCAACACCGGCGCGATCAAGTGGGGCGTGGAATTCCCGGCCGGCGCCAAGGACCTCAAGAAAACCTACGCGCCGCTCCGCCTCGAAGGCGACCACATCTACGGCGCCGGCGGCGGCAGCGTCTACGCCATCAACCGCCGCACCGGCCAGCAGCGCTGGAAGAGTGAGCGCATCTCCGAGTATGCCGGTCTCTTCAAGGCGCGCGACAACGCCATCGTTTCCCAGCTCGAAATCGTCGACGGCAAAATCTTCGCGCGCTTCGGCGGTAATTTCTCCAATGGCAACCAAGTCATCCTGCGCGAACCGCTCGGCGTCGTCGTGCTCGACGGCGCGAACGGCAACCCCGTTTACAAGGACCAAAAAATCGACGGCGGCCTGACCAACCTCCTCGTGCTGCCCGAGGCGCACGCTGTGATGTTCGCCGACGGGAAGGAACTCGTCGGCCTCTCCACGGAAGGCGCCACCGTCACCGAGAGCTTCCGCGTGCCGATCGAATTCAAACGCAAGATGGGCGGCGGCGACATCGCCAAGATCGGCCTCGGCATCACCGGCGGCCTCATGGGCACGATCAAGGCCGTCAGCTCCTCCAACAAGGCGCGTCTCGACGTGCCCGTCGCCATCTCGCGGCAGAACGGCCACATCGTCGTGCAAGGCAAGCAGCACCTCCTCGGCTTCGACCCGCTCGCCAAACAACAGAAATGGTCGCTCTATTACGCCGCGCCGAGCGACGCCTTCGCGACGATCGCGATGTTCGCCGTCACCGCGCTCGCCTCCGCGCAAGGCAACATGCAGGTCGCGCAGAACGGCGGCATCATGAACAGCGGCGGCCAGCAGGGCATGAACAACATCCAGAGCGCGCTCGACCGCTACAACCGCTACACCGAGAAACGCGCGGCGCAGGCCGGCGGCTCGCGCGCCACCGAAAGTTACACCTACATCGTGACGAAGCTCCCGAAGTCCGGCCTCGGCCTCTACGGCGTGAACCTCGCCAGCGGTGAAACCGATCGCGAACTCCCGCTCGGCGCCAAAGATCCCGACTACATGGCCGACGAACGCAGCGGTCGCGTCTATTACTTCAAGGGCCGCGACACGCTCGTCGCTTACGCGTTTTAGGGACGAAGGGAACCTTCGGCGGGATTTCGCGTCAGAGAGACGCCACCAATTTCTCGATCTTGAACGCGCGCGGGAGAGATACGCCCGCCAGCTCAGGTAACCACACCAGCGGCCCCGCTCTCCGGCTTCGGAGGCGGGGCCGCGATGCGTTTATTGAGGCTCGCGCCGTAAATGGGTTACGAAGTTCCGGTGGCAGGGCGGAGCGGCCCGCTCCGCCGCGAACGTGTTGCCATGCGCTCGGCGCACCGGGCCGGTGCGCCCTACCCGAAAAATCTCCGCTTCTGATCCCGGAGATTCTCCGCCGTGCGCCGTGCATGAATGGCGGGAAGAGCGGGCTCGATTGTCACTAGGGGCATGATCGCCGCCCTCCGCATCCTCGTCTCATTTTCCTCCGCGATCTTGCTCGCGCTTTTTGCGGCGGCTCAGACCGCGCCGACGCCAGGTTCCTATTACTTCAACACGTGGGCGGGCACGGCGAGTCGCGGCACACTCGACGGTGCCGGCAGCGCGGCGCGGTTTGCGTTGCCCGAGAGCGTGACCGTGGACTCAGCCGGGAATCTCTACGTCGCTGACACCGCGAACCACACGATCCGTCGGATCACCAGCGCTGGCGTCGTGAGCACGCTCGCAGGTTCGCCGGCGGAAAGCGGCGACGCGGACGGCACGGGCGCCGCGGCGCGCTTCAATCTTCCCCAAGCGATCGTCTTTCACACCGACGGCAATCTCTACGTCGCCGAGGCCGCGCGAATCCGGCGCGTGACCCGCGAGGGCGTCGTGACGTTCCTGGCCGGCGGCACCGGCACGCTGATGGCCGACGGCGTGGGCGCCGCCGCGGTTTTCGATGGCGGCGGCATCGCGCTCGCCAGCGAACCCGGCGGCACGCTGCTGGCGGCCGATCAGAAAAGCGTTCGTCGCGTGGAGATGAACGGCCTGGTCACGACGCTGTTTCGCAACTCCGACGTCTGGGCCAATGGCATCTTTAGCGCCGTGGTGCGCGATGCTGCGGGCAACATTTTCGTCGCCTGCAACGGGTTCATCCCGAAAACCCCGAGCGGATCCACCGCTCAGACGCGGATCTATCGCATCGCGCCGGGAGGCCCGGTCGCATTCGCCGACGAGACCAACGGTCTCGCGGGCGTCGGGCATCTCAACGCGCTCGCCGTCGACACGCAGGGCAACGTCTACGCCGCCGGATCAAGCGGTGCGGTGTATCGTTTTTCGGCCGGCAACATGACGGTCTATGCGGGCATGCCGGGCAGCATCGGCGCGCGCGACGGTGCGGCACTGCAGGCGCTCTTCAGTAATCTGTTCGGTCTCGCGTTCGATGCCTCCGGCAACCTCTTCGTCACGGAATACAACAACACCGTTCGGCGCATCACGCCCGCCGGTGTGGTCAGCACGGTCGCCGGCATTCCCGAGGAAGACAGCGCCCGGCACTGGGATGCTCGCGGCACGCTGGCGCGCTTCGACGCGCCGCGCGCCATCGCGGTGACGGCGGCGGGCATCGCTTACGTCGCCGACGCGGAGAATCACGTCATCCGCCGCATCGCGGCTGACGGCACCGTGACCACGCTCGCGGGCGCGCCGGGCCAGGCGGGATACGTCGACGGCGCTGCGACGCAGGCGCGGTTCAACCGGCCGCAGGATCTCGCGCTCGATTCCACCGGCAACCTCTACGTCATCGAGAGCAGCGGCGGCGTGCGGAAGATCACGCCCGGTGGCGACGTGTCCACGCTCGCGGGCGGTGAAGCGATGGGCGCCACGCCCGCGTCCGACGGGCAGGGCAGCGGCGCGAAATTCGGCGTGTTGACGAGCATCGCGGTTTCGCCGCAGGACGAGATCTACGTGGCGGAGGCGGCGGCGTATTCGCCGACGCTGGGTTCGGTGTGGGCGCGGTTACGCCGCATTTCCCCGGCGGGCGTCGTCACCACCCTCTCGTCGCTGCCGGTCTATCCGCACACTTATTTCTCCGGCCTCGCGTTCGATCGCACCGGCGTGCTCTTCGCGGCCGATCCGACCTACACGGATATCGTGAAGATTTTGCCGCAAGGTTCGGCGGAGCGCATCGAGTTCAGTGAGTTCGTGCCCCGGCGTATCGCCGCCGATGCGAGCGGCAATCTGCTCCTGACCGAAGATCGCGCCTATGGCGGCACGCGCGTCGCGCGCTACACCACGAGCGGACAGCTCACCGTGATCGGCGGCGCTCAATATGTGTTCGGGCATCACGATGCGGTCGGCACACGCGCGCGCTTCAACGGACTGAGCGGCATCGCCGTCGACAGCGCGGGCGCGATCTACCTGACCAGCGAGGACAACACGGTGCACAAAGCGGTCGCGGCTTCTGCGCCGACGATCGGCACGCAACCGGTCGGCCAGACGGTCGCCGCCGGCGCCTCCGCGACATTCAGTGTGAGTGCGTCCGCCATGCCCGAGCCAGCTTACCAGTGGCATTTCAACGGCGCGGCGATCGCAGGTGCGACTTCCTCCACCTACACGATCAGCGGCGCGAGCAGCACGAACGCCGGCAACTATCACGTCGTCGTGACCAACGAGCTCGGCAGCGTCACGAGCGCGACCGCGACGCTCACCGTGAGCACGCCTCCGAGCGGTGGCGGCTCTTCGGGCGGTTCGTCGAGCGGTGGTGGTGGTGGTGGCGGCGGCGGCGCGCCGTCGGACTTTTTCCTCGCGGCGTGCGCTGTCCTCGCGTTCGCGCGCGCGTGGCAGCGGAGTCGCGCGTCAGCTCAACGCGAGTAACTTCGAGCCCTCGGAGGCGGGCCGCCAGAAAAGCGCGGTGTGTCCCACGGCGCCGACGCAGAGGCATGCCGCGTCGGTCTCGATTTGCGTGCACAGCGCCGCGCGTTCGTGGCGATCCTGGCCGCCGGTGAAGCGCAGCTTCACGAGTTCGCGCGCGTCGAGCTGGCGCAGCAGTTCGGCGAGAAACTCCGTCGTCACGCCGTCGCGGCCGAGCCACGCGTGATCGGGCAGCGTTTGGCCGCGACCGCGGAGCTGGGTTTTTTGCGCGCCGGTGAGAGCGGGAAGAGACATGCGCGCAACAGAGGCGAAACAGTGGCGCATGAAAAGCTCCGAATAACGGTGCAGTTGCAGCTCGCCCGCAGTCCGGAATCTGTAGCGGCGGTCTATGACCGCCGGACCCGCCTCGCGACAACGTTCGTCGGCGGTCATAGACCGCCGCTACAGATTGCTGGCGCGTGAGCGTCCCATGCGCGGGACGCTTGTTTCCCGCGCGCGTCCGTTTCGCCGGGTAGCCGAAAGGCGAAGCGGAAATTTAAGTCGTTGAGCTCGCGCGCGCTTCGCCCCGCGGCGCTCCTTGGCACGCGCGCTGCAAAAGGGAGAGCGCACCCGCGAAATCGAAATTCAGTTTTTGAAACTTCGGCGCCGCGTCCGGTGTGAGAACAACAACCACTTCACTCCCTTTCCCATGAACACCACGAACACGCTCTCTCCGTCCCGCCGCACTCACGCGCATTTTCCGCGCGGTGCCGCCAGCGCGTTGCCCATGACGCCGCCGCCTGCCGGCAGCTGGCGCTATCCGTCCACACCGAAGACACGCTGGCCCTTCGCCGCCGCCATCATCGGCGCGGTGAGCCTGCACGCGGCGATGCTCTACAGCTTCGAGCAGCCCGTCGTCCGCAAGCCGGTCGCCGCCAAAGTCACCGAGCAGGTCATCCAGATGGAAATGCCGCCGCTGCCGCCGGAGGAGACCGAAGACAACAAGCCGACCGAGCTCGTCGAAGAGCAACCCACCACCGTGGCGGTGCCGCAACTCGCCGACGTCCCCTCGGCCGTCGCGCTCACGGAATTTTCGCAGCCGATCGACCTTCGGCCCAAGGCCGAGATCGATGGCGCCGCGCTGCGCTCGATGACGATTCCCGTCAACCACGGTCGTGGCAGCGGCAATCTCGGCAACGGCGGCTCGATCTTCAAGCTCGCCGATCTGGACCGCATCCCGCAAGCGATCGCGCAGCCTTCTCCGCAGTCTCCGCAGGGGCCCGGGATCGAAAACGGCGTCGTGCGCGTCAGCTTCATTGTGGATGCCGACGGCAACGTGCGTGACCCGAAGGTGGTCGAGTCCTCGGATTTCGCGTTCGAGTCCGCGGCGGTGCAGGGCGTGAAGCGCTGGAAGTTTCGCCCCGGCATGAAGGGCGGTCGCAAGGTCGCCACGCTCATGGAAGTGCCGATTCGTTTCGAATATGACGACCCGCTGAGCTAACCGCGCGCCTCGCGCCACCGGAACATCGCTGCCGAAGTGAATGTTCCTGTTCGCCCACCCAACCACTCGCGCGCCGGAAATCCGGCGCGCTTTTTTGCGCCCGGATTTTCAGTCGAGCAGGGTGGTGGCAGCGCATCTTCTCTCTCGCGGTCTCGCCAAGTCGCGTCGCAGAGGTTGCCGCATCGTAGCGGAATTCGTAAGAATTTCGCGCGTCGCACGAGGCGAAAGCCTCACGGCTTCCGCTGCGCGCAAAGAAGCCACCGGACGATGCGCCGCGGTTCCGCGTGACACGCGACTGTCACCGAAAATTCACACGCGACGCCGGATTCGGGGCGCACCTGGGGAGAAATCGCGGGGACATTTGCGAAGATTCGGTGACGGCGGACGGCGCCGCTTGAGTTTCGCGTCGTTCGTCCCTTCGTGGCGCCTGCCGAATACCGGCTCAGCTCCCAGTGCTCATGAAAACTCACGATCTTCCTCGTTCCTCGCGTGCTTCGCGCGCGTCTTTTCCTTTCGCGTTGTTTCGCGCCGAGCCCGTTGCGGCGCGGCCGTCCCCTGCCGCCGACTGGCATTACACGTCGGGTCCGAAAAATCGCACCGCGTTGATCGTCGGCGCGCTCGCGGCCGCGGGCCTGCACGCGGCGATGTTCTACGGCGTGCCGTCGCAGCCGAGGCCGGCGCGGGCGGCGGTCGCGCCGCGCGTTGAGTCGACGATTCAAATCGCCCTGCCGCCGCTCCCACCGGAAGAGAACGAAGATCAGCCGCGCGAGCTGATCGAAGCTCCCGCCGCGGCGGCGTTCGTGCCGCAGCTCGCGGACGTGCCCGCGAGCGTGGCGCTCAGCGATTTCACGCAGACGCTCGATCTGCGGCCGCGGGCGGAGGTCGATCTCGGCACGCTGAAATCCATGACGATTCCCGTGGCCCGCGGACGCGGCGGCGCGGGGCTCGGCCAAGCGGGCGTCATCTTCAGCCTGTCGCAGCTCGATCGCGTGCCGCAGCCTATCGCGCAACCGATGCCAGCGTTTCCGAAAGGCGTGAACATTCCAGGACTCGAGGAGGCGGTGGTCGTGGTCGAATTCATCGTCGATGCGGAAGGGCAGGTCGTCGAGCCGCGGGTGACGCGCTCCAATGCCACCGAGTTTAACAGCGCCGCGTTGCTCGGCGTGTCGCGTTGGAAATTCCGCCCAGGCATCCTCGCCGGCCGCAAGGTGCCGACGCGCATGGAAGTGCCGCTGAAATTCGATCTGATGGCGCGGCGGTGAGGTTATGGCGGCAGCCGGTGACCGCCGGCACTCTTTCCACTGCGAAACTTTTCGGCGGTCACAGACCGCCGCTACAGAGACTCACGCGAACGTATCCAGCGGCAGCTCGCGCCAGGTGCCTGGCGTGAGCTCGCCGAGCTCGAGATGGCCGAAGCGCACGCGTTGCAGCGTGAGCACCTCGCAGCCCTGGCTCGCGAACATGCGGCGCACTTGGTGATAGCGGCCTTCGGTCAAGGTGAGCTCCGCTTCGCGTGGGCCGAGCACGCGCAGCTCCGCGGGAGCGCACGGTTCGGTTTCTCCGCGTAGGACGAGCGTGCCGCTGGCGAAGAGCTCCGCGAGTTGCGGCGGCAAGTCGGCGTCGAGCGTGGCGCGGTAAATTTTCGGAACCTTGTGCTTCGGTGAAGTGAGCCGGTGCACGAGCGCGCTTTGATCAGTGAGGAGCAGAACCCCGCTGGTGTCTTTGTCGAGTCGACCGATGGTCGTGATGGTTGGATTGCGCCGCTGCCAGCGCGCCGGGAGCAGGCCGTAAACACTGGGACCTTCGCGTCCGTCGTGAGAACACACCAGGCCGAGCGGCTTGTGCATCAACAACAGCAGTCCCTCGGGATGATCGAGTGGCTCACCATCGACGCGCACGAGTCCGGCGGCGGTTTTCGTGCCCGGATCGTCGGCGGTGTGACCGGCCACTTCGACGCGGCCATCGTCGATCCAATCGCGCGCTTCGCGGCGCGAGCAGTAGCCGAGATTGGCGAGGAGTTGGTCGAGACGGCGCGACATCGGAGGACGGAAGACTGAGGACAGAGGACGGAGCGCCGAGCGCGAGGCTGAAATTTTGTCGTCCGCCGCCTACGGCCACACGTAGCTTGGTCCGTGCCTCTATTTCTCCTCAGCGCTCTGCTGCTGATCACCGCTTACGCGGCGTCCTTCACTTTTCACCCGGCTCCGCAATGGTCGTGGATCTGGAAGGTCGCGCTCGCGGTGGGCGAATACGGCGCGTGGCTCGTGCCGCTCGCGGTGGGCCTGGGTGCGATCGCCGGACTGACGACCGATGGCGCTGGGCGCGTCGTATTGCTCGCGCTGGCCGCGTTCGCAGTGATCGGATTTCTCCGCCCGGTGTGGAGCGCGGCGCGCATCGCTGCGAGTTTGCCCGAGCGGATGCGCGCGGCGTTTGGAGACGGCGGAGCGCGCGGCGGTGAGGCGTTTTCGGTGGCGCGCTTGTGGATTCATCGGGCGCCCGCGCCCGTCGCGATGCAGACCTACGAGATCAAGAGCGCGGAGGGCGTGGAGTTGAAATTGGATTTCTACCCGGTTCGTGGCGCGGGAGCGACGGGGGCGCCGTGCATCGTGGTCGTGCATGGCGGCGGCTGGGATGGGGGTGATCGCGGGCAGTTGCCGGAGTGGAATCATCGCTGGGCGGCGCGCGGCTACGCAGTGGCGGCGGTGTCGTATCGGCTCGCGCCGCATTTCATCTGGCCGGCGCAGCGCGACGATGTGCTCGCGACGATCGCCTGGCTCAAAACGCACGCGCGCGAACTCGGCGTCGATGCGGCGCGTTTTGTTCTGCTCGGTCGCTCGGCCGGCGGGCAGATCGCCACGGCGGTCGCTTACGGTGCTCGTGATGCGGCGATCCGCGGAGTCGTTTCGTTCTACGCGCCGCAGGACATGGAGTTTGCGTGGGGCGTGTCGCGCGAGGACGACGCGCTCAACTCCGTCAACCTGATGCGGCAATACCTCGGCGGTCCGCCCGACACGCCGGACCGGAAGGCTCTTTACGCGACCGCCAGTGCGCAGGCGATGATCGGGCCGGACACGCCGCCGACGCTGTTGCTACATGGCGTGCCGGACACACTCGTGTGGCATCGGCACAGCGAGCGGTTGACGGCGGCGCTGGAGGCCGCCGGGGTGCGGCATCATTTCATTTCGCTGCCGTGGGCGACGCATGCGTTCGATTTCAATCCGGACGGACCGGGCGGGCAGCTGGCGGATTACGCGATTGAGCACTTCCTCGCTGCGGCCGTGCGCAGAGCAGGGCCGGACGGAGTTTAGGCTGGCCACGGTGCGGCGCTTCCGGGTTTATGGCCGCTCACATGTCCAACTGGGAATACAAGCTCATCACCAGCGGCAAGGGCGGCTTCGCGTCGCCGGACCGTATGGAGAAATTTCTCAACGACCTCGGTCAGGAGGGTTGGGAAATCATCACCTTTCAAACGCAACCCGACAACCTGCTGGCGTTCACCGGCCTCGTGCGCCGCCCGACGCAACGCGACTGGACGCTCGAGGATGCCGCAGCTGCCGCCGCGCGCGCGGAGGCCGACAAGCTGCGGGCGGAGTTCGAGGCCAAGTTCAAGGCCGCGAGCAGCAACGCCCCGGCGCAGTCCGCCGAAGACGCGGCGGACGTTTTCCTTGCCGAGGAAAAAGTTGGTTCCGACGACGGCTTGCGCCGCTTGCGCGATACGTCGCGCGACGACGACCGCGACGCGCCCGAGGAAGACGGCGTCGAGCGGGAAGACGATTGGGACAAGCTTGCCGAAGAGGACGAGCTGCCGACGTTCTTCGATGCGATGCGTCCGCACATGCGCAAGAACCAGCGCGGTCCGGGCATGAGCGTGGGCCTCGATTATCTGGCGAAGAAGTGGCGCCTCGAGGAGGCCGACCTGAAGGGCGCGCTCGTGGAGTGCGGCCTGCAAATTCCGGCCGACGAAAACGCCAAGCCCGTCTACGTCGAGTTCGAGGGCGATCTTTATTGGGTGAACATCAATCGCCGCGGCGAGATCTGGATCAACACCCGCGAGAAGCCCGAACCCGTTTTCCGCATCGTCGCAGGCAAGCGCCTCAGCGACGAGGAGGCGCCGGCCGACACCGCCGCCGCGCCTCGCGAAGAACGTCGCCAGCAGGAGACGCGTGCGGAACGTCAAGCCGAGGCCATGGCGCAGCCCGCGCGTGAATCGTCGGACAACGCGGCGCAATCTGCCGCGCCGCAGACGCCGGCCGCCCCCAAGACTTTCCTCGACAAAGTGCGCGGACTCATGCGCCGCAATCGTCGCGGCCATGGCTGGTCCGGCAGCTTCGGTTTCCTCACCAAAGCGCTGAAGACGGACGAGGCGGGCCTGCTCGCGCAGCTCGCCGAATTGGGCCTCAAGCTCAAGGAAGACGGCGCCGAAAAGCCCCTCTTCCACGAGGAAGGCGAGTTCCTCTACTGGATGGACAAAAACCAGCGCGGCGAAATCTGGATCAACGCCCGCAAGAATCGCGGTGGCCAGAAGCCCGACGCCGGTGAAGGAGCTGAGGGCGCGGGTGACGAACCCGCCGACTCCAGCGCGCCTGACTCTGCCGCCGCGCCGGTCGCGCCTGCGGTCGAGCCGAGCGTGACGGAAGTTGCGCCCGCTGCGGCGCCGGCATCCGAGCCGGCCGCCCCGGTCGTCGCGCCAGTTGCGGACGCACCCGCCGCGCCCGCTCCGGAGCGCGTTCGCGCTGACGCGCTCGAGGCCTTGCGCCTGGTGATGCAGCCGAAGAAACGCGGCGAGGGCTTCACGGCGAAGGTCGATGATCTCGCGACGCAGCTCGGTCGTCCGGCCATCGAAATTCTCGAGGCGCTCGTCGCCGCCGGTCTCAATGTGCCCGACGACGCGAAAACGAAGCCGACCTTCGGCGAGCGCAACGGCGAGATCTTCTGGCTGAACCGCAACGCGAAGGGCGATCTCTGGCTTAACGCCAAGGACTCGAAGGCCAAGCGTGCGCGCAGCAAAAAGAAGGAAGACGGCGACGCGGACGCGGACGGCGAAGACGAAGGCGACGACGTCGAGTAATTCGTGCGGGTGCGGACCGGCCTCCGCCGGCTCGATCACCCTTGGGTCCGGTGCGCTGCGTGCGCACGAGCATTCAACGGGGCCGGCTGAAGCCGGCCCTGCTTTTTGTCCGGCTCACGCGCATCTGTTGGTTACAAACGTGCCGGACGGCGGGGCAAAAAATGCGGAGCGCGGCGAGCCGCGGCGTGGGAAAATCCCGGTGTTCAACCGAACACGAATTGCACGCGCGTCTTAGGGGTTGGCGTCCGTGGCGCGCGCAAGTCTCAAGGACGCCAGGGAAAACCGGGCGGCGGATTGGCTCCGTCGCCCGGAACACAGGAGGGCTCTCACGGCGCACGGGCCGGTTCGAGAATTGCCGGCGTCAGTTTCCGCGGGAAGGCGGCTGGGTGTGAAAGCGGGCAATGCCGGCAAGTTGGTCGGCCACGAGGCGGTCGCTGCGGCAACGGGCGAATTTCCCTGCGCCGTCACGCGTGCCGTGCAAGCGGCTCCATTCAGCGAACGTCCCCGGCATGACGAGACGCACGATGGGCGCTTCGAGCGCACCGTTGGCGCGCCGCGCCGTGTAGGCGGACGGCGTGCGACTCATCTCGGCGTCGAGTTCGGCCGCGAGCAGCGGACCGGTCGGCGTGCGCACGGTGCCCGGCCGCAGCTCCACCCACCACTCGTGGGAACCTTGCGGGCGCGGCACGATGCGATTGAAATACGGCGCGACGTGGAAGTTGACCGGCGTCCAGTCGTTCCGCGCGCAGACGGCGAGCAAGGCGGCTGTGACCTCGCGTTCGCTGACGTGTTCGCCAAACGCGGCGAGTTGCAGTTGCGTGCGCCCGGTGAAAACCAGGCGTGGCGGTTTCGTCGACGTGAAGCGCACCGTGTCGCCCACGAGGCAACGGCACAGTCCGGCAGGAGTGGTGACGACCAGCGCGTAGTCGACGTCCGGCTGCACTTCGTCGAGCGCGATGCAGCGGGCGCCGAGCGCGGCCAGGTTGCCCTCGGTCAGTTCGCGCGTGGGCAGGAATTCGAAGAACAGCCCGTGCTCCGTCAATAAGCGCAGGCCCGTGCCGGAATCTCCCTCTTGGGCGGCATAGATTCCCTCCGCGCCTGCGTAGAGTTCCAGGAGGGCGACGCTGGGTCCGAGTTGGGCGCGCAGGTCTTCCGCAAAAATGCCGAGGGCGGAGCCGGTGTGCACGCAACAGGTGAGATTCGGCCAGAGCGCGCGCAGGTGCTGCACGCGCTGCTTTTCGGTGCTGGCGCGCGCCCGCATCAGGTTGACGAACTCGGTCAACGTTTCCGGCGTGCCGGCGAGCACGCGCACGTCGAGATCGGCGCATTGCGTGGCGATCGCCTGCATTTTTTCCGGGCCGTCGGGCAGCTGGGCGATGGCGCGGCTGGGCGCGTAGAGGTTTTTTTCGGCCCATTCCGACAGGGCCAACGGCACCATGGCGTCGAGGTAGCCCGCGTAGGCGCCGCCGGCTTCGTTGAGCGCCGTGCTGGCGCCGATGTGCAGGTGGCGCCCGAGAAAAAGCTCCGGCTGGCCCGTCTGCGCGGCGTGGAGGAGCAGTGCGTCGCGGAGCGCGGCGCGGTAGTGCGCCAGCATGGCCGGCGTGGCGGGCAGCGGCTTCGGCGTGCCGTCGACAGTGCCGGCGGTATAGACGAAAAAGCGGCAGCGCCCCGGCCAGAGCACGTCGATCGCGCCGGCGGCCATGCGCTCAACCCAGCCGCTGAACTCCGCCGGCGTGCGCAGCGGCACCTGCGTGCGGTATTCGGGATAAGTCGTGCGCGGCCCGAGGCCGTGGAGGCGGCCGAACTCCGTGTGCGCGTGGGCGGACATCAAAGTGCCGAACGTCTTTCGCTGGTGCGCCAGACCTGCGTCGGCCGGTCGCAGGCGTTTCTGCAACTGCCGCATATGGTAGCTCGCGATGAGTTTCACGAGGAAGCGCGGCGCGAGCGTCATGGAGGCAGTGAACTGATTACGGGCGAACTGGCCAGAGTGGAGCACGGGTCGGCGGCGAAAAATCTTTCAAAACGTTCGCGCATCGCGGGCGATAAAACGTTGCGACGGCGCGCGGGTTGCCGTTCAAACGCGGCGCATGCCGTCGTTGCCGCCGGTCATCTTCGAGGACGAGGCGCTCATCGCCTTCGACAAGCCCAGCGGGTTGCTCATCGCGCCCGATCGCTGGGACAAGTCGCGCGCGAACCTGATGGATCAGGTCCACGGTGCGCTCGGGCACGGCGTGGCCAACGTGCATCGCATCGATGCCGATACGAGCGGCGTCGTGCTGTGCACCAAGACGAAGCCGGCGCTCGATTTCGTCAGCGGACAGTTTCAGTCGAAGACAGTCGCGAAAATCTACCTGGCGGTCGTGGTGCCTGCCGGTCCTTGCGCCGCGCCTTGGGCGGGCGGCACGGCGCCGATTGCGGATGCGGCGGGCGGATTGCCGGACGAATTCTCGGTCGATCTCGTGTTGAAGGAGGATGACGCGGCGCCGGGGCGGATGTGCGTCGTGCGCAAACATGGCAAAGGCGCGGCCACGGATTTCAAGGTGCTCGAGCGCTTCGGCGCCTTCACGCTGTTGGAGTGCCGGCCGCAAACGGGGCGCACGCATCAAATCCGCGTGCATCTCGCGGCGAGCGGCTGGCCAATCCTGAACGATCCGTTCTACGGCAACGACACGCGCCTGCTGCTCTCGGGCCTGAAGCGTGGCTACAAAGGCCGCGACGACGAGCGCCCGCTGCTCGCGCGCCTCGCGTTGCATGCGAGCGCGTTGACGATCACGCACCCGATCTCGCGCGAGCGTGTGACGATCACCGCGCCGCTGCCGCACGATTTTGAGGTCGCACTGAAGTATCTGCGGAAATTTGCCGGCGCCGGCGCGCGCCGACGCTGAAGAGCGGGCGAGTTGCCGCGGTCGAACCGCCGCGACTCGGGACAGGGTAGGGCGAACTCTCTGTGGTGAGCTGCGGCTCGGCGGGACGCCTCGCCCTACCATCATGACGGGCGCGGAAATTTCAGGCCGCGCGAGCTATCACGCGCGGCTCACGGTCGAGCAACAGGCCGGCGCCGGCCGGCTGCGCGGGACGATCGGCATGTGGTCGACCGGCACAGCGCCGAGATGGCGCGCGAGTCGGTCGAGCCAGCTCTCGCGGCGGACCGGTGCGGGATTGGACGGAGGCGTTTCGCCAAGGCGGGCGGTAGCGAGGATATCGGACTCGTGGTCGGTGAGTTTCATGAGGCGCGGACCGTAGGCGGAGCGCATCAGGTTTCCAGGAAAGGACGCGTTTTCGGCTGCTGTGGCGCCGGTCGGGGAACGGTCGTGTGCCGTTCGCGCGGGATGATCGTTACAGTTCAGCCGCGACGACGCTGCACGTCGGCGCGCATCTTCGCGAACTCAGCGCGCAGCCACTGCTTGGTCTCGGCGGGAAGGGCGTTCCAATGCGTGCCGCTGAGCGCGCCTTCCACGGCGTAGGCCATCAAGACGTTCACCGGGCGGCCGTTTTCGAGGAGCTGCCGGCACACGCCGATCGGGCCGAGTTTGACGACCTGCGCTCGCGTGTGGATGCCGGCGGCGTCGAGCCACGCGGCGGTTTTCGGTCCGAGATTTAGCAGGGCGGCCAACTCGCCGGCGCGTTCGCGCGATGCGGCGTCACGGTCGATCTTGATCGGTTGCACGCGGCTCATCTCAGACGGTGAGTTCGATGCGGTTGCCGTCGGTGTCGAGCACGACGCTTTCGTAATAGCCGTCGCCGGTGCGTCGCGGTGCGGAGACCACGCGGACGCCGGCGGCGCGCAGCCGCTCGGTCGTCTCATCGACGGCCGTCTCACTACCGAGCGAGAGAGCAAAGTGGGCGAGGCCGAGCGTTTCGGCGCTGGCGGTATCGGCGCGCGCGACGACGTCGGACCGTTGCATCAATTCCAGCCGCGCGCCGCCGGCGAAGGTCAGGAAATACGAGCGAAAGCCGGTGCGCGGATTGTGATAGGGCGCGCCGGCGGCGGCACCGAAATGCAGCGCGTAAAACTCGCGCGCGCGTTCGAGGTCGAGAGTCCAGAGGGCGAGGTGCTCGATTCTCATGGCGCGGAGCGCCGGTGATCAGGCCGCGTTCGGCTGGCTGAGGCGGCGCAGCCAGCGGTAGTGCGAGACGAGGCCGGCCCAAAGGGTCTTGTGCTCGTTGTAGCGGATGCCGAAGTCGCGGCAGGTCTCCTCGACGATGCGGGAGAGCGCGGGGTAGTGCACGTGGCAAATCTTGGGGAAGAGGTGGTGCTCCACCTGGAAGTTCAGGCCGCCGAGCAGCCAGCACACGAGCCGGCTGTGGCGCGCGAAGTTCACGGTGGTATGAATCTGGTGGAGCATCCACTGATCCTCCATCCGGTTCGTCGTTTCGTCCGGCAGCGGGAAGTCCGCTTCCTCGACGCAGTGGGCGAGTTGAAACACGATGCTGAGGGCGACGCCGGTGACGCCGGCGACCACCGCGTAGCACAGCAGCACCTTCCACCAGCTGTGCAGCATCATCGGAACGACGAACGCGAGGGTGAAGAACATCACCTTGCCGGCGGTGAAGATGATCAACTCGCGCCCGCGCGGACGTGGAAACGGATGACCGCCGATCTCGCGCGTGACGAGGTCGCGGAAGTCGCCGTAGAGGTGCCAGCGGATCGTCATGAAGCCATACAGCGCCCACAGGTAGAAATGCTGCGCGCGGTGGAAGAAATAGTGCGGCTGGTGCGGCGTCACGCGGGCGAACGCCCCGAGGTCCACGTCGGCATCGTGGTCGGTGATGTTCACGTAGATGTGGTGCGAGGCGACGTGCTTCCAGTGCCAGAGATACGAACTCGCGCCGATGAGATCGAGCGACATGGCGCTGAGCTTGTTCAGCCACGGCCGCTCGGAATAGGCGAGATGCGAGCCGTCGTGCTGAATGTTGAAGCCGATCAATCCGGCGGCGGCGCCGAGAATCAGGGCCGCGATGCCGGCGTGCCACCAATTGGCGGCGAAAAACACGAGCACGATGTAGCTCGCGAAGAAGGTGGCGAGAATGACGGCGGTCTTGAGATACATCGCGCCGTTGCCACGCGGCCGGCGGCCGGTGCGGGCGAAGAATTCGTCGACGCGGCGACGGAGTTCAGCAGGAAAGGAATCGGCCGGAGCAAAGCGCGGACGTTCGGGCAAAGCGGCGGAAGGGGAAGTGGTGGCGTGGGACATGGAAAGGGCAGGCCGGAACGGCACGCGGGTGCACTCCACGCTGGAAACCCGTTCCACCAATGCAAGCCCGACGGTGATGTCGTTCGCCGTTCGAGTCCGGGCGATCGTTCGTGGCGACGGCGGCTCCGCGCGCCAGCCGGTCTTCATCCGCCGTTTCGGCCCCCGGCGGACGGGTCGTCACTTGGCGTCCCACTCGTGCACGGTGACTTCGGACGAGTGCGTGAGATGGAGCGGGTCGGAGTGCGCGATCGCCGTGGCGGCCGCCAGATTCCCGGCGCACAACAGGTAGGCGCCGCCCGCTCGATCGCTGAAGGGGCCCGCCAGTTCCAAACGGTTCGCGCGGCGCAGGCCGTCGAGAAAGGCGTAGTGCGGGGCCAACGCCCCCGGATCGAAGTCCGGAGTGCGCCGGGTGAGGACGAGGTAACGTCGCATGGCGGGAAGGCGGCGGCGTTTCAGCTTTCGTCCGACACGACGATTTTACCGAAATGCGCGGCCTGTGCCAGATGACGGAAGGCGGCGGGCACCTCGCCAAATGGGAAGACGCGATCCACGACCGGACGGAGGTCATGCCGGACCAGTGCACGGAGCAGGTCGCCGAACATCGCTCGCGAGCCCACGCGGAGCGCGTGCACGGTGGCGCCGCTGCGAATCAAGTCGACAGCGTCGAGCTGCATCGCCGTGCCGCCGAGAAAACCGATGAAGGCGACACGGCCGCCGAGCCGCACGGCACGCAGCGCCTCGTTGATCGTGGCGGGTCCGCCCACTTCCAGGATGAGGTCGGCGCCGCGACCATCGGTGAGCTCGCGCACGCGGGCGCCCCAGCCGGGCGTGGTGTGGTAGTTGATCGTTTCATCCGCACCGAGCGCGCGGGCGCGTTCGAGTTTGGCGTCGCTGCTGCTCGTCACGAGCGTGCGAAGACCGGCCGCGTGCGCTAGTTGCAGGCCGAAGAGCGAGACGCCGCCGGTGCCCTCGAGCACGACGGTGCCGCCGGGCCGGAGATCGCCGCTCGTGAAGAGGGCGTTCCAAGCGGTGAGGGCGGCGATGGGCAGCGTGGCGCCTTCGGCGAAGGACAGATGCTCCGGCAGCGCCACCAGCCCGTGGGCGGGCAGCACGGAGTATTCCGTGAGGACGCCGGGCAGCGGCGCCCCGAGCGAGAGGCGGGTGTTTTCCGGCGTGGGCGGGCCTTCCTGCCAGGACTGGATGTAGTGGCCGACGACGCGGTCGCCGAGCTGCCATGCGGTGACGCCGGGGCCGACCGCGGTCACCTCGCCGGCGCCGTCGGACAACGGCGTGAAGGGCAGCGGCAGGTTGGGCAGGTAAGTGCCTTGGACGATCACGAGATCGCGGTAGTTCAGCGATTGCGCGCGCCAACGCACGAGCACTTCGCCGGGGCCGGGAGCGGGGACGGGCGTTTCGACGAGCGCGAGGGCTTCGAGACCGAAACGGGTGATTTGCCAGGATTTCATGGTGGGGACGGCGAGGGACTATTCCGGCAGCAGGCGGATCAACTCCTGTTGGCCCGGTGCGAGCAGGTAGCACGCGATCAGGACGGCCGGCCGGTCGCCGACGTTGTCGAAATGCCGCACGCGCACGTTGGCGGGTTCGTAGATGGCGTCTCCCGCGCGCAACATCTGGACCGGGCCGCCTTCCAGCTGGAACCGGATTTCGCCTTCGAGGAGGACGCCGACGACCGGACAAGGGTGGAGATGCAGGCCGGTGGGACAACCGGGAGGAAGCGTGACGCGCTTCACGGCGGCGTTGGCCACCGGCCTCGCCGGGTCGATGACCGCGGTCAGCAAGTCGTGACGCGTGACGGCCGGCGTGGCCGCGGAGACGACGGAGTGGAGCGCGGCGAAACCGAGCAGTGGGAGCAAACGGGAGCGGAATGACGGGAGTTGTTTCATGCGGCGCCCAGTTTAGCGGCGGCGCGGACGGGCGACTAATGCCTCCTTTTTGGGCTCGTATGCCTTTCGGTAATGGGGCCCTTTTCGGACATGGAATTGCGGCATCTGCGGTATTTCGTGGCGGTGGCGGAGACCTTGAATTTCTCCCGCGCCGCGGTCCGGCTGCACATCACGCAACCCGCACTCAGCCGGCAGATCCGCGATCTTGAACACGAACTCGGCTGCACGCTGCTGCGGCGCGGGGCGAACGCCCGCACCGAACTCACCCCCGAAGGCCGTCAACTTCTGGCCGGCGCGACCGAATTGCTGGCCGCGGCGGATCGGATCGCCACGGAGGTGCGGAGCACCGGTGCGCGCCTCCGGCTAGGCCACTACGGCGCAATCTGGCTAGATTATTTCGCTGCCGGGTTGCAGCGCTTCACGCGGAGGCATCCGCGCGTTGTGCTGCAACCGGTGGAACTGACGCCGGGATCGCTGCCCGCGGCGCTGCGCCGGGGCGACGTGGAGGTGGCGCTGCTCGGGCAGACTGACACGGCGCTGCGACGGGAATTCGCCACGGCTTTGGTGGCCAGCGTGCCGGCGCAGATCATCCTGCCGGTGGGGCACCCCTTGGCGAAGCGTCGCCGGCTCCGGTTGGAGGAGTTGCGCGGCGCCGACTGGGTCACGTGGGACGAGACGGATTTTCCCGGCCGCAAGCAGCTCCTGGTCGAGGCTTGCCGCGCGGCGGGCTTTCGGCCGCGGGTCACGCATCACACCGACAGCCTGGCGTCGATGCTCGTGCGCGTGTCCGTCGGCGGCGAGATCGGCCATTCCGTGCCGATGGCGGCGCGCTCGCGTCCGCCGGGCGTCGTGTTCACCGACACGACGCCCCGCGACGCGATGGTTTTCGAGATGCACGTCGGTTGGATGAAGCACTCGCCGCGGGCGCGTTTGATCGCCGACCTGGCCGCCGAGCTGTCCGCCGTCCGCGCGTGAGTGGGGATCAGCTGCCGCCGAGTTTTCCGGTTTCGGCGAGGCGCTCGAGGAAGATCCAGCTGCGCTTGGCCTGCACCTCGGCGCTTTTGGCCTGGAGGACGTAGCGCACGACTTGCCGGCGTTGCGCGACGCTGTGCGTGAGCCAGCGCTGCTCGAGTTCGGGGCGGGATTGAAAGGCCTTGCGCATCTCCTCGGGCAACTCGGGTTCGCGGGTGGCGGCGTCCGGCTCGAGGGTGAACTCGATCGTGTCGCCCGCATCGACCTCGGCGGCGCGCAACAACTCGACCTTGAAGGCGAGTTTCAGTTTTCCGGGTTTGCCGGGGAGGAGCGTCACGCGGTCGATGTCGTCGTTGAAGCGCAGGATCGCGTTCCAGCCCTGCCCGCCGCCCTTGATGGCGGCGGGCGGCAATTTCAGTTCGCCGATGATGCGTTTCGGCAAATCGACCCACCGGACGAGCGAGACGCGATAGAGCTTGGCGCGGAACTCCTGACGCATGACACGAGGTGGAAAATCTGTCGCGCTGCCGCTTCTACCGCACCGCGTGGGCGCGTTCGCGGAGGAAGCGGGCGATCTCGCGCGGGTTCGGCATCGCCTCGGCGGTGCCCGGCTGCATGACGGCCAGCGCGGCGACGGCGTTGGCGAAGTGCGCGGCTTCGACGACGTTTTTCTTGAATTTGACCAGGCCCGCGGCGAAGCCGCCGACGAACGCATCGCCGGCGCCGGTCGAGTCGATCACCTCGACCGGGTGCGCGTTCATGCGCAGGTAGGCATCGGGTTCCGACACGAAGCAGCCGCGTGCGCCGAGCGTGAGGATGACGATCGGCACCTGCAGGCAGCGACACAGGCGGTGCAGCGCGTCGGCCTTCAAGGTCTGGAGTGCCGATTCGTTGAACTCGCCCAGCTCCCGATATGCGGCGGAGCGCAGGAGGGCGGCGCAGCCGGCGTGTTGTCGGACGAGGGCGACGAATTCGGACTCGTTCGGGATCAGCACTTCGACGTGCCGCAGGATCGACAGGTCGAAATCGGAGCGCATCGGCGCGGGGTTCAGCACGGTGATCGCGCCGGCCTTGCGTCCGTGCCGCAGCACGTGGGCGACCATTACGTAGTCGGATTCACCCTGGCAGACCACGACGTGGGCGTGAGCGAGCGCCTCGAGCGGGATGTCGTGCTTGTGCAACGCCAAGTTGGCACCCGCGGCGATCACGATCTGGTTTTGGCCGTGCTCATCGATGGTGATGCCGGCGGTGCCGGTGGCGTATTTGTGTTTCTCGATGAACTGGGCCCGGAGGCCCATCTTGGCGGCAAATTTCTTCGCGCTCAGACCGAAGGCATCGCGGCCCACCGCGCCGATGAAAAGCGTGGGCGCACCGGCGCGGGCGGCGGCGACGCCTTGGTTGAAGCCTTTGCCGCCGGGGCCGGACCGAAATTCGCCGATCACCGTTTCGCCAGGCTTCGGGAACTTCCGCGCGAAAAACGCGAGGTCCTGCATGAAGCTGCCGACGACTACGACGCGGGGTAACACGGGCTCTGACACTAGACGGCGCCGCGAGGCCAATGCACTTCAAATTTCCTGTTCGAGGCGGGTCGTTCGCCTAGTTGATGAATTTTTTCCACAACGCCGGGTGGTTCTTCGCGCGCGCGCCGCTCATCGCGAGGCTTGACCGCCCGTCCAATGCGGCGTGTCTGCGACGGGGCCCGGCGGGTAGCTTGCTGCCGATGTCGGTCACCTCGTCGTTTGTGTCTCGGTCCACGCCGGAACTTGCCCCCGCACCCGCGGGCGTGGTTCGCTCGTGGACGATGACCAACGCGCCCGTCGATACCGCCGCCAAGCTCGCGCGTGCGAAGCGCCGGCTCTACGTCGCCGCGCAGCTCGGCGGCTGGGGCGGCTTCATGGTGATGCAGTTCGCGTTTTCGAAGGCGTTCAGCGTCGGCAATGTGCAGCCGCGGCAGGATGCGCTCACCGAGGCCGCGGTTTACGTGATGATCACGTTGCAGGGGTTGCTGGTGACGCACTATGCGCGGCGCTACATGTCGCGTCACGGCTGGACGGAGATGGGCTGGCTCGCTCTCGGTCCGCGCGTGTTGCTGATGGGCGCGGTGCTGTCGTTCCTGTGGAACGCGGTCGGCTACGGGTATTGCTACGGCATCGTGCAGATGCCGTGGCCGTCGAAGTTCAGCCCGATGCTGGTGTTCCTGTTCAGCTGGGTGAACGGCATGGTGATCATGCTCGGTTGGCTCGCGACGTATTTCCTCTATCACATTTTTGAGCGCATCCAGCGCATGCAGGTCGAGCGGTTGCAGCTGACCGCGAATGCCAAGGAGGCCGAACTCCGGGCGCTGAAGTCGCAGGTCAATCCGCACTTCCTGTTCAATTCCCTCAACAGCCTGCGCGCCCTCATCGACGAGGATGCTCCCCGCGCCCGCGAGGCCGTGACGCGACTGGCGAACATGCTGCGCTACTCGCTGCAATCGGGCCAGCTCGAGACGGTGCCGTTCGAAGACGAACTGCGCATCGTGGAGGACTATCTCGCGCTCGAACAGATTCGTCACGAGTCGCGCCTGCGCGTGCGCTGGTCGATTGCCGACGAGGTGCGCGCGTGCGGCGTGCCGCCGATGCTGCTGCAGACGCTCGTCGAGAACGCGGTGAAATACGGCATCAGCGCGCGCCGCGACGGCGGCGAGATCACCATTTCCGCCGCGCTGGCCGAAGACGAATTGACCATTCGCGTGACCAACCCCGGTGACCTGTCGGCGCCGACCAGCACCGCGGCGGCGCGGGCCGGATCTTCCACCGGCGTGGGGCTGCGGAACGCCTCCGAGCGCCTCAAGTTGCTGTTCGGTGGACGCGCGCAGCTCACGTTGACCGCGGAGCCGCCCGGATTGGTCACGGCGGCCGTGCGGATCCCGTGCACCGCTTCCCGCTCATGAAAGCCCTGCTCATCGATGACGAGCGCCTCGCGCGCAACGAGCTCCGCCGCTTGCTCGCGGTCCACACCGACGTGGAAATCGTCGGCGAGGCGGTGGACGTCGAGGATGCCCTCGAAAAGATCGCGGCGCTGAAGCCGGAGCTGCTGTTCCTCGACGTGCAGATGCCGGGCGCGGACGGCTTCAGCCTGCTCGAGAAGCTCGAAGGCGCGATGCCGCTGGTGATTTTCACGACGGCCTACGACGAGTTCGCCGTGAAGGCCTTTGAGTTCAACGCGCTCGATTACCTGCTCAAGCCGGTCGACCCCAGCCGCCTCGGCGCCGCGCTCGAGAAACTCCGTCTGCGCGCGGCAAAGGACGCAGAAGGCGGCGACGCGGCCCCGCGCACCCGCCTGACGCTGGAGGACAAGGTCTTCGTGCGCGAAGGCGACCACTGCTGGTTCGTGCCGGTGAAGAACCTCCGGTTGCTCGAATCCGAGGGCAACTACACGCGCGTGCACTTCGACGACAACAAGCCGCAGCTTTTCCGTTCGCTCACCGCGATGGAGGAGCGGCTCGACCCGAAGCATTTCTTCCGCGCCAACCGCAAACAGGTGATCAATCTCGCCTGGGTCGAGGGCATCGAACCGTGGTTCAGCGGCGGCCTGCTCGTGCGCCTCAAGGGCGGAATCAAAGTGGAACTCTCGCGTCGCCAGGCGCAGGATTTCCGCGAGCGGATGAGCCTGTAATTTTCGCGATGATCGCCCGGATGGCGCCGCCGCAACCCTGTTAACCGAGCGCGACTGTTTCCGCTGACCGACACACACCATGATCGAAGCACGTAACCTCACCAAGACGTTCAAAGACAAGAAGCGCGGCACCATCACCGCGGTCGACGACGTCACCTTCACCTGCCGCCCCGGGCAGATCTACGGCCTGCTCGGCGCCAACGGCGCGGGCAAGACCACCACGTTGCGCATGCTCGCCACACTGCTCAAGCCGACGAGCGGCACCGCCACCATCGCGGGCCACGACGTCGGCACCGAACCGGAGCAGGTTCGGTCGAACGTGGGTTTTCTTGCCGCCAGCACCGCCCTCTATGGCCGCCTGAACGCGCGCGAGATGATCGCGTATTTCGGCCGCCTCAACGGCATGGACGATCCCACGATTCGCGCGCGCATCGATGTGCTCGCCCGCGAGCTCGACATGCACGAATTCCTCGACCGCCGCTGTGACAAGTTCTCCACCGGCATGAAACAGAAGACCTCGATCGCCCGCACGCTCGTGCACGATCCGGCGGTGATGATCTTCGACGAGCCGACGCTGGGCCTCGACGTCATGACCGCGCGTTCGATCGTGAAGTTCGTCCGCGCCTGCCGCGAGCGCGGCAAGACCGTCATCTATTCCACGCATGTGATGAGCGAGGTGGAGAAACTCTGCGACACCATCGGCATCATCCACAACGGCCGCCTCGTCGCCGAAGGCTCCCTCGATCAGCTGCGCGCCAAATTCGGCGAGCAGGACATGGAAGAAGTCTTCGTCAAAGCCGTCGGCGGTGAAGCCGCCGTTGCCGCCGCCCTTAACCGCTGACCCGCCACGCACCCATGAACTGGAAAGCCATTTTCGTCGTCTACAAGAAGGAGCTGAAGGATCAGCTGCGCGATCGCCGCACGATCATCTCCACCATCGTCCTGCCCACGGTCGTGATGCCGCTCATCATGTTCGGCTTCGGCACGGTGATGACCAAGATTCTCCGTCAGGCCAAGGACGAGGGCACGAGCGTGATGATCGTGAACTCCGCTGGCGCGCCCGAGCTCGTGAAGGCGCTCAAGGCCGACACGAAGTTCCGCGTGGTGGCCGAAACGCCCGATGTGAAGCAGCGCATCGCCGACAAGAAAATCCGCGTTGCGCTCGAGCTGCCGAAGGATTTCGACGCCGCCATCGTTCGCGGCGAGACGCCGAAGGTCGGCGTGCTGTTCTACGACGGTGAAATCAAGTCCGGCATCGGTGCGCGCGAGATCGAATCATTCCTCCAGAAATACCGCACCGGCATCCTCGACCAGCGCCTGAAGGAGCGGGGCCTGCCGCCGGAGTTCACCAAGCCGTTTGAAATGTCCCGGCAAAACGTCGCGCCACCCGAGAAAGTCGGCGGCGCCACGCTCGGCGGCATCATCCCGTATATGATCATCATTCTCTGCTTCTCCGGTGCGATGTATCCCGCGATGGACCTCACGGCCGGCGAAAAGGAGCGTGGCACGATGGAGACGCTGATGTGCAGCCCGACGGCGCGCATCAACATCGTCTTCGGCAAATTCCTCACCGTGCTCACGGCCTCGGTCGCGACGATCCTGTTCTCGATGACGTCGATGGCCGTGACGGCGGCACTCGGTGGCAAGTTGTTCCTCGGCGATTCCAGCATCGCGGCCGCGGGGGCCGGCAAGGCGCAGGCCGCGGCGCTGATGCCGTCGTTTGATCCGGCCGGGTTCATCGGCATTTTTGCCATGATCGCGCCGGTCGCGATTTTCTTCGCCGCGATCCTGCTGACCGTGTCGCTCTTCGCGAAGAGCTACAAGGAGGCGCAGAGCTACGCCGGCCCGATGATCCTGCTCGCGATCATCCCGGCGGTGTTTGGCATGTTGCCCGGCATCGAGCTCAGCGCGAAGACCGCGCTGATCCCGATCCTGAACCTCTCGCTCGTGTGCAAGGAGATGCTCTCCGGCACGTGGAACTGGAACTACATCGCGCTGATCTTCGGCTCGTCGTGCCTCTACGCGATCATCGCGCTGGTGGCGTGCGTGAAGATGTTCAATCGCGAAGACGTGATGTTCCGCGCCTGAGGTAAGGCCGGTCTGTGACCGGCCCATTGGGCGTGATGCGCTCGCGAAGTTTGCGCGCGGGTATCCGCCGGGCCGGTCGTAGACCGGCCCTACTTGCGCGCAACGATTTGTGAAAACCCGGCGCGGCCGTAAACGCCCCGTCAAAACCGGGCCGCCCCCCTAGGCGGCCGGAAACATCTGCGATATGGTGCGCTCGTCAGTCACCGACAACGCACCCGACCATGAACACACCCGACAACGCGAACTCCGCCGATCACTTGCGCTACGAAATCGCGCAGCTCGAGAAGATGCGTCAGCAAATTTTCTCGGACATGGAAGCCCTGCGCCAGCAGGAACAGAACCTTCGCCACTACGAATCCCGCCTACGCGGCGCGCCGTCGACTCCGATCGGCGGCACCGTTGCGCCCTTCACTGAGGCGACGCGGGAAGTCGAAGCCGAGCGCGAAAAACTTTCCCGCCAGCGCGCGCTGCTCGAAGCCGAGCGTCGCGCTCTCACCGACGATCGCATTGCGATGCGCGAAGAAAAAGCGGCGCTCGCGCAATATGCCGACGCGCTGAAGCAACGCGAAGCGTGGCTGCAGGTGCAGGAACGGGAGCTGAAGGCGAAATCCTTCGCACCGCCGCCGGAGGCCAAGAAGCCGGCGAGCGTGGCGCCGTTCGGCATTCGTCTCGGTTTCAACGAGGTCCCGTTTGCTGGAATTTTTGGTTCGAATCGTCGCAGCGCGTGAGGTGTGCGCGCCGCGCGGCTTGTGCGGACTGTGTAGGAGAGCCCGGGCTAGGGATGGCCCGGGCTCTGCCTTTTTCGCAGCCGATGCGGGCGACTGATATCTGTTGCACGGTCGTGGCGAGGTGGGATGCGCGTTTGCGCGCAATGTGACTGCTCGCGGTTGGTGCAGTTGTAGGGCGCGACCTTGTGTCGCGCCGAGGCCTCACACGAGGTGAGGCCCTACAGCTTCGCCGTCGCGGCCGACGCCAACGAGGAGGACTGAGCGCGTGGGGCGGCAGTGGCGCGCGAGCGCGCCACCGACCAGACTTCGCGCCGGCGTTACTGCTTTTCCAGCACGCCGAGCTGCGTCGCCGCTTTCTCCCATTCGGCGGTCGCGGCGTGGAGCTGGTCAACGATTGCGCTCAGCTCGCGGTTCAAATGCTGGGCGCGGCCGGCTTGCGCATATGTCTCGGGCTTTTCGAGCTCGGCGGTGAGTTCGTTTTGCTTCGTCTCGAGTTCGCTGACGCGCTGCTCGAGTTTGCCGACTTCGATGCGGAGTTTTTTCAGGTCGCTGGGCGACGGTTTCTTTCCCGCTGTCTGGCTGGCCGCTGACCGCTGATCGCTGACGGCTTTCTCCTGCTTCGGGCGCGCGTCCGTGAAACCCGCCGTGAGCGCCGCGCGGGCGCTCGTGGCCTTCGATTTCTCGAGGTAGTAATCGTAGTCGCCGGCGTAGGCCGTCAGTCGACCGCTGTGGACGTGCAGCACGTTCTTCGCGAGCTGGCGGATGAAATACACGTCGTGGCTGATGAAGAGCAGCGTGCCTTCGTAATTCTTCAGCGCGTTCACGAGCGCGTCGATCGACGGGATGTCGAGGTGCGTCGTGGGTTCGTCCATCAGCAAGAGATTCGGCGGATTGATCAGCAGGCGAGCGAGGGCGAGTCGGGATTTTTCGCCGCCGGAGAGCACGTCAACCGGCTTGAAGACGTCGTCTTTGCGGAAAAGGAAGCCGCCGAGGACGGCGCGCGCCTGCTGCTCGGTGAGCTGATTTTCGGCGGTGCGCAGCTCCATCACGTTTTCGAGAACGGAGAGCTCGGTGTTGAGATTATCGCCGCGGTTCTGGGCGAAGTAGCCGGGCACGACGTTGCTGCCGAGTTCGCGGAGGCCGCCCTGAATCGGGATGACGCCGGCGAGGATCTTGAGGAGCGTGGATTTGCCGGCGCCGTTGGGGCCGACGAGCACGATGCGCTGGCCGCGCTCGGCTTCGAAGTTGAGGTCGCGGTAGACGACGTGGTCGCCGTAGGCCTGTTCGACGTGTTCGAGCGTGATGACTTTCAGGCCGGAGCGCGGCGGCTGCGGGAAGCGGAAATTGATTTTCTTGAGGTCTTCCCACGGCTCCTCGACGGCGACTTCTTTCAGGCGCTCGATCTGCTTCTCCTTCGACTTGGCGCGGGAGGCCATCGAGGCTTTGGCGCCGAAACGGTCGACGAATTTCTGCAGGTGCGCGATCTCGCGCTGCTGGTTCTTGAAGAGCGCGGCCTGCTGCTCCTTCCGCGCGTCCTTCTCGGCGAGGTAGTCGTCGTAGTTGCCGGTGTAGCGGTTGAGCGTGCCGCCCTTCAGCTCAAGGATGCCGGTGCAGAGCGTGTTCAGGAATTCGCGGTCGTGCGAAATGATCAGCAGGCCGCCCGGGTAGCGCGTCAGGTAGTCCTGGAACCAGAGCAGCGCTTCGAGATCGAGGTGGTTGGTCGGCTCGTCGAGCAGGAGCAACGCTGGCTCGCTGACGAGCAGGCGCGCGAGGTGCGCGCGCATGACCCAGCCGCCGGAGAAGGATTTGGCGGGCTTCTCGTGGTCTTCTTCGCGGAAACCGAGGCCGGCGAGAATCTTCTTCGCGCGCGGTTCGAGCGTCCAATCGATGTCGTAATCGTCGTCGTTCTCCGGGACGAGCTTCTTGCCGCTCGTGGCGATCTGGAGGACGGTTTCCTCGCCGACGGGCGCGCTCTCCTGCGGGAGGAAGCCAAAATCCGCGCCGCGCTCCCACTCGATGATGCCTTCGTCGGGCTGTTCCTCGCCGAGGATCAGGTTGAAGAGCGTGGACTTGCCCGCGCCGTTCGGGCCCACGAGGCCGTAGCGATCGGTGCGCGCGACGAAGAGCGACACCTCGGAGAATAGTTCACGGGTGCCGTAGGACTTGGCGACGTCGGCAAGGGTCAGCATGGAAAAGCCGCCGAGTGAGCCGGGCGGCGGAGGCGGCGTCAACCGTGGGTTTTGCGCGCGCCGGAGTGTCGGGGCACAAAAAAGCCCGCCGGGTGGGCGGGCTTCGTGAATCGGCGAGGGGAACTCAGGAGGAGCCGCTGCGGGTCGACGTATCGAGCGGCGTGTTCGTCGTGGTGTTCGAGTTTCCCTGCTCCACCACCGGCGGCGTGGGGTTGGTGGGGGTGGTCGAGACCTGACTTCCGAGGTTCGGGCTGATCTGGTTCAGGGTCGGGTTGGCGACCGCGGCGTTGACCGTGGCCACAACCGTCGCGTTCGCGCTGGGGGCCGCGGCTTGGACGGCAGGGGCGTTCACGGCGCTGACAGAGTTGTTCATGACCGTGACGGCGGCGCTCGGGTTGGCGGCGAAGACCGCCGGTTGCGAGACGATCTGGGTCACTGACGTGGCGATGGCGGCGACGACTTGGGGCGCAACGGCTTGGGCCTCGGGCTGGACGATGATGCGCGCGGCGGCCGTCGCGACCTGGGACGTCTGGCTGGGGGCGCTTTGGGCAACCGCCTGGCTGCCGACAGACTGCACGGCGGCGCTGGCGAGCTGGACGGCGGCGGCAGGGGACGTGGACAGCACGCGCTCGGCGACGGTGACAGCCTGCGCGGCTACCGCGGCGACGATGTTCGGATTATTGATGGTGGCGGAGACCTGAACGGTCGCCAAGGCGAGTTGGGCCACCGCGTCGGGCGCGACTTGCTGAGCCGCGGGAGCCACAAAGATGCGGGCGGCGGTGGTGACGACGGACTCGGTCTGCTGCGGCGACGAGGTCTGCACGGAGGTGGCGCGCACCGACTCGACCGCGGCACCGGCGGCGGCGATGGCCGCGCGCGGATTGGTCGCGAGCATCTGCTCGGCCGCCGCGACCACTTGGTTGGCGAGGGCGGCGGACCGTTGCGGATTGCCGCCGCTCAGGGTGGCAATGGCCTGGGTGATCTGGGCCGCGTTGCCCGAGAGAACCGCGGCGCGCAGAGCGGGCGGAAGATTGGTAACTCCTTGCGCCTGTTGCGCGTGCACGAGAACGCCGGTGAGTGCCAGAGCAAGGGCCAGGATGCGGAAGAACCGTTGGGTGTGGGTCATGAGTTGTTCAAATTGAAACCCTCGACACCACCACGCCAGACTTTAGTGCCGCGCGACGAATTTCGCTCCGTTTAGCAATTCGTAAACAGGGGGGGCTAGCGAGCCAGAGCCAGCGCAACCGCGCCGACCACCGCGATCAGGCCGCCAGCGAGCGAGCGCTTGGACGGGCGTTCGCCTTCGATCCAATAGGCGAGGGGAATGACCGCGAGCGGGGCGCAAGCGGTGATGGGCAACACGATGCCGCTCGGCGTCGAAGCGAGCGCGAGCTGAAACGTGGCCATGCCGAACACCGGCCCGGCCAGCGCGTGAATCAAAATCCAACCATGCGCCCGCCACGGTGGCGCGGGGCGCGCCGCCTGGTCGCGATCGAGCCACGCGCGCACCGCGAACCACGCCGCGGTGATCGCGATTCCGCCGAGCACCCGCTGATAAGCCGCGGTGAGCCCGTCGAGCTGCGCCCCGGCCGCGGTCGTGATTTCAAAGCCGCGCCGACTCAACACCGCGCCGAGACCCTGCCCCGCCGCGGCGAGCACGCCCAGCAGAACGCCGATCGGCCGCACCGGCACGCGCGGGGGCGATTTCTTCGTTGGGACGAGCGCCACGACGATGCCCGCCAAGATCACGCCGATGCACGCGAACTGTGTCCCGGTCAGCCGCGTATCCAGCCAGAGCCACTCGATGCCGATCGCGATCGGCACGCTGAGGCACTGGTTCATCGTGGTGGTCAGGCGCGAGCCGAGGAACGGCAACGCGGCGAAAAACGCCAGGTCACCGAGCCCCATGCCCGCGAGCCCGCTGAGCAGAAACGTGGTGAACGCCGGTCCGCCGTGCCCTTGTCCGAACAGATACGCCCATGCGCCGAGGCACACGAGTCCGACGGTGAGGCGTCCGAGATTCGCCCGCGCCGGACCGACCGTGTTCTGGCTCTTGTGAGCCAGCACGGACGACGCCGCGAAAAGGAACGTGGTGACGAACGCGTAAAGCACAGCGCAAAAGCCGACGTTGTCGCGCGCCGCCCCGCATTGACGAGAGCGAAGTGGCCGCCGGCCGTTTGTAACGTATTATATTACAAACCGGCTTGCGGCCGGCGCGGTGCGGAGGGTGGCACGCATCGCAGTTGCCTTCGGCGTGCGGCGGGTTTGCTTCGCGCGATGCCGAACCGCCTCGCCGCCGAGAAGTCCCCGTATCTCCGCCAGCACGCCGACAATCCGGTCGATTGGTTTCCGTGGGGCGAGGCGGCATTCGCGCAAGCGCGCGCGGAGCAGAAACCGGTTTTTCTGAGCATCGGCTACTCGACGTGCCACTGGTGCCACGTGATGGCGCACGAATCGTTCGAAAACGCGGCGGTCGCTGACGTGCTCAATCGCAGCTTCGTTTCGATCAAACTCGATCGCGAAGAGCGGCCCGACCTCGACCGGCTCTACATGACCTACGTGCAGCAAACCACCGGGCACGGCGGCTGGCCGATGAGCGTGTGGCTCACGCCGGAGGGCAAACCATTCTACGGCGGCACCTATTTCCCGCCGGAGGACCGGCAGGGCCGGCCGGGCTTCGTGACGTTGCTCAACGCGATCGCGCAGCACTGGCAGAACGAGCGCGCTAAAATCGAGACCGGTGCCGAGGAGGTGGTGCAGTCGCTGCGACGCTATGCGCACGAAGGCCCGGCGCGTGAGATCAAGGAAGGTGAGTCCACGCTGCCGCCGTTGCACGAGGCGGCCGGCGCAGCCTTCGACCGCTGCTTCCAGTATTTCTACGAGAACCACGATCCGGTGTGGGGCGGTTTCGGCGGCGCACCGAAATTTCCGCGCGCGGGCACGCTGAATTTCCTGTTCCGCGTCGCCGCGCTCCAAGGCGTGAAATCCGAAGCCGGCACGGAAGCGGTGAAAATGGCGGCGTTCACCCTGCAACGCATGGCCGAGGGCGGCATCCACGATCATGTCGGCGGCGGCTTTCACCGCTACTCGGTCGACGAGAAGTGGCATGTGCCGCACTTCGAAAAAATGCTCTACGATCAGGCGCAGATCGCGCTGAACTGCCTGGAGGCGCGGCAGGCGACGGGCGTTGAAGTCTATGCGTGGGTGGCGCGCGGGATCTTCGATTACGTGCAGCGCGATCTCACGAGTCCGCGGGGCGGATTCTACTCGGCGGAGGATGCCGACTCGCTCATCGCGCACGGACGTCCGGAGCACGCCGAGGGGGCGTTCTACGTCTGGACGAAGGACGAGATCGATGCCGCGCTCGGTGCGGATGCGCCGTTCTTCTGCGCGCACTTCGGCGTGCGAGCGGGCGGCAACGTCGATCCGTCGCACGATCCTCAGGGCGAATTCACGGGCAAGAATGTGCTGATGCAGCAACGTCCGCTCGCGCAGACGGCGGCCGATCTGAAAATCGATCCTGCCGTCGCCGCGGAAATGCTGGTGCGCGATTTGGAAAAATTGCGCGCCGTCCGTGCGCAGCGTCCGCGTCCGCATCTCGACGACAAGGTGATCACGGCGTGGAACGGCTTGATGGTTTCCGCGCTCGCGAAGGGCGCGCAAGTGCTCGGCGAACGCGCCTACCTCGATCTCGCCACGCGCGCGGCGGAGTTTCTCCGCGCCGAGTTGTGGGACGAGGCGAGCGGCACGCTTTATCGGAGCTGGCGCGAGACGCGCAGCGACATCCCGGCGTTCGCGGAAGACTACGCGTTCCTCATTCAGGGGCTGCTCGATCTCTATGAAGCAGGCTTTGACCTGCGGTGGCTGCAATGGGCCGAGCGTCTGCAAGCGCGCATGGACGCCTTGTTCTGGGACGAGGCGCGCGGCGGCTATTTCAACTCGCGCGCGGACGATGCGAGTGTGCTCGTGCGGCTGAAGGAGGATTACGACGGCGCGGAGCCGGCGCCGAGTTCGGTCGCGGCGATGAATCTCGTGCGGCTCGACTGGTCGCTCGGGCTGGCCGGGGCGCGCGAGCGTGCGTTGCAGACGGTGGAGGCTTTTCGCACGCACTGGAGCAGCCATCCGCATGCGTTGCCGCAGATGCTCGCCGCCGTGGAACTCGTGCTCGAGCCGCCGCGGACCGTGGTGCTGGCCGGTGAGCGCGACACGCCGGAATTTCGCGCGCTGCAAGCGGTGTTGCACGAGCAACTCGGCCCGCGCCGGGCGCTGCTGCACGTGGCGAGTGGCGCCGCGCAAGAGTGGCTGGCCGCACGGCGCAGTTATCTCGGTGCGTTTCCGGTGCCGAGTGCGGGCGCGGTGGCTTACGTGTGCGCCGATTATGCGTGTCGCGCGCCGGCGCATTCGCCGGATGAGTTGCGGCGAACGCTGGTGGAATGAAGCTTGCCGCGCGTGGCGCCGCGCGGAACCCTGCCGCGGATGGAGTTGAGCCTCCCCTCGCGAGCGACACGGGAAATCTGGCTGCAGCGGGTTTTCGCTGCAGTGGCGGGATTCGTGGGGGCGGTGGGTTTGCTGGCCTGGATGGTGGGGCGCCTCGACTGGGTGTCGGCGGATGAGATTCCGCTCGCGGCCAACTCGGCCCTCGCGCTGGTTTTGGCGGCGCTGGCGGCGGGCGACGTTTTCGCTCGCCGCACCGGAGTGGAACGCGTGCTCGGCGTGTCGATTTGCGCGCTCGGCATGCTCGCGTTGGTGCGGATCAATTTCGGCTGGGGCGGGGCGTGGGATCCGCCTCCGTGGCCGGGCCGCGACACGTTGCCGGACGGGCAGAGCGGCGCGATGTCGTGGACGACGGCGCTCAATTTTGTGGTGCTCGGCTGCACGATGCTGGTCGACGACGGACCGCGGTTGCGGATCGGACTCCGGTTGTTGCGCGGGGCGGTGATCGCGGCCGCGGTGTTCTCGCTCGGGACCGTGGTGCAGGCGTGGCGCCTGGCGCCCGAGGCGGGGAATCTCGGGCCGATGTCCGCTTGGGCGGCCACGGGCATGCTCAGCGTGACGCTCGCGTTGGAGATTCGCGCGCGGCGGGGCTTGGGCTCGCACGACCTTTCGGGGGCCTCGGCGCAAAGCCTGATGGCGGTATCGCTGGCGCTGATTGTCGGGGTCGGTTTCGCGGGCTGGCGGAGCAACCAGCAGCAAGGGCAGGCGAATCGCAACATTGTGCGCAGTTACGAGGTGATCGAGTCGGCGAACTACGCCGAACTGCTCCTCACGCGGATGGAGTCGGCGGTGCACGCGTATGCGCTGGGTCGCAATGCGCACTACCTGTCCGTGTATCGCGGTCTGGCGAGCCGCTTGGTGACCGAGGAGCGTCGCTTGGTTCGCTTCGGGACCTCGGACCCCGACTTGGCGCAGCGGGCTAGCGGTTTTGTCACCACGAGTGCCGCTGTGCGGGCCTATCTGGAGCAAGAGCTGGCGCGCGCAGAAGCGGGGACGGGGGAAATTTTCCCGACGATCGAGGGGCGACAGCTGATGGCCGATGTCCGGCGCCTCGTGAATGGCATCGACCGGGCGGCGCGTCTGCACCTGGCGTTGCGTCTCTCGGCCTATGACCGGGAAGCGCACGCCACCGAGGAGGTGCTCATGCTCGGAGCCTTGCTGTCGGTGCTGCTGTTTGGCTTCGCCTTGCTCACGGCCACGCAATCCGACCGCCGCCGGACCACCGCGGAGCTGGCGCTGGCGCGCACCAATGCGCTCCAGCAGGCCGTGCTCGATGGCAGCGTGTTTGCGGTCATCAGCACGACCCGGGACGGGACGATCGCGACGTTCAATCGCGGCGCGGAGAAAATGCTCGGCTACGCGGCGGCGGAGGTGGTCGGAAAAATGACGCCCCAGCGGCTTCACGACCCGGCCGAGGTGCGCGCCCGCGCGCAGGAAATCTCGGTGCAATTGGGCCGGAAGGTGCCCGCGGATTTCGAGGCCTTGGTGGCGCTCGCGCGCACCGGCGATACCGACGAACGCGAATGGACCTATGTGCGCAAGGACGGCTCGCACGTGCCGGTGCGGTTGACGGTGACGGTGCTGCGCGATGCGGCCGGCGGAATTTCCGGATTCCTCGGGATCGCGCAGGATCTCACGCAGCGGAAAAAAGCGGAGGTTGCCCTGCAGGCGAGCGAACAGCGGCTGACGCAGGTGCTCGGCAAGGCCGACTGTCTGCTGTGGGAGGCGCAGGTGCAGCTTCGCGGCAAGGATTGGGATTGGCACTTCATCGTCCAATCCTCGGGGCTCTCGCAGCGCCTGTTTGGCGAGACCTCGCCCACCGACAGTGTCGGACTCTGGTATCGTTTTGAGATCCCGGAGATGGCGGAGATGAACGAACGTTGCCGGCGGGCGATCGAGCAGAGGTTGCCGGGCTACGAGCAGGAATTCCACTTCATGCACGCGGGCCGGGAGGTGTGGATGCACGAATCCGTGTCGATCACCCAGCCGGAGCCGGGCTATTGCTGGTTGGTCGGCGTCGCGACGGATATCACCGAGCGCAAACGGCTGGAAGCCGAGCTGCGCAGTGCGCGTGATCAGGCGCTCGCGGCGTCGCGGCTCAAGTCGGAGTTTTTGGCCAACATGAGTCACGAAATCCGCACGCCGATGAACGGAGTGATCGGCATGGCGGATCTGCTGATGGGCACGACGCTCAATCCGACCCAGCGGGAGATGGCACAGGTGGTGCAGAAGAGCGCGGAGAGCCTTCTCCGGATCGTGAATGACGTGCTGGACTTTTCGAAGATCGAGGCCGGCAAGATGCAGCTGGAGGTGGGAGAATTCGATCTCGTGCGCGTGGTGGAGGAGACGGTGGCTATGCTCACGCCGCCGGCGCTGCTCAAGCAGGTCCCGGTGCGTTGCACGTTCGCGCCCGGTTTGCCTGCACGGCCGCGCGGCGACAGTGGTCGCTTGCGCCAGGTGCTGACAAACTTGGTGGGCAATGCCGTGAAGTTCACCGAGCGGGGCGAAGTGAGCGTGACGGTGCGCCCGGTGGACGGGACGCGCGGTCGGGTGCGTTTCGAAGTGCGTGATACCGGGCCCGGGATCGCGGAGGCGGAGCAGCAGCGGCTGTTCGCGGCGTTCGTGCAGGTCGACGGTTCGAGCACGCGCCGACACGGCGGCACCGGTCTGGGGCTCGCGATCTCCCGCCAGCTGGTGGAGTTGATGGGGGGCCAAATCGGTTTGGTGAGCGCACCGGGCCAGGGTGCGTTGTTTTGGGTCGAGTTGGATTTCGATCCGGCGCCCGTCAGCCTCGCTCCGTCCAGCGGGGCGATCTCAGTCACCGACGCAGCTCAAGGCCGCTGCGGGCATTTCCTCGTGGCGGAGGATAATGCGGCGAATCAGATCGTCGTGCGGGCGTTGCTCGAGCAGCTGGGACACACGTGCACGATCGTGGAGGACGGCCAGGCGGCGCTGAACGCGCTGGCGGCGTCATCCTACGATGGCGTGTTGATGGATTGCCAGATGCCGGGCATGGACGGCTACACCGCCACGCGCCGCATCCGTGCCGGCGCGGTGCCCGGGCGCGAAAGGATTCCGATCGTCGCGCTCACGGCTTATGCGATGCCGGCCGATCGGGCGAAATGCCTGGAGGCGGGCATGAATCACTATCTGTCCAAACCGTTGCGCGCGGGCGATCTGGAGCCGGTGCTCGCCGCGTGTGGCTTCGGCCACGGGCGTGTGAGCCGGATCGAAACGCCGCCGCTGGTCCCGCCGGCTTCGCCCGATGTGCTCGACGCGAAACAGATCGCGCAGCTGCGTGAGATTCCCGGCCGGACCCATCCGCAGCTGCTCGTTGAGCTCGTGGAGTTGTTTCAGACGACGACGCCGGGACTCGTGGGCGATTTGGCGGAATTAGTGGGGGCTCAAGACGGACCCCGGGTGGAAGTGCTGGCCCATCGCCTGGCGGGGAGCTGTGCGCACATTGGGGCGCTGGAGATGCGCGCCGTGGCTCTCGCGTTGGAGCGGGCGGCGCGCGACGGCGACTGGTCGCTGGCTGCCGTCGAACTCGGGCGCTTGCAGGCGGAAGGGAAACGCGTTGAAGTGGCGCTCGGTCACCTTGTCGTTTGAAAATCCTGCTCGTCGATGACGATCCGATCGCGCGGCTGCACCTCGAAGCCGAGTTGCGGGCGCTTCGGCATGAACCCGTGGCAGTCGCCAGCGGGGTGGAGGCCTGGCGCGTGCTGCCGACGGTCGGCGCGCGCGTGATCATCTCGGATTGGATGATGCCGGGGCTCGACGGCCTGGAGCTGTGTCAGCGCGTGCGCACGAGCTCGGACTACGTTTACTTCATCCTGTTTTCCCAGAAAGAAGGCTCGCGCCAGAATGTGCAGGCGGCGGCCGATGCCGGAGTCGACGACTTTCTGCCGAAGCCGGTGAACGCACACGATCTCTGGATGCGTCTGCGCGTCGCCGAGCGCATCCTCGGGTTCACGCGTCGGGTCAACCAGCTGGAGTCGATCCTGCCGATTTGCGGCTACTGCAAAAAAATCCGCGACGACCAGAACTACTGGAAACAGATTGAGCAGTATTTCAGCGAGCGCGCAGGGGCCGAGTTTTCTCATTCGGTGTGCCCGGACTGCATGCGCACGCATGTCCAGCCGCAGCTGGATCGACTCGGGATCACGATGCCGCCGATGCCGCCGCCGAAGCCGCGGGCGGACCGGGTGACTTGACGGTCGGCGGATGGTGGCGCGCGCTTTTCGCGCGGTGCGCGATGGCGACAGATCGCGGCGGGTCAGCGCGCCATCGCTTCGCGCACGAGACGTGCATCGCCCTCGTTCCTGGCTGGTGCGACGCCGAGGACGGTGCAAAGCAGGTTGTAGAGGTGGATGTTTTCCACGTCGGCGAACTGATGGCCGCCGCGGAAGGCCGGGCCCTGGGCCACGAAGAGCGCGCCCATGTTGGGCAGCGAGGGATCCCAACCGTGCGAACCTTTCACGTAGGTCGCGCGGCGGCGCGGCCAGCCGATCTTGCTCTCGATCATCCAGTGGTCGTCCATCACGAGCATCACGTCGGGGATGCGCGGGTTGTTGCGGTAATGAAGGTGCGCCGGCATTTCCTCGCGCAGATAAACGTGGAGTTGCGGCGGCGCCTTAGCGCGGATGCTGGCGGCGAGCTCGGCGGCAGAGACAGTATCGGGCAGCGGGCGCACGCCGCCGTTGGGGCCGGTCGATTCAACGCGCACCTTGGCCGGATCCATCAGATCCTCGATGAACACGACCCGATCCGGTCCGCACTCCGACATGCCGTGGTCGGAGACGATCACGAGGTTCGCCTTCTGCCGCAGCCCGCGTGACTCAAGACCCGCGAGCAGTCGGGCGATGGCGGCATCGGCTTCGTGCGCGGCCGCAGCGGTCTCCGGGGAGTCCGGGCCGAAGTTGTGGCCGGCATGGTCGACGATGTCGAAATACAGCGTGTAGAAGCGCGGCCGCTGTTTCGCGGGAAGATCGAGCCAGGCCAACACGCCGTCGACGCGCGACTCGCTCTTCAGCTTGCCGTTGAATTTCTGGAAAAAAGTCGGGCGCACGCCGCGGATCTCTGTTTCCGAGCCCGGCCAGAAAAAGCACGCGCTGCGCACGCCCTGTTTCTCGGCGGTGATCCAGATGGGCTCACCCTGATCCCACCAGCGCGACTCCGCGTTGCTGGCGTCCTTGCTCATGCCGAAGGTTTCGGTGAACGCCGGGTCCCAAAACCAGTTCGACACGATGCCGTGCGATTCCGGGCGCAGGCCGGTGACGAGCGTGTAGTGGTTCGGGAAGGTCTTCGACGGGAAGGAAGGCGTCATGCGCCGGGCATGCGTGCCCTCGCGCGCAAGTTGTCGCAGCGTCGGCACGTCGTAGCGATCGAGGTAGTCCCACCGAAAGCCATCGATCGAAACAAGGATGAGCAATTCGTCCTTGGGTCGCGCGGCGACTGGAGCGGCGGAGTGCTGGCACGAGGACAGCGCAACCGAGACGACGAGCAGACAAAGACACGAGAGGAGGCGCATGGCTATCTCGCACACTCTGAGATTGGCGACGGAGCGCGCAACGCGCATTCTGCCGCCATGACCGATGCCGAGAGACTCACGCACCTCGAAGAGCGCTACGCGCACCTGCAGCGCCACGTGGCCGAGCAGGATAAGGCGATGCTGGAACTCGCTGAAGAATTTGCGCGCGTGAAGGCGGAGGTCGCCGCGCTGAGAACGCAGAATGCCGGTGGCAGCTCGCCCATCGCCGGAAACGATGAGCCGGCGGATGAGCGGCCGCCGCATTATTGAAACGAGCGCCGGCGTCAGCCGGTGCGATGGGATGTGGCTGACGGGTTGAGCCAGCGAGCGCGGTTGCTGCTGGACCGGCTGAAGCCGGTCCTACTTCAGAAGAGCGCCGTGACCTCGGTGTGACGGCCGGCTTCGAGCACGATTTCCCCCGCGAGCGACGCGAGATCGTCGTTTTTGTAGAGCTTGCAACGCACCGGGCCCGTCGCGTCGTGCGTCGACCAGCCCCATTTGCCGATGGAGACGAATTGCATCGGAATGCCGTGATCCCACGAAAGGCCGGGGCCGTCGCCGCGGATAAAGAGCTTGTTGCCGATCCCGATGTAGGCCGTGGCCAGCAGACGCGTCGCGCCGTCCGAAGAAGTGGAAGACTCGACCTCTGCGGACGATGAGGACTCCGGGGCAGGCTCATCGCTCGCGTTCGCTCCGATCGGCTCGGCCACGGGGGCGGGCGCAGGTTCAGGCTCGGGGACGCGTTCGGGCTCGGTCAGTGCAACGGGAGCGGCGGCTGCGACCGGCGCGTGGTCCGCGCCATTGGCCGAGGCCGCCGACGTCTCGAGGGACATCGCGAGCAACGCCTCTTCGGCCTTCGGTTTGCGCGGGGCGCGGGGCTTTTTCGGCTTCGGCGGCTCGACGGCGGCCACCACAGCCGCGGCAGTTTCGAGAGCGGGCGCGGGCGCTTCGGGCGAGGTCGCGGTCGGCGCGGTGGCGACTGCGACGGAAGGCTCGGGAGCCGGAGGCGGTTCTGCGTGGGAGGGCTCGACCGGCGCTGCCGCGATAGGTTCGTCCTGTAGCGGCGGTCTGCGACCGCCGTCGGACGCGGCATCGGTTTCGGGTCGGCGGTCATAGACCGCCGTTACAGGGGCAACCGGTGCGGTCGCCGGCGCGGGCGCGGCGATGGCGGCGGGCGCAGCGGCAACCGTGATCGTCGTCGGCACGCTGGCGGCGGCGTGCTTCAGATCGACGATCTTCGATTCGAGATCCTTGAGAGCCGCGGAGACTTTGGCTTGGAACTGCGCGGCGGCATCGGTCGAGCCGTCCTGTAATTTGGCGAGCGCAGCCTCGGCGGCGGTGAGTTGCTTGCGCGTGGCCGTCTCGAGCGCGGCCCAGTCGGCGGCGGCCTTCGAGATCTTTTCGGCCGTGTGCTTGAGCTGGTCGGTATGGGTGGCGCGGAGCTCCTCGAGTTCGGTTTCGAGCGCTTCGCGATCGCTGTCCTCTTTGGCGGCGAGCGTCTCGTTGAACTCGGCGAGTTTCTCCTGCATCCGGTAGGGCAAGGTCTCGGCGTCGCGCGCGGCTTTGTGCACGGCCTCTTCGACGGCTTTGATCTGCGCGGCGGCGCGGGCGAGGCTCTCGGTGGCGGCGTGCAGACGGGCGACCTGGTCGTTGACGCGCTCGCGCTCGCGCTGGAGCGCCTCGGCGTTGTCGGCGATATACGCGATGATGAACGGTGCGACGATCAGTCCGGCGCCGACCATCACGAGCACAGCGATCAGCACCAGGATGGTGATGTCGAGCGGCTGCGCGCTGAATTTGGCGAGCGCGGCCGCGGCGATCAGGAGCACTGCATCTGCGACGAAAAAGGGGAGCTTCGGCAGGCGGGGAGCGGGTTCGAGATTCATGGGGCGATTTCGCGCGCTGGGCTCGTTTTCCCTCGGGAAACGACGCATCACAAGGCTAAACCCGCGTGAACTCCGAGCGAGATCTGCACTTGTGCCGGCGGTCATTCGCGGCATCGTCCGGCGTTCCGATGAGCTTCCCGCATTTCGTGCGCATCGATCGGGACGAGGACGGCGCCGGCCGCCACTACGTGGTGCACACGCACAACCCGACGTTCACCGTCGAGCTGACGCCGGATCGCACTGCGCACGATCAAGTCGGAGCGGGAGTCATCAAGCGCGTGTGCGTGCCGAATTCGTGGGCCGGCGACTACGGCAAATACGCGAAGCTGCTCGCGCAGGCGCAGGAATTCTTCGTCGCTTCCGGCGGCGGGCCGGCGCCGAAGCGACTCAAGCGCTAGCGAGAACGCGGTAGCTTTCCCGCCCGGTCGCGGCGGTCTGTGGCCGCGCGACTTGCGGCGCAATACGTTCGTTTCGGCGGTCACAGACCGCCGCTACAGGTCTCTCGGCCCGTCAGCGCAGCAATGCGCGCCACGTGGTGATTCCGAGCGAGAGCAGCATCCCGATGCGCACCGAGCCCTCGAACGTCAGGATCACGAGCGTCCACTTCAGCGGCGTGGCGGCGCGCAGCGCGTAGCCGACGACGCTGGTGGCCAGGAGCACGATGCCTTGGGCGCGGCCGACCGGGTGCAGTAGGAGCGAGGTCATCCAGATAAAATAGATGAGCAGTCCGCCGCCCCAGACCATCGCGGTCGCCCGGCCCATCGGAAGCTCCCGCGGATCGACGTTGGCGCGAATGCGACGGATGCCGAGGTAGCGCTCGCCGATGAACAGCTGCCAGAGCTCGAACGCGAAGAACAGCGGTGCGAGCAGAGCGAACGGATTCACGGCGGCAGCATCAGCGGCGCGTGGTGGAGCGCCAGTGTTTTCCGCCGGCGCGTCACACGAGGAATTGCGCCTTGTGCCGCCCGCGGCCCGTCGCATCCTCGCGCGGCGTGGGCGAAATCACGTTGATCCTCGGACGTGTGCGCGCGGGCGATGCCGCTGCCGCGAACGAACTCATGGCTTGCGTCTACGACGAACTGCGCCGCCTGGCCGCCGCCAAACTGGCCCGCGAACGATCCGGACAGACGCTCCAGGCCACCGCGCTGGTGCACGAAGCCTGGTTGCGACTCGGCGGCGACGATCAGCCGGCCTGGCAAAACCGCCGCCATTTTCTCGCGGCCGCGGCCGAGGCGATGCGGCGCATCCTCATCGATCGCGCGCGCCAGCGCCAGGCGGCGCGCCGCGGCGCCGGAGCAGAACGGATTCCGCTCGATGACGTCGAGCTGCCCACCGCGCTGCCCGACGATCGATTGGTCGCGCTCAGCGAGGCCCTCGATCGGCTGGCGGCAGAGGCGCCGGAAAAGGCCGAACTCGTCAAATTGCGCTATTTTGCCGGGCTCACGCTCGAGCAGGTCGCCGAAACGCAGGACATCTCGCACGCGATGGCGAAGCGCTGGTGGACCTTCGCGCGCGTGTGGCTGCTGCGCGAAATGCAGGAAACGAGTCCGCCGACGAACAAAGACTGAGCCGTTCGTCTCCCATTTTCCGCCTGAAGGAAATGCCGCCCGATGCCCGGATCTGTCGAACGTGAGGAAGCTCTCTTTGCCGCCGCGCTGGCGCAGCCGCCGCCGCTGCGCGCGGAATTCCTGCGCACCGCCGCAGGGGGCGACCTCGCGCTTGCCGCGCGCGTGCAGATGCTGCTCGCGCTGCACCCGCGCACGGAAGGATTCCTCGAGGAGACCGCGGGCGAGGCGGTCGCAGCGGCGCTCGGGCGTCCGCCGTTGGCCGGGGCGGCGGCGGACGACAGCCTGGTCGGCGAAACGATCGGCCCGTTTGCCGTTGTGGCGCGGCTGGGCGAAGGCGGCGTGGGCGTCGTGTATCGTGCCGAGCAGACGGGGCCGTTGCGTCGCACGGTGGCGTTGAAGGTGATCAAGCCCGGCATGGACACGCGCGAGGTGCTCGCGCGCTTCGACGCGGAGCGGCAGGCGCTGGCGTTGATGGACCATCCGGCGATCGCGCGGGTGTTCGAGGCTGGTGCGACGCCGCGCGGACGGCCGTATTTTGCGATGGAACTGGTCGAGGGCGTGCCGCTGACCCGCTATTGCGACGAGCACGCGCTGCCGATCGCGGCGCGGCTCGAGCTGTTTCTCCAAGTTTGCCATGCCATCCAGCACGCGCACCAAAAAGGCGTCATCCATCGCGATCTGAAGCCCTCGAACATCCTGGTCGCGGTCGCTGATGGCGTGGCGCGGCCCAAGATCATCGATTTCGGCATCGCGAAGGCGACGGTCGGCGGAGCGCGTGCGCTGCCGGCGGTCACGGAGGTCGCGCAATTCGTCGGGACGCCCGGCTACATGAGTCCGGAGCAGGTGGCCGGCGACAGCGACCTCGACACGCGCAGCGACATCTACGCTCTCGGGGTCGTGCTGCACGAGCTGCTCACAGGGCGCACGCCGCACGACAGCCCGAGCCTCGCCGATGTGTCGGAGTTGCGGCGTCGCATCCGCGAGGCCGAGGCGGCGCGGCCGTCGCTCTTCCTCTCGCGCTTGAGCGAGGAGGATCGCGGCACGATCGCGCTCGTGCGCAGCACGACGCCCGCGCGCCTGATCGGCGAGTTGCGCGGCGATCTCGACTGGATCGTGTTGCGCTGTCTCGAAAAGGACCGCGCCCGACGCTATGCCACGGCCAACGCGCTTGCGAGCGACCTGGTGCGTTACCAGCGCCACGAACCGGTCAGCGCGGCGGCTCCCAGTCGCGCGTATCGGTTTAAAAAATCCTTTCAGCGCAACCGGGCGGCCTACGCCGCCGGCGCGGTGGTGTTTGCGGCCTTGGTCGCCGCGACGGTGGTCAGTCGCACACAGGCCGTGCGCGCGCAGCACGCCGAGCGCGTCGCAGCGGAGCGAGCGCTGGCGGAGGCGGCCGCGCGCACGCGCGCCGAGCAGGCCGAGCGCGCCGCCGCCACCGAAGCCGCCGCCAGCCGGGCGCTCTCGGATTTTCTCCGGCAGGATTTGCTGGCGCAGGCCTCGCCGGACAATCAACGCGACCGCGATCTGAAGCTGCGCACGGTGCTCGATCGTGCGGCCGGCCGCCTCGACGGGCGCTTTGTGGATCAGCCGCTGATCGAGGCGGCGGTGCGCGAGACGCTGGCGAGCACTTACATCGCTTTGGGCGAATTCTCCGCGGCGGAGCAGCAACTCGTGGCGGCGCGCGCACTGCACCGTCGCGCCAGCGGCGATGACAGCGAAGGCGCGTTGCGCACGGCGGGTCAACTCGCGCACGCGTTGCGCCTCCAAAGCCGCCTCCCGGAGGCAGCCGCGCTGGCCGCCGACACGCTCGCACGACTGCAGCGGACCTTCGGTGCGGAGCACGCGCTCACGGTGCAGGTGCGCAACGCGCTGCAAGCCATTCTGCTCGGCCAGGGCAAATTCGCGGAGGCCGAACCGTTGTTGCGCCAATCAGTCGAGATCAGTCGCCGCACGCTCGGCGCGGAAGCGGCGGGCACGCTGATGGTCATGTCGAATCTCGCGCTGGCGCTGACGGAACTGGGGCGCCTCGATGAGGCGATCCGGCTCAGCGAGGAAACCATCGCGATCAAGAGCCGCGTGCTCGGCCCGGAACACCCGCAAACCTTGCCCACGATGATCAACCTGGCGGCCATCTATTGCATGGCGGGGCGGATGAATGAAGCGATTGCGCTCGGTGAGAAAGTGGTCGCGGTGCGCGGGCGAGTGCTCGGGCCGGAGCATCCGCAGACGCTCGGCGCGTCGGATATTCTGGCCGGCATCCACGTGCAGGCGGGGCGTTACGCCGCGGCCGCGGCCCTGCTGGACCGCACGTTGCCGGTCGAGGTCCGCGTGCTCGGCCCCGATCACGCGATCACGCTGGCGGGCTCGGTGGCGCGCGCGGGAATTTTTCTGGAGCAGGACGATTTCGACGCGGCGGCGCGACTGGCGGCGACGGCGCTGGAGCGACTGCGCCAACGTTTCGGGCCGGACCACGTGCAGACGTTCGATGCGCTGCTCATGCTCGCGCGCGCGCGGGCGGCGCAGAAAAACTGGGCGGAGGCCGACGCGTTGTTCGCGCAGGCGCGGCGGATCGGGCGCGCGTTTGGGCCCGCGATGCCGCGTGCGCTCGAGTTGGCCTATCGCGAAGCCAGCTTTCGGCTCGATGCGGCCCAGCCCGCCGAAGCGTTGCCGCTGTTTGCGCGGGTGTGGGAGCAACGGCGTCAAGCGGTGGGCGAGGAACACGCCGACACCTTGAGCGCCCGCCTCGGTTTGGGAGAGGCGCAATTGCGCACCGGTGATGTCGTCGCGGCCGCGGAGACGCTGCGGGCCTGTGTCGTGGCGCTCGGTCGCCTCCGCGAACGGATGCCGGACAACACCGCCGTGTCCGGCATGGCAACCCGGGCGCATCGCCTGCTCGCGGATCTCCCCGCGCCGGCGAGCCAGGCAAGATAATCCGAAGCGCGGACCGGAAAAATCCGGCGAGGTTGAGCCGTTTCGATTTCTTCCTGCGCATAGAGAAGTGAACTGCCATGCCCACCGCCTATCCGAGTCCTTGCCGTGGCGCGGCGATGCCTGTCGAGACATCGTGCGTTCGGAGGAGGCCGGATGGCGGCCCGGCACGGCAACGGCCCGCACCTGCGGGGGCCGCTCACTGAACATAGGTCACGCCGGGGTAAACGCGGGTGAGGCAGCTACGGCCTCACCCGCTTTCTTTTTGCGAGGAACAAGCTCCGCGGGCATCGGACATATTCCCATCGGCCGCGTGCGGCGGCCGGACTTCTTCCGCATGAAATCCGCTTCGAAATCCACCTCCGATGGCGTGCTCGGCCGGGTGCAACGCAGTTATCCGCGCCTGCGACGCATTCTGGTGCCGCTCGATTTTTCCGGCCAATCCCGCCGCGCGTTGCGTTATGCGGCGCCGTTCGCGGCGCGCTTCGGGGCCCGCGTGGTGCTGCTCTATGTGATGGAAAAGCCGGCGCGCGACACCAAGGTCGCGGCCACCCGTCTGGCCGCTGCGCATCGGCGCCTGCGCGAGACCGCGCTCCAGTATTTGTCCGAGGAGCAGATCCACCAGACGATCGTGCGCGAGGGCAACGCCGCGCGGGAAATCATCGAGACGGCGCGCCTGCTGCAGGCGGATCTCGTGACGATCGCGGCGGAAAGCAGCGCGAGCTTGAGCCGGTTGTTCAAAGGCAGCACCGCACGCCGCGTGCTGCGGCTCGCGCCCTGTCCGGTGCTGACGGTGCGGAAAAACTGAGGCAACAGCGGGGCGCGCGAAAAGAGGGCGCGCGCGATCGATCGCGGTCCGGTTCGTTTTTCGGCGGTCATAGACCGCCGCTACAGCGGGGCTCGTGGAAGGGCGTTCGACGCTCTCGGGGACGAATTTCTGCAACCGCGCTGACCGGCCGTGGGTGTTTGGCGGCAACCCACGTTACCCATGTTCTCCGACCTCCGCCTTTCCGTGCGGACTCTCGCGAAGAGTCCGCTGTTCTGTGTTGTCGCGATTATCACCCTCGGCCTCGGCATCGGGGTCAACACGGCGGTGTTCTCCATCGTCAACGCGATCCTGTGGCGCGGCCTGCCGTTTCCCGAGCAGGGACGCCTCCTCTCGGTCGTCGGTCGTAACGAGGCGGAGCCGCGCGACCGCTTCGGGATGTCATGGGCGGAGTTCGAGGAGTTCCGGCGGGAGCAAAAGTCGCTCGTCGACGTGGCGGTCTACGAGGACCGCACGACCACCCTGAGTGGACCGGGCGGCGACCCGGAACGCATCGCCGGCACCGCGATGTCGGCCAGCGGCATGACCATGCTCCCCGGGCCACTCGCGCTTGGCCGCTGGTTCACCGCCGAGGAAGACAAGCCTGGCGCGGCGGGCACGATCGTGTTGTCGCACGCGCTGTGGACGAATCGCTTCAAGGCGGATCCCGCGATCATCGGACAAACCATCAAGGTGAACAGCGAGTGGACCACCGTGGTGGGCGTGGCCGCGGAGGGTTTCCGGTTTCCGGACGACGCGGGCGCCTTCGTGCCGATGCGCGAACTGCATTTGAAGGACAAGCGCGATGACCGCGGGCTGACGGTCTTCGGCCGGCTCAAGCCGGGTGTCACGCTCGCGCAGGCTCACGCGGAGATCGCGGCGTTCGGCGCGCAGCTGGCGAAAGATCACACTGAGGAGAATCGCGGCATCAATTTCGGCGCGCAGACGCTCTTCGATCGGTTTTCGGGCGACGAGGATCGGCAGCTGTTCGGCGTGATGCTGGCTGCGGTGCTGCTCGTGATGCTGATCGCCTGTGCGAATGTCGGCAATCTGCTGCTGGCGCGGTCCGCGGTGCGCGAAAAGGAACTCGCGGTGCGCGCCGCACTCGGCGCCGGCCGCGCGCGCGTCGTGCGGCTGCTGTTGACCGAGACGCTGCTGCTTTCGTTGGCGGGAGCTGCGCTCGGGTGCGGCATCGCGTGGGGCAGTCTGGAGATTTTTCGGCGTGCCGTGGTGGATGCGCACCCGCCTTACTGGATGCGCTTCGAACTCGATGGCCCGGCGCTGCTCTACGCCATCGGCCTCGCGGGAGCGGCCTGCGTGCTGGCGGGACTTTATCCGGCGTGGCGCCACTCGCGGCCGGATCTTAACTCCGTGCTCAAGGACGCAGGGCGCGGCTCGACGAGCGCGGGCGTCGGACGTTTTGCGCGGATGATGATCGTCGGCGAGGTGGCGCTGTCGTGTCTGTTGCTCGTGCTCTCGGGGCTGACGATTCGCAGCGTGATCAAGACGCAGTCGCTGCCCATGGGCTTCACCACGACCGGCATCTTTTCGGGCCGCGTGGCCTTGCTCGATCGCGAGTATGACGACGTCGCGAAACAGAAACAGTTTTTCACGCGGCTGATCGAGCGGCTGCGGGAACGCGCGGAGATCGCGGATTTCACGATCAGCGACATGCAGCCGACGTGGGACAACAGCCAGGCGATCCTGATCGAGGGCCGCGCCCCGGAGGCCGCGGGCAAACCGCCGCTCACTTCGAGCCTCAAGTCCGTCGCGCCGCATTTCTTCTCCACGCTCGGCATCGGTCTGCTGCAGGGGCGTGACTTCACCGACGCCGACACTGCGGAATCGACGCGCGTGGCGGTCGTGAGCACGGCGTTCGCGCAGAAATACTGGCCAAATCAAGACGCGCTTGGACGGCGCTTCCGCGCGGGCGCGGGCAAGCCGGGCGAAGACGAACACTGGCTGACGGTCGTGGGCGTCGTCACGCCGATCATGGAAGGGCGCTTCAACTCGCAGCCCGGACCGCAGGCCTATGTGCCGTTCACGCAGGCGACGGACGTCCGGCGCATGACGGTGATGGCGAAGGCGCGCGGCGGCGATGCGGCGGCGCTCGCGCCGGTGTTGCGATCAGTGGTGCGCAGCCTGAATGACGATTTGCCGATCTATTTTGCGCAGACGCTCGACCAGATGCTCGAGGAAGCGCGTTTTGCGAAGCGGATCATCGCGTGGATTTTCGGCGTCTTCGGCGCCGTGGCGCTCGTGCTGGCCGGCGTCGGACTTTACGGCGTCATGAGTTACTCGGTGGCGCAACGGACGTCGGAGATCGGCGTGCGCGTGGCGCTCGGCGCGACGCCGCGCGACGTGCTGGGGCTCGTGCTGCGCCAGAGCGGCTGGCAACTGGCGGTCGGACTCGTGCTCGGTCTCAGTGCGTCCTATTTCGCGGGGCAATTGCTGGCGGGTTTTCTCTACGCGGTCAGCCCACGCGATCCGGGAACCTTCATCGGCACGGTGATCGCGTTGGGCGCGGCCGGTGCGTTCGCGACGCTCGTGCCGGCGCTGCGGGCGTTGCGCGTGAATCCGGTCGTGGCGCTGCGCAACGAGTGAAACAGAGTGGGGCCGGTCTTCGACCGGCCCAAAAACGCTCACGCGCGACCGAGTATCCGAAGCGCGCGATGGCGATGCGCGCGGTTGTTCGTGTGGGCCGGTTGGAAACCGGCCCTACTTTCGCGGCGTGGCTTGAAGTGGCGCGGGTGTCTCGCCTGCTTCGACGTTCGTTGCAGGCGGGGACGCCGGCGCTACTTTTCGCCGGCGCTGAACTCGACCCACGGCTGGCTCGGGCGGCTCTTCAGGATGCCGGCCATCCAGTCGTATTGCGGGTGCGCGGCGAGGAATTGGTCCGCGTCGAACGCCACGCCGTCGGCGGAGCCCCAGCGGGCGGCGAACTTCATCTGCCTGGCCATCGCGGCGTCGACGACCTTCGCGTCGCACGTGCCCGCGGGCTTGAACGGCTCGCGGTGCGGATTGACGAATTGCGCGCCGAGGTCGCCGCGGGCGTTGAGGGCGAGCGCGGCAGGGCGGTCGGTGGTGTTGAAGCAGGCGTCGACGCAGTCGGCCTCGAACTCCTTCGCTTTCGCGAGGTCGATGCGGCCGACGTTGGCTTTCATGAGCTGTTTCCAGCGAACGCGGCGCGCGACGGGTGAAGTGCGGATGTCGGTGTCGCGCGTCTCCGTTTCGAGGCGGAGGATTTTCAGATTCTCGGCGATGTTGGAGCCGACGAAGTAGCCGTCCTTGGTGCGCTCGAAGCCGATGTATTTCAGGCCGAGTTCGAGGCGGATGATCTCGTTCGTGTTCACGTCGCCGACGAGCCAGGCGTTGGCGTAGCCGCCGTTGTTGCCGCGTTTCATGATCTCGCACCACTCGTCGATCGAGCCGGCGTCCTGCGTGGCGCGGCGAAAGCGGACGAATTCGGGAATGCCTTTTTCGGAGAAGCCCTTGAAGTTGCCGATCGTGGTCTCGCAGCCGACGAGGCCGGCGTCGGTGAGGAAAAAATCCGTGCCGCTGTGAATCCAGCCGGCCTGCGTCTGCATGAGGATGCGGTGGCCGCGCGCCGGGACGACGTCGAGGACGACGTTGTAGAGCGCGAGCGTGAAGTCGGACATGGTGTTGTGGCCGAGCACGATTTTGCCGTCCCTCGTCATCTTGCCCGTCGCGATGAACGCGGAGCACATCTCCTTCGGCACGGTGACGACGGTGGCGCTGCCGGAGAACTTGCCTGCGACCTCGGGCCACCAGTAGCCGGTGGTTTCGATGGAGGCGTTGAGGGCGAGGATGTCGGCGTAGGTGGTGGACACGCCGGCAGCGTTCATGCCCTCGGCGATACCTTCCATCTCTTCGCGGCACTCGGCGTCGACGCCGGTGGCGATGAAGCCGTTGGTCTGCTCCTTGAGCCACGTCCAGTCGAAGCTGCTTGCGTGTTCCCAATCGGCGGCGGTGACGCGGATGCCCTCGGCGATCTCGCGCGCGAGCAAGTAGCCGTGTTGGAAGCCGCGTTCGCGCGGCTCGCCCTCGATGTGGAGATAAATCCAGCCCGCCTTTTCGTGGCGGTGCGCCTTGGCGAGCCAGGCTTTTTGTTGAGCGGTGAGTTCGGCGGCGGAGGCGGCGGTCAACGCGAGCGCGAGCGCCGCGAGAGTGACGACGAAGCGAGGCAACATGCGCGGCACGCTACGAGGCGTGTTGAGGCAGGCGAAACAAAAGCGTCAAGCGGCCGTGCGCGGCTTGAGCTGGCGCGTGGTTTGCAGGACGGCGACCACGCAGAGTGTGAGCAGGCACACGATGGCCGTGTAGCGCAGGACGAGTTCGCGCCAGCGTTCGGAGAGTTGCTCGGGATTGGCCCACACTTTCGCAGCGTCGCCGGCGTAGGCGAGGATCAGGTGGCTGTGGCCCGACCGGTTCAGTTCGATGTGTTCCTGGCTGGCATACTGCCGGGCGTGCGGCGTCAGTTCGTCACCGCGGACGACAAGGCCGCCGTTGTAGGTTGCCGTCCAGCGTTCGAGGCGCGCTTGGTAGTCGAAAAAGAGCGCGCCGGTCGCGATGAGCGCCGCCGCAGAGAAAATCAGCCAGGCGGAGGCCTTCTTCACGCGGCGACGAGTGACGAAGAACGCCACGGCGAGAAGCAGCGTGACGACGAACCGCGCGGCGTTGAAGCCGGTGTTGGTGGTTCCGAGCGTGAGATCGAGTGAGTTCGCGGGAGGCGGATAGACGAACGTGGAGAATAAGCTCAGCAACCACGCCGCGCCTTGGGCGAGTTCCAGCCAGTAGTTTTTCAGCCAGTCGACGGTTTTGCTCATGGTGCAGGCACATCGATTTCCAGCGGCATGGAGATGCTGATCTCACGCAATACCGGGCGACCTTCGCGCGAAGGGGAGTCGATCGTTGCGCTCCAGAAATAGTAGAGCCCGGCGGGCAGCGCGGTTCTGGTGGGGCTGCTCAACTGGTTGAACTCCGACCGCCGCTCGGGAAACGGGGCCTCGCGCCAGTAGACCTGCAGATTCCTCACCTCGGCGCCCTGACTGTTCTTGGTGCGTGCCGTGACCGACAGCGGCGATGCGAAATTGTCGGGCCGATCGCGAGCGGCCTTCGCCTTGATCTCGGTGTCGCGCAGGGCGTGTTCGTAGTTTTGCCGATCCTCGATCGACGGCAGCGCGGGAAAATTCGATGGTTCGCCCTCGGGCAAAGCGGCCTCCAAGCGAAGGCGCGCGTCCGCGGTCGCCTCGAGCTGTTGCGAGAACCGAGCGATGAGTTTCGCGTTGGCCGCGACTTGGGCGGAAAACGCCGTCGGGGCGGTCGCGGATTTCATTTTCTCGCTGAGGAGATCGAGATCCCGGGTGACCTGCTCGCTCTTCAACAGCAGCTCTTTTGTTTCGCGCCAGTCGACCCCTTCGGCGGCGAACCAGCGAGCGAGGTCGTCCCCGTCCGCTCGCAATTTCGCCTTTCGTTCCGCGGCGGGCTTGATTGTCGGGGCGCTTTTGATCGCGCCGGGCGAAAACTTTTCAGTGAACGAGCGATTAAGTTCCTTCGCCTGCTCGACCTGCTGGGCGGCCGGCGGAATCGCGGAAACGGTCAAAGCGGCCCCGAGGGTCAGGGCCGCGAGCAGGCGGCAGGTAGCCGCCGGCAAGCGCGTGGACGTTTTCATAGGCTGTTGGCCCGCGAGTGAGCCGTAGCCGGCCGCAGGGTGCCGCACAAGCCGCAACTCAGGAGTCGATGACGCTTCGACATGATATCGCCGCCGCCGCCCTCTGCGGTGGACGACGGCGCGCCCATGCGATTGGTCGCGTCAGCCGAGCGCTTGCGCAAGGTCGGCGCGGAGGTCTTCGACGTGCTCGAGGCCGACGGAAAAGCGCAGGAGGCCCGGCGGCGTCACGGAGGAGGGGCCTTCGACGGGGCGGCGGTGCTCGATCAGGCTCTCCACGCCGCCGAGGGAGGTAGCTTGCGTGATCAGCTGCACGCGGCACGCGACCGCTTTCGCGGCATCGTGGCCGCCGCGGACTTCGAACGACAGCATGCCGCCGAACGCGCTCATCTGTAGCGCGGCGACGAGGTGATGAGGGTGCGAGGCGAGACCGGGATAATAGACGCGCTCGACTTTGGCGTGACCGGCGAGCCAGGCGGCGAGATTGGCGGCGGTCGTCGATTGCGCGCGCACGCGCAGCGGCAGCGTGCTGAGGCTGCGGAGGAGCAGCCAGCAATCGAAGGGCGCGGGCACAGCACCGCCGAGGTTTTGCCAGGAGCGGAGACGTGCGAGGAAATCGGCCGGGGCATCGGCACCGACGATCAGCGCGCCGCCGAGCAGGTCGCTGTGGCCGCCGAGGTATTTCGTGGTCGAGTGCAGCACGACGTGCGCGCCGAGCGCGAGCGGTTGCGTGAGCACGGGCGTGGCCCACGTGTTGTCGGCTACGACGAGCGCGCCGGCTGTGCGGGCGAGCTTCGCGACGGCGGCGATATCGGAGATTTTGAGGCGCGGGTTCGATGGCGTTTCGAGCCAGACGAGGCGCGCGGGTTTTTGCAGCGCGAGTTCGACGGCGGCGAGGTCGCTGGTGTCGATGAATTCCGCGACGAGGCCCCAGCGCGCGAACTCGTTCATCGCGAGGTAGCGCGTGCCGTGGTAAAGATCGTCGGGCAGGAGGACGCGGTCGCCCGGTGCGAGTGCGGCGAAAACCGCCGCGGAGGCGGCTTGGCCGGAGGCGAAAGCGAGGCCGTGCGTGCCGCCTTCGAGGGTGGCGAGAGCGGCTTCGACGGCGGTGCGGTTCGGGTTCGACGTGCGCGAATAGATGTGGCCGCCGAGGAGCTGGCCTTGGTCGTCGCGCGCGAACGTGGAGCTGAAAACGAGATTGGGCGTGACTGCGCCGGTGGCGGGATCGGGCGCGCGGCCGGCGTGGACGGCGAGCGTTTCGGCGTGAGTGGTTTTCATGGCGGAAAGCGATTTCTGATGGATTGCCGCGTCGCCGCCTGACGGCGGCTCCTCGCAATGACAGATAGGAGATCAGGTCAGCGTGCGCGGGCGGCGAGCACAGCGCAACCGATGAAAAGCGGAACGGCGCCGCGCGCGCGGACGGCGCTGGGTGGGTGTGAAAGTGGAGCGAGTTGACCTCAACCCGCTCCGAACGCGTTGAGGTCAACGCGTTCCATCTGAGACGGAGGCAGGCGGGACGCCTGCGCTACTCAGTAGCCGAGGGCGGCGGAGTCGCCTTTGCGCGGGTCGGCGGCGCCGTGGCGGAGGCCGGTGGCGGGGTCGATCGCGATGGTTTCGCCGTCGCCTTGGTAGGCGCCTTCGTAGGATTTGCGCTCCGGGAGCGCGTGGCCTTTCGCGCGGAGGAGCGCGGCGGTGTCGGGGTTCATGCCGAAGCGCTCGAAGGTCACGACATCAGGCATCCATTGGTTGTGAATGCGCGGCGCTTCCACGGCCTGCATGACGGGCATCCGGTGATCGATGACGTTCGTGATGATTTGCAGGACGGTGTTGATGATCGTCGGGCCGCCGGGACTGCCGGTGACGAGGACGAGCTGGCCATCCTTGGTGACGAGCGTGGGCGTCATGGACGAGAGCGGGCGCTTGCCGGGGACAATGGAGTTCGCCTCGCCTTGGATGAGGCCGAACATGTTCGGCGTGCCGACTTGCGCGGTGAAGTCGTCCATTTCGTTGTTCATGAGAATGCCGGTGCCGGGAATCGTGACGCCGGAGCCGTAGGCGCCGTTGAGCGTGTAGGTGTTGGCGACGGCGTTGCCGGCGGCGTCGACGACGGAGAAGTGCGTGGTCTCCATTTTTTCCGCGCGGCGGAGAGTGGTGGGATCGAACTGGCCGAGACCCGGTTGCACGGCGTTGGCGGGCGTGGCGCGATCGGGCGAGAAGTCGCTCATGCGGCCGCGCACGTAGGTAGGATCGAGGAGCTGCGCGACGGGCACGCGCACGAAGTCGGGATCGCCGAGGTATTCGGCGCGGTCGCGGAAGGCGCGTTTCATGACTTCGGCAAACAGGTGATATTTCGCCGCGGAGTTGTGGCCGAGCCCGGCGACGTCGTGCGGCTCGAGCATCATGAGCATCTGGAGGAGCGCGATGCCGCCGGAACTCGGCGGCGGCATGGTGATGATTTCGTAGCCGCGATAATGTCCGCGCAACGGCTCGCGTTCGACCGGGCGATAGGCGCGAAGGTCGTCGAGTGTGATCGTGCCGCCGTGCTGGGCCATCGCGGCAGCGAGGCGGCGGGCGGTTTCGCCTTCGTAGAATTCGCGCGGGCCGAATTTCTGCAGGCGCGCGAAGGTCTCGCCGAGGTCGGCTTGCACCCAGAGTTCGCCGGCGTTCCAAAACGCGCCGTCCTTCAGGTAGATTTTTTTCGACTCCGTGAACTGCGCGAGCAGGCGCGGGCCCCATTCGCGGAGGTTGTGCGCGGTGGCCTGGGAGACGCGGTGGCCGTCGGCGGCGAGACGTCGCGCGGGTTCGCAGACGTCGGCCCAACTGACTTTGCCGGAGCCGTATTTCTCGAGCGCGAGAGCGAAGCCGGCGACGGAGCCCGGCACGCCGCTGGCGCGCCAGCCGACGGTGGAGGAGCCTTCGCCGTCGAGGACCTTCCCGTCGGGACCAACGAACATGTTGCGCGTCGCGGAGGCGGGCGCGGTCTCGCGGTAGTCGATCACGAGATCGCGCGCGGGTTGGCTGTCGGTGGCGGCGAGGTGAATGACCATGAAGCCGCCGCCGCCGATGTTGCCGGCGAACGGATAGACGACCGTCAGCGCGAGTCCGGTGGCGACGGCGGCGTCGACGGCGTTGCCGCCTTTTTGGAGAATCTCGACGCCAGCGCGCGAGGCGAGTTCGTGGGCGGAGGTGACGAGGCCGTGCCGCGCCTCGACGGCGGGGCGCTGGGCCGATGTGCGCGGCGCCGCGGCAAAAACGAGCGCGAGCGCCAGGACGCCGGCGATCGAACGGAAGGGGGTAGGCATGGGGCGCACTCTTGCCGGGCGCGGCGCCCGCTCAAGCGACAACTTCGGCGAGCGGTGCTGGTGGCCCGGAGTTTGTCTTTCTGTGGTCGAAGCGCGCCGTTTTGCGCCACCTGAAACTAGGTGGTTTTAAGGACTATTGCGCCGTGCGGTCCGCGGCTACCTTCCGCGCATGCTCACGCTGCTGCTCGAACGTCATGAGAACGTCGCTCTCGAGAAAGTGGGCGAGTTTGTGCAGCGGCTGCTCGCGGAGGGTGTCCGCATGGTGGTGGTCACGGTGCAGGCGGACGGAACACATTGCACCATCAGCGTGCAGCGCGACTGACGCTCACTCGGCCCACGCGGCGCCGGGCGGGGCGAATCGCGTCTCGGCGGGGAAACGCAGCGCAAAGTGTTCGTCGAGCAAGGCGAGAAGTTCGGCGCCGCTTTCGATCGTGCGCTGATGCAGGACCTCCGCTCCGCGGCGGTGCGTGAACAACCCGCCGCGAATGGCTTTCCGCGTGCCGTCGGCGACGGCGAGGCCGATGGCGACGTCCTGCTTGAACTTCGAGGCGGGATTCGCGCTCGTCCACCAGTTCGCGATTTCGCAGTCGATCGGGTGCATCTCGTCGAGCGTGAACTCGCATAGGTCGGTCCACGCGTCGCCGACCTTCATCTGATGAAAAAGTCGGCCGTCCTCGTTGGTGAGGCGGCGCGGTTCGTGCGGCGTGGGCAGTTCGCGGCCGAACTCGAGCGGGATGGCGCCGGTGAGGGAAGCCGCGCCGAGCCCGCAATCGGTCAGCCAGTCGCCACCGGCCAGGTGCACGCGCAGGAACAGGTGCGTGCGCGGCGGCGTGGCGTCGCGCGGGAGTTGCCAGCGCACGCGAGCGCCGATCGGCGTGACGCGGAAGCCGAGCGCGCGCAGTGCGAGCAGGAGCAGGTTGTTTTGCTCAAAGCAGTAGCCGCCGCGTCGGGCGTGCACGAGTTTCGCCGTGATCGCCTCGGGCGTGAGCACGATCGGTCGGCTGAGCAGCACGTCGAGATTTTCGAACGGGATCGTTGTGGCTTGGTGCCAGGTGATCGCGTGCAGCGTGTCGAGCATCGGCGTGCGCGCGCCATCGTAGCCGATGCGGGCGAGATAGGCGTCGAGGTCGAAGGCGGCGGGCGTGGACATGCGGCGGAGTGTAGCGAAAGGCGGGCGGTGCGCCAGTGGCTGTTCGGCGAAGGAAGATGCGCAGGTGGGACGGTCGCCTTCCTCGCCGGTCACCGCGCGGAGGTGGAGCGCATTGACCCCAATGCGCTCGAGCGTCTGTCCTGCGGGCGAAGGCATCCCAACGCGTTGAGGTCAACGCGTTCCACCTCACGCCATCGTGGGAGGCGTGCTGGCGTGGCGCGCGGGCGTAGCCACGTTGTCGCTGCGCTCCAACGCGGCTACTGCGGATGGCTATGTTGCGGGCGGCGTTTCACTCGCTTGGAGCTGCTGTAGCAGCTCGCGGTGATTGGTTTTGCCGGAGCCGAGCTTCGGGATCGCGGGCACGACGCGCAGCTCACGCGGCGCGCAGAGATTGCTGAGGCCTTTCGCGCGCACGGCAGCGCGCAGGTCGGCCAGGGTGAGGCGCGACTCGTTGACCGCTGCCACGATTTTTTCGCCCTTCTCGGTGTCCGCCAGCGCGACGATCGCGATGGTGCAGCGCGCGCCGAATTGCGGGAACGCGCCCGCGAGCGCGTCTTCGATCGCGGTGAGGCTGACCATTTCGCCGCTGATTTTGGCGAAGCGTTTCACGCGGCCGCGAATCGTGAGGTAGCCATCGTCGTCGATGCTCACGATGTCGCCGGTATCATACCAGCCGGCGAGCGCGCGGAAGGCGGCGTTCGCGTCGGGGTTGAGGTAGCCCTTCATCACGTTCGGGCCGCGGACGAAGAGGCGACCGCCTTCGGTGACGCCTTCGACGGGTTCGAGGCGCGCCTCCATGCACGGAGCGAGTCGGCCCGAGGTGCCGTGGCGCGGCGCCATACGGGAGTTGGCGCTGATGATCGGGCTGCATTCGGTGACGCCGTAGCCTTCGATGATGCGGACGCCGAATTTGCGCGCGTAGAGATCGACGGTGGCGGATTGCACTTTTTCCGCGCCCGAGATCATGAACTTCACCGAGTTGAAGTCGTAGGCGTGGGCCTTGCGCGCGTAGCCGTTGAGGAAGGTATTCGTGCCCATCATCACCGTGCAGACCTTGTCGTAGACGAGTTCCGGCACGATGCGGTAGTGCAGCGGCGTCGGGTAGTAGAACGTGTAGAGTCCGCGCAGGTAGGCCAGCATTGTCGCCGTGAAGCCGAACGTGTGGAAGAACGGCATGGCGTTGAAGAAGCGATCGTGATCCTCGAGGTCGATGATCGCGATCGCTTGCTGGACGTTGGCGATGACGTTGCGGTGCGTGAGCTCGACGCCCTTCGGCGCGCCCTCGGAGCCGCTGGTGAAGAGCACGACGGCGGTGTCGTCCGGCTGCAGCGGTGAGCGGAGGAAGCGCCGGCCGCACGCCAGCGTGTGACGGACCAGCGCGGCGAGTTGCACGATACGCGGCACGTTTGCGCGGATGTCCTCGAGGTAGATCAGCTCGAGGCCGGCGGCGGCGAACGGTTCGGGCGCGAGCTTGGCTTTGGTAACGAATTGCCGCGAGGTGATGATGCGGCGCACGCCCGCGAGGCGGCAGCATTGCGTCATCGTGGGCAGGCCGGAGGAGAAATTGAGAATGGCCGGCACGCGCCCGGCGGCCCACAGGCTGAAGAGCGTGACGGGTGTCGCGGTGGCGTTGGGCAGCATGAAGCCGATGCGTTCGTCGGCCGGCAGATCGGCGAAGCGTTTCCGCCAGACGCCCGCGAGCACATCGGTGCCGACCATCACGCTGCGAAAGCTCGTCACTTTGAAACTGATGTCCTCGAACGCGTCGCGGCTCGGGGTGTTGGCTGCCACGGTGGCGGCGGCCGCGAGGAGGTTTTGCGGACCGTGGTTGACCTCGGCCTCCACTTGCTGGCGCATCATCGTGTCGTGCAACCAAGCCGTGAGCTTGTGGCGCACGGTGGCGTGCGGCAGGTGCGGCCACGCGGGGGCGGTCAGCGCGGCGCTGAAGTGCGCGCTGACGCGCGGGAACCACTTTTTCCAACCGAGGTGGCGCACGAACGGCGCGCGCACGGCGCCTTTCAGGTAACAGGTCACCACCCGCGCGCCGGTGCGCGCGATGAGGAAGCTCGTGCCGTCGTAGATCTTCATCAGCGCGCCCGTGATCGAGATGCGGCCTTCGGGAAAAATCACGAGGCGCCCGCCTTTTTCCAGGTAGGCGGCCATGTCGCGCACGGCGTAAGGCGAGGTGGGATCGACCGGGAACGTCCGGGAGTTGACCATGAACTTCCGGTGGAACCACGACGTCTCGGCGGTCGTGGAGGAGGCGACGAATTTCCAGTCGTCCTCGAGCACGGCGAGCAGGAAGAGCCAGTCGAGCCACGACACGTGGTTCGGAATCAGCAGCATCGGCCCGGGGCCGCGCAGCGACTCCGCGCCCTCGACGCGGAAACGGAATAGCAGACGCAACAGGAGACGAAGCAACGGGATCATGCGCAGAGAGGCGGGCCGGAACCACGCAACACGCGCGCGGGTCGCGTCGCGAGGCAAAAGACGTGGCGGAGTTTGCGAGAGATTGTGCGCGGGCGTCCGGCCTGAATCGCAAGCTCAAGAAGCAGGCGAGACGCCTGCGCTACTCCCTGGCTATCTCGCCGGCACGAGCCGCACGATGCGGTCAGGCTGGTTCAGCGCGACGTAGATGGCGCCGTCGGGACCGGTCTGCACGTCGCGCACGCGGCCGAGATCTTTGAGCAGGATCTCCTGGTGCGTGACTTTGCCGTTTTCGATCACGACGCGGCGCAGCTCCTGTTGCGCGAGGGCGGTCACGAACAAGTTGCCCTGCCACTGCGGAAACGCGTCGCCGGTGTAGAAATCGATACCGCACACCGCGATCGAGGGCGTCCAGTGCGTGACCGGTTGCTCCATGCCGTCCTTGGCCGTGATACCCGTGATCGGCGTGCCGTTGTAGTTCATGCCGTAAGTGATCACGGGCCAGCCGTAGTTCGCGCCGCGGCGGATGATGTTCAACTCGTCGCCGCCGCGCGGGCCGTGCTCGGTGGACCAGAGCACGCCGGTGCCAGGCTCGAACGCGAGGCCCTGCGGGTTGCGGTTGCCGTAGGTCCAGATCGAAGCGAACGCGCCGGGCTGCTGTGCGAACGGATTGTCGGTGGGAATGCGGCCGTCGTCGTGGAGGCGGTGGATTTTTCCGTTGGGCAGTTTCAGGTTCTGCGCGTCGTCCTGGCGGCCGCGCTCGCCATGCGAGAAGAACAGATAGCCGTCCGCGTCGAACACGATGCGGCAACCGAAGTGCACGCCGCCGGGCCGGTAGAACTCGAGCGGCGCGCGCCAGATCGTTTGCTGCTCGACCCAGGCGCCGTCGCGGACCTTTCCGCGCACGATGGTCGTCAAGCTTACCGGCTGGCCGTCGCGCGTCGCGGGGTCGGAGTAGGCGAGGTAGATCCAGCCGTTCTCGGCGTAGCGCGGATGCACGGCGACTTCGAGCAAGCCGCCTTGGCCGCTGTCGCGCACGGCGGGCGTGCCGCGGATCGGATCGACGTGCAGGCGGCCGTTTTCGATCAGTCGCAGCTCGCCGGATTTTTCCGTGAAGAGCATGCGTCCGTCCGGGAGGAACGCCATGCCCCACGGCGTCGAGAGGCGATCGGCGACGGTCTCGATCTTGAAGGTGTGTTGCTCGGACGTGATCGGCTCGGTCGGCTGCGGGCGGCGCGGACGATCCTCGGAGGAGGAAAATCCGGCGCGCTTCTCGCGGAGGAACACCACCAGCGCGCGGATCTCGCCTTCGCTGAGTTGATCCTTGAAGCCCGGCATCGAGTCCTCGACGCCGTCGCGAATCACCTTCGCCAGATCGGCGTCCGTGCCGCCGTGGGACCATTGGTCGTCGAGCAACGACGGCGCGAGACCGCCCTGAAGATTGCGGCCGTGGCATTGGGCGCAGTTTTGCGCGTAGAAGCGGCCGATGTCGCGGCGCGGCGAGGTGCCTTGTGCAAAGGCGGACGCGACCGAAAACAGCAGAGCGAGCGAAGCAAAAGCGGGGTAAACGCGGCGTGGCATGGGCGGGCAACGTGCGAGCGGTCGTGATTTTTGCAAAACTGAATGGTCGGATTCCGCGGCACCGCGTGTTGAGCGCAACCTGCGCGGGCCGACAGAGAACGTTTCCGGCTGGCGCCGCGCCGTGTGATGCGAATGGTGATGCCCGTCCGCCGCTTCACGTCCGGGCGGGCGTCACCCTTTACCACGATGAACGAACGAATCGCATTTGTCGGAGTCGGCCGTATGGGCGGCAACATGGCCCGCCGGTTAAAAGACTGCGGCTATCGCATCACGGCCGTTTACGACCGCCACGAGCCAACTGCGGCCGCACTCGCCGCCGAACTCGGCGCGACGCACGCCACGCGACTCGCGGACATCACCGCGGCGGCTGACGTCGTTTTCACGGTCGTGACTGACGACGCGGCGCAACTCGCCGTCTTTGCCGAAACGGGCGACTCGTTGCTCGTCGGCGCGCAGGGCCGGACGTTCGTGAACTGCGCGACGCTGACGCCGCAGGTGCACGTGGAAGTGCAGCGGCGCGCGCGGGCGGCCGGCGCGAGTTCTCTCGAAGGCTGCATGGCTTCGTCGATCCCGCAGGCGCGGAACGGCACGCTTTATTTAATGTGTGCTGGCGAGCGCGCGGACTTTGAGCGCGTGCGGCCGATTCTGGAAAAACTCAGCGGCGCGCTGCGCTACATCGGCTCCGCCGGCCAGGCGGCGCAGGTGAAGGCGCTCGTCAACATGGTCATGAACATCAACACGGCGGGACTGGCGGAAGGGCTTGGGCTTGGCCACGCGCTCGGTCTCGATCTCGAGATGTTGCGCGAGGTGTTTGCACAGACTGGCGCCAACTCGCAGGTGCTGAAGACGGACGGCGAGGACATGCAGAATCGCGCGCACGACTGCTATTTCTCCGCGGCGCACGCGGCGAAGGATTCGACGATCGCCTGGCAACTTGGACAGGACGTCGGGCTGACGCTGCCGCTCGCCGCGGCGACGAAGGCGCAATACGACCGCATGGTCGCGCTCGGCCTCGGCTCACTCGACAAGAGCGGTGTGGCTGAGCTGACGTTCCGCGGCCGCCACGCCTGAGGCGTCGCGCGGCGTCACTCGCGGGCCAGTTTCTCCCAGTCGCGCGGCGTGTCGGAAACGCGGCGCAAGATCACGAAGCTGACGACAATCATGCCGAGGAGTGAGAGCACGGCGACGCCTTGCCCTTGGAGCGGAGCCAGTCCGAGACCGTCGACGGTGAGGTGCAGAATCGCGGCCCAGAGAAACGGCCCGGTGATGGCGGAAAACCGGCCGACCATGCCGTAGAGGCCGTAGAACTCGCCCACGCGGCCCGGCGGCGTGAGCCGCAGCATGAAGGGACGGTCGGCAGCCCAGATGCCGCCGAGCGAGAAGCCGGCGCCGCACGCGACGACATACATCGCGGCGAGCGGCAGCGCGAACAGCCCGGTCGCGCCGGCGAGACTGAAGAAACCCATCCAACAATACAGCACGAGTGTCAGGGCGCGCTTCGGTCCGAGGCGATCGGTCAGGCGCCCCCAGAAAAATCCGCCGACGATCGCGCAGGAGATGGCGGCGAGCATGATGAATTGCGCCTGTTGACGGGCGGCGGCGCGGTCGTGTCCGTTGGCGAGGGCGACATTCACCGTGAACAGCGTCATGAAGCTGATCACGGTGTTGATCGCATCGGTGTAGAAAATGCGACCGATGAGGAAACGGGCGAGGCCGGGATATTTTTGCGTCTTGCGCAATGTCGCGAGCGTCTCGCGCACGGAGTCGACGGCGCCGCGCAGCGTAAGTGGACGCGGCTGCGGGTTGCCGCGTTCGCGCACAAAGAGGAAGCACGGCACCGCGAGCAGCGCGAACGCCACGGCGTAGAGCGCGAAGAGGCGCGGCTGGTTTTCCGTGCCGAGGAACAGGCTCGCTCCGACGGCGACGTAGGAGCCGATGTAGCCCACGCCCACGCCGAGGCCGCCGATCTTTCCGCGGTTGGACTCGTTGCTCACTTCCGGCAGCAGCGAGTCGTAGAATTGCAGGCCGGCTTGGTAGCAAATGTTGGCGAGGATGAACAATGCCGCCGTGAGCATGAAGCCGGCGCGCGCGAGCAGCGCGGTGGCGACGACGCAGACCACGGTCGAAGTGATCAGGAACGGCATGCGCCGGCGCGCGCGATCGGTCCAGGCGCCGAGCAACGGCGAGACGAGAAAGATCACGCCCATGGAGAGGCCGGTGATGACGCCGTAGACGGTGTCCGCGCGAGCTTCGCCGACCTGGCCGCGCACCCACAGCGGAAACACGAGCGAGACCACGCCCATGGAAAAAGTCGTGTTCGCGAGGTCGTAGAGCACCCAGCTGGCAACGGCGCGGCGCGGAACGGGCGTGGTCGATTCGGCCATGGGCGCGACGGTGCGGGTGCGGTGCGGGCTTGGCAAAGCCGTTCTGGCTCCGGCTCGCTTCAGAGCGGACGCACCGCGAGCCAGCCGTAGCCGAGAAAATACACGACGCACTCGGTCACGAGCAGCGCGTAGCCGCATTTCAGCCACGCGTTGGTCAGTGACGGACGCACGTCGAGCCAGGGGAGCAACGCGGCGCGTCCGCCCCAGAACAGCGCGATGCCGGCGCACACGGCTCGGGCGAGCGGCGTGCCGCTGGCGAGCTCCGCGGCGCAACCAAGCGAAAGCAGGCCGAGCGCCGCGATCGTGGCGCCGATGTAGGCGTTCTGCACGAGGGCGAAACGCCGGTGCAGCGGAGGGAGTTTCGCGAGGTTGGCGTCCCAGTCGGGAGGGATCGGGACGCGCGTCGCGAGGACGAGCGTGAGGAGATGGGTCACTCCCGCGGCTTGCAGAAAGGTGGTCCAGGATAGACTCATCATGGAAAGTGCCGGGCGGGATGCGGCCGCGCCGTCCGGCTAGTCACCCGCCTCGACAGCGGACGGCTGCGCGGGTGTCGTCGCGACGAGGGACTTCGCTGACGTGGCGGCGATCCACTCGTTCACGACCTGTTCGAGCACGGCGAGCGGGACGTTGCCGGTTTGGAGCACGAGGTTGTGGAATTTCTTGATCTCGAATTTTGCGCCGAGTTCGCGCTGCGCCTTGGCGCGGAGCTCAAGAATTTTCAGCATACCGATCTTGTAGGCGCACGCCTGGCCCGGGTTCATCACGTAGCGTTCCACTTCGGAAGCCGTGATGCCGTAATCGATGGCCTGCTGACGCGTCCACTTGAAGGCGTGCAGGCCGGTGTCGACGACGAGGCGGCGCGCGCGGAAGAGTTCGTCGTCGAGCTGACCGAGGCGACCCACGATGTCGCCGTCATACCAGTTGTTTTCGGCGGCGAGTTGCTCGGCGTAGAGCGCCCAGCCCTCCGCATAGGCGGAGCCGCCGCTGAACACGCCGTCGCGCCGGTAGCGCGGGAGGCCTTCGGTTTCGCGTTGCAGTGCGATCTGGAAGTGGTGGCCGGGGACGCCCTCGTGGTAAACGAGTGTGCGCATCGTTACCATTTCGAAGGTGGGGCCGGGGAGCGGCGCCCAGAAAATGCCTGGTCGCGAACCGTCCTTGGCCGGGCCGGAGTAGTGCGCCGCGGCGGTTTTTTCCGTGAAGGGCGGTTCGCGCTTCACGATGCACGGCGCTTGCGGCGTGAGATCGAAGATGAGTTTCGCGCGTTGCTCGGCGTCACGAAGGAGCGATTCGTATTTCGCGAGCAGCATCGGGCGCGGGTCGGCGTCCTTCGGTTGCAGGTCGTGCTCGAGTTTCTCCATGCGCTCCATGATCGAGCCGTCGCGGTAGCCGAGCTGGCGGAAGTAGCCGTCCATTTCCTTTTCGATGCGCGCGACCTCGCGGAGGCCGAGCTGGTGGATCTCGTCGGCCGTCATGCTCGTCGTCGTGAAGCGCTTCAGCGCGTTCGCGTAGGCCTGGCCGCCGCCAGGCAGGCGCCAGAGGCCGGTGTCACTCGTGGTGTGCGGCAACTGTTCCTGCAACATTGCCTGGGCGCGGCGGAACGCGGGGATGACGCGCTCGCCAGTGATTTTCTCGGCGGCAGCGACGAACTGGGCGCGCTCGTCGGCGCTCACGTCCTTGAGGTTGGCGGCGCGTTCGTCGAGCGAGGCGACGAAGCGGTTCTCGCGCGGTGGGCCGGCGAGGAAGCGCTCGAACTGGCCCAGCGCCGAGCGCGTGATGAAGTCGGGCATAAGGAAGCCGCGGGCGGCGGCTTCCTTCGCTTGCGCGACGCCTTCGTCGATGCGTCCGGCGACGAGTTGCAGGCGGGCGAGGTAGTTTTCGATGTCACGCTTGTTCCGAATCGGGTGGGCCTGCGTGAGGAAATTCACGGTGTTCACGTGCAGGCCGCCGAATTGATTGAACACGAAATTGAAGTCGGCGAACGGCTCGCTTTCGACCACGCCGCGCAGCGACCACTCGATCGTGGCGGCGGAGGTGCGCTGGTCGGCGCTGAGCGAGGCACGGTCGAATTTGGCCAGCTCGGCGAGCGCGGCTTTGGCGGCGACGACGCGGCTCGCGCGATACTCCTTGGTGTTGGGCGTGAGTTGGCGATCGAGCACGTCCTGTTCCGCGGCGGGCAGGTATTGCTGGATGGTGGAGATCGTCGGATTGGCGCGCACCCAGTCGGCGGCGAAGGACTTGGCCCAGCGGTCGAAATCGGGGTTCGCGCCCAGGAGCGTGGACGCGCTCAACGCGAGCGTGGCGAGCAGGCGGGGAAGGCTCATGGGGTGAAGGCGCGGAGCTTGTGCACCGGAGCCGGGAAGTCGAGCGGGCTGCGATGAACGTGCCGATCGGTGTAGCTGCCGTCGTGAGTGCACGATTGAACGCGCGGCCTGCGTCGCTGGGCAAAATCGCATTGGCGCGGCGCGAGTCTCGTGCGCAATCTCCTGCGCATACCCCCATGAATCGTCGCGATCTCCTCAAGCTCGGCGCCCTCGCGGGCGCGTCCACGTTACTCCCGCGCGTGCTCGCGCAAACGCCCGCGCCGGCCGGAGCCAAGCCGCGGCCGGTGCACATCCCCGCGCTCGACGGTGTCGGACGCGCGGCGCAGCCGTTGAACATTCTCATCCTCGGCGGCACTGGTTTCACCGGGCCGCATCAGGTGCGTTACGCGCTCGCGCGCGGGCACAAGCTGACGCTGTTCAATCGCGGTCGTCGCCCGAAGGAGTGGCCGGCGGAGGTGGAGGAACTCACCGGTGACCGCGAGACCGCCGATTTGAAGTCGCTCGAAGGTCGCACGTGGGACGTGTGCATCGACAACCCGACGAGCGTGCCTCACTGGGTGCGCGATGTGGGACGCGTGCTCCAGGGAAAGGTGAAACAGTATGTCTTCATCTCGACGCTTTCCGCTTACGCCGACACCGCCACCGCGGAAATGGCCGAAGACGCACCGCTCGCGAAATACACCGGCCCCGATGTGATGAAGGAGACGCGCGCGACGCTGCTCGCGAACCTCGCGCTCTACGGTCCGCTCAAGGCGGCGTGTGAACAGGAGGCGGAGAAATGGTTTCCGGGGATGACAACGATCGTGCGTCCGACGCTGATCGTCGGTCCCGGCGACGATACGGACCGGTTCACGTATTGGCCGGTGCGTGTGGCGCAGGGCGGGGAAGTGCTCGCGCCGCCGCCGGACGATCCGCTGCAGTTGATCGACGCGCGCGATCTGGCCGAGTGGACGATTCGTCTGTGCGAGCAGCGGGCGTTCGGGGCGTTCAACGGGGTCGGACCGAATTACGAACTCTCGACCGCCGCGATGCTGCACGGCGTGCGCGCGGCGGTCGGCGGTGATGCGCGCTTCACGCACGTGACGGCGGAGTTTCTCGCGCAGCAAAAGGTGCAAGCGTGGAGCGATCTGCCGCTGTGGGTGCCGGGGCAGGGCGAGACGGTCGGTTTTCATCGCGTGAGCTGGAAGAAATCCGTCGCGGCCGGGCTGACGTTTCGGCCATTCGCTGTGACTGCGGCCGACACGCTCGCTTACTGGAACTCGTTGCCGGACGATCGACGCGCGAAGCCCAAGGCCGGACTGACGCGCGAGCGCGAGACCGCCGTGCTCCAGGCGTGGCATACGCGCGCCGCAGGCTGAGCGGCGAAGGGGAATTGGGTTAGGCGGCTCGGCCGAGTGAGCCGCCTGCGAGCTTGCGCACCGTTCCCGGGCAAGCCATCCCTGCGAGTGGGCCAGCACAAAGCCGCCGTCGCGGCAGAACCTCCTTCTCGCATGGCCTCAAAAACTCTCGTCGATCCGCTCGCCGGCCGGATTTTCGCGCTGCGGGGACGGCGCGTGATTCTCGATAGCGATCTCGCGCGCCTCTATGGCGTGGCAACCTTCCGCTTCAATGAGGCGTTCAAGCGAAACCGCCGGCGCTTTCCCGACGATTTCGTTTTCCAGCTCACTCGGGGCGAGGCCGATTCTTTAAGATCGCAAATTGCGATCTTAGAAACGGGCCAGAGCGCACTGGCGAAAGGCGGGCGCGGTCGTCATCGCAAATACCTGCCGTGGGTGTTCACGGAACACGGTGCCGTGATGGCCGCGAACATTCTTCGCAGCCCGAAGGCGGTGCAGATGAGTGTCTACGTGGTGCGCGCGTTTGTCGCGCAGCGGGAGGTGCTGGCCGCGAATCAATCAGTGCTCCGGCGCCTCGCAGAGATTGATAAGACTCTGCTCGAGCATGACGCGGCGCTCCGCACGTTGTGGAGTCGACTGAAGCCGTTGCTTGTTCCGCCGCCGGAGAAGCCTGCGAAGGAAATGGGCTTTCACACGGTGCTGCGGCGTTCGTGAGAGGCCTCCATTCGAAGTTTCTGCGGTGACGGCGGAGTTCGTGATGAAGGCACCACGCGAAAAGGGCGCCCCGGCCCCGCCGGGACGCCCTCGCATACTGGCTGAGCCGCACCAGATATCTCACCGCATGAACGGCGTGAGTCTCGCCGCGAGGTAGCGGAACGCGTAAGCGTTTCGTTGTTCGCACGAGCGAAAAACTCACGTTTCCGCTACTCCTCAGGCGTGAAGCATCCGCGTGAGTGGCTCCCTTTTTTGCTACCGAACAGTCTCAAGGATCTGTCGCAACAGCGGCTCGAAGACGTCGGCTTGGCGCACGAAGCCGAGGTCGCTCGGGTGCGAACCGTCGGTCGTGGCTTCGGTGTCGTCGCCGAGCAGCGCATCGCCGGGCAGGTAGTGCAGGCCGGTGACGCCTTCGCGTTGGAGCGCGTCGAAGCACGCGCGCAGCGCGGCGTGGTTGTTGGAATGGAAGCGATTGCGCTCGGGCAGCACCCAGACGTTGGGCTTGCGGCGGTCTTCGACGAGCACGATGGGTGTATGCGGGCGCGCGGCGCGCAGCTGGCGGACGAGCGGCGGACATTTTTCGCGGACCGACGCGGGGTTCATGTTCGGCAGGCAATCGATGACGTAGATCGCGGCGTCGATTTGCGTGAGGAACTCGCCCACGGCGGCGTCCATGTGACCGTTGCCGGAGAAACCGAAGTTCATCACCGGGCGATCGAGTCGCCGGCCGAGGATGGCGACGTGCGTCATGCCGGGACGCGAGGCGCTGGCGCCGTGCGTGATTGAGGTTCCGTAGAAGACGATCGGCTTCGCGGCGCGTGGCGGCAGGCCTTCGAATTTCGCGTCGGCGGGCGCGCCGATCGTGAGCTCTTCCACGCCGTTGCGGAGCGGAAGGTAGAGCGCGTAGTCGCGCGCGCCGGGAGTGAGGCCGGTGACGAGTTCCTGGCGCACGTGTTGGCTGCTCGGACGGCTGACGCCGACCCAGCGCCAGCGACCGGCGTCGCGCGCGTAAAGGTCGACACCGCTGGCGCCGATTGCGGTTTGGTTGGCGCCAGCATTCGGACCGCGCAGCAAGGTGTAGTCGACCCACAGCGTCGACGCGTCGGTGCGGAAGCGCACGAGCATGCCGGCGCTGTCGCGGCTGAGCGTCCAGACTTTGTCTGTGACGCGGCCCTGCGCAGCGGCGGGGAAGCGGTCGAACCAGCGAAGACGTTTCGCTTCCGGAAGCGCACGGCCTTCGACGCCCCAATCGGCGGCGCGATGCCAGACCAAACCGGACGGTTCGGCGGGTGCCTTGGACTCGGAGGCGTCGGGGGATTCGGCGCCGCGAAGAAGCATCGCGAAAATACAGAGCAACAGAAGAGAGCGGAGAGAGAGGCGGAGGCGCGGCAAAGCCGATTTCATGATCGGTCGAGAGTTGCGGGTGAAGGCCGAGGTGGAACGCGTTGACCTCAACGCGTTCTGGAAATTTGGGCCGCGCGGCGGATGCCCGAGCGCATTGAGGTCAATGCGCTCCACCTGGCCGCTTCTGGCTGTTGGGTTGGGCCGGCGGCCTCAGGATCAATACTCGAGCGTGTAGGAACTGGTGAACTGGCGGCCGAGCGTGAAGTAGCCGCTGCCTTCGATGAAGATGTCGTCGAGCGCGTTCTTCACCGCGAAGCGGATCGTGTGTTTCAGGCGCGAGCCGGTTTTCCAGTTGTAGCCGGCGGCGAGGTCCAGAATGCCGCCTTCCTCCGCGCGGAGATTGATGCGCTGGTCCACCGCGGACGGTGTCTGGTCCATGAGGCGGTAACCGCTTTGGGCGCGATAGGCGGCGTTCAGGCTGAGGCCTTTGAGCGGGCCGGTGCGCACGCGGTAGTTCGCGCCGACGGCGTAGTTCCACTCGGGCGTGCGGACGAGGTGCAAGCCTTCCTTCCACGCATCGAGGCTCTTGACGTGTTTGGCGTCGACGGTGCCGAGCGAGACGCGGAGCGAGAGCGCGTCGGTGACTTTGCCGTTGGCGTAAACTTCGTAGCCCTTCGAGCGGTCGAGGCCGCCGGCGATGAATTGCGGTTTCTCGGCCGGGTTATCGACGGCGCTGTCGAAGTCGGGATTCGCGATGCGGACGTTCTGGCGCTCGATGTGGAAGTAGCTCGCGCCGACGTCGAATCGCTCCTTGAGCAACTGCGTGCGGAAACCGACTTCCCAACCGTCGCCACGCTCGTTGGGCATCGGCTCGCCGGTGTGCGAGTAGACATCGCCCTTCGGGTTAAACGAGGTGGAGTGCGAGCCGTAGAGAACCGTGGAGGGCGTCGCGTAGTAGTTCAGGCCGAAGTTGTAGGTGAAGTCGTCGACCTTGGACTGCGTTTGATCGGTGACGGTGGTTTTGTCGGGGCTGAGGCGATTGGTGATGATCGTCTTCGCGGTGTCGTAGCGACCGCCGGCCATGGCGAGAATTTTGTCGTTCAGGAAACGCGCGCGGTGCATCAGGAACACGCCGGAGATGTCGTAGTCGAGGCTGCGGTTTTCCTGGAGCCACGTGTAATATTGCGGCGTGTCGCGGTGATTGATCGAGGTGTTGAAGGCCGGGATCGGATTCGTGCGCGGGCCGTGGAGCGAACCGGCGTCGTTGGTGTAGTTGGGCACGGCGCCGGTGTAGGTGACGGTGTGAACGTCGGTGGCGACGCCACGCGCGGCGCGTTCGGAGATGCGGCCGTCGATCTGGTTCGAGTAGTCGAAGGTCAGCAGCGTCGAATGCTTCACCGGGCCGGTGTCGAAATTCACCGTGAGATCGGCCTGGAGATTTTTCACGTCGGACGGCAGCTGACGCCAGAAGGGAGCGGCGACGGTGTTCCAGCGCGTGAATTCGCGCGTCGTCGGGTTGATGAGAATCGTGGAGCCGCCGAAGGCCGTGTAGTCGTAGTCTTGCGTGGTCTTCGAATCGTTGTAGGCGACGCGCAGGCTCACGTCGGAGGAAAACTGATGGATGAGCGTGAGGTTGACGGTGTCGAGCTGGCGGTCGCTGTAGGTCGTGGGGCCGAGCGTGTTCACCCAGCCGTATTTCGCCATGAAGTCGTAGGCGAACTCGCCGGTGTATTTGTTGCGTGTGCCGTCGGCCGGATCGAGGCCGTCGATGCGAACGTCGATGACGGGGCGGCCGCGGTTGTTGCGGCGGAACATGTGCTCGTATTCGAGCAACAACTCGGTGCGATCAGTGAGAAGGTGGCGGAGCACAGCGCCGAAGTTGCGCGTGCGCTCGAAGGTGAACATCTGGTCGAAGTCGCGCTCGGCGTAGGAGCCGGCGAGCAGGAGCGCGGTGCGGTGGCCGAAGGCGAGATTGTGCTCGAGCTGGACGCGGCTGGTGCGGTTCTCGCCGACTTCGACGAGCGCTTTGCCGGAGTTTTGCCCGAAGATCGGGCGCTTGGAGATGTAGTTGATCACGCCGCCGGGTTCGCCGCGGCCGTAGATGGCGGCGTAGGGGCCTTTGATCACCTCGACGCGCGACACGAGCGTCTTGTCGATGACGCCGTTGCGATAAAAGCCATTGCGCAGCTGGTAATATTGCGAAAAGCCGCGGATGGAGTTGCCGGAGCCGGCGCCCGTGTAGGATTCGAGGCCGGAGACGTTGCCGACCTGCGAGAGCACTTCGCCGAGATCGCTGACGATGAAGTCATCCATGAAGCGCGTCGTGAGCACGTCGAGGGAGAACGGCAGCTCCTTGATCGGCACGGCGACGCGCGTGCCGCCGGAGGATTGGTTCACGGTCCAGAGGGCGGTCTCGCCGGCGGCGCGCACTTCGAACGGGTTGAGCGTGACGACGGTTTCGGCGGCCTTTTCCTGCGCGGAAAGGGGAGGCGGAGCGGTGAAAGCGAAAGAGGCGACCGCGCTGAACGCAGCCGAGAGCCAGGTTTTCCGCGGGGTCGCGGGGTTGGTTTCCATCGAAGAAAGGGGGTGGGTAGAGGAGCCGGATTGATTGGTGTCGCCGTCAGCGCGTGAAGCGGCGCGCGGCGATTTGCGGAGGATGCCGAACGCTTGACCGCCGCTAACCGGGACGGCCGCGAACGGGGTGTCCGCGAGCATGCGGGTCAGCGCCTCCTCGGGCGTGAAGCGTCCGTGCACCGCGCGCGTGGTCGCGGATTCCGGCACATCGGTGGAGATCAGCACCTCGACGTTGCCCTGCTGCGCGGCGAGCTTGAGGCGCTCGTGCGCCGGCCCGGCGGGAATCGAAAAATCGGCCGGCGGTGTCGCGGCGGCAAAGCTCAAGCCCACCACGTGCAGCAGCACGAGGAGCGGCAGCCAAACGGAGCGCGCGAGATGCCGGAACAGCATCAACTGTTGGAGGAGATAACAGGATCAGGCGCATGAGGGCGGGGGGTCGCCCTCCAAGACACCTGGAAGATCATGGATGACTAAATCGTAGGCAGGAAAAGGGGAGTGGAAGAAAAAGGAACGAAGGAATTTTTTTCGCTACGCGTGGCGACGATGACTTCCGTGGCGCCGCCGCAACGAGCAACGCCGCCGCGCGCCAACCTCACGGCGTGCGACTGAGCACGATTTTCGAGGTGCCGTGGCGCTCAGCGCGGATGTGGTGAGTCACGCTGAGCAGCTCGAGAAAGCTGTCGAGATTGCCGAGTCGAATTTTGCCGGTGATCGGCTCCTGGCTGAGTCCTTCGTCACCGATGACCAGCTGCGTGTGATTGCGGCGGTTGAATTCGAGGATGACTTCGGAGAGCGGAGCGCCGCGGAAATCGACGAGATCGTTTTTCCACGCGAGCTTCTGCTCGACGACCTGTGGCGTGTAGGTCTCGACGATCCAGGGCGACTCCGGGGCGTCGGTCGGGACGACCACGGCTTGCCGCGCGTCGAGGGTCTGCTCGGTGATGGCCGGTCGCGGCGTGCCGGAGGCGAGGTGAGTGGTGGGCGGCGGCTCGACGCGCACGCGGCCCTTGGTGACGAGCACTTCGAGGCGGTCCGCAGTGAGAGCGATGTTGAATTCTGTGCCGACCGCGGTGACCGCGACGCCGCCGACGCGCACGATGAACGGCCGCGATTTGTCCTCGGCGACCTGGAAGTAAGCTTCGCCGGAGACGAGATCGAGCACGCGGCGCTTCGGTTCGAAGCGCACCGCGACCTGCGCGCCGCGATTAAGGACGACGACCGAGCCATCCTCAAGCGCATGCCGTTCGGAAGAAAGCGCGGAGTCGCCGGCGGCGAGGCGTGCGGGCACCGAAGAAGAATCGACGGTGCGTGTGGACCACAGCGCAAAACCGAGCGCGAGCACCGCGGCCAGGCCGCCGAGCCAGGCGAGCGCGCGGCGGCGATGCGACCGTGCGGGCGGAGCGGCGAGCAGATCGGGATTCGGCTCGAGCGCGTGCAACGGCCGCCACTCGACCATCACGTCCATGCGCTTGAAGACGGCTTGGAGTGCGGTGTAGGCCTCCGCGTGTTGCGGCGATGCGGCGAGCCATTCGAAAAACTGGTCCTGCTCTTCGGCGGTGAAGCCGGCGTCGCGCTTCATGATCCATTGCGCGGCTTCCTCACGGATGCGGTGGCGGCGCGCGCTGTCGGACGGCGAATCGGGCGGATTCATGCCGATCCTTTCTCGCAGAACTTGCCCACGAAGTCCGCGCATTTGTTGAGGCCGATGGCGAGTTGGGCATTCACGGTGCGCGGGGAGAGATCGAGCTTTCGTGCGATGTCCGCCTGGGAGAGGCCGTAGACTTTGCGCAGCGTGAAGATTTGCCGACAGCGATCCGGGAGCGACTGGATCGCTTTTGTCAGGATTTCCAGTTCCTCGTAGTGCGCTACGGTCTCGTGCACGTTGGCGCTCTCGTCGAGCAACTCGGTTTCGTCGAGGGAGTCGGCGAGGTGTTCGCCGCGCACTTTGGCGCTGCGGGTGGCGTTGAGGGCGAGGTTGCGGGCGGTGGCGAAGAGGAAGGCCTTGGGCGCGTTGATCGCCTCGGTCTGCCGGCTTTGCAGCACGCGCAGGTAGGCCTCCTGGATCACATCGTTCACCGGCACGTTGGCGCCGAAGCGGCTGAGCAGCCAGGCGCGCAACTGCGGCTCGTGCACGAGCAGGTTCTCGGCGAACCAGCGGCCTTCGTCTGTGGTTTCAGGGGGCATTTTCCGAAAAGAGATACGTCCGGGGTGACCCTGAGACACGCGGGGGCGGCGAAATGACTAAGGAAGTTTCGAAAAAATGCGGCCGGCGGGGAAAAGGCGGAGTTCGGCGACCCCGCCCTACAATTCGGCCAGAGTGTCGCGGGTGGCGCGCCTGACGCTCAACGCTCTCCACCGGTTGACGGCTTCGTTCGGGCTCAGCGTTTTTCCGCGTCGCGGATGGCGTTGGCCACGGTTTGGGCGAGGATGGCGGCGCCGTCGGCGTTCGGGTGCACGTGGTCAGGCGTGTTGGGATGCTGATCGCGCATCGGCGTGAAGAGGTCGATGAGGCCGACGTTTTCGGCGCGCGCGATTTCGGCGATCATCGGGCGGAGTTCGTTTTCGATCACCTCGGGCGAGATGCCCCAACCGCTCGGCGGCCACGCGGGCATCGGTTGGCAGATGAAGATCCGCGGATTGGAGGGCAGCGCACGGAGCTGGCGGATGATTGAGACGTAGTTGGCGGTGAACTTCTCGCGGTATTTCCAGTTCTGCGGCTTGGAGTCGTTCGTGCCGAGCGCGATGACGATGATCTCGGGTTGAAACGCGCACGCCTTCGCGAAATGCGGCAGCGAGCGATACGGGAGATCGCCAACATCGAGGAGCGTAGCGCCGCCCTTGCCGAAATTCCGCACCTCGTAGCCGGAGCCGAGTTGCGCGGCGAGTTGCGCGGGGTAGGATTCGCGCACGGGCTCGTTCGTGCCTGCACCCTCGGTGATGCTGTCGCCGAGGCAGGCGACGCGGAGCGGAGCGGCGGATAAACTTGAACCCAGCAGCGCGGAGACGGTGACGAGGAGAAGGAACAGGCGACGAGTCATGCGCTGAACTTGGCCGCTGAGCCGATATGAGGCAAGAGACCGATCACTCGCGGCTGCATGGCAGAAGCGACCGGTTGACGATCGGCGAACGGGAGCAATGCTCGGGGTGTGATTTACTTGGACTACAACGCCACGGCGCCGCTGCGGCCTGAAGTGTTCGCGGCGATGAAACCGTTCCTCACGGAGCGCTGGGGCAATCCGAGCAGCAGCTATTCGTTTGGCTCGCAGTTGAAGGCTGAGATCGAGGCGGCACGTCGCTCGGTGGCGAAGCTGGTGAACGTGAACGCCAGCGAGGTGGTCTTCACCGGCTCCGCGACAGAGGCGGATAACACGGCGCTGAACGCGGCGCTCGTTGCCCAGCCCGGAAAGCGCCACCTCATCACGTCAGCCGTCGAGCACTCGGCGGTGCTCAATCATTGTCATTTCCTCGAGAGCCAAGGTGTCCGCATCACGCGATTGCCGGTCGATCGCGAGGGATTGCTCGATTTCGGAGGTCTTGAGGCTGCGCTTGCCGAAGATACCGCACTCGTCTCGCTGATGTGGGCTAACAACGAGACGGGCGTGATCTTTCCCGTTGCCGAGGTGGCCGCGCTCTGCCGCGCGCGAGGCGTGCCCTTTCATTGCGATGCGGTGCAGGCGGCGGGCAAGTTGCCCGCCGATCTCAAGGCCGTGCCGATCGACTACCTTTCGCTGAGCGCGCACAAGCTCGGCGGTCCCAAGGGAGTCGGCGCGCTCGTCGTGCGCAAGGGCGCGCCCTTTGCTCCGAGCCTGCACGGCGGCCATCAGGAAAAAGGGCGGCGCGGTGGCACGGAGAACGTGGCGGGCATCGTCGGCTTCGGTTGCGCTGCCGAACTCGCGGCGAAAGAGCTGCCGGGCTACGCCGCGCAGGTCCAGCCGCTGCGTGACCGACTCGAAACGGAGCTGTTGGCGCGCGTCGCGGGCGCGGAGCGGAATGGCCACGCCACGCGCCGTCTGCCCAACACCAGCAGCCTGACTTTTCCCGGCATCGAGTCGGAGGCGCTGTTACTCTTGCTCGACCAGGCTGGCGTCTGCGCTTCAGCCGGCTCGGCGTGCTTGGCGGATTCGGACGAACCGTCGCATGTGGTGCGCGCGATGAAGCCGGAGAGCGCCGCCGCGCGGCAGATGGTGCGGTTTTCGCTGGGCCGAGAAACAGCCGCGACTGAGGTTACGAGCGCGATTGAAGCGGTGGTTCGTGCCGCTCAAACGCTCCGTCGAATGGAATGAAATTGCCGCCTGACAGTGTGATCGCGCCGGAGAAGTTGCGGGACTATCTGCTGCGTCCGCGAGACGATCACGACAAGTCGGGATTCCTCGCCGTGGCCGGCTACGGCCGCGATTCAAGTTCGCAGCTCGAGGCCGATCTGCGGGCGCAATTATTGACCCTTGAGGCGCAGCCGGCCGGAACGACGGTCTACGGGGAAAAGTTCATCATCACCGGCGCTTTGAGGGGACCGAACGGACGCGCTCTCCGGGTGCGGTCGGTTTGGATGCTGGACAAAGCGACCGGCCTGACCAAGTTCGTGACGCTATACCCGGACACGAAATGAAATTCGCCCTCTACAGTCGCGTTGCGCTGGCCGTCGATGTTCCGGCGGATGGTATCCGGCGTGGAGATGTGGCGACCATCGTGGAGCACCACGCGTCGCCCGCTGCCGGAACGGAGCCGGGTTATTCGGTGGAAGTTTTCAATGCCGTTGGCGAGACGCTGGCCGTGCTGACTTTGCCGGAGTCGAGCTTCGAAGCGCTCCGGCGTGACGAAGTGCTGACGGTGCGAGTTCTCACGGCCAACACAGAGTAGCTTGGCATCACAGGGCGAAGCGGAACCGGTGCCGACGGAGCCCGTCCACCGACGGTCGCAGCTTCGCCTTCGGGTCGAACTGCAGATGGCGGCCGGCGAAGGAGCGGAGGAGCGCGGCCTCGGGGCCGGCTTCGATGAAGCGCCGCGCGTGCACGACCACCCGTAGCTCGTCGTCCACCGTCCAGAGGCCTTCGTCGAACATCCAGTGCGCTGTTTTCGAGAGCGCGAGTCCGTTGGTCAGATCATCGTTGCGCGTTTCGGCCCAGCTTTCGATATGCGCGGCGTCCACCACACTCGCGCCGTCGGTGGTGACACAGCGATAGCCGGTCAGCGCGCACACGTGGTGGTAGTCGTCGACGACGCGCACCTGGAATCTCGCGCTGCGGCCCTTCTGCTTCGCTGCTTCCAAGCCTTCGGAAACCAGTTGCTCGCCGACCGCCGGTCCGAGGTTCGACGGAGTAAAGCCGAAGCTCTCGTAGAACGCCGCTTGCTCCGCTGGCTCGAAATATCGCGAAGTCAACAGGAGGCGCGCCTTCAGGCGAAAATCGGGATCAGCCAGCAGCGCGTGAAAGTCACGGTCCAGTTCGCACACGGCGCAATCGTCCGGACTCGTCGCTGGTCGCATGTCAGCGGTGAACGCGATCCAAAATTCCTGACTGCTCAAGTGATAGAACGGGAGTCGGAGATCGAGTTTGGTCGGCCAGCGATCGGCCGTGAAGCTCCCATACGTGCGGAAACGCAGCACGAGACTCGGCGTTCGCACGAAGGTCCGTCCCGGCAGGCCGGCGCCCGTTTCGGCCAAGTCGATCAAGCACAGTAGCAGGAGCGGTTTGTGCGGCGCTTTGCCGCGCGTGTTGCCGCGGCCGATTGCGGGGCGCAGGGCGGTTAACTTGCCGAGCCAATGGCGCGCTTTTTCGTTGGCATCATTTGCCACGGGGGAGGGGCGGTGAGTTGAAGCGGGTGCGTGTCGTGCGGACGAGCGCGATGTCCGGTGCTGTCGGCCGAATGGACTTGTCCGATCTACCCGAAATCTCCGGGCGGGGAAGATTTCTTTTGCGAACGCGGATGTGGCCGGGGTTGGTCGAGACGAGGCTCGACAGGCGACGGGGTTTGCGGCCTCAATAGTCGCGGGCCCGCTCGGCTCCCGGTGCAATGGGGAGCGTCTTTTCGCATGTGGCCCCAAACTTCGTTCGAGTGGATTTTTGCGTTGATCGGCTTGTTGGTCGGCTGCGCGTATGCGTTCGACGGTTGGCGCGGCGGGGCCGCGACCAAGGGACTCAAGGATTCGCCGCGCATCCAGGATTTGCGGTATGCGTTGGGCGGGCTGTTGCTCACCATCATCGCGGATTTGACCAAGGCGGCGGCGCTCACGGACGCAGCGGAGCCGGTGAACAAAGCGCGGTTGGCGGCGGTTTATCTGATCTGGTTTTGCTGGACCGCGACCGTGGTGATCCTGGCTCTGGCGGTGGTGATTTCGGTTTCGTTCCGTCGTCGTCGGCAACGGCAGCCTGACCTGTGGTTCGAGGGCGCGGGTCCGGTGGTGCATTTTCTGGTGCACGGTTATCGGGCCTATAGCGAAGCGTTGAACGAGGCCGTGGAGGAAATGGAGCAGCGCGAGTCCGCGCGACTCCGGGCGGAACTGGCGGACTATCGGAGCTTCATCCATGCGTTCCTGCCGAACTACAACCAGCAGGTGGCGCGGACAGTCGTGGCGATCAATGCGGTGCGGGACGGCGACGCGGCGATGCGCGACACCGTGGCGAAGATGCTGCTGGTGACCGTGGCCTCGGTAGTGCAGGCGTTCGCGCGCCAGCAGTCCGACTTGGTGGTGAGCGCCAATTTTATGCGGGCGGTGCCGGTCGAGCGGGCGACGCCGGCGGAGCAGGGCCACGCGCGTTTCCTGGTGGACGGGCTTTCGACCTGTTCCCATTTGCTGGTGCTCGAGCAACAGTCCGGCATCGGAGCGTTGCGGCCGCTGGCGCTGCCGGTGCGCACCCTCGATGCTCAGGGGAAGGGCTGGCAATTGCCCGGCGCACCGACGGCTTTTGCGCTGCGCGACACGCAAATTGTGGAAGACACTGCCAATCCGCCGTTTCACGCGGACGTGCCCGCAGCCACGCGCGACGAGATCAAGCAGCACTTTGCCGGATGCGTATTCAAGAGCTTCGCGGCGATGACGATTATCCAAAGCGCCACTGTTTGCGGAGTGCTGAACATCGAGGCGAACAAACCCTCGGCGTTCGGGACCAACGAAATGGAGCGCAACCAAATCATCTCCCTGATCAGCCCGTTCTGCCACCTGCTCGGCTTTCTAATTCGCACTTGAGAACCCAGCCAACCCCGTAAACCTTCGCCCCCATGCCTACTGAACTTTGCCGCGACGAAAACGAGATCTTGCTCAAGATCTCGCGTGGCGATTTGAAGCTTTTCACCACCGTGACGGAGGAATTTGCGTCGCGGATGAAGGCTTTGGAACTCCACATTCCGCCCGTGGAGAAGCCGGCGGAGAAAAAGTCCACTGCGACGGCGACGAAGACCGAGGCGGCCTGAGTCGGGTCGGTTGGATAAAAAGGCCGCGGCGGTTTGCCGCGGCCGGAAATCGGCGGGGTCGGGAGACCCCGCCCTACATTTAGGTTCTCAGGCTTTCGCGCTGTCGTCGGGGATGCGCATGCCGTAGAAGCTGCGATACACGAAGAAGAGCGCGATGAGGAAGAACACCGCACCGATCGCGTGCTTCGCCTGGACGTTCGTCATCGTAACCGCGATTTCGACGGCGAGCAGGCCGAAGAGCGTCGTGAACTTGATGACGGGGTTCATCGCGACGGACGAGGTGTCCTTGAACGGATCGCCCACGGTGTCGCCGACGACGGTCGCGGCGTGGAGGTCGGTGCCCTTCTGGCGGAGTTCGACTTCGACGATCTTCTTGGCGTTGTCCCAGGCGCCGCCGGCGTTGGCCATGAAGATGGCTTGGAACAGGCCGAAGAACGCGATGCCGATCAGGTAGCCGATGAAGAAGTAGGCGTTGAAGAACGGCAGCGCGAGGGAGAAGCAGAACACCACGATGAAGATGTTCCACATGCCCTTTTGCGCGTATTCGGTGCAGATGCGGACGACTTCCTTGCTGTCCTTGTCGGAGGCGGTCGTCGCATCGAGTTTCATGTGCTCCTTGATGTAGACGACCGCGCGATAGGCGCCGGTGACGACGGCCTGGCAGGATGCGCCGGTGAACCAGTAGATCACGGAGCCGCCCATGATGAGGCCGAGGATGATCTCGGGCTGCACGATGGAGAGCTTCTGCACGACGTCGCCGAAGAGGTTTTCGAGCAGCATGATGATACCGAACACCATCGTGGTGGCGCCGACGACCGCGGTGCCGATGAGCACGGGCTTGGCGGTGGCCTTGAAGGTGTTGCCGGCGCCGTCGCCCTTCTCGAGTTGGTATTTGGCGTTTTCGAAGTCGGGTTTGAAGCCGAAGTCCTTTTCAATTTCCGCGGCGATGCCGGGGCGCGCTTCGATCTGCGAGAGTTCGTAAACGGATTGCGCGTTGTCCGTGACGGGGCCGTAGCTGTCGACCGCGATCGTCACCGGGCCCATGCCGAGGAAGCCGAAGGCCACGAGGCCGAACGCGAAGATCGGCGCGGCGAAGGCGAATTTGCCGGGCAACAGCGCCATCAGCGCCGGGTTTTGCGAGAAGTGATACGAGGTCCACATCAGCAGCATGATCACGAGGCCCATCCAGAACGCGGAGAAATTACCCGCGACGAAACCGGAGAGGATGTTCAGCGAGGCGCCACCGTGTTTGGAGCAGTTGGTGACTTCCTTCACGTGACGGCTGTTGGTGCTGACGAAGATTTTCGTGAACTCCGGGATCAGCGCGCCGGCGACGGTGCCGCAGCTGATGATGACGGAGAGCACCCACCACAGGTCGGGCTGGACGCCGCCGCTCTGGTGCGCGAGCAGGAAGTAGGACGCGAGGAACGTGATGCCGATCGAGACGGCGGACGTGATCCAGACGAGGTGCGTGAGCGGCGCCTCGAAATCGAAATCCTTCTGCGCGCCGTATTTCACCTTCGAGATCATCTCGTTCAGGAAATACGAGACGAGCGAGGTCACGATCATCAGCGCGCGCATCGCGAAGAGCCAGATGATGAGGATGGCGCAGAGCTGGGAGCTGGCGGCGAGAGCAAGCGCGAGGAACGCGACGAGGGCGACGCCGGTGACGCCGTAGGTCTCGAAGCCGTCGGCGGTCGGCCCGACGCTGTCGCCGGCGTTGTCACCGGTGCAGTCGGCGATCACGCCCGGGTTCTTCGGGTCGTCTTCCGGGAGCTTGAAGACGATCTTCATCAGGTCGGAGCCGATGTCGGCGATCTTGGTGAAGATACCGCCGCAGATGCGGAGCACGGAGGCGCCGAGCGACTCGCCGATGGCGAAGCCGATGAAGCACGGTCCGACCAGCTCGCGCGGCAGGAACACCAGGATGCAGATCATGAAGAACAGCTCCACGCAGACGAGGAGCAGGCCGACGCTCATGCCGGAGCGCAGCGGGATGAAAAGCGTGGCGAGCGGGTTGCCCTGGAGGGCGGAGAACGCGGCGCGGCTGTTCGCGACGGTGTTGATGCGGATGCCGAACCACGCGACGCCGTAGCTGCCGAGAATGCCGAGCACCGAGGAGAGCAGGATGACGACGACGTTGAAGGCGCTGTTGTGCGACAGGAAGCCGAAGTAGTAGACCATGCACGCCGCGATCAGAATCCAGAGGATCGCGAGGAACTTGCCCTGCGTGAAGAGGTAGGTCTTGCACGTCTCCCAGATCGTGTTGGAGACGCTGCCCATCGAGGCGTGCACCGGCAGCGCCTTCGTCTGCGCGTATTGCACGAGGCCGAACGCGGCGCCGATCGCGCAGAGCGCGATGCCGATATACATGAGCGTGAGACCGCTCATACCACCGAGCCCGTCGAAGTGAACCTGCGTCAGGTCCGGAATCTTGATGTCAGCTTCGCTGGCAAATGAAGTAGCAGCGGACGCAAGTGTTGCGAGGGCCAACACGGTCCGCTTGCGGAGTAGGGTATTCAGCATAGCGATTGGGGAGGGGTTGAAGCCGCAAACTGCCAAAGCCATATGACGCAAGCCAGAGCAAACTCCGTCAAGGGCGCGGAACCGTTGACGTGTTAGCCCGATTAATTTTCGGTTTTCCAAGCGTTAATCCGCACATGCCGCTCCTCGCCATCCGTGATCTCGTGAAAAGTTACCCGCGCAGCGGCGTGGCCCGGCCCGGTGATGCGAGCGGGAAAGTCACGGTGGTCGACGTGCGGGAATTTTCGCTCGCCGCCGGAGCGCAGCGTGCGTTGCGCGGCGAGAGCGGCACGGGTAAGACGACGTTTCTCAATCTGATCGCCGGCATTCTCGCGCCTGATTCCGGGCAGCTCACGCTCGACGGTCGCGATCTCGCGACGCTCGGTGAAGCGGGCCGCGATCGCCTGCGTGCGGAGACGATCGGCTACATTTTTCAGACGTTCAATCTGCTGCAGGGCCACAGCGTGCTCGAGAACGTCGAACTCGGCATGGCGTTCGGTCGCGGCGTCGATCGCGCGCGCGCCGCGGCGCTGCTGACGCGCGTCGGTCTCGGCGAGCGGCTGCATCATTTCCCGCGGCAGCTCTCGACCGGCCAGCAGCAGCGCGTGGCTGTCGCGCGCGCGCTGGCGAATCACCCGAAACTCGTCCTCGCCGACGAGCCGACGGGCAACCTCGACGCGCGGAACAGTCGCGAAGCGCTCGCGCTCATCCGCGAAGTCTGCCGCGAGAACGGCGCCGCGCTGCTGCTCGTGAGCCACGACGAGAGCGTGCTCGCGCAGTTCGACGACGTGCAGGATTTCCGCGCGCTGAATCGCGCACTCACTGCGTGATGAAATCCCAAACGCCAAAAGTCCAAACGCCAAAACTCGCGGACGCGAATACCGCCGAACTCGCCGGTTTGGAGTTTGGTGGTTTGGTGTTTGGAGTTTTACGCCCCTGCTGCTCCGCCTTCGGAAAATGATCTTCAATTTGATCTATCGCTCGCTCCGCCAGCACGCGCTCTCGACGCTCGTGACCGCGGGCAGCATCGCGCTCGCGGCAGGGCTGTTGCTGACCGTGTGGGTGGTGAAGACGCAGTCGCAGTCGACGTTCGCGAACACGAACTCCGGCTACGACGCCGTGCTCGGTGCGCGCGGCTCGAAGCTCCAGCTCGTGCTCAACGCCATCTTCCACCTTGAGGCGTCGCCGGGAAATCTCTCCGCGCAGGACGTGGAGGCTGTGCGCCGTCATCCGGCGATCAAGGCCGCGATTCCTCTTGCCGTCGGCGACAACTATCTCGGCTGGCGCATCGTCGGCACGGTGCCGCAGTATTTCGACGTCGAGTATGCGGCCGGCAAAAAATACGCCGTGCAAACCGGCGGACGGTTGTTCGAAAACGGCCAGCGCGAGGCCGTCGTCGGCGCGCTTGTCGCGCGCAAGCTCGGCCTGAAGCTCGGCGATACATTTCAGCCGTATCATGGGCTGTCGTTCGACGCCGCGGCGAAGCACGAGGAGACTTACACGATCACCGGGCTGCTCGCGCCGACCGGCACGCCGGTGGATCGCGTGATCTGGATTCCGCTCAGCGGCGTGCAAACGATGGCGGGCCACGATCCGCGCACGGCGAGCGACGTCAGTGCCGTGCTCATCCAGCTGCGCGCGCCGTCGGCGGGCGTCATGCTCGACATGATGATCAACAAGCAGGGCAACAAGATGACCTTCGCGTATCCGATCGGCTCCATCGTCGCGGATCTCTTCAACAAGATCAGCTGGGTCGACAAGGTCCTCACGCTCGTCGCCTGGCTCGTCGCCGTGGTGGCCGCGGGTTCCGTGCTCGTGAGCATCTACAACTCGATGAGCGCGCGGCAGCGCGACATCGCGATCCTGCGCGCGCTCGGCGCGCGACGGCGCACGGTCTTCGGCGCCGTCGTGGGCGAAGCCGCCGCGATCGGCTTGCTCGGTGCCGCGCTCGGTTTCGCGGCGTTCGCCGCACTGGCGTTCGGCGTGACGTCGATGATTCAGGCGCAGACCGGCGTCGTGCTCGAGCCGTTCCGGTGGAATCCGGTTTTCGCGTGGGGCCCGGCGACGCTCGTCGCACTCGCGATGCTCGGTGGATTGTTGCCGGCATGGAAGGCGTATCGCGTGCCGGTGGCGGAGACGATTGCACCGGTGTCGTGATGATGGTTCTGTAGCGGCGGTCTGTGACCGCCGAGCGCGCACGCTCCGCCCCCTTCGTCGGCGGTCATAGACCGCCGCTACAAGGCGACCCGCGCTGGAAATTCTTCGCGCGCGTGCAACGTCGCGCTCGTTGACAGAGTGAGCGCGACGTCGCAGCGTGCCTCGCGTTCGCTCTATGAAAAAATTCCTGTCGTTCGTCGCGCTGGCGACTCTTTCCAGTCCGGCGGTTTTTGCGGCCGATGGTGCGGCCGAGCGCTGGCTCGTCAGCTCTCCGGTCTCCGGCCTGGTCCTCATGGTCGTGTTTTCGCTCGTTGGCACCGCGCTGGCCATCGTCGGCTACCGCCTGTTCGACAAGTTCACGCCGGGCGATCTGCACCGCGAAATCGTGGAGCAGAAGAACGTCGCGGCCGCAATCATCGGCGGCTCCGTGATTCTCGGCGTCTGCATCATCGTCGCGGCGGCGATGATCGGGTGAGCCGCGGGCGCGCGGAGAAGTGAAACGTTCCCGGAAAGTTCGGCTCGTTCTGCTCGGCAGTGTCTCGCTCGGTGCGCTCGCCGCGGCGGCGTCCGCGGTCGCGGCCGAGCCGCGCGTGACCACGGACAACGTTTACGCGAACGACTATTTCCTGCCCGGCGTCGGCTATTACCACGCGCCGTTCCGCGCGTTTTATGCGCAGCCCTACAACCACTACGACCCTGCGCGGCAGGCTTATTTCGCCGGCGGGCAATGGCTGCCCGCGCCGCATCGCAGCATCGTGAACCTCTCGACGCCCACCGCGGAGGCGGCGAGTGCGGCGGAGTCGCGGCGCACGGATCTGCCGCGCGGCGGTTTCGGCAGCACGTCGCGGCATCACTCGATCATCACCTGATGCAACGTCACGCCTGCGAGCCGCGCCCGGATTGGCGTGCCCGCGTGGAAGCGCACGGGCTCACCTATCACACCCACGACACCGGCCCGTATTGGGACGAGTCGGCGTGCTACGAGTTGACCGCGCACGAGGTCGAGCGTTTGGAAAAAGCGGCGCGCGCGCTGCATTATCTCTGCATCGACGCCGCGGAGCAGGTGATCGTGCGTGGTTGGTGGGAGCGGCTCGGGATTCCCGACGCGGCGGTGCCGGCGATCGTGCGCTCGTGGGAACGCGACGACTTTTCGCTCTACGGGCGCTTCGATCTGGCGTTCGATGGCGTGGGCGAGCCGAAGCTGCTCGAATACAATGCCGACACGCCGACGTCGCTGGTCGAGGCCTCGGTCGCGCAGTGGTTCTGGTTGCAGGACACGCGGCCGGACGCGGATCAGTTCAACTCGCTCCACGAGCGTTTGATCGAGGCGTGGCGGCGCTACGCGGGACAGACAGTGTATTTCTCGGCGATCAAGGAGCACCCGGAAGACGAGCAGACGGTGCTGTATCTCCAAGACACGGCGGAGCAGGCCGGCGTGCTCACGCGGCCGGTGCACATCGAGGATATCGGCTGGGATGAGCGGCGCGGTGCGTTCGCTGATCTCGCGGGCGTCGCGCTCGAGCGCTGTTTCAAACTCTACCCGTGGGAGTGGCTCTGGCACGAGGCGTTCGGTCCGCAACTCGCGCGCGATCCCGTGCAGTTCATCGAGCCTGCGTGGAAAATGCTCCTGAGCAACAAGGGCCTGCTGCCCGTGCTGTGGGAATTGTTTCCCGAGCATCCGAACCTGTTGCCGGCTTACGAGAGTGCCGGCGCGGCGGCGCTCGGCGCTTCGTTCGTGCGCAAACCGAAGCTCAGTCGCGAAGGCGCGAACGTCAGCCGCTTCGAGGGCGGCGTGGCCGTGGAAGAAAATTCGGGCGACTACGGCGCGGAGGGTTTCGTGTTTCAGGCGCTCGCAAACATTCCGGAGTTTTCCGGCAACCATCCCGTGTGCGGCGTCTGGATCGTCGATCACGAGCCGGCCGGGCTCGGCATTCGCGAAGACACGCGGCTGATCACGGGCAACTGCAGCCGCTTCGTTCCACATTTTTTCCGATGAGCTACGAAAATCCGACAGCGTTGCGTTTGGGTCAGAGCGGCACAATCGATGGCCGCCGCTTCACCGTGCGCGGGCGCGTCGTGATGAGCATGATCGCCGACGACGGCGAGACTTACACGTGGGAGGAGTTCAATCTCGTCGACGACGCCGGTTCGGCCGTGACGCTCGTGTGGGAGGAAACCGAAGACGGGCCGACGTGGAAATGGTTCACGCTCTACGCGCCGCGCGAGCCGCTCACGCCCGCCGAAGCCGCGCGGAAACGCGTCGGTGACACGGTGGCGTTCGAGGGTCGGCAGATTCCGGTGACGCTGGTCGATTCGTCGAAGGTGGCCTTCATTGAAGGCGAAGCGCCGGAGGACGTCGAGGTGGGTGACGTCGCACATTATTTCAATGCCGATGCGGCCGGCCGGCTGTTCGTCGCGAGCTGGGATCCGAGCTACATCGAATTTTATCTCGGACGCGATTTGCCGGCGGGGCGCGTGGAGGAGGCGTTTGGCTTGCTCGCCTCGACTCAATCGCCGGCGGCGCTGTTCCGCGACAGCGCGGGCGCGGCTGCGGGCGGCGCGGGCGGTCAGCTTGGCAAGACGATCGTTTGGCTGGTGGTAATTGGTTTCGTCACGTTGGTTTCGTTCGCCGGGTTGCGTGCGTGTTCGTCGCGAACGACGAGTGGCGCCGCGCCACGGTCGTCGACGCCGAAGATCGTCGCGCCCCGTCTGGCGACGGGTGCGCATGGGGTGTTGGACGGACGCGACTATGCGATCGTGGGGCGCGCCGAGGTGGAGATCGCGTCGCCGGGGCGGCGCTATCGTGAGGAAGAGTATTTGCTCCGCGACGCGGCGGGCGAGGAAGCGCTCTTGGCGCAAGGTCTCGCGGGCGGGCCGGGCTGGATGTTGCTTCGTCCGACGAAAGCGCCGGTGGGTTTCACGGCGTTCGATGCGGCGGCGTTGCGCCGGGGGCAGGCGTTTTCGATGGGCGAGAAATCGTCCACGGTGGCGCAGCTGATTCTCGCCATGAACCGACACGCGGAAAACGCGGACATTGCGGCGCGCTGGGCCGCGCCGGTCCACTACGGTTTCATCGCCCGCACCGGCAACGAGGTGATCGTGTGTCGCTGGAGCGAGCGCGAGTTGCAGTGTTACGCGGGCGCGATGCTGCCGCAAAAAGACGTGTTGGCGGCGCTCGGGGGCGCGCGCTAATTTCATCGGATGAAAACGATCCTTCTCGTGGCGGTGGCGTGTGCGTTGGTGCTCGCGGGGTGTGACAAGCGTGAGGCGCCGGCGCCGAAGATGTCCGCCGGCGCGTCGCACGGCCATGCGCACGTGGCGCCGCACGGCGGGACGCTCGTTGAGGTGGGCGAGCATCAGTTCAACCTCGAGTTCCTCTTCGACGAGTCGCGCGGCGTGTTGCAGGCGTGGTTCCTCGACGGGCATGCGGAAAATTTCGTGCGCGTGGCGTTGCCGGGCTTCGAGGTGAGCGCGAAGAGCAGCGTTAAGGATTACACGCTGACCTTCGCGCCGGTGGCGAACGCCGTGACGGGCGAGACGACGAACGACACGTCGCTGTTCGAGGCGCCGGCGGCATGGTTGCGCGACGCCAAAGCTTTTGACGGAGTGGTAAAGGCGATTACGGTCCGCGGCGTCTCCTTTTCCAACATTGCCTTCGATTATCCGGCGAGCCACGACGACCACGATCACGACCATGCGAAAGACCACGCTCATTAGGCTTCTGATTCTCGCGCTGACCTGCGGCGCGCTCGTTGCGCGCGCGGCTGAAACGGCTCCGGCGACGGGCGAGAAGAAGGAATTCGAGACGGTGGAGTTTTCGCTGCTCGGCGCGTTCAACTACGTGCCGCCGGGCTACGAGACCGGCACGCCGGACGGCAAGGCCGCGCCGGCCGACGCGAAGCCGAAGGACCAGATTCCGGATTTCGTGCGCAAACTCGACGCGAAGAAGGTGGCGATCACGGGTTTCATGCTGCCGACGAAGTTCAAGGACGGCAAAGTGACCGAGTTTCTCCTGATGAAAGACCAGAGCTCGTGTTGCTTCGGCGTGATGCCGCGCATCAACGAGTGGGTGACGGTGAAGATGACCAACGGCGGCATCCCGCCGCTGATGGACACGCCGATCACGCTCGTCGGAAAACTGAAGGTCGGCGAACTCTTCGAGGAAGGCTATCTCGCGGCGATCTACCAACTCGACGGCGAGCGGCTGCTCGAGACGAAGGGCTGAGCGCCGGCTCGACCGACAGCGACTCAGCGTGGGAACAGCTGGGCGAGGCGATCCTTCACGGTCGACGCACTCGCGCGGCTGACGCCGACGGGCGCGGCTACGCCGAGCAGTTGCAGCGTGAGCGTCCGGTCGACGTGCGCGTAGGCGGTCACGCGTTCGAGGTTGGCAATCGTCGTGCGATGCACGCGAAAGAACGGCGGCTTCGGCAGCGCTTCCTCCCAGGATTTGATCGTGCGTCGCACCAGCATTTGGCTGCCGTCGACGAGGCAGACGCAGGTGTAGTTTTCCTGCGCGAAGATGGCGCTGATGGCGCTGACTTCGACGAAGCGCGACCGCTGCCCGTCGCTGAGATGGACCTTGTCGTCGCGCCGCATCACCCCGGCGATCGGCGGTGACGAATCGGCGGGATGCGAGGCGCGCTCGAGCGAGGCGGCGAGGCGTTCGGGCTTCACGGGCTTGAGCAGGTAATCGAGTGCGTTGACCTCGAACGCGCGCAGCGCGTGGTCATTGAAAGCCGTGACAAAAATGATCCGCGCGGCGGGCCGGACAAAGGGCACGACGTCGAAGCCGCTGCCGCCGAAGAGCTGAATATCCAGGAAGACCAATTCGTAGTCGGCGGTGCTGAGCAGGCGCTGCGCGGTGGAGACCGTGGCGGCCTCGCCGACGACGGAGAGGTTCGGGTGCGCGGCGAGCAGCGCGCGCAGGTCGGTGCGGGCGGGGGCTTCGTCGTCGATGATCAGGACGCGGATCACGAGTGGAGCGTAGTTGGCGTCAGCGCGTGGGCCGTGAACGCGCGAGCTGCAGGCGGACGATCACCCAGCCCTCGCGCTCCTCGTGGGTGAACGCGTGGGCGTCGCCGTAGTGGCGGCGGAGGCGCTCGCGGAGATTGTCGTGGCCGATGCCGTGCGTGGGCAGATTGTGCGCGGCGGGTTGGCTGACCCAGCGGCCGGTGTTGGCGATTTCGAGTTCGAGGCTGTCGCCCTCGGTGCGGTGCGCGCCGATGCGCAAGCGGAGCGGCGGGTCGCTCGTGGCCGCGCCGTATTTCAGCGCGTTCTCCACCAGCGGCAGCAGCAGCAGGCGCGGCAACGGGAGGGACTCCAACTCGGCCGGCACGTCGAACTCGACCGCGAGCAGCTCCTGAAGACGCGTCTGCTCGATGTCGAGGTAGGCGCGGAGCATCGCAACCTCCTCGCCGACGGAGGAGCCTTCGCTGGGCTGGCGGCCGTGCAAGGTGAGTCGGCAAAAATCCGCCAAGCGATCGAGCGTGTCGCGCGCGGTGCCGAGCGCCGGCGGGATCTGCGCGCGAATCGACGTGAGCGAGTTGAACAGGAAATGCGGATTCAGCTGGTAGCGGAGGACGTCGAGGCGCGCCTTTTCTTCGGCGAGGCGGGCGGTGATTTTCTCGTCGAGCTCGAGCCTGTGCAGGCGGGCGAGCTCGTGGTTTTGGCGGCGGAGATCTTCCGTGCGCGCGGCGATGAGGCCGGCGAGCTGCCGGTTGCGGCGTTCGAGCGCGAGCGTGCGAACGCGCACGAGGCCGAACACGCTGGCGGTGCCGGTCGCGGCGAGCCCGAGCCACGCCGGCCATGTTTGCCACCACGGCGGCTGCAGCGTGAACGCGAGGCTGGCGACGGGCGTGAGCTGGCCGTCATTGTCGCGGGCGCGGACCTCGAAGCGGTAGCGGCCCGGATCGAGATTCGTGAAATGGCGTTTGCGCTCCTCCGACCACGGGGACCATTCCTCCTCCAGGCCGACGAGGCGCGTCTGGAATTCCACCGGTCCACCAGAGCGGAAGCGGGGTGCAATGGCTTCGAACGCGACCGCCCGCCGGCGGGGCGGGAGCTCCGCGCCGGGGCGCACGTCGCGGGATTGCACGAAGGCGACGAATTCCGTGGGCGCCGCGAACGCCCGCGCGGTTTCCACGCGCAACAAGGCGTCGTTGCCGCTGACCCACAGCGTCGGTCCGTCGGCGCCGGGCTCCTCGAAGAGCAGGCGGGCGAAGTGAGGCGCGTCGGCGAACGCGTGGGGCAGTTGCTGGACGGCGCCGCGGCGGGGCACGCGGAAGAGCGCGAGTTCGCGCGGGACGTTGGTGTCGCGCTCGACCCAGAGGTGATCGGGCTGGCTGGCGGAGAGGAAGAGCGCGAGGTCGTTGGGGTTCGGGATCTGCTCGGCGATTTGCGGGATGGGCGCGAAGTTATCCGTCGCGGGGTCGTGCAGCCACAAGCCGGTGGCGCCCTGGCTGAGGAGGGCGCGGCCGCCCCACGCGTAGACGCGCATCGTGTTGCGCTTGTTCGGCAAGCCGTGCGTGCCGCCGGCGAAATGCGTCAGCTCGATCGGCCCGCGCGCGTCCGTCGGCGTCGGATCGCCGAGGCGGATGCGGTAAGCGCCGTCGTTGAGGCTGGCGGTCCAGATCGCGTCGTCGTCGGTCTCCGCCAGCGTGCGGGAGCCGGTCTTGAGGCCGGGGACGGGGCCTTCGTCGCGCCAGCGATCGCCGTCGCGGTAGATGGAGCGGACGTCGTCGACGCTGGCCAGCCACACGCGGTGGGGATCGCGGCGCGATCGCAGCAGAGCGAAGACGAGCTTGGGTGGGGCGAAGAGTTTCGCGAACTCGCGGCCGCGCAGCTGCACGATCCCGGCGTCGCTCGTCGACATGATCGGTCCGGCGGGGTCGGGAATGATCGAGGTGACGAGGCCCTGGCGCACGAGCTCGAGGCGGGCGTTGCCGGTTGCGAGGGAGCCGGGCAGCAGTTGGAAAAGACCTTCGTCGGCGCCGAAGTAGAGCCGGCCCTCGTGTCGCAGGGCGGCGCGCGCGCGCAGGAAGGGAGCGCCCGCGCGATCGAAGAGGCTGAAGGCGGCGGGCCATTCGAGACGGGCCAGGCCCGTGCTCAGGCAGAGCCAGAGCCCGCCTTCGCGGTCGGGCACGGCGTCGCCGGCGATGACGGAGGGCGTGCCGGCGGCCGCATCGAGTTGCCAGAGGAACTTGCCGGCGGCGTCGACGAAGATCAGGCCGCCTTGATTCAGGATGATGAGAGCGAGCGAACCGTCGTGGAGCCGGCGGGCGCGGAAAAGGCCGCGCGTGCGCAGCAGGGCGTCGGCCTCGGTCGGCACCGGCGTGAATTGATCGCCGTGCCACCGGAAAAATCCATGGCGCTGCGTGCCGAGCAGGAGACTGCCGTCGGGCTCGCGTTCGATGAAGCGCACCACCTTGTCGCGGAAAAACGGATCCGGTGACAAGGCCTCCAGCCCGTCGTCGCGGACCCGCTGGAGTGGCTGGTTGGCCACACACACGAACAGATCGTCGCCGACGCGCTGGAGATTCAACGGGTCGCTGTCCTGGCCCGGCGTGGGCAGCAATTGAAATTCGCCTTGGCGCCAGCGAAGGACGGACTTGGCGCTGACGAAGTAGACGGCGTCGCGGTGCGCGACCACTTGCAGGAACACCGAGAAGTCGTGGTTGCCGGGCGGAAGCTTGTCGGCGAGCGAGACATATTCCCGGCCGTGCGGGGCCGGGCGCAGGTAGCCGATCTGGCGCGTGCCGCCGATGTAGATGTTACCGTCGTCGGCCAAGGCGAGGCCGCGGATGTTTTCCGAGTAGCCGGTGCGGATGACGCGCCACGTGGAGCCGTCGTAGGTGAGCACGCCGTTCGTGTTGCCGAAATACATGATGCCATCCCGGTCCTGCACGGCGCAGAGGTTCTGGGCGTCGGCGCCGTAGTCGCGCGGCGTGAAGGTGCGCAGGATTGGCCGGCCCATTTCGGACGCGGCGACGGTCTCCGACGCGACGGCGAGGAAAAGAAAAAGGACCAGGCCGGCGGCGAGTGGCAACGGGAGGAGACGCATCAACGAGGGGAAGCGGGATGCTTCCGGGCGATCGGCGCGGCGCAACCGCATTTATGCCATTCGTCACCGCGGCGGCTTGGTTCGTCACTCGCGGCTTTGGTCGGAAGGCGGTGGGTGTTTCAAGACCGGCGCCGGTGACGATGCCGCCGGCTTCCCTCACCCACGATGATGAAATCACTCCGCTTCTCTGTCGCGCTGCTTGGTTTTGGCGCAGCCGCTTTTTCTCCCGTTCTCGTTGCCCAGACCTTTCTCGGTTCGGACGACTTCAACGACAACACCCTGACGTTTCAGGGTTCGAACCCGCAGGCCCCGGGCCAGTGGCGCACCCAAGCCGCCAACGACCAAGCCGGCCAGACGGGCGGCGCGTGGGTGGAAACGAGCGGACGACTCGAATACCGGCTGGCGGCCGCCACGTCTACGACGGGCATCAACCACGCGCAAATCTACTGGGTTTCCCCGAGCGCGAGCGTGGGCGCCGTCGGCGGCGCAGGTCTCCCGACGCAGGCTCCGTTCAGCTCGAGTTGGACGGCGCGAATCGATGCCACGAATCTGATGGCGCTCACCGGCACGCAGTATTCCGTCGCCGGCTTCGAAATCTACACCACGGGCAACGTCACGAACGTCTCGACGAGCGCGGTGACCACGACCACGACGGGTTTCTGGGGCGTGATGCTGGAGAACCACGCGTCGGCCGGCCTGCGCGTGCGTTCCGAATGGGGCGTGCTCGACACGAGCACGCACGGCACCACGAACACCTTCAGCGACCATAACACTTTCATGACCACGGGCGGCGTCGGCACCACCGTCACACTCCAGATGGCGTTCGACGCGGCGTCGAAGCAGATGACGGTTTCCTACAGCCCCGATGCCGGCGCGACGTTCCTCACGGCCGCCGTTTGGGACCTCGATGCGGCGCAAGCGCCCGGCGCCGTGCCGCTGAACGACGGCATCGGCCTGCGTCTGCTGATCGGTGCTTCCAACACCGCCGGGACGATCGGCGAGGGCGCGCTCTATTTCGACAACCTTAGCGTTTCGGCCGTGCCGGAGCCCTCCACTTACGCAGCGCTGGCCGGACTCGGTGCGCTCGGACTCGTGTGGTGGAGGCGTCGAACGGCGCGCGCCGCCGCGGCGGTTTGAAATTTCACTTCGGGCTACGTGGGCCCCGCCGAGTGGCGGGGCTCTTTTTTTCTCCGCGTGGGAGCGGTCGCGACAAGTGGACGGTCCGAAGCATTCGCGGCTGGTTTCGTTTGCGGGCCGAGCGAAGGGCGGTGCACAGTCCGCGCGTTGTCACGGTGCGTGCCGTGCCGGTGGACAACTTGCTTCCCCATGCGTCACCTTCTGTTGATTCCCGTGTTGTCGGTGTTGTCCCTCGCCGCGCTGGCGGCGCCGATCGATCGGCAGGCCGTGGTCGAGCGCCACGCGGTGCGTCTCACGCGGATCGATGTCGAAAGCCCGCTCAGCGTGGGCAACGGCGATTTCGCGTTCACGGTCGACCCGACGGGTCTGCAGACCTTCGAGAGTCATTTCTACGACGAGGGTATCCCGCTCGAGACCAGTTCGACGCTGCCGTGGGCCTGGCACGAATTTCCGAACCCCGAGGGGCTGAAGCTCGACGACGCGATGATGCCGCACAATTTTCACGGTCGCACCGTGATGTTCGCGGGCCGGCAAAACAGTCCGGCGGGGAAATATTTCCGCGAGAATCCGCACCCGATCCCGCTCGGCCAGATCAGCCTGTGGCTCGACGGGCGGGTGGTGGAGGAAGTCGAGCTGTCGGCGATCGAGCAGACGCTGAATCCTTGGACGGGCGTCGTGCGCAGCGCTTATACTCTCGGCGGTGAGCCTGTCGTGGTGGAAACCGTCGCGCATGCCGCGGCGGCGGCGGCGGCGGTGCGCATCGAGTCTCCGCTGGTGCGCGCGGGGCGGCTCGCGGTGCATTTCCGTTTTCCGTATTCCTACAAACTCGGTTCGCGCAACAAGCCGCCGTTCGCGTGGGATCACCCGGACAAGCATCGGACGACGCTCGTGTCGCGTGGCGAAAAACTCGTCGAGCTCCGGCGCGAACTCGATGCGAGTCGCTACGTGGCGCGCGTGCGCTGGGAGGGCGCGGCGGAGTTGGCCGAGCAGGCGCCGCATCATTTCCGCCTGCAATCGCGCGGCGGTGACGTGCTGGCCTTCGCGTGTGAGTTCGCGGCCGACGCGGCCGATGCGGTCGCGCAGCCGGAGCGCGCGCTGAGTTATGCTGACGTGCGCGCGTCGAGCGTGGCGGGTTGGAAGGATTACTGGACGCGCGGCGGCATCGTCGATCTCTCCGGCAGCACCGATCCGCGGGCGAAGGAGCTCGAGCGCCGCATCATCCTGTCGCTCTATCTCGTGAAGGTGAACTACGCGGGCGCGTTTCCGCCGTCGGAGGACGGGCTGACGAACATCACCTGGTTCGGAAAGCACCACTCGGAAATGTATTTCTGGCACGCGGCGCATTTCTACGTGTGGGGCCGCACGGAGCTGCTCGAGAAGAGCCTCGCGTGGTATCGCGACGTGCTGCTGCCGGCCGGCTTGAAGGATGCGCAGGCGCAGGGCTTCGACGGTGTGCGCTGGCCGAAGATGTCGGGCATCGACGGTCGCACCGGGCCGGGCACGATCAACCCCTACATCATCTGGAACCAGCCGAACCCGATCGCGCTGTGCGAACTGGTTTACCGCGCCAAGCCGACACGCGAGACGCTGGAGCGTTACCGCGATGTCGTGTTCGAATCGGCGAAATTTCTCGCGTCGTTCGCGCACCTCGATCCGAAGACCAATCGCTACGTGCTCGGTCCGCCGATCAAGAACGTGAGCGAGAAGGCCGGCGCCAACACCACGCAGAATCCGACCTTCGAGCTGGCTTACTGGCACTACGGGCTGAAGGTCGCGCAACAGTGGCGCGAGCGACTCGGCCTCACGCCCGAGCCGAAGTGGGCGGATGTGCTCGCGAAACTTTCGCCGCTGCCGGTGAGCCCCGAGGGTTTCTACGTCGAAATCGAAACGCAGCCGGACATTTATCAGCACCAGGGCGGCGCGCCGACGTCGATGTTGATGGCGCTCGGTTTCATGCCGAAGACCGACGTCGTCGATCGCGACACGATGCGTCGCACGTTCCACGAGGTGCTGCGCCGTAACGGCGGCCCGACGGCCTGGGTGAGCTGGGCCTACGGACAGGGCGCGCTGACAGCGACGCGTTTGGGCGAACCGCAGACGGCGGTGGAGATTCTGTGCAATCCCGCGCCCGCGGCGCGTTTCATGACCAACGGCCACGTGCGTCGCCCGAAGGAACCGGACAACTGCCCGGCTTACCTGCCGGTGAATGCGGCGATGTTGCTTGCCGTCGGCACGATGGCCGGCGGCTGGGACGGCGCGCCGGCGGGTGAGGCGCCGGGTTTTCCGAAGGAGAACGGCTGGGTGGTGCGCGCCGAGGGGCTCAACCGCATGCCGTGATCCCAGTCGGACGCATGCTGTGGATGGGCGTCGGTGTCCTTACCGGCGCCTGTCGCCGCTGGGACAGCGGCGACCACCTTTGAGTTTGCCGTTCTTCGGTCGAGAATCGCATCCGACTCCGTGAGTCCTGCTCAGCGGCGCTGCATCGCGACTCAGCTGCGAGCCTGCAGCGTCGGCCCGTCGACCCAGCGCATCGGCACCGTGGTGTTCGATGGCAGTTCGGGGATGCCGTAGGTGTTCTGGTGGATTTGCGAAATCACCAGCTCGATCGCGCGCACGCCGACATTATACGGGCGCTGATCGAGACCGGCGCAGGGCTCGGCGTTCAGGCCCAGGTTGAGGCAGCAAAAGCCGTGCGTCTCGGGCACGCGGGCACCGCATTCCTGCATCCACGCAATCATCTCGGCACGATGGCCCACGACGACGTCCGGCTGGTGTTCGCGGAACCAGCGTTTGAAGATCTCCGCGTTCATGGCGGGCAGGAACAGAGGCGGGACCGCCTGGATCTCCGGCGTCAGATGACGGAACGCCAGGAACGCGGCGAGCCAGCGGTTATGCAGCCGTGTGCTCTCCTGCTCGAGCAGCACGAGTCCCGGACGACGATAGCCCAGTTCGCGCAGCTGGGTCATGGCCAGTTCCATGCCGCGCGGGTGATCCGGGCAAACCGACGCGAGGCCCGGCCGATCCATCAAATAGTCCGCGTAAACCCCCGTCAGTCCCGGCCAGCTCAGTTGCCGGAAATCCGGCGTGTGCCACGCCGGCATGATCAACACGCCGCGGATGCCGCGCGTGCGCAGGATCGTGTCGAGCCGCGCGACAGAGAGCCGGCGTTGCTCGACGACGAAGTGCTCGAGCTTGAAGCCCAGCTCCAGACCGCGATCCGTGGCGCCTTGCAGCAAATCGCGCCAATACGCGCCCGGGAACGGCACGCGCGCCGGCTCCTCCTGGCCGATCGCGGCGAGCACGCCTTGGAACGATCCTAAGCGCTTGCGGCGCACGTCGCTCAACAACGAGCTGGCGAGCGGATTGAAGCGATAGCCCGATTCGCGCGCGAGGCGCTGGATGCGCTCGCGCGTTTCCGGCCGCACGCGCGGGTGGTTGCGCAAGGCCTCGGATACGGTCGTGCGCGACACGCCGAGCGCTTCGGCGAGGCTGCGGATCGTTGGGCGGACATGGGCACTCACGGCGTGGAAGTCTTTCGGGGGCCGTAACGGACGACAATAGTCTGTCAATTCGGACGGAACGAAAGTGCAGCCGTTGCCCCACGGTGGCGCGAGGCGAAAGGTGGCGCACCAAGCCACCCCGAGGTCCCTTTGCGGCCCTCCGCCGCGGCCAACTGCTCGTCACCTCGACGTGAGCAGGAGGATTCGCGGGCTGTTTCAATCCCATGACCCACCAGCTATTCGGAATCCGTTCGCTCCGCGCCGGCGTGCTCGGAGCTGCGCTTTTTGCCGGCCTGACCGGCAGCGCCCAGCAGGTCGCGACGCCCGCTGTCCCCGCCAAAACCGACGAGGATGTTCCCACGCGGCCCATCCCCGTCACGACCAACGCATCGGCGCCCAAGAGTGGTGACGAGGAAGTGGTCATGCTCTCGCCGTTCCAGGTGAACTCGTCGAAATCCGAGGGCTACCGCGCGACGGCCACGATGTCGGGCACGCGCCTCAACACCCCGCTCGAGGATTTGGCCGCCTCCATCTCCGTCGTCACGAAGGAGCAGCTCCAGGACACGGCCGCGGTCGACATCAACGACGTGTTCAAATACGAGCTGAGCACGGAAGGCACTTCGCAGTGGACCGACTTCACGGTCGACCGCGGCAACGTCACCGACAACGTCTCGCGCGATCCCAACAGCGCCAACCGCGTGCGCGGCCTGACATCCGCCAACGTCGCGTTGAACGGCTTCGGCACGAACATCCCACTCGATTCCTACAACGTCGATGCGGTGGAAATTTCCCGCGGCCCGAACTCGGCCGTGTTCGGTCTCGGCAACACGGGCGGCGGCATCAACCTGATCAAGGCTCGCGCCAATCCCACCCGGGACAGCATGTCGTTCACGACGCGCGCCGACAGCTACGACGGTTACCGCGGCAGCTTCGACCTGAACCGCATGGTGCTCCGCGACGTCCTCGCACTGCGTCTCATGGGCGTTTACGAGGACAAGGGCTACGTCCGCAAACCGTCCGAAGACCTGACGCGTCGTCTCGAACTCGTGACGATGTTCCGGCCGTTCAAGCGGACGACGATCAGCACCAGCTTCGAGTCCTACCGCAATCAGAACAACCGGCCGAATTCGCTGACTCCGCGCGACACCATCACGGACTGGATCAACAGCGGCCGCCCGACATGGGACCCGATCACGCAGACCGTCCACCTCGCGAACGGCACGAGCATCGGGCCGGTCGCCACCGGCAGCGAAGCCACGCTGTTGCCTTACGGCCTCGCGGTGACCGACTCGAATTTCCAGAACAGCCCCAGCCTCTACATCAACCCGGACGGCAGCGTCGGGCTCTTCACGATCAGCCGCCTGCCCAACGCCACCGGCACCGGCCCGACCAACGTTTCCGGCACCGGCCGCCTGATGCAGAATGGCAGCTACTACATCCGCAACTCCGCCAAATTCCCGCTCTATAATCCGGCGCAGATCACGGATCAGAGCCTCTACGACTGGACCTCGGTCAACCTCGTCGCGCCGAATTTTGCGCGCCGCAAGGGCGAGACCACCAGCGTCATGATCGAGCAGGGCATCTTGGACACCGATCGCCAGAAGCTGGCGCTCGAAGCCGCGTGGGTCCGGCAGAAAATCTCGACCCACGACCGCCGCTTCCTCGGCACCGGTGGCGCGAACCTCCAGCCCTACATCGACGTCAACGAGCGGCTGCTCGACGGCACCGTCAATCCCTACTTCCTCCGCACCTACATCGGCGGTGCCGCGCCGCGCACGACGCTGGGCCGCGATAACTCCGACAGCTACCGCGCCACGCTGGCTTACGACCTCGATCTCTCGCGCGAAAAGAACCTCCTCCGCTGGCTCGGTCGCAATCGCTTCAGCCTCTACAGCGAATACCGCACCTTCGAAGGCGGCAGCATTGGCTTCCAGGATACCGCGTCGTCCCTCAATCCGTGGATGGGCACGGTCACCACGCGCAACAACACGCCGTATCGCACCTATCCGCGTTACTACATCGGCGACGCCAACGGGCAGAACATCGACTACGCACCGGCCGGCTCGCCCACGCCGCCTTACACGCTGCCGCTGCGTTACTACAACGGCGTCACCGGCCAGTGGATCACGGAAGACACGACCTACGATCTCTACTACAACGCCGGTCGTTACAACAAACGCCTCCTCAGCACCGTCGGCGCCGTCTGGCAGGGCTGGTTCTGGGACGGCCGCATCGTGCCGATGTTCGGCATCCGCGAAGACCGCAACCGCACGCGCGAAGCCAACGCAGCCATCAATCCCACCGCGGCCACGAACGGCTACTACGATTACTCGCCGGTCTACGAATACGGCACCAATGACTGGGTGAAGAACAAGAAGCCCACGAAGACCTACGGCCTCGTCGTCAAGCCCCTGAGTTGGCTCTTCCTCAATTACAGCCAGGCGAACGCCTTCAGCCCCGGCTCGACCACTTACGACGTCTGGGGCCAGCCGTTGCCCGACCCCAGCGGCGAATCGAAGGACTACGGCTTCACGCTGCTCCTGCTCGACGGCAAACTACAGATCACGGCCAAACAATTCGAGACCGTCGACATCGGCCGCAGCACGAGCGAGCTCAACACGATCGTCCAGCGCGCCATCCGCATGGATCGCCGCAGTTCCGGCGGCGATCCCGGCCTGACCGACTGGTATATTTCGCGCCTGCAGGTCATCAACCCGAGCATCGATCAGGCGACCGCCGTCGCCGAAGCGCTCAAGGTCACCGGCGCCGACTACGACTACCTGCGCAGCCACATCAACAAGGGCCACGGCGATGCGAGCAACTCCTACTCGAGCGGCCGTGAGGTGGAGATCCTCTACAACCCGACGCGCTACTGGCGCATGAAGCTGACCGCTGCGCAGTCCACTCCGCTCAACGGCATCATGTCGCCCGCCGTGCAGGACTACATCAACAGCCGCATGGAAACGTGGTTGAGCATCAAGGACCCGGTGACCGGCTACAACTGGTGGACCACGGCCGCCGAGAACGGCACCGTCGCCCGCGACTGGTATACGAACAACGTCCTCGCGAACCTGAAGCTCGCCGTCGCGCTCCAAGGCAAGCGCCGCACGCAGACCCGAGAATACCGCGCGTCCTTCCTTACCAGCTACGACCTCGCCGGCATGACCAGCAATCGCCTCATCAGCCCGCTGACCGTCGGCGGCTCCCTCCGCTGGGAGGATGAGGGCTCGATCGGCTTCCTCGGCGCGGCTCCCGATGCCGACGGCGTCGTGCGCGAATACGACCCGAACAAGCCGGTCTGGCAAAAGGGCAACACCGTCGTCGACCTGCACGCGAAGTATCGCCTGAAGTTCTTCAGCGGGAAAGTCCGCTGCACGCTGCAGCTGAACGTGAACAACGTGTTCGAAGACGGCAAACTGCAGCCGGTCGCGGTCAATCCGGATGGCTCGCCGTGGGCGTTCCGTATCGTCGACCCGCGCCAGTTCATCCTCTCGGCGACGTTCGATCTCTGAGGTTCTAACGCTGAGCCGTCGCGCACGCTGCGCGAAAAACGAAACACTCATCTCGCCGCCTCGGCCCCGTGCCGAGGCGGCTTTGTTTTGCGTGTCCCGGACATGGCGCGCGTCGCGTCGTTTATGTCGTGAAATCCGCGCCTGCGACAGACCGAGGCATTGCTTCTGACGTCGTGGCGCGAAACGGTCGCTGCGCTTATCTTCCCCAAACACTGCGCCCCATGAATCCTTACGTAGCCGAAGTTCTCGATGTCGTCACCCGCCGCAATGCTGGCGAAGCGGAGTTCCTTCAAGCCGTGCACGAGGTCCTCGAGTCTCTCGGCCCCGTGATCGAGCGCCGTCGCAAATACCGCGACGCCCGCATCCTCGAGCGCATCGTCGAGCCCGAGCGTCAGATCGTTTTCCGCGTCGCCTGGCTCGACGACGCCGGCCGCCCGCAGGTCAATCGCGGCTTTCGCGTCCAATACAACAGCGCCATCGGACCCTACAAGGGCGGCCTCCGCTTTCACCCGAGCGTCAACCTCGGCATCCTGAAGTTCCTCGGTTTCGAGCAGACCTTTAAAAATTCCCTCACCACGCTGCCGATGGGCGGCGGCAAGGGCGGCTCCGACTTCGACCCGAAGGGCAAAAGCGAGGCCGAAGTCATGCGCTTTTGTCAGAGCTTCATGACGGAGCTCTATCGGCACATTGGCCCCAACGTCGACGTGCCCGCGGGCGACATCGGCGTCGGTGGCCGCGAAGTCGGCTACATGTTCGGCCAATACAAGCGCATCACGTCCGACTTCTCCGGCGTGCTCACCGGCAAGGGCCTGAAGTGGGGCGGCTCGCTCATCCGCCCCGAGGCGACCGGCTACGGCGCGGTTTATTTCGCCGAGGAGATGCTCAAGACGCGCAGCGAGAACCTCGCCGGCAAGGTCTGCACCGTCTCCGGTTCGGGCAACGTGGCCCAATACACCGTCGAGAAACTTCTCCAACTCGGCGCCAAGCCCGTCACGCTTTCCGACTCCGCCGGCACCATTCACGACCCCGCCGGCATCAACGCCGAGAAGCTCGCGTGGGTCATGGACCTCAAGAACGTCCGCCGCGGCCGCATCGCCGAATACACCGCGCAATTCCCCGGCTCCACCTTCCACGCCGATCTGCGCCCGTGGCACGTGCCGTGCGATTGCGCTTTCCCGAGCGCCACGCAGAACGAGATCAATCCCCAGGACGCCGCCACCCTCGTGAAGAATGGCTGCACGCTCGTCTCCGAAGGCGCCAACATGCCGTCCACGCCGGACGCCGTTGCCACCTTCCTCGCGAACAAAATTCTCTACGGCCCGGGCAAGGCCGCCAACGCCGGCGGTGTCGCCACCTCCGGTCTCGAGATGTCGCAGAATTCGCTCCGCCTGAGCTGGACGCGCGAGGAGGTCGATCGCCGCCTGCACGACATCATGGTCAACATCCACGAGAGCGCGCGTCGCACCGCCGAGGAATACGGCCAGCCGGGCAACTACGTGCTCGGCGCCAATATCGCCGGCTTCGTGAAAGTCGCCGACGCCATGATCGAGCAAGGCGTGGTCTGAGCCGTCGCTCGTCTCGAGGGCGCGGCTCCACCCGCGCCGTGGTCGGGCGAAAGCCGGATTCTCCACACCAAACCTAAAGATGGTCGCCGCTGTCCCAGCGACGACAAGCGCCCGCTCGCATCTCGCCGTCCACCGATCGCGCGATCCTCACTCACGTTTGCGGGGATCGCGCGCGTTTCGGCTCGGGTCTCGCGCCCGCGCCTTTTTTCGCCCAGCTTTTTCCGTCGCATCGTCATGTCTTCCCCTCTCAACGATCTGCCGCCGCTGACCACCGGCTTGCCCCGCCTCGACACCGTCATGCATGGCATCCATGCCGGCGACAATGTCGTGTGGTTGATCGACGAGTGGGAGGAATATCGCGCGCTCGTCCTGCCGTATGCCGCCGCCGCGCGCGCCGCTTCCCGGGATCTGCATTACTTCCGCTTCGGCCCCGATCCGGCGCTGGTCGAAGCCGATGCGCAGACCTCCGTTCACCACATGGACCCGGCCAAGGGCTTCGAACGTTTCGTGCGGGCCGTGCACCGCGTGATCGAGGCCGCGGGTCCGGGCGCGTTCTACATCTTCGACAACCTCTCTCATCTCGCCGAGGCGTGGACCTCTGACCAGAGCATGGGGAATTTTTTCCGCCTCACCTGTCCGCGGCTCTGGCGGTTGGAGACGGTCACCTACTTCGCGCTGCAACGTGCCCGCCACGCGGAACAGGGCATCGGCCCGATCCTGCGCACGACGCAGTTCATGCTCGATATCGTGCGCGTGGACGACCGGCTCTACGTGCGGCCGATCAAGGTGCCGCATCACGCCGATCAGTCGATGGACACGATCCATCTCTGGCGCGGCGACGACTTCCTGCCCGTGCGCGAGAGTGCCGTGCTCGCGCAGATCCTCTCGCGCATCCAATGGCCGCGTTTGCAGAACGATCGGCGCGGCGGCTACTGGCAGCGGCTTTTCGACGAAGTCGAGGTCTTCCTCCGCGACGAGCGCGCCGGCCGCGCCGCCGCCGGTGCGAGGGCTGAACTGCTCGCCCGCGTGCGTCTCGCCTTCGCCGTGCATCGCTCCGGCATCGCGGCGCTCGTCGAGCAGTATCTCACGCTCGAGGATTTCATCGCGGTGCGCCGCCGCATGATCGGCATCGGCTCGGTCGGCGGCAAAACCCTCGGCATGCTCGTCGCCCGTGCGGTCCTCCGCCAGAGCGCGCCCGACCTCGCGGCCCGACTCGAGGTGCACGACTCGTTTTTCGTCGGCGCGGAAGTGTTCGTCGGCTTTCTGATTGAGAACGATGTCTGGTGGCTCCGGGAGAAACAGAAGCAGGCGGAGACTTTCCTCACGGACTTGGAGGAAGGTCGCCGCCGTATCCGCGAAGGCCATTTTCCGCCGCTCATCCTCGAGCAGTTCGAGAGCATGCTCGATTACTTCGGCGAGGCGCCCTACATCGTTCGTTCCTCCTCCGTGCTCGAGGACGCGCGCGGCAACGCCTTCTCGGGAAAATACGAAAGCATCTTCGTCGTGAATCGCGGCACGCGCGAGGAGCGGCTCGCCGCGCTGCTCGCCGCGGTGCGCGAAGTCTACGCCAGCGTGCTGGGCGAAGAAGCGCTACTCTACCGCAAGCGTCGCGGCCTCCTCGACAGCGAGGAACGCATGGCACTGCTCATCATGCGCGTCTCAGGCTCCGCGCATGGACGCTACTTTTATCCGCAGGCGGCCGGCGTCGGGCTCTCCTGCAACCCCTACGTCTGGCACCCGGACATCGATCCCCGCGCGGGGGTCGTTCGGCTCGTCTTCGGCCTCGGCACACGCGCGGTCGACCGCAGCGACGATGACTACACGCGCCTGGTCGCGCTGAACGCGCTGCATCGCCGCCCGGAGACCAGTTTCGAGGAAGCCTGCGATCACGCGCAGCGTCGCATGGATTGCCTCGACCTCGTCGCGGGGCGCCAGATCGCGTTGCCGCTGCACGAGGTGCTGCGCGAACAGGGAGCCGATTTGCCGCGGCACCTTTATTGCACCGAGGCGGATGACGGGCATCCGTGGGTGACGTTCGACGGCTTGCTGCGCGAGACCGCCGTGCCGGCGGATTTGCGGCGCATGCTCGCGTTGCTCGAGGAAGCCTTCGGTGCGCCGGTGGATATCGAGTTCGCGCTGAATTTTCTCTCCGACGGCAGCTATCGCATCCACCTGCTCCAGTGCCGCACGTTCCAATTCCGGCGTGATGTGGCGGGGCTCGCGGAGCGTCTTGACGCCGGTGCGCGGCGCGCGTTGCTCACGGCCCACGGGGCGGTCATTGGCGTGAGTCGCGAGCTGCGCCTGGCGCGCGTCATCTACATCGTGCAGGCCGCCTACGCGCGATTGCCGGAACAGGCGCGCTACGCGGTGGCGCGCATCATTGGTCGCTTTTGTCGTCGGCACGACGAGGCCACCGGCGGGCTGCTGCTCATCGGTCCCGGCCGCTGGGGCACGTCGAGTCCGGCGCTTGGCATCCCGGTCTCGTTTGCCGAAATCAATCACGCGTCGGCGATTTGCGAGGTCGTGGCGATGCACGAAGGCCTGATCCCCGACGTCTCGCTCGGCACGCATTTCTTCAACGACCTCGTCGAATACGACACGCTCTACGTGGCCTATTTCCCCCACAAGACGGGCAACCGGATCGATAGCGCGTGGTTCGAGGCGGCGCCCAATCAGCTCGTCGCGGAAGATCCCACTTCGGAGGAGTTCGCCGACGTGATCCGGGTGATCGACTGTGGGCACGAGGCGGCTCCCGTCTGGTTGCGCGCCGATGCGACGGCGCAGCGCGCCGAGGTTTTCACGTTGCCGCCGGCGTCAACGGGCGGCGTGTGAGCGATCGCCTCAGCGCGAAATGTCGCGCTGCGTGAGCACCTTGAAGCCGCGGTTCGAGAGGGCGCGCTGGCCGAGATCGGTATCCTCGACTTTCAGCGCGATGGCGGAACGCGAGCGCGGCCGGCAGATGAACGAGTAGACGTAGTGGATGTTCATCTCCGCCTCGTAGAGCGCCTTGAAGAGATCCTGGAGCTTCGACTCGTCCGTGAACTCCACCGCGAGCACCTCGCACTCGGTGAAGAAAAAATTGTTCGCCGCCATCAGCTCGCGCGCGCGATCGGGATCGTCGAGGACCATGCGATCGATCGCGCAATCCGTCGTGTCGAGCGTCGTCATCGCCATGATGTGGACGTTGTGCTTCGCGAGCATCGCGGTGAGTTCGTGCAGGCGGCCGACGCGGTTTTCGAGGAACACTGAAAACTGCTTCACCGGGTCCTGCGCGATCGTCGTTTCCATTTCAGGCATGACGAGGCGGGAAAGTAGGCCGGGAGGGAAGGGCGGTCAACTGGGTTAACACCGCGCGCCGGGCCCTGTCGCGGCGGTCTGTGACCGCCGAGCGTTCGCGTTGCCGTCTTCGTCGGCGGGCGTAGACTGCCGCTGCAGGATGCAGAAAAGCAAGTCGCGCTCGGAGCGGAGCGCAGGATTAGCCACGTGAAAGATTCACCGGCGCGGCGAGCGAGTTTAGCTGCGCCGCGAAGCTTGAGTGGAGGAAGTGCGTGCGCGTAGTTTCGTGCGCGATGTCCGTGAACGATCATCATGCGCGCACGACGCGCCGCGCGGAGGAGAGCGCCCGCTTGGTCGTGCGCGGCATCGTGCTGAATATCGCTTTGGCGGCGGTGAAGCTCGCCGGCGGCGTTTTTGGCCACACCTACGCGCTGATCGCCGACGCAGCGGAGTCGATGCTCGACATCCTGACCTCGCTCCTCGTGTGGGCGGGCTTCCGCGTGGCAGCGCGGCCGCCGGATGCGAATCACCCCTACGGGCACGGCAAGGCGGAGCCGCTCGCCGCGCTCGCGGTGGCGCTGTTCGTGTTTGCGATGGCGGGATTTGTCGGTTGGCAGGCGGTGCACGAGATCCGGACGCCGCACCACGCGCCGGAGTGGTGGACGCTGCTCGTGCTCGCGGCCGTGGTCGTGACGAAGGTGTGGTTTTCGCGGCGGTTGAATCTGGCCGGCGAAGAGAACGGCAGCACCGCGCTCGGCGTGGAGGCGATGCACCACTACTCCGACGCGCTGACGTCGGGGGCGGCATTTCTCGGCATTGCCGTGGCGCTGTGGGGCGGGCCGGGCTGGGAGACCGCGGACGACTGGGCGGCGCTCTTCGCGTGCGTGGTGATCGGGTTCAATGGATTCAACATGAGCGGCAAGGCGCTCGGCGACATCATGGACACCGCGGTCTCGGCGCAGTTCGAGGGCGAGGTGCGCGACATCGCGAGCGCGGTGCCGGGCGTGCTCGCGTTGCACAAAGTGCGCGTGCGCAAGAGCGGTCTCAGCCACCTCGTGGACATTCAGGTGCGCGTGGATGGCGAGCTCACCGTGCGGGAGGGACACGACATCGCGCACGCGGTGAAGGACGCGCTGATCGGCTCCGCGCCGCACAGCATCAGCGACGTCACGGTGCATGTGGAGCCGATGAAGTGACCAAGGTAGGGCCGCGGTGGCGCGCCGCTTTCGCGAGCGCGCAACCTGCGCGGCCGCCAAGAAGACAGAATTTTACGGCGTTTGCTGCGCTGGTGCGGTGGGAAACTCGGGGTCGCGGATGTTGCCCTTCATTGTGAGCCACGGATGAATCTCGGCTTTCAGTCGACCGTCCTTGATGAGCGGATCGGACGCGACGAGAGCCTGGGCCTCCTCGAGGCTGGTGCACTTGAAAATGAAAATTCCGCGCCAATCGCCGCCATCCCTGAACGGGCCGGCGACGAGCAATTTGCCGCTGTCGGCCAGTCGCTGAATGTTCGCCATGTGCGCGGCCTGCGCCTGCTGCCGCTCCTCGCGCGTGCCAGTGCCGGCGTTTGGCCCGCGTGTCAGCAGGCAGAAATAATACGTCGTCATGTTTGGCGGCAGCGCGGGCGTCGCGGGCTGCGGGGCGGATTTTTCCTGGGCAAAAAGAGCGGCGAACGCGCTCGCGAAGAGCAGGAGAAGCGTGGGGTATCTCATGGCGATGAACTTGGTGCGACTCGATCGGTGCCGCGAGTGCGCAGTTGGACGACGTCGACCACGCTGCTGCGCGCAGCAACGCGCGGCGGCGCTCATGCACGCCGCGTCGCATCGGGCCTGACAGCACGCGCGGATTTCGGCGCATCGCGTCGACGCCTTATGTGTCAAGATATCCGCTTTAATTGCGATTTGGCCCCCGGCTTTCCCGTTGCCGCATGGTCGGAGCTCGGGCAGCATCATAATTTATGATGAAAACCCCAAAACCGCTGAGCAATAACCCCAATTTGATCACGTGGGTGAAAAAAATGGCCGCGCTGTGCAAGCCGGACGCCATCCACTGGGTCGATGGTTCCCAGAAGGAATACGATGCGCTCTGTGCGCAAATGGTCGCGGGCGGCACGTTCATCAAACTGAACCAGAAGAATTGGCCGGGCTGTTACCTCGCCCGCTCGGACGCCAGCGACGTCGCGCGCGTGGAGGATCGGACCTTCATCTGCTCGCTCTCGAAGGATGCGGCGGGCCCGACGAACAATTGGGTCAATCCCTTCGAGATGCGCAAGACGCTCAAGGGACTTTTCAACGGCTGCATGAAGGGCCGCACGATGTATGTGTTGCCCTACAGCATGGGTCCGATCGGTTCGCCGATGTCGCAGATCGGCGTGCAGCTCACCGACTCTCCTTACGTCGTCGTCAACATGCGCATCATGGCGCGCATCGGCAAAGAGGTCTTCAAGCTGATCGATGCCGACTTCAAGCGCGTCGTCCCGTGCGTGCACTCCGTCGGTGCGCCGCTGAAGAAGGGCCAGAAGGACGTGGCGTGGCCGTGCAACAAGGAGAAGTATATCGTCCACTTCCCCGAGACGCGCGAGATCTGGTCCTACGGCTCGGGCTACGGCGGCAACGCGCTCCTCGGCAAAAAGTGTTTTGCGCTCCGCATCGCCTCCGCGATGGCACGCGACGAAGGCTGGATGGCCGAACACATGCTCATCCTCGGCGTCGAGAATCCGAAGGGCGAGAAGACCTACGTCGCCGCCGCGTTCCCGAGCGCTTGCGGCAAAACCAATTTCGCGATGCTGATCCCGCCGCCGCACTTCCAGCAGCAAGGCTGGAAGGTGTGGACCGTCGGCGACGACATTGCGTGGATCAAACCCGACGCCAACGGTCGCCTGCGCGCGATCAATCCCGAGGCGGGCTTCTTCGGCGTGGCGCCCGGCACGGGCAATCACACGAACCCGAACGCGATGAAGGCGCTCGCGAAGAACACCATCTTCACGAACGTCGCGCTCACCGACGACGGCGGCGTGTGGTGGGAAGGCATGACGAAGGAAGCGCCCGCGCATGCGATCGATTGGAAGGGCAATGAGTGGACGCCCGAGCTGGCGAAGGAGAAAGGCGTCACTGCCGCGCACGCCAACGCGCGCTTCACCGCTCCGGCGAAGCAGTGTCCGACGATCGATCCCGCGTGGGAAGATCCCGAGGGCGTGCCGATTCACGCCATCATCTTCGGCGGTCGCCGCGCGACGACGATGCCGCTCGTGTTCCAGGCGTTCAACTGGTCCAGCGGCGTCTACATTGGCGCGACGATGGGCTCCGAGATGACCGCCGCCGCCGCCGGCACGATCGGCAAGGTCCGTCGCGATCCGATGGCGATGCTGCCGTTCTGCGGCTACAACATGGGCGACTACTTCCGCCACTGGATCAACATGCAGAAGGGCCTGAGCGAGACGCCGCGCGTGTTTCACGTGAACTGGTTCCGCAAGGACAAGGACGGCAAGTTCATGTGGCCGGGCTTCTCCGAGAACATGCGCGTGCTGAAGTGGATCGTCGACCGTGTGCGCGCCGGCGGCAAAGCCAAGGAGACGCCGATCGGCTGGGTGCCGCGCTACCGCGACATCGAGTGGGACGGTCTCGATTTCTCCGAGGAAAAATTCGACGAGCTGCAGCGGTTCGACCGCGAGGCGTGGAAGAACGAGATCCTCGGTCAGGGCGAGCTCTTCTTCGATCTGCACGCGACGCTGCCGAAGGAACTGATCTTCGAGCGCGAACTGCTCATGTGCCGCATGCGCTGAGCGCGCGACCGCTCATCCCGGCAAAGTTGCCGAAACAATTCTCCGGCGCATGGTCTCAAGGCCATGCGCCTTTTCTTTTCCTTGCTTTGCGGTGTGGTGTTGCTCGCGACGTGCGCGCGAGCGGCGGATGCCGTGGTCGACGATCCGCTGGATCCGTTCGCGGGCGTGCCCGCGCCGCTCGCCGCGGCCCTGCGCAGCTTCAGCCAGGACGCGCCACGGTGGGCTTACACGCAGCGGTTCGTGGAGTTCGATCGCAAGGGGCGGGAGAAAGGGAGCTGGCTCGCGCGCTACGATCCGTCGCTGCATTACGACGTGCAATGGACGTTGCTCGAGAAGAACGGCCAGGTGCCCAGCGAGGCGCAGCAGAAGAAATTCCGCAAAGAACGCGCGAAACTGGAACAGAAAGGCCGCGTGCGGTTGGGCGAGGCGTTGGACGTGAAGCGTGCGGTGCCGGTGCCCGATGCGGCGGGAACGAGCGACGAGTTGATCTATGAAGTGCCGCTGCGGCCGATCGAAGGATCGAGTTTCCCGCCGGAGAAATTTCAGGTGTTCGTGAAAGTTGGCCAGCAGAAGCACGAGTTGCGGGCGATCGACTTGAAGCTGCGGGAGCGCGCGCGTGTCGCGGTGGTGTTGAACGTGAAAGCGGCATCTGCGCACATCGAGTTCGCCACGGTGCGCGACGATGCCGGGCCGGCGATCGCGAAGGTCGAGGCGAGCGGCTCGGCGACGGTGATGTTCGTGCCGTTCGGCGGGCGCGCGGAGGCGATGCGCAGCGAGTTCAAACGGGTCACGCCCTACGACGATCGTTTCGTCGTGAAGCCAGGACCGCTGCGGACGATTGATTTCTGACGGCGCCCCAGGGACGGATCAGCCGGCGATGCTGCGCGCGATCGTGATCGCGGAGTAGGCGAAGAGCGCGACCATCGCGACGGCGAACGCGGCACGCACGACGGTGCTGACGAGAAAGCCGAGCGCAGCGCCGAGGCCGGATTTGAGGGCGTCCTTGTCGGTGCGTTTGCTGAGCAGCTTTTCGGCGGCGACGGCACCGAGGACCGTTCCTAGAAGCAGCGCGGGTAAAGAGAAGAACATGCCCACCAGCGCTCCGCCGCCCGCGCCGGTCATGCCCCATTTGGAGCCGCCGAAGAGGCGCGCGCCGAGCAGCGTGCAGGCGAAGTCCGCAGCGATGGAAAACAGCCAGAACACGCCGATCCAGACGATGGCGGTCGTGGTGACGCTCGCGGGCAGAAGCCATTTGTGGAGCAGCACACCGACGAAGATCAGCGTCGTGCCCGGCAGCATTGGCACGACGGAGCCTACCAGCCCGGCGAGGAGCAGGACAGAGGTGAGCGTCCAGATGGCGTATTCCACGCGGGAGAGGGTGCGCAGACCGGCGTGGTGCGCAAATGCCGGTTTCAGATTCGGAAACAGCGCGAGGAATTCCATCCGCGGATCGAGGCGGCTCGCCGCGGTGGCGCTCCGTGCCGGCGAGAATCGAGCAGCGCGTTGGGGTCAACGTGCTCCACCTTTCGGGCATCCGCTTCGGGCTCTTTCGTCGCGCCCAATCGGGCGGTAAGACGAACATCGTTGTTGTCACCGGCGACTCCTCCCGCAGGCTCCCGCGCCAATGCCTGCCCCGATACCCCACGATGACGCGGTGCACAGCGAAGCGTTTCTTCATACGCTCATGCGCCGGCAACTGAAACTGTCCATTGCCTGCGCTGCCGCCTTTTTGGTGATGCTGCTGGGCGTGCCACTCGCGAATTACTTTTTCCCGGCCGTGATGGCGACGCGTGTCGCCGGCTTTACTTTAAGCTGGCTGCTGGTCGGCGTGCTGTCGTTCCCGGCCGTTTGGATGATCTCGTGGTATTTCATCCGCCGCTCGATCTGGCTCGAACGGGACGAAGTCGAACAGGTGAAAAAGGGGAGGGCCGAGTAATGATCGCGTCTTCTCTCTTCCTGGCGGCGGGCGGCAGCTGGCTCGCGGGCGTCGATCCGTGGATCTTCGGCTTTTCGTTCATCACAGTCGTCGTGACGGTGTGGATGGGGTTTCGCTCGGCGAAGACCTCCAAGACCGCGAGTGATTTCTTCGTGGCCGGTCGCTCGGTGTCGGTCGGCTGGAATGCGTCGGCGATCTCCGGCGAGTATCTTTCCGCGGCGTCGTTCATGGGCGTGGCGGGCATGGTGATGTCGAGCGGTTACGACGCGCTGTGGTATCCGGTGTGTTACGCGTGCGGCTACCTGTTCCTGCTGCTGTTCATCGCGGGGCCGCTGCGGCGGTTCGGTGCGTATACGATTCCGGATTTCGCGGAGGGGCGGTTCGATTCGCCGTTGTTCCGGAAGATCGCGGTGTGCTTCGTGCTGTTAATCGGATTTTTCTACACGATGCCGCAGATGAAGGGCGCGGGCACGACGCTGGCCTACATTTTCCCCGGACTGCCTTACTGGGTCGGCGTCGTGGCTGTGGGCGCGGTGATCACGCTGAACGTCGCGCTCGGCGGCATGAAGGGCATCACGCTGGTGCAGGCGTTTCAGTATTGGATGAAGATGTTCGCGATCAGCGTGCCGGTGTTCGTGCTGATGTCGGTGTATGGATTCTACGGCGCGCACGTCGGAGCGAACGATGGGCGTGCGCTCACCGCGGCGAAGGACGCTGCGCCGATCGTGCAGACGATCGAGCGCAAGCCGCTGGTTGAAAAAGCGCCGAAGGATGAGGCGTGGGTGTCGCCGTTCGGGCCGTTGACGACGAAGGCGGCCAAGGCGGCCGGGCTCAGCGCGGAGGAGGCGCGGCCGTATTCGCTGCTCTACACTTACTCGCTGATCATCGCGCTCGTGTGCGGCACGGCGGGGTTGCCGCACATCCTCGTGCGCTTCTACACGAATCCCGATGGCGTGGCGGCAAAGCGCACGACGATGTGGGTGATGATTTTGATCGGCATCTTCTATGTGTTCCCGCCGGTGTTCGGCGTGATCGGGCGGAACTTGTTGCCTGAGCTCTATGCGGCGACTGGGGCGAAGGGCACGGACAAGGTCGTGCTCGAGCTGCCGCGCGCGATCGGCGGCGTGTGGGGCAGCGTGTTGAGCGGCATCGCGTGCGCGGGCGCGTTTGCGGCGTTCATGAGCACGTTCAGCGGCCTGCTTGTCTCGATGACGGGCGCGCTGGCGCACGACGTCTATGGACGGATGCTGAAGCCGCACGCGACGGCGGAGGAACGGTTGCGGATGTTCAAGATCGCGGCTGTCGCCATCGGTGCGGTGGCGATCGGGCTCGGGTGTTTCGTCGAGCCGCTCGAGATCAACTTCATGGTCGGTCAGGCGTTCGCGATCGCGGCGGCGAGTTACTTTCCGCTGCTGTTCATGAGCGTGTGGTGGCGGGGTATGACGATGACGGGTGCGGCGACGGGCATGTTGTGCGGTGGCTTGTTTGCGCTCGTGGCGGCGACGGTCGTAAACGTCAGCAATCTCGCGCTCGACAAGGGGCCGATGGGAAAGCTCTTCGCGGGCTTCGCGCCGATGAACGAATTTTGGAAGGAGCACCCGCTGCTGCGCATCCTCTGCGAGCAGCCGGCGATCTGGACGGTGCCGCTGGCGATCACGCTGATGATTGTCGTCTCCAAACTCACGGCGGCAAAAGTGCCTGCCGACATCCGCATGAAGATGCTGGTGCTGCACGCGCCGGAGTCGCTGGGGTTGAAGAACGAATACATTCAGGAGCACTCGGCCAGCGCGGGACATTGAGATTCTCGGGGGCTGAACCAGGGCGCGGCGGCGCAACGCTTCCGCTGCGTCACGGCGGCTCCTGATGCAGCTTGCGCCGACTGGCGGGCGGGCCTTTTCTCACGGGATGAAAGGCCGGCTCGGGGATCTGCTGCGCACGTTGTGGGCGTGGTGGTATTGGAACGTGCGCAAGACGATCTTCGTCGCGCGCGGCCGGACGGGACGCTGCCCGTGTCACAACAACAGCGACATTGGCGGGCCGGACGGTGTGCGGTGCGATGCGGTGTTGTTCTGGAAGGATCCACGGCGCTTTGGGAAGCGCGTCTGCCCGTTGCTCACCCGCAATGCGAAGGGCGATTGGATTTGCAGTGTGCCGGCGAGCCAGGTGCGGCCGTTTTGGGGACGCGTGGCGATCAGCCATGTCGGCGTCGTGGCGGTGGCGGTGGTTGTGGCCGGGCTGGTCGCTTGGGGTGGAATGCGCGTCGTGGGGTATCGGGTGAGTTTCCGGCAGATTTTCTGGCCGCGGGCGTGGTCCGAGCTGCGGCAGGTGCGCGCTGATTTGTTTCGCGAAAAGGCGCTCGCGGCGCTCAGTGCGGGGCGCTCGCGTGAGGCGATCACCGCGTTGTTGGTGGCGCGACAGATCAATCCCGGCGATTACGCGAGCGGTATGATGCTGGCGCAGTTGCTTCACCTCGTGCAGCCCGAGGCAGTGGACGCGATCTACGCGCAGTTGCTCACCCATCATCCGGAGCAAGGAAAGGAGACGGCGCGCGTTTGGGCGCGGAGCATGCTCGCGCGGGCCAATATGACGGGCCTGGCGGGTTTGGCCCTCGCGCGTCTGGAGGTGGAACCGGAAGGGGTCGCCGCGTGGACGCACGCGCTGATCACGGCGGCACGCTGGACGCACAATTGGAACATGCTGGTTGCAGTCATCGACAACCCGAAGCTGCCCGCGGAGGCGCGGACAGTTTGCGCGTTGGAGCTGAAGTTGCGGCAGACTGAGCCGGCGAGCGCACGCTCGATTCTTGCGGCGGCGCCGGTGCCGACGACGCCTTACGCGGCATTGCACCGGGTGGAGCGGCTGGTGGAGTTTCGCGATTCGTTCGAGGCGGTCGATTTATTGGCGGTCGTGCGACCGATGCTGGCCGGGCGTGACGTGGTGCGTCTGACTCTCGCGGCCCATGCCGTGGGGCACAACCGGGCGCGGTTGGAACGCGAGATCGGATCGCTGTTGCAGGCGCGCGGAGCGGATGCGGCTGCCGTCGTCACACTCCTGGCGCAGCATTTGATTTGTTTTCCGGATGACGCGTTGCTGCAGCGCTGCCGGGAGGCGTTTGACGCCTTGCCGCCGGGCGGAGTGCGTGACGACGCGGCGGCGGCACTGTTTTGCGCTGCGGCGCTGGCGGGGAAAATTGATTGGCTGCCGGAGATCCGGAAGCAATTCAGCGGGCAGGACGAGGCCGGGCTGGTGGCGCAGCAGCGCATCGAAGAGCGGTTGCGCGGAAAGGATTGGACGCCGCTGTTCTTGCTTTCGGTGGTCCGGCCGGTGTCGGCGGATCTGAATTATGCGGTGATCAACCGGATGATTTCGACGCCGTCATCCGTGCGCCCTGCGCCGACTCCGGCAAAATAAAAGAGGCATGGCGGAGTGCCATGCCTCGGGGAGAGTCGGTTGACCGGAGCGCTTACCGGCTGGTGAATTCCTTCGCGCCGAGCAGTTGCGGCGTCGTGGAGGAATTGGGCGCGCGGTAAACTTCGACGCGGAAGGTGTGCTTGCCCTTCGGCACCGGGAAATTCAGGTGATACATGTTGTTGCCCTGAATCGTGTAGGTCGGCGGGTTGGGTGAGCAGCGGTCGTAAGCGTAGAGCGTCGGTGCGGAGGTCGAGCCGTTGGCAAAGACTTCATAGATGGCGATGACCACCGAGGTATCGCGATCACCTTTGCAGTTGGCGTGGATCTCGTCGTCGCTGTCGCGGCCCCAGCCGTAGTGTTGGCCGCTGTCGCAGTCGTAGCTGCCGTTACGGTCGTAGCGGTCGTAGCGGTCGTAGCGATCGTTGCGATCGCAGTGGCTGTTGCCGTGATTGGAACTGTTGCCGTAGCCGTGATGGCAGCGGTTGTGGTCATCGCAGCACAGTTTGAATTTGATGGGTAGCACGGAGCATCCCTTCTGCACCTTGTTCAGGTTGATCGGGGGGAGCCAGATGACGTCGCACTTGGAGACCGGCGGTTGCGTCTGGATGACGGTGAAGGTCGTGGAGGCGCTGGCGGTGACGCCGGCGCTGGTGCCGGTGGCAACGAGCGTGTAGGTGCCCGGCGTGCTGATGGAGAGCGTGCCGACGCCGCCGGCGCTGGCCGTGCCGAGTCCGGACGAGGTGAAGGTGACGGGTGAGCCGTTCAACGTCGCCGTGACGGTGCTGATCGTGAAGCCGGTGTTGGCGGTCGCCGTAAAGGTGAAGGGCACGGCGGTGGCGGGCGAGCCCGCGACACGGGTGATGGTCGTGCCGTTGGCCGGTTGGCTGATGGTGACGGCAGGCACGGGCGTCGCGGCGGCGACGTTGAACGTGCGGGTAGCAGCGCTGGTGCCGTAAGGATTCGTGGCGGTGACCACGAGCGTGTAGTTGCCGGGAGTGGTGATGCCGAAGTTGCCGGTGCCGCCCGCGAGGAGGGTGTTCATCCCGGTCGCAGCGAACGTGACGAGCTCCCCGTTAAGCGTTGCGGTCAGCTCGCTGATGCCGCCGTAGATGCTCGTCGCCGAAAACGCGAAGGGCAGGCTAAAGGTCGTGCCTGAAACCATGGTATAGGACGGCCCCGTCGGTTGCGCGATGGTGACGGTCGGTGGTGGTGCGCTGACCTCCACAGTGAACTCGGCGGCGTCGGTGCTGGTTCCGATCGAGTTGGTGGCCGAGGCGGTGATCTTGTAGGCGCCGGGTGCGGTGATGACGAAAGATCCTGAGCTGGTGATCGAGCCGTCGGTGTTGGTCACCGAAGTGAAGGTGAGCGAGCCGCCGTCCAGCTTGGCATCCATGGAGGTGATCGCGGGCGAAGCGGGTGCCGCGGCGGTGAAGCGGAAGGGGACCGTCAGCGGCCCTTCGGCGGGTAGATAGGTGAACACATCGCCATCGGCCGGCGTGGCGAGCGCGATCGTGGGGGCGTCCCCGGTTTGCTGTGGATAAACCTTCGCATTGAGGAATGCCCACGGATCAATCGTGCCGGGCGCCCAGCCAGAGGTCTCGATGCGATACGCGTAGCTGCCCGCAGATGACCCCAGGGGAACATCCATCGTGGCCGTCGTGGTGAGCGTTTGGTTCGGCGCGGTAAATTCGAGCGTTGCCGGGCTGAGGGTCACATAGCTCAGGGCGACGGCGTCCGAGACGCCAACCGGCTTTTCAAGAATGACGACGACCGGCGTGATCGTCACGGGAGAGCCCGCCACAACGTTGGACGGGGACGTAATGGAAATTTCGACGGAGCGAACGAGGGGTTGATCTCCCTCGACTCTCGTCTCACTGGGGGAATAGCCCACAGTGGGATCACCGGGGCGTGCGAACGTCGCATTCACCAAACTGAGAATGCACAGGAACGAGAACAGGAGACGTGGGAATCCGGTGTTCATGGGGTGGGAGGTGTTACTCTCCTTTTCGCGCGACCATCTGCATCTGGCAAGCTAATAGGTGGAATACCCTAAATATTTTCTGGACCCCAGCGCACCAGGCCGGGATACTGTGCGTGCGAAACATGTCCTCGATCCCCGCCATCGGACCGTCGTTTGCTGCCCCCGCATTGCCTGCGGCCAGCTGCGCGTGGGCCGGTGTGGCGAAGGCGCCACGTCGTGTGGTGCGTTGCCTGACAGGACTGGTCGCGGTTCTCGCCTTCGGCGCTACGGTGGTCTCCGCCCAGACTAACATTTCTTGGAATCTGTCCGGAGGGGGGAATTGGAACACATCCGGCAATTGGTCCGGCGGTGTGCCGAATACTTCCAGCGAAGTCGCGATATTCAACAATAGCGGCGGTGGCACGATCAACTACAACATTAGCGGCACCACGAGTCTGGGTGGCATCGCTTTTAACTCCAATGCCGGAGCCTACACCATCAGCCGCACGGGTTCAGCTTACACCCTGAATATCGGCGCCTACGGCATCAACCAGAACGACAACACCGCCCAAGTCATCACAGGCAGCGGCATCCGCCTCTCGTTGGGCGCTGCTACGTCGTTCAACGTGAACAGCTCTGGCGCGCTCACCATCTCGACCACAGGCGGGTCGATCGCCACCACCGCGACGAACAAGCTGACGCTGGGAGGCAACGGGAGCGGCCTTGGCACGATCAGTTCGCAGATTTCCGGCGCCGGCCTCCTGACTAAGAGCGGGACGGGCACTTGGGTGCTCTCTTCCTCGAGCAACAACTACACCGGCGGCACGACGATCGCGGACGGCACGCTGGTGGCGAACGCCAACAACGCGCTCGGCACCAGTGGCACCATTAAGTTTACCGGCGGCACGCTGCGCTATGGCACCGGGATCACGACCGACTACTCCTCGCGCATCGCCACGAGCACGGGCGCGATCGACATCGACACCAACGGCAACAACGTGACCTTCGCCTCGGCGCTGGCCAATACCAACAGCGGTGGCCTCACCAAATCCGGCACCGGCACCCTGACTCTCTCGGGTAATAATGCCTATACCGGCGGGACCACGCTCGACGCCGGCACGCTCGCACTCGGCCACAATTCTGCGCTCAGCACCGGCACGCTCACGATCAACGGTGGCACCGTATCCGCCAGCGGCGGCACCCGCACGATCAGCAACGCCGTGGTGACGAACGGCGACTTTACGATCGGCGGTTCGCAAGCCCTCGAATTCTCCGGCGCCATCAATCTCGGTGGTGGCACGCGCACGATCACCGTCGACAACACAGCGACCACGACTTTCTCGGGCGTCGTCGGCGAGCCGTGGTATTCCAGCCTCGTCAAGGCCGGCGACGGCCGACTCGTCCTCTCCGGCGCCAACACTTTCAGCGGCACTGTCACGGTCGATAACGGCACGCTTGCCCTCACCCATAGCAACGCGCTCGGCACCACCGGGCAGTGGAACGCGATCACTAGCGGCGCGACCCTCGAGCTTTCGAACAACATCAGCGTTAACGAAGGCGGCTTCGATGTTGCCGGCACCGGCCATAGCGGCGCGGGTGCGGTGCACAATCTCTCCGGCAACAACACCCTGACCGGACAGCTGCAGATGACCGGGGACACGACGCTGAAAGCCTCCGCCGGCTCTCTGACGCTCGCCTCCGCCGTAAACACTCAAGGCTACGCGCTCACCGTCGACGGCGCGGGCGACATGACTTTCAACGGCGCGATCAACGGCCCGGGTGGATCGCTCACCAAGGCCGGCGGCGGCACCCTCACGCTTTCCGCCGCCAACAACCACCAGGCCGGCACCACTCTCGGTGGCGGCACGATCGTCGCCAATCACGCCAATGCGCTCGCGTATGGCGGCGACATCTCGTTCACCGGCGGCACGCTGCGTTACGGCACCGGCATCACGACCGATTGGTCCTCGCGCATTGCCAACAGCTCTGCCGCCATCGCGATCGACACCAACGGTAACAACGTCACCTTCGCCTCCGCTCTCGCCAACACCAACACCGGCGGCCTCACGAAATCCGGCACCGGCACACTCAGCCTCACGTCCGCCAACAGCTATTCCGGCGCGACCACCGTCGACGGTGGTGCCCTCAACCTCCAGCACAACTCCGCCCTCGGCAACTCCACCGCCGTGACGGTGAACTCCGGCGCCACTCTCCAGCTCCAGGGCGGTCGCACGATCACCGGTGTTTCCGCCACCCTCGCCGGCGGCACCCTCGAGAGCGTCAGCGGCACCAACCAATGGGCGGGCAACATCACGCTCACCGCTCCGTCCACCCTCACCTCCAGCACCGCCGGCCAGACCTTCACCGTCGGCAACAACTCCTTCACCAACACCATCGCGATGGGCGCGAACACGCTCACCGTGGGCGGCGCCGGCGACATGGTGATCAACTCGTTCGTGGGCCAATCCGGCGACACCGGCAGCTTCGTCAAAAACGGCAGCGGCACGGTCACCTTCTACGGCGATCGTAATTACTACACCGGCGCGACCACAGTGAACGACGGCAAACTCTACCTCGATACCCTCGATGGTCCCGTCGATCAGACCATCCTCGGCAATCTCAACATCGGCGACGGCACCGGCGCCGCCGAGTCGGCCATCGTGCAGTATTCCAGCGCGTCCAACTCGCACAACAAGATCGTCAACACGTCCACCGTCACGATCAACACCGACGGCCTCCTCGATCTCAACGGCCGTCGCGACACGATCGGCGCCCTCGTCATGACCGGTGGTCGCGTCGACTCCCGCAACTCCCCGGGCATCCAAGGCACGCTCTCCATCAACGGCGACATCACCATCAACGCCTCGACCACCGGCTCCGTCATCGACGGCTATCAATTCAGCCTCAACGACACCCTCGACTCCACGTCCGTTCGCAACGTCACCGTCGCCAACGGCTCCGCCGCCAGCGACCTCACCATCAACGCGGAAGTCACCAACGGCGGCATCAACAAACTCGGCCAGGGCACGATGACGCTCACCCGCTCGAACAGCTACGGTGGCACCACCACCGTCACGGGCGGCATCCTCAACATCCGTAACGGCGCCTCGCTCGGTGCCAACGGCGGCGGCGATGCGGCCAACGGCACCACCGTCGCCTCCGGCGCCGCGCTCGAAATCCAAAATAACATCACCGTCGGTGCCGAGCGCCTCACCCTCAGCGGCGACGGCTACGGCGGCAGCGGCGGCGCCCTCCGCAACGTCAGCGGCAGCAACACTTGGAACGGCGCCGTCGTCCTCGCCGACAACGCCCGCATCACCACCGACGCGAGCAGCACGCTCACGCTCAACGGCACGATCACCTCCAGCACCGACAAGAACGTCATCTTCGACAGCGCCGGCACTACCTACGCCACCAACTCCATCGGCACCGGCAACGGCGGCGTCACCAAGCAAAGCGACGGCACACTCTACCTCTCCGGCAACAGCACCTACCACGGCGCTACGACTGTCAGCGCCGGCGTCGTCAACATCAGTCACGACAACGCCCTCGGCGCCACCGACGGCGGCACCACCGTCGCCAGCGGCGCGGCCCTCGAACTTCAAGGCAACATCCACGTTGGCACCGAAGCACTCTCACTCAGCGGCAGCGGCATCTCCAGCGGCGGCGCGCTCCGCAACGTTTCCGGCAACAACCAATTCGACGGCACCGTCACCGTCTCCAGCGCCACCGCGCTCATCCGGACGGACGCCGGTTCGCTCACCCTCGGCAGCGCCGGCGTCGGCGGCGTCGCCGTCGGCGGGAACGCCCTCACCATCGGCGGCGCGGCCAACACCGAGATCGCCGGCGTTCTCACCGGCAGCAGCGCCGGTTCGCTGACCAAGGCCGACGCGAGCACGCTCACGATTTCCGGTGCCAACAACAACAGCTTCGCCAGCAACGTGAACATCAACAGCGGCACGCTCCTCATGGCCGCGAACAACGCGCTGAACAACGCCGCCGTCGACGTCGCCGTGAACGGCGGCACCTTCTCGCTCCAAACCTACGCGCAGACGATCGGCTCGCTGACCGGCACGGGCACCGTCGATTTCGGCGCCGGCGACGGCATCACGACCTTCAGCTCGCTCACGCTCCTGGCCGACTCGACCTTCTCCGGCACGTTCACCGGCACGGGCAAGATCATCGTCGGCGCCGGCGTCACCCTCACGCTCGGCAACGACTTCAACGCGGCGGGCGTCACGATTGTCCTCGCCGGCGGCACGCTCAACGTGAACGGCTCCGACAGCACCTTCGCCGGCCTCACGCTCACCGGCAACTCGACCATCGATTTCGACAGCACCGACGACTCCATCATCCGCTTCACCAACCTCTCCCTCGGCAGTTACTCGCTCGCCGTCTCCGGCTGGGCCGACGAACAGGATTATTTCCTCGTCAACAACGACCCGGGTAACAAAGCCACCGCTCCGCTCAATCAGGTTTCATTCGCCAACTCCGGTCCGTGGGTCGGCAACGACACGATCTGGACCGGCGATTACAGCGGCTACCCCTACAACAACGAGGTCCGCCCGTGGAAACCCGTCCCCGAGCCCTCCACCTACGGCGCGATGCTGCTGGGCGCCGGCCTCGCCTTCTTCGGTTACCGCCGCTGGCGCCAGCAACGCGCCGCGAAGAAGTAAAGCCAGCTCCGTGAGGCGGTCGCCGCTGTCCCAGCGGCGACAGAGCGCTTCGTCGCAGGCATCACGCCCTCCGGCTCGCGTTAGGTTCCTATCATAGCAGCCGCCATAAGACGGCTGTGCTCCGCACCGACCACGATCGGGATTCGCCGAAAGAAATAACGATGCGTGAGACAGGGCGGGACCCCTGGCCCCGCCGAAACTCATTCACCGCGCGCCCAGCGGTCGCGTCCTACCGGTCGCGCCGCGCACGCCACTTCTACCACGGCGCAAGCGGGGAGACTTCGTGCACTCGCACGTCCGGGTAAGTTTCGCTGTCGACCTGCAATCATCCGTCGCGCCGATCCGCCGCATCTGCGTCGTCACGCAGGTTGCGCGCTTGCCGCGCAATTTCTCCGACGAATCCCCTGCGTGCCCATCCGACCGCTTCCTCGTAGCAGCCGACGTGAAGAGGCTGGTCCGCAACCGTCCGCAAACGCCGTCAGCCGCTGGCTCGACGAGCGCGGCCACTGGGCCTTCACGCAGCTCACGCGCGAATACGACGGCGACACACTGAAGCACGCGCGACCCGATCGCTTCGATCCTTCTCGCCCCGTCCGCGAACGCCGGGAGCTCCTCACTGCACTCGGCGGTTTCCCGACGCGGAAATTCCAGAACGCGTCGCGGTCCATGTGTCCCTTCCTTTGACCGGCGTGGACAAAACCGTCGCCCCGTTTTGCGTTATTTGTGCTTTGGGTGGCCGAACTCCGGCGAATTGAATCAAGCCGCCCGCTCAGCCGCCGCCGACGGTTTCGGCTGCTTCACTCTCTTGCGCCCAGCATTTGACAAGATATGCGCAACGCGAACAACGCGCGCGATTGACCGCCCGGTTGGCGGCCTCGCAATGGAGCCGACATGCATTGGACCAATCCTCCCACGCACTGGCCGCGCCTGATTCAGGGCGGCATGGGCATCGGCGTTTCGAACTGGAATCTCGCTCGCGCCGTCTCGCTTCGCGGACAACTCGGTGTCGTCTCTGGCACGGCTTTGAACTCGGTCTTCATTCGCCGCCTCCAGAACGGCGATGAAGACGGCGCCATGCGCCGCGCGCTCGCCGCCTGCCCGCTCCCGAACGTCGCACAGATACTCGAGAAATATTTCGTGCCCGGCGGGATCGGCCGCAGCCAATCCTACAAGCTCTCGCCGATGTTCTCGCTTGAGTCCGCCGCGGAACTGCTCGGCCTCACCGCCGCCGCGAACTTCGTCGAAGTTTATCTCGCGAAGGAAAAACACGACGGCGTTGTCGGCATCAATCTCCTCGAAAAAATCCAGCTGCCCACGCTCGCTTCGCTCTATGGCGCCATGCTCGCGAAGGTCGACTACGTGCTGATGGGCGCCGGCATTCCGAAGTCCATCCCCGGCATCCTCGACCGTTTTGCGTCCGGCGAGAAAGCCGACCTGCGTGTCGCCGTGGAAGGCACGAAAGACGAACACTCCATCGCGTTCGATCCGGTGACGCTGTTGCCCGGCGAAAAGCAAACGCTGCCGCGTCCGCGGTTCCTCGCCATCGTTTCCTCGTCCGTGCTCGCACTCACGCTCGCGCGCAAATCCACCGGCAAGGTTGACGGCTTCGTCGTCGAAGGCGCCACCGCCGGCGGCCACAACGCGCCCCCGCGCGGCGGCACGACGCTCAACGAACGCGGCGAACCGATCTACGGTCCGCGCGACACGCCCGACCTCGCGGCGATCAAGGCCATCGGCCTGCCGTTCTATCTCGCGGGCGGACAAGCCACGCCCGAAGCCCTGCGCGCGGCCGAGGCGGCCGGCGCGGCCGGCGTGCAAGTCGGCACGCCCTTCGCCTTCTGCCGCGAAAGCGGCCTGGCGCCCGAGATCAAAGCCGCTGCGCTCGCAAAAGCGCGCGAGGGTTCTCTCGATCTCCGCACCGACCCGCGCGCCTCGCCGACGGGCATGCCATTCAAGGTCGTCGAGCTCCCCGGCACCGTTGCTGACGCCACCGTCTACGACGCTCGCCCGCGCAAATGCGATCTCGGTTATCTGCGGGACACCTATGCGTCGGCCGATGGCAGCATCGGCTACCGTTGTCCGGCCGCGCCGGTTGAAGGCTTCGTCTCCAAAGGTGGTGACATGGTCGAGACGGTCGGCCGCAAATGCCTCTGCAACGGCCTGCTCGCCGCGATCGGCCTCGGCCAGCGCGGAGCGAATAATTTCGTCGAGCCTCCGATCGTGACCGCCGGCGACGACGTCCGACACATCGCACGCTACCTCAAACCCGGCGCCGACAGCTACGGCGTCGACGACGTGCTGGCGTTCGCGGGTGTTTGAGTAGCGCAGGCGTCCCGCCTGCCAAGAACGGAAGAAGCAGGCGAGACGCTTGCGCTACTGGTCGGCTGGAAGCCGGCGCTACTCACGAAAAAGGCGCGCCGCTTTTTCTGCGGCGCGCCAGTTTCTTGGGGGAACAGCCAGCAATGGCGTGCTTGGTGTTGTGTGCCCTCGGCGGGCAGGGTGTTCTTCTTCGTTGGGACGTCGACGGGTTTGGTCGCGGGGAGAACGGCGATGTTACTCGCCCTCCTCCGGGGGTGTGAAGCCGCGGCGCAAAACGTTTTCCGCGATGAGGCGCGGGAAGAGGAAGTTTTCCAGGTATTCGCGGCCGCCGGCCTTCGTGCCGCCACCGGACATCTTGAAGCCGCCGAACGGATGGCGCTCGACGATCGCGCCGGTGTTGCCGCGGTTGATGTAGAGGTTGCCGACGAGGAACTCCTCGCGGGCGCGCTCGATAGCGCGCGGGCTGCGTGAGAAGAAGCCGCCGGTCAGCGCGTAGTCGTTGTCGTTCGCCATCGCGAAAGCCTCGTCGAGGTCCTTCGCTTTGAGAATCGCAACGACCGGCCCGAAGATTTCCTCGCGCACGATCTTGTGGTCGGGCTTGCAGCCGGTGAACACGGTCGGCGGCACGTAGTAGCCGCCGCTCGCGAGCAGCTCCGGCGAGAGCTTCGCCTGCCACGCGAGTTTGCACTCCTGCTTGCCGGCCTCGATGTAGCCGAGGATCGATTTCTGCGCGGCTTCGTCGATCACCGGATTGACGATCGTGCCGGGCAGCGACGGATCGCCGACGGGAATCGTCGGGCACGCGGAAAGGAAGCGCTCGACGAATTTGTCGTAGACGCCCTCGAGCACGATGAGGCGCGAGAGCGCGGAGCATTTTTGGCCCGCGAAACCGAACGCGCTGTAGAGGCACGCCGGGATCGCTTCGTCGATGTCGGCGTCGTTGTCGATGATCATGGCGTTCTTGCCGCCCATCTCGCAGACGACCTTCTTCAAGTTGAGCTGGCCCGGACGCGTTTTGCCGGCCTGTTCCCAGATGCCGAGGCCGACTTCGCGCGAGCCGGTGAAGGCGATGAAGTCGATCTTCGGATGCGCGACGAGGTGCGCGCCGGCGTCGGCGCCGGAGCAGGGGAGGTAGTGCAACGCGCCCGCGGGCACGCCGGCCTGCGTGAGGATGTCCATCAAGTAGGCGCCGATGATCGAGGTCTGGCGCGCCGGTTTGATGATCATGCAATTGCCCGCGACGAGCGGTGCGACCGTGAGGCCGGTGAGGATCGCGAGCGGGAAATTCCACGGCGCGACGGACACGCCGACGCCGCGCGGCGTCCACTGCTGCACGCAGTGTTCGCCGGGCACGCGCTGCGTGATCACGGGCTTGGCCAGGCGGCGCATCTCGACGGCGTAGAAGCGCAGGAAGTCGACGGCTTCGGACGTGTCGGCGTCGGCTTCGACCCACGGCTTCGCGGCTTCGAGGATGAGCAGCGAGTTAATTTCCAGGCGGCGCGCCTCCATGATGTCGGCGGCGCGCTCGAGCATCTTCGCGCGCTCGTCGACCGGCGTGGCGCGCCACTTCGGGAAGAACGCGACGGAGGCCGCGATGGCGTCCTCGGCGTCCTGCACCGTGCCCTTGGCCCAGTAGCCGACGACCTGCGCGGGACGCGCGGGATTCACGGAGGGGAGGAACGGGCGATCGGTGACCTTCTTGCCGTTGATGATGACCGGCCACTTCTTGCCGAGTTGCGTCGCCTCGAAATTCTTCAACGCGACGCGCTGTTTCTCGCGGTTGGCGGCGAGCGTGTAGTCGGTGTTGGCGGCGTTGACGAAGGCGCCGGCCGGGCGCGGCTTGCGCGCGAGCGGCTCGGTGGCGGACGGGAGCGCGTTGACCGGATTGCCGAGCAGCTGCTCCTTCGAGGCCTCGCCCATGTTTTTGATGCGGAGGAAGCCTTCGTTCGAGGTGTTCTCGAGAAGGCGGCGGACAAGATACGCCATGCCGGGGAGGAGTTCGCCGATGGCGCTGTATTCGCGGACGCGGTGGCCCATTTGGAGCAGCGCGGCCTTCAACTCGTCGGCCATGCCGTAGAGCGCCTGGAATTCGTAGTGCTTCGGGTGCACGCCGAGGCGCTCGGCTTGCACGATGGCGTGCGCGCAGGTGCGGACGTTGTGCGAGGCGAAGTTCGGCGTGATGATGTCGGCGTTCTCGAGGAGGAACACGGTCATCTTCTCGTAGTTCGCGTCGGACTCGGGTTTCTTTTGCCACACCGGGATCGGCCACTCGCGTTGTTGGGCGAGGACGGTCTCCGCGTCCCAGTAAGCGCCTTTAACGAGACGGATGTTGAGCGGGCGGTTGTTTTTGCGCGCCCACGCGACGATGTCGCGGATGTCCTGCTCGCTGTCGCGGAGGTAAACCTGCATCGCGATGCCGATGGCGGGCTTTTGCGCGAACTCAGGTTCCTCGAAGATGGATTTGAAGAGCGCGAGCGTGAGGTCCTTCAGCTTGTAGCTCTCCATGTCGAAGTTCACGAGCGCGCCGACTTCGATGGCGCGGCGGAGGATCGGGCGGAGGCGGTGCTTGAGCGCTTTGATCGAGTTCTCCGGATCGGCCGGGTGCACGTCGGGTGTAAGCGCGGAGATTTTGACCGAGAGATTGAGGCGCGGGAGCGGCTTGTTGTCGGGGCCGAGATCGGATAAGCACGGCTCCGGCTCCTTCGCGTAGAACTTCGAGACCGAGTCGAGGATCTCGAGGTTGCGCTTCAGGAACACGTCGGCCTCTTCCTCGCTGACGACCGCTTCACCGAGGAGGTCGATGGTCGTGGCGATGCCGAGTTTGATGTTCTTTTTGATCTGCTTGAGCAGGTCTTCGCCTGTCTCGCCGGCGACGAATTGCCCGGCCATGTCGACGATCTGCGCCTTCACCGGGCCGGCGATGAGCGCGGGCGCGAACGACGAGGCGGCGAGCCCGGCCTTGAGCGCGGGGTTCAGCTCGACGGCTTTGTCGCCGAGGTATTCCTGGAGGTGGCGGACGATTTCGCCGGAGGAGTTGAGCGAGGGGAGGACGTCGACGAAGCGGAAGAGCTGTGTCTTGAACGCCGGGTCCTTCATCGACCAGTCCATCAGGCGGGCGTAGGCGCCTTTTTTGGAGAACAGCGCCGGCGGCGGCTGCTGGTCCATGAGGGCAAAGAGCTGTTCGCCCTTGGCGCGAACGGCGGCTTCGATTTTCGGATCGGGGGTAAGAAACTGGGCCATGCGGGGAAGGTGTTGGTGTCATAGTCCGCGTTGGCGTGCCTGTCGCAATCGGGGCGCGGCCTAAAAAGGGCGCGTTCACGGGTTCTAATCGTAGGAAAATCGATTTCTTCTCGCCGCTTGCCAAGGGAGCGGGAGCGGCATCGGATGGCGCCGCACACGATGAGGTCGCCTTGTTTAGTTCTGTTTTGTGGGCCAGCGCGCTCGCGCACGCCGGCCGGCGCAGAAAGGGCGCGCGCCAGCGCGCTGACCCACCCGCACCGGCCATGAACTGCCTCGGCCTCATCGGCGGGATCGGTTGGGAATCCACCGCGCTCTACTACCGGCTTATCAACGAGACCGTGCGCAGCCGCTTTGGCAGCCTCTACACGGCGCGGTTGCTGATCAACAGTCTCGAGTTCCAATCGCTCGACACGCTCGTGAAGGAAAACCGTTGGAACGACGCCGGCGCGATGCTCGCCGATGCCGCCCGCACGCTCGAGGCCGCAGGCGCCGACGGCGTGTTGATCTGCTCGAATCTGATGCACTACGTCGCGGAGCACGTGGAGGCCGCGGTCGACATACCGCTCCTGCACCTCGGCGACGCCGTGCTGAAGGAGCTGCGCGCGGCGCGCGTCACGCGCGTCGGGTTGCTCGGCACGCGTTTCACGCTGGAACACGACTTTCTCCTCGAGCGCCCGAAGGACAAGCCCGAGGCCGGCCGGCCGCGAAAGCCGATCACGGTCTACCAGCCGCACGCGCGCGATTTGGACGAGCTGGACCGCATCATCTACGGCGAAGTCTGCCGCGGTATCGTGCGCGAGTCGTCGCGCGATACGTTGTTGCGCCTTGCCGGTGAGCTGCGGGCGCAGGGCGCGCAGGCGATCGTGCTCGGGTCGTCCGAACTTGGACTCTTGCTAAAGCCCGACGATTTTCTTGAACCTATTCTGGACAGCACCGAGGTCCACGCGCTCGCCGCTGCGCGTTGGCTAACCAAAGACAAGTCGGCCGGATCTGGCTCGGCCGTGAAACGATGAAAATCCGCGAGAGAATCATGGAGACCGCCGCCTCGATGCCGGCGGCCCCGCGCATTTTCGCGGAACTGGGGCGGCGATTGCGCGACCCGCAGTGCCCGCTCGACCAAGTCGCCGAACTGGTGAAGCGCGATACGTCGCTCGCGGCTCGACTGTTGCGCATGAGCAACAGCGCGGTGTTCCGCGGCGAGCAACGCACGGCGTCCGTCGAAGAGGCCGTGGCGCGGCTGGGTTATCGGGAGATTTTCCAGCTGGTCGGCCTGATCGCGAGCGAACAGCTGGCCGACACGGAGCTGAAAAGCTATGGGATCGAAGCGGTGGAGTTGCGCACGCACGTGCTGAAGACCGCCCTCATGTGCGAGCAGCTGGCGCGCGAATGCGAGTTGGACGAGCGCGCGGCCTACACCGCCGGCCTGATGCGCGCCGTCGGTCTGTTCGTTTGCGACCGGCTCGCGCAGGCGCAAGTGCCCGCCGCGGTATGGCACCCGGTGCGGGACGGTGATTATCTCGGGTGGGAGGCCAAGCTCTTCGGCTTCGGGAGTCCGGAGATCGCCGGCATGATCCTCGAGGAGTGGCGTTTCCCCGACGAGGTGGTCGCGGCCATTCGCGGACATTATTGCCCGCCGGAACAGACGGACCCGGCCGCGCTGGCGTGTCTGCTCAATCTGGCCTCCACGCTCGTGGCCGACGATCGGGGTGGTTTGCCGGGTGAAATCCGGCATTGGGGCGTGACCCCGGCGAAGCTGGACCGCCTCGGCTTGAAGGCCCGCCAAGTCGAAGTCGCGCGCGAACGAGCGAGTAAGTTATTTGCTCAGAGGCAATCACTTGTGAGCGAGCTGCACGCCCCCGAGCCGGCCCCGACTGCCTCGGCCCACCAGACCGCGGCGGATATTCAGGCGCAATTTGCCCGAGTGAGAACCACGGAGCCGGTGCCGACGAAGAAAAACTGCGACTCGGAGCCCTCCAGCCGTGTGGTGGAGAAGAACGATGATCAACCGGTGCACACCACTGACGCTTTGCCGCAAGTAGCCGCTCCGCTCGATTTCACCACCTTCATGCGCAATTACCAAGACATGGTCTATTCTACCGCCGTGCGTCTCATCGGCAATGAGACGCAAGCGGAGGATATTGCGCAGGATGTGTTTATCAAAGCGCACGAGCATTGGGAAAAACTCGCCGGCAGCCCCACCGCGGGCGGCTGGCTGAAGACCGTGGCGACGAACATGTCGATCAACCACATCCAGCGCTACAAGAAGCGCTGGAGCTTCTTCTCCGACCTCGTCCATCGCAGCGATGAAGGTGAGGAGAAGGAGGTCGAATTCGCCGCGCCCGACACGTTTTTCCACGGTGTCGATTCCGCCGAGCGCCGCGAATACATCGAGCAGGCGCTCGCCAAGCTCCCGGACCATCAGCGCGTGCCGCTGATCCTCTTCCATTTCGAGGACATGCCTTACGAAGACATCGCCAAGAAACTCGGCGTGTCCCTCTCCAAGGTGAAAACCGACATCCTCCGCGCCCGCGAGGCCCTCGCCAAGATCCTCGTCCGTCGCGGCACGGCCCACGAAACCTTTCAACCCTGAGCCCTCGTCATGAATCCCGAGAAACTGAATCCTGACGAACTCGAGCAGTTCATCCACCGCGAGCTCCGCGCGCTCCCGTCCCGCAAGGCGCCCGAAGGTTTCGAAGCGCGTTTCGCCGCCAAGCTCGCCGCGCGCCAGGCGCAGACCTCGACGGCGTCCGTTTCCGCGCCCCAAGCGGTGGTTTCCTCCGACACGCTCGAACAACTCGTCCACACCGAACTCCGCGCGCTCCCGCTGCGCAAGGCCCCGCGCACGCTCGAGTCGCGCGTGATGGCCGCGATCGAGCAACGCAGCCAGGTCGCGTGGTGGCACAAGAGCTGGAGCTACTGGCCGACGCCCGTAAAGGCCGGCTTCGCGTTCGTCGCGACGGCGTTTGCCGGCACCGTGATGGCGGCTTCCTATTCTCTGCTCTCCGGCGTGAACCCGGAAAAAGTCGCCGCCGAAGCGAGCGAGCGCCTGAGCCTTTTCACTCAACTGTGGCGCGCCGCCGCGTGGGCCGTCGATTTCGCCGGCTCGCAGGTCGCGGCAATCCCGTCGCTGTGGCTCTACGGCGGCCTCGCGGTCATCGCCACGCTCTATGCCACCTTCTTCGGTCTCGGCGCCTTCGCTTACCGCGCGCTCTACCGCCCCAACTGATTTGCCTCCAATGAACCAGAACCGCTCCCGCTTGCTTACCCTCTGGCTTGCGCTCGCGCTGGCGATCTTGCCGGCGCTCCGTGCGCAGGAGGCTCCTCCGCCCGCACCCGCGCCGGAGAAACCTGCCACCGTCGAACCCGCGAAACCGGACGAGAAAGCCGTCGAGCCCACCGACGAGAAAGGCGAAAAGCCTTCCTCCGACGTCGCGCCCGCGGAAGAAGCCAAGAAAACCGAAGAGCCCGCGCCCGCCGCCGAAGAGGTCAAATCGACCGACGAGGCGCCGCTGCGCGAACTGACGAAGCCGGCCGAATCGACCGACGAGAAACCGGTAAAGAAAAAGTCCACGCGTTCGCGTAACTCCGGCGGACGGCGTGGCAATGATGTCCCGATGGGCGACCACACTGTGCCCGCGGGCCAGGATTGGCACGAAGTCGTCTCGATCATGGGCAATTCGACCGTCGAAGGTTCGGTTTCCCAAGGTGCTGTCTCGATCATGGGCACCACGACCGTGAATGGCTCCGCCCGCGAAGCCGTCGCCATCATGGGCGACGTTCGGGTGAACGGCGAAGTGCGCGATCAGGTCGTCGCCGTCATGGGCAACCTCGTCCTCGGCCCCCAGGCAAAGGTGAACAATGTGGTCGTCGTGATGGGGGAAGTGATCCGCGACGGCGACGCACAGGTGATGGGCGACGTCGTGAACGTCGGCAGCTTCGGCCCCTTCAAAGGTTACGGTTGGCTGCACGCGTGGATCACAAAATGCCTCATGTGGGCCCGTCCGCTCGGTTTCGGCGAAGGGCTCGGTTGGGCGTGGATCGTCGCCGGCTGCTTCCTCGCTTTCTATGCGTTGCTCGGTCTGTTGTTCCCGAAGGCCATCGACCGTTGCGCTGAGACTTTGGAGCAACGTCCCGGCGGCACATTGCTCGCCGCGCTGCTCACCATGCTGCTCAGCCCGATCCTGTTCGTGCTGCTGGCGATCACGGGCGTGGGCTTCCTCGTGATTCCGTTCTTGGGCATGGCGCTCTTCTTTGCCGGCCTCTTTGGCAAGGCGGCGGTGCTCGCCTGGCTTGGCCGGCGCATCACGAAGCTGTTCGGCGACGGCGCGTATTCGCACGCGTTCGTCACCATTCTGATCGGCGGTGTCATCACGATGCTGCTCTACACGATCCCGGTCGGCGGCTTCATCATTCGTTCGATCTTCGGCTTCCTCGGCATGGGCGCGGTGATCTACACGCTGGCGCTTGCCATGAAGAGCAACCGTCCGGCCAAACCCGCGCCGGCTCCGGTCTCGCCGCTGCGCGTCGCTCCCGCCGTCGCCGCCGCAGCTTCGGCCGCGGCGTTCGTCGCGCCGGCTGCGCCGGTGCAGAGCGCAGGTTTTGGTGCGGGGAGTGTTCCGTCCGATATTCCGCCGCCGGCTGCGCCCGTCGCTGAGACTGTGCCGCCCGTTTACGGTGCGGCGCCCGCCGCCGCAGTCCCCGTGGCCGCAGTGCCTCCGCTCGCCGCGGCGACGTTGCCGCGTGCCGGTTTCTGGATCCGCGTGGCTGCCTCGCTGCTCGACTTCATCATGATCGCGGTGGCGCTCGGCGTGCTGAACTTCATGAACGGCGGCCCGACTCCGCTCTTTGCGGTGCTCGCGACTTATTGCGCCGTGATGTGGAAGCTCAAGGGCACCACGATCGGCGGCGTCGTCTGCGGCCTGAAAGTGGTTCGCCTCGACGATCGCGAGATCGACTGGGGCGTCGCGGTGGTGCGCGCGCTGTCGGCCTTCCTCTCGTTCTTCTGCGCTGGCCTCGGCTTCATCTGGGTCGCGTTCGACGACGAGAAGCAGAGCTGGCACGACAAAATCGCCGGCACGACGATCGTGCGCGTCCCGAAGGGCACGTCGTTGCTCTGAAATGCGGAGAAACCACGAAACACACCAAATACACGAAAGTGAAAGCGCGGCAGTTTTTGAACCTCGGCATTCCTGCTTTTCCGTGTGGTTCGTGTCTTTCGTGGTTAAAAACTGAAAACTGAACTTCCGCCATGACCACGATCCTCACGTTCTTCGTTTGGTGCGTGCTGTTTGTTCTCTGCTGGCCGCTGGCGCTGCTCGCGCTCGTGCTTGCGCCGATCGTCTGGCTGATCGCGCTGCCGTTCCGGCTCGCAGGTGCGGCGATCGGCGGCGTGTTGGCGTTGGTGAAGGCGCTGTTTTTCCTGCCGGCGCGGCTGCTCGGGGCGCGGTCGTGAGCCAAGTAGGGCCGGTTTTTAACCGGCCCAGTTGGACGTCGCTCGCGAATGTGATTGGCGAGCGAGGATCGATTTGGGCCGGTTGAAAACCGGCCCTACCCCAAGCCACGGCGCTTTGTTGCCGTGACTCGAAACGGAAGATTTCTGGGCTGACAGCGGCGCGCCGACCGCTGATAGCTAGGCGCCTCATGGCAAAACCACTCGTCGGCATCATCATGGGCAGCTCCTCCGATTGGGAGACGATGCAGCACGCCGCCGCGCAACTCGAGGCGCTCGGCGTCCCGTTCGAGAAGCGCGTCGTCAGCGCGCACCGCACGCCGAAGCTCATGGTCAGCTACGCCGAGTCGGCCGAGCGGCGCGGGCTCAAGCTCATCATCGCCGGCGCGGGCGGCGCGGCGCATTTGCCAGGCATGACCGCCTCGCTCACGACGCTGCCGGTGCTCGGCGTGCCGGTGGAGTCGAAGGCGCTGAAGGGCCTCGATTCGCTGCTTTCCATTGCGCAGATGCCCGGCGGCGTCCCGGTGGCGACCTTCGCGATCGGCAAGCCCGGCGCGATCAACGCCGCGCTCTTCGCCGCCTCGCTGCTCGCGCAGTCCGACGCGAAGACGAAGCGTGCGTGGAATGATTTTCGCACGGCGCAGACGAAGAAGGTGCTGAAAACGAAACTGCCCTGAATTCTTACAGGAGGAAACAGAGGGAACGGAGGAACGCTCCGCTCGAACTCTCTCTGTTTCCTCCGTTTCCTCCTGTGAAAACTCTTCTTCCTGGTTCCACGATCGGCGTGCTCGGCGGCGGGCAGCTTGGCCGCATGCTGGCGCACGCCGCGACGCGGCTTGGTTACCGCATTCACGTGTTTGAGCCGCAGGCGAATTGTCCGGCGGGCGCGGTCGCGCATAGAGAAGTCAACGCGCCCTACGAGGACCTCGAGACGCTGGCGGCGTTCGCGCGCGAGTGCGACGTCGTCACCTACGAATTCGAAAACGTTCCGTCGGCGCCGTTGAAGCACATCGAGTCGCTCACGCAGCTGCGGCCGCATTGGAGCGTGCTCGAGACGACGCAGAATCGCTCGCGCGAGAAGCGCTGGTTGCGCGACAGCGGTTTTCCGCACGCGCGTTTCGCCGAAGTTGCCGCGGACGGCGATCTCGCCGCGGGCATTCGCGAAGTCGGCGTGCCGTGCGTGGTGAAGACCGCGGACTTCGGCTACGACGGCAAAGGGCAACTCAAGGTGATGAGCGAGGCGGATGTGCCGGCGGCGCTGAAGAAGTTTTCCGGCCACGCGGTCGTCATCGAGCAGTTCGTCGATTTCGCGTGTGAAGTGTCGGCGGTCGCGGCGCGCTCGGCGAGCGCGGCGGTGCGAGTGTTTCCCATTTCGGAGAACATTCACACGAATCACATTCTCGATTTCTCGATCGTGCCGGCGCGCGTGCCGGCCGAAGTGCTGGCGAAGGCCGAAAAGCTCGCCCGGCTGGTCGCGGAGAAGATCGACCTCGTCGGCGTGCTCGGCGTGGAATTCTTCGTCACGAAGTCTGGCGACGTGCTCATCAACGAACTCGCGCCGCGCACGCACAACAGCGGCCACTACACGATCGACGCGTGCATGACGTCGCAGTTCGAGCAGCAAGTGCGCGCGATCTGCGGCCTGCCGCTCGGCGCCGTGACGCTGCTTTCGCCGGTCGTGATGGTGAACATCCTCGGCGATGCGTGGAAGTGGGACGCAAGCGGCAAGTGCGTGGGCGAACCGAACTGGGACGCGCTGCTCGCGCAGCCGAACGTGCGCTTACATCTCTACGGCAAGGAAGAGCCGCGCGTGGGACGCAAGATGGGGCACTTCACCGTCGTCGCGCGCGATGCCGAAATGGCGTTCGAGCTGGCGCAGAAATATAAAGCGCGGCTGGCGAGCCGGGAGTAGCGCCGGTCTTTGACCGGCGTCGGCGACACACGTTGCGGAGAAATTGTGCGATGTCGTGGGAGCGACCGTTGCGGACGTATTTGGGCCGGTCAAAGACCGGCCCTACGACCCGCTTCGCCGCACGATCACGCCGCCGGCATGATCATGCCGCGACATTCGCCGAGGCCGATGCGGCGCGCACCGGGGCGCTCGGCGTAGCCGCGCAGGATGACCTCATCGCCATCGGCGAGGAATTTGCGCTCCTCGCCGTTGGGCAGGCGGAGCGGATCGGTGCCTCGCCAAGTGTATTCGAGCAGGCAGCCGCGCGCGTCGCGCGTTGGGCCGGAGACGGTGCCGCTGCCGAGAAGATCGCCGGGAGAGAGGTTGCAGCCGTTGCTGGCGTGGTGGGCGAGCATTTGGCCGAGCGTCCAATACATGTCCGTGAATTTGCCGCGCGATATCCGGTGGGGCGTTTCGCCGGCGAGGCGCATCTTCGCGGTGAGCAGCCAAACTTCGAGCGTGAGGTCGATGCCACCGTGCATGGCATCGTGGTGATCGACCAGATAGGGGAGCGGCGCCGGATCGCTCGCAGGTCGCGCCATCGCGGGAACGCGAAACGGCGCGAGAGCTTCGAAGGTGACGACCCACGGCGAGAGGGTGCTGGCGAAATTTTTCGCGAGAAACGGGCCGAGCGGCTGGTATTCCCACGTCTGAATATCGCGTGCGGACCAATCGTTGAGCAGCACGAGGCCGAAGAGATGTTGCGGGGCGGCGGAGAGCGGGATGCGTTCGCCGAGCGCGTTGCCGGGGCCGACGAAAACGCCGAGTTCGAGTTCGTAATCGAGATTTTTGCAGGGGCCGAAGACCGGCGCCGGCGCGTCGGCAGGTTTCAGTTGGCCATGTGGGCGGCGGATCGCGGTGCCGCTGGCGACGATGGAGGAACCGCGGCCATGGTAGCCGATGGGCACCCATTTGTAGTTTGGCAGGAGCGGATTGTCGGGACGGAGCATCGAGCCGACGTTCGTTGCGTGATGGATCGACGCGTAGAAATCCGTGTAGTCGCCGATTTGCGCGGGCAGCAGGAGCGTCGCACTGCGCATCGGGACAAGACAGTTCTCGACTCGCAGGCGGTGGACAATTTCGGGGGAATCGCCGCCGAGTAGTTCACTTAGGCGCGCGCGCAGGCCGGACCAGGCGGCGCTGCCGGTCGCCATGAGAGCGTTGAGCGTGGGTTGTTGGCAGGCGGCGGTGACGTTTTCGGGAAGCAGGCTGGCGGTGGCGGCCGCATGCAGATCGAGGATGCGATCGCCGATCGCGACACCGATGCGACGCGTGGGGTTGCCGCTGGTGCGGAAGACGCCGTAGGGCAGATTCTGCAGCGGGAAGTCTGCGTCAGGGAGATTGGCCGAGTCCACCCAGCTGCGCCGGGCGGGGTCATGGGTGAAGTTCAGGCTCATATCCAGCGAAGTTCCTGCAGGCCCTCGATTGGTTCGGTGAAAGAGCACGAGCCGAACGAAAGGCAGACCGTGCGGCGCACGGTCGCGAGTTGCGCGGCGGTGAAACGATGATTTCTCCACGCGAGCGCGTCCGGTGTGGCGGTGAAATGCGTGGAGTCGGAGTCGTCGAGCAGCGCAATCGCCTCGGCATCGGTGCCGCCGACATGGATGAGCGCGGCGGCGAGAAGGAGGTTGAGAAAACCGAACATGCGCGTGCGAGGGCTGCCGGCCTCGTAGGTGAGGCGATACTCACCGCGCAGCGGATGATGGAGTCCGGCGGTGGCTTTCATCGGGACGCTGAGGCGATGGCATTCGCGGAGGAAGCGTGCAATCTCGGCCGGGGTGGGGAACGCGTCCGCGGTCACGCCGCCCGTGCGGAGTTTGGCCCCACGGCCGGCGGCGCGAATACGCTCGAGGAGCGCAGGCAAATCAAGCGTGGCGGGCGGCAACTCGACCCAGACCTCGATCTCGTTCGTGAATGAGGCGGTGAGCCACGTCACATCGCTGGAACTCGTCGCCTTAGTTTCGACGGAGACAATTCGAGCATTGGCCTGGCGGGCATTGAAGGCAGCGATCGTGCCGGCATCGGCGGCCGGATTTCCGCCCGCGAGCACGCTGAGGTGCCACCCAACCTGCTGCTCGGCTGGCAGCGCATGGAGCGCCGTTTCAAATTCGTTGAGACGCGCCAGCGGGACCACGAAGCGCCCAAGCAGCGGGCGGTGTGGGCTGGCGAGGTAGGCCGCGTAGTTGCGCACCGCGTCGCGCATGCCGAGCTGCGCCGGAGGGAAAAGTCCGGCGTAGTCGATCAGCGAGCCGAGGAGCGAGGAGGCCGCGGACATGCGCTCGCGACGGTTGGGCGGGCGAGGGTGTGAGTCAACCGGTGAGCCGTAGGGTGTTGGGCTTAGGGTTTTTCCTTCGCGGGCATCTCGATGACCTGGAGTTCGCCGGGCTTGGCAGAGGCGGTGGCTTCCCCGATGAGGTAGCGGGAGAGGAAGGATTCGAGCCGTTGGTAGAACTGAATGCGGGCTTTCTCGTTTCGGAAGCCGTGGCCTTCTTCTTTCTCGATGATGATTTCGTAGGTCTTGCCGTATTGCTTGAGCTTCGGCTCCAAGCGGTCCCAGTGGGCAATCTCGACGCGCGGATCGTTGAAGCCGTAGGCGTGGAGGGTGGGAATCTTGATGCGGTCGACGAAGTTCAGGGGAGAGCGATCGAACTTATATTGTTTATCGTCGCCGACCCAGTCGCGATAGAACTGGTCGTCGCTGCGCCCGAAACGGCCGCGGCCCCAGCTGGTGATGAGGTTGAGGTCGGAGACGCCGACGTAGTTCACCGCGCACTTGTAGAGATCGGGCGTGAAGACGGCGCCGGCGAGCGCGGCGTAGCCGCCGTAGCTGCCGCCGTAGATCGCGATGCGCTGCGGGTCGGCGAACTTTTGCTCGATGGCCCACTTCACGCCGTCAGTGAGGTCGTCCTGCATTTTGCCGCCCCACTCGCGTTTTCCGGCCTCTTGGAATTTGTAGCCGTAGCCGCCGGAGCCGCGGTAGTTGAGCTGGAGAACGGAGTAGCCGCGGTTGGCGAGGAACTGAGCCTCGGCGTTGAAGCCCCAGCTGTCGCGCACACCGAAGGGGCCACCGTGGGGATTGATGATGAGGGGCGCGGGCTGGCCGTTCGAGCCGGCGGCGCGGGTGAGGTAGCCATGGATGACGAGGCCGTCGCGCGCGGTGAACTGAATCGGCTCCATCGGCTGCAGCTGCGCGGGGTTGAGGAAGCGGTTGATTTTGCCGAGGGCCATCAGGCGCGGCGCGCGCAGGTCGAGCACGTAGTAGGTGCCGGGATCACGATCGCTCGCGGCATGAACGATCATCACCTGCTCGTCGGCGCTGGTGCTGATGACAGTGTTCTCGGTGCCGGGAAGCGTCGCGTCGATCTTGGCCTGGAGTTGCGCGCGGGCGGGAGCGAACCAGTGGTAATGGGTTTTGTCGGTCTCGTAGCGGACGCCGTAGAGCTTCGTGCGATCGTAGGAAGTCACGATGCCGTCGATGTCGCCGGCCGGATGATGAAAGAGCGGGTCGCTGACTTGCAGCGTGCGACAGTTCAGCGAACGCAGCTCCAGCGTGTCGGTGTGCTCCCGCGAAAGGAAATAGAGGGTCTCGTTGTCGGCGGCGAATTCGAGGAAGTTCCAGCGCGGCTCATGGGCCGGAAATTCGGCGACCTTGCTCCAGCCGCTGTTGGCCTCGCGGCGCACTTCGAAGATCGCCTTGTCGCCCTCGAGTCGGCTGCGCGCGCGGATGACGCCGGCGCAATCGACCACAAAGCCGCCTTGATCGCTTTTTTGCAGGGTGATCGGGACCGGACGGCGCTCGCCGGTGCGGATGTCCATGCGGTAGACATCGACGTTCCAGCTCCCCACTTCGCGCGGGCCAAAGACCATGATGTAGTTCGGTTCGAACTCGAGCCAGTCGATCAACTGGGCGAAGTTGGCGCGGTCAGCGTAACGGTCGCGGAGTGATTCGGCGAGAGGCACGACGCGACGTTTGCTGAGCGAGATGGAGCGGTAGGCAGGCCACTCGTTACCGCCGACGTCGCCGGCATAGACTATGTAGTCCGAGCCTTTCCAGGCGAAGTATTCGATATTCTCGTCCTTGGCGGCGACGAGCGGCTCGATCTTGCCGGTATCAAGATGCATCAGCGCGATGCCGACTTTGCCGGTGCCGAGCGTGGTGAGGAAGGCGAGGTTCTTGCCGTCCGGTGAGAGCTGCACCGAGCGCAGATCGGGTTCGGCGAAGAATTGTTCGGCGGAGATGACGGGTGGCCGTTCGGCACCGGCGGATGTCAGGAACGATACGACACCGCAGGCAGCGGCGACGAGCAGGCGAGGGGCGCGCAGCAGGTTCATATTTATATCAGGTGTGTGTAGCTCAATAAAACAGGCAGCCCCACGGCACGGCAAGCTCCGCGGCTGTATCTCGCGTGCAAATCGGCCGTTGCAGATTCGGTTTGCTACGGCCCGATGGAGCTGTTCTAACCACGCGCGAGATTTCAGCCGGGTCACCCGGTGGGTCTCTCCAACACAACACAACAACTGAACGAACTATGAACTCCTCCCCAAGGATGTCCTTGGCGGCGTTTGCCCTTATGCTGGGCGGCGTCTCCTTGGCGACCCAAGGCTTTGCCCAAGCGGCAGGCGCTTCGGATGCTGCAACGGATGACAAGGTCCTGAAACTCGACAAGTTCGAGGTCACGGGCTCCTACATTCCCTTCGCGGGCACGCAGACTGCGTTGCCTGTCACGACCCTCGACACCAAGGCCATTGAGGCCACGGGTGTCACCACCAACGTTCTCGAAGTGCTGCGCAAAGCCGCGCCGCAGTTCTCGGGCAACAGCAACCTCGGTAACTCGAATGCAAACATCTCCTCCGGCTCGACCGGTGGCGGTTCGCAGGTCGCGTTCCGCAACACGCAGACGCTCGTCCTCGTGAACGGCCGTCGCATGTCCTACTCGGCGGTGCTCGCTTCGGGCGGCTTCCAATTCGTCGACGTGAACCTCATTCCGGTTTCCGCCGTGGCGAAGATCGAAATCCTGCAGGACGGCGCCTCCGCCACCTACGGCACCGATGCCGTCGCGGGCGTGGTCAACATCGTCCTGAAGAATGACTACAAGGGTATGGAGGTGAGCACGCATTACGGCTTCACCAGCAATACCGGCAAATACGAGGAGCGCTCCTTCTCCGTCGTCGGCGGCGCCGCCTCCGACAAGACCTCGGTGACCTTCGCCGCGGAATACACGCAGTCGGATCCGGTCTTCAACAAGGACCGCGAGTTCTCCAACCCGACCTACGGCACGGCGAGCTTCGGCGGCGTCATCAACACCCGCACGAACCCGAACGTCTATTACGTTCTCAAACCCGGCCTGAATGCGCCGCCCGCCGGTCACACCGACTTGGCGACTCTCGTTGCCCAGGGCATCTATATCCAAGTCAACTCGAGCAACCTCATCAGCGGTCTCGGCAATGAACAGCAATACGCGTTCAACCTGTCCGAATACGTCACGATGATCCTCCAGAACAAGCGCACCAGCGCGATGTTGAACTTCGAACACAAGGCGACGGACGACATCACCGTTTTTGGCGACCTCATCTATACGAAAACGCAGACCTATTCGCAGCTGAATGCCCAGCCGATTACGGCCGTGCTCGCGGCTGACAATCCTTCGAATCCGACCACCCAGACGATGCTCGTGCGCAATCGCTTCATCACGAATCCGCGCGAATACTACTACGACACGGCCACCATCCGCGGCATCATCGGCGCCCGCGGCAAGCTCGGGGACAAATACACCTGGGAAACCGCCGCCAACAAGAACGTCGTCGACCAGTCCTACACCAATAAGAACGTCGTCAACGCGGTCCTCCGCGCCGATGCCGTCGCCAACGGCCTGATCAACCTCGCCGCGCGCCAGCAAGCCGCGGGCGCGGTGGCGGCTGCCGGCTTCTTCGGCACCGCTCTCGGCAACGCCACCTCGACGCTCACCACCTACGACGCTCGCGTCGCCGGTGAACTCGTCGAACTCCCCGGTGGTCCGGTGGGCTTCGCGGTCGGTGCCGAATACCGTGTCGAGTCGCTCAAGCAGACCTCGGACGTCTATTCGCAAGCCAACACCTTCGGCTGGGAATCGGCCACGACGCTCGACCCGTTTGACTCGAGCCGCACCGTTTCCTCCATCTTCGGCGAACTGCGCATTCCGCTCGTCGGGAAGAGCCAGAACCTCCCCGGCGTCTACTCGCTCGAACTCGATGCCGCCGGCCGTTTCGAGAAATACAGCGACACCGACGACCCGTCCGTTCCGAAGGTCTCGCTCTCGTGGCGTCCGTTCAACGAGGAATTCCTCCTCCGCGGCACGTTCTCGAAGTCCTTCTCCGCTCCGACGCTCTTCAATCTGTTCGGCCCGGGCGGCATCGGCTTCACCGACTCGCTCGCGCTCGACAAGCTCGGCGGCGGCTCCATCACCGGTCAGGCGCAGTCGCGCAGCGGCTCGAACCCGAACCTCATGCCTTCGCGCTCGAAGAACTACACGTTCGGCTTTGTCTGGTCCCCGAAGGCCGTCAAGGGCCTGTCGGTTACCGTCGACTACTTCAACATCGAGCAAACCGACCTGATCTCCACGATCGGCGCCGAGACGATCCTCCAAGACGTCGAACTCAACGGCCCGGCGTCCCCGTATGCCGGCTTCGTTAAGATCACCGGCTTCAACGGCACCGCGATCACCGCCCCTGGCCAGATCGGCAACAACGCCATCGATGACATCTACGTCACCGACACGCTGGTCAACATCGCCAGCGTCAAGCTCAAGGGTATCGACATGAAGGTCGAGTATACCTACCAGCACGACGTCTGGGGCCGCTTCGACACCAACCTCTCGGTCGGCTACTACGACTCATACACGGTCCAGGCGCTCCCGAGCGTCGATCCGTTTGAGACCGTCGACCTCGCCACGAACACCAACGGCACCATCCCGCGCTGGATGAGCTACGCCTCCGTCTCCTGGACCCGCGGTCACTGGGGTGCGAACCTCGGCTGGCAGCACATCCCGGGCGTCACCGACGTGAATGGCACCGGCACCGCCGCCTCGCCCTTCGAGGTCGCCTCCTACGACAGCTTCGACGTCTCTGGCCGCTACACCTTCGGCTCGGACTGGAAGATGCTCAATGGTCTCAGCGTCCGCCTCGGCGTGAACAATGTGTTCAACAAGATGCCGCCGGCCGCCGGCGGCACCTTCACGGACTCGAATGCCGACATCGCGACCTACAACCCGGTCGGTCGCCTCTACTTCGTCGAAGCGAAATACACGTTCTAAGCTTCGCTTCGCATCAGCTCTCTGACTTCAGCGGCCCGGGTAACCGGGCCGCTTTTTTTGTGGGGCGTCGCCGGACATTTTGTCGTGTCGTCGTGGATTTGTGCGCATTGGTCGTGATTATTGCGCATTTCGTCTTGCATCGGCGTCATAAGGGTATTTCCCCGTTCCCCACACCAAGCAGACCCTGAGCGCACCTCAGTGGTCAGCTCCAACACAACTGCAACACAACCGAACTACGTATGAACGCACGTTCCGCATGGAATATGCGGTCGGCGCTGGCGCTGCTTTTGAGCGCTAGCCTGATCCCTGCCGCGGTGGCCCAGACTGCTTCCGCTTCCGACAAAGACAAAGATAAGCAGGACGAGCCGCTGAAGCTCGATAAGTTTGTCGTCACTGGCTCCCTCATCCCGATCGCGGCCGATACCCCCGCCGTTCCGATCACGACGATCACCGCCACGGACATCGAAAAGTCGGGCGTTAACACCGACCTCCTCCAAGTCCTCAAGAAGACGCAGCCGTATTTCTACGGTGCGAACAACCTGGGCTCCGACAACGGCAACATCTCGTCCGGTTCGACGAACGGTGGCTCGGCGGTCGCGCTCCGCAACCGCGCCACGCTCGTCCTCATCAACGGTCGTCGCGCGGCGGTCTCCCCGGTCCTCGCTTCCGGCGGCGGCAACTTCGTCGATGTGAGCCTCATCCCCGTCGCGGCGGTTGAGCGCATCGAAATCCTCTCTGATGGCGCTTCCGCGACCTACGGTTCGGACGCGGTGTCCGGCGTCGTGAACGTCATCCTCAAGACGAATTACAACGGCGTCGAAGTCGGCGGCAATTACGGCTGGGCTCCCGGTGACACGAACTGGGCCACGCGCAGCTACTACGCGGTCGCGGGCGCCAGCTCCGGCAAGACCAACGTCACGATCTCGACCGAGTGGAAGCTCAGCGATCCGCTCATTCAGAAGGACCGTGAGTGGGCCAAGCGCCAGTTCCGCACGCCCTCGTTCGCCGGCTCGATCAACATCGGCAACGACTTCTACTACCTGAAGCCCAGCCTGAATGCGCCGGCGCAGAACCTGGACCTCTCGCTCGCCGACATCGTCGCGCAAGGCATCTACTCCGGCCCGCTGACCCAGGACCAGGTCGCGCAGAACTTCGACCTCGCCGAAAAGCCCACGATGCTCCTCAAGGCGTCCCGCCGCAGCTTCACCGCCGCCGTGGACCACCAGATCAACGATTCGGCCCGCATCTTTGGCGACTTCATCTACACGATCACCGAAACCGAATCCGTGCTGAACGCTCAGCCGGTTTCCGGCAACGTCATCGCTTCGAACGCGAACAACCCGTTTGCGGTCACCGTTACGGCCCGTAACCGCTTCGTTGACTTCCCCCGCGTCTACAAGGCGGAGTCCACCAGCACGCGCGGCGTCGTCGGCGTGAAGGGCAGCATCGAAGGCACTTCGTGGAACTACGAGGCCGCCGGCACCTTCAACCGCACGATCCAGCACTTCCGTAACAAGAACCTGATCGATGCGGTGAAATACACCGAGCTCACCAATAGCGGCGCCTACAACCCCTTCGCGCGCGTTCAGGCACCGGGCGTCGTCGAGTCGATGCTCGGCACGAGCTTCCGTGACTACGTTTCCGAGCTGAACGGCTTCGACGTCCGCATCAGCGGCGAGTTGATGAACCTCCCCGCCGGCCCGCTTGCGGTCGGTATCGGCGCCGAAACGCGCTGGGAGCACCTCAAGTTCGACAACGATCGCTACGACCAAACCGGCCAGTGGCTCCAAGCCACGCCGCGCCAGCCGTTCTCGGCCCGTTCCAACACGGACGGCTTCTTCGCCGAAGCGCGCGCTCCGATCTTCGACAAGAACAACGCCATCCCCGGCTTCCACATGTTCGAAGTGTCCGTCGCGGCCCGCAAAGACATCTACAGCAAGACCTCCGACCCGACCGTGCCGAAATACACGATCCGCTGGCTGCCGTTCAACGACGAGCTCGCGATTCGCGCCACCTACTCGGAGTCCTTCTCGGCGCCCACGCTGTATGACCTCCTCGGGCCCGTCTCCGTCGGCTTCACCTCGTCGATCAACATCGCGCGTTACGACACCGCCGGCAACCCGCTCAACGTGAACACCGGCTCCCGCCAGTATCGTTCGCAGTCCGGCTCGAATCCGAACCTGAACCCCTCGGAATCCCGCAACTGGACCGCCGGCGTTGTCTGGTCGCCCAAGAAGTTCAAGGGCCTCGAGCTCTCCGCGGACTGGTTCAACATCGATGAGCGCGACCTGATCTCGACGATCTCCTCGTCCCTCATCGTCAGCTCCGTCGAGCGCTACGGTGCCGCCTCCCCCTACGCTTCGCTCGTTCGTGTCGCCCCCTCCCTCAACGGCGAGACGCACTTCGCGGATGGCGCCGCGATCACCACGCCCGGCCAGATGTCCAATCGCCCGTCTGATGAAGTTTGGATCACCAACCAGCTCGTGAACGTCGCCGGTGTGTGGCAGGATGGTATGGACGTCAGCGCCAGCTACACTTGGGACAGCAAGACGATGGGTGTCTTCCGTGGCACGGTGAACGGCACCTACATCCGCAGCTACGTCGTCCAGAGCCTCCCGACCTCGGCGCCGTTTAACTACGCCGACAGCTTCTCGGGCACCAGCGTGTATCCGCGCTATCGCACCTTCGCGCGCCTGTCGTGGGACTACAAGGACGTCGACGTGGGCATCTCGCACACGTGGATTCCTGAGGTCGACGATGTCGCCGCGGCCGTCGAGGCTCCGGTCGATGCCTATCACACCTTCGACGTCCAGGTTGGCTATGATTTCAAAGGCTGGGGCAACAAGTGGGTCCAAGGCCTGCGCGTCACCGCCGGCGTGAACAACGTGTTCAACGTCGAGCCGCCCTACGCCGCCTCCGAAGGCAACCAGAGCCACGACATCAACACCTACGATCCGATCGGCCGCTTCGTTTACTTCGCGGCGAAATACAAGTTCTGAGTGAACGGACGAATCGGTTGATTCAACTTCCAGCCGGGCCCGACGGGGCCCGGCTTTTTCTTAGCCCATCCCCCCTTGCTCCGAAAAAGCGTGAACGACCCGCGCCTTCGCGCAGCATCTCACGCCCACCACCACCGCCGGTAGACTGCGTTTCGACCTCGGCGGACACACACCAACGACCGCTATGAACCTGTCCGGTTTACGCCTGCCCCGGCTTGCCGCCGGTTTGACCCTGCTCGCCTCGCTCGCGCTTCGCCTCGATGCCGCCGAGATGCTCCCCGTCGAAACCTACTTCGACGATAACTCCATCCGCCAGATGGCGCTTTCGCCCGATGGCAACAAGATCGCGATGATCGCGCCGAACAACGGCCGCTACTCCATCGCGCTGTTGGACACCACCACCGGCAAGACCGGCGTCGTGGTGCATTTCAGCGACGAAAACATCCGCAGTGTTTTCTGGAAGGGCAACGATCGCCTCCTGTTCACTTCCAATGTCGAGGGCCACGAAGTGCCGTTGCTCGCGTCGACTGATCTCCAGGGCAAATCGGTGAAGCGCATCCTCGAGTCGCGCCGCCGCCGCGACGATTTCTCGCTTTTCTTCGGTTCCCTCGAGGACTCCTTCCCCAAGAGCGACGATCACATTCTGATCCTCGGCTACACCTCGGAATCCGAACCGTCGCGCATCGCGCCGTCGATGCCGCGCAACCCCACGCCCAACATTTACCAGGTCAACGTCAAGACCGCGAAGCGCCTCCAACTCACGGTGCTCGAACAGGGAAGTGACAACCATCTCTTCGACGGCGAAGGCAATCTCCGGATCGCCGTTTTCTACGAGGGCTCCAAGATGTTTCTGCGGTCGCGCTCTGCCAACGGTCAGTCGTGGCACACCTTGCGCGAACTCGATCCGCTCGCTCCTGGCCTCGATGTCCGCTCCCTCAGCCTCGACGGCAAGACGGCCTACGTGATTTCCTACGCCGAACACGATCGCGGGGTCCTGCGCGAGATGGACCCCGAAACCGGTGCGCTCGGCCGTGTGCTCTTCGATCCGCCTGCCGGTGAGATTCAGAATCTCGTTTTCTCCCGCGACCGGAGCCGGCTGCTCGGAGTGACTTGGGAAGACGCCAAAGACCACATTCACTGGTTCGACGAGAAGTGGCGCGCGCTCCAAGCCGGACTGGAGCAAGGTTTCAAAGGCTACGAAGTCGCCATCACGTCGCTCTCGCTCGACGAGAAACGCTTCCTGTTCCGCGTCTACTCCGATCGCACTCCGGGCCTCTACTATCTGGCCGACCTGCGCGGCAAGGGCCTCCAAGTCCAGCCACTCTCCGCCGCGCGCCCCGCCATCAAAGCCGAACAAATGCGCCCCATGGAAGTGGTGAATTTCAACGCGCGCGACGGCTTGCCGATCCAGGGCTATCTGACGCGCCCCGCGGGCTCGGACGGCAAACGGGTTCCGCTGATCGTGCTCCCGCACGGCGGCCCGTGGGCGCGCGATTCGTGGGGCTTCGATCCCGAAGTGCAATTTCTCGCCAATCGCGGCTACGCCGTTCTGCAGCTGAACTTCCGCAGCTCCACCGGCTACGGCCGCGCTTTCGTCGATGCGGGCGATCGCGAGTGGGGCGCCAAGATGCAGAACGACATCACGGACGGTGTGAAGTGGACCATCGATCAAGGCATCGCCGATCCCGAGCGCATCGGGATCATGGGTGGCAGCTACGGCGGCTATGCGACGCTCGCTGGCGTCGCCTACACGCCGGAACTCTACAAGTTCGGCATCAACATCGTCGGCGTCGCTGACCTGAAATACATCACGCGCTACGACGTCCGCACCAATCCCATTTCCCGCGCGGTCTACGTGAAGAAAGTCGGCGAGGGCGATGAGTTCCTCCGCTCCCGCTCACCCGTCAACTTCGTCTCGAACATTCGCGTTCCCACGTTCCATGCCTACGGACGCAACGATCCCCGCGTGGAGATCGAGCAATGGCAACAGCTCGAGGGCCAGCTCAAGAAGCACGGCAAGCCTTATGAAATCCTCCTCGAGGAGAGCGAAGGCCACGGCTTCGAAAAAGCGGAAGCGGCGATCAAGCTCTACAAGGCCATCGATGGCTTCCTGGCGCGGAGCATGCCCACCGAAGTGAATCGCGGCCTCGTGCGTCCCGGCGAACTGCGCGTGATGGAGATGCCCGCCAAATCCAACTGAGCCGGCGGCCTCGTCCTTCCTTCCCAAAAAACAAAGCCCCGGACACGTCCGGGGCTTTCTCTTCGTAGCGGAAGTCGTGAGACTTTCGCCTTCGGCGCAACGCGCAGCCGCCTCAGCCACGCTTCTGCGCGAGCAGTTGCTCGAGCTTCACGATGTCGGCGGAGAACTGACGAATGCCCTCCGCGGTCTTCTCGGTGGCCATCGCGTCTTCGTTCAGGGCGAAGCGGAAGCTCTTCTCGTCGAAGCTCACCTTCGTGAGATTCGCGTTCTTCGCCGCGGTGGGGTCGAGCTTGCGCACGATCGGCGCGTTGCTCTTCGCGAGTTCGCCGAGGAGTTGCGGGCTGATGGTGAGCAGGTCGCAGCCGGCGAGCTCCGTGATTTCGCCCGTGTTGCGGAATGATGCGCCCATCACCTCGGTCTTGTAGCCGAATTTCTTGTAGTAGGCGTAGATCTCGGTGACCGACTTCACGCCGGGATCTTCCGCGGACGCGTAGTCCTTGCCCGTGGATTTCTTATACCAATCGAGAATACGACCCACGAACGGCGAGATAAGCTGCACCTTCGCCTCCGCGCACGCGACCGCCTGGGCGAACGAGAAGAGCAGGGTGAGGTTGCAGCGGATGCCGTCCTTCTCGAGTTGCTCCGCGGCCTTGATGCCTTCCCACGTTGACGCGATCTTGATCAGCACGCGCTCGCGGCTGATGCCGGCCTTTTCGTAGCGGGCGATGATCTCGCGCGCTTTCGCGACGGTCGCCGCCGTGTCGAACGACAGGCGCGCGTCGACTTCCGTCGAAACACGGCCGGGAACAATCTTCAAAATTTCCGTGCCGAACAGCACGAGCAGGCCGTCGATCACCGCGCCGAGATCCGCTCCGGCAGGCGCGTCCTTCACGGCCTTGTCGACGATCCACGCGTAGTCGGACATGCCCGCCGCTTTCAGGATCAAGCTGGGGTTGGTCGTCGCATCGCGCGGCGCAAACGCTTTCATGCTGGCGAAGTCGCCGGTATCGGCGACCACGACGGTGAATTGCTTCAGTTGGTCGAGCTGGCTCGGGGTGGACATGAGGCTGGTCACTTTAGAAATTGGGGATGAGCCCGCAAATAGTTCCTCATCCATAAAACCCCGCCCTCCTCGTCATAGAACGCCCCATCGAGCTGCGATTCAAACGCCGCGTCCAGCGCCTGTTTGAAATTTGGCCCCGGCTTCATGCCGAGGACGATCAAGTGGCGTCCGAGCAGGATCGGTTGCGGGGCGCGATCCGCGATGGCGAGTCGTGCGGCGGCGTCACGCAGTTCATGGATGCGGCGCAACGCCTCCTCTGAGACGAGCGGCGGGCGCCCCAAGTGATCGGCCGTCATTACCACGATGAGATCGTCCATCGTGGCCGGCGCGATCTTGCGCGCGAGGCGTCGCACGGTCGTGTCACGGAAATGCGTCTGCCCGTGGTGATGGGCGAGGTGATTCACCACGAGCGGCCGCACCCATTCGACCAGATCATGCGGCGCGCCGATGCGCTGGAGAAAACTTTCGGTGAGTGGCGCTCCGGCCGCTTCGTGGCCCGGACTGACCCAACGCAGCTGTTGGCGCCGTTCCGCTTGATGAGTGGTCGTGGCTTTCCCGAAATCGTGGGCCAACACCGCAAAGGACAGCACGCGCCGTCCGGGTGCATCGGCATTTTTCCAAGCGTCGAGCGTCACGAGCGCATCCAGACAGTGGCCCGTGTGGATGAATGCGTCGCCTTCCGGATGCCACTCTGGCTCCTGGGAGAGACCATCGAGACCGGCGATCTCGGGAAAAAACTTCAGCCAACCCGCTTCTTTCAGCACGAACAGCCCGCGCGAGGGCTTCACGGATTTCACCGCCCATTTGTCCCATTCGCCCCACACGCGCTCGATGGCGAGTTCGCCATAGGAATCGGCGATGGATCGGCACAGCGCCGCCGTCTCGGGCGCGAGCGTGAGTTCGAAGCGCGCGGCGAATTGAAACGCGCGCAGCACACGCAGCGGGTCCTCGACGAACGCGTCGCTGGTGTGGCGCAGCACGCGGGCGCGGAGGTCGCGTTCGCCGCCGTGCGGATCGATCACGCGCTGTTCAACCGGATCGTAGGCGATCGCATTGATCGTGAAGTCACGTCGCGCCGCCGCGTCCGCTTCGGTCAATTCCGGCTCCGGCACGACAGCAAAGCCGCGATGGCCGGCGCCCGTCTTTGACTCCCGGCGCGGCAGCGAAAAATCGTATTCCACGCCGCTGAGCCGCACTTTCAGCACCCCGAAGCTGCGCCCAACCAGATCCGTGGGGCCAAACGGCGCCAAGGCGCGCTGCAGTTGCTCGTAGTCCAGGCCAAAGACCTCAACATCGAAGTCCTTCGGTTCGAGTCCGAGCAACCAATCGCGCACGCAGCCGCCCACCAAGCGCGGCCGTCCGCCCGCAGAGCGGAGAGCGCGAAGCGCGGCGAGAAGTGGAGCGGGTAAATGCATGGTGCGGCGGAGCCGACGCGGCTCAGCGTGCGCCCTTTCCCGGGCAGTGCAAGGCGCGCGTCTTCACGCCGCCGGACGCTGCCACGCTTGCCAGGCGAGCAGAGCCCAACCTGCGAGAAACGCCACGCCGCCGAGCGGCGTAATCAGTCCGAGGAATCGCGGTCCGCCGAGGGCGAGCCAATACAGCGAACCCGAAAAAAGCACGACGCCCGCAGCCCACAGCGCGGCGATGCGCCCGCTCGGGCCCGCATGTGAGTCGCGCCAGCCGGCAAGCGCGAGCATCGCGACCGCGTGGAGGAGATGGTAGAGCACAGCAGTTTTCCACGTCTCCACAGAGCCATGGGCTTCGAGCGTGGGCTTAAGGGCGTGGGCGCCGAAGGCGCCCAGTGCGACGCCGAGGAAACCGAGCACAGCGGCCGCGAGCGTGGTGAGGCGAGTGGAACCGGTCATGGGAACCAGCGTGTGGACAATCCGTCCAAAACCAACCTTCCTCTCGCCATGCGCGCCTCGTTCAGCTTCGCCTTCTGCCTGATGGCAGTGCCGCTTATCGCGGCCGACGGCGATTGGACGCGCGGTGCGGCAGCGACGGCCGAATCCAAGCTCGTGCGTCGCGGCATCGAACACGCCGGCGCCTCGGTCGCGCCGGCCGTATGGTTAACCGACGAAACTTGGCGCGTCGGCGTGCACGCCGCGGTGCCGTTCGAAAACGCGAGCGGCAGCGAGTTCGGCATGAACGCCAGCTACACGCGCGCGCTCGAATCCGGCGTGAAACTGGGGGGCGAGGTCGCCCACGTTCGGTGGGGTGATGCGTCTTTCGGGCATCCATCGCACACGACCGAGTTCGCTGCGTTCATGTCGTTTCCCTCCGGGCCGGGACGCGTGACCGTGCGTCTCGCGCGAGACGTGGAGCGTCGCGCCGATATCGGCGAACTCAGCTACGCCGGCGAATATGCCCTGAAAGCGTGGGGCGCCTTCCTGAACTACCACCTTTATGCGGGTTCGGTGGCTGCTGACGATGTTCTGCCGCGGAGCGTCGCGCCTGCACCGCGCGTGACCGACGCGTATACCTATCACGGCATCGACCTGACGCTGCCCTATCGTGTCGGCGGCCAGACGGTGGTGACCGCGGGTGTTCACTATGCCGGCACGAACGGTGCCCGGCCGTTTTGGTCACCCAGCGGGGCCGCGCCCGGCGCCAAGGTCTGGCTCAGCTTGGCCGCAAGCTACGAATTTTGAGTGGTTAAGTCCGGCGAGGCGTTCCTTTTCGGCTCGCGCCGAAAATGTGAAGTCTTGGGTGTTGACAGGGTAGGGCGGAGTCTTTCCCTTGGGCCTCTTTCCGCAATGAAAACCTATCTGGCCAAAAAAGAGACAGTCCAGCCCAAGTGGTATCTCATCGATGCCGAGGGGCAGGTGCTTGGCCGTCTCGCTGTTAAAGTCGCCAACATCATCCGTGGTCGCAACAAGGCCACCTACACTCCGCACGTCGATACCGGCGACTTCGTCATCGTCATCAACGCGAGCAAAATTGCCCTCACCGGCAAGAAGGAAGAAGTCACCGAGTATATGTCGTTCTCCGGCTATGTCGGCGGCGAGAAATACCGCAAGCTGACCGACGTCCGCGCCTCAAAGCCGGATTTCATCATCATGCAGGCCGTCAAGGGCATGCTCCCGAAGAACCGCCTCGCGGCGAAGATGCTCACCAAACTCCGCGTGTTCCCGGGCACCGAGCATCCCCACGCTGCGCAGAACCCCATCAAGCTTTGATCTGATCCATGAGCGCTGACTCCACCGTTTTCATCGGCACCGGCCGTCGCAAGACCTCGACCGCCCGCGTGCGCCTCGTCGCCGGCTCCGGCAAACTCTCGGCTAACGGCCTCGATTTCGATGCCTATTTCAAGCACGACAATTTCGCTCGCCGCGCCGCGGGTCCGCTCGCGACCGCCGACGTGAAGGACAAGTTCGACGTCGTGGCGAACATCGCTGGCGGCGGCATCAGCGCCCAAGCCGGCGCGGTCGCCCACGGCATCGCCCGCGCGCTCCTGAAGTTCAACTCGGAGCTCCGCGTCACGCTCAAGAAGGCCGGTCACCTCACCCGCGACCCGCGCGAAAAAGAGCGCAAGAAGCCTGGCCAGCCGGGCGCCCGTAAGCGCTTCCAGTTCTCGAAGCGCTAATCGTTGGTCGAAGCAGGTTTTCATTCACAAACGGGGTGCCACAAGCACCCCGTTTTTATTTGCGAAGATCCCTCACGTTCCCCTTTAGTCCTCCTCCTTAATTAGATGAAAGTCGGCATTGTCGGCGCGTCGGGTTACTCCGGCGAAGTTCTCGTCAAACTCCTCTTGGGCCATCCGCACGTCACCTTGGCGGCGGTCACTTCCCGCCAACACGCGGGCAAAGCCCTCTCCAGCGTAATTCCCGCGTTGCGCGGCACCGCTGCGGACACGCTCAAGTTCATCGGCTCCGACGCGACCGAGCTCGCCGCGCGCGACGACATCGGCCTGTGGTTTCTCGCGTTGCCGCACGGCGCCGCCGCGGATTTTGCCAAGGCCCTCGTGCCTGCCGGCCGCAAGGTCGTCGACCTCAGCGCCGACTTCCGCATCGCCGATCTCGCGACCTACGAGAAATACTACGGCCACCACCACGCGCCCGAACTGCTTCCGCAAACGCGCTTCGTCCTGCCCGAGCTGACCGACGCGAAGTGGAAAACCGAGATCAAGCTCGCCGCCGCGCCCGGCTGCTACCCGACGAGCACGCTTGTGCCACTCGCGCCGCTCGTCGCCGCGGGCCTCGTTTCCCGCGAGCACATCGTCGTAAACTCCTTTTCGGGCGTTTCCGGTGCCGGCAAGAAGGTCGAGGAAACCTATCTTTACTGCGAACGCGCTGAAAGCGCCAAGGCCTACGGACTCGGGAAGCATCGCCACCTCGCCGAAATCGAGGAGCAACTCTCGCTCCGCGCCGGTGCGAAAGTCGTGCTCCAGTTCAATCCGCACCTCGCGCCGATGCGTCGAGGCATCATCACGACGATCACGGTCCCCGCCGCGGCGGGTGCGACGATCGATGCCCTCTACGCCGCGTGGCGCGCCGCCTACGCGGGCCGACCGTTCATCTCGATTCTCCCGAGCGGCGAAACGCCGGACTCGGCTCACGTCACGGGCACCAACCGCGTCGACATCTCCGCCATGCACGATGCGCGCACGGGCAACTTTGTTCTCACTTCGGCCGTAGATAATCTCGTGAAAGGCGCGAGCGGCCAGGCCGTGCAGATCATGAATCTCTGGTGCGGTTTCCCCGAGACCGCCGGACTGCTTTAAGCTCACCCAACAAAAATGACTCAACTCACCGTTACGCCGGATAGTGCAGGTATCACGGACGTTCCCGGCTTCGAGGCGGCAGGCGTCGCTTGCGACATCCGCCAGAAGAACGACCTCAAGCGACTCGACCTCGCTCTGGTCTATTCGCTGCGTCCGTGCACGGCCGCCGGCACGTTCACCAAGAACGCGGTCAAAGCCGCGCCGGTGCTGTTGTGCCAAAAGAATCTCGAGGAAGGCGGTCCGTTCCACGGGTTCATCGCGAATTCCGGCAACGCCAACGCCTGCACCGGCCCCGAAGGTTTGAAGGACGCGAACACGATGGCGCAGCGCGCCGCCGCCTCCCTCAACCAGAAGCCGCACGCGTTCTTCGTCTGCTCGACCGGCCGCATCGGCCAGCCGCTGCCGATGGACCGCGTGATCAAGGGCCTCGAGCGCGCCGTCACCGAAAAAGGCCGCACCCCCGCGCACGGTAAGAAGGCCGCCGACGCCATTCTCACTTCCGACACGAAGGCCAAGACCGTCACGGTCTCATTCACCTACGACGGCAAGAAGCACACCGTCGCCGGCTTCGCCAAGGGCGCCGGCATGATCCAGCCGAACATGGCGACGATGCTCGCGTTCCTCGCGACCGATTTTTCTGTTCCGCGCAGCTTCCTCCAGAAGACGCTCACCGAGGCGGTCAACGGCACGTTCAACTGCATCACGGTCGACGGCGACATGAGCACGAACGATACCGTCATCATGCTCGCGAACGGCCACTCCGGCGTCTCCGTCGGCGACAAGAGCCCGCGCGAACTCCGCGTCCTCTTCGCCGAGGCCGTTTGGAAAGCCTGCGACATCCTCGCCGACAAGATCGTCTCCGACGGTGAGAAGATCACCAAGGTCATCGAAGTGAAGGTGCAAGGCGCCGCGTCCGCCGAGGACGCTGAGAAGTGCGCGCGCGCCATCGGCAATTCTCTGCTCGTGAAGTCGTCGTGGTATGGCGAGGACCCGAACTGGGGCCGTTTGGCCGATGCCGCGGGTTACTCGGGTGCGAAGCTCGTCGAAGCCAAGCTCGATATCCGCTACAACGACACGCCCGCCATGACCGCCGGCAAGCCGCACCCCGAGCTGAAACCGAAGTGGAAGGAGATCGTGAAACAGCGTCGTTTCACCATCACGATCGATCTGCACCTCGGCAAAGCCGGCTACCGCCTCCTCGCGACCGACCTCACGGAAGGTTACGTCAACTACAACAAGAGCGAGTGAACAGCAGGGCCGGCTTCAGCCGGCCCTGTTCGACGTTACTCGCCGTTGCAGCAATCGAACGAGCATCCGATCTGGGCCGGCTGAAGCCGGCCCTACAAATCCCGCCCGTCCGCACTCGGTGTTTCACCGCGACGTCCTGCTCATTTTTTTAGTGAAATCGCCGCGCGTTGAGTGCAGAAAAATTTCCGCCGTCACCCATCGATGACCACTGGTCACCTTCTCTCCCTCACGCAATGACCTCGCCCAAAGTCGAAGAGATCATTGCCAAAGCGCGCGTGCTGCTTGAAGCGCTCCCCTACATCCAGGACTTCCGCGGGTCCACGTTCGTCGTGAAATACGGCGGCAGCTTCATGGACGATCCGGATCCGGCGGCGCGCACCCGCGTCGCCGCGGACATCGCGTTTCTTGCCGCAGTCGGCATCAACGTCGTCGTCGTGCACGGCGGCGGTAAGGCGATCAGCAAGGCGATGGACGCCTCGGGCCTGAAAGCGAATTTCGTCAACGGCCTGCGCGTGACCGACGAAGCCACGATCGCGATCGTGAAGAAGACGCTCGACGAGATCGTGAACAGGGAAGTGTGCGACACGCTCTCCTCCGTGAAGGCGCGCCCGAAGGGACTGCCCGGCGACAGCGTGCTGGTCTGTCAGAAGCTCGGCGTCGACGATGACGGCAATCCGGTCGATCTCGGCTTCGTCGGTGATCCGACCGAGGTGAAGGTGAAGCTGATCAAAAAGGAAATTTCGGACGGCTTCATGCCCGTGATCTCACCGGTCGCGGAGGGTTACGACGGCAAGCCTTACAACATCAACGCCGACACCGCCGCGGGCCGCGTGGCCGCCGCGCTGCGCGCACGTCGCCTTGTCTACATGAGCGACGTGCCCGGCCTGCTCTCCGATCCGAAGGATCCGAGCACACTCATCTCCACTCTGAAAATCGGCGACGTCGACGGCCTGAAAAAGAAGGGCGTCATCGACAAGGGCATGCGCCCGAAGGTCGCGAGCGCCGTCCGCGCGCTCCAGGAAGGCGTGCAGCGCGTCCACTTCATCGACGGCCGCATGCCGCACAGCTTGCTGCTCGAAATTTTCACCGACAAGGGCGTGGGCACAGAAATTGTGCACGGCTGAACTGGTCGATTGCGGATTTCGGAGTGCGGATTGCGGAATAGTTTCAGAAGCTCCGCGTCTCGCTTACTTCAATCCGCATTCCGCAATCCACACTCCGCAATTAGATGAACGCTCCTTCCATCGTCCGCACCAACGCCGCTGAGCTCTACGACGCGTATGTGATGAAAAACTACGCCAAGGCCCCGCTCACCCTCGTGCGAGGAGAGGGCGTCTGGGCGTGGGACGACACCGGCAAGAAGTATCTCGATTTCGCCTCGGGCATCGCGGTCAACGCGCTCGGTCACTGCCACCCGGTCTGGGTCGAAGCGATCCGGCGCCAGGCCGGCGAGTTGATCCACTGCAGCAATCTCTATCGCAATCCGAACTACGGCGAACTCGCGCGTCGCATCGTGCAGCAAGCCGGACCGGGCCGCGTCTATCTCTGCAATTCTGGCACGGAGGCGAACGAGGCGATGATCAAGCTCTCGCGCCTGCACGGCATCCGGAAGTCGGGCGAGGAGGGCAAGTGCTACAAGATCCTCGTCGCGAAGAACGCGTTTCACGGCCGCACCTACGGCGGCATGAGCGCGACGCCGCAGGAGAAAATCCAAAAAGGCTTCCGCCCGCTCGTGCCTGGCTTTGCCGCCGGCGAGATCAACAATGTGCAGAGCTTCGCCGACCTGATCGATGACCAGACCGCCGCGATCATGATCGAGACGGTGCAGGGCGAAGGCGGCGTGACGATGTGCACGGACGAGTTCCTTTGGGGCCTGCGCCAGCTGTGCGACAAGCACAACCTGCTGCTTATGCTCGACGAGGTGCAGTGCGGCTTCGGCCGCACCGGCACGTTCTACGCGTTCCAGCATTCTGGCGTCCGCGCCGACGTCATCGGCATGGCGAAGGGCATCGCGAACGGCTACCCGATGGGCGGCATCTGGTGCGCGGAAAAACACGCCGAACTCTTCACTCCCGGTTCGCACGGCACGACCTTCGGTGGTTCGCCGCTCGCTTGCGCTGCCGCGCTCGCGGTGCTCGACGTGATCGAGCGCGAGGATCTCGTGCGCAAGGTCGCCGTGAATGGCGCGCAGTGGAAGACCCAGCTCGAGCAACTCGCGCAAGAGTTTCCGAAGCAAGTTCTCGGCGTCAGCGGGCGCGGCTACATGCTTGGTCTCCGGCTCGCCGGAGAGCCGGCGCCGTATTTGCCGCTCTTGCGCGAAGGCGGCTTGCTCTGCCCGACCGCCGGCCTGAACACCATCCGCTTGCTCCCGCCGCTTATCGCCACGTCCGAGCACCTCACGCTCGCGACGGAGATTATCCGTGGCGCACTCAAGAAAAAGGAAACTGCCTGATGCCTACGCGTCACTTCCTCAAGGACACCGATTTCACCCGCGCCGAAGTTGCGCAGATTTTCGACCTCGCCGCGCGGCTCAAGCGCGAGCGTGGCACGCACGAGAAGCCGCTCGCCGGCCAGACGTGGGCGCTGATTTTTTCGAAGAGCAGCACGCGCACGCGCGTGTCATTCGAGGTCGGCATCCATGAGCTCGGCGGCAATCCGCTTTTCCTTAACCGCAACGACATCCAGATCGGTCGCGGCGAGTCGGTCGAGGATACCGCGAAAGTGCTCTCGCGTTTCGTGCATGGTCTGATCGTTCGCACCTACGAGCAGAGCGAAGTCGAGCGGCTCGCCGCCGCAGGCACGATCCCGATCGTGAACGCGCTGACGGATTTCCTGCACCCGTGCCAGATCTACACCGATGCGTTCACGATGACCGAGCGCTGGGCCGGCCACGGCGATCGCTTCGCCTCGCTCAAGGGCCGCAAGATCGCGTTCCTCGGCGACACGGCGTGCAACATGGCCTATTCGTGGATACTGGGCGCGGCGCTCTTCGGCATGAAGATCAGCCTCGCGGGCCCCGCGCAATTCGCGCCCGGCGCCGACATCGATGCGCAGCTCGCGAAGGATGGCCTGCCGAAGAATTACCACTTCACCACCGATCCCTACGAGGCGGTGAAGGACGCCGACGTCGTCTACACCGATGTGTGGGTATCGATGGGCAAGGAGGAGGAAACGAAGGAACGCATCCGTGTGATGTCGCCGTATCAGGTGACCGCGAAGCTCTTCGCCGCCGCCAAGCCCGACGCGTATTTCATGCACTGTCTCCCGGCGCATGCTGGCGAAGAAGTGGAGCAAGCGGTCCTCGACAACCCACGCTGCATCATCTTCGACGAAGCGGAAAATCGCCTGCACGTGCAGAAGGCGATCATGGCCACGCTGGCCGCCGCGCGCTCGCGCGCGTGAAGTAGGGCCGGTCTGTGACCGGCCCGGTTGAGCCCCACGCTCGCGAGTTGGGGCCGCGAACGAATCTCGAATTGGGCCGGCTGAAGCCGGCCCAACCGCTCCGTCACTGCTCGAGAATCAGCGTCACGCGGTTCGACTGCACTTTCTGGAAGCGACCGGTGGCCAGGTTGCCGTCGTCGAGCTTGGCGTCGATTTCCTCCAGCTGCGCGTCGGTGCACGTCAGTCCGGCGATCGAGATGCCCGCCGCGACGCTGCCCAGGTTGCGATCCCAGTTCCAGCGGCCGCCAATCGTGGTCGTTGCCTGCCAGACGCTCCTTTTGAAATCACCGGCCATGGATACCGGCGAAGTCGGCACGGCGCCGCTGCCGGCATTGTTCGGCCAGAAGCCGTTTTGCAGCGCGTAGGTTTCGAAGGCCTGCGCGAACACCCGAAAATCATTCGCGACGCGGACGTTTTGCGCCGCGCGTTGCACGCGTGCCATCGCGGGGATCGCCAGCGCGGCGAGCAGGCCGATGATGACGACGACGATCATGATTTCGACGAGGGTGAAGCCGCGACCAAGGCGGCGCGAGCGGACGTGGGGGAGCGTGCTCATGACAGGTCTTGGGGTTGCCGAAACTATGCAGCTGACCGCCTCGGCGCGCGAGCGGCCAAGGGTCAAAGCTCCGTGAAACGCGCCGGCGAAAATTGACCTATTTTTATTTTGCGAGTGCGGCGCGCCCGGTCTCACACTGCGCGCTCTACCATGAAGATCGTGCTCGCTTACTCCGGAGGTCTCGACACCTCCGTCATCGTCAAGTGGCTCCGCGAAACCTACGACGCCGAGATCGTCACGTTCGCAGCCGATATCGGCCAGGAGGAGGAACTCAAGGGCCTGCCCGCGAAGGCGAAGAAGACCGGCGCCTCCAAGCACTACACGCTCGACCTCGTCGAAGAGTTTGCCCGCGACTTCATCTACCCGATGATCCGCGCCAACGCGATTTACGAGGGCCAATACTACCTCGGCACCTCGATCGCGCGCCCGCTCATCGCGAAGGCGCAGATCGAAATCGCGAAGAAGGAAAAAGCCGACACCGTCGCGCACGGCGCCACCGGCAAGGGCAACGACCAGTGCCGCTTCGAGCTCACCTACATGGCGCTCGCGCCGCACCTGAACATCATCGCGCCGTGGAAGCTCGAGAGCTACCGCGAGAAATTCCCCGGTCGCGCCGAGATGATCGCGTATTGCGCCGAGCACAACATCCCCGTCGAGGCCTCGCTCAAGAAGCCCTATTCGATGGACCGCAACCTTCTCCACATCTCCTACGAAGCCGGCATCCTCGAGGATCCGTGGTTCGACCCGACGACCAAGGAGAACAAGGCGATGTTCAAACTCTCGGTCGCTCCGGAAGACGCGCCCGATAAGGCCGAATACGTCGAACTCGATTTCGTGAAGGGCGACTGCGTCGCCGTGAACGGGAAGAAAATGACTCCGGGCGGCGTGCTCAAGACGCTGAATAAGCTCGGTGGCAAGCACGGCATCGGTCGCGTCGACCTCGTCGAGAATCGCTTCGTCGGCATGAAGTCCCGCGGCGTCTACGAGACTCCGGGCGGCACGATCCTCATGCAGGCGCACCGCCAGGTGGAGTCGCTCACGCTCGACCGCGAAGTGCTCCACATCCGCGACAGCTTCATCCCGAAGTATGCCGAGCTCGTCTACAACGGCTTCTGGTTCGCGCCTGAGCGCGAGATGCTCCAAGCCATGGTCGACGAGAGCCAGAAATTCGTCACCGGCACCGTTCGCCTGAAGCTCTACAAGGGCAACATCATCACCTGCGGCCGCAAATCGAAGTATTCCCTCTACGACGACAAGATCGCGTCGATGGAAGGCGTGAAGAGCTGGTATAACCAGAGCGACGCCACCGGCTTCATCCGCCTCAACGGTCTCCGCCTCCGCGCGCGCAACCTCGCGCAAGGCGGTCCGCAAGTCTGAGCGACCTCGCTTTCAACTCGATCGTTTTTCAAGCGGCGCCATAACCGGCGCCGCTTTTGTTTTCGGCCGTCGCGAATCGTCGTTCGCGCGTGCGTCGTGTCGGGTCTCGCTGTGAGGCCCTCGCTTCGCTCAGGCTTGGATCAGGCCGCGGCGGATGGCGTAGCGCACGAGATCGGTCTGCGTTTGCAGATTCAATTTGCGCATCAGGTTGGCGCGATGCGTCTCGGCCGTGCGGGCGCTGATGAAGAGTTTTTCGGCGATCTCGGCGGCACCGAGTCCTTCGGCGGCGAGTTGCATCACTTCGCGCTCGCGCGGGGAGAGCGTGTTGTAGGGATCACTGGAGTCGGGCGTCTTCACGGCGAGCGCAGTGATTGCCCATTCGGTGAGCGGCGCGCTGAGGAAGCGGCGGCCGGCGAGAACTTCCTGCGTGGCTTTCACGATTTCCTCCGATTCGGAGCCTTTGAGAATGTAGGCCGATGCGCCGCTGCGGAGCGCTTCGATCACGTAGGGCTCGTCGTTGTGCATCGAGAGAATGAGGACTTTCGTGTTCGGGCTGCAGATGCGAATCTGGCGGAGCGCCTCCAGGCCGTGCAGCCGCGGCAGCGACAGGTCGAGGAACATCAGTTGCGGCTTGTGCTTTTCGGCGAGTTGCACGGCCGAGAGGCCGTCGGCCGTTTCGGCGACGACGTTGAAGCGGCCATCGGCCTGTAGCACGCTGCGCACACCGCGGCGGACGATTTCGTGATCGTCGGCGAGAATTACGGTGGTCATGCGAGAGGGGCTCCGGAGTCGGCGCTCGGCAGCGGGAACTCCGCGGTGATGCGGGTGCCCTGACCGATGGCGGAGTGAATTTCGATGCGGCCGCCGGCGAGGTTCACGCGTTCGCGCAAACCGGCGAGGCCGAGTGAGTCCGTGCGGGCGAGCGCTCGCGTGACGTCGAAGCCGTGACCGCGATCGGAGATTTCGACGATGAGTTGTTTGTCTTGATGCGTGATCGCCACGGCGGCCTGTTTCGTCTGCGCGTGGCGGGCGGCGTTGGTGAGTGCTTCCTGCACGATGCGATAGACGACGGTCTCGAGCTCACCGGGCAGGCGTCCGGCGGGCAGGTCGGCGGCGAAATCGACGTCGATGCCGGTCTGCCGGGTGAACTGCTTCAAATGCCACTCGATCGCCGGCTGAAGGCCGAGATCGTCGAGGACGCGCGGGCGGTATCGCTGCGTGAGGATGCGGACGTGTTCGAGAAGGCTGCTCGCGGTCGCGTGCGCTTCGCTGAAGTGCGCGCGGAGCGGCGATTCGCCGGCGGTCTTCAGGCCGGCGTCGAGCTGGAGCTTCAGGCCGGTGAGGAGCTGCCCGATCTCGTCGTGCAGCTCGCGCGCGATGGCGCGGCGTTCATCTTCCTGGATGCGGAGCAGTCGCAGTGAGAGCGCTTGGAGTTCGCGGGTGCGGGCGATGACTTGGGCTTCGAGTGAGCGGTTGAGCGTCTCGAGCTCCTTCTGCAGCTGCGCGTTGTGCCGCTCGATTTCGGCGCGGCGCAGGATGCTGTTGAGCGAGAAGACGACCTCCGTGAGGTAGTCGGGCTTTTGGAGAATGAAGTCCTGCGCGCCGAGCTTGAAGGCGGCGATGGCGGTTTCGCCGTCGTTGCGCGCGGAGACGAGCACCGCGGGCAACTGGGCGGCGTTGGAGTGGAACTGCCGCAGCACTTCAAGCGGTTTGTTCTGGTGCGGGGTGGGGCCGATGATCACCGCGCTCGCCGGGGCGCCGAGTGAGAAGAAGTGGTTCAGCTCGTTCGTGGTCCCGAGCACGGTGAGTTCGAATTGCGGCGCATGCGCCGCGAAAAATTCGCGAATGCTGCCAGCGAGGGCGACGGAGCCTTCGACCAGGACCACCGCGTGGCGACCCGGCACCGAGGCGGTGGCGGGCCGCTTCGCGCGCGCCTCGGCGTGGCGCGCCTGCACGCGTTTCACGATGTCGACGAGTTGGAGAAATTGCGGCGAGGTCTTGTCGACACAGTCGGCGGCGCCGGCGCGCAGCGCGCGGACGGCGAGTTCGGTCTGGCCGTGGCCGGTGACCATCACGACGGGCGTGGGGTCGTTGCGCCGGGCGAGTTCGCCAAGAATCTGCAGACCGTCGGTGTCGGGGAGGACCAAGTCGAGCAGCAGGATGTCGTAACCCCCGACGGCCATGCGTTCGAGGCAGCGGGTGCCGTTGGGGACGATCTCAAGCTGCCAATCTGGCGCAAAATGCTCGACGTAGCTGCGCACGATGCCGGCGACGTTGGGGTCGTCTTCCGCGTAAAGGGCTCGGATCATGGTCGGCATCGTAGCGTTACTTCCTACATCGGCAAGCAACTGCCCGACTTCAGAACGGGTTACAATTGGCCGCCGTTTATCGGCCCCGGAACGCCCAATTTGAGCGAAATGTTTCGGATAGTGGGCGCTCCCGGAAATCCAGGCGGAGTCTCCCGGGGGTCGGCAAGGAAACACCCTAGCGCAAAATGCGAGGCCGGGTCGCGTAGGGGCACGGATAATTGGATTTCGCGTTTTCGGGCACGCTGGTCGCATGACAACGACCCGCACCCTCCTCCGCTACGCCGCGCTCACCCTCGCGGTCGTCGCGACCACCTTTTCCGCCCAAGCGGGCATCAAGAGCTCACGCCTGCTCGCGAAGATCGCCCAGAACACCCCGGCGCCCGTCATTGTCGACAAGGGCCAGGAAATGAAGCTGGCCGAGAAGATCGCGCAGGATAACGGCGGCACCGCGCTCTGGGGCATCGGCCACTCGATGGAGCCGCTCTACGCGCCGGGCACCGCGGTCGTCGTCAAGGAAATCGCCTACGACGACATCAAGAAGGGCATGACCCTCGTCTATCGCAAAGCCAACGGCGGCCTCGTCGCCCACAGCGTGATCGACGAAGATCGCCGCGGCTACGTTGTCCAAGGCGTCAACAACGACGAGCCGGATGCGGTTTCCGTGAACGAGAAGAACATCGTCGGCGTGATCGTCGCCGCCTACAGCGCGAACACCGGTGGCTTCCACCAAATGATGGCGATGGCCGGCAACACCAACGCGAAGACGGTCGCGATGCGCTAAGCAGCCGAAACGAACCCAGCGAACCATCCGAATCACCTTCATTCTCCCTTTCATTTTATAGGACTGACAGGTCCGTTGTCATAGGAGGCCGCGCAGGGGTGCGCGGCCTCCGCTTTTTTGGAGGGGGAATCGAAGGTTCGGCGTCACGCGGTCATGCCGTCGCGAGCCCGGTGCTCGGGCGGAAGACGCATTCACCTGCGCCACATACACAACGCTGGGGCGCGGCTGCGGGAAATGCCCGATGCGGCGGGGACAAATTCCGCTGGCGCGATGCGCATATCTTGCACGGCAAAATCTACGCGGAAAATCACTCGAATTCCCGATGGTAGATTTCGCGCCCGGCGGCAAAAATTTCTGAGTCCGCCGTGAGGGCTACTGCCCGAAATTTTTGTCGGGCCAAACGAGTTTGTGAAAGGAAGGTTTATACAGTGCGGCGCGCTTCACTTCGCGGCGTCAGAGCCGAAAGGCACGGTCGTCATGAAGACATGCGGTTGTGAATGGAATCTCTCGCGCCCGATGGGATTAGTCATCCCGTCGTGGCGTGTGATTGTTGTTATCGCGATGGCAGCCCTGGCGCTGCCGTCTCACGCGTGGGCGGGGCGAATGACCACCGGCAAGGTGATCGATCGCGTCGTGCTGTTGCGCGAGACCGATCGCGCGATGGCGGGGCGCGCGCCAGTGCCGGTCACGTTCAGTGCCGACCGCTACGCTTTGGTGCGGCACAGCTGGATCGTCGGCTTTCTGCAACGGTTCCGGCAGGACCTCTCGCGCAAGGATGTTCCGGTGAATGAGCTTCGCGGAGACAGCGGCTGGCGCGAAGGCTTCAACTGCACCGCTTTTACGGACCTTTTCCTAGGCAACGCGGCGGCCGAACTGATGGTCGATCAATGGCACGAACGCGAGCAGGCGGACCGCCCGGCCATCGTCGCCGTCTGGTATACGCCCGACAATGCAAAGGTCGATCCGCGGACACGGCGGCGTCCGGCGCACAGCGTGGTGCTCATCCTCACGGACAGCGGCGCGGTGTTCGTCGACCCGCAGCGCGGGGAAATTCAGCTTACGCCGACCGAGCTGCACACGGTCGTGCATCGTCGGGCTTGAACGGGGTGCTGGAGTGAGGAGGTGCACAGGTTCCCGGGAGCCTGTGCCAAAAAAAGAAGCTCAGGTGCGGCGTATCACACCTGAAGCACGCCCGTGTGGAAGCTGGCACTCGGCGCTGGCCGGCACGCCAACTCGAAGGCGCGGATGAGCGTGTCGCGCGTCTGATGCGGCTGGATGAGCGCATCGACCCAGCCGCGCGCCGCACCGTAGCGGATGTCGGTTTGCTCAACGTAGCCGGCCTTCACTTGGGCGCGGAGCGCGTCGAGCTCTTCCTTCGTGCGCTCGGCCTTGCCGGATTTCGCGAGGATGTTGAACACGACGTCGCTCGCCTGCGCGGCGCCCATGACGGCGTATTTGCCGTGCGGCCACGAGAAGATGAAGCGCGGGTCGAAGGCCTTGCCGCACATCGCGTAGTTGCCGGCGCCGAACGAGCCGCCGGTGATGACGGTGATCTTCGGCACGGTGGAGTTGCTGAGCGCGTTCACCATTTTCGCGCCACTGCGGATGATGCCGCTCTGCTCGGCGTCTTTGCCGACCATGAAGCCCGACACGTCCTGCAGGAACAGCAGCGGCACGCGCGTCTGGTTGCAGTCCAGGATGAACCGCGCGCCCTTGTCGGCGCTGTCGGCGTAGATGACGCCCGGCATCTGCAGGCCGGCCGCGCCGGCGGCTTTCGACTGCACGCGCATGCGCTGGTTGGCGACGATGCCGATGGGGCGGCCGCCGAGGCGCGCGAAAGCGCAGACGATGCTCTTGCCGTAGTCGGCCTTGTATTCGTCGAGCGAACCGGCGTCCACGAGGCAGCGGATGACGTCGCGCACGTCGTATTCCTTGCGGCCGTCGACGCTCACCAATTCATAAATCTTCGAAGCCGGAAACTCCGTCTTGAGCTGATCGCTGACCGCTGATCGCTGATCGCTCGCCTCAGCGGGCAGCAGCCCGATGAGGCTCCGCAGCCGCCTGAGCGCCGCCGGATCGTCCTTCTCCTTGAAATCCACCGTGCCGGAAATCTCTGCGTGCATCGCGGCGCCGCCGAGCGTCTCGGTGTCGGTTTCCTGGCCGATGGCGGCTTTCACGAGCTGCGGGCCGGCGAGGTAGAGGCCGCTGCCCTCGGTCATGAGAATTTTGTCGCAGAGCACGGGGAGATACGCGCCGCCCGCGACGCAGTTGCCCATGATGGCGGCGTATTGAGGGATGCCGGCGGCGGAGATGACGGCGTTGTTGCGGAAGATGCGGCCGAAGTCGTCCTCGTCGGGGAAGATTTCGTCCTGCATCGGCAGAAACACGCCGGAGGAGTCCACGAGATAGACGAGCGGTAGATTGCACTCGAAGGCGATGCGCTGCGCGCGGAGGACTTTCTTGCACGTCATCGGGACGAATGCGCCGGCCTTCACGGTGGCGTCGTTGGCGACGATCATGCACGGATGGCCGGCGATGTCGCCGATGCCCGTGACGACGCCCGCGCCGGGGAACGCGCCCCACTCGCGATACATGCCGTGTGCCGCCCAGAGCCCGACCTCGAGGAACGAGTCCGGCGAATCGATCAGCGCCGCGATGCGCTCGCGCACGAAGAGGCGCCCGAGCTTGTGCTGACGCTCCTGCCCCGCCGCGCCGCCGCCCTCGCGCAACGTGGCTTCCTGCTGCGCGATTTCATTGCAGCGGTCGAGGAGCGCGGGAGTGGGGGAAGGGGCGGTGGGTTTCACGAGACGAACTTCCCTAGGTAACGAACTTTGGGAGCTTCGTAGGCGAGGACATCGACAATGTGGTCGAGGCAATAGATTCCAAAATGCTGAGGCTTCGCCGGTAGAATCTCTGTGCTGACTACCAACTGTTCTAGTCGGTCGAGCAGTTGGGATTTCGAATACTGTCTAATCGGACCGCCTTGAAACACATCCGAGGCAATGGTTCCGGCGTGCGATTCGTCGCAAGAGCTGAAGTAGAGGTAGTGCGTCCAGCCAAGTTCGTAGCGTTCGACAGGCTCAGGTTCGACAGGCGTGCCCAGCAACTCGTCCACGTGTTTCCCAAGAATCTGTCGCGGCATCAGCTTCGCAGATGGTGAAACAATGACCGTGAGATGTCTGCTTGCGCTTTCTGTGAGGGATACCAGATGAAGCCAATTCGTTAAGCTCTGTAGTTTCTCAAAATTCATGTGAGGGTCATACCATCGGTCGGAATTTTCCGACCACGCCGGTGAGACATGCCGTGATTTGGCCGAGGGAGCAAACTTCGACGGTGTGCACGAGTTCACCGAAGACGTTGCCGCCGTTGCGGGCGACGTTTTCGAGGCGTTGCAGGGCGTCCGGCGCCTTCTTGGCGTGCTTCTTCTTGAAGGTTTTCAGGCGCTCGACTTGCAGGCGTTGCTTCTTCGGCGGCGTGCGGGCGAGGGGGACGTTTGGGTGCGCTTCGTCGGAGACGTATTTGTTGAGGCCGATGATCGGTCGCTGGTGCGCGTAGATTTGTTTCTCGTAGGCGTGGCCGGCTTCCTGGATTTTGCTGCGCTGGTAGCGCTGCTCCATCGCGGCAATGACGCCGCCGAGCGTGTCCATCTCGCGGAAGACATCGAGGATGCCTTTCTCGACTTGGCGCTCGAGCGCGAGCAGGCCGGGCGCGCCGCCGAACATGTTCATCATGTGCTTAAACACGCCGGATTCCTCGAGGATGATCGACTGGCCGTGCGAGGCGAGGAGCGCGTATTTCTCGGTCGGCGTCGTGAACGGCTCGTCGGCGGAGTTGGAGTGGCACGAGTTGGTGTAATTCATGTAGGCCAGCATCAACTCGACGGCGGTGCGCGTGAGGTTGTTCTGAAACTCCGCGGCGATGAGCGAGCGGCCGGAGGTCTGCGTGTGCAGCTTGAGGATTTGCGCCTTCGCGTCGGCGCCGAAAACGTCGCGCATCGCGATGGCCCAGATGCGGCGGCAGACGCGGCCGAGCACGAGGTATTCGACGTCGAGGCCGCAGTCCAAGAAGAACGAGAGGCGCGGGCCAAACAGGTTCACGTCGGCGCCGCGCTGCTTGAGCAGCTCGACGTAGGTGAAGCCGTTCGAGAGCGTGAACGCGGCTTGCTGCACGGGCGTCGCGCCGGCTTCGGCGATGTGGTAACCGGAGATCGAGACGGGATACCAGCGCGGCATGTTGGGCACGCACCACTCCATCATGTCGCCGAGGAAGCGGAGCGAGGCGTCGATGGGGAAGATGACTTCGTTCTGCGCCTGCACTTCCTTGAGCATGTCGGCTTGGATCGTGCCGCGGAGATTCGGCACGCAGTCGGCGCCGAAGCGGCGTTTCGCGGCGGCGATGAACATCGCGAGGATGATCGGCGCGGGCGCGTTCATCGTCATGGAGACGGAGGCGTCCTTGCGCGTGAGGTCGAAGCCGGCGAAGAGCCGCTGCATGTCCTCGACCGTGTCGATCGCGACGCCGCCTTCGCCGACCTTGCCGAGCACGCCATCGTGGTCGGAGTCGAGGCCGTAGAGCGTGGGGCCGTCGAACGCGGTCGAGAGGCGGATGCTCTTCTGGTTTCGCGAAAGGTATTTGAAGCGCGCGTTGGTGTCCTCCGCGAGGCCGAGGCCGGCGAAGAGGCGCATGGGTTCTTCGCCGGCGGACGCGGCGGGAGTGGTGGAAGCGGAGGCCTTGGGGTGGCGCGCGTTGACCTCAACGCGCGTGGAACTCTCGCTCGGGGGCGAGGCTTTGAGTGCGTTGGGGTCAACGCGCTCCACCTCGCGGTCGAGATACATTTCGCGATACGCGGCGGTAGCGTAGGGGAACTGACCGGGCAGGCCTTGACCGAGGAGGTAGTCGGCGATCGCGCCGGGCTCGTCGGTGTCGGGGAGCGCGAGGCGCGGGATTTTCGTGCCAGTGGGCGAGGTGGTGTGGTCGACGCTCGCGCGGATTTTCTCCCACTTCGCGCGGAGGTCGGCGGCGTAGGCGGCGTCGGTGCGCGCGCGCTGAACTTCGGAGCGGACGAAGGCGTTGTAGGTGTCGACGGAGTCGGCGATGCGACCGAGGGAGCTCATGCGTGGGAATGAGAAAGTTGAGCGTTGAGAGCTGAGCGACGGCGTGTAGGCGCGGCGTATTCGGTAGGGGCGCTTGCCCTCAAGCGCCCTGAGGCTCGTTGAGGGCAACGGCCCCTACCGCGTTGCGTCGTTCATTGCTCATGCGAGTTTGAGCTGGCAGGCGGGTTCGCCGCCGGTGGAGAGGGCGAGGTTGGCGCGGGTGGCGATGGCGTCGAAGAGAGCGCTCACGCCGGCGTCGAAATGCTTCGCGGCGGTCGTCGTGTGGAGCGTCTGGCCTTTGCCGTTTTGATCGAGGCGCGCCTGGATCTCGGCCTTGGCGGTGTGCGCCATCGGGTGGTCGCATTTGTTCAACGCGACGAAATCGGCGCCGTTGAGGAGCGCGATTTTTTGGAGCTGGATGCGGCCGCCGTAATAGGGCGCGAGCACGAAGAGTGTGGCGTCGACCAGTTTTTTCCCGCCACCGAAGACGCCGAACGGATCGCTTTCCTGGCCGACGCCGACGGACTCGACGAGAATGAGGTCGAAAACGCCGGAAGCCTTCAGGATGTCGATCGCGGCGGGTGCGGCGGCGCTGAGGCCGGTGAGGCTGCCGCGCGTGGCCATCGAGCGGAAGAACACGCGGTCGTCCTGCGCGTAGATCGCGCTCACGCGGTCGCCGAGGATCGCACCGTGCGAATCGGGGTGCGACGGATCGTTGGCGAGGATGGCGATGCGGCCGGTGGGCACGCGCTGGAGGAAGCGCGAGGTGAGTTCGTCGATCAGCGTGGACTTGCCCGCGCCGCCGGGGCCGGCGATGCCGAGCACGAAAGCACGCGCAGCGTTCTTTCGTCCGGGGTGAAGGGCGCGGGGCGATGGGCGATGGGGTTGGCCGGAGAAGGCGGCGGTTTCCGCGATCGTGATGGCGCGGGCGAGGGCGCGGTCGCCGCGGAATTTGGCGTTCGGTTTCGCGTCGCGCGCATACTCGCGCTTGATGAGCGCCATGATGTCGTCGAGCGGCGTGCCGGCGAAAAAGATGCGGTCGGTGCCCTGGCGTTTCATGACGCGTTCGTCGGCGGGCGTGATCGTGCCGCCGCCGCCACCGAAGACGGGAATGTCGCCCGAGCCGCGCGCTTTCAGTTGGTCGACGACTTCCTTGAAGAAGACGATGTGGCCGCCGTTGTAGGAGCTGAGGCCGACGACGTTGGCGTCTTCCTGAATCGCGGCGCGGGCGATGGTCGTGGCCGACTGGTGGTAGCCGAGGTAGATGACCTCGATGCCGTGGCGGGCGAGTTCGATGTTGATGGTCGTGACGGCGCTGTCGTGTCCGTCGCAGATCGGCACCG
>JAEYUW010000002.1 GCA_023432225.1 Verrucomicrobiota bacterium
AGCTTCCCGCTCCGGTGGGGGCTATTTCGGTTAAAACCGGGGAGCTGTATGCGCCCGCTACTTTGGGGGCACGAAGCCGCCGCTGCGCGCTCAGCTCGGGTTTTCCGGCGGCGGCTCGTCTTCCTGGAATTCCTGCGGCAGCGGTGTCTGCGCGGCGGAGATGCGGTGCGACGTGGTCTTCTGTGCGGCCTGTTCCTGCATGTGCGCGATGAGGCGGTCGTTGAAATCCTTGGCGGGATCGTGGCCCATCTTTTTCAGGGCCTGCACCATCGCGGCGACTTCGATGAGGCGGGCGATGTCGCGGCCGGGGCGCACGTAGAATTCGATGTGCGGGACCTTGATGCCGAGGATTTCGTAGAAATTTTCCTCAAGGCCCGTGCGCTCCTCGACGACTTCGGGGCTCCACTCCTTCAGCGAAACGACGAGGTCGATGCGCTTGTCGAGGCGGATGCTTTTCACGCCGAACATTTCGGCGATGTTGATGATGCCGATGCCACGGCACTCCATGTAGCCGCGATTGAGATCGCGCGAGCTGGCGGTGAGTTCACGTTCGTCGACGAGGCGGATGCACGTGAGGTCATCGGCGACGAGCGAGTGGCCGCGCTCGATGAGCGCGAGGGCGCACTCGGATTTGCCGATGCCGGAGTCGCCGCGGATCATCACGCCGATGCCTTTGATATCGAGCGTCGTCGCGTGCTCGGTGCCGGAGGGAGCGAACTCGTTGTCGACGCACAGCGTGGCGGCGTTCACGAAATTCATCGTGATGAGCGGCGTGCGGAAGATCGGCAGGTGCATTTCCTGCGAGACCGCGAGCATCGGGTGCGTGGCGGTGTAGTTGCGGGTGAGCACGAGGCAGGGGATGCCGCGCTTCACCATCTCGCCGAAGATTTCGATCTGCTGGCGCTGCGAGAGCGTTTTCAGGAAGGTCATCTCGGCGGCGCCGAGCACCTGAATGCGCTTCATCGCGAAATATTTGAAGAACCCCGTGAGCGCGAGCGAGGGACGGTTGATCGAACCCTCCTTGATGAGGCGGTGCATGCCTTCCTCACCCGTGAGCAGCTCGAGCTGGAGCTTGGTCCTATACGTCTCGTAGAAGTGCGCTACGGTGATGCCGTTGATGGCTTTGGTGGGCATGGGGAAAAGCGGTCAGCGATCAGCCGTCAGCTTTCAGCTCCAGCCAGCGGAGGCAAGACGGTGATTTCAGGAATCTCTGAGCTGACTGCTGAAACCTGAACGCTGTCAGCTCAAAGATTAAAATCCTTGCCGAGATACAGCTCGCGGGCCTGCGGATCGTTGATAAGGAACTCGCCGCTGCCCTCCGTCATGACCTTGCCGCGATGGATAATGTAGCCGCGGTCGACGATGCGGAGCGTCTCGCGGACGTTGTGGTCGGTGATCAGCACGCCGATGCCGCGCGATTTCAGCTCGAGGATGATCTTCTGCACCTCCGCGACGGAGATGGGGTCGACGCCGGCGAACGGCTCGTCCATGAGCAGGAAGCGCGGACGCGTCACCAGCGCGCGTGCGATCTCGAGCCGGCGACGCTCGCCGCCGGAGAGCGTGTAGGCCGGCTGGCCCGCGAGGTGGCCGATGCTCAACTCGTCGAGGTGATGCTTCACGAGTGCAGCGCGGTCCTTCGACGAGACACCCCGGAGCGTTTCGACGATCGCGAGGATGTTTTCGGCGACGGTGAGCTTGCGGAAGATCGACGCTTCCTGCGGCAGATAACCGACGCCGAGGCGCGCGCGGCGGTGCATGCGGAGGTGCGTGGCGTCCTGGCCGTTGATGAAGACCTTGCCGCCGGTCGCCGGCACCAAGCCGACGACCATGTAGAACGTCGTGGTCTTGCCCGCGCCGTTCGGCCCGAGCAGGCCGACGACTTCGCCGGCCTTCACGCGCACGTTGACGCCGTTCACGACGGTGCGCTGGCCGTAGGTCTTCACGAGACCTTCGGTGTGGATCTCGAACTGGTCGGCGGCGACGGCGGTGCTCATGCGAGGAGGGATCGCAGCGTGAGGTGGAGCGCGTTGACCTCAACGCGCCGCTCGGTTCGCTCTCGCGGAAAGCGCGTTGAGGTCAACACGCTCCACCTTCGACGGCGTGACTCCGATGGGTGGGCGCTGCTCACGGCTGCTTCGGCGCCTCCGGGGTGGGTTCGGCTTTTTTGTCCTTGTCGAAGCCGAGGTCCCTCACCGGCGGGCCGACGATCTTCACGTTCGTGCCGCGCACCTGGCGCTCGCCGCGGAGGAGGAGAATTTCGTCGCCCGTGTAGGTCCAGCCGGCGGCGCGGTCGGTGACGACGGGGCGATCGCTCAAAGTGATCTTGTTGTCACCGGGCAGCACGACGGCCTTGCCGCACGCGGCTTCGCGTTCGCCTTGGATGATGTGGACGTTGCCGGTCGCGACGAGGGATTTGAAGCGTTCGAGCTTGGCGACGACCGCGGTGGGGTCGTCCTTGCTGCGGTAGGCGACGACTTCGAGGCGGTCGCAGGTGAGTTTCAGATTGGTGCCGGTGACGACGACGTTGCCGCCGAAGTCGGACATCATCTCGGTGTCCGTGCTGCGACCCTCGTAGCTGTCGCTGGTGATGACCGTCGGTTGAGTCTCGGCGTTCTGTGCGAGCAGCGTGCCTGCGAGCGTGGCGAGAAGGAGAGCGAGGCGGGGTGTCGTCATTGCAGCAGATTTTTCAGTTCGGCGCGGAACGTTACGCGGACGTTCTTGCGCATGGAAACCCTTTTCTCCCGGTGATCGTAGGTCCATTGCTCGCCGGTGGCTTCGAGTGTATCGGTGAGCAGGCGAATCGTGTTGGGGCCGGAGGCGAGCTGGGTGTCGGTGAACACCTTGGCCAGCGGACTGAGGAGCATCGTGGTGATGCGGTCGCTCTCATCGCCGCTGAAGACGGTCAACGTGAGTTCGCGAACGTCGATTTCCTTGGCGCTGACGAGTCGCGCCTCCGAGCCGCGCACGAGCCACTCACGAAAGCCCTCAGGTGTGAATGTCGGCAGGCGGAAGTTCACGATCGGGACGTCGGTCGCGATGCGCGTGGTGGATTGGGCGCGCGCGGAAAAATTCAATCCGGCGACCATTGCGAGGAGGACCGCGCACCGGACCGACCTGGCAATCCAGCTGGATCGCCACGGCCCGCGTTGCGGGCCTCGCGATGACAAAGGAGAGGAGCGGTGGGCAGGGTGGTTCACTCGGCTGCCTTCCGACCGCGTGCGGCGAGGATTTGTTCACACACTTCGCGCACGGCGCCGTGGCCGGCCTCGCGGGGCGGGACGTAGTCGGCGGCTTTCAACGCCGCGGGCATCGCCTGCTTCGGGGCGACGCCGACGCCGGCCCATGCGATCGCGGGCGCGTCGATGTCGTCGTCGCCCATGTAGCAGACTTCGGCGGCGGACAGGCCGAGCTGTTGCGCGAGCTCCTGCAATGCGAGGAGTTTGTCGGTGCGGCCTTGAATGAGGTGGGGGATTTGCAGCTCCTGCGCGCGATTCGTCGTCGCGCCGGAGGCACGCCCCGAAATCCACGCGAGGGCGACGCCGCCCTTGCGCAGGCGGACGAGGCCCATGCCATCGAGGATGGAAAAATTTTTCGATTCGTTGCCGTTCGAGTGGATGCGCACGGTGCCGTCGGTGAGCACGCCGTCGACGTCCATGGCGAAGAGCCGGATCGTCGCCCAAGGCAGACGAGAGCGGATTTGGGATTTCGGGCTTCGGTTTTTGGGTTTTGCAGCGGCCACGACGGAGCGGAGGTTGGGTGTGCGTCGCAGCGACGCCAACCCATTTATCGCCGAGCCGTAGGGGCGAGCTTGGTGCGCGCGCCTGCGGGCTGGTCGAACCACACCCCTACACGGACCGCTGTTGCGCGGTCGCGGTGTCCTGTAGCGGCGGTCTATGACCGCCGGGCGAACGTGAAGGGCGTTCCTATCGGCGGTCATAGACCGCCGCTACAGTGCGGACGTGAGCTTAGTCGCCCCCGCGCACCAATCGTCTTGCGCCGCCGCGGCGGCGTGAATTGCCTCGGGGCGTCGCGCGGCGGATTGATTCACCCTCCGGCGACGGCGCTCGATGTCTTCCTCTCAACCACCGCTGCCGCCCCGACCCGACGACGCTCAATCCGCGGCGCAGCAGGAGGTGCTGGCCAAGGAAAAGCAGCGCGCGCGGCTGTCGTTCGAGCGGCTGCTCAACGTCAGCCAGCAGCAGTTGATGAAGCTGCTCGCACGCCGCCTCTGGTTGCAGGAGAAGCTCCAGCCGACCGAGTGGCAGATCACGCTCTTCTGGTCTGCGCTGGCGGGATTTCTGGGTGCGCTGGCGGCGTTGGCGTTCACGAGTTTGACCGAGGGCGTGCACGTGCTGCTCACGGGCTCGCGCGCGGGCGTGGTCGAGACGATGCGGCAGATCCCGGCGTGGGCGGTGGTGCTCGTGCCGACGGCGGGCGGCATCGTGGCGGGATTGATTTTGAAACTCGGCCAGCGGTTTGCGGGCAAACAGGCCTCGACCGACTACATGGAGGCGATCGTGATCGGCAACGGCTACGTGCCGGCGCGGGCGAGTCTCGTGAAGAGCGCGGCGGCGTTGTTCACGATCGGTTCGGGCGGGTCGATCGGTCGCGAAGGTCCGCTCGTCCAACTCGCCGCCGTGGTCTCGTCGCGGTTGGGCCGCTGGCTGGGCCTCAGCGCGCCGAAGCAGCGCTTGTTGGTCGCGTGCGGTGCGGCCGCGGGCATCGCGTCGGCCTACAACGCGCCGATCGCGGGCTCGTTTTTCGTGGCGGAGATCATCCTCGGCACGATCGCGATGGAGAGCCTCGGGCCGCTGGTCATTTCCGCGGTCACGGCGGCGTTGACGCTGCGGGTGATGACAAACGCGGGCAACCTCTACGTCGTGCCGAGCTACGAAATGCACACGCCGTGGGAGATGGTGGCGTATGTGTTGCTCGGCTTGATCGTGGGCGCGCTGGCGCCGTGGTTTCTGCGGAGCTTGCGCGTGGCCGAAGGATTTTTCCGGCGCACCAATTTGCCGATCGTGGTGCGGCTCGGGCTCGGCGGGTTGATCGTGGGCGTGCTGGCGGTGAAGGTGCCCGAAGTGTGCGGCAATGGTTACTCGGTGGTCGTCGATGTGTTGCAGGGCAAACACGTCTGGTCGGTGCTGCTCGTGCTCGTGGTCTGCAAATGGCTCGCGACGTGCGCCTCGTTTGGCTCGGGCTCACCGGGCGGTGTGTTCACGCCGTCGCTCTTCATGGGGGCGGGAGCGGGCTATCTGTTCGGCGCGGCGCTGCAGACGCTGTGGCCGGCGGCGGAGGTCGATCCGCGCACGATCGCGATGGTGGGCATGGGGGCGTTTCTCTCGGCCGCGAGCCACGCGCCGCTCATGGCGATCATCATGCTGTTCGAGATGACGCTCAGCTACGACATCATCCTGCCGTTGATGGTGTGCAGCGTGGTGGCGTATTTCACGGCGAAGAGCCTCGAAGGCGAGTCGATCTACAGCGAGTCGCTGAAGCGGAAGGCGATCGAGCAACCCGTGCCGGCTCCGGCGGCGAAACCGGTGCAAGTGGGCGAACTCATGCGCACGGAGCCGCCGACGATTCCGCGCAGCGCCTCGTTCGGCGATGTCGGTCGCATGTTCCTGGCGAACCGCGTGAACAATCTCTACGTGCTCGATGCCGACGGCCGCTTCGCCGGCGTGGTTTCGCTGCACGACATCAAGCCGTTTTTGCTCCAGCCAGAGCTGGCCGAGGTGGTGCGCGCGAGCGACATCCTGCGCGACGATTTTCCGACCGTGCGGGCGGAGGATCCGCTGAGCGATGGCTTGAAACGTTTCCGCGAAGTCAGCGCCGAGCGCCTGCCGGTGCTCGATGGTGAGGGGCGGTTGCTGGGGAGTTTGTCGAAGACCGACCTGCTGCTCGCGCTGTCGGAAAAGTCGCCGGCGTCGAGCGCGAGCGGGTGAAGGCGCGCGTGGCGCGTGGTGCGTGGTGCGTGACTGATGGCGTGGGCGCGCGTTTTGCTTTTACCACGGATTGCACGGATGCCACGGATAAAGGCAGTAGGTTGGTTCGGGTTCATCCGTGCCATCCGTGAAATCCGTGGTGAAAAAAAGCGTCGCGGGCGAAGCGTGACGATGGAGTGCCGGACGCCTCAAAGCGAACGTCGCGGAGAGCGCGGAAAGCGGGAAAAACTTAGAAAAATCGCTCGAGCAGCGCCGCGGCGGCTGACGAGATGCCACCGATCTTGTTCGTGGCTTGGCGGTAGAATTTGAAATTCAACTCGGTCTCCGGTCGGCCTTCGTCCCAAGTCTACCACGGATGGCACGGATACCACGGATGGATACTGCCGATGCGTCGGAGCGCATCCGTGCGATCCGTGAAATCCGTGGTTAAGAGCAGTGCGGCGACCGAGGCGCGGGCTTCGGAGTCGGACGACTTCAACGCGAAGGTCGCATCGCCCGCCGCGATGCCTTTGCCGCTATACATCTTCTTTTGCGCGGAGAAGGAAGGCGTCGCAGCCTTCGGATCGGCGACGGGGGATCAGGAAGGCACGGGTGGGCATGGGGAACTCCGCGGCGATTTTCCTACCAGTCGTAGAGAGCCATAATACCACTTACTCCCGCACCGATTCCTAGTGCCGAGATCACAAGCAGCGGCCCGGGAATGTCGTGGCCTTCAAATCCGATTGTGACAGCGATCCCACAGATAATCGGTGCAGACACGGCTGCTGCGATTACGAAATAACGTCGTGATGAATGTTTCCGTGCAGGTGGACGGATAGATGTCGAGGGATGAAAATGGTTTTCGGCGCTGAGGCTGCGAATCAAGTCCATCGCTTCGTTGTAGTCGTGCTCGGCGACATCAACCTTCACACCGCCGATGGCATTGGAGAGCCTCCAGTCAACCGAGACCGTGTTCGCGTCTCGAACGGTCGCGCGGATTCCCGATGAGACGAGGAACGAACACAGCATCTCGGCTTCTTCCACATTGGTGAATGCTGCTACTTGCTTCATAGTAGATTTCTAGCGATGCGCCCTTTAGGCGACTGTTTGGGCCTACATCAGCACTAGAGCGAGCACAGGCGCAGGATTCAACAATTGCTCGCCGCCGGGACGCCGGCCGCTTTCCCGTTCCGGGCCGGCGGTGCACTCGGCTTCTTCTCGGGCGCGGGTGGCTGCGGCTTCGCGGGCGGGAAGACGGTGATGTCGGGCGCGGGCGAGCCGGCGTAGCCGACGAGGGTGCGAAACACCCAGGCCTCGCCGATGCGCTCCTTGAAAATGCACATGCCGCATTCGCCGTGCAGTTCGCGGCGTCGGGCATCGGCGAGTTCTTGGGCCGCCGTCAGGCCGAACGGCGCCTCCCCGGGCGTCGCTGCGGTGACCGGCGAATTGGGCGGGCTGTCCTTTTCAGCCGCAAGGCCGAGGCAAGGAATCACGGTCAGCAGGAGAGGTTTCATGGGACGGGAAATTGCCTCCGGACTCGGACGCGCATGATGAGACTACGCGCGAGAGCCGGATTCCTTAGGCGGGGGCGGCGATGGGGCGCGGCTCACTTTTTCTTGTGCAGAATCAGCTCGTTCCCGTCCGGGTCGGCAATGATGCACCCGAAGCAAGCCGGTGAGTCCCATGGCCCGTCCTTGATCGTGACGCCCGCTGCTCGCACGCACGCCAGCACGCCTTCGAAGTCCGACACTTCCAGACCGATGGTCGCGCCGTGTTGCCCGGCCCGGTGCCTTTGATCCTCTTTCGTCAGCGCGAGCGTCCCGGCTCCGATGTTGAACTCGATCCAATCGTCCTGCCATTGAGCGGTCACTTTGAAGCCCAGCACGCGCTCATAAAATTCCCGGCTCCGCTGGGGATCGCTTACCGGGATGGCGACAAATGCGACCTCACGACAATAGTCGGACACATTCATGACGGGCGGAGGTTAGCGAACTGCTCCGCGCGAGCGAGCGGAGAGTGAGCGTGAGACTGTCCTCGCTCGGGTATCTGGACGACCTATTTGCCGTCGAAAACGTATGCGGCCTCGCGCTGCAGCTCGTCGCTGAATCCGGTGAGGTCCTCTTTCTTCAGCATGCCCGCGTAGATCATCAAGCGCACGAATAGCCACAGTTTTGAACGGGAGTGGTCGTCCAGACACTGGTGAAGAATCTTCGCCTCCTTCTCCATCTCAGCCATCGCATCCCAGAATCGTTCGGTCTCCGTCTTCTTAGGGGCGGTGAGTAGTGCGGTGATACGGGCATTTCGGTCAGTCAGGTATCTTTCGCGGATCACCGGAACGAGCGCGCTGAATTTCTTCCAGTCTGACTCAGTGGGCATCTTGAGCGGACGTTTGTATATGCTGACGTTGATGAGGCTACTTGAAAACGTGGCCGCGGTTGATCCGCTTGTCGCCGCCGGGACGGCGGCGACCACCTCGGAGCGGCTCGTCGGGGACGACTCGCCCTACCTTCGGGCAATCCGCATTCCGCAATCCGAAATCCGCAATTTCCTCAGCCCATCCACGCGGCGATGGCGTCGATGATCTTGTCTTTGCTCGGGCGATACACGGCTTCGAGTTCGGGGGCGAAGGGGACGGGGATGTCCATCGCCGCGATGCGCAGCGGGGCGGCCTTGAGCTGGCCCCAGTGCTCTTCGGTGAGGCGCGCGACGAGTTCGGCGCCGAAGCCGTGCGTCTTGCGGCCTTCGTGCACGATGACGAGGCGGCCGGTGCGCGCGACGGAGGACTTGATCGCGTCGAGCTTCAGTGGCGAGAGCGCGCGCAGGTCGAAGAGGTCGAAGGTCGTTTCGTATTCGTCGGCGAAATATTGGCAGGCGTCGGTGCAGTGCAGGACCATTTCGCCGTAGGTGACGATCGTTGCGAAGTCGCCGGTGCGGACGTGGCGCGGTTGCCAGATGGCGCGGTAGTTCGGGTCCCACTGCACGGGGTGTTTGCCGCGGCGGTAGAGGCCCTTGTGCTCGAAGACGATCACGGGGTTGTCGTCTTCGTAGGCGGCGAGGAGCGCGTTGAAGGCGTCCTGTGGCGTGGACGGATAGAGCGCCTTGAGGCCGGGGAAGGAGAGGAGCGCGGATTCGAGTTCCTGCGAGTGGAACGAGCCGAAGGTGAGGCCGCCGCCGCAGGGGAAACGGAACACGAGCGGGACTTTCTGGCCGGCGCGGAAGTGGTAGGTCGCGGCGTTGAGGACGAGCTGCGTCGTGGCGTCGGTGGCGAAGTCGGCGAACTGGAATTCCTCGATCGGGCGGTGACCGATGCTGGCGAGGCCGATGGCGTAGCCGGTGGAGGCGGACTCGCAGAGGGGAGTGCTGAGGACGCGCGGGCGGCCGAAATCTTTCAGGAGACCTTCGGTGACTTTGAACGCGCCGCCGTAGGTGCCGATGTCCTGACCGAGCACGAGCGACTCGGGGCGCTCGGCGAGGATTTTGCGGAGGGCACGGTTGATGGCCTGCGCTAGAGTCAGATTTTCGATTTTTGATTTTGGATTCTCGATTGCGGCAGGCTGCGAATGGGTGGCGGCTGCCTGACCGCTGATCGCTGACCGCTGATCGCTATCGAGGCTTGGCGTCCACGGGAACGGCGCGGCGTCGGGCGCGAAGAGGTCTTCGAGCATGCCCTCGGGCGTGATGGGCGGGAGGGCCATCGCGGACTTGATCGAGGTTTCGACGAAGTCGCGGACCTCGGCGTCGATCGCGTCGAGTTTCGCGCCGAGGCCGGCGGCGGCGAGCGTGGCGCGCCAGCGCGGGAGCGGATCTTCGGCGAGGATCGCTTCGGCTTCGCCGGGCTTCATGTAGTCGCAGGTGTCGTAGGCGGCGTGGCCGCGGAGGCGGAACGTGCGGGCTTCGATCAGAATCGGGCGCGAGGTGCTGCGGGCGCGGTCGATGGCGACGCCGAGTGTGCGCAGGACGTTTTCCGGATCGGCGCAATCCATGGAAAAACCTTCCATGCCGTAGCCGCGGGCGCGGTCGTGGAGGTTGGCGGAGATGAATTGTTCGGAGCAGGGCGTCGAGTAGGCGTAGCCGTTGTTCTCGATGACGAAAATCACAGGCACGCCGAGCACGGCGGCGAGGTTGAGCGATTCGTGGATGTCGCCGGTGGAGCTGGACCCGTCGCCGAAGAAGGCGAAGCCGACGGCGTTTTTGCCGGCGCGGCGCTGCGAGTCGACGGCACCGACGACGTTCGAGAGCATGATGCCGAGGTGCGAAATCATCGGCAGGCTGCGCGCGGCGGGGTCGCCGTGGTGGATGTTGCCTTCGCGCGCTTTGGTGGGGCTGCCGGAGTTGGCGAAGTATTGCGCGAGGTGCTCGCAGAGGTGTCCGCTCCAGACGAGGTGTCCGCCGAAGCCGCGGTGGGAGAAGGAGACGACGTCGACGGATTTGTCGGCGAGGAGCGCGAGCGGGCAGATGAGGGCTTCGTTGCCCTGGCCGCCGGTAACGGTGCCGCGGATGAGGCCCTGGCGGAAGAGGTCGAGGATGCGGTTGTCGCCGGTGCGCGCGAGCTGCATCCAGGCGTAGAGCTGGAGGAGCGTGGCGGAGCGGTCGCGTGCGAGGTCGGCGAGGCGGAGGTCGCGGCGTTGGAACAGCGTGGGAGTCGCGGGAAACGTCATTGCGATTATGACAAAGGACGGTGCGGCGAGCGGCGCAGTGCGCGAGGATATTTTAGGGGCGTGCCGCGTCATCAGAACGGGCGCGGGGCGGCGCACGGGGGCTAATCGGGCGAGGGTGGCGCCAGTTTTTCGAGCGGCGCAAACCATCGAGAAGCCGGCTGGAAGCCGGCGCTACTTCAGAACTCGAGCTGTTCGCCGGGCTTCAGGGCGCGGACCTTGTGGTTGGCACGGGCGGCGCGTTGGGCGAAGGCGTCGCCGTCCTGCGCGATCTTCGGCCAGGTGTTGTAGTGCATCGGGACGGTCAGGCTCGGACGGAGATAGTCCAGGGCGAGCAGGGCGTCGTCGGGCCCCATGGTGTAGTTGTCGCCGATGGGAATCATGGCGAGATCGAGGCCGTTGCGGCCGATGAGCGCCATGTCGGAGAAGAGCGCGGTGTCGCCGGCGTGGTAGATGTGTTTGCCGTCGGCGGACACGAGCACGCCGCAGGCAACGCCGCCGTAGGGCGGGTTTTCCTGGAGCTCGATGCTCGAGGTGTGGAAGGCGAGGGTGAGCTTCACGCGGCCGAAGGGGAAATTGAAGCCGCCGCCGGGATTCAGGTCGTGCGTCTTCGCGCCGCGCTTGGCGAGGTATTCGCAGATCTCGTAGTTGGCGATGATCGTGGCGCCGGTGCGTTGGGCGATGGCGAGAGCGTCGGCGCAGTGGTCGTTGTGGCCGTGCGAAATGACGAGGTAGTCGCACGCGATGTCCTTCGCTTTGGTTTGGCTGGCGGGATTCTCGTCGAAAAACGGATCGAAAACGATGCGCGCCTGGCTGGTTTCGAGCAGGAACGTGGAGTGACCGAAATAGGTGAAGCGCATGGGATGGAAAACCAGTAGCGAGTAGCGGGTAGTGAGTAGCGAGTAGGCTGCGCGCGGGCGGGAGCGGACGGCGGAAGACTGAGGACGGAGAACGAGGCGGCGCGGCGGGCGGAGGGGCGTTTGGCCTCTGCTGTCATTCTGAGCGGAGCGAAGAATCCAGGCGTGTCCGCACCGCGCATGCTGCTGGATTCTTCGCTCCGCTCAGAATGACAGATTCGGGAGGTTGCAAGTGAGTCGGACGCGCCGCGCGGTATTGAACGCGTTGGGGACGGCGCGTTCCGCCTACTCTGCGACGGTGCGCGAGATGGCTTCGAGTTCGGCCATGACTTGCGCCGTCATTTTCTCGATGGTCGCGAGAGCGCCGAAGTTTTCGCGGAGTTGTTCCGGGCGGGAGGCGCCGAGGATCACCGTGCTGACGTTCGGGTTTTTCAGGCACCACGCGATGGCAACCTGAGGGAGGGGCGCGCCGATGCGTTGCGCGATGGCGGCGAATTTTTTCACGGCTTCGATTTTGCGCTCGGAGCCGAAACCGGTGAGGCGCTTGCGCAGCCACTCGAGGCTCTCCATGTGCAGGCGCGAGTCGGCGGGGACGCCTTCGTTGTATTTGCCGGTGAGGAGGCCGCTGGCGAGCGGGGACCAGATCGTGGTGCCGTAGCCGCGGGCTTTGCAGAGGGGAGTGAGTTCGCGCTCGAAGCGGGTGCGATGAAAGAGATTGTATTGCGGTTGCTCGACGACCGGGGCGTGGAAGCCGAATTTATCGCAGATCGCGAAGACCTCGTTGATCTGCTCGGCGGTCCACTCGCTGGTGCCCCAGTAGAGGACTTTGCCTTGCGAAATGAGATCGTGCATCGCGCGCACGGTTTCCATCAGCGGCGTCTCGGGGTCAGGCCGGTGGCAGAAGAGGATGTCGACGTGGTCGTGTTGCAGGCGGCGCAGCGACGCCTCGCAACCCTCGATGACGTGCTTGCGGGAGAGGCCCATTTCGTTCGGACCGTCGTGCTCGGCGCCGAAATAGATTTTCGTGGAGAGGACGTAGCTGCCGCGACGCCAGCCGGATTTTTTCAGGATTTCGCCCATGACGACTTCGGCCTGGCCGTCGGCGTAGCCCTCGGCGTTGTCGAAGAAGTTCACGCCGGCGTCGTAGGCCGTGTGCATGAGATCGCGCGCGGTGTCGCTGCTGATCTGGTTGCCGAAGGTGACCCACGCGCCGAAGGAGAGGGCGGAGACTTTGAGGCCGGTCGTGCCGACGCGGCGATAGGGCATGTCCATAAACGCGAGTGTGGGGGCCGGTGCGGGTTTGTCTAATGCGGTTTAGCCAGCGCGCTCCCCACCTCGGGTGGCAGCTGAAACAAAGTCACGTATTACGTGACTTTTGCCGTCGCGACGGGCAGCGCCTACGCGATCGAACGAAGAAACTCCTGCGCGCTCGCGAAGTCGCCGGGCACGAGGCCGTGGCTGGCGGTGTGCGTGCGCAAGGTGACTTCGGCGCCGGCGCGGCGGAAGATTTCGGCGAGACGCGGCGGGTGATCGGCGGGCACGATGGGATCGACGCTGCCCGCGGAGATCAGCACGCGTTTGCCGGTGAGGGGGCGCGCGGCGTCGGTCGGAGCTGCGGGTTCCAAGACGACCATCGGGCGAAGGAGAACGGCGGCGGCGAGCGATTCCGGACGGAGGAGCAGGAGCGAGGCGGCGATGTTGGCGCCGTTGGAGAAGCCGATGGCGGTGAGGCGCGAGGCGGCGAAGCCGTATTCGCGCGCCGCGGCGGCGATGAAGTCGGCGAGGGCATGCGTGCGTCGCTCGACGTCGGCGAGATCGAACACGCCTTCGGCGAAACGCTTGAAGAAGCGCGGCGCGCCGCGCTCGAGCACGTCGCCGCGCGGGCTGAGTAACGCGGCGCCGGGCGCGAGCTGGCGGCCAACGGGAAGCAAGTCGTGTTCGTCACCACCGGTGCCATGGAGGAGCAGCAGCGGTGCGGCGACGGGATCGCGGGCGGGCTCAAAAATGTGTTGGTAGGAGAGCGTGGACATGGCGAGCGGATGAAGGAGGATCGAGGACGGAGAACTGAGGACGGATGACGGACGGGGGGCGCGAGGCGGGCGGCTCGGAAAATGTAGGGCGGGGTCGCCGGACCCCGCCGCGAACGGGATGGCGGGTGCGCTGAACGGCGGGGTCGGGAGACCCCGCCCTACATCGGGACTGCGAAACGTTGCAAGGCGTGGTGCGGCGCCCCGCTATACATTTGTTGGGTTAGTCGAGCTTCGGCAGTGCGGCTTCGATTTCGGCGCGGTGCGGTTCGAGGCGCGGTGGAAGCGAGAGCTTTTGGCCGAGGGCTTCGACGGATTCGTCGATGGCGAAGCCGGGTTGATCGGTCGCGATCTCGAAGAGCACGCCGGCGGGTTCGCGATAGTAGATCGATTTGAAGTAGGCGCGATCGATCACGGGGCTGACATGCGCACCGGCCGTGACGAGGAGCTCGTGCGCGGCGAGGTGCTGCGTGTCGTCGGCAACGCGGAATGCGATGTGATGCACCGTGCCGGCGCCGTTGAGACCGCGAGGGAGCTTCGGGTCGGTGAAGAGATCGACGTAGGTGCCGGGGCCGCCGGTCGCGACAGTGTAGCGTGCGCGGTGGCCTTCTTGCGCTTGGAGGCGATAGCCCATGATTTTCGTGAGCATGGTCGCGGTCGGCAGCGCGTCGGTGAGCGCGAGCGTGCTGCTGTGGAAACCGCGGATGCCATGCTCAGCGGGGACGTCAGTCGAGGGCGCGGGGGCGCGGGAATCGACCTCGGCGGTGGCGACGAGTTCGAGGCGCATGCCGTCGGGATCGGCAAAGGCGAGCACTTGGTCGCCGAAGCGCGTTTCCACGGGCTCAGTCGCGACCTTCAGCGCAGTGAGGCGCTTTTGCCAGTAGGTGAGGGACGCGGCGGGGATCGAGAAGGCGGTGGCGTAGGCCTGACCGGTGCCGGGGCGGCCGCGCCGCAGACCCTGCCACGGGAAAAACGTCAGCGCGGTGCCGGGCGAGCCGACGTTGTCGCCGTAGTAGAGGTGGTAGGTGCCGGGATCGTCCTGGTTGACCGACTTCTTGACGAAACGCAGGCCAAGGACGCGGGTATAGAAGTCCAGATTGGTCTTCGGGTCGGCGGCGATGGCGGTGATGTGATGGAGGCCGAGGAGTTTCATGGTGGTTTGATGTTAAAGTATTCAGGAAAATAAAAAATCAACCGGGCGGCAGGCCGATCTTTTTGCAGAGGCGGCCGAGGTCGAGGAGTTCGGTCGAGGAAAGGCGGTTCATTTCGCGGGAGACGTTGGCGACGACCTTGGGGAAGAGCTCGGCGATGAACTTCTGGCCTTTGTCGGTGAGTTTCACGACGACGAAGCGACGGTCGGCGGGATCGCGCTCGCGGGCGACGAGGCCGGCCTTTTCGAGATTGTCGACGACGAGGGTGAGATTGCCGCCGGAACGGAGGAGCTTTTCGGCGAGTTCGCCCTGACAGAGCGGACCGATGTGGTAGATGGACTCGAGGACGCCAAACTGGGTGACCGTCAGCCCTTCGGGGAGGACAGCGTGGACACGCGAGGACACGGATTCGGCGGCGCGCTGGAGCTTGATGAAGGCGTTCAGGGCGTTGATTTCTTCGATTGTGCCGCGGTGGCGTGTTCCCATGGCGGCGACGATGCGCGGAGATAGTTTGATGTCAAACTAAATGTTGGCCGAGGCTCGTGGAGCAGGCGCGGAATCGAATCGCGGCGGCGACGGAGCGCCGCCCTCCAGCCTGATCTACGCGTCCGTGTCGCTATCACGAGAAAAGGCGGGGTTTGGCGACCCCGCCCTGCAGTTTTGGCGGCGTTTGGGCGGCGGTGGCCGCGCGCAAAAGCGGTTTGGTCCGGTCGGAGACCGGACCTACTCAGGCTTCGATTTTGGCGATGCGGGCTTGGTGGCGACCGCCTTCAAAGGCGGTCGCGAGCCAGACGCGGACGATTTTGAGGGCCTCGTCTTCGGTGATCGTGCGCTGACCGAGCGAGAGGACGTTGCCGTCGTTGTGCGAGCGGTTCCAGATGGCGACCTGCTCGTTCCAGCAGAGACCGCAGCGGATACCTTTCACTTTGTTGGCGACAATGGCTTCGCCGTTACCCGAACCGCCGAGCACGATGCCGCGCTCGAACTCGCCGCGCGCGACGGCCTCCGCGGTCGGGCGGATGAAGTCGGGGTAGTCGCACGGGGCGTCGGAGGTGGTGCCGAAGTCGCGGACGGTGTGTCCGTCGGCGAGCAGCATGGCTTTGATCTTCTCCTTGTAGGCGAAGCCGGCGTGGTCGGAGCCGATGGCGATCGAGAATTTCTTCATGGAAAGGCGGAGGGCGGTGAACGAGGGCGGTTTGCGGGTGTCGTTATTCCGGTCACTTTTTTCACCAGCAAACAAATTCCCGCCATGAAAACCCACGTCTTATTACTGCTCGTCTCACTCGTGTTCCTCGCCGGTTGTTCGTCGACGCCCGATCAGAGGATCGCGGAAAACCAGGCGGCGTTCGCGCAGTTCGCCCCGCAAGTGCAGCAAAATCTGCGCGCGGGGCGCGTCGACATCGGCTACACGGAGCAGATGGTGCTGATCGCACTGGGTGAACCAGCGGGGCGCTTCGAGCGCGTGGATCAGAGCGGGCGGAGCGAGGTGTGGGTTTACCGGAAAAGCGCGCCGCGGTTCAGCTTTGGTTTTGGCGTGGGCAGCTACGGGCGGCACTCGGCGACGAGCCTCGGCGTGAGCACGTCGACCGGCGGCTACTACGACGACGAGGCGCTGCGGGTGGAGTTTCAGCTCGGCCGCGTGACGCGGATCGATTTTCGGAAGGGGTGAGTAGGGCGCGGCGAGTTGAGTAGGTCCGGCTTCAGCCGGACTGAACCGACGCTCGCCCGGTGGTCGAAGCGGTGAGTGAGAATCCAAGTGGACCGGCTGAAGCCGGCCCTACTCACGCGTCGAGCACGCGCAGCAACGCTGCCGTGTCGGCAAAATCCGGAAACACCGCCGTCGGCACGTGCGCGGCGAGTTCCGCGACGGAATACATGCCGGTGGCGACGCCGATCGTGCGCGCGCCGATCGCCTTGCCGCACTCGATGTCGTGCGGTGTGTCGCCGATGACGAAAGTGCGATCGGGCGAGAAGTCGATTTCGTGGCGCTCCTTGGCGCGGCGCAGCGCGTGGGGGCCGAGGTCGTTGCGCAGCGCGCTGTCGTCGCCGAAGGCGCCGAACTCGAAGTAGTGCCAGACGCGGTAGTGCTCGAGCTTGATGCGCGCGCCGCGCTCGACGTTGCCGGTGAGGAGCGCCTGCACGACGTCGTCGCGGCGGTGCAGCGTCTCGAGCAGTTCGATGATGCCGGGCAGCACGCGGCCGGGACGCGCGGCGATCTCCGCTTGGAGAAGCTGCAGGTAGCCCTCGAGGATGGCGTGGACGCTCTCCGGGGTCGGCTCGATGCCGTGCTCCTCCAGCATGCGGCGGATGATCCAGCGGTCGGTGCGGCCCGCGACCTCGACCTTGGTCATGTCCGGCTCGCGGCCGTGCAGTTGCACGAACGCCCGCACGAGCGCGATGATGCCCGCGCGGTTGGTGCGGATGAGCGTGCCGTCGATGTCCCAGAGGATGAGTTTCTTCATCGGAGGGCAGAGGAGACCATGAAACCCGCGAAAGACACGAAAAGAAAACGCGTCGCGGGGGACGACAGAGTGCGGAAACGCGGACGGGCACAGATGCGCCCGGACGTCGCGCGTTGCCTCACGGGGAGCGGGCGAGGCCTGTTGGCGGAGCCGCCACCGACGGGGGCGCCGCGCCGCCTACTCGTTTTCCGGCGGGGCGGGCGGAGCGTCGCGGCGGAGCGCGATGAAGGCGCAGCCGGCGAGGATGAGCACGGCGCCGAGGATCTCGTGGAGTGAGAAATGCTCGTGGAAAAAGGCCGCGCCGCCGAGCGAGACGCCGAGCGGCACGAGCATCTGGATGAGCGAGCCCTCGGCCGCGGGGAGATCGCGGAACGCGCGGGTCATCGTGAGCTGGCCGGCGCCGGCGCAGAGGCTGGCGACGAGCAGCACGCCCCAGGCGAGGGGTGTCAGCGGCTCGAACGTGGCGATGGCCGGCCCGGTGCAGAGCAGCAGGCCGTAGGTGCATTGCGCGGCGAAAATGGTCGAGGTGTGCTCGGTGTCGTGCAGCTGGCGGATGGTGACGACCACGTGCGCCGACATCAGGGCCGCGAGCACGGCGAGGGCGTCGTAGACGCCGGGCGGTCGGGCCGAGGAGAAGACGTTCGTGAGCAGCGCGAGGCCGACCAGCGCCGCGCCGCCGCCGGTGAGGAGCGCGGGGCGGAGGCGCTCCTTCAACCACCACGCGGCGAGAAACGCGGCCCAGATGACGTAGGTGTTGCCGATGAACGTCGCGCGGCCGGCGCCGAGCTTCACGACGGTGAGGTAGGTGAGGTAGACGCCGGCGCCGCCGACCACGCCGCGGTCGATGAGCTTGCGGTTGCGCCAGAGGTGCGTCGGCTGGAACTCGCGCCGGTAGACTACGACGATCATCGCGAGGCCGACGACAAAGCGGGCGACGGCGATGAGCCAGACGTTGGCGGACCCGAGCGTGCCCAGCGCGCGCACCAGCAGGACGTTCGCCACGAAGAACGCGGCGGACGCGAGCATGATGAGCAGGGCGCGGCGGTGGCGGGCGGCCGAGGTGGGCATTGAAGGGGGACAAGAACGCCGCGCGGAGGGGCGCGGCGGCAATGCTGGAGCGGGACTAGGACGCAACGATAAGCGCGGGTGCTAGGACGCAAAACGCCGAGGCGAGCGCACGACGGAAGGAGCAGCGAGCGAGGCGCGGGCGATGTAGGGCGGGGTCTCCTGACCCCGCCGCGAACCTCGAATCAGGTCGCGGTAAAGGCGGGGTCGGGAGACCCCGCCCTAAACTGAGACGGCTAAACGATGCAAGGCGGGGTTCGGCGACCCCGCCCTACAATTTCGCCGGCAGATGATCTGGGCCGGTGGGACGCCGGCGCTCCTTCACATCGCGTGGATGGCGCTCTTGCTGACCGCGAGGGCGGCTTCCTTGACCGCTTCGCTCATCGTCGGGTGGCCGTGGATCGTGCGGCCGAGGTCTTCGGCGCTGCCGCCGTATTCCATGTGCGTCACGATCTCGCTGATGAGCTCGCCGGCGTTGTGACCGAGGATCTGCGCGCCGAGGATTTTGTCGGCCTTCGCGTCGGCGATGATCTTCACGAAACCGTCGGTCGCGTCGGCGGCGATGGCGCGTCCGTTGGCGGCGAAGTTGAACTTGCCGACGTTGATCGCGAGGCCGCGCTTCTTCGCGTCGTCCTCTCCGAGGCCGACAGAGGCGACTTCGGGATTCGTGTAGACGATGCCGGGGACGAGGTCCCAGTTGATGTGGCCGGCTTTGCCAGCAATCCACTCGGCGACGGCGACGCCGTCCTCCTCGGCTTTGTGCGCGAGCATTGGGCCGGCGACGACGTCGCCGATCGCCCAGATGTGGGTGACGTTGGTGCGAAGATGGGCGTCGACTTTGACGCGCTTCTTTTCGTCGAGTTCGACGCCCGCCTTGTCGAGGCCGAGGCCGTCGGTGAACGGGCGGCGGCCGACGGACACCAGCACTTTGTCGGCGGAGAATTCGAGCTTCGTGCCTTCGCGCTCGGCGGTGAGCACGCCTTTGGCGAAGCCGGTGACTTTGGCGCCGGTTTCGATTTTGAGGCCCTGCTTCTGGAGCAGGCGCGTGAATTGGCGGACGATGTCGTCGTCGAACGTCGCGGCGATCTTCGGGAGAAACTCGACGACCGTCACGTCGCTGCCGAGGCGCGCCCAGACGGAGCCGAGCTCGAGGCCGATGGCACCGCCGCCGACCACGACGAGTTTCTTCGGCACGGAGTCGAAGGCGATGGCGTGGTCGCTGGAGACGACGGTCTGGCCGTCGAATTTCATGAACGGCAGTTCGACCGGCGCGGAGCCGGTGGCGATGACGAAATGACGCGCCTGAAGGCGCGTGGGATTTTCGATTTTGGATTCTCGATTTTCGATTGGAGTAACCTCGATCTCGGTGGGCGAGACGAACGACGCGGTGCCGGTGATGACGGTGACCTTGCGGCCTTTGGCGAGCATCGCGACGCCGCCGGTGAGCTTGGTTACGACGGCGTCTTTTTTCTTCATCAACTGCGCGAGGTCGACTTCGACGCTGCCGAACTTGATGCCGGATTCGGCGGCGTGCGTCTTGGCCCACGCGACGTGTTCGGTGGCGTGGAGCAGCGCTTTGCTGGGAATGCAGCCGACGTTGAGGCAGGTGCCGCCGAGGGCGGCGCGTTTGTCGACGAGCGCGACCTTGAGGCCGAGCTGCGCGGCGCGGAACGCGCACACGTAGCCGCCGGGGCCGGCGCCGATGACGATGAGATCAAAAGAATTCATGAGGAAGGCAGGGCCACAAAAAGCACAAAGAGCACAAAAATCAGAGGGACGCTTTTTGTGCTTTTGCGTTTTTTGTGGCTAGATCAGTTCAGGCGCCGAGGACGAGGCGGGCGGGGTCTTCGAGGGCGTTTTTCACCGCGACGAGGAAGGTGACCGACTCCTTGCCGTCGACGAGGCGGTGGTCGTAGCTGAGGGCGAGATACATCATCGGGCGGATGACGACCTGGCCGTTCAACGCGATCGGGCGCTCCTTGATGGCGTGCATGCCGAGGATCGCGCTTTGCGGGGCGTTGATGATCGGCGTGGCGAGGAGCGAGCCGAAGATGCCGCCGTTGGTGATCGTGAAGACGCCGCCTTCGAGGTCGGCGAGCGTGATCTTGCCGTCGCGGGCGCGCTTGGCGGCGTCGGCGATGTCCTTTTCGATGTCGGCCATCGACTTCTTGTCGCAGTCGCGAATCACCGGGACCATGAGGCCCTTGTCGGTCGAGACGGCGACGCCGATGTCGTAGTAGTGATTTTGGATGACGTGGTCGCCGTCGATTTGGGCGTTGATGCCGGGGACTTCCTTGAGGGCGTTGACGACGGCTTTCACGAAGAACGACATGAAGCCGAGCTTCACGCCGTGTTTTTTCACGAAGTCGTCCTGGTATTTCGTGCGCAGACCCATGACGGCCGACATGTCAGCCTCGTTAAAGGTCGTGAGCATGGCGGCGTTGTGCTGCGCGGCGACGAGGCGGTTAGCGATCGTCTGGCGGAGCTTGGTCATCTTCGTCCGCGTCTGCTTCGCAGTCGCGGACGATTGCGGATTGCGGACTGCGGATTGCGGAGTGGGGGCCGGAGCGGTGGGCGCTGCCGGAGCCGCGGGCTTCGCTTCGGTGGCGGCTATCATGTCGCCCTTCGTGACGCGGCCGGCTTTGCCGGTGCCGGCGACGGTGGCGGGATCGATGCCGGTTTCGGCGGCGAGGCGGCGGACGGCGGGCGATTGGGCGTCGGACTTCGCTGCAGCGGGGGCGGCGGCCGGAGCTGGGGCAGCCGCAGGAGCAGCGCCTTCGGTGACCAAGGTGTCGATCGTCGCGACGATGGCGCCGATTTTCACTTCGGCGCCGGGTTGGACGAGGAGCGAGATTTTGCCGGCGGCTTCGGCGGTGCCTTCGGAGGTGATCTTGTCGGTCTCGAGTTCGAAGAGGACTTGGTCCTTCTTCACGACGTCGCCGTCGGCGACGTGCCACTTGGCGAGGATGCCGGACGAGATGGATTCACCCATCGGGGGGATTTTGACTTCGATGGCCATGGGAGGAGAAGTAGCGAGTAGTGAGTAGCGGGTAGCGAGCAGAAGAAATGCGAAGTAGCGGAGTGGAGCGGGAGTTTTCGCGATGCTCGCTACTCACTGCCCGCTACTCGCTACTGTTTCAGAGCGTGAAGGCGTCCTTAAGAAACGCGGCGAGTTGCGTGCGGTGTTTCGCGAGCAGGCCGACGGCAGGCGAGGCGGCGGCGGGGCGGCCGGCGTAGGCGACTTTGCGGCCGAACGCGGCTTCGAGCTGCGGCGAGATCCAGCGGGCGGCGCCCATGTTCTCCGGCTCTTCCTGGCACCAGACGAGTTTCGCGTTCGCGTATTTTTTCGCGAGTTCGGCGAGGCGCTTCGTGTGGAGCGGGTAGAGCTGTTCGACGCGGAGGATGGCGGTGTTGGCGAGGTTGTTCTTCGCGCGGTAGTCGACGAGGTCGTAGTAGACCTTGCCGGAGCAAAGGATCACGCGGTCGGCCTTCGCGGTGTTGTCGTCGATGATTTCCTCAAAGGCGCCTTTGGTGAAGTCGTCGAGGTGCGAGACGGCGGCCGGGTGGCGCAGGAGCGATTTCGGCGACATGACGATGAGCGGCTTGAGGAAATCGCGGCGCATCTGACGGCGCAGGAGGTGGAAGAACTGCGCGGGCGTCGTGCAGTTGGCGACCTGGATGTTGTCCTCGGCGCAGGCTTGGAGGAAACGCTCGAGGCGCGCGCTGGAGTGTTCGGGGCCCTGGCCTTCGTAGCCGTGGGGCAGCAGGAGCACGATGCCGCTGTTGCGTTGCCACTTCGATTCGCCCGAGACGAGGAACTGGTCGATGACGACCTGCGCGCCGTTGGCGAAATCGCCGAACTGCGCTTCCCAGAGGCAGAGCAGCTCCGGGTAGTCGAGCGAGTAGCCGTAGTCGAAACCGAGCACGGCGTTTTCCGAAAGGAGCGAGTTGTAGACGCAGAAGCGCGCTTGCTTTGGATCGAGGTTTTTGAGCGGCGAGAATTTCTGGCCGGTCTCGATGTCGCTCCACACGGCGTGGCGATGGCTGAACGTGCCGCGTTCGCAATCCTGGCCGCTGAGGCGGATCGGCGTGCCTTCGAGCATGAGCGTGCCGAAGGCCAGTGCCTCGCCCATGCCCCAGTCGAACGGGCCGCCGTTCTTGTGGGCCTCGGCGCGCGCGTCGACGAACCGCTTGATCTTCGGGTGAATCTTGAAGCCGTCGGGAATGCGCGTGAGGCCGGCGAAGACCTGATCGATGAGCTTGGCGCTGACCTTGGTCTCGACCTTGGCGAACGAGTAACCGGGCTGGAACTCCGCGGTGGAGCCCTTGAACACGGCGTTGGGGTCTTCCTTGCGCTTGGCGGCGCGCGAGGCTTCGCGGGCCTTGGCCTTCTCGAGATGTTCTTCGAGCGCCGCGGTGTATTCGGCTTTGATCTTGTCGCCTTCGCTCGCGGAGAAGCTGCCTTCGTCGACGAGTTGCTTCGTGTAGATAGCGGAGACGAGCGAGTGCGCGGCGATGGTCTGGTAGAGCTTCGGCTGGGTGAAGGACGGTTCGTCGGTCTCGTTGTGGCCATGCTTGCGGTAGCAATACATGTCGATGAACACGTCGCGCTTCCACTTCACGCGGAACTCGAGGGCGAGCTGCGCGACCATGCACACGGCTTCCGGGTCGTCGCCGTTCACGTGGAAGATCGGCGCCTCGATCATCTTCGCGACGTCGGTGCAGTATTTCGTCGAGCGCGAGTCCTGCGGATCGGTGGTGAAACCGATCTGGTTGTTGATGACGAAGTGCAGCGTGCCGCCGGTCGTGTAGCCGGGCAGCTGGGAAAAGTTGAGCGTCTCCGCGACGATGCCCTGGCCGGCGACGGCGGCGTCACCGTGGATGAGCAACGGCAGGACGCTCGTGCGCGCCTCGAGGTCGTTGCGAATGCGCTGGCGCGCGCGAGCTTTGCCCTCGACGACGGGGTTGACGATCTCGAGGTGCGACGGGTTCGGCGCGAGGCGGACTTCGACTTTCTTGCCGCTGGTGGTGGTGAGGATCGCTTCGTAACCGAGGTGATACTTCACGTCGCCATCGCCGGCGACGGTGTCGGGGATGTAGTTTTCGGAAAACTTTTCGAAGAGTTCGTCGAAGGACTTGCGCAGCGTGGAGCAAAGGACGTTGAGGCGTCCGCGGTGGGCCATGCCCATGACGATTTCCTTCACGCCGAGTTCGGGGCACGAATCGATGACGGCGTCGAGCGCGGCGATGATCGTCTCGCCACCTTCGAGCGAGAAGCGCTTTTGGCCGACGTATTTCGTGTGGAGGAATTTTTCGAACAGCTCGGCCTTGTGGACGCGGCGAAGGATGCGGACTTTTTGCTGCTTGTTGAAAGACGGCTTCTGCTTCGTCGGTTCGATGCGGTCCTGCAGCCAGCGGCGCACTTCGGTGTCTTGGATGTGGACGTATTCGACGCCGATTTTGCCGCAGTAGGTTTCGCGGAGCGACGCGATGATGTCGCGCAGCTTCATTTGTCCGCCACTGAGGTAGTGACCCGTCTCGAAGGTGCGATCGAGGTCGGACTCATTGAGGCCGAACGTCGCGAGCGCGAGGCGCGGTGAAGATTTCGGCGCGCCGGCGAGCGGATTGATGTCGGCGTCGATGTGGCCGATCGCGCGGTAGTGGTAGATCAGGCTGTCGACTTGCGACTGCTTCGGGATGCAGGAGTCGGCGCTTGTGCCGGCCGAGGGGGCGGCGGCGGTCGAGACGGCAGTGCCGCCGGCGAGCGAGCGGCCGTCGGCGCCGAGCGTGAAGCCTTGGAAGAAGGCGCGCCAGGAGGCGTCGACCGACTCGGGATTATCGAGCCAGCGCTGATATTGTTCCTCAACGACGGCGACGTTCGCGCGTTCGGAGAAGTTGACGGGATTCATGGGTCAGAAGGGGAGAGGCCCGGCTGCATCGACCGTGGGACCGAACAAGCCGAGGGAGGGCCAACGGAACACCGACGAGAAAGCGATTCAACCGCTTACGCGCCGGCAGGCCGAGGAAAAATCCGGTTTTATGCGCCGGGGCTTGCTCATAACGAAAACTTAAACACGCTCCCGCCGCGTTATGCCGGCTCAAGAAATCAAAACCGCGCTCGAATCCTTCGATTCCGCAGTGAAAAACGCGGATGGCGCGGGTATTTCGGCGGCGTTGACGCGATTAGAAGCGCTCCTCGCGGCACATCGGGGCGAGTTGCATCCGCAGTTGGTGCATTTTCTCGAGGGCCGCAGCTACGCCAAGGCGCTGTTGTGGCTCGGAGGCGAGAGCGGGTTTGCGAAGCCGGCGAGTCCGCCCGGAGGTTGCGGCGGCGGCGGGCATCAGCACTGAATTCGAAAAGGGCAGGCTCGGCTCCCACCGAGCCGCGGCGCGCGGGACGCGCGCCCTCCAGCAACTGAAACCCATCATGAATAATTCCGGCAAAGTTCCCACGAGTGGCGGTCAATCGCTCGGACAGAATCCCTTTGGCGCGCTGAGCGCGGCCGGTTTGCCAAGCGCGCCGTCACCGACCAACGCTTCGGGAACAGGGGCAACCGCGCCTGCCGGAGCGAAACCTGCTGCGCCGGCGAAGAACCGCGGTCGCGTCGACATCAAGCGCACCACGGCGGGTCGCGGCGGCAAGACGGTGACGCTCGTGACGGGTTTCGTCGGCATCGGCCTGCCGGAGAAGGAGCAACTCGCGAAGAAAATGCGCAACGCCTGCGGCTGCGGCGGCACCGTGAAGGACGGCGACATCGAGATCCAAGGCGATCAGCGCGAGAAGATCGCGGCGATCCTCAGCGAAGCGGGATTTCGGCCGGTGTTCGCGGGCGGGTGAGGTTGCCCGCTAATGACGCGAATCGTCGCGAATGGCGATTCGCGAGAATTCGCGTAATTCGCGGGTGGTGCTCTGTGGCTCGTTACGCCGCGAGGCCTGCGGCTAGCGCCAGCGCGCTTTTTGCGCGGTTCATGATGTAGAGGTGGTAACCCGGGGCGCCGTTGGCGAGGAGGCCGCGGATTTGCGTGAAGGCCCAGTCGAGGCCGATGATTTCCACGACATCGGGGTTTTCCTGCGCGGCTTCGAGGCGAGTGACGAGCTTCGGCGGCAGGTGCGCGCCGCACATGTCGGTGAAGCGCTTGATCTGCTTCAGCGAGAGCACGGGCATGATGCCGGGAATGATCGGGACGTTGATGTCGCGTTCACGGCACTGCTCGACGAAGCGGTAATACACGGCGTTGTCGAAGAAGAGCTGCGTCGTGATGAAATCGGCGCCCGCGTCGACCTTGCGTTTCAAGTTGTCGAGGTCCGCGCCGAGCGTGGGGGCTTGCGGGTGTTTTTCGGGGTAGCCGGCGACGCCGAGGCAAAAATCGGAGTGGCGCGCCTTAAGCAAGGCGACGAGCTCGGCGGCATAGCGCAAGCCGTCCGCGGCGTGTTGGAACGACGGGTCCTTCGGCAGATCGCCGCGGAGCGTCATGATGTTGCGGAAGCCGTCGGCGTGCAGGCGATCGGCGATGTCGTTCAACTCGGAGCGCGTGTGGCCAACGCACGTGAGGTGCGGCATCACGGTGAAGCCGAAATCTTTTTTCAGCAGCGCGGCCGAGCGCGCGGTGCGCTCGCGCGTGGTGCCGCCCGCGCCGTAGGTGATCGAGACGAAGTCCGGGGCGATGCGCTGTAGCGCGCTGGCGGAGTTGTGCAGCATCTCCATCTGCGCGTCGTCCTTCGGCGGGAAAAATTCGAGGGAGCGCACAGTCTTGCGGCTGGCAAAGAGGTCGGAAATGGGGCGGTCCGTGGACATCGTGGCATCAATGCATCCGGATTTGAGGATATGTGTCGAGCGCGGAACGCGTCACCGGGGAAACAGATGCGTGCCCCGGCTTTGAGGCGGCATCGTGAGCCGCGCATTCTCAGAGATGGCAATGCGGTTCGCTGGATTGCTTCGTCGCTGCGCTCCTCGCAATGACAGACTCGGGGGGCGGCGACCAGAGTCACAGCGGTTTCGAGCGCAGCGGCAGCCAGCCATTCGTCAGAGTTTTGCCGCCACGGATGCGCGAAAGCCTCACGGCTTCCGCTACGGCGCGACGGGGGCGCCGGCGTTGCGCTCTTTTTCGGTTTGCAGGCGCAGTTGGCCGCAGGCGGCGGCGATGTCGTGGCCTTTTTCGCGGCGGAGTGTGACCGAGACGTCGGCGGCGCGCAGGATGTCGGCAAAGCGTTCCTGGCGCGTGAGCGACGGACGCTTCCACGGGAGTCCTTGCACGGTGTTGTAGGGAATGAGGTTTACGTGCGCGTGGAGATCGAGGGCGATGTCGCGGAGTTTTTCGGCCTGCTCGAGCGAGTCGTTGATCTCCTCGATGAGGATGAACTCGAGCGTGACCATGCGGCCGTGTTTCTCGTTGAACGCCTTCACGGCGGGCAGCAATTCGGCGAGCGGGTAGCGCTTGTTCACCGGCATGATCTGTTCGCGCACGGCGTCGGTGGCGCCGTGGAGCGAGATGGCGAGGCGGATGCCGAGCGGCTCGTCGGCGAGTTGGAGAATTTTCGGCACGAGGCCGGAGGTGGAGAGCGTGATGCGGCGGGCGCCGAAGCCGAGGCCCCATTCGGCGTTCACGATCGTGAGCGCGCGGATGATGCCGTCGTAATTGTGCAGCGGCTCGCCCATGCCCATGACGACGATGTTGTCGAACGACGCCAGTTCGGCGCGCGCACGCGGCGTGTGTGCGTCCTCCTGTCGGCAGACTTGGATGAGTTGGTGGACGATCTCGCCGGCGGTGAGGTTGCGTTTCAGACCTTCGAGGCCGGAGGCGCAGAACTTGCAGCCCATCGCGCAGCCGACTTGGGTCGAGATACAGATCGTCTTGCGCGATTTATCGACGCCGACGCCGGTCATCGGTGCGCGGATGATGACGGTTTCGATGAGTGAGCGGTCGCCGAGTTCGAGGAGGAGTTTGTCGGTCTCGTCGCCGGACTGGCGGTCGAGCACGAAGGCGGTGGGCGCGATGTCGTAGGTCGCGGCGAGCCAAGCGCGCAGATCCTTTGGGAGGTTCGTCATCTCGTCCCAAGTGGCGACGCGCTTCTTGTAGAGCCAGTCGAGGATCTGGCGCGCGCGGAACGTCGGCTGCCCGGCCGCGCTGAGCGCGGCGGTGAGCGTATCGAGGGTTTCGCCGTAGATGGCGGGTTTGGCGGGCGTGAACTTCAAGGTGGGACGCGGAAAATCGGGAACGGAAGTCAGACGTTGCGGTTGAACTTTCAACTCTCAACTCTCAACTCTCAACTGACTCTTCGCCGCCCGCCCGCATGAAACTCCTGCACCGCCACATCTTCGCCAACGTCACGGCGACGTGTTTGGCGGCGGTGGGGGTCTTCACTTTTATCCTGCTGCTGGGAAATGTGCTGAAGGATCTCCTTGGCTACGTGCTCTCCGGGCAACTGGAGTTCGACAGTTTTCTACGGCTGGTCGGGCTGCTGATTCCGACGATGATTTCGTATGCGTTGCCCGGTAGCATTCTGACCGGTGTGTTGCTGGTCCTCGGGCGCATGTCGTCCGATCGCGAGATCACGGCGATCCGCGCGTCGGGCGTGAGCGTGGCCGGCATTTCCGCGCCGATCTTCTTCCTCGCGCTGCTGGGTGTCGCCGGAAGCTTGGCGGTGAACTTCCATTTCATGCCGACGTCGCGGTTGGCGTATCAGCAGGAGTTCGATCAGACGATTCGGCGGAATCCGCTCAGCTTCATCGTGGCCAAGAGCTTCATTCGGGATTTTCGCGGCATCGTGCTTTACGTCGGCGAAAAGAGGGGCGACAGCACGCTGAAGGATTTTTGGTTGTGGGAAGTTGACTCGCAGGGGCGCGTGCGACGCTTTGCGCGGGCCGATGAGGGCCGCATCACTTACGACGAGGCGAGCAACAACCTCGTGCTCACCGTCCAACGCGCGCAGATCGAGGTGCGGGACGAGAAAGATCCGGAGAACTTCGCCAGCATCAGCGGTGCGCCTGCCATGGAGCGCGCGACTTTCTATCTGCCGCTCGATCGCGTGACGGGTGGTGGGCGCGCGTCCAAGCCAAAGCCGAAGTGGCTGACGTTGTCGCAACTGCTCGAGGAGTGGCAACGACTCGGTGCGCCGGATCCGACGCTGACGCCGGAGGCCCGCGCCGAGCGCGAGCGCCAGCGCATGAAGGTGCAAATCGCCTTTCACGAGAAGTGCGCGACGGCGTTCTCGGTGTTGTCCTTTGCGCTGCTGGCGATTCCGCTCGGGATCAAAGTCTCGCGCAAGGAGACGACCGCCAATCTCGGGATCGCGGTCGCTTTGGCGTTGGGCTATTACTTCGCCACTTTTGTCGTCAACTCGTTCGACAATCAGCCGGCATTTCGTCCCGACTTGCTGATTTGGTTGCCGAATCTCGGATTCCAGGCGTTGGGCATCTGGATGTTCCGCAAGGTCGACCGGGCCTGATTCGCGCGATGCGGTGCGAGCGAAATCTCGGGTTGGGGTGGGGCGCCGGGACTTCCAGGCGCTCGTCCGGCGAACGCGTTGAGGTCAACGCGTTCCACCTGACGCCCGTAACTACCGGGGCGGGAGACGCGTCTCCATCGACGTGCTCTTCTCGCTCCCATGCTCCTCATGGCTGACGAAACGTTCGATCTGGCTGGTTGCCTCGAACGCGTGCGTGCGCGCGACCAAGCCGCGGCCCGCGCATTGGTCGAACACCTTTACCCGCTGGTCATCCGCATCGTCCGTTCTCATCTGCCGCGTCGGGTGGCGGAAGAGGATCTCGCCCAGGATGTCTTTTTGAAAATGTTCACCCGCCTCGCACAGTATCAGGGCAACGTGCCGTTCACCCATTGGGTGTCGCGCATCGCCGTGACCACGTGCATCGACCAGCTCCGCGCGCAGAAACGCCGCCCGGAGTTTCGTTGGGCGGACTTGTCGGAAAACGAGGCCGAGGTGCTCGACAACGTCCTCAGCGACACGACGGCCGAGACGCCGAGCGACTCGATGGCGGCGCGCGAACTCGTGGGCCGGCTCCTCGATCAACTCGCACCCGCGGACCGCACCGTGATCCAGATGCTCGATCTCGAGCAGAAATCCGTGGCCGAAATCTCCGCGCTGACCGGCTGGGGGCAATCGATGATCAAGGTCCGCGCGTTCCGCGCACGTCGGAAGTTGCAGAAACTCTTTCAGGAACTCAAAACTCAGGAGAAGTCATGAACCCGCATAACCAGCAATGGCTGCGCCTCGTCGCCGCTGCGCGCAGCACTCCCGACCTGCGCGACGATTCCGCGCCGTATGGCTTCGCGACTCGCGTGGCCGCGCTGAGCCTCGGCGCCCCGGCGGCGGTGTTGCCGCGGGTGGTATTTGAGAAGTTTGCGCTGCGCGGGCTTTTCGCCGCTTGCGCGCTGAGCGTCGCGGCGGCGGCGTTCGGCTACTCGGCGTTCCAGTCCGAACAGGAAACCGAGGTCGCCACCGGCGACACTGTCACCGAAGTGCTCGCGCAGTCATGACCGACAAACCCTGGAAGCTCGTCCTGTTGCTCACCGGCATTTTCCTCGCGGGCGCCGTCGCGGGCGGCTTTGTTGCACTCGAGGTCGGGAAAAACATGATGCGGAAGCGCATGGCCCCGGAAAATTGGGGACCCGCGCGCCTGAAGAAGCTCGAGGAGCATCTGAACCTGACGGCGGAGCAGATCGAGCGCTTGAAGCCGATCGTCCGGCGGGACGTCGATGAGTTGAACAAACTTCGTCAGCAGGGCTTTCAGGACACGCGCCGTATTCTCGAGCGGATGGAGAAAGACATCGCGGCCGTGCTCACGCCGGAACAGAAGGAAAAATTTGAGAAACTGAACGCCGAGATGCGCGAGCGCGCGCGGCGGGCCTTTGAAATGCGCCGCAGCGAACGCCTGGAAAAAGGCGAGCGGTCGGACAAGGGCGAGCGTCGCGGTCCGCCCCCGGCCGGGCCGGTCGATCGCGACAGTCCGCCGCCGCCTCCACCGCCTGAAAAAAGCCCGGGCGGCGAAGAAGGCGAATAGCGCGAAGTTGCGAGCGCTCGCGACGAGCCTCGTAGCGGAATTCGTCAGAGTTTCGCCGATCTCAGCACGCGAAAGCCTCACGGCTTCCGCTATTCCGGAAATGTTTTTGGTCGCGGAGATTTATTGGTTGCGCGACGGATGGTCCGACCTACGGTCCGCCTTGGCCAGGTGCCATGCATGGGCAGGCGCGTGAACCCCGCCAGGACCGGAAGGTAGCAACGGTGACGACGTTCTCCCAGTGCCGTGGAGTGCCTGGCCACTATTTTTTTCGCCGCCGCGGCGGCGCGGTTGAAGTTGAAGGTTGAAGTTGAAGCCTCGGAAACGATTACTTGGCTTTCGCTCCCTGACTCCACTTAAACTTCAACCTTCAACTTCAACTCCTGCGTGTCCGGCGCCTACCAAGTCATCGCCCGCAAGTGGCGGCCCCAAACCTTCGACGATGTCGTCGGTCAGGAGCACGTTGTCCGGACGCTGAAGAACGCCATCGGCCGCCAACGCATCGCGCACGCGTATCTTTTCGTCGGACCGCGCGGCACGGGTAAGACGAGCACGGCGCGCATTTTTGCCAAGGCCCTCAACGTCACGAACGGCCCGAAGGCTGATTTCGATCCGGAGGACCCGATCGCCAAATCCATCGCGGAAGGCTCGTGCCTGGACGTGATCGAGATCGACGGTGCGTCGAACAACGGCGTCGAACAGGTGCGCGAGCTGCGCGACACCGTCCGCTACGCGCCGGCGCAAGGGAAGTTCAAGGTCTACATCATCGACGAAGTGCACATGCTCTCGGCGCAGGCGTTCAACGCGCTGCTGAAGACCCTCGAGGAACCGCCGGAGCACGTGAAATTCATCTTCGCGACGACGGACGTGCAAAAGGTGCTTCCGACGATCATCTCGCGTTGTCAGCGCTTCGACCTGAAGCCGATCCCGACCGAGCTGATCGTCCAGCGCCTCAAGAAAATTGCCGGCGCGGAGAACATCAAGGTGAGCGACGAAGCGCTCCACAGCATCGCCCGCATGGCCGACGGCGGCATGCGCGATGCCCAGTCGATCTTCGATCAGATGATTTCGTTCTGCGGCACGGAAATCGGCGAGGCCGACGTGCTCGACGTCTACGGCCTCGTTTCCGCTGCCACGATCGCCGATCTCGCGAGTGCCCTCGCGGCAGGCGACCACAAAAAGATCGTCCGTATTGTCGACGAGTGCGACGAGAACGGCCGCGATCTTTACCGGATGCTCGTCGACCTGCAGGCGCATCTGCGCACCTCGCTCCTCGATGCGATTGCCAAAGGCGGCACGAGCGAAGCGCTCGGCACGCCGATGTCGACGGAGCAACTGACGCGCCTGCTCGACGCGCTCCGCGAAGGCGAGGGCGGCGTGAAGCACGGCCTCTCCGAGAAGATCAATTTCGAAGTCGCACTCCTGAAAGCCGTCGAGGCCAGCCGCGCGCGGGCGATTGACAGTCTGATCAAGGAGATCGCCACGCTCGCCGAGAGCCTGCCGGACGACCCGGTAAAAAAAAACGACTGAGGCCCGCGCCTAACGGCACGGCCGCGATCAGCGATCAGCGGGCAGCGGTCAGCTCGTCCGGTGGGGAAGAGGACGCGCCCGCCAGCAGTCTCGTGACGGAAAATCCCGGTGCTCCCGTCGACGACGGCGCTCCGGTCGGGCCGAGCGACGGCGAAGAGGCTTCATTCATCGCCGAGCAACGCGAACAAGGCTTTAGCGCGCCGGCGACCGCGAACCGGGCCGCGGGCGCGGCGGAGGCCGAACCCGACGCGAAGACCCCTCTGCCGCCGCTCGACGATCTCGTCCAGCGTGTGCCGCCGGGCGTTCGCCAGCTCATGGACGAGCTTTTTCGGGCGAATTTCGTCACGGTGAAACGCGTGCCGAAGTCGGCGTTGAAGAACTGACAAACGGGAATCGGCTTGCTGGCACAAATGGCCGGAGCGGCGCTGATCGCGCGTCGGGGCCGGACGCGCTTTGACCATGAAAGATGCCGAATTTCTCCAGCGGGCCCGAAATGATCGCGCGGCTCTGATCGCCGATCTCGAGAAAAAGGAGAAGCTCCAGCGCAGCACCGCTTGGATAATGTTCGGAATTCTCGTTCTGAACATGATTGCCGCGGCATTCGTCGACCGGCGATGGGTTGACTACGGCCAGTTGCTCGCGGGTGTGATGTTGGCGATCTTCGCCGCGACGTCGCTTTACTACGACGCTCTGATCAAGACGCTGAAGCTCGGTGTCGATCGCGATCACTGAGAATTTCCCATTGAAGTGACGCTGCGGAAGTAGGGCCGGATTTATCCGGTCCAGAACGCTGCGACGACGGTTCGGGACCGGTTGAAACCGGCCCTACGCCGCAGGGCTTCGTCACTTTTTGAGTAAGTCTCATGGCGGCCGCTTCATCGCCACCCCGATTCAGTTGCGGCCCGTTGGGGCAACCGCGCGACTGACGGGGGATTCCCGGTGTGTCACCTGCCGAATTTTATTAAACGACCACGGTGGCTGGCATGGAACCGGCTTTAAGTCGCGCGTGAGCACTCGTCCCCATTTTGGCGGGTGTTCTCCGAACAAACACTACCCTGCGTTCTCCACCCAACATGAGCGTTAGTCCCTCCCGCCTCGCGGCGATCTCTGCGGCCAACAATTACCGCACGACGAAGACCGTGGCTTTCAACGAAAGCCACTCTGCCGGCCTCTTCGGCAAAAACGTCTTCAACGACAAAATCATGCAGCAGCGCCTCCCCAAGGCTGCGTTCAAGTCGCTGAAGAAGACCATCGACACCGGCGCCACGCTCGAGGCCGGTGTGCTCGATATCGTTGCCACCGCGATCAAGGACTGGGCCCTCGAACATCATGCCACGCATTACGCGCACGTTTTTCAGCCGTTGACCGGCATCACCGCGGAAAAGCACGACAGCTTCCTCGAACCCGACGGTCGCGGCGGTGCCATCGCCGAGTTCTCCGGCAAGCAGCTCGCGCAGGGCGAGCCCGATGCCTCGTCGTTCCCCTCCGGCGGCATCCGCGCCACCTTCGAAGCCCGCGGCTACACCGCTTGGGACGTCACGAGCCCCTGTTACCTGGTTGAAAATGCCAACGGCGTCACGCTGTGCATCCCGACCGCGTTCGTCTCGTGGACGGGCGAGGCGCTCGACCTCAAGACCCCGGTGCTCCGCTCGATGAAGGCCCTGGACATCCAGGCCCGCCGCATCCTGAAGCTCTTCGGTCACCAGAACATCCCGATGGTCACCGCGACCGCCGGCCCGGAGCAGGAATATTTCCTGATCGACCGTAATTTCTACCTGAACCGTCCCGACCTGCTCACCGCCGGCCGCACGCTGTTCGGCGCCCGCCCGCCCAAGGGCCAGGAGTTCGAAGACCAATACTTCGGCGTCATTCCCGACCGTGTCCTCGCCTACATGCACGAGTGCGAGGCTGAGCTCTACAAGCTCGGCGTGCCGGTCAAGACCCGCCACAACGAAGTCGCGCCGTCGCAATACGAGATCGCGCCCATTTACGAGAACGCGAACATCGCCGCCGATCACCAGCAGCAGGTGATGATCACGCTGAAGCGTGTCGCGCGCAAATACGGCCTCGAGTGCCTCCTGCACGAGAAGCCGTTCGCGGGCGTCAACGGTTCCGGCAAGCACCTCAACTGGTCGCTCGGCAACGCCGCGCAGGGCAACCTGCTCGAGCCGGGCCACACGCCGCACCAGAACATGCAGTTCCTCGTGTTCTGCGCCGCCGTCGTCCGCGCCGTCCATCGCCACGGCGCGCTCCTCCGCGCGATGGTCGCCTCCGCGTCGAACGACCACCGCCTCGGCGCCAACGAGGCCCCGCCGGCCATCATCTCGATCTTCCTCGGCGAGCAGCTCGCCGACGTGTTCGAGCAGCTCAAGAAGGGCAAGGCCAAGTCCTCGAAGGCCGCGGGCACGATGCACCTCGGCGTCGACACGCTGCCGCTCCTCATGAAGGACGCCGGCGATCGCAACCGCACCTCGCCGTTCGCCTTCACGGGCAATAAATTCGAATACCGCGCCGTCGCCGCCAATCAGTCCATCGCCGCCCCGCTGGCCGCGTTGAACACGATCATGTCGGAGTCGCTCGACTACATCGCCACCAAGCTCGAGAAGGCGCCCAAGTCGAAGAAGTTCGAAGACGCCGTGCAGGACGTGCTCACCGAGATCGCCAAGGAGCACGGCGCCGTCATCTTCAACGGCAACGGCTACTCCGAGGAGTGGCACAAGGAAGCCGCGAAGCGCGGCCTCCCGAACCTGCGCACCTCCGTCGACGCCATTCCGGTGCTCGCCGCGAAGTCCACGGTCGCCGCCTACGAAGCCTACGGCATTCTCACGAAGCGCGAACTCGAGGCCCGCCGCGACATCGCGTTCGAGCAATACGTCAAGGCCGTCGCCGTCGAGGCGAACGTCGTCACCGAGATGGTGAACACGAAGTTCATCCCGACCGCGATCAACTACCAGACGCAGCTCGCGCAGAACGTCGCAGCTCTCCGCGCCGCTGGCGCCAAGGCCGACACCGGCCTGCTCGACAAGGTCACGGGCCTGATCGACAAGCTCTCCGCCGAGATGGCCAAGCTCGAGGAAATCCGCGCCGACCACGTGTCCGGTCTCGAAGCCGAGGCCGCGCACATGTGCCAAGAGGTGCTCCCGCAGCTCCTCGCGATCCGCAAGGCCGTCGACGCGCTCGAGGCCGTGTGCCCCGACGAGTCGTGGCCGCTGCCGACCTACGAAGAGATGCTCTTCATCCGCTGATTTTGGGGTAGAACGCACACACACCAACAACGCCCGGCCGCCCACGCGCGCCGGGCGTTTTTTTGTTTCGGCTCCGCTCGAAACGAACCGACCGAAGCCCCAAGGGCGAAGCTCGGTCAGACGCGCTCGCCTCTCCTGTAGCGGCGGTCTATGACCGCCGATCGATCGCGGCATGAGGGTCGCCGGCGGTCACAGACCGCCGCGACAGGGTTGAGGGAGCGCACTTTCGTGTAGCCCGCAGCGGCACGTTGCGGTTGAACCTCTCCGATGTCCGCCGCGTCCGCCAACGTCCCTGCATCGCCTGTCAGCGATTCTTCGGCGCTCGCGCGCGTCGTGTGGACGGGTGAATGGTTGCTCACGCTCGGTTTGGCGCTGACGCTCGCGTGGACGACGCTGTGCCTCGGCGGCTACCTGGCGGAGACGATGGTGTGGTCATCGCGTGCGGTGTGGGCGCTCGCCGCGCTCGGCGCGGTGCTGCTTGTGCTGCGTCCACGCCGGCTCGATTGGCGCGCGTTGCTGCCGCTGCCGTTTTTGCTCTTTGCGCTGGCGAGCGTGCTCTGGATTGCGCCGGCGAAGTGGCTGGCCTGGCGCGAATGGCTGCTCTGGTTCCAAATGTGGCTGTGGTTCGCGCTGGCGCTGCATTGCGGTCGGTCGCGTGCGCAGACGTGGACATTGGTGAGCACGCTGGTCGCTCTCGCCGTCGTGGGCGTCGCGATGGCCGCGTATCAGCGCTTCGTCGATCCGAAGTGGATGATGCTCGGGCGCACGCAGGCCGAGCAATTCTGGACGCGGTCGGCCGGCATGTTCGGGATTCCCAACAGCCTGGCGGCGGTCATCGAGCTCGTGTTGCCGCTGGGGCTCGTGTGGTTCGGTTCGCGATCGGTGTCGGTGGCCGCGAAAATTTTCTGCGGCTGGCTGACGTTGCTATTCATCCTCGGCCTCGTGCTCACCGGGAGTCGCGGCGGCTGGATTGGCGCGGCGGTGGCGCTCGCGCTGTGGCCGGCGCTGACGAGTCGCACGGTGCGACGCGGGCTGTTTGGCGCGGCTGGCGTGGTGGCCGCGGTGGTGGTCGGTTTCGCGGCGCTTTATTTGTTCAGCGACAAAGCCCGCGAGCGCATCGCGCCGATGCTGAGCGGAGATTTCGAGTCCAGCCGGCCGCTGATGTGGCGCGCGTCTGTGCAAATGGCGGCGGATCACCCTTGGGTGGGCACCGGCGCCGGGTCCTACAATTTTGTCTATGAAGGCTACCGCTCGCCGAAGGATCAGTATCAGCCGGATTGGACGCACAATGACTACCTCAACACGTTGAGCGACTACGGCGGCGTCGGCTTTCTGCTGTGGAGTGGGGCTGGGGCTGCCCTGACGATTCTGGGCTGGCGGACGCTGCGCGCGTTGCAACGCGCAGGCGGACGCCCCGCCGAGATCCACGAATCCTGGCGGTGGCGGCTGGCGCTGTGGCTCGGCTGGATCGCGTTCGTCGTGCACTTGGCGGTTGATTTCCACACCAAGATTCCCGCGCTGGCCTACGCGAGTGCGCTGTGGGTGGCGCTGCTGTTGCGGGATCGCGATCAGCGTGGGCAACCGGCGCCGCGGCCCGCGCGCGCCTTAACCGCGGTGGCGGTGGTCGCGGTGGTTGCCTGGAGTTTGCCACGGGCCGAACGGCTCTATGCGGCGGAAGCGGCGCGCGAGACGGGACACGCGGCGTTGGCCAAGGTGGCGAACGGTCGCGCGACGCTCTTGGAGGTTTTGCCGGCGGCGCTCGCACAGTTGGAACGCGCCACCTCGGTCGATCCTGCCAATGCCCAGGCGTGGAGCGATCTGGCCTACGCGATTTCGCTGTCGCCTCCCGTGACCAACGGCCGGCCGGAGGCCGCGGGGCGGCGCGCGGAAGCGGCGGCGCAGCGAGCGCTGGCGTTAGCACCGCGCGGTTCTGAGTTTTGGGTGCGACTCGGCACGGCGCTTTCGTTGCAGCGCCGGCATACGGAAGCGGATGAGGCTTTTCAGCGAGCGATCACGCTCGCACCGAATCGCGCCGATTGGCGATTGTTTTACGCGTCGGCGCTGGCGTCGCGGCCTGACCGAAAGGCGGAGGCGCTGCGCGAGTTGGAAATCTGTTTAACTCTTGACCCCCCTAATCGGCAGGCGAAATCTCTGCGAGCCCGCCTCGGGGCGGCTCGCTGAGCGCCTCTTAACCCTGGCCACCATGAAATCTCCGGTCCTCCGTTTTGTCTTTGCTGGGCTTTTTGCCATTGGCTTGACGCTGCATGCGATCGCGCAACAGGGAGCGGCTGCTCCGCTGCCAACCAAGGCCGGCGCGATCAAAGTGGGTAAAGTGGAAGGCACCGTCCTGCGTCTGACAGCCGACTCTCGCAGCGTGCCGCTGAAGGTTGGCGACACTGTCATCGAGACGGACAGTGTGAAGACGGAGAGAGGGGCGCTCGTGGTGCTCGTGTTCGCGAACGGCGCTTCCGTGAAGCTGGGCAGCGAAACGTTGTTGCGAATCGAGGAGTTCAAAATGGACCCGCTCGAAGAAGACGTCGTGGTCTCGAAGCTTGAGTCGGAGCCGTCGGTCTCGACCACGAAGCTCAATTTGGCCTTCGGCGAAATGGTCGGCGATGTGAAGCACCTGAATCGCGACAAGGGTTCTTCCTTCAAAATCAACACGCCCGTCGGCGCGGCCGGTATTCGCGGCACGACCTTCCGCATCGTTTTCCGTCCCTCGGGAGACGGGAAATCCTTCACCTTCCAGCTTTCGACCGCGGACGGCCGCGTGGCGTTCGAGGGCACCGTGCAAGCGCCCGCGAACCTCGAAGTTCCCACCAATCAGGAAATCGTCGTGACGGCCGAGGCCACCGTCGATGCCACCACCGGCGCCGTCGAAGTGAGTTCCGTCAGCGTGCCGGCGACACCGACGCCGATCTCGGCTGAAGCCACCCAGGCCATCACGACGGCCGTGGTGAGCGCGATCACCGAGGCCGCGCAAAGCACGACGATCACCACGAACGAGCAGCAGCAATCTGCCAGCACCGACACCGGCACCAGTAACTCGGGTGGCACCGGCGGCAACGCTTCCGGCACGACCACCGGCGAAAATAGCTCGGGCACCGGTGGCGAAAGCAATTCCAACAATTCGCCCCCCCCGTCGGGCACGTCCAGCGACTCGAATTCCGGCACGCCCTCGGGGAACACCAATCCGCCGAGTAACGTCCCGGTCGTCACGCAGCCGCGAACCACGCCGGGTGCTGGCGGCTAAGCGGCGCGCCCAGTGAACCTCACGAGCCCGGTTTTGGACCGGGCTTTTTTCTTGGGCGCGTTTCGTGGTCGGGCGCGGCACGAAGCGCTTGCGGGTCTTTTCCCTTCCCACACCGCTTCGGCGCGCTACGCTGCGCACCGTGGCCAAGACCAAGGCGAAACTCGACTGGCGGATGCTGTTGTTGCTGCCGATCCCGTTGTTGTGGGCTCTCGCCGGGCACCTCGGCTATTTGCGGGTCGCGGAGGATCTCATGCTCGACTGGCGGTTTCGCTTCCGCGGCGAACTCGCGGCGAAAGTGCCGATCATCTACGTCGACATCGATTCGCAGGCGATCGAGGAACTGGGCAATTTTCCGTGGCCGCGCTCCTATTTCGCCCAAGTCGGCTCGGCGCTCCTGAACGCAGGCGGCGCGAAAGCCATCGGCGTGGACATCGTGTTTTCCGAAATGGGCGTGTCGGAATCCTACGACCGCACGCGCTGGGTGCAGGCCAACGTCGAACTCGCGCGTTTTCTGCGCAAGGATCCCAAGATGGTGACGGCGGCGTCTTACGCGTCGTTGGACTTTCGCGGCGCCAAGGGCCGCGAGGCGCGTTTTTTGCCGATCGTCGCGGATGGCCTGACGCCCGCGGAGTTGGCGTCGTTGCCGGAGCTGCCCGAGTTCAACATCGGCGGCGGTCGGCTCTGGACACCGGCCAACGTCGGTTTGATCGACACGCTCGAAGGCGGCACGCGCTGGGTCGCCCTCTTCGCGCCGACCGACGCGCGGCGCTACGACCACATGGCGCTCGCGCTGGCGCTGCTTTACTGGGACGTGAAACCCGATGCGGTGCGCCTCGCGAACGGATATCTCGACGTGACTGCGCCCGATGGCCGCCCACTCGCGCACGTGCCGCTGACGCAGGGCCAGTTTCTCGAGATCAATTGGTTCTCGCGCTGGCTGTCCGACAAGAATCCGCGCACGAGCTTCTCCGTCGTCTACAACTACGCCCGCATGCTCGGTGATACCGACGAGAAGGCGCGTGCCACGGCGCAGGAGTTTTTCAATCAGTTCCAAGGCGCGGTAATTCTGATCGGTCCGGTCGATCCGCTGTTGCAGGATCTCGCGACGACACCGTTCGACACCCAGCCCGTGCCGAAGGTCGGCGTGCACGGCAACCTGCTGAAAACGATCGTCAGCGGCGAGTATCTGCATCGCCTGCCCGCGTGGATGCTCTACGTCGCGACGGTTTTGCTTGGCGTGATCGTGACCGCGCTCTCGGTCCTCGGCGGGGCGAAAGGCATTTGGTCGAAACTCGCTGCGCTTGTGGTGTTGGGCGGATACGCGGGCGCCGCGTTTCTCCTCTTCAAGGCCTCGCACCTCGTGTTGCCGATGGCCGCGCCACTCAGTGGTGCGTTCACCATGGCGTTCGCCGGCATCGCGTGGCAGCTCGTCGTCGAGGAAAAGCAGAAAGGCCGCATCAAAGGCATGTTCTCCGCCTACCTCGCGCCGACCGTCGTCAACAGCCTCATCGAGTCTGGCAAGGAACCGGAACTCGGCGGACACGAGGAAACGATCACGGCGTATTTTTCGGACATCCAGTCGTTCTCCACGTTCTCGGAGAAAATGACGCCGGCGCGTCTCGTCGAGTTGATGAATGAGTATCTCACCGCTTGCACCGACATCGTGCAGGAGGAGGGCGGCACGCTCGATAAATACATCGGCGACGCCGTCGTCGCGATGTTCGGCGCGCCGCTGCCGCTGCCTGATCACGCCTATCGCGCGTGCGTCGCGAGCGTCCGCGTGCAGAAGAAAATCGAGGAGCTTCGCCAGAAATGGCGCGGCGAAGGTGAGAAATGGCCGCTGGTCGTGCACAATCTCCGCGCGCGCCTCGGCCTCAACTCCGGCCCCGCCATCATCGGCAACATGGGCAGCCGCACGCGCTTTAGTTACACGATGATGGGCGACAACGTGAACCTCGCTGCGCGCATGGAGTCCGGCGCGAAACTGATGGGCGTCTACACGATGGTCACCGACACGACGCGCGCCGAGTGCGAGAAACACGGCGGCGATCGCATCGTATTTCGCTTCCTCGACAAGATCGTGGTCAAAGGCCGCTCGGTGCCGGTCGGCGTCCACGAGATCGTCGGGCTGAAGGAAGACGTCAGTGCCGAGACGCACCTCTGCCTTGCCTTGCACGCGCAAGGCAGCGAGCGCTATCACGCTCAGGATTGGGATGGCGCGATCGAGTTCTTCGAGCGCAGCGCCAAACTCGAGCTGCACCAGCCCAGCAAGACGCTCGCGATCGAGAGCAATCCGTCGCTGATCATGATCCAGCGTTGTGCCTACATGCGCGAGCATCCACCGGGTGCGAATTGGGATGGCGTGTTCGTGATGAAGGAAAAGGGCTGACGCCGGACGGTGCGCGCGCAACATACGCGCCCCAGATGGCGCCGAGGAGATGAGCGAGCGGCACCGGCGAATAGGCGCCGGAAGCGGCGAACACCGGTGCATCGCCGAGGAGTTCGATGCCGCACTTCACGACGAATCCGACGGCGGCGAGCGCCACAATCGCGAGCATGAGTCGATCCCTTTCGCGTCGCGCGGAGCGAAGACGCTCGACCAGCAGTGCACCAAAGAGCGCGCAATCGACACCGCTCAGGCCGCGATAGATTTCGAAGTGCGGCTGCAGCAGCCACACGCCGGCCGAGATGAAGAGCGCTGCACCGATGACGAGCACGAGCCAGCGGCGCAAAGACTGCGCGCGCAAGAACGCGGCAAGCAGGGCGAACGCGCCGGTGTCCCAGAGAAGGTGGCTGGCATCGAAGTGAACGAAATGGCCGGTGAGCAGCCGCCACGCTTCGCCGCGGGCGAGCGCGGTGCGGGCGAATTCAAGGTGGGTGGAGGCATTTGGCGCGAGGTGGAGGAGCGCGATAACGAGCCCGATCACGGCCGGAACCAACCAGAACGGAACGCTGCTAGCGGCGCGTGGAGTAGGGCCGGTCTGCGACCGGCCCAATGGCGTGTGCGCGAGCGAGAGAGGTGCGAGTTGTTCGAGTCTGCCTTCGCGGCTGGACGTCCTGAGGGGCCGGTTGAAAACCGGCCCTACCAGCCGAGCCACGGACGGCGCGGGCAGCGTGTTTTCTCCCGCCAAGGTTCGGCACTGGCCCGCGCCGTTCGTGGTCGTAGTCATGACGTCGAGTCGCGTTGGGCCTTAGCGGCTTCTTCACCATGACAAGTTGCGATCGCTTCGCGCGCCGCGAGGTCGCGTTGCGCGCGGCGGAAGGTGCGGAGCGCAGCGAGTGCGCCGACGACAAGGATGAGAGCGAGCATTCCGCGGTCGATGGCGCCACCGCCGCTGCCGCCACCGCGGCTGACGTGCGGCGCCTGGTTCGGAAACGCGGGCTGCTGCGTGTCGACGCGGTAGCTTTTGATCGGCGCGTTGGTGCGGACGGTTTGCGCGGCGCGTTCGAGCGCGGTGCGCTGCTGGTTGCGCCGCTCGATGCCGCGCGTGGCGAAGCTCTCGTCGCTCATGACGACCATCGCGGTGTGATCGGTGACGAGTTGGTAGCTGACGCCGAGGTTCGTGATCGCGTCCTTCGCTTCGGTGGGCGGCGTGGCGCCGAGCATTTCCTTTTGTTCGATCTGCTCGATCTGCGCCATGGCCCAGAGGCGTTCGATTTCCGGGTTGTCGGTGTCGACTTCCGGGAAGTTGAACGTGGTCGTGTAGGTCTTGTCCTCGCCGGTGAGCTTGGCGCGAAGCGTGACGGTGGCGGAACCGTGCGATTCGTAGCGGCCGAAGAGCACGAGTTGCTGGCCGCGGTAGATTTTCTTCGGCTCCTCGCCCGTGAGATCCGAGACGCGCGCGCCGGAGAACTTCACACTGGCGTCGTGCATGGCCTCGAAGGCTATCTTGGACTTTGCCAGAAGGAGTTGGCCGACGATGTCGTCGTCGTTGGACACGCTCGCGTAGAAGCCGCCGGTGGCCTCGGCGAGGAGTCGGAGGAGCGGCCAGTTGGCGCTGTTGCCCATGAGGAAGCCGAAGACGCGGATGTCGTATTGCGAAACCAGTTTGGCGAAGGCGGCGGGTTCGACGATGCCCTGGTTGGCCACGCCGTCGGTGACGAGGATGAGGCTGGTGGCTCGGTCGGCATCAAGTCCGCGAAGACCTTCCTTAATACCGGCGTAAAGATCGGTGCCGCCAGTTGAGCCAACGGCTGCCACTTTGTCGGCAGCTTGTTGAACAGCTTCTCGAGTCGCTGCGGTCCAGGGGACGAGTTCCTCGGCTCGGTTGTTGAAGACGACGATGCGAAATCGGTCCTCGGGCTTCATTTGCCCGAGCGCTTGCGTGACGCCGCGAGCGAGCGTGCCGAGCTTGCCTTGCATCGAGCCGGAGTGGTCGAGCACGAAGACGTAGTCGGCGCCATGCTTGATCGGCTGCAGGTCGACGCCGGGCGTGACGACCATCATGAACGTGCCGGGCTTGTCCGCGGCGGCGCGATACGGGATGACCTCGACGCGACCGGGCAGGTCGGTGGCGAGACGGTAGTAGAAAACGAAATCGCGATCGAGCGACGCGCCTTGGCGACTGAGTGCGACCTTGTAGTGGCCGTCGCCGAGCTTCTGGGTTTGCACGGCGTTCTCGAAGCCGGGCACGCGCACGTCGGCGACGGGCACGGCGGACTTCAGCTCGACGTTGACGAGCAGTTCGCCTTCGACCTTCGGGTTCGCGGTCCAAAACGATTTCGCGACGTCGTCGGTGCCGCCGTCTTCGAGCGGATAGACGAAGCGACCGACGCCGGTGTCGATTTCGAGCGGCTGGTAGTAGACGAAGCGCAGCTTCACCTCGGCGTTCGCGCGCACGGGAGCGACGCGGAACTCGTAGGTCTGGTAACTGTTCTTCGTCGCGAGGCCGGAGTCGTTGCCTTTCGACTTCTCGTCCTCGTAGGCGGCTTGCGCGTCCTTCTTCGGGAGAACTTCACCCTGGAGCGTGCGTTCGCCGGTGACGATCGTCACCTCGGAGAGCGAGGCGTTTTTCGGCACGGGGAACGCGTAGATGGCTTCGAGGTCCTGCGCATTCGGGTTGAAAAACGTCTGAAGCACCTCGGTTTGGGCAAAGCCGTTATTGATGACGACGTTGACCTGGTGGCTGCGAATTTGGATCGGCGCATGCGGCGAGCCGACGGGAGTCAGCGTGCCGCCGGCGAAGGCGTGCGCGGCGAACAGCAGCGCGGTCGCGATCAGGGTGATGAGGAGGCGGATGGTTTTCATGGGAGAAAAATCACTGGCGTTTGAAGAGCGGGTTGCCTGCGCCGAACACGTAGTCGGCGGGGAAGAGTTCGGGCGCGGAGCGGCGCGTGGCGGCTTGCGCTTCGGCGCGGTGCTTTCGCGGTGCCTGCGTGGCGTCGCAGAAAAGAAAGTCGCGCACGCGTTGGCGGACCTCGGGCGGTTGCGCGGCGACGATGCGTGCGAACAACGGCAGTCCGCGCTGCCCCCCGAGGTTGAGCATCGCACTGTAAACGATCTGGCCGTAGGTGCGGGCGTTGGCGTCGAGCCGATCGAAGCGCGTGCTGAAGGCGAAGACGCGGGCGAGGGCGACTTCGTCGCCTTCGCAGGCGGCGCGAATATCGCCGAGCAGATCCATTTTCGCGCGCTGTGCGAATGTCTGAAGACGGTCGAGCTCGCGTTCGCCGATCAGGCCGAACGGCATGCCGGTGTTGTAGCCAATGGGCGGCTTCGGTCGCGGCGGCGGAGGATGAGCGGCCCGCGATCGGATCGGGGAGACGGGAGGGAAATGCGGCGTTTGATTGTCGATCCGCGGATTGCTTTGTGCGCGGAGTCCGGTTGCCGCCAACAGGGCCAGCGTGGCGATGCTCCAGATAATCGCTTTCATGGGAGGTGGGTTCAGTTGTTGCGCTCTTCGCCGAAAATCCCGTTCACGGCGGAGAACAGCCCTGTGCCGGCGGCGATGACGACGAACGAGGCGACGAGGCGCCACAGCGCGTCGCTGCGCGTGAATTCCCAAATCGCGAGAATGCACGTCACGACGCTCGCGGCGATGCACAGCGAGGTGATGTAGAACGAGACGGCGCGCACGATGTGCGGAGAGAAGTAGCCTTTGACGGGCTTCTTCGCGGGGACGATCGGGAGGACGGGCGGGTTTACCGTATTCATGGCGGGAGAAGGTGGAAGGTTCAGGAACTCGAGACGGTGGTGTCGGTCGCGCTGGCGGGCGCGGGGGCGAATGGCCGCGTCACGACATGGCGGATCGAGCGCAACGTCGCCGGCACGAGGTCGAGCGCCTGACTCTTGAAGTCGCCGCGCACGGCATCGGTGATGTTCGTGCCGGTGATCGCGTGGCGCGCGGTGGCTTTCACGGCGCAGCGGAACGTGCGGTCAGGCGCCGCCTCGAGTTGCGCGGGGATCGCCTCACTCAGGCGTGGCTGCGGGGCGAGTGGATCGGACGTGATGACGTGCCACGTGAAACGCGTGAGCGCGATCGTGCCGCCATCGACGCCGGCGAGGCGTGCGCCGGTGAAGCCGGCTTTGATGAGCGCCTCCGGTTCGCCGGCGCGCAGGTCGCGGAGGTCTTGCTTGAAGTTCGTCACGCCGCACCGGATCTCGTCGCGCGCGACGGTCACCAACCCAGCGGGCGTGAGCAGCCGCGGAGTGTCGCGCAGGCCCCATTGCGGAGCGGAGCGGGTGTCTGCTTCGCCGGCGGACGCGGCGACCGAACTGAGAAGCACCAAGGCTAAACCGGCGGGGAGGAGGATTTGTTTCATGGCGGGGAGGGGAGTTGCCGCTCCTATCGCCTTGTCCGTGCCAACTCGTTTGGTCCGGTGCGGTGCTGTTGAACACGAGACACTTATGGTTCTTGGGCTACTGTCTTGGCTTGATGTGATCGTCAGAAAATGACATGAGGCAGACATAAAATGACAAACGGAGCGCCATTTCGGCCGGAGCAACGTGAGTTCGCTACGGCGGTGCAGAACCTGAGTTTCGGTAATCCGTTCACCCCCGAGCGGATCGAGTGGGAGCGGAAGGCGCTCGGCGCGGACTTCGTCCCCAGCGGCGCCGAGTGGAACCGCATCGCCCCGACCGCCAAGGCACATCCGAACGTGGTGCTCATCGAGCAACGCGCGACGCGGTTGATCGAGACGGCGGCAAAGAACTGGCCGGCGGATGGGCGCGTGGCCCCCGCCGACGCGCGGCTATTCGCGAATCTCGTGTTGTTCGGCCTCTACCTGCGTTTCAGTCCGCGCTTCGACGAGGTGATCCACGCGTCGCTGGAGGGCAGCGGTGCGGCCGGGCGGAGGATCGGGTTCTATGCGGAATTCGCGCGCGAATGTGCGCGGCTGCTCGGACTACCGGGCGTTCCGACGTTGCACGAGAGTCCGCCCGAGCACGTGTTCGCTTGCCTGTTTCAGATTCGCCGTGCGTTTCACCACATCCATCGCTCGCTGGTCGGCGGGTCCCCGGCGTCGGCGCGGTTGCGCGCGGCGATTTGGGAATCGGTGTTCACGCGCGATCTCGAAATGTATCGCCGCGTGTTCTGGGCGCGGATGCACGACTTCACGACGCTCATCACGGGACCGTCGGGCACGGGCAAGGAGCTCGTCGCGCGCGCGATCTCGCTGTCGCGCTATATTCCGTTCGACGCGAAGCTCTCCGCGTTCGCGAGCGACTTTGCGGAGTCGCTCTATCCCCTCAACTTGTCCGCGCTATCGCCGACGCTGGTGGAGTCGGAGTTGTTCGGCCATCGCAAGGGCGCGTTCACCGGTGCGCTGGCCGACCATGCGGGGTGGCTCGAGACGTGCCCGGCGGAAGGCACGGTGTTTCTCGACGAGATCGGCGAGGTCGTGCCCGCGCTCCAGGTGAAGCTGCTGCGCGTGCTTCAGGTGCGCACCTTTCAACGGCTCGGCGAGACGAAGGTCCGTCCCTTCCGCGGCAAGATCATCGCGGCCACCAACCGCGACCTGACCGAGGCGATCCGCGCGGGAGAGTTTCGCGAAGATTTCTATTATCGGCTCTGCTCGGACCAGATTCGCACGCCGTCGCTGCACGAGCAGTTGAAGGAGGCGCCGGAGGAACTCGTCCCGCTGGTGCGTTTCATCGTCAGCCGTCAGGTCGGGGAGGCGCACGCCGACGAGGTGGCTCCGGCGATCGTGACATGGATCGAGCGCAACCTCGGCGTCGATTACGCGTGGCCGGGCAATGTCCGCGAACTCGAGCAGTGCGTGCGCAATTTCATCCTGCGCGGCACCTACGCGCCCGCCGGGCCGCTGGCGCTGCCGTCGGAGGACGACTGGAACGCGATCATCGCGCGCGGGCGGCTCACGGCGGAGGAACTGCTCACGCGCTACACGCGGATCGCGCATGCCCAGGCCGGCGGCAACGTCGAGGAAACGGCGCGGCGTCTCGATCTCGACCGTCGCACGGTGAAAGCGCGGTTGGCTGCTGGTTGATGTAGGGCCTCACCTTGTGTGAGGCTTCGGCTACGAGCGTGGCATGCGCCACGCTCGCACGCTAGGCTCGACACAAGGTCGAGCCCTACAATCACCAAACAATTTCACCCGTTTCATTCGGGGATTTCGTTTCGACTGCACGTTTCTGACTTAGGCTTCGCGCGTCCGGGCGGAGAAATGCCGCGCTTTGCGGTTGGCACATCGGGTCCTCTGCGGTTGGCTGCCGGCGGGCCAATCTCTATAACTCGCTCGCCGGATGCATGCACGTCGTCAGGTCCATCGTTTCGCGTTGTTATTGCTGGTCGCCGCCAGCCTTTTCTCCCCCGCGCTTTGGGGCGCTTCGTGGCCGGCAATAGATCCCGCCGAACGGGCGGCGACGAAGCCGACGATCGATCCTGAAGCGAGCGTTGAAGTGCTCGCGCGCGAGTCCACGATTGATGACTCAGATATCTACGCCACCGTCGCGGATCACTATTTCCGCATCAAAGTCTATAACAAGGCGGGCGTCGACAAACTGGCGAAGATCGAGATCGTCTTCGACCGCAACAATGCCGGGGTGAGCGGAGTCGAGGCGCGCACGATCAAGCCGGACGGAACGATCATCGAACTAAAAAAATCGGACGTCTTCGAACGCGAGGTCGTCAAGGCCGGCGACATTCGCCGGCGCGTGAAGTCGTTCGCGCCGCCTGGACTCGAGCCCGGCGCCATCGTCGAATACCGCTACCAAATCATCGCGGAGACACGCGCGGGCATGTTTCCGCTGCTGTTTCAGGCCGATTCGCCGGTTCGTTCGGTGAAGTATCGTTTCAAGCCGATTGGTATGGTCCCGGGATTGAGTTTGCAGGTGCTCTATCTCAATCACCCGAAGAACGAGCTGCGGCCCGGGCGGGACGGGTTTTATGAATTCACCGCGACGAATCTCCCGGCATTCAAAGAGGAGCCGATGTCGGTGCCCGCGGTGCATCTCGCCTCGACCGTGGTGCTCTATTACACGTTCGAACCGGCCAAGAGTCCGGAGCTTTACTGGGCGAGCCTCTCCGAGCGGCAGTTCCGCGACACAAAATCCAAGGCGAAGGCGACCAAGGCCATCATCGCACAAGCCCAGCAACTCGTCGCTCCCGCCGACAGCGTGGAGGAACAGTTGCGAAAGTTGCACGATTACTGCCGCACCAAGATTCAGAATCGCAGCAGCGATGCCTCGGGCCTCACGCGGGAGCAGCGCCGTAAACTCAAGCCCAACGACGATGCCGACGACACGTTGAAGAACGCCAGCGGCAACGCCGAGGAGATCAACATCCTCTTCGTCGCGCTCGCGCGCGGCCTCGGGCTCGATGCACGCCTGGCGCTCGCGAATGACCGCACGCTGTTCGTCTATTTTCCGAAACTGCCGGTGCCTTTCGCGTTTCGGCACCGCGTTGCCGCCGTGCGTGTCGACGGGCAGTGGCGCTGCTATGATCCGGGTGCACGTTATCTGCCCGCGGGGATGATCGACTGGCGTTACTGCGACACCTCGATCCTCATCGCGAACGAGAAAGGCGCGCTGATCGAACCGAGCAAGGGTTCACCGGCCGAGCGTTCGTTCCGACGCCAGGTGGCCCAGCTCACACTGAGCGACGACGGCACGCTCGAGGGCGACGTGTCGCTCGAGTTCTCGGGGCACTTCGAGGCGACGGAGAAAAACGAACTCGACGCCGCGAGTGCCGACAAAGCCGAAAAGCACTTCCTGGCTGCGCTCGAGCCGCACTTGAAGGGCGTGGAAATAACCGACGTGAAGCTCAAGCACGCCGCCGATCCGCTGGAGCCGCTCCAGGTGACTTTTCACGTGCGCGTGCCGGAGTTCGCCGAGCGCACGGGGTCGCGTCTGTTCATTCAACCGAACATCTTTCGCCGCGGCGTGAAGGCGCTGTTCGAGGCGCCGAAGCGCGAGAACACGATCATCTTTCCGCATCGTTTTCACGAGGTGGATGAAATCTCCCTCGTCATGCCGGAAGGCGCGGTGCTCGAGGCCGGCAGCGCACCGCCCGGTCTCGATCTCGGCGTGATCGGCCAATACGGCGTCGACATCACTTGGTCACCCAGCGCGCGGCGCGTGCAACTGCAGCGACGCTTCACCTTCAACATTCTGGGCTATAACGCCGAGAAATACGCCACGGTGAAACGCATCTACGAGATCATGCAGGAACGCGATGACCACACGCTGACGTTCCGCCTCGGCGGCGGCGATGCGAGCGGTGCGCAGACCAAGGCGTCCGAACCGGAAAAAACGCCATGAGCGGCCGCGGCGTTGGAATCAGGCGGGGCCTGTTGCTGATCCCGCTCGTCTTGGGCTGCGGTGCCTTGGCGCGCGCGGCGACGGCGCCGGATTGGCTCACGGCGATCGCGCGGGCGCCGGTGACGGTAGCCACGAAGGATGCGGATGCCGTGGTGCTGCTCACCGAGGACGTTCTCGACGTGGAGCGGGACGGCGATCGCGTGCAGCGCACGCGACTGGTCGTCAAAGTGCTGAACGCCGACGGCCGGCAGCACGCTCGCGCGGCCGTGCATTATCTCAGCGGCTCGTCGCAGGTCGTGGCCTTCAAGGCCTGGATCATCAAGCCGGATGGGCAGGTGATCGTGCTCGGCAAAAAAAACATCGCGGACACCGCGCTGCACGCGAACGCGTTGGAGCTCTACGGCGAGAATCGCCGGCAGACGATCAGCGGCAGCGCCGACGTGACGCCCGGCTGCGTTTTCGGCGCCGAGGCGACGGTGCGGGCGCGCACGATCTTCAACCAACTCAGGTGGCGCTTCGGCGACGATTTGCCGGTGGAGCGATCGACGTTCGCGCTGCGGCTCGCCGCGGGGTGGGGCGTGGCCGACCGAGTCTTCAATCATGCCCCGATCGCGCCGGCGATGAACGGCGACGTGCGCAGCTGGACTCTCACCGCACTGCCCGCGCAACTTGAGGAGCCCATGGCTCCGCCCGCGCGCACCGCTGCGCCGTGGCTCGCGGTCGACTTGTTGCCACCGGCGAACAGCGCCGAAGCGCGCGCGGGAGTGGCGACGGGTAGTTGGCTGGAGATGTCGCGCTTCTTCACGCCTCGCTACGACGCCGCGGCGCAGCCCGACGCGGCGCTCACCGCCCGCGCCAACGCGCTCGCGGCGGGCGCGGCGACCTCGTGGGAGCGCATCCAGCGGATCACGCAGTTTGTTCAACGCGTGAACTACATCCTCGTCGCACTGGACGCGGCGAACGCGGGCGGTCTCATCCCGCGACCCGCGCCGCGCGTGCTCCAGTGCAATTACGGCGACTGCAAGGACAAGGCGACGCTCCTGCGCGCGCTCCTCGCCGCGGCGGGCGTGAAGTCCTATCCGCTCATCGTGATGGCCAGCGGTCGGCAGCGCCTCGAATCCAGCTGGCCCGCCGTGGCGCAGTTCAACCATTGCATCCTCGCCATCGCGGTCGACGGCAGCGTGCAGTCTTCCGCCATCGTCGAGCATCCGACGCTCGGTCGTCTGCTGGTGTTCGATCCGACGGATCAGTTTACTCCCGTGGGTTGGCTCGCGCGCGGTCGTCTCTCCGATCAGGCGCTGATCCTCGCGGGCGAGGCGGGAGGCTTGATCGAATTGCCGGCGGCGGCGCCGGAGGGAGATCGTCTCGTGCGCACGGTCGAGGCTCAGTTGGACGGGCTCGGCAATGTCGCGGCCCGCATCGACGAGCACTATTACGGCGTCGCGGCGTCCGGCATGCGGGGGATGTTCGTGTCCATGCGCGATGGCGATTTCCAGAAACGCATTGAGCGGTCGCTCGGCGTCACGCTGCCGGCGTTGCGCGCCGTCAAGCTCACGACGGAAGACCTGTTTCCCGCACCGGAGTTCAAGTTCGGCATCGAGCTGTTCTCGGCCGGTTACGGCAAGCTGATGCGCGATGAGTTGCTCACGTTCAAGCCGGCGCTCATTGCGCGACGCGACGCCATGCGGTTGACGAAGAAGGCGCGCACGTTGCCGATCGCGCTCAAGGCGCAAGCGTATGAGGAGCGCGCGGAGTTCACGCTGCCGCCGGATTGCGTGGTCGACGAATTGCTCGCGCCGGTGGCGTTCGAGACGGAATTCGGCAGCTACCGCGCCACGTCGCGGGCGGAAGGACGGAAGGTGTTTTTTGAGCGCAGCCTGGTGTTGAAGACGGTGGAAGTGCCCGCGGCCGACTACGACAAGGTGCGCAGCTTCTTCGATCGCGTGACCCGGAGCGAGCAGAGCCCGATCGTGCTGCGACGGCTGCGGGACTCCGCGCCGCCGGCCGCGAATCCAGCTCAGGCGAACTAAGTGACGCGGCGCGCGGCCGCCTACCGTTTCCGCAGCTTCACCGCGAGAATCCCGCTGACAAGGGCCGCCAACGCCGCGGCCAGCGGACGAATGTCGAACGGCTGGCTCTCGCCGAATCGCAGTTGGTCCTTCCACTGCGGCTCGGGCAGAAGCCAGTAAACCGCGCCGCCGACGATGATCGCCGTGAGCAGAAAGCGTGCGGCGACACGTTTGAGATCCCGATCGATGGCGGCGACGCGCTCAGGCGAGCCCAAGCGCTCGGGATTGGCTTCGCGGATGAGGCCGAGGGCGCGCTCGCGGTCCTCACCCATGACCTGAAGTCGGACGAAGAACGGTGCGCCAAGTTCGTTGCGTGCCGTGTTGGCGTTGAGCAGAACGACCGTGATGCCGTGGGATTCGAGGAAGGCCTTGTCGACCTCAGCTTCGGAGGGGCGGTCGTAGGTGAGAACAGTTTCGAGGTAGCTCATACGATGTCGGGAAAGCGTGCGTGCTGATCCGTCGGCCCGTGACGATGAAAGCCGCGCGCGGACACGCGGCAACGCAGAAGACCCGGTAAATCCGCGCGCACGTCCCGCCAATTTCCGCGGCGGCTTGGCGCTTTACCCTCAGCGGGTTCCGGCTAGGTTGAAGCTCCCAAAAACCCAACGGCGCGACCCGCCAGGGTCGGCCTCAAAAAAAGGAGACCCAACCTTATGAATGGCACTCGTCCTGGAGATATCAGGAACTTCGCCATCGTGGGGCATGCTACAGCCGGCAAGACAACTCTTGCCGAAGCCATGCTGCTCTGCGGCGGTGCGATTCAACGGCTCGGCAGCGTGGCGCAAGGCACCACGACGTCCGATTACCACGTGGGCGAACAACAGCGGCACATCTCGATTCACGGCACGCCGCTCAACTGCGAATGGCAGGGGCGGCGTTTCAATTTCATCGATACGCCCGGATACCTCGACTTCGCCGGCGAGGCGATCCATGCGCTGCACATCTCCGACTTTGCGCTACTCGTCGTTAACGCTGGCAGCGGCGTCGGCGTCGGCGCGGATCTCATGTGGGATTACGCCGGTCAGTTTGGCATTCCGCGCATCATCGTCGTCAACGGATTTGACCGGGAGAAATACGACTTCGACACCGTCCTCGCAGAAATCCGCGAGCATTTCGGCCAAGGTGTGTTTCCAATGCAGGTGCCGATGGATTCCGGCCCGGGTTTCCACCAGGTCCTCGACGTCCTTCGCAGCGAAGTCTGCAGCTACGCCGCCGACAAGTCGGGCAAATACAAGGAGGAGCCGGCCTCCGGCGCGTGGAAGGAGAAAGTCGACGCGCTGCACAAGGAACTCATCGAGCACATCGCCGAAAGCGACGACACGCTCCTCGAAAAATTCTTCAACGACGGCGGGCTCTCCGAAGACGTCCTGCGCAACGGCATTCACCCCGCGATTCAGAAGCAGACGTTCATCCCGCTGCTCGTCACGTCCGCCGAAACCAATGTCGGCGTCGCGCGCTTGATGGATTTTATCGCGAAATACGGCTCGTCACCCGACGACCGCCAGACGGTCGGCGCGGTCGCGACGAACACCGGCTCACCGTGCCTCGTGCGCCTCGACGGCGCGGAGCCGGTGGCTTACGTCTTCAAGACGCTCACCGATCCGCAGAGCGGCGATCTTTCGATCTTCCGCGTCTACTCCGGCACGATCAAGCCGGGCATGGACCTGCACAACAGCGAGCGGCGCGTCGCCGAGCGCATCGGCCAGCTCTACCGGCTCAACGGCAAGCAGCGCACGCAAGTCGAGGCTCTGCACGCCGGCGACATAGGCGCCGCGGTGAAACTGAAGGACACGCACACGGGCAACACGCTCTGCGACGTTCGTCACGCCGTGGCGTTGCCGAAAGTGACTTACCCGACGCCTTACACCCAGGCGGCGTTGAAACTCAACGCGCCGGGCGACGAAGAGCGTCTGGCTGCCGGCCTCGCCGCGCTGCACGAGGAGGACCGTGCGTTCGAGTATCACACCGATCCCGAGCTGCATCAGTTCATCATCTCGGCGCAGGGCGAGTTGCACCTCGAAGTGCTTTTCGAGCGTCTGAAGCGCCGCTACAAGGTCGACGTCTCGCTCGAGCCGCCGAAGATCCGCTATCGCGAGACGATTCGTGGCAAAGGCGAGGCGCGTTACCGCCACAAGAAGCAGACCGGCGGCGCCGGGCAGTTCGCCGAGGTGTGGCTGCGCATCGAGCCGGGTCCGCGTGACAGCGGCATTCAGTTCAGCGAGTCGCTCGTCGGTCAGGACGTTGATCGCGTGTTCGTGCCGTCGGTCGAGAAGGGACTGCGCACGGCAGCAATTGAAGGTATTCACGCGGGCTATCGCGTGACCGACGTGAAGATCGACTTCTACGGCGGCAAGATGCACCCGGTGGATTCGAAGGACATCGCGTTCCAGATCGCGGGCTACTTCGCATTCCGCGAATCATTCGCGCAGGCGCGGCCGGTGTTGCTCGAGCCGATCCACGAACTCGAAATCAAGGTGCCGGAGGAGTTCGTCGGCCGCGTGGTTGGCGACTTGTCCGGCCGCCGCGGCAAAATCCTCGGCATGGACGTCGCGGGTCGCCTGCAGATCGTGAAGGCCACGGTGCCTGCCGCGCAGCTCTATCACTACGGCACGGTGCTGCGTTCGCTCACGGGCGGTCGCGGTATGCACGCCGAAAAGTTCAGCCACTACGAGGAGATGCCCGCCGAGCAGGAGAAGAAGCACGTCGAGGAATACCAAAAGGCGCGCGCCGCCGGTAACTCGTCGCACGCGCATCACTGAGTCACCGCCTTGCTAACCCCAAGCCACGAGGGCCGTCGCACGCGACGGCCCTCTTCGTTTTCGGCGCGAGCAGGTGGAGGGCGCGGCTCCCGCTGCGCCGCGAACGTCGCCGTGCGTTTCACGCTCTCGGCTTTGGTGGAGGGCGGCGCTCCGTCGCCGCCGCTACTCTGCGCGCGGCGCTGACGGAGCAGCGCCCTCCCGCACGCTCTCGCGCGCGGGTCGTGCTGGCTCGAGCGTCAAAGCGCAACTCGCCTGTTGCGTCGCAGACGCGAGGGGCATCACACTGCGGTCCAAAAATGGCGACAGCGGAACCAACGCGTTCTTCTTTCACTGGCCAGCGGGCAATGGAGTGGTTTCTGCGCGGCTGGACGGCACTGGTGTTCGCCTTCCTCTACGTGCCGATCCTCGTGCTCGTTGCGTATTCGTTCAACGCGTCGCGCCTGAACGTCGTCTGGACGGGTTTCACCTTTCGCTGGTTCGAGCAGCTTTTCGCCAATGCCCCGCTGATGCGCGCGGCGTGGAACAGCTTTATCATCGCGCTCGTAACGACTGCGCTGTCGATCGTGCTCGGGACGCTCGGGGCGTGGCTGCTGCACCGCTACCGCTTCCGCGGCGCGCGGCTCATCCAGACGCTCTTCACCGTGCCGATGGTCGTGCCCGAAGTGCTCATGGGCATCAGCCTGCTCGTGCTGTTCGCCGCTGTGGATGTCGCGCTGGGATTCACGACGGTCATTATTGCGCACGTGACGTTCTGCTTCCCGTTTGTGCTCGTGGCTGTGCAGGCGCGGTTGCACGACCTCGATCCGGCCCTTGAAGAAGCCGCGCTTGATCTCGGCGCGACGCCATGGCAGGCGTTTTGGCAGGTGATTCTGCCGAGCCTGCGGCCCGCGATCGTCGCGGGTGGGTTGATGGCGTTCACGCTCTCGTGGGACGAGTTGATCGTGACGTTCTTCACCACGAGCGCCGCCTCGGCGACGCTGCCGGTGCGGATTTTCGGCATGGCCAAGGTCGGCCTGAATCCGATGCTTAACGCGTTGTCCGCGCTCTTCATCGTCGCAACAGTCGCGATTGTCGCCTTCACGCACTACCTGCGCCGGGCCGGACGCGCGGCCGCTCATTTTCCGAAACACACTTCATGAAAGCCATCCGCCTATTCGCCTTCGCGGCTTTTGCCGCCTCTGCTCTCGTGCTGCGCGCGGCCGAGGACAAGGAACTCAATCTATTCGCCTGGTCCGAATACGTTCCGCAGGAGGTCATCGACGGTTTCACCGCCGAGACCGGCATCAAGGTGAACTTCGAGGCGTTCGCCTCGAACGAGGAAATGCTCGCGAAGCTCATCGCGGGTGGCGGCAACTACGACCTCATCCAGCCCTCGGACTACGCGGCCGAGGTGCTCGTGCGCCAGAAACTCGTGGCCAAGCTCGACAAGAAACTCCTGCCGAACCTGAAAAACATCGCGCCCGAGTTCACCGGCTGGCCGCACGATCCGGCGGGCGATTACACCGTGCCCTACATGGGCGGCACCGTCGGCATCGTCGTGAACACGGAGGTCGTGAAGACGCCGGTGAAGGGTTTCGCGGATTTGTTCACGCCGCAGTTCAAGGACCGCATCGTCGTGCCGAACGACAATCGCGAAATGGTCAGCTGGGCGCTGCGCACGCTGGGTCTGCCGATCAACGAAATTACCCCCGAAGCGCTCGCGAAAGCCCGGCCGCTCCTTGCGGAGTGGGTGAAGCTGATCAAACTCTACGACTCCGACAGCCCGAAGACCGCCCTGCTCAACGGCGACGTCGATCTCGGCATCGTCTGGAGCGGCGAGGCGGCTCAGCTCTGGAACGAAAACAAGAAGTTCAAATACGTCCTGCCGGCGGAGGGCGCGCATCAATGGCTCGACGTGCTCGCGATCCCCGCGGCCGCGCCGCACAAGGCGGCCGCGCACCAGTTCATCGACTACATCCTGCGCCCCGAAGTCTCGAAACTCATCTCGGAAAAGTTCCCCTACACGAACCCGAACACGGCGGCGCGCAAGCTGCTCACGCCGGAGCAACTCGCCAACTTCGCCAGCTATCCGGCGGGCGCGAACAAGCTCGAGGCATTCCGCGACATCGGCAAGGCCGCGAGCGCGATCGACCGTCTGATGACCGATCTTAAGAGCCAGTGAGCGAGTTCGGTTTCCTGCACGCAATGCACCGGCAAAGGTGGGCGCCGCTGTCCCAAGCGGCGCCAGGCTCGCGCGATAGCTGGCCGACCCCGGTGGAGCGCGTTGACCCCAACGCGCTCGGCCGAGAACGCGTTAAGGTCAACGCGTTCCACCTAGTCAGACCAGCGCACGAGTCGCGGTAACCATGTCGACACTGCCCACCGCTTCCGGTCCGCTCGGTCTTGGTCGCCGCACGCCCGGCTGGCGCGCGTGGCTGCTGCTGTCGCCGATGCTGGTCTGGCTGGTCGTGTTCGTTGTCGTGCCGACCGTGATTCTCGTCGTCTACAGTTTCTGCCAGCGCGATGAACTTGGTCGCCTCGTGTATTCGTTCACGTGGGAAAACTACCGTCGCGTGCTCGAGCCGACTTACCTGCGCGTGTTCGCGCGGTCCATCGGCTACGCGGCGCTGACCACGGCGCTGTGCGTGGCGATCGGCTTTCCGGTCGCGTGGACGATCGCGCGCGCGCGGGAGGCGTGGCGCGCGAAATTGCTGTTGCTGGTCATGATTCCATTTTGGACGAGCTTCCTGGTGCGGACCTACGCGTGGATCACAATTCTGAAACAGGAAGGCATGCTCAACGGTCTGCTGCAGCTGTTGCCGTTCGGACTGGGGCCGCTGAATCTGCTCTACACGCCGACCGCCGTCGTGATCGGACTCGTTTACGCCTACCTGCCATTCATGATCCTGCCGATTTACACCAGCGCAGAAAGATTGCCCGGCGATATCATTGAGGCCGCGCACGATCTCGGCGCCGGTCCGCTGCGGGTGTTCTCGAGTGTGATCGTGCCCCTGACGCTGCCAGGCATCGCGGCCGGCACGCTGCTGGTGTTCGTGCCGGCGATCGGCATGTTCGCGATCACGGATCTCATGGGTGGGGCCAAGACGCCGCTCATCGGCAACGTCATCCAAAATCAATTCATGCAGGCGCGCGACTGGCCGTTCGGCGCGGCGCTGGGTGTGGTCTTCATGCTGTTGTTCGCGGCCGCTTACTGGCTGCTGTTGCGCGGCCGCCGCGCGGAGGGCTCCGCATGAGCGCGAGCGTGGAACTGTGCAATGTGACGAAGAGTTTCGGCGGCAACACCGTCGTGCACGACCTCAGCCTGCGCATCGAGCCGGGCGAATTTCTGACGCTGCTCGGTCCGTCCGGCTGCGGCAAGACGACGCTGCTGCGCATGATCGCCGGCTTCGAGACGCCTGACACCGGACGCGTGTTAATCGACGGCGCCGATGTCACCGCGTTGCCGCCGTATCGCCGGCCGGCGAATCAGGTTTTCCAGAGTTACGCGCTTTTCCCGCACCTCACCGTCGCGGAGAACATCGCCTTCGGTCTGCGCATGGAGCGCAAACCGGCGGACGAGATCGCGCGTCGTGTCGCCGCAGCCATCGAGCTGGTCGATCTCGACGGGTTGGACTCGCGCCGACCGGAGCAACTTTCCGGCGGTCAGCGTCAACGCGTGGCGCTGGCGCGCGCCATCGCGCCGCAGCCGAAAGTGCTGTTGCTCGACGAGCCGCTCTCCGCGCTCGACGCGAAGCTCCGCCGCGCGATGCAACTCGAGCTCAAGCGACTGCAGCGCCAGCTCGGCATGACGTTTATCTTTGTGACGCACGACCAGGAGGAGGCGCTCACGCTCAGCGATCGCGTGGTCGTCGTGAACGCCGGTCGCATCGAACAGCTCGGGCGCGTCGTGGACGTATATCATCGCCCGGCGTCGGCGTTCGTGGCGGATTTTCTCGGCCAGTCGAATCTCCTCGAGGCCACGGTCGCCGGTCGCGATTTGCTGGGCTCGGTCGTGCAGGTGCGCCTGGCTTGTGGCGCGGAGCTGCAGATCGATGCCGCCGGCGTGCCGGCTGGAGCGACGCGGTTGCTGATTGCGGTGCGACCGGAAAAGGTCGCGGTCTCGAAAACGCGGCCGAATGTCGCGAACGTTTTTGCCGCGATCGTCGAGGAAGAGGTCTTCCAAGGACCGACCGACTACCTCGAACTCGCGGCCGAGGGCGGGCTGCAGCTCAACGCGATTTTGGCCAACGAGAGTGCGCTCAACGAATCGATCGGTCGCGGCGATCGTGTCTGGTGCGCGTTGCACGCGAGCGACCTCGTGGTTGTGCATTCCGAGTAGCGCCGGCTTTCAGCCGGCATCGTCGGAGCCGGCTGGAAGCCGGCGCTACGACTACTCGGAGCTGGCGAACCTCCGAGGCCGGACTACGCTGCCGACGTGCTCGCTTCCGTCCATTTCAAGAATTTCAAGGCGCTGCGCTCGGCGGCGGTGAAGATCGAGCCGTTCAACCTCGTCATCGGCCCCAACGGCTCCGGCAAAACCAGCCTCATTCAGGCGCTGCTGCGGCTGCGCACGCTCGCGGCGTTGCCCGCGGCACATACGCACGAGACCAAGCTCATTCGCCGCGGCGGACCTGAGATCGAGTTTCGCTTTCGTCCGCCGTTCGATCGGGTGCGCGTCGTCTGTGGTTGCACGCATGATGAGCTCGTCTGCGACACGCTTGCGGTGCTGTATGGGCCCGGCGGTCCAGATGAAAAGCTCTGGGCCGAGCTGCGCGCGCGGTTGCTCACGATCCGCGGTTTCCTTTTCGATCACTATGCGATGGCCGCGCCGGCGAAACGTGACGAGCGGCGCGAACTGGCCTCGAATGCCGGCAACATTGCCGCGGTGCTCTCCGAGTGGCACGAGCGCGCGCCGGAGGCGTTGGCGAAACTCGAAGCGGAGTTCCGCCGCATCGTGCCGGAGTTCAAGGGACTCGAGTTTCGCGAAGTGGGCGTCGAGCGCGTCGAGTTGCTGGCGCGCGTGAACGGCGAGTCGGTGCCCGCGGATTCGCTGTCGCAAGGGACGCTTTACCTGCTCGCGGTGCTGGCGCTGGCCTTTGACCCGGAACCGCCGGCGGTGGTTTGCCTGGAGGAGGCGGATCGCGGCGTGCACCCGCGGATGCTGCGCGAGATCCGCGACGCGCTTTACCGGCTGAGTTATCCGCAGGATTTCGGGGAAAAGCGCGCGCCGGTGCAGGTGATCACGACGACGCATTCGCCTTACCTGCTCGACCTGTTCAAGGAACACCCCGAGGAGGTCGTGCTCGCGAACAAACACGATCGCTCGGCGACCTTCGTGCGCTTGTCGGAACGCGACGATCTCCGCGAACTGCTCGGCGAATCGAACCTCGGCGATCTCTGGTATAGCGGCATCCTCGGCGGCACGCCGGACGAGGCGTGAAGCAGCGGATGAGCACCACGAAAGACACGAAACACACGAAAGGGGATCGATCTCCGGAAATGCAGTGCCCGCGAATTTCGCGAATCCTCGCGAATCCAGATTTCGGCTTTGCACAGTCTCTCAACCGCGCCGATTCGAGTCCATTCGCGGGCAGGTTCGTGGTTGGGAAAGCGGAGTCTCGGTCGAGCTTTCGAGCGTTCACCCCTTTTCGTGTGTTTTGTGTCTTTCGTGGTTTCTCTCCTCCGGCCGCATGAAACTCGCGATTCTCAGCGAGTCGCCCGCGGACGAGGCGGCGTTGAAGGTGCTCGTCGGCTACGTGCTCGGCCGGGATTTTTCCGTGATTAGTCCGTCGCTGCGCGCGCGGGGCTGGCCTTCCGTGGAACAGGTGCTGCCACCGATCTTGCGCCACCTGCATTTCAACACCGATGCACACGGGCTCGTGGTCGTGTGCGACTCCGATGACTCGCCGGTGCACACGGCCGAACACGAGGTGCCGGGCTATTACCATCCGCTGTGTCGCGTCTGCCGGTTGCGGTCGGTCTTCCGTCGCACGATGAAGAATCTACCTCCGGCGCGCGGCCGGCGCGCACCACTCCGAGCGATTGGCGTCGCCGTGCCGGCGATCGAGGCGTGGCTGCTGTGTGGTCGTGAGAACGAGGTGACCGAGGCTGCGTGGATGGCGGGGCAGGCGAGCGGCGTGCTGCCTTACACACGCCGCGACCTGAAAGCGCGCGTTTACGGCACCACGCGACCGTCGTTGCCGTGGGAGATCGAGCGCGCCCTCGCGGAAGTAGCGCGTCATCGCGGCGACGTGCGTCGGCTGGAGAACGATTTTCCCCATGGCTTCGGGGCGCTCGCGCGAGACCTACGCGCGTGGCTGGCTCCCGCCTCTTAAGGGCGGTGGCGGTGGCGTTGCATCCACCCGCTGAGCAGAAGGACGATACCGGTCAACACCACCCACGACACGGCGACGTGCCACCATGGCGAGACGCGGGTGACGCCTTCGAGCGGAGTTTCGCCGCCGGTGAAAATGATCATGCCCACCTCGGCCGCGCCCATCACGATCCGCCCTCGCAGGTTGACGTCGGGTTGACAGGCGAACCCATGAGAAAACGAACCGATCAATAACGCGAACACACCGGGAGCAGGCAACGCCAGCCACACGGAAGTCCGCCGTTCCTGACGAGCCTGATCAAAGGCAGTAGCCACCGCGCCGAGCGAGAGCGCGAGCAGCGCGGCGAAAATCCAGTAGACGAAGAAACTCAGGAAAAATCCGCCCGCGAGGCTCACGGCAAACCATTGCAGCGGATGCGGGCGTGGTGCGCGATCGGGGCAGGTCGCCATGGAAGACGGCAGTGTGGAAAGTGCGGGGCTTCGCGCAAGCCTCCGAGTCTCATCGGCGCTCTTCGGCCATGGTTCACCTCGCGGACCATCCCGGCGAGCGCAGGCTTGCGGCGGACCCGGGCAACCGCTCAGCTCTGGCGTCCCCCAGAATGAAATCACCCCGTGTTTCGCTTGCGGCGCTGGTCACCGCCCAAGCTTTTGTTACCTTCATCGACTGCGCGGCGAAGTTCGTGCTGATCGCGCTGGCGCAGCAGCTGGCACCTTCGATCGGTTGGGACCCGCAGGTGGTCGTCCTTCTCGTGGGTCTCCTGCTCGTGGTGCCCTACATCGCGTTCGCGCCGGTGTGCGGGTGGCTTTCTGACCGGTTTGCCAAGCGAGCCGTGATCGACGCGGCGTTGGTTTTCCAGATTGTGGCGATCGCCCTGCTGGTGGCCGCGGCCTGGTCGCAGTCGTTCGGGGGCGTGCTGGTTGGCTTTTTCCTCCTGTCGGTGCAGACCGCGATGATCGCGCCGGCGAAACGTGGCATCCTGCTGGAATACGTGGCGCCGGAAAAGCTCTCGCGCTACGTCGGCTATCTCGAAGGCGCCAACGTCGCTGCGCTCGCCGCGGGGGCGTGGGCGGGCGGTTACCTGTTCTCGCGCGCCTTGGTCGCGGGCAACACTCCGTGGTCGGCGGTGTCGAGCGTGTCGCTCATGCTCGGCGGCCTGGCGGTGCTGGCGTGGCTGCTGTGGCGTTTCGCGGCGACGACGCCCGCGCAGTCGACCGAGGCGTTTAGCGCGCCGGTGGTCGTGCGACATCTCAAGGATCTCGCCGAAGTCTGGGGCGACAAACCCGCGGGGCGCTCCGCGCTCGGCATCGGTTTCGCGGCCGCCGTGGGCACTTACGTCATGCTGGCGTTGGGACAAGTCGTGCGCGAACAGCCCGAGGGCGGACTGACCTTCGCTTTGCCGGGGGCGATGCTGCTGCTCGCGGGCCTCGGTGGATTCATCGGCACCGTTTCGGCCGGATTGTTTTCGCGGCGCGGGGTGGAGATGGGCCTGGCGTCCATCAGTGGCTTGCTGATGTGCGGCTGCCTCGCCTCGCTGAGCATTGCGCCGCCGCCGCCCTCGTTTGCCCCGCTCGCCTTGCTGAAGAGTCCGTTCGCCGTTCTGCTGATCGGCACGGGCTTTTCGCTCGGGCTCGCGCTCGTCCCGCTTTACGCCTACGTGCAACAGCGCGCCAGCGATGCGCGGCGCGGCCGGGTGCTGGCGACCGTCGGTGCCGTGGCGGGGCTCGCGGTGATGCTGGCCGCTGGACTTTACGCGGTATTCGGTGCGGCCGGCCGGCTGGCGGTGGGAACGGGCGCCCAGTTCTTCGCGCTGGCCGTGGTCGCGGCGGCGATGACCGTCTACGCCATCTACCATCTGCCGCATCAGACCGTGTGCACGGTGATGCGGTTCTTCGGACCGTTCTTCTATCGCGTGAAGGCGCGGGGACGGGAAAACATTCCCGCGAGCGGCGCGCTGATCGTTTGCAACCACCTCAGCTACGTCGATGCGGTGGTGCTGCAGATCGCCTCGCCGCGCCCTATCCGTTTCGTCGCGTTCGCCGGACTGGCGAAGGGGCGCGTGCTCCGCTACCTGTTTCGCGCCGCGGGCGTCATTCCGGTCGCTCGCGACAAGCCGATGAAGGGCATCCGGCTCGCCGTCGATGCGATCAAGGACGGCGAACTCGTCTGCGTGTTTCCCGAGGGCGCCATCTCGCGCACCGGCCAGCTGATGCTGCTCAAGCGCGGCTTCGAGAGCATCGCGCGCCAAGCACACGCGCCGGTGGTGCCTGCCGTGATCGATGGCTTGTGGGGCTCGGTGTTTTCGTTCGCCGGCAACAAATACCTCTGGAAATCACCGCGTTTGATGCCGACGCACGTCTGCGTGCTGTTCGGCCAGACCATCCCGCCGGCGGAGATCAGCGTCGGCACGGCGCGACGCGCGCTGCTCGATCTGGGCGAGGAAGCATTTCAGGAGCGTCCGTCCCTCAAACGCCACGTCGCGCGCGAGTGCGTGCGGGCGTTGGCGAAGCGTCCTCGCCACATCGAGCTGATCGACCGCACGGCGGAGCGGCGGCCGGTGACGGCGGCGCAGCTGCTCGCGGTCGCGGCGGCGATGTCGCGTTACATCCGCAAGAATGTCCCGGAGCAGCGCGTCGGCATCGTGTTGCCGCCGGGCGCTGGTGCGCACATCGCGAATCTCGCCGTGGCTTGCGCGGGCAAGACGCCGGTCAACCTGAACTTCACCGTCGGCCGTGCCGCGGTCGAAGCGGCGTTACGCATCGGCGAAATCAAGACGGTGATCAGCGCGGACGCCATGCGCGCGAAGATCCCGAATTTTCCGTTTCCCGAGAAGACGCTGGATTTCAAGCAGACCGTCGAGGCGATGGGCGGCAAGAAGGCGATCCTGCCGTGGTTGCTCGCCGCGCACCTGCTGCCGAACCAGTGGATCGCGGACCTGCTCGGGCTGCCGCGCACGGGTGACAACGACGAGGCAGGCTTGCTGTTCACCAGCGGCAGCGCCGGCGAGCCGAAGGGCGTCGTGCTCACGCACCGCAACATCCTCTCGAATTGCGCGCAGATTTCGTCGCTCTCGATTCTGCCGGACAGCGCGATCATCGTCGGCTGCCTGCCGGTGTTCCACTCGTTTGGTTTCACGGTCACGGTGTGGTATCCGATCCTGCGCGGCTGCCGCGTCGTGACGCTGCCGAGTCCGCTCGACACGCGAAAGATCGTCGAGGCCATCCATCAGGAGAAGGCGACGGTCATGGTCGGTGCGCCGACATTCGTGCGGCCGTTCCTCAAGAAGGCGACGAAGGAGGAGCTCGCTTCGCTCGATCTCGTCGTCACGGGCGCGGAGAAGTTGCCGATGGATCTTTACGACGCGTTCCTCGAGCAGTTCGGCATCGAGATTCTGCAAGGCTACGGGCTGACCGAGACCACGCCGGTCGCCAGCGTGAACCAACACCATCCGCCGGTGACCACCTCGACCGCCGAGCATCAGGATGGCAAACGCGCGGGCTCGGTCGGTCGGTTGATGCCGGGGATGACGGCACGCATTGTCGATCCCGATAACGGGGCGGAGTTGCCGGTGGAATCGACGGGCATGCTTTGGCTGAAAGGAGCCAATGTTTTCCCGGGTTACCTCAAAGATCCCGAGAAAACCGCGTCCGCGATCAAGCCGGGCGGTTGGTTCGTCACCGGCGACCTCGGCCGCATGGACGAGGACGGCTTTCTCTACATTGAGGGGCGGCTGTCGCGGTTTTCGAAGATCGGCGGCGAAATGGTGCCGCACGGCACCATCGAAGCGCGCGTCGCGGAACTCTTCGGCTGGGACCAAAACGAAGGCCCGACGGCGGTCATCACCGGTGTGCCCGACCCCGTGAAAGGCGAGGCGCTCGTGTTGCTCACGACGCAGGAGGTCGGCGCGGAGCAGGTGCGCGCGAAGTTGCTCGAGGCCGGTCTGCCCAATCTCTGGGTGCCGCGCATCATTCGGCGCGTGGACAAGATTCCAATGCTCGGCACGGGCAAAACGGACCTGAAAGGCTGTCGCACGCTCGCGATTGAACTGACGAAGGGCGGCGCGGAGGACTGAGTAGGACCGGCCTTTCAGCCGGTCCCCTAGAATCTTCGCGCGCCGACGACAGGTGCGAGTGGGCGCCCAACTGGTCCGGCTGAAGCCGGACCTACGGTGCGGCAAAAAAAGTAGGGCCGGTCTGCGACCGGCCCAGTGCGTTCGAAAGGGCTTGGGGCCGGTCACAGACCGGCCCTACGACCAATCGCGTGGTTCAGATCGTTACCGTCTTGAACGAAGCGGCGTCCCAGAGTGGCTGACCTGCCTCGGTGGCGAGTTCGTTGAGCGCGGCGATCTCCGCAGCGCTGAAGAGCAAGCCGCCGGCTTTGGCGGTGTGTTGCGCCCAAGTCGCTTCCAGCTGACCGGGAAGCATGCACTTCTCGTTGCCGTGACCGAGCACGTCCTGAATGACGGCTTTCACGTTCTGCGCCTGGTTCCGACCTTTCGCGAAGGCGCCGCCGCTGATCGCGTCGGGGTGGATGACTTGGAAGTAGAAGCAGCACGTGCCTTTTTCGCCGGCGGCTTCGGCCTGCGACCAGCGGTTGCGCACGGTCGGCAACGCGCCACCGATGAAGCCGGCGACGATCTCATTGATGAGCGAGAGGCCGTAGCCTTTGTGGGCGCCGAAGGGCAGGAGGAACTTTGCCTTCTTCGGATCGGTGGTCGCCACGCCATTCTCGTCGACGGCGGCGTCGGGCGGCAGGTTTTTGCCCTCGCGCGCGAGCTGTTGCACGCGGCCCATCGCGACGACGGACGTCGCCCAGTCGATCACGATCGGGTAGCCGACGGCGTCGGTCGTGGGGAAACCCCACGAGTGCGGGTTCGTGCCGAGCGTGGGGAACTTGCCGCCGAACGGGACGACTTCGGCGAGCGCCGCGGTGCAGTTCGTGTAGGCGATGTAGCCTTTCTTGGCCGCGTCCATGACGTAGCCGCCGCCCCAGAGATAGTGGAAGGCGTTGTCGACGGAGACGGTGCCGACGCCGAACTCGTCGGCGAGGCGCATCGCCTCGGCCATGGCGCGGTAGGCGGTGGACTGGCCGAGCTTGCGGTTGGCGTTCCAGATTTTGGCCGCCTTGAATTTCGACGGACGCTCCTCGATCTGCGCGCCGGGCACGCAGCCTTTGGAGCCGGAGCCGAAGAGGTGATCGAGGTGGAGTGCCTTGATGCCGTTGTGCGTGCGGATGCTGTGACGCGTGGCCTCGGCGCAGAAGCGCGCGCCTTCATCGGCCTCGTCGGGCAAAAAGCCGCGGTGGCGATAGGCCGCGGCGATCAGGGCGTTGTGCTGGGCTTCGGGAACGACGTGGAAGGTTTCCATAAGAGTAGCGAGTAGTGAGTAGCGGGTAGCGAGTAGGACGGATTAGCAAATGCGGGTAGTTTTCGCAGCGATATGCTCGCTACTCACTACCCGCTACTCGCTACTGCGAGAGCGGTTAAACCGCTCTCGCAATCGGCTCCTGGCCGGCGAGGAAGCGCGTGAGGTTTTCCACGGCGCAACTGGCCTGGCGTTGCACGCTCTCGTGCGTGCGCGAGCCGATGTGCGGCGTGAGCACCGTGCCGGGCAGGCCGAGCAGCGGGTGGTTCGCGGGCGGCGGCTCTTGGTCGAGCACGTCGGCGGCGTAGCGGACCTTGCCCGCCTTGATCGCCTCGACGAGCGGGGAGAGGTCGATGAGCTCGCCGCGACCGGTGTTGACGATCACGCAGCCGGGCTTGAGCAACGCGAGGCGGCGCGCGTCGATGAGGCCCTTGGTTTTCTCGGTGAGTTTCGTGTGGAGCGAAACGAAGTCAGCTTGGCGCAGCGCGTCGTCGAGATTCTCGATGCGTTCGAGGCCGTGCCAGCGGGCGAAGTCCTCTTCCCAGTAATTCGCGTAGACCAACACGCGCAGACCGAAGGCGCGGGCGCGAATCGCGACTTCCTTGGAAATGCGGCCGAGGCCGACGAGCGTGAGCGTTTTGCCGCAGAGTTCGTTGCCGGTGATGCGCGTCCAGCGACCGGCGGCGACGTGGTTGGCCTCGACGACGAGGTTGCGCACGGTGGCGAGGAGCAGCGCGAACGTTTGTTCGGCGACGGTGGTGTGATTCACGCCGGGCGTGAAGAGCACGGGCAGGCCGAGGTCCTTGGCGGCCGCGAGGTCGATCTTGTCGAGGCCGATGCCGTATTTGCTGATCACCTTGAGGCGCGGCAGCGATTTCTGCATGACGGCGCGCGTCATGGCGTCGTCGCCGCAGAGATAGGCGTCGAATTGCCCGGCCAGTTCGAGCATGCGGCTCTCGGGAAGCGGGCCGCGTTCGCGGACGATTTCGAGGCCCGTTGCGGCGAGCATGTCGTGGTGGATGCCAGGGGTGTCCTGAAACGAGGTCGTGGAGAGGAGGACTCGGGTCATGGGAAGCCCGGGAGAGAATACGTCGCGCGGCGCGGTTCAAAGCGATTGTGGCGGGCGTGACACGGTTCTTGGTCACATCGTTGACGCGTTCTCACTCCCTACTGTAGCGGCGGTCTATGACCGCCGACGATCAGGAAGGAGCCTGCGCTCGGCGGTCATAGACCGCCGCTACAGGAAAACGGACCGTGTCGCGTTGACGCACGGACGGTGTCGCGACGCTTGCGCGGGCGGCGAGGGCGGGCTAAGTCACGCCTCCCATGAGTGAAAAACATGCCGCTGCCACGCGAGAGTTGAAACGTCGTTTGGGCGCGCGCGTCGACGTATCCGAAAAGGGGCGCTTCGCGGCGTCGTTCGACAGCAGCAAGGTCTCGTTCATGCCGGCGGCCGTCATCAAGCCGCGCGCCGAAAAGGAAATCGGCGTCGTGCTTGAGCTGGCGAACAAGCATCGCGTGCCAGTCACCGTGCGCGGACGCGGCACGACGCTCATGGGCTCGGCCGCGCCGGTGCGCGGCGGCTGGGTGGTCGATATGCTGGCGTTGAACAAGGTTACGGTCGACGCCGACGCCGGGCTGGCTACGGCACAGGCGGGCGCGACGACGCAGGCGATCCAGGACGCGGCGGCGAAGCTCGGCTGGTTTTTTCCGCTCGATCCGTCGTCGAAGGCGTATTGCACGATCGGCGGCAACATCGCGTGCAATGCCGGCGGTATGCACGGCGGCAAATACGGCGTGACGCGTGATTTCGTGGTGGCCCTGCGCGGCTTCCTGCCGACGGGCGAGTTCGTGGAGTGGGGCACGGCGACGAAGAAATTTTCTGCGGGTTTCAATCTGCGCGACCTGTGGATCGGCAGCGAGGGCATGCTCGGCATCGTGACCGGAGCCGTGCTGAAGCTCCTGCCGCAGCCGGCTGCGCGCTGGACGTTGCTGACGTCGTTCGCGGATGAGGTCAGCGCGCTACGCTCGGCGAAGGCGCTTTTCCGGCAGCGCGTGATGCCGGCGATCTGCGAGTTTCTCGACCGCGAGAGCGTCGTGTGCGCCGAACGCGCGATGAAGACGACGATCTTCCCCGGTCAGGCGGGCCGCCCGGTGATCCTGTTGGAGTTCGCCGGCGGCGCGGCGGAGATCGAGGACGTGAAGGCCACCGTGCTCGCGTGGGCGCAGGAACACTCGCTCGGTTTCCGCGAAGCGAAGAGCCGCGAGGAGGCCGAGCAGCTCTGGGCGGTGCGACGCAAGTGCTCCGGCGCGATGTTCGAGCTCGGCGATTCGAAGCTGAACGAAGACATCGTCGTCCCGATGCGCAGCTACGAGAAGTTCGCGCGGTTCCTTGCGCAGCTGAAGCGCCGTGCGAAGCTCGCGATCCCGACGTTCGGTCACCTGGCCGACGGCAATCTGCACGTGAACATCATGTATTACCGCGCCGATGCGGCGCAGGCGAGGCGCGCCGAGGACGCGGTGCAGAAGCTCATGGAAACGGTCGTGGCGCTCGGCGGCGCGATTTCCGGCGAGCACGGCATCGGACTCGCGAAGACGCCGTTCTTGCGCATCCAGCACTCGCCGGCGCAGGTGAAGGCGATGCAAGCCGTGAAGCGCGCGCTCGATCCGAAGGGGATCTGCAACCCGGGAAAAATGTTCGAGCCCGTGCGGATCTGGAAATTCCAGAAGCTCAACGTCTCGTTTCCGTGGGATCACAAGTGACGGAGGACGGGAAACAGAAGACGGAGAACGATGGTTGAGGTAGGGCCAGTCTGTGACTGGCCGAAATGCAGCTGCGCTCGCCTATGGTGTTCCCGAACGCGAACCGTAGGTCCGGCTTTAGCCGGACCAGCGGCGTCCTCGCTCGCGGCCGTGGATACCGAACGTATCCGCATTGGGGCCGGCTGAAGCCGGCCCTACTTTCTGCTGCTTGCCTTCGTCTGTGTTCGTCCGTGCAATCCGTGGGCAAACGCATGTCCGACTCTCGCGTCATTCAGATTCGTCCTTTCGTTTCCGCTGACGCCGACGCCGTCGTGGCACTGTGGCGCGCGTGCGGGCTAGCCCGACCGCAGAACGATCCGCGCAAGGACATCGCGCGGAAGCTGCGCGTGAATCCCGAGTGGTTTCTCGTTGCCGAGAGTGCCGGTGAAATTGTTGGCACCGTCATGGCGGGCTACGAGGGGCATCGCGGCTGGATCAACTATCTCGGCGTGGCGCCGGCGCTGCAGCGCGGCGGACTCGGACGGCGGCTGATGGACGAAGCGGAGGCGCGGCTGCGCGCGGCGGGTTGCCCGAAGATCAATTTGCAGGTGCGACCGGACAATCGCGCGGCGATCGCTTTCTACGAGCGAATCGGCTTCGCGGTCGAGGGAGCGATCAGCTTGGGGAAAAGGCTGGAGCGCGACTGATGTTGCGCTGAGGACTAAAGGCGGCGGACCGAGGGCCGTGATCGGTCGTCCGGTTTGTCAGTCTTCCGTAGTCGGTCCTCCGTCGTCGGTCATCTGTTCTCCGGGCTTACGGCGCCACGGCTTCGTCTTCGCCGGCGCGCGCGCGGTTGCTGACGTTGTTGCCGTCGTCGGGGTGCAGGCGCCAGAACATGAGCGACGAAATGATGGTGAGCCCACCGAGCACGAGGAAGGATCGGTGCAGCGCCGGGATCAGGTGCGTGCGGTCGGACTGCGGCGAGTCGCCGAGGAACCAGGCCGCGCAGAGCGACGCCACGGCGACGCCGAAGGAGAGCGCCATCATTTGCGCGGTGCTCGCGATGCTCGTGGCCATGGAGGCCTGGCGATCGGGGATGTCGGCATAGACGAGCGAGTTCATGCTCGTGAATTGGAGCGCGGAGAAAAAGCCCTGGGTGAACGCCAGCGCGAGAATCGCAATCAGCGGCGTGTCTCCCGTGACGAAGGCGAAAGCCATCATCGTGACGCCGAAGAGCACGGTGTTGGTGAGGAGCACGTGGCGGTGTCCGAAGCGGGCGAGGATTTTCTGGCTGATCGTCTTCATCAGGATCGCGGCGAACGCCTGCGGCATGGTGAGCAAGCCCGCCTGCCACGGCGCGTAGCCGAGACCGAGTTGATAGAGCAGCGGCAGCAGGAACGGCATGCCACCGACGCCGAGTCGCGTGATGATGCCGCCGAGCACGGCGATGTTGAACGTGCGCGTCTTGAACAGCGCGAGTTCGAGCACCGGATGCGGTTCGCGGCTCTCGTGGAACGCGTAGCCGGCGAGCAACACGATCGCGACCGCGAGCATGAAGAGAATCGAGCCAGTCTGCATCGAGTGCTCGCCGAAGACCTCGAGCACATACGACAACAGCGCGATCCCGCTGCCGAAGAGAAGGAACCCGGTTCGATCGAGCGCCGGTGTGTCCGGATCGCGGAAGTCGGGCATGTGACGCTTCACCAGCCACAGCCCGATGAGCCCGAAGGGGAGATTGAGAAAGAAAATCGTGCGCCACGGCAGCCAGTGGACGATGAGCCCGCCCACAAAAGGTCCGAGCAGCGGGCCGATCAGCGCGGGAATGACTACGAAATTCATCGCCGCCATCATTTCCGAGCGCGGGAACGTGCGCACGAGTGCGATGCGTCCGACGGGCGTCATCATGGCGCCGCCGATGCCTTGCAGCACGCGCGCGGCGACGAGCGTCGGGATGTTCCATGCCAGCCCGCAGAGCAGCGAACCGATCGTGAAGCACCACACGGCCCACGTGAACACCCGGCACGTGCCGAAGCGATCCGACATCCAGCCGCTGATTGGGATGAACACCGCGAGGCACAGCGTGTAGCTCGTCAGCACCGACTTCAGACTCAAAGGCGCGACCTGGAGGCTGGCCGCCATCGTGGGCACGGCGGTGTTCAGGATCGTCGCATCCAGATTTTCCATGAACAGCGCCGTGGCGACGATCCACGGCAGAAACCGTTTCGTTTCTGCGAGCGAAGCGCTGGCACTGGTGCTGTTCACGAAAGTGAGAAAACGCGCGTTGGGTGCGCACGCAAGCGAGCGGGCCGGACAGTAGGCGGGATTAACGGTCGGGCGCGCCTCCCATCACGGGCGCTTCAAACGCATCGCCGGCGAGCGGCGAGGGGAAGTGGTGGCCCGGCGGGATCGCCATTCATGGGGACACGGAAACTCAACGCGCGGGGCGCGCGTCGCCGAACCGACGCCGTGCGAAAACGCGAGGCTTTTTTGCTGTGAATATCTTCTCCGGCCGGCCGCGTTTTTTCCGTTGCCCCGCCAATCGGCGCCGCCTCACTTTTTCAGTTTACGCCTAATGCATCTCCGCGCGCTCAAGCTCCACGGATTCAAAAGTTTTGCCGACCAGACGACTCTGAACTTCCAGCCCGGCGTCACCGCCATCGTGGGCCCGAACGGCTGCGGAAAATCCAACATCGCGGACTCGATCCGCTGGGTGCTCGGCGAGCAGAGCGCGAAGGCGCTCCGCGGCGGCAAGATGCAGGACGTCATTTTCGAGGGCGCAGACACCCGCAAGCCGTCGCAGATTTGCGAAGTGTCGCTGTTGTTGACCGAGTGCGAAAAGGCGCTCGGCAGCGAGTTTCACGAGATCGAGATCACGCGCCGCGTCCACCGCGACGGGCAGAGCGAGTATTTCTTCAACGGCCAGCCGTGCCGCCTGAAGGACATCCACAAGCTTTTCATGGACACCGGCATTGGCCGGACGAGCTATTCGATCATGGCGCAGGGCCAGATCGACCAGATCCTGTCCTCGAAGCCGGAAGAGCGCCGCGTGGTGTTCGAAGAAGCTGCCGGCATCACGAAATACAAGGCGCAGCGCCGCGAGGCGATGAACAAGCTCGCGCTCACCGAGCAGAATCTCGCGCGCGTGTCCGACGTCATCAACGAAGTCGCCCGCCAGATCGGTTCGCTGCGCCGTCAGGCCGCGAAGGCGATGCGCTACAAGCGCCTGAGTTTCCGTCTTCGCCACCTCGCGCTCGCGCACGGCAACTATCACTGGCGCCAGCTCTCGACTGCGCTCGCCGACCTCGAGGGCCGCGTCAGCGGCCTCCGCGGCGAGGCCGACACGCGCCGTGAAACGCTCGATGAGCGCACGCGCGCGCTCGATGAGCGCAAGGCGCACCGCTCGGCGCTCATGCAGCGCGTGCAGGATGCGCAGCAGGCGGTCTTCGATCTGCGCTCGCAGCGCGAGCAGGCGGACAACGCGGCCAACATGGCGCACGTGAAGCGCCAGGGCCTCGCCGAACGCCTCGCCTCCGCCAACGACGATCTCGGCGAACTCGAGATGCAGATTCGCGAACTCGCCTCGCAGGTCGACACCGGCGCGCAGGACAAGCAGACGCAACTCTCGCTACTCGGCAGCTCGGACGCCGTGTTCCAGGAGCGCAATCGCGAACTCGCGGTCCTCGAAGGCGAACTCACGCGCATCGAGCAGGCGCTCGGTCAGGACAAATTTCACCTGTTGCAGCTCGAGAGCGCCGTCGCCCGCCACATCACCGAGAGCTCGTCGCTCGAAGTCGACGCGCGCACGAGCCAGCACCGCTACGACCAGGTCGCGGCGGATATCGAGGAGGTTCGCCAATCGGTCGCCGCCGCGGCGCAAGCGCTCAATGACGCGCGCCAGCGCGTCGAGGAAGCCCGCGTCGAACAGAGCCGCCAGAACAACGAAGCGCAGGCCGCGCAGGTGGCGTTGCAGGACGCGACGAAGAATTTCCGCGAAGGCCAGCGCCGGCTCCAGGAGATCGACCGCAATCTCGCGCAGAAGACCGCGCGCCTGAAGCTGCTCCAACAACTCCACGAAAAGTGGGAAGGCTTTGGCGAAGGTGCCAAGGCGATCCTTCAGGGACGTTTCGCGTCGATTCTGGGCGAACAGAAACTCGTTCCCATCACGCAGGGACTCGAAGTTCGCGCCGAATTTGCCAAAGCGGTCGAGGCGCTGCTCGGCTCTTCGGTCGAGGCGATCTCGGTCGCCGACGTCGACACGGCAAAGAAAATTCTGGCCCAGCTCGAGACCGACCAGATCGGCAGCGTGTGCCTGCAGGTGCCCGGTTTCGCGGACGGCGCGGCGAATGGCGAGCTGCCGGCCGGACTGAAACCCGCGACGGATGCGGTCGCGAACCTCGAGCCTTCGCACCCGGCGGCGGCGCTGCTCTCGGCGTGCTATGTGGCCGACGACCTCGCGGCGTTTCTCGAATTTTGGAAAGCCAATCCGGCGTTCAGCTTCCTCATGGTCGCGACGCCGCGCGGCGATCTCGTCGATCGTCGCGGCCTGATTTACGGCGGTCACCACAAGAAGCCGGCCAACTCCATCGTGCAGCGCGAAGTCGACCTGCGCGAGACGGGCAAGGCCGTCGTGGCCGAGCAGGCCGCGCACGACGAGCAGAAGGCGCTGATCGAGCAGATCAACGCCGCGCTCGTCACCGCCGAGCAGACTCTCGAGCAGAAGCGCAAGGACGTGCTCGCGGCGACGCAGCAGGCCGCAACGCTCCACAGCGAAGAGAAAAACGCCCAGCGTGCGCACGACGAGGCGGCGAACCGCCTCGGGCGCATGCAGAACGAGCTCGGCAATCTTCAGCGCGACAATCAGGAGGCGCTCGCCCGCCACGCCAAGGCGCAGGCGCAGCTCGCCGAGGCGCAAGCCGAGGTCGAGGCGCAGAAGCAGAAGATCGCGCAGACCGAAGCGGAAATTTCCGGCAAGCGCGCCGACCGCGACCAGAAGAAGGAGTCGCTCTCGCAGGCCCGCCTCGAACTTGCCGAGCGTCGCCAGAAAGTCGAAGTGCTCGACCGCGGCCTCTCCGAAATGGAGCGTCGCCGCGCGCAGCTCGCCGACCTGCACGACGAACGTCAGATCGAAATCGAGTCGTGGACCGAGCAGATTTCACAGCTCGAGAGCGAATCTGCCGGCCAGCGCGCGCGCGCCGAGGAAATTGCCACGACGCTCGCCGTCGCGCAGCAGAACGTGGAGTCCGTCCGCAACGAGCTCACGTCGATCGAATCCGAGATCAATTCTGTTGAAGCCGGCATGAGCTCGATCCGCACCGAGGCGGAAGCCTCGATGTCCGAGCTGTCGCGCACGGAGGTCAAGGTCGCGGAGAATCGCGCGCGCCTGCAGTTCCTTATCGACGAGATCACGCACGAGTTTCAAACGGACATCTCGACGCTCGATTGGAAGCACCTGCTCTGGCACGCCGACGACGAACCCGAAGGCATGAAGGACCTCGACCTCGACGAAGAGGACGAGAACGGAGGCCCGAAGGCGGACGACGCGGCACAGCCCAAGGCGTTGCCGGCCGCTGCTCCCGCCGAGCCCGCCGTCACCAGCGAGGCAGGGGCCGTTGCCCCCAACGCTCCTGAAGGTGCCGCGCCTGCGGCTGCGGCCGAGCCCGCGAAACCACGTCGCAAAAAGAAGAAGGAAAAAGGCGAGCCGACCGAAGCCGACTTCGAGGCGATGGAGAAAACCGATTGGACCGCGATCAAGACCGAGGTCGACGCGCTGCGTCAGCGTCTCGGCTCGATGGGCGCGGTGAACCTCGTCGCCATCGAGGAATACTCGGAGCTGAAGCAACGCTACGAGTTCCTCAAGACGCAGGTCGACGACCTCACGAACGCGAAGGCCGCGCTGCTCAAGGCCATCGACGACATCAATCACACGTCGCTCGAGCAGTTCAAAGTCACCTTCGAGCAGATCCGGAAAAACTTCGCCTACACGTTCAACATTCTGTTCGGCGGTGGCCGCGCGGAGATCGAGCTCGTCACGGCCGAGGACCCGCTCGAGAGCGGCATCGAGATCGTGGCGCAGCCGCCTGGCACGAAGCTCAAGGGCATCACGCTGCTCTCCGGTGGTCAGAAGACGCTGACGGCGGTCGCGCTGCTGTTCGCGCTCTACATGGTGAAGCCGTCGCCGTTCTGCTTGCTCGACGAACTCGATGCGCCGCTCGACGAATCGAACATTCACCGGTTCACGAACCTGCTGAAGCGCTTCGTCGACAGTTCGCAGTTCATCATCATCACGCACAACAAGAGCACCATCGCCGCCGCGGACGCGATCTACGGCGTCACGATGCAGGAGCGCGGCGTCTCGCGCACGCTCTCGATGAAGTTCGACAAGGTGAGCGGCGAAGCCGAGGCACTGCCGACGACCGTCGCCGACGCCGTGCGCAACGCCAAGCCGAAGCCGGTCGAAGCGTAAGCGTGAGGGTAGGGCGGGTCGTCCCGACGAGCCGTCGATCGTCCCAGCCCCAGTAACGAGAGCCCGCGGCCACGCGGGCTTTTTTGTTGGAGCCTGGAGTAGGGCCGGCTTCAGCCGGCCCCGTTGCAGCTTCGTTCGTTAGTTGCGACCGCGGGCGTGAGTGGATCTGGTCCGGCTTAAGCCGGACCTACGGCGAGCCTCGTTTCGCACGCGCCGCTTGCCGTCCGCGCTGCTTCCTATATTGACGTCTCAAATGGCGCACGAGCCGGTGGGACGAGTCACGATTCACGATGTCGCGAAAGCGGCGGGCGTTTCGACGTCCACGGTGTCGCTCGTGCTGAACGGCAAACTCGACCGCATGCGGCCCGATACCTCCGAGCGCGTCCTGAAAGCGGTGGCCGATCTCGGCTATTCGACCAACGAGATGGCGCGCGCGCTGAAGACCGGTTACGTGCCGACGATCGGCTTGGTCGTGCCCACGGTGGCGAACCCGTTTTGGGGCGAGTTCGCGCGCTGCGTCGAGCATGCGGCGATGGCGAAAAATTACCAAGTGCTCCTCTGCAACGCCGAGGGCGCCCCCGAGCGCGAACAGCGCTACGTCGAGTCGATGCTCGCGCGCGGCATTCGCGGCGTGATCCTCGGTTCGTCGCCGCTGTCGTTGCGCCACATGGCGGGCGTGACCGCGCGCGGGTTGCAAGTCGTGGCGTTCGACCGGCTCACGCTCAACGACGCCGGGCTTGAGCTCGACAGCGTGCGCGTCGACAACGCCCTCGGCGCCAAGCTCGCGATTGAGCATCTCCTGTCGCTCGGCCATCGGCGCATCGCGTTCGTGTCCGGTCCGATCGCGTCGGCGAATCGGCGCGATCGTCTCGATGGCTATCGCGCGACCTTGCGCGACGCCGGGATCACGCCCGATCCGCGTCTCGAATGGACGGAGAACGTCACGGTCGGCGACGCCGAGGAGATCGTCACGGAGATCGGTCGCGCGGCTGCGGTCGCGTTATTGAAATTGCCGGATCCTCCGACGGCTTTCTTCGCGATCAACGACATGACGGCCGTCGGCGTTTACGCGGGCTGCCGCGAACTCGGTCGCAGTATTCCGCGCGACGTCTCGGTCGTGGGTTTCGACGATATCCATCTTTGCCGGATCGTGAACCCGCCGCTCACGACGGTTCGCCAGCCGCTCGGTGCACTCATGAAAGCCGCCGTCGATTTGCTGATCGCGCGGATGGAAGAGCAGGGTGGCGGACCCCCTGAACACGTGACTCTTACACCCGAATTAGTGCTGAGGGAGTCGACCGCGGCACTTTCGTCGCAATAGGGGAGATTGTTTTACGTAAGTAACTTGTCTACAGATGAAAGGGCGCTTTTATCTGTCGGATTTTTAAAAGAGTCAATCGTTACACTAAAACGATTGACTAAATCGATCTTTTGTGCAGGTTCCTGTTCACCGGTGCAGCTGTTTAGCGGCTCACCAAACCCCATCACCCCAGTCTCCCCATGTTGGAATTCCTAGGCAAAGTTGCCCGTCGAGCGGTCGTTCTGTTGGCCGTGGGGCTCTCGGTTCTCGCGACGAACTCCGCTGCGGCCGCGGGTGTTCATCCGCGGTTATTGCTCACTCCCGCCGAGGTTCAGGAGATCCGCGCGGCGCGCGGCCGGGCTCCGCTGTTCGATGCGGCGCTGACCGAAGCGACGGCGCGCGTGGAGCGTGCGCTGGCGGCGCCGATCGTCGTGCCGCAGCCGAAGGACGCGGCCGGTTTCACGCACGAGCGCCACAAGGCGAACTACGCCGAAATGCAGCTCGCCGGTTTTCTCTACCAAGTCACGGGCGAGGCACGCTACGCGACTTTCGTGAAGGCGATGCTCGAGCAATACGCCGCGCTCTATCCGACGCTCGGCAATCACCCCGCCGCCGCGAGCTCGTCGCCGGGCCGGTTGTTTCACCAGAGTCTCAACGAGTGCGTGTGGCTCGTGCACACCTCGCAGGCTTACGACTGCATCTACGACACGCTCACGCCGGACGAGCGGAAGAATTTCGAAGAGCATATCTTCCGCCCGATGGCGCATTTTCTCGCGGACGTGCGCGCGCATGAGTTCGACCGCATCCATAATCACGGCACGTGGGCAGCGACCGCGGTCGGCATGGCCGGCTACGTGATGGGCGATGACGAGCTCGTGAAGAAGGCGCTCTACGGTTCCAAGATGGATGGCAAAACCGGCGGCTGGTTTAAGCAGCTCGAAGAGCTCTACGCACCGGACGGCTACTACTGCGAAGGCCCTTACTACGCGCGCTACGTGATCATGCCGTTCTACGTGTTCGCGCAGGTCATCGAGAACAACCAGCCCGAGCTGAAGGTCTTTGAGCGGCGCGACAGCGTGCTGCGCAAGGCCGTCGACTCGCTGATCCAGCTCAGCTACGCCAACGGCGAGTTCATTCCCTTCAACGATGCGATGAAGGAAAAAACCTTCCGCTCGCCCGAAGTCATCCTCGCGGTGAACTGGGCCTACACGCGCTACGGCGCTGATGCCCGCCTGCTCGATGTGGCGAAGCGCCAGGGCGCCGTGGCACTCAACGCCGCGGGCCTCGAAGTCGCGAAAGCGCTTGTGGCCAACCCGACGCCGCCCACGTTCGATTACCACAGCGTCGCCTACGGCGACGGCCCGCATGGCGCCGACGGCGGCGTCGCGCTGCTGCGCTCGAAATCCGGCGACAGCCAGGCTCTCGCCGTTTTGAAATACACCGCGTTTGGCATGGAACACGGCCACTACGACAAGCTGAGCGTCATCTTCTACGATCAAGGCCGCGAAATCCTCTCCGACTACGGCTCCGCCCGCTGGGTGAACGTTGAGCAGAAGTGGGGCGGTCGCTACCTGAAGGAAAACAAGACCTACGCGAAACAGACCGTCGCGCACAACGCACTCGTCGTCGACCAGACCACGCAATACGGCGGCGATTACGACGCGGCCGAGCATCAGCACTCGGACGCGCATTTCTTTGACGCGAGCGACGCGAGCTTCCAAGTCGTCAGCGCGTGCGACACCACCGCCGTGAAAGGCGTCGCCATGCAGCGCACGCTCGCGCTGGTGCGCGATCCGAAGCTGCCGTTCCCGGTGCTCATCGATGTGCTGCGCGCGACGTCGGCCACGGAGCACGACTACGATCTGCCGTTCTACTACCAGGGCCATTACCTGAAGACGAACGTCCCGGTAAAAGTCGCCACCACGGAGCGCAAGCCGCTCGGAAACGCGCACGGCTACCAACACCTCTGGTTCGAAGGCGCGGGCACGGCGAGCGGCCCGGTGCAGTTCACATGGATGAACGGCAGCCGTTACTACACGGTCACCGCTTCCGCGGACGCCGCGACCAAGCTCGTGCTGACGCGGATCGGCGCGAACGATCCGGATTTCAATTTGCGCAACGAAGCCGCGTTTATGCTCCGCACGCGCGGTGCGAACAAGGTTTTCGCCAGCGTGCTCGAGCCGCATGGCATTTGGGATGGCACGAAGGAGTTTACGACCGGAGGATTCCCGACGATCACATCGGTTCGCGTGCTCGCTGCTACCGACGAGGGCACCGTGGTCGCAATCGACGGCGCAAACGGCCTCGCGTGGACATTCATGGTGACGAACCGTGCCTCCGATCCGAAGGCCGAGCACCGCATCGAGGCCGACGGAAAAACCTACACGTGGACCGGCAACGCGGCGCTGCGTCGGGAGCGAAGCGAATGAATCATCGTCCCATCCATAGACTATCCGGCGTAGCGGAAGCCGTGAGGCTTTCGCCGGTGTGTCGGCGAAATTCTGACGAATTCCGCTACCCAGCGCTGCGGCGCGAGGGGTTTACGTTAACCCATTCCATGCGCGTTTAACTCGACGCGCACATCCCTCCGCAGAATTTCTCTCTCCCCATGACTTCATCCCTATTCGTGCAAAAGGAACAGCTCTTCATCGCGTTCGACTCCATCGCCTGGGAGGACCAGGGCGGGGGAGTGCGCCGCAAGGTGATGGCCTACGGCGACCAGATCATGGCCGCCTACGTCGAGTTCGCGACTGGTGCCGTCGGTGCCCTGCACCAACACCCGCATGTGCAGCTCACCTTCGTGAAAGACGGTTTGTTTCGCGTCCATATCGGCGGCAAGGAACAGGTGCTGCGCGCCGGGGACTTCTTCTACGTTCCGTCCAGCGTCGTGCACGGCGCCACGGCCCTTGAGGCCGGCGTGCTCGTCGACGTCTTCGCGCCGATGCGCGCGGAGTTCCTGCCGAAACAATAGGCGCTCCCATGGCCCGTCGCTCTCATCTTCGCTGGTGGATTATCGGGCTGATCGCGGTCGCGACCGTGATCAACTACGTCGACCGCACGTCGCTCGCGGTGATGTGGCCGAGCATCTCGGCCGACACCGGCCTGACGAAGGGCGACTACGCGAACATCGTTTCGGCGTTCATGATTTGCTATGCGCTCGGCCAGGCGGTGTCAGGGCGCATCTTCGATCGCGTCGGCACGCGCTTTGGCTTCGTGCTTTCGGTGACGGTGTGGTCGCTCGCGTGTGCAGGGCACGCGCTCGCGCGCAGCCTCACCACGCTGTCGCTCGCACGCGGCATCCTCGGCTTCAGCGAGGCCGGCAACTGGCCGGGCGCGACCAAGGCCGTCGCGGAGTGGTTCCCGCGCCACGAGCGCGCGCTCGCTCAAGGTATCTTCAACGCCGGAGCCTCGCTCGGCGCGGTGGTGTCCGCTCCGTTGATTGCGCTGCTGTTCGCCCATTTCGGCTGGCGTGCGACCTTCATCGTCGTCGGCGCGCTCGGGTTGATCTGGCTCGTGCCGTGGTGGATTCTCGCGCGCTCGACGCCTGACAAGCACCCGTGGGTCTCGCCGGAGGAACGCGCGCATATCCTCGGTGAGCGCGTGGGAGCCGACGCTGCACCTGCGACGGCCGTGGCATCGACGTCTGCCGCCGTTGCCACGCCCGCGGCTTCGCTCGGCTCGCTGTTGTCGCACCGCGAATCGTGGGCCGTGATCATCTCGCGCTTCTTTCTCGATCCGATCTGGTGGCTGTTCGTCAACTGGCTGCCGATCTACCTCGCGGATCGTTTCGGCTTCGACGTGAAAACGATCGGGCTCTTCGCGTGGGTGCCCTACGTCGGTGCCGTCATCGGCAGCCTGAGCGGCGGCTGGTTGTCCGGTCATCTCATCGGTCGCGGCTGGTCGGTCGATCTGGCGCGCAAGCGCGTGATCCTCCTCGGCGGCGCGCTGACGCTGCCCGGTTTCCTCGCCGCGGCGTTTGCCTCGTCGCCGGTCGTGGCCGTGCTCGCGATCGCCGTCGTGCTCTGCGGATTCCAGGTGATGATTAATAACATCCAGACGCTCCCGAGCGATCTCTTCGCCGGCTCGTCAGTCGGCACGATCGCGGGCGTCGGCGGCATGAGCGCGGTGCTCGGCGTGCTGGTGTTCAGCACGTGGCTGGTGCCGGCGCTGAGCAAGATCAGTTACGTGCCCGTGTTCCTGATGGGCACGGCGCTCGTCCCGCTCGGCATCGCGGCGGTCTTCGTGCTCTGCCGCCAGATTCGGCGGCTCTGAACCGCGTCTTTCGTTTTTCAACTTACACCACCATGACCAACAAACGCGTAATCTTCATCACCGGCGGTGCCGGCGGCATCGGTCTTTGCACGGCCAAGAAATTCGGCGCGCAAGGCTACGCCATCGCCTTGAACGACTATCGGCAGGAAAACGGCGACAAGGCCCTGCAGGAGCTCCGCGACCTCGGCATCGAGGCCGCGCTGTTCGTCGGCGACGTGACCAAGGAAGCCTCGGTCAACGCGCTCGTCGCGCAGGTCATCGCGCACTTCGGCCGCCTCGATGTGCTGTTCAACAATGCCGGCGGACTTGGCGGTCGCTCCAGCGCGGAGGAGATGACGCTCGAGTTCTGGGATCGCGTCGTCGATCTCAACCTCACGAGCGCGTTCTTCGTCACGCGCGCGTGCATTCCGCACCTCAAGAAGAGCGGCGATGCGGCCGTCATCAACGTCACCTCGATCGCGGCCTACAACGGCGGCGGCCCCGGCGCCAGCGCCTACGCGGTCGCGAAGGCCGGCGTGCTCGCTCTCACGCGCGCGCACGCGAAGGAGCTCATTCCCTTCGGCATTCGCGTGAACGCGATCTCGCCCGGCACCATCGACACGCCGTTCCACGATGAGACGCGCAAGAATAACCCGGCGCTGATGGAAAAGTGGATTCAGGACATCCCGGCCAAGCGCCTCGGCAAGCCGTCCGAGGCGGCCGACCTCGTTTACTTCCTCGCCTCCGATCAATCCGCCTACCTCGTCGGCGAAGTCATCCAGCTGAACGGCGGCCAAATGATGCTGTAGCGCGCAACACGTTTTCATGCCCCGGGCTTCACTCACGCTCGGGGCATGCATGCCGTGTCGCCGCGGCCGAAATGTTCGCACGCTGCTCCCGAAATTTCCTACCCCATGAATACCCCCCACGTCTCCGTTTGCCGCCGCATTGCGGCGTTGTCGTCCGCGCGTTCCTCGTTCGGCGCCGGGCTCTTTTTTTTGTCCGGTTTGTCAATCGTTGCACTGGCGCAAACGGCGCCCGCGCCGACGCGCGATGAAGCGCTCGTCACGTTGCCGACGTTCATCGTTTCGACCGACAAGGACGTCGGCTACCGCGCCGCGAACTCCGTGTCGGCCACTCGCATCGACACCCCGATCAAGGAGCTGCCCTTCACGGTCAGCGCGTTCACCGAGCAATTCATCAACGATCTCGGCGCGCTCGATCTGCAGGACGTGTTGCGTTACGCGCCGGGCGTGACGAGCGGCGACAAGAGCTTCGTCGCGGGCAACAACCGCTTTTCGATCCGCGGCTTCGACGGCGATGTGCCGCCGCAGCGCAACGGCTTCACCGGCAACCGCAACACCGACAGCGCCAACGTCGCGCGCGTCGAGGTCATGAAGGGGCCCTCGTCGCTCCTCTACGGCCAGATCGTCCCTGGCGGCACGGTGAACTACATCACGAAGCGCCCCGTGAAGCGGCAATTCATGGCCCTCAAAACCTCCATCGGCGACCAGGGCGATTACCGCGTCGTCGCCGACGTCAATCAGCCGATCACCGATCGCATCGGCCTGCGCGTCGTCGGCTCGTGGAATCAGGATGCGAAGTGGGCCGTCACCGGCGACACGCACACGTGGCTCTTCGCGCCTTCGCTGGCGATCCAGCTCACGAAAAAAATGTCGCTCGTCGTCGACTACGAGAAACTCAGCCGTCGCGAGGATCCGCCCGTCGGCATGCAGCCGAACGTCCAGATCGCGGGCTTCAGCGGCGCCCCGAGCGCGAGCACGTTCGTCAAGGTCTCCGACCGCAGTTTCCAGCAAGGTCTCTTCGACGCCGGTTCGATCAACCTCGGCTTCCTCGGCATGCCGCCCATCGCGAGTGATTTCAACTACCAGGGCGATCACGACTACAAGAAAGCCGACTACGAGAACTTCAACGCCGAGCTGAATCTGCAACTCGGCGACCACTGGGTCGCGCGCGGCAACTACAGTTGGAACGCCCGCAGCGTCGCCTACAAGCTCACCGGCCTCGCGCAATGGGACGTCACGCCGACCGCGGCCTACCGCACGTCGAGCCTCTCGTATTTCGATTACTTGCACGAATACCTCGCGAATCCGACCGCGGTCCTCAACGACCCGACGAAAACCACGAGCGTGCTCCTTAATCGCCGCAAGCGCATCCAGACCAGCGCCGACGGCTTCAACACCTACCAGTTCGATCTCTCCGGCAAATACGAGTTCGCCGGCCTCAAGCTCAGCCCGCTCTTTGGCGCTTACCGCCAATACAGCCGCAGCGGCGGCGGCTTCACGCTCAGCTCCAGTTCCGCCTACGGCAACTACAGCGCCACTGACGGCGCGCTGCCGTTCACGCCGTGGAACTACTTCGATCAATCGACGTGGGACCGGTCGGCCGACTACGACGAGTTCGGCCTGCCCGTGAGCAGCGCGGGCGGCTTCACGCGCGGTCGCGAGGACGCCTATTACGGCGTGCTCACCGCGAAAGCCTTCGATGACCGTCTCGTCGTCATCGGCGGCGCGCGCTACGATCGCTACCGCGCCGGCGGCGCGGCGGGTTACACTTACGACGTCAACAAGACCACGCCGCAATTCGGTGCGGGCTGGCGCGTCACGCGCGACTCGCTGCTCTTCGCGAACTACAGCCGCTCGTTCCTCGTCGATGGCACGTCGCTCACGATCGAGAACCCGGACTACAATCCGAACATTCCGCTCAACACCGCGACGAACCCGCAATCGATCCGCACGCCCGCCGCGCCAACGCGCGGCCTCGGCTACGAGGTCGGCTACAAGACCGATTTTCTCAACGGCCGCATCTCCGGCACCGCGACCTGGTTCCACCTCGAGCGCGCCGACCGCATCGTGACGGTGCGCCAGCCGGTCGTGGGCCTCAACACCAACGGCGTGCTCTCGACGACCGAGGTCACCTTCAGCAAGCAAGGCACCGTCGATGAGAGCGAAGGCGTCGAACTCGAGTTCACTCTCTCGCCGCTCGACAACTGGCAGATCTACGCGACCTACGCGTCGATGGACATCCGCACCACGAAGATCACGCTGCCGACGCCGCGCCTCGCGACCGACGCGAAGGTTTCCGGCGACTACGCCGCCTATCTCGCGGGCTTCAACGAAGCCGTGCGCCTGCTCCTCGGCGCCACGCCCGAAGGTTCCGCCGAGCGCATCGCCAGCCTCTGGACGCGTTACACCTTCAACGACGGTTCGCTCAAGGGCCTGTGGATCGGCGCCGGCGGCAACTACACGTCGCAAAAAGCGCAGCGCACCGCGAATCCGGCGCTCTTCCTGCCCGCGTATTACCTCTACGACGCCGCGATCGGTTACGCGTGGAAACACGACAAACAATCGTGGGACGTCACGCTCAACCTGAAGAATCTCACCGACGAAAACTATTTCCCGGCGAACCAAGCGCGCGGCAAGCCGCGGCAGTTCGTCCTCACCGTCGGCACGCGCTTCTAGTCCTTCCTCCGGCGGCGGGCTTCGGTCCGCCGCCGTCGCTTCTCTGCTGTTTATCTCCCCGTCGTTCATGAAACCTCGCTCTGCATTCCTGCGCCTCGTTGCGCTCTCTCTGCCGCTCACGAGTTCCGTCCTCTTCGGACAGACTCCGCCGCCCGCTCCGGCCGAACCGCCGGCGCGCAACGACGAAGTCGTCACGCTGCAAGAATTCTCGGTCACCGCGACGTCGGCGTCCGAATACACCTCGTCCGAGTCGACCACCGGCACGCGCATCGCGTCGAGCATCCGCGACCTGCCGTTCAAGGTCAGCGTCGTCACCGGCGAATTCATGGACGATTTCAACGCCCTCGAATTCCGCGAACAGATGGGCTACACGTCCGGCGTCGTCGGCTACGAGACGATCTCCACCGGTTACATGCTCCGCGGCTTCGATGCCGACGTGCAGTTGCGCAACGGCTTTCGCCGCATCGGTCTCATCGACAAGGTCAACATCGAGCGCGCGGAGGTGATCAAAGGCCCGGCCGCGTCGATCTACGGCGCCGTCTTCCCCGGCGGCACGATCAACTTCGTCACCCGCAAGCCGCGGGTGAAACACGAGGATCGCGTCACCGTCACCGCCGGCACGAACGACCTCCACCGCGTCCAAGCCTCGACCACCGGCCCGCTCGGCAACAGCGGCAAGCTCTTCTACCGCGTCGACGGCGCGCTCGATGAGCGGCGCTACGATGCGCCGTTCAAGTTCCGCTACCAAGGCACGATCTCCGGTCAGGTGCTGTGGCGCCCGTCGCCCAACACCAGCCTCCTCGTCGAGGCCGAGTTTCTCGAGCGTCGCGAGCAGGCCATCTCGTCGGCCAATGTGCCGTTCCTGGTGCAGACCGCGAGTGACCCGTATCGCGTCGCCTCGCAGAACCGCACCTACAATCGCTACGTGCGCCTCGCGACCGAGCTGATGGATTTCAACCCGCAGGGACCGCACAACTACTCGAACCGTTACGTGAAGAATCTCACCGCGACCTTCGAGCGCCGTCTCAACGAAACCTTCTCTCTCCGCAGCAGCGCGAATTGGTTCGACCGCGGCCTCGTCCGCCAGGAAGTCGGTGGGCGCGATCAATACAACGCGACCACCGACCGCATCCAGCGCGGCACCGCGCGCTACCGTCCGTTTCCCGAGGGCGGCTACAGCTGGCAAAACGATCTGCTCGCCTCTTTCGAAACCGGCAGCATCAAGCACAAGCTCCTCTTCACCCTCGATTATCAGCGCCAGACGCAGGCGCCCGAGCAATACGACGCTGCGACCAACGCCGCGTTTCCCGCCGCCGTCGCGAGCGGTCTCAGCGTGAGCAATCCGGACTACGGTTTCGTCAGCTACTTCGATAATCCGGCGCTCTACAGCACGATTCAGAAAGACGAGAGCCATATTGACATCTACGGCGCGTTCCTCAGCGAGCGCGCGACGATGCTCGACGGCAAACTCATCGTCCTCGCCGGCCTGCGCTACGACAGTTCCAAGAGCGTCAACGACGACCTCACGACCGCGACTCCGACTCACACCGATTTCAGCGCCGACGCCTACACGCACCAACTCGGCGTGAACTACCGCGTGCTCCCTGCGATCACGCTCTACGCCAACAAGAGCACGTCCTTCGTCCCGCAGTTCGGCGTCGGCAAGGACGGCAATGGCGCGAGCTTTCCGCTCCCGAACGAGAGCGGTCGCGGCTGGGAAGGTGGCATCAAGGCCGGCCTCCTCGACGATCGCCTGACCTTCACGCTCGGCTATTACGACATCACGCTCGAGAACGTCGCCACCACCGACTCGACGACCAACATCACCTACGTCACCGGCGAGCAGCGCTCGAAGGGTTTCGAACTCGATTTCAACTGGGTCGTCACGCCCTCGCTGCAATTCTTCGGCGGCTACGGCTACGCCGACGCTACGATCGTGCGCAACGACGTCGCCCGTCACCTCATCGGCACGACGCCGCGCCGCGCCCCGCGCGACACGCTCGGTCTCGGTGCGAAATACGAATTCAAGCGCGGCAAAGCCAAGGGCCTCTTCGCCACCGCCGGCGTCCGCTACGCCTCGCGCTCGCTGGTGAATCCCGCCACCGGTCGCAACCTCACCGCGTCCGCGTCGAACCCGATCGTGAACGCCCGCATGCCGAACGGCCAGCTGCTCTTCCCGGCGCTCGCCGAAGGCGCGCTCGTCACCAGCGGCTCCGTGCGCGTCGACGATGGCCGCGAGAGTGTCTTCAACGCGCCCTACGCCGTCGTCGACGCTGGCATCGGCTACAAGTTCAAGCGCGGCGGCTATCGCCAGAAGATTCAGGTCAACGCCGGCAACATTCTCGACCGCCGCTACACCTTCGGCTCCGCCGGCCAAGGCGAGCGCCAGAGCTTCTCCGTCACCTACGACGTCACGTTCTGAGTTTGTCGACGAAACAGTGGCAACGTTGTCGCACAGTGCCAACGTTGCCTGCTCAACCCAATGAACAAGATCACTGCGCTCGCCACCTTCGCTCTCGCCAGCCTGCTGTCGTCCGTCGTGCTTTCCGCGCAGCCCGAAATGGCCGAACCGAAACCCACGGGCCAAACTGCGACGCCGCTCACGCTGCCGGGCGCCGAGACCTTCATCTACCATGAGGTGAAGCCGGAGCCGATGCGGCTCCATGTTTTCAAACCCCGCGGTTGGTCGGCCGCGGACTCGCGTCCGGCGCTGGTCCACTTTTTCGGCGGCGGCTGGCAACGCGGGTTGCCCACGCAATCGGCCAGCATCGCTGCCCGCGCGGCGAAACTCGGCCTCGTCGGCGTCGCCGTCGATTATCGGGTGCGCGACCGGCACGGCACCGACGGCACTGCCAGCATCTCCGACGCCCGCGCCGCCGTGCGTTGGTTGCAGGACCACGCCGCTGAACTCGGCCTCGACCCCAAACGCATCGTGGTCAGCGGCTCCTCCGCCGGCGGCCATCTCGCGCTGTGGACGGCGATCACGAAATCTCCGCCGGGCAGCGATCCCGCCGAAGCGCCGCGCGAGAAGCCCGTTGCGCTCATCCTGCTGTGGCCCGCGGCCGATTTCTCGTTTTTCAAGGGCGCCAAGGATCGCTTCGGCGGCCACGGCCTGGCCTGCTCCGCCACGCAGAATCTCGATCCGGTGATGCCGCCGTCGTTGCTCCTGCACGGCGACCAGGACCCCACCGTGCCGTTCGAATCCTCGGTCGTGTTGCACCGCACGCTCACCCAGTCCGGCAATGCTTGTGAGTTCATTCCGATGCCCGGCTGCGGCCACGGGACGACACTGCCCGAGTGGAAACAAAAGCAGTCCGCGCTCGTTGAGAAATTTCTCCGCGAGCAACGGCTCGTGCCGGACTCGTCCGTCAAGTGAGTTAGTTAAACCGTCGCGCCGCGTGAAGTCTTCAATAGTTCCGCTTCTGATCATGCTCCTCGCGGTCGGCGTCGCCCCTGCCGCGCCGGACGCGCGCTGGGAACTGAGTTCGCATGCGGCGCCGGGCCGGAACTTCGATCTCTCCCACTGGAAACTCACCCTTCCGGTCAACGGCGCTGAGGAGCGCCGCGCCGCGGAACTCGTGGCGGGCTTTCAGCATCGCGATGCGTTCTTCACCGATCCCACGACCGGCGGCATGACCTTCAAGGCGCGCAACCATGGCGACACGACGAGCGGTTCGCATTTCGCGCGTTCCGAGCTGCGCGAAATGCTGGCGCCGGCCGGCACCGCCAAAGCCGCGGCCAATAACTGGGTTCTCTCCACCTCCTCAGGTGCGGCGAAACGCGCCGCCGGGGGCGTCGACGGCACGATGCGCGCCACGCTCAGCGTCGACCACGTTTCCACCACGGGCGACACCGCAAAAGTCGGCCGCGTAGTCGTCGGCCAGATTCACGGACCGTCGACCGAAGTGATCCGCCTCTATTACCACAAGCGCCCGGCCGACGCGCGCGGCGCGATCTACTTCGCCCACGACGACCCGCACTCGGGCGATTCCGTCTTCATTCCGATCTTCGGTGATCCGCAGCGCCTGAATCCACCCGACGGCATCGCGCTCGGCGAAACGTGGAGCTACGAGATTCAGGTTGTCGGCCGCACGCTCACCGTGAGTGTCACGCCGCACGGTCGTGCGACCACGACGGTCACGCATCCGATCCACGCCGGCTACGACGGTCTCTCGCTCTATTTCAAAGCCGGTGTCTACAATCAGAACAACACCGGCGCGCCCGACGATTACGTGCAGGCGACGTTCCACGCGCTCGCCCACACGCACCCATGAAAGTATCTCTGGCAGCGGAAGCGTGAGGCTTTCGCTCGTCCGCGCGCGGCGAAATTCTCACGAATTCCGCTACGACGCTCGGTTCGATGCCTTGGCCTCTATCGCGTTCTATTTTGGCTAGGTTAGGGGGTAAACGAAGCCCGCGCTCCGGCGCGGGCTTCTTCCTGCACGATCTACCGCAGCGACAAGGCGGCCGGTTCGTGCGTCAAACGCCGCCGCACTTTCTCGAAAATGCGCCAATGATCTCGTGCGTTTTTCACACCGCCCGTGGGATAAATTCCGGAGCGCGGGGCTTTACTCGTGTGGTATTGCGTATCTAATCGCGACAGCAACAAACCGCCGCCGGGGCCACGGTCGGCAAACCACGAAGTTCTTATGAGCCCCTCCTCGGATTCCTCGTATTCGCCGGGCGATTCTCTCCGTCCTCAGCCTGTTCCGGCGTCCTCACCGGTTGTTTATCGCCTGGTCCGCGCCGTGCAGGAGTTATCGCTGGCGCGCTCGGCGGAGACGGTGCGCGACATCGTGCGTCATGCGGCGCGCGAACTGACCGGAGCCGACGGCGCCACCTTCGTGCTGCGCGACGCGGATCAATGCCATTACGTCGACGAGGACGCGATCGCTCCGTTGTGGAAAGGTCAGCGGTTCCCCCTGGAAGCCTGCGTGAGCGGCTGGGCGATGCGGCATGGCGAGTCGGTTGTCATCGAGGACGTTTTCGCCGACCCACGCGTGCCGGTCGATGCCTACCGCCGCACGTTCGTGAAGAGCCTCGTGATGGTGCCGATCCGCATGCCCGATCCCATCGGCGCCATCGGCAACTATTGGTCGCATCAGCATCGTGCGTCGGCCGAGGAGGTCCAGATGTTGCAGGCCCTGGCGAACACGACCGCGGTCGCCTTGGAAAACGTCCGCGTCTACCGCGAGCTCGAACAGCGCGTGCAGGAAAGGACGATGCGCCTCGAGCACGCCAACGAGGAGCTGCAATCCTTCGCCGCCTCGGTCTCGCACGATCTCCGGGCTCCGCTCGCCGTCATCAGCGGCTACGCGGACCTATTGAAGCTCACCAGCTCTGATGCGCTGGACGAGAAGGCGAAGGGGATGCTCCAGCAAATCCCGCGGCAGGTGGCACGCATGTCCGCGCTGATCGACGACCTGCTGCGTCTCGCCCGCATTCGCGAAGCCGAGCTGAAGATCGGTCCGGTCGATCTGGCCGCGCTCGCACGGGACATCGGACGCGAATTGCGGGCGCACGAGCCGGCTCGCGTCGTGGAGCTCACCGTGCCCGCGACGGCAATGGTGTCCGGCGACGAACCGTTGCTGCGCATTGCCCTGGAAAATCTCCTGAGCAACGCCTGGAAATACACGCATCGCACGGGCGCGGCCCAGATCGAGTTCGGCGAGCGAGTGCAGGAGGACGGAACCCGCGTGTTCTTCGTCCGCGACAACGGTGCGGGCTTCGACATGGCCCAAGCGGCGCAACTCTTCACCCCGTTTCGCCGGTTTCACGCTTCCGCCGACTATCCCGGCACCGGCGTCGGCCTGACGATTGTCGCCCGCGTGATCGAGAAACACGGCGGCCGCATCTGGGCCGACGCGGCGCCGGACGCCGGGGCGACGTTTTTCTTCACGCTCGGCACACCGACCTGACGGCGCCCGCGACGGGCCGCCCGGCGCGGTGCACACACTTCGCGCTTACCAAAGGCGCGCCGATGCGGTTGGCTCACGCGCGTATGCTGTGCCTCCAACCCTCTCGCTGGTTCGCGGTGATGGCCGCGACGCTCGTCCTCTTTACTGCGGTGCTCCGCGCCGCCGATCCCGCCGCACTCGGCTTCGATCCGCAACGCCTGCAGCGCCTCGACGCGATGATCCAGCGTGAGATCGATGCCGGCAAACTTGCCGGCGCCGTCGCCATCGTGAAGCGCGACGGCCAGGACGCTGTGCTCAAAGCCTACGGCCAGCTCGACATCGAGAACCGCATCCCGATGCGCACCGACGCGATCTTCCGCATCGCGTCGATGAGCAAGGCGGTCACGACCGTCGCCGCGCTCATGCTCTACGAGGAGGGCCACTTCCTCCTCAGCGATCCGATCAGCAAATGGATTCCCGAGTTCTCGCGCTCCGTCGTCGCCGTGCCGCCGCCGGCCGGTTCGCCGGGCGACGTCAAATACGTCACCGTGCCCGCCAAGCGCGGCATCACGATCCACGACCTCATGACGCACACCGCCGGCCTGACCTACGGCGACTTTCTCGCGAAGGAGGACTACCAAAAAGCCAAAGCCTACGGCTGGTATCTCCTCGATCACGACGAGACGATCGGCGACTTCGTGAAGCGCCTCGCCAAGCTCCCGCTCGCCACGCAGCCCGGCGAGGGCTTCGACTACGGCTACGGCACCGACGTCCTCGGCTACCTCGTCGAAGTCATCTCCGGCCAGCCGCTCGATAAATTCGTCGAGGAGCGCATCTGCCGCCCGCTCGGCATGAAGGACACGGGCTTCTATTTGCCGAAAGAAAAAGCGGACCGCCTCGCCGTCGTCTACGGCATCGAGAAAGGCCAGCTCGTGCGCAAGGAGGACTCCACGCGCACCGACTTTATCGACGGCCCCCGCAAGCTCTTCTCCGGTGGCGCTGGGCTCGTCTCGACCGCGAGCGACTACGGTCGCTTTCTGCAGATGCTGCTCAACGGCGGCGAAATCGACGGCGTGCGCCTGCTCAGCCCGCGCACAGTGGCGCTGATGCACATCAACCACACGCGCGATCTGTTCAAATGGAACACACGCGCCTTCGGCCTCGGCTTTTGGGTGAACGAAGATCCCGGCCTCCTCGGCGAGAACATCGGCCAAGGTGCCTACGGCTGGGGCAGCGCGTATTATCCGGAATACGCCGTCGATCCGAAGGAGCGGCTTGTGATGCTCCTGATGATGCAGCTGCGTCCCACCGACGGCGGAAACCTGAACCACCGCTACAAGCCGGTGATCTACCAAGCGCTGAAGTGAGGAACACAGGTAAGGGCGCTTGAGGAGAGCCGGCGCCTCGCCTCGGGGTGCCGGCTGATCGAATTCCGCCACACGGATAGGGGCCGTTGTCCCAACGGTCCTCGGCATTCCCCGTCACACCGCGCGCCGAGGAGCGGCGGCTGCCTTGCGATCGTGCGCACGCTGTTTCGCCGCGCGCCTTGCGCCGTCCACTCGATTGCGAACCGGCGCGCCACACTTATTCCGTTCGCCCCAGTCGGCTGATTAGCGCGCCCTCGCGTCTTCATTACCGTGGCTTTATCCCGCGTCGACGGCTCAAGCGGGGACTCTTCCGTGCCGTTTGCGATTATGCCGCAGTGTGGCTTCACGCCGCGTTTGCGGCTTGCCGATGCGGCGCCCTCCGGTGCCGCCACAAGGATGCTACGTTTCGCAAAACGATTTCACCGCACAATCTCCACCGCCCTGCGCCACACGGGCTGGGCTGGCTTGGCTTTTCTGGCCACAGCCCACGCGCCGGCGCAGACCGTCTTCCAATGGACCAGCGGCGGGCGCGCGGATACGCGTTGGTCGACGGCTGCGAATTGGACCAATAACGCCGGAGCCGTGGGCGCGCCGCCGGCGAATGGCACCGGAAGCGTCACGCTTTCTTCCACCGCCACCCACACTGATCCCGATCTCGACGTGAACGCGTCGATCAGCCGCCTCACTTTCGGCAGCGGAAAGGTCTTTTCCGTTTCGAGCAGCAGCGGCCAAACGCTCACGATCGGCTCCGGCGGCATCCAGCAAAACAACAGCTCGGGTGCGACCATCTCCGCCGCCCTCCAACTTGGCGCCGCGCAAACCTGGGCCAACACCGGCGGGCCCTTCGTTGTCTCCGGTGCCGTGAGCACCGGCTACAACGCCCTCACGATTGCCGGCGACGGCGCGACCACGATCAGCGGCGTGATTTCGGGTGGGTCCGCGGGAAACAACCTTACCAAGTCCGACAACGGGACATTGACCTTGTCGGGCGCGAACTCTTTCGCGCACGCCCTGCGCCTCGATCAGGGCACCGTAATCCTCAGCCACTCCCGCGCGTTGGGCGAACTCACGTGGGGCAACACCATCGCTGCCGCCGGCACGCTGCGTTTGCAGAACAACATCACGGTTACCGAAGGCTCCTTCGCGTTGGCCGGCACGATCGCCAACAATGCCGGCGCCAACACGCTCGCTGCCCAAGTAAACATCAGCGGCAACGCCACGCTCGCGAGCTCCGCGGGCACGCTGACCGTCACCGGCGCGGTCGATACCGGTAGCGGGGCCCTCACGGTGAACGGCGCGGGTGCCGTGGTCCTCGGCTCCGTGTGGGGCGATGGCTCGGTCACGGTGACCGGCTCCGGCAGCCGCACCTTCAACGGCCCGTATTCCTCCGCCGGCTCGCTCACGGTGTCGGGTTCCGGACCCACGAATTTTTCCTCCAGCACCGCTGCGGGCGGGGCCCTGGTCATCAACGGCACGGGCAGCACCCAATTCGCGAGCGACGTTTCCGTCGGATCAGCGTCCATCGGCGGCACCGGCAACACGACGATTGCCGGCGCACTGAACAGCACCGGCGCCGTGAGTTTCTCGAACACCAACGCGCAAGCCACGGTCTCGATCGGCGGCAACGTCAATGCGGCCGATACCTCCGTCACGGTCGGCGGCGCCTCCACCGTGAATCTCGGCGGCGCGCAGCTCAATGCGTCCTCCGTGACCGTCAACGGCAGCGGCACCTTCACCGCCGCGGGTTCCATCAACGTGGCGGCCGGGAGTCTCACGTTCAGCGGATCCGGCGCCTCCACGGTGAACGGCGCCCAGATCAACGCCGGGTCGCTGCTCGTTGCCGGCGCAGGAACGCAGACGCTCAACTCCGTCCTCAACGTCGGCAGCGTCCAACTCTCCGGCACCGGATCGACCACGTTGGGCGGCTCCGGCAACAACGCCATCGACAGCCTCACCCTGAACTCCGGCACGCTCAACCTCGCGAAGTCGAGCGGAGCCGCGTTGAACGGCGACGCGACCCTCAACGGCGGAACGGTCAATTTTCTCCACGACAACCAGACGAGCGTCTGGACCGATCTCACTCTCGGCAGCGCCCGGCTCAATCTCGGCAACACCACGCAGTCGCTCGCCTCGCTCTCACTCACCGGCAATTCGATCATCGATTTCGGCGCCGGCTCGTCCTCGCTCTACCTGGACTACCTCGATCTCTCCGCAACTGCCTACCTGACTCTGCTGAACTGGTCCGAAGACGATGTGTTCGTCGTCCGCAACGCTCCGCAGACCGTGGATCTCAGTCACGTCGTTTACGCGAATGGAGCCACGGCGGTGTGGACGCCCTACGACTTGCGCGTGCGCCCCGGTTCACCGGTGCCCGAGCCGGCCGTCTATGGCGCCGCGCTGCTCCTCGTGGCCGTCGGCGGCGTGCTGGTGCAGCGCCGCCGCACTCACCCCCGCCGCTCCTGAATCACGGGTTTTGAGGGGATGCTCCTGCCGGCGGGAAAATCAATCACCGCTACAAGCCGGTGACCTATCAGGCGCTGAAATGAAAGTAGCGCCGGCTTCCAGCCGGCATCGAACGCCGCAGCAGGCGAGACGCCTGCGCTACGCTGAACTCGCCTCTACCGTCCGCGCTCCGACGCCGTCTTCCGCCATGCGTCGACTTGCAGGCCGATTTTTTCCACCGGGATCGGCTCGAATCCGAGCTTCGTCAGCGCCGTCGCATCGCGCGGTGCGAATTTCAGCGTCGCAGGATCGAAAGTGCCGGGCGCCGCTGCCGTCAGCTGGTTGCCGGCGAATTCGCGCTTTGTCTCGTCTTCATCGCGGCGCCAGGTGCGGTAGCCCTGCGCGCCGTCGATGTTGAGGTAATACGGGTCCCAGAAATCCTCCTTCACTGCGCGCCGGCGCACGAACGCCTCATCCGCGATCCAGTTGTCGCGTAGCGTGGTGACGCCGTGGAAGTCGAACGCCCAGTAGTCGTAGACGTCCATCCAGCGTCCGCCCCACGAGAGATTCGCGCGGAGCACATTGCCCTTCGGCACCGCCGGCTGATCGCCGAGCAGCGTGACGAGCTTCGGATAACGCGTGGAGTAGGGCGGCTGGTCGCCGCCGATCTCGCGGAAGCGATCGAATAGCCACGGATACTCGCCGTTGAAGTAGTTGCTGGCCCACCCGAGCCCACGGGCGTCCAGATGCACCGCCGGCTCGCACTCGATGAACAGGTTGTTCGTGACCGCGTTGTCGCGTCCGCCGCCGACCTGCACGCCGCGGCCCGCCCGATAGAAAATATTTCCGTGGACCGTGAACCCGCTCGAGAAGTCGTCGAGATACACCGCGGTCACGCCGTGCAGCCCGGGGCCCTTGAGGTCGTGCCAGTAGTTGTAGCGGATGACGTTGCCGCGCCACGTGTAGTCGCGGCCGGTGTGGATGCCGCCGGCGTCGCCGGTCTCGAGGCACACGCGGTGAACCTCGTTGAACTCGAGCACGTGGTCGTTGCCGCGGAGATAAAACGCTTCGAACGGCAGGTCGTGCACGAGATTGTGCGCCACGCGGTGCCCGACGCCGTCGATCATCACGCCGTATTGGCCCGTGCGCAGCCACTGGCTCGCGTGGTGGATGTGGTTGTTGAGCACGCGATGGCCTGACGGCGTCAGCGTCCGCCGATCGCCGCCCACGACGCGCACGGCGCCGTTCGCGAGTTCGTGGAAATCGCAACTCTGCACCGTGTGCACGCGTCCGCCATCGATCGTTACGGCTTCGCCGCCGAGATTGCGCAACGTCAGCCCGGCGAGCGTGCAGCCTTCGCCGCCGCTCACGAGCACGCCCGTGCCGCGGCTCGCTTCGAGCGTGAAGCCGGCAAACACGACGTGATTCGCGCCGTCGAGATGCACGAGCGGCGTCTCGAGCACCGACACCACCAGGTCGCCGTCGCGTGGCTCCTCCGGGGGCAGGAAGACGATGCGACCCCGCGCGCGATCGAGCACCCACTCGCCGGGCGCGTCGAGCTCCTCGACCACGTTCAGAAAACGGTAGCGCTGGTTCTTCGTGTAACCGTAATGGTGGTGCGGCTCGGCGAACGTGATCTCGCGCTTCGTTGGGTCGATCGACGCGATGCGCTGAAACGCATCGCTCCAGTCCCACGTCCAGTAACCGTGCGCATAGATCTCGTTGTCCGCCGACCAATGCGCCGGGCGATCGCCGGCGTAGGTGATGCGGCCGTAGTGACGCCCCGCCGGCACACCATCGAAACGCTTTTCGCGGGCGAGCCCTTCATTGAAGCGTTTCGCGCCGGTCTGCGGCACGTCGGCCACGAGCAGCCAGCCCTCATTCGGAAACGCGGCGAGCGGCTGACGCCGGCCGCGGAAGAAAAGTTCCAGCCCCGGATTCCCGCGTTGCGCGATCGCGCCGAAATCCGTGATGCCCTGCGCGCGCAGATCGATCACGCGCACACGCGAGCGCACGTCCGCCGGCAAGCGCGCGAGCAGCGCGGTGTCCGTCAACGGCGTCGCGGTCACGGTGCGTCCGCCGGAGAGGATTGCGCCGGGCTGCGCCTCCCACCGCACGGGCATGGTAGCCGTGCCGGAATCCGCGGCGCCGAGCGTGAGCGTTCGCGTGAGAGCGTAGCGTCCGGGTGCGACGCGCACGATTGCACCCTCGGGCAATTCCTGCGCGGTTCGCGCCGCGCGCACGGCGTCGCGCGCGGCCTCCAGCTTGGCGAGCGAGCGCCCGGGCCCGACTTCGAAGACACGCGGCTCCGCCGCGGCCGACATTGTGATTGCGAGGCAACTCCACCACACGAACAGCGAACGCATGCGACGATTTCCCGCGCGTCGCCGCGTGGCTGCAAGCGGAGACCAACTGAAATTTCATCGATGACACGCGGCGTGGCCACGCCAAGAAGAGACTCGGAGTTCAGACACCGAGGACCGATCCGAGAACACGGAGTAATACCATTCGGAGGGAATGTCTGCTCCCGTCTCTGTGTCCTCCGTGCTCCTCCGGTTTGCCTCTGTGACTCGATCGAATGCCTTGCCCTACGGCGCGTCCTCGGACTCTTCGCGCGGCGTCAGCATCTCGAACGTCACCCACCTCCGAAAATCTTCCGGCGTGATCCCGGCGCGTGTGGCTTCCTGCTCCAGCTCGCGCACCGTTTCGGGATCGTCGCTCGGAAAGAAATGCGCCGTGTTCCGGCGCATCACCAGCTCGCTGCCGAAAAGCTTCTCGCGGCCGATCGACGCCTCCGCGCGACGGTAATCGATTTCATACGTGGCGAAATGCGACGCCGGCGGCACGCCACTTCCGCGCAGGTGCGCGACCACGGCGTCGAGGCCGGCTGCCTCGCTCGCGCTCAACGGCCGCACCGTGAGCACGCGCGCCATCTTCCACGCGTGGTCCGTTTCCGACCACACCACGGCGGACACGATGACCTTCGTCTCGGCGCCATCGCGGCGGAAACGCAGTTCGATGGGCTCGCGTCGATAACGCGTGGCGACCACGACGATTTCTTCGTCGGCTTCGAGGTGAGTGAAGGACAGGCGCTCCGCGGGCAGCGCTGCGATCACCTTCTCGCGTGGCGGCAGACTGCTTTCGAAAAAAGCGATCCACACCATCCACAACACTCCGGCGATGCCGATCACCGCGGACACCGCGCGTGAGCGGCGGGAGAGACGGCGGGAGCGGGTGAGGCGAAACATGGGTAGCAATCAGCGTTCAGCGATCAGCCTTCAGCGCAAGGCAGGTTGTTGTGGTAGGTGCGCTTGTCCCGAAGCGCCCTTGAGATGGCAGTCCGCACGCGAACAAGGGACGGTGGAGCAGCGCGCCCTACCGCGTCTTCCACGCGACGTAGATCTCTTCGACCTTCGCGCGGGCCCACGGCGTTTTGCGGAGGAACGTGAGGCTCGACTTGATGCTCGGGTCGAAGAGGAAACACCGCACCGGCACGCGCCGCCCCAACTCCGCCCAACCAAACTCGGCGACGAGCTCCGTCAGCAATTTCTCGAGCGTGACGCCGTGCAGCGGGTCGTTGGATTTGAATTCGGCCATGGGAACAGCGGAGGAGGTAAACCACTAAACACACGAAACACACGAAAGAAGAAGGCCCGCGAATTGCGTGGGTCTCGGCAGGGGGTGGAACACGTTGACCCCAACGCGTTCTCGCCCGAGCGCGTTGGGGTCAACGCGCTCCACCTAAAACGTCAGGCTGGCGCGTGTATTCCGTGGGGCGATTCGACTCTCTCTGTGTCCTCCGTGTCCTCTGTGTTTGAAATCCGAGTTCGTGCGATCGCATCCGGAGGGCGGTCGCGCCTCAATCGAGATCGCGAGTCTAGCAACTGGAGGGCGGCGCTCGGCGGCGCTCCGTCGCCGCCGCCGCATCGTCGCCTCAACTGATCAGCAACAACCGCACTTCACCCGGCCGCGTTTCCGGCGCGCGGTGCACGCAGGGCGGCACGGGATTGCCCGGATACGCCAGCGCGATGCGCCAGAGATTGAAATGCCCGAACGAAAACGGCTCCGCATTCGGTGCCGCGGCGTAATGCAGGTCGTAACAGTGAACGGCGAGGAACTCCCGAAAGCCTTCATCGTCCGCGCCGCCGTAGGCCTTGAGCAAGGCGGCGCGCGTGGCCGGATCATCCACGCGGCGTCGCGCGGCTTCGTTGCGCAGGCCTTCGCTCGTCGGACCGAAATACGTACAGAGATACGTGTCGGCGGGAACAGGAGCGCGGTCCGCATGCCACGAGAACACATCCGTCGCGACGATGGCGTCCGGGTCGTCGTGCTCGCCGCCGTTGAGGTAGTTCAGCACTGGGTCGAGCTGCCGGTCGCGCAGCAGGTGGAAATCGGCGAGCATCGCATCGATCGCAAGGCGCCCGGCCGCGCTCACCGGCAACGCTCGCAACTCCTCCTCGTCGAGCGCATGGATGCCTTCCTCGTCGCGGGCGAGCAGCGCCGCCACCTCCGCGAAATCTCCCGGCAGTGCGCGCGGCCAGCACAGCGCATTGACGCCGTGGGTGAGCGGCGTGCCGACGAGTTCGGCGAAACTCGAGATGAGGCGGATGCGGGCGTAGTCGGCGGGCAGGGAAGGCATGTCGTTAATCGAAGATCGAGCCGGATGGTTTAACACAGAGGCCGTGGAGAACACGGAGAAAAAAGCGCGGGTGGCCCACGGAACAAACGGAAGGAGCGGGAAGCGAACCCAGCGAAGCAGGGTAGCGGAATTCGTCAGAATTTCGCCCGCAGGGACTCGCGCTCCGCGACCACGAAAACCTCACGGTTTCCGCTACAGGATCGGGGCACGAGCGCGCGCGCCTAGCGTGTCGCCGGCGGATCACGCGGATGGGCGCGGATGCGCGCGAACCCGCACCGCCGATGTCTTCACGCAGCACGGCCGGGTAGGGGCGCTTGCTCCCAAGCGCCCTTGGGATGGTGGCCGCTTTGCCCTAGCGGTGCGCGTAAACGATCCGGTTCTCCGCGTCGATCGACAGCACGCGCCGTTCCTTGAGCGAAGCGAGCGTCGAGATCACGTCCGCCTCGGTGACATTCTTACCCAGCGTCGCGCGCAGTTGGGCGACGAGTGCTTTCTGCGTGGCGGGCCGATTCTTCGTCGTCGGGTTGGACAGTCGGGCGAAAATGGCATTCTGGCGCCGGGCGAGATCCGGGATCGGTTCCATGCCGATGCGCGGCGGGAGAGGGGTGTCGGTGGACTTCTCCGTCGCGGTGACCGGTGGCAGTGAGGCTGCGGGCTTCATCGCGGCCGGCGCCGTGGGACGCGCGGGCGGCGTGGCCCGCACGGACGGTTTCGACGCCGGCGGACGCGCTGCCTTCACCGGGCGCGCGGATTTGCGCGCGGGCGCCAACGGCGGCACCGACGCGAAGGCGGACACGCGTTCGATGTGCGCGCCGGCGCTGCGCAGATGCGCGATCATCGGATCGAAATCCTGGTCGCGCGACACGATGACAAAGCTCGCCTGCGGGTGCCGCTCGATCTCGCGACCGAGATACATGGCCAGTGTCAGATCGAGCGCATTGCGCCCGGAGCCGCCGACCTCGACGGGCGCCACTTGCGCCGCGAAGCTGTGGAGCTGTGTGGCGAGCTTGGTGGGCACCTTCGTCTGCTTGGCGCCGATCAGGAGCGTGACGTGCACGGGTTTATCCTTGGCGAGTGTCAGGTCGACGTCCTGCACGTTTTCGAAATCGACGAAGATGAAGTGGGTGTAGTCAGGCATGGGGTAGAAGGAGTTGGCGCCGTTGCGGACGCGGCGAACGCGAAGAGACTGCCCACGGACCACACGGAACACACGGAAGAACTGCGACCCTCGATGCGAATCCGGAATCGCCTGCGGAGCCCACCGAAGCAGACCGGTCTCCCGCGGATCACGCGGATGGACGCGGATCACGCGAACGCGCGTCGCGATGGGATCGCGCGGTCCACCGGGGAGGGGCGCGCGCATGCATCCAAGCGCCCTCGAGATTCGATCAGCGAACACGGATTTAAACACAGAGGGCGCGGAGGACACGGAGAAAGACGCGGCGCCGCCGAGCAGCTGCGCGTCATCGCTCTCAGCCGCGCAGAAATCGGCCGGCTGCGCGACCAGAAGCTGCTCGCTCGCGCGACCGAGATTCGGGACACGAGCACCGCGACGAAGGATCAGATCGGGGTCGCCGGCCACGGCGTGACGCCCGAGCGCATCGCCGCGCTGACGACGACACCCGACGCGTTCGCCGCGGTCATGAACGTGCCGCGCGGCCAGATCGTGAGTCGCAGCACGCTCGCGCGCGAGCTGGAGACGGACATCGCGGCGTTGGTGGAAAGCGTGCGGCATCTCGACGACCTCGTGATCCAGTTCGACCAGACGCCCGCGGGCGAGCACCTCATCGAGGCCTGGCGCCGCAGCCGAATCGTCATCGACCGTGGCGGCAGCAACGGCGACCCCGCGAAGCCGAGCGCAGGCACCCCGCGTGTCTCACCCGCCGCACCTGCGACCCCGACGACGAAATAGTCCCGGTCCGCGCGTCCGTCCGTTGATCGGACGGTTACCCGCCCGCCGTGCCCAAGCTCGGCGGGCGTTTTTGTTTACCGACGAACCTCCCTGATCCAGACGACCACGCCCGGGTGATCCCAGTCGCGAATCCTTACGGGCCGCGACAATTTGGGGAACACCCACGCCATGGCGTCGTGCTCGACGCGCGAACTCTCGGCCACCAGCCAGCGAATGCGTGCTTCCCGTTTATCGGCGGAACAGGGACGCAGATAGGGACAACCAAATACTATCGCTAGGCGACGCTTGGTGCCGTCGGGCGGACAACGGCGCGCATCGGCCTTGGCTCGCTCCATCCACGATTGCACCCCGCGAGCTTGCGTGCCGGCACGCGTGGACGGAACGTTGCAAAATTTGGCTTCGCCTAGGAATTCTTGGCGACCACAGGAGAACCAGAGATCGAAACGCCCTGCCGTGAGCTTGGCCTTGCCGCGCTTCAGTTCCGAATATTCCTCGAACGCCGCCTCGCCAGAGCGCCAGACGGCCCCGGCGAAGACACTCACGGACGCACGCTCGTTATACCACCACGGCGCATCGTTCACGCCGCACCACTCGCGTCCAAGCTGGGCATTGATGTCGCACCACTGTTCGAGAATGGGGCGGAGACAGCGGAGGCGCTGCGAAGTGACGACGCCGTGCATCGCTACTCTTGTTGCTCGAACTGTCGCTGCACCGCGGTGAGCCAGTCTTCATCCAGGCGCAATTGAACGATGCGCATCTGTGAGCCGCACTGCAGAAAAGCATGGAACGCCGAAAACTGGGCGCGTTTCAGATGAAATGCTCTCTCTTGAGGTATCTCTGTGGCTCGCTGGCGATATTTCCGAAAGAGGAGTTCTGGTAGGTCGAACGAAAAAATGCGCCGCTCGTCCTCCCCCGTTGCATGGGAGAGGAACCAATTTTGTTGGTCGTGATAGTGAATGCGCACCTCCCACGATGCTGGCAATAAGTTGAACCATATCCATCGATCTTTGGTCGTGGGATTTTTGAGAAGCTCAGGGTTGGAGAACAACCGCTCGTAGAACGCTTCATAGCGTCGTAGCAGCCGATAAAACTGAGCGTCTCGCTGTTCTTCTTCGACTTCCGCGTAGCGTATGAACAGTCGCCAAAAACCGTCGAGTACCCTCTGGGGGTCGTCTAGCTGGCCCAGCATTGTCGCGAGTAGATTTTCGCGCTGTTGAACAGTCAGATCCCGCGCAATGAACGGATCAGGGTAACTCTGGAACGAATATGCAGGCGAAAGGTGGCGCAGCGAAGCTTTCGTCGCGGAGAGGAACAGCGGAAATCCGCCGCGCGATATCGCTAGAAGCCCGAAGGCAAGATCTATGCTTGCTAGAAAGATTGGCTCGAGAGCATGTTCTGGCGCCGCCCCTTGAGCTGTCAGGCCATGCCGGATGCGGCGGCGAAGGTCCCCTACGAATCCTTTGCGATCGCTCCCTGGGAAATCGACGTCCCTCAGTCCGCTGATGGCGCTCACGACGCCGCGGAGGTAGGCGGAATGCCCAAGGGGAACCAAGTAGATGTCCTGCGCGAATGCGTAGTTGATGGCTTCGGAGGTATAGTCGCTCGCGGAAAAATATGCGTATTGGTAATGAAAGCGTCCCCCGGCTGCACTGCGTCCCTTCCAGCGTTCGTTCAAATCCTTCAGAACGCCGACCGCGTTTCTGATCTCTGGAAGTTTGACTTTGTCTGACCAGCACTTCGCTTCCAGCAGCAGGCGCAACGGGTGGCCGAACGGAGGCGTGAGTGAGTAATTCGCAATTGCGTCAATCTGGTGGTCAGCGCCGCGGCCGACTGCGGCGATTCCAGCTCCAACCATTCTTGTCGTTCTTCCTCCATCTGGCGTAAGAATTGGCTCGTAGCCAGAGAACGAGAGGAGGTGTAGAATCACCTCCTCCAGCACCATGCCTTTAATTTGGCTGAGATTGGACATGTTGTTACCGCACGTAGGTGCCTTTGGTGTCGCTTTCGTGGGCTTGGCTGAGGGCGACGAGGGTTGGGGGATAGATTCGGTATCGGCGGAGCGGACGCTCAGGCTTTGTCGGAGTCTTCCTTGGCGAAGAAATGGTGGGCGGCGTCGGCTTCGGCTTGGCCCAGCCGAACGGTTCCGCACGGGGGGGGACGTTCCTGAAGTCGCGCAGGGCGGGCAAGGCGGTTTTTCCGGACCGCGTAGAGCGACACGGTGGGCCGCGCGCGGTTGGGGCGCGGCGTGGGGCGCACACCGCCACCCTGGTCGAAAGAGGTGTTGGCAGGCGGTGGCGGCGACGATGGCTTCGCGCGCGATGAAATTCTCTTCCACGTGGCGACGAGTCAGGGCGGTGGTGTTGGTCTTGAGCGCGGTGGCGGCGATTGGGGCGCGGGCGCAGATTTTCACTTATCAACTCTCGGGCACGCTCAACGCCGAGTCGGGCCCGGTGTTCGGGATGGAGACGGAGACGCCGTTTACCGGCACGTTCACGGTCGATCTGTCGCTGAACACCAGCAGCACGACCGTGCTCACGGGCGGCATCCTCTTCGATCACGTGGCGGAGAACGATTTCTATGGGTTCTCGGTGAGCACGATTGTCTCGCTGTCGTTCACGACGGGAACGCGGACGTGGACCAAGGCGGACCTCGCATCCGCGGCGGAGAGCCTGGGCGTGGATTTTTGGGCGAGCTCGAATCTGACCACCACGCCGCAGTATGTGAAGTTCTCGTTCTTCGGCGGTGAGGGCAGCGAGGGCGAACACGGGTTCAGCCTCGGGTCCGTGAGTGGCGGTGACGGCACGATTCGCATGGACGGTTGGTCGGTGCTCGATGACGGCGACACGGACAACAGCGCCAGCGGTTACTACACGTCGATCACCGCGGTATCGGCGGTGCCGGAGCCGTCGACGTATGCGGCGATCGTGGGCGCGCTGGCGTTGATGGGCGGGGCGGCGTGGCGGCGGCGGAACGGAGGGCGGAGGACCGAAGACTGAGGGCGGAGAGGCGTGCGCGAATGGTGGCAGGGCCGTTGTCCTCAATGGCCCTCGTGCGTGTGCGGCGTGATTGGGTGAGTGGCAGATGGAGCGTTGGGACAACGCCCCCAACCGCGTTCGGCGTCGGACCCTGGTCGAAAGAGGAGTTGCCGGGGGCGGCGGGCGGGCGCGTGTTGGCGCGTGATGAAACTCTTTTCCCTTTCGTGGTGGGCCTTGCTGGCGATGGGTGTCGTGGGGCTGCAGGCGCAGGTCGTGACTTACCAGCTCAGCGGCGAGATCGAATTCGGTGACAAAAAGGGCGCGGAGCCCGTGGTGTTGTTCGGCGCGACGGAGTCGCCCTTGTCGTTCACGGCCACGCTGACCTTCAACCTGACCGCGCACCCGGCCGTGCTGGTGGTGCCGACGGCCGGAACGTTCAACGGCTACGAGGCGCTGAACCCGTTCTACGTTTTTTCGGCGGAGTCGGTGTCGGCTGCTTCGGTGACCGTGGGTGCGCAGTCGTGGGGGCTGGGCGACCTCCAGGTGATCGACTGGCTGGAGGCGACCGGTTCGATCCTCGCCGACACGAATCTGGTGACGCCGCCGACGTTGCTGTTCGCGCGTTTCATCGACGGAAACGGCAACCGGATCGACCTCGGCGGAACCGCAGCCGGATTCGGGATCGAACTGATCAATTCGGTGTTCGCGGACGATGCGGGTGAGGGAACGTTTGGCGACGGATCGTTGACTGTTTCCGCGGTGCCTGAGCCGTCGACGTATGCGGTGCTCGCGGGTATGGCGGCGCTCGTGGGTGTCGTGTGGCGCCGACGGGCGCGCTGACGAGCGGTGGCGGAGTGCGGAGGACTGAGGACGGAAGGGCGCTGTGGCGGATGGTGGCAGGGGCCGGGATTCCGCAGCCAATGGGCTCTCGTCATCGCGAGCCCGTTTAGGGTGGAGCGCGTTGACCCCAACGCGCTCGGGCGCGAACGCGTTGAGGTCACGCGTTCCACCTGGCGACAGGCGTCCGTAGGGACACCGACGCCCACCGGTGACGTGATCCGACTGAACGCTTAAAGAATCAGATCCGGCGGGACGTTCGCCAACGCGTCTTCCATCGTGGTGAGGCCCATCTTCACCTTGAGCATCGAGTCCTGGTGGAGCGTCTTCATGCCGTTCTTCATCGCGACGCGTTTCAACTCGGCGACTTCGGCTTCCTTGTTGATCGCTTCGGTGAGTTCCTCGGAGTTGGTCATCAACTCGTGGATGCCGACGCGGCCCTTGTAGCCGGTGCCGCCGCAGATGTGGCAACCGCCGGGGTTGGCCTTGAAAATCTCGGGCGGCTCGCCGTCGAGCTGGAGCGCTTTCTTGAGAATCTCCCACTCGCGGCCCTCGGGCTTGTATTTCACTTTGCAGTTCTTGCAGACGCGGCGGAGGAGACGCTGCGCGCACACGCAGACGAGCGACGCGGAAATGTTGAAGACCTCGACGCCCATCTCGCCGAGACGCGCGACCGTGGACGGAGCGTCGTTGGTGTGGAGCGTGGAGACGAGCAAGTGACCGGTGAGCGCGGCTTCGACGGCGATGCCGGCGGTTTCCTCGTCGCGGATTTCACCGACGAGGATGACGTCGGGGTCCATGCGGAGGTAGCAGCGGAGCGCGCGGGCGAAGGTGAGACCGATCTGCCGGTTCATCTGCATCTGGTTGATGCCGCCGAGCGTGTATTCGATCGGGTCTTCCGCGGTCTGGATGTTGATGTCGGGCGTGTTGATCTCGCCGAGCGCGGAGTAGAGCGTCATCGACTTGCCGGAGCCGGTCGGGCCGCAGTGGAGAATCATGCCGTAGGGCTGGCGGATGCACTCGCGGTATTTCGCGAGGTTTTCGTCGGAGAAACCGAGCGCGGGGAGCGGCAGCGTCGACTTCTGTTTGTCGAGGATGCGCATGACGACCTTCTCGCCGTGGTTCATCGGACCGGTGGCGACGCGAAGGTCGATATCGATGTTCTTCTTCGTGTATTTTTTGAAGACGATGCGTCCGTCCTGCGGCAACCGGCGTTCGGAGATGTCGAGGTTGCACATGATCTTCAGGCGGGCGACCATGGCGCCGACGACCTGTTTGGGCAGACGGAGTTTTTCAATGCACATGCCGTCGATGCGGTAGCGGACCATGAGCTCCTTTTCCTGTGGCTCGACGTGGATGTCCGATGCGCCCGCGATGTAGGCGTCCTCGATGATGCGATTGACGAGCTGGATGATCGGGGCGGAGTCCTCCTTGTCGAGTTCCTCGGCCTTCACCTCGCTGCTGCCGCCTTCGCTGTAGGCGGTGCCGATGATGTCGGCGACCTCGGTGATATCGACGTCGTCGTGTTCGACCTTGGGGCCGGCGGCGGCTTTGGAGTCCTTGAAATATTTCTTGAGCAGCTCTTCGAGGTAACTGGCCGGAATGACGCGCACGTCCTCGATGTGCAGCTCGCACGCCGTCTGAAAGGACTCGCGCTTCGCGTAGTCGAGCGGGTTCGTCATCAGCACGGTCACGCCGGTGTTGCCGACCTTTTTGACGGGGAAAACCTGTTCGCGACGGATGACGGCGTCGCCGATGACTTCGACGAGTTTCTCGTCGATCTCGCCATCCTCGATTTTGGTGACGAGCGGGAGATCGGTGAAACGCGCGATGAATTTCGCCGTGTCCTCAGCGCTGAGCTGGAACTTCGGGTCCAGCATGCGCTGGATCAGCGTCGACGAATACTCGGCGACCTCCTGCAGCATCCCGAGGTCCTTCTGCGTGAACTGGCCATTCGTGCCGGCGGAGGGCTCCTTATTGAGGACCTGGATGGCGCCGATGACGATGTTGGTCTTCAGCGGCACGGTGAGCATCGAGTGAACCTCGAAGCCCGTGTTCATGTTTTTCAGCGACGCGGCCTCCGGGCCCTTGTTGCTGAAGAAAAGCGGCTCGCCGGACGAGATGACTTTGCCGACGTTGCCGGTGCCGGCGGGGAGGCGGAGCGCGAGGAGCTTTTTGGCCGTCTCCTTGAACTGGCTTTCCTTGTCGCGATCCTGGCCCCAAAGCGACGGCGAGTAGTAGACCTGTTTGAATGCGATCTCACCGCCCTCCACGAGGTAGAGCGTCATCGACTGCGCCTGGAGCGCCTCGACGACTTTGCTCGCGGTGAGTTCGATGACGGAGTTGACGTCTTCGCGACTCGGCGCGGGCTTCGAAATGACTTTGATGAGCAGCGAGCGCCGAAGCGTGCCGGTGAGGTTGCTGGGATTGGCCATGTCGGTCAGGTGACGCCGGCGTCGTGCGAATGGGGGAAACCGCGCGACGCGCTAAATCGCTCTTGCGTGTAGGTCAAAAAAAACGCGTCGTCGAGGGCGAACTACCCATGCTGGCTTGGCTGAACGACGTATGGTTGAAACTCGCGGCGCAGGGCGGAGAAACTCCCGCGGCAGCCGAGGCGGGAGCCCGCGGTGAGGCAGCGGCGGCGGAGTTTTTGCAGAAGCGGCACGGCTTCACGATCGTCGCGCGCAACTGGCGCAGTCCCCGCGATCGCCGCGACGAGATCGACTTGATCGCGCGTGACGGCGAGGTGCTGGTGTTCATCGAAGTGAAGGCGCGAAGCGTCGACGCGCTCGTGCCGGGTTACCACGCCGTCGATCGGCGCAAGAAGCGCGTGTTGCAGCGCGCGGTGCACGCGTATCTGAGTGCGCTGGCGGCGCCGCCACGGACGTTTCGTTTCGATGTGGTGGAGGTGGGGCTGAGCGATCGGCTGCCGCCGCAATGCATGCATTTCGCCAACGTGCCGCTGTTCCCGAAGGGCTATCACGTCGCGCGGCAAAGCGGCTCGATCGATCAGGTGCGCGAGAACGCGCGGCATTGAGCATTATTTGCCGACGGGAATTGGCACGAAAACAGGAATGTTTTGCCCCGTCGCGGTGAGTGACACGATCACCTTGGGGGCAACCGGCATCTCGGTGGCGACGTCCTCGATCCAAAGCTCCGCTTTTTCGACCGATAGCTTTTGAGCGCGCACGCGGTAACGCGATCCGGCGGAAGCAACCAACTCAAAGCGGAACGTGCCGGCGTCGATGTAGAGATCGCCAATCGTGGGACGCCCGAACTCGCAATTGACGTCGATCTCATGCCGCCCGGGCGACAGTTCGTAGACGCCGCGTTTGCCGTGCATTTGGAGAATATCCCCGTCGATGCGCAGGACATAGACGCGGGTGACGCGGAGGCCTTTGACGACGTGATTTTCGATCGAAGCTAAACCGGTGGCGGTGATGCTGGCGCTGCGCTCGGCCTTGCCGCTGTCCGCAACGCATCCGACGAGCAAGAGCAGAGCGGTGATCAATGTCGCGCAGCGGAAGAAGGGGAGGTTCTGCATGTCGGTTTCGACTGATGCTGGAGCACACACCAACACCGCAGTCGGACGCGAACCCAAATCGGCCGCCACTTTTTATCGTCGGCGAAAAAATCTACCGACCTTGTTCGGTCTGCCCAATCGGTCCTCTGTCTTCAGGCCTCCGTCCTCCGCGTCACGCGTCACACGCTCGTGTCATCGCGCGATAAATTGATTGGCCGTCCGGAGCGAGGCGCGCACAGTGCGCGGCATGTCCGACCACGAACGGCATCCGTTCCTCCATGGTTTGAGCAAGCACCGCGGCGCTCCGCCGACGGTCGTCGTCATCTTTGGCGCGTCGGGCGACCTGACGGCGCGCAAGCTCATCCCGGCGATCTACAATCTCGCGCTCGACGGCCTGTTGCCGGCGGACTTCTTCCTCATCGGCTACGGTCGCAAGCCGATGCCCGATGCGGAATTTCAGGCGCTGTCGGTTGACGCGATCAAGGAATTCTCCCGCCGCGAACTGCGCGATGACGTCTGGTCGCGCCTCGCGCCGCGCACGCTCTACGTCAGCGGTGGCTACGACGAGGTGGCGGCGTTCACCAAGCTCGCGGAAAAAATCTCCGGCCTCGAAAAACAGATCGGGCAGGACCTCCAGGCGTTGTTCTACATCTCGACGCCGCCGTCGGTCTTCGCGCCGATCATCCAGAATCTCGGCGCGGCCGGCCTCGCCGCGCGCCACCTCGGCAAGCCGGCGCAGTCGAAGGTCGTCATCGAAAAACCATTCGGCCGCGACCTCGCGAGCGCGCAGGCGCTGAACCAGGAGCTCACCGCCGTCTTCGAGGAGTCGCAGGTTTTCCGCATCGATCACTACCTCGGCAAGGAGACCGTGCAGGACTTGCTCGTGCAGCGTTTCGCCAACGCGATCTTCGAACCGATCTGGAACCGCAACTTCGTCGACCATGTGCAGATCACCGTCGCCGAGGAAGTCGGCGTCGAGTCGCGCGCCGGTTACTACGAGCAGAGCGGTGCGTTGCGTGACATGATTCAGAATCACACGATGCAGCTCGTCGCGCTCACGGCGATGGAGCCGCCGGTGTCGTTCGATGCCGAGGCGATTCGCGATGAAAAGGTGAAGCTGCTCCGCGCGATCCAGCCGTTGCGCCTCGACGGACCGAACAGTGACGTGGCCCGCGCGCAATACGACGACGGCATCCTCGCGGGCAAACCGCAGCCCGGTTACCTGCGCGAGCAGGACGTCACGCCCGGCTCGACGACGGAGACGTTCGCCGCGCTGCGGTTGAACATCAACAACTGGCGCTGGCACGGCGTGCCGTTCTACATCCGCTCCGGCAAGCGCATGGCGCGTCGCGTCACCGAAATCGCGATTCGCTTCAAGCGCGCGCCCGGAAATATCTTTGCGGACTCGGACCGCTTCCAACTCGCGGCCAACACGCTCGCGTTCCAGATCCAACCGGACGAGGGCATGAGCATGATCCTGAACGCGAAGATCCCCGGCCTCGAAACGCGCACGCAGCCGGTGAAGATGAACTTCAAATACGCGACGACGTTCGGCTCGAACACGCCGGAGGCTTACGAGCGCCTCGTGCTCGATGCGATGATCGGCGACGGCACGCTCTTCATTCGCGGCGACGAGACCGAGCGCTCGTGGGAGCTGATGACGCCGATCCTCGAGTTCTGGCGCGCCCAGAAGCGCTCCGGCCTTGATAGCTACACCGCCGGTTCGTGGGGGCCGAAGTCCGCCGAGGCGCTCCTCGCGGCGAACGGTCACAGCTGGAGGGAACCGTGATGCGTCGCGGCGCGCCGCGCAAAAGTCCAAAGGTCCAAATGGCCAAACGCCAAATTAGCTTCGCCAATCTGTCCACGCTCGAACTTTCGCTTTGGCGTTTGGGTTTTGGCGTTTGGAATTTTCAAAACTGATGCACGCCCTCTTCAATGCACTGCCAGGAATCGAGGTGCCGGTCGGCGGCATCAATGCCGGTTTCAAGAAGCTGTGGGCGGACACGCCGGCTAAGGAGAGTCGCGCCACGCAGCTGAATCTTGTGCTGCATTTCGGCCTCAACACGAAGCCCGACGATGCGGCGCAGCAGTTTCGCAACACGGTCGAGTTCGCGAAACGTTACCCGTGTCGCGTCGTGGTGCTGTGCCCCGAGCCCGATCCGGCCGCCGAGAAAGTTTTTCGCGCGAAGATCTACGGCGAGTGTTTCCTCGGCAAATCGGGCAAGGACACGCGCTGCTGCGAGTTCGTGCTGCTCGCGTATCCGGTCGGCACGCACGACTTCCTGCAGCATCAGGTGTCGGTGTGTCTTTCGACGGACCTGCCGCTCTATTACTGGGCGCATCGTTTCTCAGCGGCGAATCGCCTCGCGGCCTACGATTACTTGCTGACGCGCTCGCAGCGCGTGCTGTTCGACAGTGCCGTGGTGCCGCAAGAAGCGTTCACGTTTCCGTGGCCGAATCCGTCGGCGGTGCGCGACCTCGCCTACACGCGGACGCGTCCGCTGCGCCAGACGATCGGGCAATTTCTCAGCCGTTACGCCCCGGCGGACATCGTGGCAGGGCTGCACGCGGTGCGTATCACGCATCGCGACGACCTGAACGCCGAGGCCGCGGCGATGATCAGCTGGTTGAAGAAAGGCCTGCTGCGCTGTGGCGCCGATCCGGAGAGCGGCATCGATTTCGGCATCGTGCCGAAGGAGTGCAAAGGCTGCTTCGAAATCGCGTTCAGTTATCGCGACCCGAAGAAGACGTTCACGTGGTCGGCCGATCTCGATGGCCGCACGGCGGAATTCGAGGGCGATCTCGGCCACGGCCGCACGACGCTCACGGCGAACGCCCGCCTGCTCGACCCGGCGGAGGCTTTGAGCGAGGCGATGTTTTTCTGAGCGCGTTTCGCGCGGATTGACCGTTTTTGTAGGGCGGGGTCTCCTGACCTCGCCTTTCCGCGCAAGTGCCATCACGTTCGCGGCGGGGTCGGGAGACCCCGCCCTACAAACACCGCGGCGCGCTTGTCGCCTTGATCTTCACGTTTCGCGCGGGCTTCGTAGTCGGCGGAACCATGAAGGAACTCAGCTCCAGTTACGGTCGCGTGTTTATTGGCACGAAGGAGGATTGCTTCCGCACGGCGGTGTTCGTCGCGGAAGGTCAGCGCGGGCAGATGCCGCCGCGAAAGCATTTCACGTGGGCGCTCACCGGCGGCTCGACACCGAAGGAGTGGTATCAGTGGTGCGTGGCGAAGGACGCGCTGTCGCCGACGACCGTCGCGACGACGCACTGGTTCGTGAGCGATGAGCGCTACGTGCGTCCGGACTCATTCGAGAGCAATTTCGGCAACGCGGATCGGCTGCTGCTCAAGCCGCTCGGCATTCCCGCGGACCGCAAGCACCCGTGGTCGACCAACATCGCGCCGGGCATGGCGGCCGTGGAGTTCGGGCGCACGAACGCCCAGTGGTTTGGTCGCGACCGGACCTTCGACGTGTGCTTCGCGGGCTTGGGCGACGACGCCCACACGCTCTCGCTCTTTCCGGGCAGCCCGTTGCTGCGCGACGATGGCGGCAGTTATTTCGCGGCGATCGATGTGCCAGAGAAGGGCTGGCGACTCACGCTGACGCCGAGCGGATTGAAGGCGTGTGGGCTCGTTGTCGTCATGGTGCTCGGTGAGAGCAAGGCGGAGGCGCTGCACCGGGTGCTCGCAGGGGAATACGATTCCAAGAGTGCTCCCGCTCAGGTGATGAAGAGCCTCCGCGAGAAAGTCGTGTGGCTCGTGGACGAGGCCGCCGCGGCGAAGTTTGTCCAGACCTGAGTCACAGAGAGCACGGAGGACCGATCCGAGAACACGGAGGTTCGGACATTGTTCGGAATCTCCTTCTGACTCTGTGGGTCTCCGTGTCCTCTGTGTCGAAGATCGATCAGAGGACTTTGATTCCGAGCAACGCATTCTCGACGCGGTCGAACGTCGGCACGTTCTCGGCGGCGAAGGCGGCGCGGTAATCCTCGTAGGCCGGACCGGCGTCGATCGCGACCGCGAGCGGTTTGCCGGCGGTGCGGGCGAGGGTGGCGAGTTTGTGCGCAAAGCTGCGCGCTGCTTCGCCGTGGGTGACGAGCTTGCGCGTGAACGGCACGAGGCCGACGACCAGCATGGCGCAGTCGCGCAACAAAATCCCGGCGCTCGCGTGGAAGGCGGACTCGTCAGCCATGGGGGTTAGGTCCAGGGGGAGACGGGGACTGACGAGTCCACCAAGGTTCAGCGTCGCGAGCGCGCGGGAAAGTTCAGCGATCGCATCCAGGCACAGCGTCGCGGCGGGCAACTCGGCGTCGAAGAGGTCGGAGCCGTTCACGCTCTCGAAGCCGGCGTTGGTCAGCAGCGCGACGGGGCCTTTCGCGAGGTGAGGGTAGGCGGCGAGCCAGGCGAGGGCGGAGTCGAACTCGGCGATCGAACGCGTGAACCGCACGCCGCTGCGCGTGAGCAACTCGCGTTCGAGCGCGAGGTCGCCGGCCATCGCGCCGGTGTGGCTGGCGGCGGCGGCCTGGCCAGCCTCGGTGCGGCCGGCGCGGTGCAAGAGCACGCGGGCACCGCGTTTCGTGAGTGTGCGCGAGGCTTGGGCGAAGGGCGCGAGCTGGCCGGGGCCGAAGCCTTCGACGTAGCACGCGACGGGTCCGGGCTGATCTTCGTCGGCGAGCGCGGCGAGGACGTCGGGCATCGCCACGTCCATCTGGTTGCCGAGCGCGACGCCGAGGCCGAACCGCAGCTGCGGCTGGCGCGAGCGGCGGCAGAGCAGAAACGCGCCGCTCTGACTGAGGAGCGTGAGCGCGCCTCCGGTCGTGGGAGGCGACGCGATTTTGTCCGTGGGAATGAACGACGTGTCGAGCGCGCGCGCTGGCGCCCAGTGGCCGAGAAAATTCGGGCCGAGCACGGCGGGCGTCCAACGGCCGGCGGCGCGGGTTTCGCGGAGGAGTGCGGCGAGTTTTGTGCCGAGGCCTTGCGTGTCGGCACCGTCGCCGATGCCGCCGGCGACGAGGGCGACGCACGTGGCGCCGCCGCCTTGGGCGATGAGGGCTTCGAGGGTGGCGGCAGCAGCGGGCGCGGGTAGGGCGAGGATCAGCAGGTCGACGGGCGCGTCGCGCAACGGGGCGACGTCGGGGAGGCTGGGGAGGCCGAGGAAGGTGGACGGGGCGTGGTGTAGCGCAGGCGTCTCGCCTGCTACGACGTAGGATGCAGGCGGGACGGCTGCGCTAGTGGGAGGGCGCTGCTCCGTCAGCGCCGTTTCTGCGGGCGCGGCGGCGATGGAGCGCCGCCCTCCAGGGGCGGAGGCGGAAGTGGGTTTCTTGATCAGGATCAGGTCGCCGGCCGGGAGCGCGTAGCGGCGGAGGTTGTCGAGGATCGTGCGGCCGACGCCGCCTTCCTGCGCGGAGACGCCGGCGAGCGCGATGCGGCGCGGCTCGCGGAGGGCGGCGAGAAAACCCGCGGGCGGTGCTAGTCGGGCGGGCGGCGGGGCGTGGCGGCGGCCAACGGCGTCGAGCGGACGCGGCGCGCCGGACGGATCGAGGGCGACGGGATTCAGCTCGAGCAAAGCGAGCCCTTGCTCGTCGCAGAGCGCGGCGAGTTCCCAGAGCGATTCGAAGAAGAGGCGCAGATCGTCGGTCGTGGTGAGCGGGTGGGCTTCGCGGAGGCGGCCGAGCCACGCGCGACCGAGGAGGTGTGCGGAGAATTCGGCGAGCGCCTGCTCGGGCGACACGACGGACACCGGCCAGCGGCACGGCGGGGCGAGTTCGGCGAGGGCATTGGCCTGGAGTCCGCCGAAGCCGCAGAGGATCACCCAGCCGGCGTCGGTGCGGGAGAGGGAGACGAAGGCTTCGGACGGGATGTCGCGATTGCGCTGGATGGCGATGCGCTCGCAGACGAGAGCGTCGATCCACGCGTGGCCGTGAGCCTCGACGCGTTCGCGCATCGCGGCGGCTTCCTGCGTGAGGCGCGCGGCGTCGAACGGCAGGAAGCGCACGCAGCCGAGTTCGGATTTGTGCCAGAGCTCGTTGCCGAGACCTTTGAGGACGATCGGTTCTTCCGGTGCGAAGGGGAGAAAGCCGTCAACGATGCCGTGGCGCGGCGGGCGAATGCCGGCGCGCGCGAGGAGTTCGTAGGCTTCGGTTTCGCAGAGGAAGGCGGAGGGTGGGGACTCGGTGAGCATCGGGAAGAATCTTTCTCTTTCCTCTATCTCTTAATTTTTTCTCGTTTTCTCAGGCGGGGGACGGCGCGGAGAAAGAGAAAGATTAAGAAGGAAGAGAAAGATTGTTCGGGTGGTGGCGGGTGGAGGTGGAGCCCTTCGGAGGGCGCTTGAGGGCAAGCGCCCCTACCTCGCGCGGTTTAGGTCGCGACGGTTTGCACGGCGGCGAGGCCGGCGGCGTAGGCGGATTGGTTGAGCGGGAGGACGGCGGCCTTGTCCTTGAGGACATGCGCGAGCGTCTCGATCAGCGCGTCGTCGGGGAGGAGTTTCGTCGCGGATTGCAACGCGCCGAGGGCGACGACGTTTTTCACCATGGGCTTGCCGAGATCGGCGGCGATTTTCGTGAACGGGATGCCGAGCACGGTGCGGCCGGGCGGGAGATCGGCGGGCGCGACGGTGACGATGGTGCTGTCGTAGAGAATCGTGCCGCCGGGGACCACGGTCGCGGCGAATTTGGTGAGACTCGGCGCGTTGAAGGCGACGAGGACGTCGGGCTCGGGCGCGGCGGGGTTGAGCACCTCGGTGGCGGCGATGTGGACGTCGGCGTAGCTGGTGCCGCCGCGCGACTCGGGGCCGTAGGCCGGGATGTGCGTGGCGTCGTAGCCGAGCTCGATCGCGGCGCGGACGAGGAGGAGCGCGGCGGTTTGCGCGCCGTCGCCGCCGGAGCCGGCGAATTTGAAGGAGAGGTCGCGCTTCGCGACGTGGGCGGGCCACTCGGCGCGGCGCTTCTCGGCGAGCGCGGGCTCGGCGCCGGCGAGGCCGAGGACTTCCTCGGGCTCGTAGGAGGGACGCGGGCCTTTGAACCACGGTTCGGTGGTCGCGCTGAGATCTTTTTTCACGCCGAGCGGGAAGACTGGCTCCATGTTTTCCTGCACCCATTTCTCCGCCTCGACGGGCGAGAGCTTCAGGTGCGTGGGACACTCGGAGAGGACTTCGATGAAGGAGTAGCCTCGGCCTTCGAGTTGGTTTTGCAGCGCCTTCTTGATCGCGCGGCGGGCTTTGACGCGGTTCTTGGCGTCGTAGAGTGCAACGCGTTCGACGTAGACGGGGCCGTCGAGTTGCGCGATCAACTCGGCCATCTTGAGCGGTTGGCCGTGGATGCGGCTGCGGCCGTCGGGGCTCGTGGCGGTTTTTTGGCCGGTGAGCGAGGTCGGCGCGAGTTGTCCGCCGGTCATGCCGTAGATGGCGTTGTTGATGAAGATGACCGTGAGCGGCAGACCCATCTGCGCGACGGAGATCGTCTCGGCGAGGCCGATGGACGCGAGGTCGCCGTCGCCTTGGTAGGAGATGACGAGCGAGTCGGGCGAGGCGAGCTTGTGGCCGAGCGCGACGGCGGGGGCGCGGCCGTGCGCAGCCTGCGAGTTGCCGGTGTCGAAGTAGTAGTAGGCGAACACGGAGCAGCCGACCGGCGAGATGAAGATGGTGCGGTCCTGCACGCCGAGTTCGTTGATGACTTCGGCGATGTCGCGATGGACGACGCCGTGGCCGCAGCCGGGGCAGTAGTGCGTGCTGTGGGCCTTGAGGCCTTCGCCGTGCGCGTGGCGCTCGAATTTTTCGTAGAAGACACCGCTCATAGGAGGGAGGGGAAAAGAGGAAGGTGGTGTTTTGTAGGGCCCGACTTCGTGTCGAGCCCTACAGGATCAGGCGGTGGGTTGCCCGAGCAGTTGGTTGAGGATCTCGCGCTGCGAGGGGAGGACGCCGCCGTGGCGGCGGACGTGTTCGATGCGCGGCGGGTTGAAGCCAGCGTGGGAGAGCGCGAGGCGCACCTCGTCTTCGAGCTGACCGGGGCCGGCTTCGACGATCATGAGGCGCTTCGTTTGCGGGAGCAGATCGGCGAGCGCGCGAATCGGGAACGGCCAGAGCGTGATCGGGCGGAAGAGGCCGACCTTCAGGCCTTCGGCGCGCGCGACTTCGACGGCGCCCTTCGCCATGCGGGCGGGCGTGTTGCAGGCGACGATGACGACGTCGGCGTCGTCGCAACGGTAGAGATCGGCGCGCTGTTCCTGCGCGGCGATGCGGTCGTATTTGCGGTTGAGGTGCTCGTTGCGCTTCTCGAGGTCGGTTTCGAGGAGTTCGATCGAGGAGATCAAGTTGTGGCGGTGGCCGCGGTCGCCGCAGACGGCCCAGGCGGGCTTGCCGCGCTTGAGCATCGTGTCGGGGAGTTTCACGACGCCGGTCATCTGACCGAGGTAGCCGTCGCCGAGGATCACGACCGGGATGCGGTAGCGGAAGGACAGCGTGAAGGCGTCCATCGTGAGATCGAGCATCTCCTGCGGCGTGCCGGGGGCGAGGACGATGGCGTGGGTATTGCCGTGGCCGAGGCCGCGGCAGGCGAGCTTGATGTCGGCTTGTTCGGGGCCGAGGTTGCCGAGGCCGGGGCCGCCACGCATGACGTTGACGAAGACGCCCGGGAGCTCGGCGCCGATCATGTAGCTGACGCCTTCGAGCATGAGCGAGAAACCGGGACCGCTCGTGAAGGTCATGCACGGCACGCCGGAGCCGCCGGCGCCATACATCATGTTCACCGCGGCGGTTTCCGAGACGGCTTGGACGAACGCGCCGCCGAGCTTCGGGAGGATTTTGGCCATCAGCTCGGCGCCTTCGGTGGACGGCGTGATCGGGTAACCGAAGACGTGACGGCAGCCGGCGAAGAGCGCGCCGATCGCGGCGGCGTAGTTGCCTTTCAACACGAGCGGCTCGCAGACGGGCGTGACGATGCTGATGTCGTTCTCATCGGCCGCCGGTTCGACGGTGAGCGGTTTTGGGCCGAAGAGTTTGGCGGGGTCCTGCAGGTCGAAGTCGTCGCCGCGGCCGGTGTGGTCCGGGTGCGCGCGCTCGGTTTCGGGGCGCAGGCCGTAGGGCTCGGGGCACGCTTGCATGCAGAGCGAGCAGCCGTTGCACGCGTCGAGGTGAAGCTCGACGGGGATGAGGCCGGTGGCGGGATTGATCTCGGAGCCGGGCTCGATGCAATGCTTCGGGCACGCGTCGACGCAGCGCAGGCAACCTTTGCAATATTCCGGCTGCAGAAACGGTTTCGGACGGGCGGGGGCGGTCATGGGCGGGAGGGGGCGGGAGCCGCTCGGACGAGATCGATCGCGCGACGCGGCGGTGTTTTTTTCATGGTATGACACAAGCGTCGGAGTCTCTGTGCAGCGCTTGCGTGAGGATGCGCAGCGGTTGGTTTGGGCGCTTAGGCCAAAAGAAGTAGAGGTGAAAAATTCCAAACTCCAAACGTCCAAACGCCAAAGCACGGACAGACGGAGAAACCGGGCGCCGGTGCTTTTGGAGTTTGGCATTTGGAGTTTGGAGTTTTCCTTTCACGCATGCCTTGGGTCTGGCTCATCATCGCCGGCCTGCTCGAAATTTCCTGGGCGGTCGGACTCAAATACACGGACGGCTTTTCGAAGCTGTGGCCGAGCGTCGTCACGGTCGTGTTGATGCTCGCGAGCTTTTGGTGTCTGGCGCAGGCGGTGAAAGGCCTGCCGCTCGGCACGAGCTACGCGATCTGGACCGGCATCGGCGCGGTCGGCACGGCGATCGCGGGCATCCTGCTGTTCAAGGAGCCGGCGACCGCCGCGCGCCTCGTCTGCATGGTGCTGATCGTGGCGGGCATCGCGGGGCTGAAATTCACGGCGAAGTGAGGCGAGGAGCGCGGAGGCGGCGGGAGGTGGGGCGGAGGAGAAATCGAAATTGCTGAACGCTGATAGCTGAACGCTGACAGCTGATAACTGCCGCCTTGGCCATGCGGCTAGCGGGCGGCTCCTTGCGTTCGCGCGATGGCGAGTTTTTCTGATGTGTCCTCATGCCTGCCGTCCACGCCGACAAACTTGAGATGCAGCACCGGCTGTTCGCCGAACTTTCCCGCATGTTCGGGTCGGAGGTGCCGCTCTACGACAAGTCGCTCCTCGTGAATCGCGTCTGTAACGAGGCGATCGGCGCGCTGCTCGGTCAGCGCTGGCGCGGCTTCGCGATCTCGGCGGAACAGCTCGAGAAGACGAGCGGCGAGCGGCACGGTGCCATCCGCATCGGGCGGCCCGACGAGTATCGGTGGATCGGGCGGTTCTTCGCGCAGTTCGCGATGGAGCCGCACGCGTTCTACGACATGACGAATGTCGGCGCGAAGAGTCAGCCGATCATCGCGACGGCGTTCCGCTCGCGGCTGAATCCCGAGCACCGCGTCTTCACGTCGCTGTTGATGACCGACTATTTCGATCCAGCGACGCGCGCACGCATCGAGGCGTTGCTGGCGCCGCGACAGGTATTTTCCCAGGAGGCAAAACGGCTGATCGAAAAGGGCGAACGCGACGGCGGTCTCGATTGGGACGACGCGAACGCGCTGGTCGGCGAGGCGACCGAGCGCATTTTCAAGTGGACCGGCCGCGCGCGCGATCACGCGTTTTATCAGGAGCTGAGCAAGGCCGGCTTCAAGATCGCGGCGGACATCGCGTGCTTCGAGTCGCACCACCTGAATCACCTCACGCCGAACACGCTGTGGATGGACGTCTACACCAGCGCGATGAAGTTCTGTCTCGGCGAACTGGGCGAGGCGGGTTTCCGGCAGCACTCGACGCTCGCGCTCGAGCACTTCGTGGCGCAATGCGACCGCGACTACCTGCGACTGCACTTCAAGCACTTCTCGTCGACGCAACTCGCCGCGCTCGAACCGGCGACACTCGCGGACAGTGCGGTCGCCGCGAGTGTGGACGCGCTGACACGGCGCCTGAAGCAGGACGACCTGAATCTCTCGCGGCACAAGCACTCGGGTTTCAAGGATTCGACGGAAGGCCCGGCGGCGGACACGCCGGTGTTGCTGCGGCAGGATTCCTACAAGGCGCTGACGGAGCCGGTGCAGTTCACGAATCCGGATGGCACGGTCGTCGACACGACGCACACGGCGCGCTTCGGCGAGATTGAGCAGCGCTTCTACGCGACGACGCCGAAGGGGCGCGAACTCTACGATCGCTGCCTCGCGGCGGCCGACGCGGCGAAGGAGAAACATCCGGGTCTGGCGAAGAAGGATTTCGCGGCTTACGAACGGCTCGCGAGCGAGGCGTTCGCGCTGTTTCCGAAGAAGCTGATCGAGCTGGTCGAGCAGGGGCTGGTGTTCGTGCGCTTCAGTGTGACGGAAAAGGGGCGCGCGGCGGCGACGGCGGGGAAGCTGCAGGGCAAAGATCTCGTCGCGCTCACGCGAGAAGGCTACGTCGCGATCGAAGGTCTGCGTTACGAGGATTTCCTGCCGATCAGCGCGGCGGGCATCTTTGCGTCGAATCTGCAGCAATACGGCACGCAGTCCACGGCGCACGCGAAGCCGACCTACACGCAGGCGCAGCTCGAGGAAGTGCTCGGCCGAAACATCATTGATCCGAACGAAACCTATGCGGCGCTCGAAGCGGAGTCGCGCGCGGCGACGTTGCGGGAGCTGGGACTGGACTAAACTGGCAGTTGACCTCGCCTGGTTACCGTCGTTGTTCTTTCGACGATGAAAGCCGTCAGCAAAGGCACCCGTTATAAGCAGCGTCCGTCACCAGCGCTGCGGGTGCAGGAGAACGGCGTCGCGGCCTATCTCGTGGAGGCAAAAGCATACGAAGCGATGCAGCGTCGTCTGCTCTTGCTCGAAGGCTTGGCGCGAGGCGAAAAGGCGATCGATGAGGGTCGAGTCACGAGTCACGCACGGGCCAAGAAACGGCTCGCGCGGTGGCTGAAATAGTCTGGGCCGATTCTGCGCTCGAGGAACTCGACGCCGTCGCGGCGTATATCGCCTTGGACAAGCCGGAGGCGGCCGCGCGATTCGTGGCGCGGGTGCTCGCGCACATCGATCAGCTTGCGCTCTTTCCTCAGGCGGGAGGCAAGCCGCGTGAACTCGCCGGCACGCGCTATCGCCAACTCGTTGTGCCGCCGGTTCGCGTCTTCTACCGCGTGGAGTCGCGATGCGTGTTCATCGTGCACGTCATTCGGGGCGAGCGGCAGGTTCGGCGTTCGGATTTTTGAAGACCGAACGACTGTCACGGCTGGACCGCGAATTCGTTCTGGGACCAGTCGGAGACTGGCCCTACTTCGCCGCGAGGACGGCGTAGGATTTTTTGCCTTTCCGCAGGAGGAGATACTTCCCGAAGAGCAGGTCGGCGCTCGTCACGGTGCGCGTGTGATCGACGCGGTTGTTGTTCAGATAGACGCCGCCGGCTTCGAGGGATTTGCGCGCGGCGCCTTTGGAGGGCTCGAGGCCGGCGTGGACGATGAGGTCGGCGATCGGCGCGCCCGCGCCGTCGAGTTTGGCGCGCTCGAGATCTTTCGTCGGCACCTCGCCCACGACGTCGTTGAAGATCGCCTCGGTGACGCCGTCGAGTGAACCGCCGAAGAGGATCTCGCTGGCCTTGAGCGCGGCGGCGAGGGCTTCGGCGCCGTGGACGAGCGTCGTGACTTCGCGGGCGAGGGCGCGGTGCGCTTCGCGGGCGCCGGGGTTGGCGGCGTGCGCGGCTTCGAGCGGTTCGATTTGCTCGCGGGTGAGGAAGGTGAATTTGCGCAGGTATTCGCAGACCTTCGCGTCCTCGGTGTTAACGAAGAACTGGTAGAGGCGATACGGGCTCGTCTTTTGCGGATCGAGCCAGACGGCGCCGCTGGCGGTCTTGCCGAACTTCGTGCCGTCGCTCTTGGTGATGAGCGGGAACGTCCAGCCCCACGCGGTGGCTTCGTGGCCGAGCTTTTTGCGAATGAGATCGGTGCCGGCGGTGAGATTTCCCCATTGGTCCGAGCCGCCGATCTGGAGCTCGCAGTTGAAGGTCTTCCTCAGGTGGAAGAAATCGTAGGCCTGCAGCAGCTGGTAGCTGAACTCCGTGTAGCTGATGCCGCTGTCGCCTTCCATGCGCGAGCGCACCGAGTCTTTCGCGAGCATGACGTTCAGCGAAAAATGTTTTCCGACGTCGCGGAGGAATTCGAGGAAGCTGAACGGCGCGATCCAGTCGGCGTTGTCGACGAGGCGCGCGGGATTTGCCGCGGCGCTGAAGTCGAGCAGGTGCGAGAGCTGGGATTTGATGCAGGCGATGTTGTGGGCGAGCTGTTCGCGCGTGAGCAGGTTGCGCTCGGAGGAACGGCCCGAGGGGTCGCCAACCATGCCGGTGGCGCCGCCGGCGAGCGCGATGACGTGGTGGCCGGCGCGCTGGAAGCGCGCGAGCGTGAGCTGGCCCATCAGGTGGCCGACGTGCAGCGAGTCACCAGTCGGGTCGAAGCCGCAATAGACCGTCAGGGGCTGGCCGGTCGCCAGCCGCTGACGCAGGCCGTCGAGATCGGTGCAATCGGCCAAGAGGCCGCGCCACTGGAGATCGGAGAGGATGTCGCTCATGGGAGAGCGGCGAGTTAACCGGCGCGCGGCGGCGGGAGGCAAGGGGAGAGTTGGCTATGCCGGAAGGCGTGCGGCGGGTGCGCCGTTGACGCGGTGTGGCGCGTGCGCTGGGATGAAACAAATGCGCGCGTCTCATTGCGGTCGGAGCGTCCGGTTCTGTTGGGCCAGCGTTTTTGGGGCGGTGCGGTTGCTCTTTGCCGTGACGCTCCTGCCGGTCGTGCTCCCGGGACAGACGACGTGGACTTGGCGAAATCCGTTGCCGCAGGGCAACGCGCTGTTGTCGGTTGCGTCGGGCGCAGGAAAATTCGTGGCCGTGGGCGAACTCGGAATGGTTTACACGAGCGTCGATGGAATGGTCTGGCTGCCGGGCACGACCGGTAGTCCGCGAACACTTATCGATGTGATTTGGGACGGCACGAGATTCATGGCTGTGGGTGCCAACGGATCGGTGGCGACGAGCGCCGACGGCGTGACGTGGACCTGGGGCGACACCGGCAACATGGCAACGTGGATGAGCGTGGCGCGGGATGCTTCCGGCTATCATGCGGTCGGCGTCGGCGGAGCGATGGCTTTCAGTGTGGATGGCGCGGTCTGGATGACAGGCATCGGACCCGACCTGAATACCATCAACGATGTCGTGGCGACCGGTGCGCAGATTGTGGCGGTCGGAGATCGCGGGCGGGTTTTCCTGACGGAAAACGGCGGGATGTCCATGGCGATCGTCAGTGCTTCCAATTTGCACGGAGTTGCCTGGTCGGGCGCGCAATTCGTCGTGGTGGGCGCAGCCGGAACGATCCTGACGAGTCCCGATGGTGCAAATTGGACGCCGCAGACTTCGAACACCCCGCAGACACTCACCTCTGTGATCTGGACCGGCACGCAGTTCGTTGCTGGTGGCACGTTCGGCGCGTTGCTGCGGAGCACAGACGGCATCACGTGGACCGCGAGCAACCCAGGGAACGGCCATTCGTTCCAGAGCCTCGCCACGAACGGCGCACGGGTCGTCGGGGTCGGCGTGGGAGGGTTGCTGACCTCCAGCGCTGACGCCGTTACCTGGACGACGCACAGTTCCTCGATCGCGATCTCGCTCGGGGAGGTGTTGTGGGACGGCGGCAAATTCGTTGCCGTTGGCAGCGGGACGTTCACGAGCGCGGACGGGGTCACATGGATCGCGCGTTCCAATGGCGGGCTCTTGGGCGATCTGGCGTGGAACGGCTCGCTATTCGTTGCGACTGGCCAACTCGGTGTGATTCGCACGAGTCCCGATGGTCTTACCTGGACGAATCGGAACTCTGGTGTGAGTGGGACAATTCTCGGCGTGGTGTGGGGCGGCGGGCAATTCGTGGTGGTGGAGAATTCCGGCAAGATCGTCACGAGCGCCAACGGTGTGGATTGGACGGTTCGAGTTTCGGGCACGACGCAAGCGCTGTGGGGCGTGGCGTGGGATGGGGCGAAATACGTTGCCGTCGGAAATTCAGGCGTGTTGCTGACCAGCCCCGACGCGGTAAATTGGACCAGCCACGCGGGATTGTCGGGGCAATCGACGAAGATTGTGTGGACCGGCACGCAATTCCTCGCTGTGGGCCAAGGCGGAGCGATCCGGACGAGTCCCGACGGTCTGACGTGGACCGCTCGCACTTCGGGGACCAACCAAAGCCTGATCAGCGCCAGCGTGGCCGCAGGCATTTACTGGGTCACCGGAAACAGCGGCACGTTGCTCTGGAGCCGCGACACGGTCACATGGACGAGCGCGACTACCGGCACGGCGAACACGCTGCAAGGTGCCACTTCGAACGGCACGCTCGTCGTGACCACCGGCAATAACGGCACCATCCTAACGAGCCCGCTACGGGCGTTTCAGGCGTGGCTCGCGGCACGTTTCACTCCGACGCAATTGCTCGATCCGTCGGCGGGCTGGCCCGATGCCGACCCTGACCGCGATGGGCTGAGCAACCTGATGGAATACGCGCTGGGCCGCGAGCCGCTGACGGCCGAGGCCGCGTCTGCGACTGCGACGAGCAGTGACGGCACCGATTGGATTTTCACCTACACGCGGCCGGCGGATCGCAGCGACGTCACTTATGCGGCGGAGGTCTCGACCGATCTCGCGACGTGGAGCACGACCGGCGTAACGCACACACGCACGGCGACGGGCGCGACGGAGACGTGGGAGGCGCGTTTTCCGATGGCGGGCGCGCCGAGCGCGTTCTTCCGACTGAAGGTGACGCAGCCGTAGACGTTGTGCCGGGCCGACGCAGGGAAACTTATCGGACGTCGCCTGAAAAAAGTAAGCGGGCTCATAGGGTGAAAAGGGGGTTGCCGCGCGCTTGAGCAGGGTTCTACTTTGGCCGTTCTTTCGCTCGGGTAGCCTCCCGGCGCCCGCTCAACCGAACCCACACAACCCACACTCACCATGGCTCTCGCAGTCGGCACCAACGCTCCGGATTTCACGCTCAAGACCAAGACCGCGGACGGTCTCAAGGACATCAAGCTCAGCGACCACTTCGGCAAGCAGCAGGTCGTGTTGCTGTTCTTCCCGCTGGCCTACACCGGCGTGTGCACGGCGGAGATGTGCGACATCTCGAACGGCCTCTCCGGCTACGCCGATCTCGGCGCCGCCGTCTACGGCATCAGCGTCGACAGTCCGTTCACGCACGAAGCGTGGGCCAAGGCCAACAAGATTTCGGTCACGCTCCTCTCCGACCTGAACAAGACCGTCACGAAGGCCTACGACGTCGTGTTCCCGAACCTCGCCGGCGTCGGCGACACGTCGGCGCGCGCGGCGTTCGTCATCGGCAAGGACGGCGTGATCAAGTATTCCGAGCAGACCCCGACGCCGAAGGACCTCCCGAGCTTCGAAAAGGTCAAGGCCGCGTTGGCGAAGTAAGCTCTCTCCATCTGCAACTGTAGCGACGGTCTACGACCGCCGTCGGCGCTCATAGAGCGCCGCTACAGGGCGGTTTCTGCCGCCAATCGAGAATCGAAAATCTAAAATCGAAAATCCCGTGTCCCTCCCGAATCCCTTCAACACCCTGCAATCCTTCGACGGCGGCAAGCAGTTCTACTCGCTGCCCGCGCTCGAGAAGGCCGGCTTCAACGTCTCGCGTCTGCCCGTCAGCATCCGCCTCGTGCTCGAGGCCGTGTTGCGTAATTGCGACGGCAAGCGCGTGCTCGAGTCCAACGTCAAGGAGCTCGCGACCTGGCAGCCGAACGCCGCCCGCACCGCCGAGATCCCGTTCGTCGTTGCGCGCATCGTGTTGCAGGACTTCACCGGTGTGCCGCTGCTCGTCGACCTCGCGGCGATGCGCTCCGCCGTCGCGAAGATGGGCAAGAACCCGAAGATCATCGAGCCGCTCGTGCCAGTTGACCTCGTCGTCGACCACTCCGTGCAGGTCGACTTCGCCGGCTCGGCCAGCGCGCTCCAGCAGAACCTCGACCTCGAGTTCTCGCGCAACCGCGAGCGCTATCAGTTCCTGAAGTGGGGCATGCAGGCGTTCGACACGTTCAAGGTTGTGCCGCCGGGCATCGGCATCGTCCACCAGGTCAATCTCGAGTATCTCGCCAAGGGCGTGCTGAGCGCGGGCGACGTCTATTATCCCGACACGCTTGTCGGCACCGACTCGCACACGACGATGATCAACGGCATCGGCATCGTGGGCTGGGGCGTCGGCGGCATCGAGGCCGAGGCCGGCATGCTCGGTCAGCCGGTTTATTTCCTGACGCCCGACGTCGTCGGCGTGCACCTCACCGGCGCGTTGAAGGAAGGCGTGACCGCCACCGACCTCGCGCTCACTGTCACGCAGCTCATGCGCAAGACGAAGGTCGTCGGCAAATTCGTCGAGTTCTTCGGCCCCGGCGCTGCGGCGCTGCCGGTCGTCGACCGCGCGACGATTGCCAACATGGCGCCCGAATATGGCGCGACGATGGGCTTCTTCCCGATCGACGCCGAGTGCTCGAACTACCTCCGCGCCACCGGCCGCGACGCCCAGCACGTCGCCACCTACGAAGCTTACTACAAGGCGCAGGGCCTCTGGGGCATTCCGCAGAAGGGGCAGATCGACTACTCGCAAGTGGTCGAACTCGACCTCTCGACGATCGTCCCGAGCGTCGCCGGCCCGAAGCGTCCGCAGGATCGCATCGAGCTGCCGAAGCTGAAGGAGAACTTCGTCACCGCGTTCTCGAAGCCGGTTACCGAAAACGGATTTGGCAAGACGGCCGCCGAACTCGGCAAAAACGTCGACGTCGCGGCCGGTCCGGACGCCGCCGGCAAGATCGGCCATGGCTCCGTGCTCATCGCTGCGATCACGAGTTGCACGAACACCTCGAACCCGAGCGTCATGCTCGCGGCCGGCCTGCTCGCGAAGAAGGCCGTCGAGAAGGGCCTCAAGCCCAACCCGCTCGTGAAGTCCTCGCTGGCGCCCGGCTCGCGTGTCGTGACCGATTACCTGAACAAGACCGGCCTCACGCCGTATCTCGATCAGCTCGGCTTCCAGACCGTCGGCTACGGCTGCACGACGTGCATCGGCAATTCCGGCCCGCTGCATCCCGCGATCGAAGAGGTCGTCGTCAAAAACGACTTCGTCGCCGCGTCCGTGCTCTCCGGCAACCGCAACTTCGAGGCCCGCGTGCACCAGAACATCAAGGCCAACTTCCTCATGTCGCCGCCGCTCGTCGTCGCGTTCGCGCTCGCCGGCCGCGCCGACATCGATCTCGCCTCCGAGCCGATCGGCAACGGCAAGGACGGCCAGCCGGTTTTCCTCAAGGACATCTGGCCGACCATCCAGGAAGTGCGCGACCAAATGCAGGCCGCGCTCAAGCCCGAGGTGTTCCGCAAGCTCTACACCGATTTCGCCGCGCAGAACCCGAAGTGGAACGAGATCCCGTCCACCACCGGCAACGTCTACTCGTTCGAGCCGAACTCGACCTACATCCAGGAGCCGCCGTTCTTCGCGGACTTCTCGATGCAGCCTGGCACGATCAAGGAAATCCGTGGTGCCCGCGCGCTCGGCATCTTCGGTGATTCCGTGACGACCGACCACATCTCGCCCGCCGGCGCCATCAAGAAGAGCTCGCCCGCGGGCAAGTTCCTCCTCGAAAACGGCGTCACGTTCGAGGACTTCAACTCCTACGGCTCCCGCCGCGGCAACGACCGCATCATGGTCCGCGGCACCTTCGCCAACGTCCGCATCAAGAACCTGATGCTCGGCGGCAAGGAAGGCGGCAACACGCTCGGGCCCGACGGCGCCGAGACGTCGATCTACGACGCGTCGATGGCCTACCAGGCCAAGGGCGTGCCGCTGATCGTCATCGCCGGCCAGGAATACGGCACCGGCTCCTCCCGCGACTGGGCCGCGAAAGGCACGAACCTCCTCGGCGTGAAGGTCGTCGTCGCGCAGAGCTTCGAGCGCATCCACCGCTCCAACCTCGTCGGCATGGGCGTGCTCCCCCTGCAGTTCAAGGAAGGCGTGACCGCGCAGACGCTCGGCCTCAACGGGACCGAAACCTACGACGTCATCGGCCTCAGCCCAGCGGTGAAGCCGCAACAGGACCTCACGCTCCGCATCACGCGCCAAGACGGCACGACGCAGGATGTCGCGGTCATTTGCCGCATCGATACGCCGATCGAGATCGATTACTACCAACACGGCGGAATTCTCCCCTACGTTCTCCGCCAGATCGTGTCGAAGAACTGATTCTGCATACGGTAGGGCGGGGCGGCCCGCCCCGCCGCGACGCGCTTGCGTTCGCGGCGGCGCACCGGGCCGGTGCGCCCTACCTTTTCTCCATGCCCGAAACCGCGAAACCCGTCTTCCTCGTCAACGCCTACTCCGACCCGGTGCTCGTTCGCATCGAGGGTCGCGCGGCGTTCACGAACAGCGGCAGCCTGAAGGATTTTTTCAGCGAGATGGTGAAGCAGGGCAAATCCCGCTTCGTTCTCGATTTTCAGGCCTGCGCGAGCATGGACAGCACGTTCCTTGGGGTGCTCGCCGGGGCCGCGTTGCAGATGCGCAAGCTGAACCCGCCTGGCAGCCTCACCCTCGTGCGGGTCGGCGAACGCAATCTCGAACTCATCCGCAACCTCGGCCTGCACCGTCTCGCAACCGTCGATGCCGGCAGCGCGAATCTCAGCTTCGACGGCTCGCAATCGCACGCGCTCACGGAACAGAAGAAGGACGAGATCGAGAGCGCGAAACTGGTGCTCGAGGCACACGAGAATCTCGTCAGCGCCGACTCGGCCAACGCCGCCAAATTCCAGGACGTGCTCGCGTTTCTGCGCAGCCGTGTTGAGCAAGGGCGTTGAGGTAGCGCCGGTCTTCGACCGGCGGGAATCGGGCGTCGCTGCGAGGCTCCGACGTTTTATGCGTTGCGGGCGTTCCTCCGCCGGTCAGAGACCGGCGCTACGGCACGCACGGCGGGCTCCAGAGGAGCGTCACTGGCGCCGCGACGTAGGGCCGGCTTCAGCCGGCCCGGTTGGATGATCACTCGCGCGCCGGCTTGGCGAACTGCGTTTCTCTTGACCGGCTGAAGCCGGTCCTACCGCTGAAATCGGCTGGGCTTTCCGCGTCGCTGATCCCAATTTTTCCGGACGATGATGTTGTTCATCCTCGGTGCGATGTCGGGTGCGGTGCTCGTTTACGCCTTCTATTGGCGGGCGCAGCGCCACGCGGCGCGCGTGGAGGAGGAGAAAACCTCGCTGCTCGAGGAGCGCCAGATCGTGCTCGATTATATGCACACGATGGTCGACGCGGTGGGTGAGCGTCTCTCCCGTGACGAACTTTTCCAACGCATCGTGCACGCCTCGATCCTCAGCACCGGTGCGCTGAGCGCGTGCATCTTCGAAAAAGGTGCCGACGACATGATGCGCGGTGTCGCCGTCGAAGGCCTCTTTCCGCCGCACCGTCCGATTCCGGATACGCAGCGCATGCAAATGGGCTCGCGCGCGAAGTTCATCGCGCAGGTGCTGCGCTCGGAATCTTTTCCGGTAGGCGAGGGCATCGTCGGTCGCGTCGCCGCCACCGGTCGCGGTGAACTGGTCGTCAACGCTCCGGGCGATGCGCGCATCGTGAAGCACGACGACCCCGCACTCGTCGTGCGTTCCGTGATCGCGGCGCCGATCATGGTGCGCGAAAAACTCATCGGCGTGCTGTGCGTGTGCAACGCGGCCGATGGCCTGCCGTTCACCGAGACGGATTACTCGCTGGTCGAGGCGCTGGCCGAGCAGGCGGGTCTCGCGGTGCACAATGCGGATTTCGTCGCGCTCGAGGTCGAGAAGCAGCGCATCGATTTGGATCTGACTCTCGCGAGCGATGTCCAGCAGATGCTGCTCCCGCGCGAGATGCCGCTCGTGCCGGGTCTCGAGATCGACGCGCGCTACATGACCGCGCAGAAGGTGGGCGGGGATTTCTATGATGTGTTTCCGCTGGAGGGCGGCCGGCTCGGCGTCGCGGTGGCGGACGTTTCGGGCAAAGGAATCTCGGCGTCGCTGCTGATGGCGATTTGCCGCACGTCGTTACGGGCGATCGCGCCGCGGCACGTCTCGCCGGCGGCCGCGATGAAGGAGCTGAACCGCTCCCTCTCGGCGGACATCCGGGCCGGCATGTATATCACGATGACGTATGCCATCGTCGACACCGTGCGTTCCCAATTGGTGTTCGCGCGGGCCGGACACGAGTTGCCGCTGCTGGCGGACAGTGGCGCCCACGGCTTCCGGCACGAGTTCGTCGGCTCGGAGGGCATGCCGCTTGGATTGGTCGATTCCGAAGTGTTCGATGTGGCCATCGCCGATCGTGAGGCGCCCTTCGGCGTCGGCGCGCTCCTGGTGCTGTTTACGGACGGCCTCACCGAGGCGCCGAATGACGATGGCCGCGAGTTCGGTTCGGCGCGCCTGGCGGACGCGGTGCGCTCGGCGCACGAACAGCCCGCCGCGGCGATCAACACGGCGATCATGAAGGCGGTAAGCACTTTCAGCTGCGGCGAGCCCCGGGATGATTTCACGCTACTCACGCTCAAGCGTCGAAGCTGATAGATTCAAAAGGCCTTAGTGAGGGGGCCATGCGGCCATGTGCACCTGCTTGGTTTTCATTTGGGGTGAAAACCTTTCTCGTGTGGGTAGTGAAGCTCCACGACGTCCGCTCTCCCTGGCTCCGCACCGCCCTTTGGGGCGGCATCGCCATGGCGTCTGTCGTGCTCGCTCATGCGCAGTCGGCTATCAGCGTCGGCGACAGCACCGGTTGGACGCCGTGGTATACGAAGACCGGCGCCGTGATGACGGATGCGCAGAACGACCAGCAGACCGGCCAGCACACAGACGACTACGTGGGCGACGCGACGCGCTTCGGTATGATGCAGAAGGCCGGCACGATCGGTGGTGTCGATTCCGTGGCGTGGCGTTTCCGTTTCGATGATTACTCCGGCGCGGACAAATTCGGCGGCAATGGCGGCAACGTTGGCCTGGGCCTCGACCTCGATGGCAACGGTTCGGTCGACGTGATGATGGTGATGTCCGAGGGCTCCGGTAACGTGAACAACCGCGCGCGGACCATCTATTTTGGCACTCCCGGCGCCGGCGCCAACACCGGTCCGAGCACGACGACCTGGACGATCAACACGGGCCAGACGACCAAGGTCAGCTTGGTGGTCAACACGACCTATGATCTCGTGGCGACGAACGATGGCTACAACTTCGCCGGCACGCAGGACTCGTGGCTGACGTTCGCCATCAGCTTCGCGGACCTGCAGGCGGGCATTCGTGCTTACGCCGGTTCGGCGTTCTCCGATTTCGTCTACGACTACGACACGAAGATCTCGTTCATCGCGTTCACGTCGACGCAGCTCAACGCACTGAATCAGGATCTTTTCGGTGCCAGCAAGGCGGCGCTCACAAACGGCACCGCCGAAAACACGGCGACCTGGGCTGATCTCGGCGCCATCACGCCACAGGTTGACGCGTTCGGTCGCGTGCCGGAGCCCGCAACCTACGCGCAATTGGGCGCGCTGTTGCTGGCGGGCGGTATCGTGGCGTGGCGCCGACGCTCGCGCCGGCGCGAGCCCGCAGCGTGAGTGTCGGAGCGATGCGAAGGCGCGCCTTCCGATGGCTGGGTGACACCGCGCGGTTGATCGGGGCGGCGTTCTACTGGAACACGCGCAAAAGCCTCTACGTCGCGCGCGGTCGCCGCGGGCGCTGCCCGTGTCAGAACGACAGCGACATCGGTCATCGCAAGTTGGTCGGATGCGAGGCGGTGCTGCATTGGAACGATCCGGCGCGTTTTCGCCACGTCTGCCCGTTGCTTTTCGGCACGGATGAAGGGTGGGTGTGCTCGGTGCCGGGCAGTCGGGTGCGGCCGTTTTGGGGCCGGGTGATCGCGTGGGGCGGGGGCGGGCTGATAGCGTGTTACCTGCTGGCGGTGCTCAGCGCGTTCCTCTTTTTCCGGGCGGTCACCGGCGTGCCGGTTTCGTTGGTCCAGGTGGCCTGGCCAGCCAAATGGTCGGAGATTCGCACCGTGCAGTCGCAACGCTTTTTCCGCAGCGCCATGGAGGCTTTCGCGCGCGGTCGCTTGAACGAGGCGCACCTCGCATTGCTGTCGGCGCAACAGCGCGATCCGCACAACTACGAGGCCGCACTCATGCTGGCGCAGATCGCGATGTTTCAGCACAGCGTGCTGGCGGCCGATCAGCAGTTCGAACGGCTGATGCGCGAACATCCGGCGCAAGCCGCGCGCACGGCGGTGGTGTATCACGACACCTTGCTCTCGCTGGATCGCATGCGGACGCTGACGGAATTCAGTCTCGCCATGGCCAAGGCGGACGGCGCGCGCTCCGCAATTTGGGTCCGGTCGGCGCTGCTCGGTGTGCGGGCGGTCAGTCTGACCGAGGTCGCGGAACTGAAAGAGAAAGTGGAGCCCGCGATCGCGGCCTTGGCGCCGCACGCGCAGCAGTTGCTGCGGGCGGAATTCGAATCGCGCGCGGGCGACCACGTGAGCGCCCTGCGGCGACTGCGGACGCGGTTCAACGGCCCATTGAACCCGTTCTATACGCGCCACCAAGTGCTGCGGCTGGCCGAGTTCGGTGATCCGGGCACCGCGCAGGTGTTGTGGGATTTTTATGGGCCGCCGTTTGGTGAGTTTGAGCAACAGCTCACGCAGTTTGAATTGGCGTCGGTCGCGCGGGACGAGAGCGCCGCGGAGGTGGCGTTTCGCCGCCTGCTGGCGCTGCCGCTGCAGGAACAGCGGGTCGAGCGCATCGCCGCTGCACTGATCCTCTATCCGTCACCGCGACATTTCGAGCAGCTGAGCGCACGCGTGCGGCGGGAAGCTTTGCTCGAGGCGCGCAGTGATGGAGCCGGCCTCTGGCTCGCTGGAATCGTCTGCGGCGTGCGGGGGGAAGCCGCGCATTGGCAGACGCATGGCCGGCAACCGTCCGGCACTTATCCGGTGATCGCAGCCGTTGATTTTCACGCGCGCGATCTGGCGGCGGCGAACTCGGTTTCGCATTTGGTTAATGTGCTCAGCCTGCCGCGCGAGATTATCCTCGCGCTGTGGGCACGCGTCGAGTCGCGCGCTCCGGCGTCGTCATCGGCCGCGGCGGCGTGGCGCTGAGCGACTGGCATAACGGGAAAACGCGTTTGCGTTTGCGGAGGGCGGGCCTACCCGTTGGCCCGATGTCCGCCGCCACCACTCCGACCGAAAAACGCTTCCAACAACCCGACGCGTCGGGCCACTTCGGCGTCTATGGCGGAGTGTATGTCCCCGAGACGCTGATGACTGCGCTCGAGGAACTCACCGCGGCTTACGAAGCGGCGAAAAAAGACCCGACCTTCGACGCCGATCTGAAGCGGCATCTGAAGGAATTCGCCGGTCGTCCGACCGAGTTGTATTTCGCGGAGCGCCTCACTCAGCACTGCGGCGGCGCGAAGATTTATTTCAAACGCGAGGACCTGCTCCACACCGGCGCGCACAAGATCAACAACGCGCTCGGCCAGGCGCTGCTCGCGTTGCGGATGGGCAAGAAGCGCATCATCGCGGAGACCGGCGCGGGCCAGCACGGCGTTGCGACCGCGGCAGTGTGCGCGAAGTTCGGTCTCGATTGCACCGTCTACATGGGCGCGGTCGACATGGAGCGGCAGGAACTGAACGTTTTCCGCATGCGCCTGATGGGCGCCAAGGTCGTCGCCGTCGAGTCCGGCCAGAAGACGCTCAAGGACGCCGTGAACGAGGCGATGCGCGACTGGGTGACGAATGTGCGCAATACGCACTACATTCTCGGCTCGGCGCTCGGCTCGCACCCGTATCCGATGATGGTGCGCGATTTTCATCGTGTGATCGGCCTCGAGTTGAAGGAGCAGATCGTCGCTCGCGAAGGCCGCTTGCCCGACGAGATCGTCGCGTGCGTCGGCGGTGGCTCGAACGCGATCGGCGCGTTTTTTGAATTCCTCGACGATGCGAGCGTGACGCTCACGGGCGTCGAGGCGGGTGGTCGCGGCATCAAGAAGGGCGAGCACGCGGCGCGCTTCGAAGGCGGTCGCCTCGGTGTATTGCAGGGCGGCAAGACCTACATTCTTCAAAACGACGACGGTCAGATCGAGCTGACGCACTCAGTGAGCGCAGGTCTCGACTACGCGGCGATCGGGCCGGAGCACGCGTTCTATCGCGACTTGAACCGCATCCAGTTCGCCTACGCGACGGACGACGAAGTGCTCGAGGCGTTCCAGCTGTGCTCGCGCCTCGAAGGCATCATCCCCGCGCTCGAGTCGACGCACGCGCTCGTCTACGCCGTGAAGCGCGCGAAGCAGATGCGCAACGATCAGGTGCTGGTCGTGAATCTCAGCGGGCGCGGCGATAAAGACGTCCAGCAGGTGCAACGAATGCTGGATTGAAATCACAAACGCCAAACGTCCAAACTCCAAATCGTGCCGGAGAAGCCACACGACTTGGAGGAGCGGACGGAGAAGTTCGCACTGGACGTGAGAAAGTTCGCTCGAGGCCTTCCGCGGACCGTCGGCAACATCGAAGACGTTAAGCAACTCGTTCGCGCATCGGGGTCGGTCGCGGCGAACGCCATCGAGGCCAATGAATCGTTGGGTGCCAAGGATCGCGTGATGCGTTTCCGCATCGCTCGCAAGGAGGCCAAGGAGTGCCGCCTATGGCTGCGACTGGTAAATACAGCGGACAACCCCGTGCTGGAGGAGGCGCGGACCGCGCTGATGCAAGAAGCGCACGAGCTCAAATTGATCCTCACGACGATCGTTAAGAAATTGGAATGAAAAGGCGGCGCTGACTTTAGCTTTGGCGTTTGGCCGTTTGGCGTTTGGAGTTTCCCCGTATGAATTCCATGACAGGCTTCGGCCGCGGGTCGGCCAACTTCGGGGCGCACGCAATCACGGTGCAGGTTAACTCGGTGAATCGGCGCGGGCTCGATCTCACGATGGCGTTGCCCGATGCGTGGGATTCGCTCGAGGCGCCGGTCGCGGAAGCGGTGCGCAAGACTGTCGTGCGCGGCAAGGTGCACGTCGTCGTGGAAGTCAGCGGCGCGAACGAGGCCGAGTGGGATGAGGAGGCGGTGGCCGAGACGCTGGACCGATTGAAGAGCCTCGCGCACGTGCGCGGCGTGCCGTTCGAGCCGACGGCGGAGCTGCTGTGGGAGATTGCGAGTGCCCAGAGTGGCGGTCGCACGCTGGGCGCCGCCGAGCAGGCGTGGCCCGCGCTCGAACAGGCGCTGCTGGCGGCGCTGCGCGGGCTTGGGGCGATGCGCGCGAAGGAGGGCGAGGCGCTGCTGGTGGATTTTCTCGGACGACTGGCCAAGCTGCAGACGCAGGTCGAAGCGATCGCGGTGCGCGCGCCGCAGATCGCGCCGGCTTATCGCGAGCAACTGCTGCAGCGGTTGCGCGGCGCCGGACTGGAATTGGACGTGAGCGACGAACGCGTGCTGAAGGAAGTTGCGCTGTTTGCCGATCGCGTGGACGTCACAGAGGAAATCACGCGCTTGCGCAGTCACCTGACGCAACTGCGCGAACTGCTACGCTCGGACGGAGAGGTGGGGCGGAAGGCCGAGTTTATTCTCCAGGAGATCGGCCGCGAGATTCACACCATCGGCAGCAAGGCGAACGACCTGCAGATCAGCCAGCGCGTGATCGAGTGCAAGAACGAGCTCGAACGCGTGCGCGAGCAGATGGCGAATGTCGAGTAGCGCAGGCGTCTTGCCTGCATTGCGCGCGGAGCAGGCGAGACGCCTGCGCTACCGCGATGGCTCCGGTGGCTGTTTCAGCGACCAGATGATGTAGCCGGCGACGCCGCACACGATGCCGATATCGGCGACGTTGAACGACGGGTAAATGTAGTTGCCGAAACGGAAATCGAGGAAGTCGACCACGTGACCCACGCGAATGCGATCGGTCAGGTTGCCGACGGTGCCGCCGCAGAGTCCGCCGAAGCACAGCTGCGCGATGCCGTTGCGCAGACCGAGCGAGTGGCGCCAGAAGTAGATCGCAATGAGCGTCGCGACCGCGAGCAGCCCGAGCCAGTGGCCGCGGCCGCTTAGGATACTCCAGGCGGCGCCGGTGTTGCCGACGTGCACGAGATGGAAGAAATCGGGGATAACTTCGATATGCCCCGGCGGTCCGAAGGTCGGGTAAGGCAGGCGCGCCTCGATCGCGTGTTTCGTGATCTGGTCGAGCACGTAGACGCCGATCGCAACCAACCAGAGGCGGCGGTAGGCGAGCGTCCGCTCAAGTGGGGATTGCGGATTGCGGACTGCGGATTGAGGGGACGAGTTCGCGGTGTTCCGTCCTGCTGGAACGGGAATGGTGGGTTCTGGTTTCAATCCGAAATCCGCAATCGCCAATCCGCAATCGGGCTCACTCGTCGCCGCCGGAGTCGTCGTCGGCGATCTTGCCGCCGCCTTCTTCGTCGCCGGCGTCACCGAACAGGCCGCCGCGCTGTTGCGAGCGGTGCGAGTGGCGTTCGACGTCCTTCTGCGCTTCGGCGGAGTAGCGGGTGAACGGCACCGCGAGCAGGCGCTCCTTGGCGATCGGCTTCTGCGTGGATTCGCAGATGCCGTAGGTGCCGTCGTGGATGCGCTTGATGGCGGCTTCGATTTCCGAGAGCGCTTCCTGTTCACTCGAAACGAGCGAGAGGGCGAAGTCGCGGTCGAAGGTGTCGGTGCCGGCGTCGGCCATGTGCTGACCGTAGCCGGAGAGATCGCCGGAGTCGTCCTTGGAGGACTTCATCAGCGTGTCTTCCGTGTGCTCGCCGAGCTTTTCCATGACGGCGGCGCGGAGCTCGGTCAGCATCTTGTAGTAGCGGCGGAATTTTTCCGGGACTTCGTCTTCGTGGACGATGACCGGCTTGTGCGCCTTCTTGCCGGGCGCGAAGCCGAGAATGTCGGAGAGCGATGCGGCCTTCACGTGGTTCGGCTTGTGCGGCTTGTCGGCTTTCGCCGCGGCCTCGGCGGCCTTCGTGGTGGCCTTGGTGGCTTTCGCGGTCTTCTCGGTGGCGGCGACGGTGGTTTCGTTTTTCTTCGCGATCTCGCGCACCTCATCGAGGGAGAACGAAATCGATTTGGCCGGACCCGCGGATTTGCGCTCGAGAATCATGCGCTTCAAATCGGCCGCGGTCATGGCGCCTTTAGCTTTGGGCGCGGCTGATTTCGAGGGCTCGGGCTTGGCGGCCGCGGCTTTCGCTGCGACGGGTTTGGCCGCGGCGGGCTTGGCAGCGACCTTCGTGGGCGCGGGCTCTTTCTTGGCCGGGAGAGTCTTCGCCGGCTTGGCGGATTTCGTGGGAGCGGCTTTCTTCACAGGCTTTTTGGCGGGGTGCTTCTTGGCCATGGGGAGTTTCGGGGGTCAGGAATTAAGGGCGTCAGCGCACCGAGGGCAAATTTCTCCGTGCGGGGAATGGGTGAGGGCCGGGACCCAGCGCCAGCAGCGCGGGCAACGCGTGTTGCCGGCCTCGCGGGCGTGGAGGGATTTGATTTCGAGTGCCGCACCGGGTTTTGGTTCCAGCGCGACGGCCGAGACGATGAAGAACTCGGGCAGGAAATCGCGGTGCTTCGCGAGTGCAACCATCTCCGCGCTGTCGCTGGCGCCGGAGAAGCTGAGCGTCGCATCCAGCGATTTACCGATGTTGCCCGCCTGACGCAGTGGCTCCAGCGACTCGGTGACTTTTCCGCGCAGCTTCAACAGCGCAGCGAAATCCGCTTCGAGTGCGGCGTCGGTCCACTCAGCTGGCGCGGTTGGCCAGTCTTGGAGGTGGATGGAGTCGTCCGCGTATTCCTTGCCGGTCGTCGCGTAGCTCCAGGCTTCGTCGGCGGTGAAGGTCAGGACCGGCGCGAGGATCTTCACGAGCGTGCTGAAGATCGCGTGGATGGCGGTCTGCGACGAGCGGCGGAGCGGGTGCTTCGCACCGAGCGTGTAGAGCCGGTCCTTCAGGATGTCGTGATACGTCGCCGACAGCGTGACGGAGCAGAATTGGTTGCAGAGCTGGTAAACGCGGTGGAATTCGAACGCGTCGTAGGCCTGCGTGCACTCGGTGAGGAGCTTCGCGGTCTGGTGGAGCGCCCAGCGGTCGAGCGCGTCGAGTTGCGCGTAAGGCACGGCGTGCTGCGTCGCGTCGAAGTCGAACAGGTTCGAGAGCTGGAAGCGGAAGGTGTTGCGGAAAAGACGATACGCTTCGCCGACGTGCTTGAGGATCTCTTCGTCGACCGGGATGTCGTCGCGGAAATCCTGCGAGGAAATCCAAAGGCGGATGACGTCCGCGCCGTGGTCCTTAATGTAGGCTTCGGCGGTCTGCGGCTTCTGGTAAGTCGAGCTCTTGGAGATTTTCTGGCGGTTCTTGTCGACGATGAAGCCGTGCGTGAGGACGGCCTTGTAGGGCGCGGCGCCGAACGCGATCACGCTGTTCCAGAGTGACGACTGGAACCAGCCGCGGTGCTGGTCGCTGCCTTCGAGGTAGAGGTCGGCGGGCCAGTGCGTGCCGCCCTGGCCGCGCTTGAGCACGGCGGCCTGCGTCGAGCCGGAGTCGATCCAGACGTCGAGCGTGTCGCGGCCACAGTTCAGTTCGGTGGCGGCGGGCCATCCGGCAGGAAGCGTGATGCCGGCGAGGATCTCGGCGGCGGAGGCGTCATACCAGAAATTCGTGCCGCGCGTGGCGATCTTGTCGGCGACGGCGCGGATAACGCCGGCGTCGATGAAGGCCTGTTTGTTCGGACCGTAGAAAGCGATGATCGGCACGCCCCACGAGCGCTGGCGGCTGATGCACCAATCGGGACGTGATTCAACGGCGCCGCGGATGCGGGCTTCGCCCCACGCGGGAATCCAACCCTGCGCTTGCGCGATCTGGGCGATCTCGCCGAGGGCGATCTGGCGGTGGCCGGCTTTGTCGAGCGAGACGAACCACTGATCGACGGCACGGAAAACGATCGGGGTCTTCGAGCGCCAGCAATGCGGGTATTGGTGCTCGTAACGCTGTTTCGCCAGCAGCGCGCCGGCGGCGTCGAGCTTCTTCAGGACAGCGATATTGGCGGGAGAGGTTTTCTTCGCGGCGAGGTCCTCGACGCTCTCGAGCGTGGTGAGTCCGACCATGTCGGCGGGCACTTTGCCGTCGTCGATGTATTTGCCGTCGTCGCCGACGGGGCAATAGATCGGCAGACCATATTTGAGGCCGGTCTGATAGTCCTCGGCGCCGTGGCCGGGCGCGGTGTGCACGCAACCGGTGCCGCTGTCGGTCGTGACGTAGTCGGCCAACACGATCGGCGAAGCGCGATCGATGAACGGGTGGCGCGGCGCGAGGTGTTCGAGCGTGGCCCCCTTTCGCGGGGGGCCAACGAACAGCAGAGGCGTCCCTTGCGTGAGGCTCCCATCTTGGGATTCGAAAGTCTTCGAGGCTTCTGCGGATTTGAGCACCGCGTTGATGCACTCGGTCGCTACAATAATCCGTTCACCAGCAAACTTGCCGCGGGTGATCTCCACCACTTGGTAGTCAACGTCCGGATGCAACGCGATCGCGAGGTTCGCCGGAATCGTCCACGGCGTGGTCGTCCAGATGACGACGAAGAGCGGCTTGTCGGTCGGGAGGCCGAACTTCGCGGCTTGATCGGCGGGCACGGCAAACTTCACCCAGATCGAGGGCGAGACGTGGTCTTTGTATTCGATTTCCGCCTCGGCAAGCGCGGTCTCGAACGGGATCGACCAGTAAACGGGTTTCTTCGAGCGGTAGACGAGGCCTTGCTCCACGAACGCGGCGAAGGTGCGCAGGATGTCCGCCTCGAACGCGGGCGCCTTCGTCTTGTATTCGTTCGCCCAGTCGGCGAGCACGCCGACGCGCTTGAATTGCGCGGTCTGTTTCGCGATCCAGCTCTCGGAAAACGCGTCGCACTTCGCGCGCAGCTCGGCGGTCGTCAGGTTGAGCTTCTGCTCCTGGATTTCGCGGCTGACCTTTTGCTCGATCGGCAGGCCGTGGCAGTCCCAGCCGGGCACGTAAGGCGTCGCGTAGCCGCGCATCGACTTGTAGCGATTGACGAAATCCTTGAGCGACTTGTTCAGCGCGGTGCCGATGTGGACGTCGCCGTTGGTGAACGGCGGGCCGTCGTGCAGCACGTATTTTTTCCCGGAGTTCGCGCGCTTGGCCTGGATGCGGGCGTAGAGGCCGAGCTTGTCCCAGTGACTCATTCGCTGCGGCTCGCGTTGCACGAGATTTGCCCGCATGGGAAAATCCGTCTTCGGAAGCAGGAGCGTGTCTTTAAGTTCTTGGGCCATTTCGAGAAAAGCGCCGGACGCTACTCCACGGAAGAGGGGAGTCAAGGGGACAGAGGACGGAGAACAGAGGACTGAAAACGGAGGCCGGAGGGAGGCCGGACGTGGGCGAGGCGCGGGGCAGGCGCGGCGCGGAAAACAAAACAGCCGACCCGCGAAGGTCGGCTGCGAAAGAGGGGACGGCGATGCGCCTCAGAACTTGAAGCTGAGGCCGCCGCGGACGCCGATGGCGCTGCCGAAATCGATTTTGGCGGTGCGGCCGCCGACTTCCTGGTCGTAGCCGCCGAGGTTCTGCATGTTGACGCCGGCGAAGAGGCCGGTGCGCTCGTTGGCGAGCCAGTCGACGTTCACGTCGGCATAAAAGCCACCGAGGAATTTGTTCTTCACGTTGTCGATCGATTCGGTGATAGGCTCCAGCACGTCGGGAATGTCGAGGGTTTCCACCACGCTGTAACGGCTGCCGGCGTAAGCGCCCGCCAAGCCGAGGCTGGCGCTGAGGCCGAAACGCTCGCTGAGCTTCGTGCGCAGAGTCGGGCCGACGCGGACGAGCATGTAGGCGCCTTTGACCTTCCAGTTGCCTTGGATGCTCGCGCCGCCCGCGATCAGGGAGTCGGTCGACGACACCGGCGTATCGCCGATCGTCGTGGTCGTTTCCTGGCCGGCCGTCGAGGTGGTGTTGTCGGGACGAGTGAGGTCCACATAGCTCGGGCCGCCGAGCGTCGTGCCGGTCGGGGCGGGGCCGTTGAGCTGATAATAGTCGGTGTGGACGGCGAGGGTGGAGGCGATGGTGCCGCCCGTCTTGGCGTTCATGTTGTTGAGCGCGATGCCGGCGGTGAGGCTCCACTGGAAGCGCTTGCCGGCGGCGGTGAGGTCGCGGGAGACGGTGAGTTCCAGACCGCTGTTCATGCCTTCTTCTTTGGCCGCGGTCGCGCCCTCGCTGCGGGCCGAGTAGGTGCTCATCGCCACGCGGTCGTTCTGGATTTGGGAGGCGCTGGCGTAGTTCCAGTAGCGGGTGGCGCCTTGCTGATAGCTGAGCTGGTCGCTGACCTGGGTATTGGTGATCGTGCCGCCGCTATTCGCGCTGATCCAAGTCTGGTAACGACCGTTGCCGGGATAAACGCCGTAGGAGAGCGCCTGGCCGTCCGTCGGGCTGACGCTGGTGGGCAGCAGTTCGTCCGGACGCTGGTAATCCTGCCGCATCGAGCCGTTGTCGTAGGAGCGGGTGACGATCTCGATGGTCTCGTTGGTCGTCGAACCGGGTTTGGCCACGAGGACCTTTTGCTCGATCGTGCGGGTCGGCATGCTGCCGAGGTTGCCGAAGTTGGCCTTGATGCCGTTGCCGAGCACGCGGACGCCGAAGGTGATCGTGTTCTTCGGCACATACCACTCATCGGTCGGGAGGGTCAGGCTGAGATTCGTTTCCTCATCGGAAGAGGACGAGGCCGATTGCGCGAAAGCCGGGACGATAAGCGCGGCCAACACGGCCATCGTGGAAACGGAGCGAAGATTCATCAGGGAAGGGAGAAAGCAGAGTAAGTTGGCTTGGAAAAGCCAATTCAAACCTTGTTCCCTACGCTTTTTCCCTGATTTCGGGAGGTTCGTCCCCTCCCAAGCCGAGCTGGCGGGCCTTCCGTTTCAAATCCTCGGCCATTTGCTCCAGTTCGGTCTCCTTCTCCTGTTGCTCCTGCATCTTGGTGAAGAGCGTGGCCTCGCTTTGCTCCAGAAATTCCTCCCGTTCCCGCAGGGCGGCACGCTGCTCCTTGATCGAGGACTCCTGACGGTCGAGTTCCTCCTTTAGCTTCTTCATCGCCTCGAGTTGCTCGTTTGAAACGGCCGCGCTCGGGGCGGTCGGCTGCTTGCGGGCGGCCTCGATGACGCGTTCGCGGGCGGCGAGCAGCGCTTCGGCTTCGGCGAGTTCGCGTTCGCGCTCGGCCAGACGGGATTGGGCCTCTGTGACCGCCAGATCGCGTTCGGCGAGCTTGGCTTCAAGGGAGCGGATCGCCTTTTGCAGTTCCTCCACCTGCGTGCCGCTCAACGACGGCGCCGCGCTGCCGCCCCACGGAGCGCGTGATTGCGAGAAGATGGCGTCGATCGATTTGCGTGCCTCGGCGGTGGCGGCGGTCGTTGCGGCTGCGGCTTCCTGGGCCCGGAGCAACGGGCTGGCGCGGCGCGGCAGCACGAGCGGCTTCGCTCCGCTCGTTGGTTTCAGCGCGGGAACGCCGGCTGGCGCCGCGAAACTCGGCGGCTTCGGGAACGGCGGAGGCGCGAACGACGGGCCTGCCGATGGCGGCGGGCTGGCAGGCGGTGGCGGCTGGTTCTCCACGCCGCGAACTTAACGCCCAAACAGGCGCGAAAACAAGCCGCCCTTCTTGGCGGGCTCGGCGGGCGCAGCAGGCGCGGCGGATTTGAGGCGCGAGCCGGCCGCTTGGCGGAAGGTGTGGGCTGCGATCGCCTCACGCGCCGGATCGCCGATGATGACGAGTTCGCGTTCGAGCGAGCCGCCGGCGTTAAGCTTGTCGACCAACGCGTTCGTCGCGTCCTTGAACCATTCGACGGTGGAATTCGCCGCGAGCTGGATGCGTTGCGCGGCCTTGGCCTGTGCGTCCGCGGAGAGCGGCGCCGCGGTCGCGGCATCGGGGCCGGAGAGTTTGACGCCGTAGGATTGGGCGAGCGCGAGTTGTTCGGGTCGGGCGACGCTGGCCGCGGCCAGGCCGAGCGCTTCGGGGAGGTGAAGACCGCTGGCACCCTTGCGGAAGGGGAGGAATTGGCCGATGCCTTCCTCGTCGCCGTGCGAGAGGGCGTTGAGCAACGCGCGGAAGTCGCCGCCGATCACGACGCGCGTGGACATCTGCTGCGCGAGGTTGGCGAACTCGCCGATGGTCTTCACTCCTTCGGAGGCGCAGACGACGCGGGTGCATTCGGTGAGATTCACGAGCGCGAGCGGATACGCTTCGGGGATGCCGAGTCGACCGAGGGTTTTCAGAACCGGGTTTTCCTTCGAGGCACTTTCTTCGACTTGGGCGACCATGTCGCCGAACGGGTCGTCGAACGCGAGGGTCTCCTTCAGGATGCCGATGAGGTGGTCGGCGCGCTTCTCGTTGCCGGCGATCTCCGGCAGCATGAGCAGCTCATCGTAGTTGAAATCGATGTATTTCGACGGCGTCTCCTCTTCGCCTTTCACGGGCCAGTCGGCGGTGTCGAGATTCTGCGCCAGGCTGTGCAGCGACGTGTCCGCCATGATGGAGTGATGGAAACGCTTCCGGATGTCGTCCCATTCTTTTGCGGTGAATTTGGCCATGAGTGTGTCCTCCGATCAGAAGCTCGGTGCGTGCTCGACGATCTCGGCGGCGAGCTGACGGTAGTCGTTCGTGACGCTGTCGGCCTCGGTGGCCTCGGTGCCGACGAGGCACACGGGCAGACCGAGCGTCACGGCGCGGCGCACGACCATAGCGTCGCGGATTTGCGTGGAGAAAATCTTTGCGGACGGCGCACAGCCGCGTTTCTGGGCCTTGAATTGATTCAGGCGAAGTTGCATGCGCATCTTCGGCACCTCGATGTCGACGTTGGTTTTGATAGAGTTGAAAACGATGCCGTAAACCTGCGCGGCCGGGCCCATCGCGGTGGTGCGGAAGCTCGCGGAGCTTTGCTGGAAGCGCATGAGTTTCTCGACGAGCAGCGTGAAACCGATGAGCGAGAGCGCGTCGGGATTCGACGGCACATAGATCTCGTTCGCGCAAAAGATGCCGCTCTGCGAGGCGCGCAGAATGTTCGGCGGACAGTCGAAGAGGATGACGTCGTAGTTGTTTTCCACCTCGGCGAGTTGCTCCTGGAAAATCGCGTAGCTCGGGCGCTTTGGGTCGGATTTGTATTCACCCTCGAGGTCCACGAGGTTGAAGGTGGTCGGGACGAGATCGAGGCCGGGCAGGAGCTTCTCGCCGTCCTTGCCCTCGAGGACGTCCTTGATGATGAGGTCCTTTACCCGCGCGGTGCCGGGATCGAAGATCGAGTAGATCGCGCCGACGCCGTTCGCGTTGATTTTGTTCCAGCGCTCCAGCTTCAGGAGCCAGATGCTCGCGTTGGATTGCGTGTCGAAATCGAAGAGCAGCACGCGCAGCCCGCGTTGCACGAGCGCGGCGGCGGTGTTGACGATGAGCGACGTCTTGCCGACGCCGCCCTTGTAATTGATGAATGCGATTTTGCGTGGCATTTCAGGGGTGTCGCGACGCGTTGAGCATGTCTCGAAGAGCGCTGGTGGCGCGAGTTAAAAAACCTTTGAAACCGGTGCCCGCGTGGAACGCGCGCGCCGCGACTTTCGGTTTTTCTTTTGCCCGGAGTTTCGCCCTGCTGTCGCGCCATGTCCGACCTCTCGCTGCAAGCCCGCTACTCTCCCCAAAGCATCTGTTTCGGCTGCGGCCCGGCCAACCCGAAGGGGCTGCACATCCAAAGCCACGTGCGCGGCGACGAGGTGATCGCGACGTGGACGCCGGAGAAGCACCACGAGGCGTTCCCCGGCGTCTTGAACGGCGGCATCATCGGCTCGCTTCTGGATTGTCACTGCAACTGGACCGCGGCGTGGCACCTCATGCAGCAGGGGAAACTCGAAAAGCCGCCCTGCACCGTGACCGCCGATTACGCGATCAAGATGATGCGCCCGACGCCCACCGACGGGCCGATCGAGCTGGTCGCGCGCGTCGTCGAGTCCGCGGCCGATCGCGCGGTGATCGAAGGCGTTCTCACCGCCGGCGGCAAACCGCGTGCGACGTGCCGCGGGACTTTCGTAGCGGTGCAGCCGGGGCATCCGGCTTACCATCGCTGGTGAGCGGCCCGGCGTCGGGGCGGAGTTTCACGTGTTTGTCACGCGATCGTCGCCGTCGCGCCACATGGATGTGCGAGCATCCCGCCGATGCCCGCTGCCCACATTCTCGCCGTCGATGACGAACCGGAGTTGGTTGACCTGCTCGCGTATCACCTGCGGAAGGCGGGCCATTCCGTAGCGACCGCGGCCAACGGCTGGGAAGCGCTCGCCGAGATCCAGCGCCAGCGACCGGATCTGATTCTCCTCGATCTGATGCTGCCGGACCTCGACGGCTTCGGCGTCTGCGAAATTCTGCGCCGTGATCCGGCGACGGCGACCATCCCGGTCATTATTGTTTCGGCGTGGGCGTCGACGGACTCGCGTCACCTCGGCCTCGAGCTCGGCGCACTCGATTACCTGACCAAGCCGTTCAGCCCGCACGAACTGGTGCAGCGCGTGAATCGCTTCACCGAAGTCCGCGCGGGCCGAGCGGCAAATTAGCTCACGTCAGTTCGCGTCGGTCACCGTGAATCCGACCGGCACGACCATGCGGAACGGCACGGGTTTCCCGTAGCGCTTACCGGGCTCGAAGCGCCACTTCAGCACGGCGCGAACAGCGGCCTCCGCGAACTCGCGGTGCGTGCTGCTCAAGGCGCGAGCCGAGACGACGAGGCCGGACGCATTGACGTCGAACTCGATCATCGCGTTGCCCTCGATGCCGGCGGAGCGGAGCGCGAACGGATAGTCCGGCGGCACCTGGACCTTCGCGCGCGGCTGCGCATCGAGTTGGGTGGGCGAGAAAATCGGCGCGCCGTCGGGACCGCCGAGGGAGCGTTTGCCGGTGGAGCCGTCGCCCCATTCCTGTGGGATGAGCTTTCCGGGAGAGGGCGGACGTGTCGTCGGCGGATCGAACGGCGTCGGCGGCAGGTCGGGCCGCAGCATAGTGGAGTGGTCCTCCGTGAGCGGTTTCACAGGGCCGGGCTTTTCGAGCGGCTTGACCTGCTCGTTCGTGAGCTCCGGGTCGGCCTTGGGCGGTGTGATCGGGTCGATCGGGATAGGCAGCAGCTTGACCGGCGGGTCGGCAATGATCGGACCGATTCCAGTGGGGAGGGACGGACGAATCCCAAACAGCAACGCGACGTGGAACGTCGCTGCGACTAACGCGGGAACGCCGAAGCGTTGAGTCATGGTGGCGGTGTGCATGATAGTCTCCACAGGCACCACGCGTGACCGCGGCGTTTCTTAGAGCCGTTGCAAACTGCATTGCCAAACCGCGCTCGGCCCGCGTCACATCGCGGCGTGAAGCCCACCGATCTCGCGTTTAGCCAGGCGCTTGGACTGGTCGCCGCGCCCGCCGGCGCGGCGCACCTGCTGGAACTGCCGTTCTCCGCGGTTGTGCAGAATCACGTCGGCACGGCGCACGCGGCGGCGCAGTTCGCGCTCGCCGAGGCCGCGAGCGCGGCGTGCCTGCAGCGCGATTTCCCTCAACTCGACGGCAAGGTCTTCGCGGTGGTGCGCGGTGTGCAGCTGAAGTATCGGCAGGCGGGCACGGGCGATCTGCTCGCCTATGCGCAGCCGGACGAATTCACGCAGGCGAATCTCGTGCGCGATCTCGAGACGAAGACGCGCACGACGGCGGCGGTGCGGGTCGAGCTGAAGGATCGCGCGGGCAATGTTACTTTCACTGGCAACTTCGACTGGTTTATCGCCCGCGGGGAAGTTGCGCCGTAGGTCCTTTTTTATGCGTTCGTGGTCTGCATTGCTTTTCCTGCTCCTGCCCGGTTTCGCCTTCGCGGCGGAGTTGCCGGCTTATTTCAGCGCGGCGCTCGCGCAGTTCACTTCCGATGCGCCGCGCGGCTGGGCTTACACGCTCACGACGACGCGTGGCGGCGAGACCTCGGTCGAGCGCTTCGATCCCTCGCGGCCGAAGGGCGGCGAATGGACGTTGCTTCAGCGCGACGGGCGCGCGCCGACGGCGGAGGAAATCGAGCGCTACCTGCGCTACAAGGCGAGCAGCACGCCGCCGACGGCGCGGGCGACGTTCGAGAAGGGTGACCTCGATCGCGGAAGCTTTACGCTGCTGCGCGAGGACGCGGCGACGGCGGAATTTCGCGGACGGTTTCGCGAGGATTTGAAGGAGCCGCTGCTCGCGCATCTCGTGCTCGATCTGAAGTTCACCAAGCAGCCGGCGAGCGTGCAGGCGTTCACGTTGCGGCTGGCGGGGCCCTTCTCGCCGGCGATCGGCGTGAAGATGACCGAACTCGAAGTCACGATGGAGTTCTCGCCGCCCGCGGAGGGGCGCCCGTCCTTGCCGCGCGCGTCGTGGTCTCGTTTTCGCGGACGGCTCTTTTTCTTCAAGTCGATCGAAGAGGACCTGCGGATCGCGTATTCGGATTTCGTGCGCGTGGTGCCGCAGCGGTGAGCAGGACCGGCTTCAATCGGTCCCGACGATCGCGGCGCGCGTGGGGCTTCCGGATGGGCGCGTCCTTCCAATTCCACCAGAGCAGGCGCTCGGGTCGCGGATTTTTCGTTTTGGCGAAATAGATCGCGCAGCGGAAGGTGTAGAGCACGCAGCGGTCCTGCTTCGCGGCGGTGAGGCGCTCGAGACGACGGTAAAGTTTCTCGGGATCTTTCGCCTTGAGGTCGGCGACGCGCCGAATGCTGAGGGAATAAAGGTCGAGCGCGAGGCTCGGACCGATGCCGGGAATCGTGCGCAGTTCACGCAGAGACTCGCGACGAGCGGCGAGGGAGTCGGTTTTCATCACGACAAGATAGTCGCTGCTGCTGACAACGGTGTGTCAGTGGGCTGATTTGGGGCCGCGCGGATTTTAATCGATCTCGTCCAGCCGCACGCAGGCGGCGGTGTGATCCGGGCCGGCGGGCAGAAGCGGCGGCACGGCCGGCCGGCATTTTTCGCGGACGTAGGGGCAGCGCGGGTGAAACGCACAGCCGCTGGGCGGGTTCATGGGCGAAGGCGGATCGCCGGCGAGAACGATGCGCTCGCGGCCGTCCTCGGGGCGCACGGTCGGAATCGCGCTGATGAGCGCGCGGGTGTAGGGATGCCGCGGGCGTTCGATCACTTCAGCGGCGGGTCCGAGTTCGACGATCTTGCCGAGATACATCACGGCCACGCGATCGCTGATGTGTTTCACGACCGAGAGGTCGTGCGCGATGAACAGCAGCGAGAGGTTCATCTGGCGGACGAGCGTCGCGAGGAGATTGAGGATCTGCGCCTGAATCGAAACGTCGAGCGCCGAGACAGGTTCGTCGGCGATGATGAGCTGCGGCTCGAGCGCAAGGGCACGAGCGATCGCGATGCGTTGGCGTTGGCCGCCGGAGAATTCGTGCGGGTATTTGCGCGAGAAGCGGGAGGCGAGTCCGACCAATCCCATGAGCCGCGCGACGCGGGCGGGGATTTCACTCGAGGCGCAAACGCCGTGGACGCGTAGCGGCTCGGCGAGCGTGTCGAACACCGTCATGCGCGGGTTGAGCGACGCAAACGGGTCCTGAAAAACCATCTGCATGTCGCGTCGCGCAGCCTTCACCTCGGCGACGGAGGCGCCGGTGAGTTGTTTGCCGCCCAAGACCACGCTGCCACCGGTCGTGGGCACGAGTTGCATGATCGTGCGGGCGAGCGTGGACTTGCCGCAGCCGGACTCGCCCACGAGGCCCACAACCTCACCGCGGGCGAGGGACAGTGAGACGCCGTCGACGGCCTTCACGGTGCCGGTCTGCCGGCGCAACAGGAAGCCCGATTCCACCGGGAAGTGGGTCTGCACGTTGCGCAGTTCGAGGAGCGGGTCAGACATGGAGATGGCCCACGGAATACGTGGAAAACACCGAATTGAGGTGGGCGGAGACTTTGTCCAGCCGCCCGCATTTTTGAGCGCGGCGAAGAATCCACGCGATCGAACGCGATGCCGCCGTCGTGGATTCTTCGCTGCGCTCAGAATGACAGGTTTCGAGGGTCATTTCCGTGTGTTCTTTGTGTGTCGTGGGCTCACGGTCTGATTTCTCCGCGTTGCACGCGCAGGCAGGCGCTTTCCTGCTCGGGCCGCACGGGTAGCAGCGCCACTGGATCGCGGTGGCAATAGTCCACGGCGTGTGGACAGCGCGGCGCGAACGGGCAGCCGGCGAGCGGTTTCGAAAGATCCGGCGGCAGGCCGGGAATCGTGTAGAGCGCTTCGCCCTTGGGTTGAAGCGCGGGGATCGAGCGTTGCAGCGCCTGCGTGTAAGGATGGCTCGGTGCGGTGAAGATCGCTCGAGTCGGCGCGCGCTCGACGATGCGGCCGGCATACATCACTTGCACGCGATCGCACAGGCCGGACACCACCGCGAGATCGTGCGTGATGAAGATCACCGCCATGCCGTGCTCGCGCTGGAGTTTCTTGATCAGCTCAAGAATTTGCGCCTGCACCGTGACGTCGAGGGCGGTGGTCGGTTCGTCGGCGATGAGCAATTCGGGATTCGTGATTAGTGCCATCGCGATCATCACGCGCTGGCGCATGCCGCCGGAAAATTCGTGTGGGTATTGCTGGAGGCGCCGGTCGGGCTCGTTGATGCCGACTTCCTCGAGCATCGCGCGCGCGCGGGCGAGTGCGTCGGCGCGACTGATTTTTTCGTGAATGAGCAGCGGCTCGATGATCTGCTCGCCGATCCGAAGGTAGGGATTCAGCGAGGTCATCGGGTCCTGAAAAATCATCGCGATGCGCTTCCCGCGGATGGCGCGCGCCTCGGCCGGCGAGCAGTGCAGCAGGTCGGTGCCGTCGAACAGCGCGCGGCCGCTCGCGATCCGGCCGGGCGGCTGCGGGATCAGGCCCATCAGCGAGTAACACGTAACGGATTTACCTGAGCCCGATTCGCCGACGATGCCGAGCGTCTCGCCGCGATCGACCGCGAAGCTCACGCCGTCCACCGCGCGGTAAACGCCGCTGCGCGTGTGGAAATGGGTGCGGAGGTCGGTGACGTCGAGGAGGGGCACGGAGTATTTTCGAATTTCGATTTGGTCGAGGCGCTACAAGCGTGCGGTGGCGAGGACTTGGTTTACGGCGGCGGCGACGGTTTCGGGACGCAGGTCCGCGAGCGAGCCGCCGCCGGTGGGCGGGCAGCCGGGCGGTTGCAGGAGGATCTTCGGCGCGGCGAACACGGGGCCGGTGCGAACAGGGTTCGTGGGGCCGAACAGGCCGATCACGGACACGCCGAGGGCGTTGGCGAGATGCATGCCGCCGGTGTCGTTGGCCACGAGGAGCGCGCTGGCCTGAAGGCGCTCGGCGAACTCGACGAGGCCGGTCTTGCCGGCGAGATTTTCCACGCGTTCGCCGAAACCGGCCGCGATCGCGTCGGTGATCGCGCGATCGTTCGGCGTGCCGAAAAGGGCGAACTTTCGATCGGGCAGCGCGGCGATCAGCGCCCGCCAGTGCTCCACCGGCCAGCGTTTCTCGGGCGTGTTCTCCGAGCCGCAGATCAGGCCAATCGGTGCCACGGCTGACCGCTGATCGCTGGTCGCTGACAGCTGCAGCGGCGACAGATCAGCGGGCTGGTCGAGGCCGAAGCGCCGGAGAAAATCCGTCCACAGTGCCAGCTGGTGATTTTTCGCTTCGTCGTAGCCCTGCGGGAGCTCAAAGCGGTGCGTGAGCAACGGACGCAGGTGGCCGGAGCGCACGAGGCCGAAACGTTGACGCGCGCGGGTGCACCAGGCTTCGAGATCGCCGCGCGTGGAGTTCGTGAAGAGCAGGTAGCAGTCGACGAAGTCCTCGCGCGCGCGTCGAAACTCCGCGAAGTAGGCGAGGCCGCCGGCCTTCGGGAGCGCACGGTGATGATCGCCCAGCGCGAGTTTCTCGAGCAGCGGCAGGTAGGCGGCTTTGGCGACGAAAGTGATCTCGGCATCCGGTCGAGCGGCGCGGATCGCGCGCAACAGCGGCAGCGCCATGACGACGTCGCCGAGCCAGTTGGGAAGGCGCACCCACAGCCGCGTGCGACGGGGCAGGGCAGCGAGGCCGCGCAGGCGCAGCTCGTCGGCGAGGAAGTTGCGCTTTTGTCCGAGGCGAAAGCGGGCGTGCGGCGCGTCCTGGTTTTTCCAGCGCTGATGTCCCCACAGCCAGGAGGTGCACTGGTTCTCGTCGGCACGGAGTTTTTCTTCGAGCCAGCGATTCAGCGCGATCGTGACGCCCTCGGCCGTGTCGTCGTGCGCGATGCGTTCGACGTGCAACTCGACGCGCCAGAAACCGAGGTAGCGCGGGTAGATGACGTAAACGGCGGCGTTGAACTTCGTCGCGAGCAGCCCGGGCAGTTCGGTCGTCGAGCAAACGCGATCGAAAAGCAGCGTGAGCGCGCCCTGGTCGCCGGCGTTTTGATCGTGGAGGATGCCGATGAAGCCGTGGCGACGGAGGATTTTCACGGCCTCCTGAAAACCTTGTTTGCGCGACAGCAGGCGCATGCCGAAGCGCTCGCGCGTGTGCCGGATGAACTCGTCAGCCGACGGATTGTCGATTGGCCGAAAGATCGACGCGAATTCCGGAAACGGTCCGTCGACGAGGAGCGAGAGCGTCGTCTGCGCTTCCCAGTGGGCGAAATGCGGCGAGCAGAACAGCGTGGCCTGCGGTTGAGCGCGATGCGCCGCGAACGCGGCGCGCAGCGAGTCGGTGCCGCGCACGATGCGGCGCACTCGATCGGCGCTCAGATACGGACTCGCCAGCGAGTAGAAAGCGGTCTCGACGAAGCGCCGGATACATTCGCGCGCGGTGGTGCGGCGCCACGCCGCGGAGCGATCGGGGAACGCGTGATGCAGATTCGAGTGCATCAACCGACGGCGGCTCGGCACGAGAAAATAAAAGCCGACGGCGACCAGCCACGTGAGCACGCGGAGCATCGCGACAGGCAGGTGAGCGAGGACCCAGCCCGTGGTTTGGAGGGCGAGCTTAACCATGGTGGAGCAAGGAGGTCCGGTCTTCGATCGGACCGGGCCAGTCGCAGGCTGGCCCTACGTCCAAGCGCGGTGCCCATCTGCCGATCGCGTGTGGCGACGCGTCGCTGAATTGCTTCAAATTTTTCCTGCTCAAGGTGATTGAATTTGCCTTCGGCGAAGTCGGATGAAACCTAACTCGCTGGTGGTTGAAAGGAATTTCTCCGCCGGCTCCATGCGCGAACTGCTCATCATCCAACCCGCCTCGCTTGCCGACATCGTGCACGGCTTGCAGGTCACGGCGTCGCTGAAGGCGCAGCAGCCGGATTGGCGTGTGTCGTGGATCGTGCGCGATGTGTTCGCGCCGCTCGTGCGCTCGAGCAGCGTGGTGGATCAGATTTTCGTGTTTCGCCGGCTCGGTGGTGTGCGCGGCTTTTTCCAGCTGATGCGTGAGGTGCGCGCGCGGCACTTCGATGCGGTGTGGGATTTTCAAGGACTGCTGCGCTCCGGGCTGATGATCAAGTGGACGCACGCGAAGCGGAAGCTCGGTCGCGCCGATGCGCGCGAAGGAGCCACGTTTTTCTACAGTGAGAAGATCGGCGCATCGACGCCCGGCCCGCATCATCCGCTGGAGACGCTGCTGCAGTTCCTCGTCACGGTGGATGCCAAACCTGAGTTGCACGGTCCGCTGCACTTCCGGGATTTCGGCAAACTCAACCTGTCGTTCATGGAGAAGCGCAACGGCCTGCGTCCGGTGCTCATGTTTCCCGAGAGCCGTCGCGAGGACAAACGCTGGCCGGAGTTCGCGCAGCTCTCGTCGCTGCTCGTGCGTGAGGCGGGGCGCAAGGTGGTGTGGGCGGGCTCGCATTACCTGCCGTGCAAGGAAGCGTTTCCGGACGGCGCGTTCGTCAACTTGACGGGCAACACCAGCCTGAACTCGCTCGCGGCGCTCATCACGCATGCGGATTGGGTGGTTTCCAACGACACCGGCCCGCTGCAGCTGGCGGCGGCGCTCGGGGTGAAGACGCTGGGCATTTTCGGTCCGACCGATCCGCGCCTTTCCGGGCCTTATCCGCTCACGAGCACGACAAATTTCTACATTCAGGCGCCGGTGGGAGATATGCGCCTGCTGGCGGCACGCGATGTCTTCGCGCGGCTGAAGCGCCGCCTGGAGACGGAGAGCGCTCCGCGCTCCGCGCGCGAGATCTCCTCGGAGCGATGAGCGAAGCTCGTGGCGAGCGCAGCGGGGTAGGGCCGGCTTCAGCCGGCCCGGACCAGCGTGATTCGCTGACTGAGGCACCGAACGTGAGCGCTGCGGGGCCGGTTAAAACCGGCCCTACTTCTCCGCGCCGCATTTGTCTCGTGCGCCTCTCGGCGCTCGGCGACGTCGTGCTCGCGACCGCGCTCGTGCAAACGCTGCGGCGGAGTTTCCCCGACGCGCAGCTCACCTGGATCACGAGCGGCATGACGCGCGAGCTGCTGCTCGGTCTCGATGGCGTGGAGTTCGTGACGGTGCCGCGGCCGATGAAGCTCGGGGATTACCTCGCGTTGCGCCGCACGTTGCGCGGGCGCGACTTCGATGTGTTGCTCGCGGCGCAGGCGAGTTTTCGAGCGAACCTTGTGCACGCGTGTGTGCCGGCGCGGCGGAAGATCGGATTCGATGCGCGGCGCGGGCGCGATTTGCACGGGCTTTTCGTGAGCGAACGCGTCCCGTATCGCGACCAGCATCTCGCGGACGGTTTTTTGGCGTTCGCGGAGGCGCTCGGCGTGGCCCCGGAGAACCATGTGCGGCGACTGGCGTTGCCCCTGGGCACGATAGATACCACGGCGGCGCACGCGCTGCTTGGTTACGGAAAATATTTCGTCGTCAACCCGGCCGCGAGCAAACCGGAGCGCAACTGGCGCGCCGAGCGCTACGCCGCCGTGGCCGAGCACGTCGTCCGCACGACCGGCTGGAAGATCGTGCTGACGGGCGGCGCGGGTGCCGCCGAGAAAGCGCTGACCGACGCCGTGGCGGCGCAATTGAAAGTGCCGGCGCTGAATCTGGCCGGGCGCACGTCGGTGCGCACGCTCGCGGCGGTGCTGGCGGGCGCCGAAGGATTGCTGGCGCCGGACACCGGTCCGGTGCACCTCGCCGCGGCGGTCGGCACGCCGGTGGTGGGACTTTACGCGGTCGCGCGCTCGGCGCTGACGGGGCCTTGGCCGGAACAGCGCTACTGCGTGGATCGTTACGCGGAGGCGGCGCAGCAATTTCTCGGCACGGCGCAGCCCGGCTGGCATCAACGCGTGCATGACGCACGCGCGATGGATTTGATCACGGTCGACGGGGTCTGCGCGCAGGTCGATCGGCTGGTCGCGGCCAAAGGTGGAGCGCATTGACCGCAATGCGCTCGGCATGCGTGGAACGTTCTCCAGCGCGTTGGGGTCAACGCGCTCCACCTCGACGGCCGGTAGTTAGCTCTCAAAATCGCCTTGCTGGGGCGCGGCGTTCCCCGGTTAATCGTCGCTCCTATGCTCGATCCCAAAGTCCTTCGCGAAACGCCGGATGTTGTCCGTGCCGCCATTGCCAAGAAGCACCTCGACGTCGATCTCGATGCGGTGCTGGCGCTCGATCACGCGTGGCGTTCGCAGCTCGGTGAGGTGGAGCAGCTGCGGGCCAAGCAGAAGGCCGCCAACACCGAGATGGCTGCGCTGAAGAAGGGCTCGCCGGAGTTCCTGGCCAAGGTGCAGGAAATGAAGGCGGTTTCCGCCGAAGTGAAGGCGCGTGAAGAAGGCCTGAAGGCCGTCGAAGAGAAATGGCGCGAAGCGATGCTGACGCTGCCGAACGTGCCGCACGCGTCGGTGCCCGAGGGCAAGACGCCGGAGCAGAACGTCGTGTTCGCCACGCACGGCGACGTGAACGCCGTCTCGCCGGCCGCACAGCCGCACTGGGAGATCAAGGGTTTCGAGAATCTGCTCGATTTCGGTCGCGGCGCGAAAGTCACGGGCGCGGGTTTTCCGTTCTACGTTGGCGACGGCGCGAAGATCGTGCGTGCGCTGCTGCAGTTCTTCTTGGATGAGGACGTGAAGGCCGGCTACACCGAGGTCGCTCCGCCGATCTTCGTCAACGCGGCCAGCGCCACCGCCACCGGCCAGCTGCCGGACAAGGAAGGGCAGATGTATGAGACGACGCCCGATCGGCTGTTTGCCGTGCCGACGGCAGAGGTTCCGCTCACGAATTTCTTTCGCGACGAGATCGTCGACGAGAGCGCGTTGCCGATCAAGCGCTGCGCCTACACCCCGTGTTTCCGCCGCGAGGCGGGCAGCTACGGCAAGGATGTGCGCGGCCTGAATCGCCTGCACCAGTTCGACAAGGTTGAGCTGCTGAAGTGGGTTCACCCGACCAGGAGCTACGAGGAGCTCGACGCGTTGCGCGACGACGCTGAGCGCCTGCTGCGCAAAATCGAGCTGCCTTACCGCGTGCTGCTGATGTGCGGCGGTGATCTCGGATTCTCCCAATCGAAGAAATACGATCTCGAGGTCTGGGCCGCGGGTCAGAAGCGCTGGCTCGAAGTGTCGAGCTGCTCGAATTTCGAAGCGTTCCAAGCGCGCCGCGCGCAGATCCGTTTCCGCAATCAGGAAACGGGCAAACCCGAGCTCGTGCACACGCTGAACGGCTCCGGCCTCGCCGTGCCGCGCGTGCTCGCTGCGCTGCTTGAAAACAACCTGCAGCCGGACGGTCGCGTGAAGATTCCCGCGGCGCTCGTGCCGTATTTCGGCAAGGAGTTTTTGAGCTTCAAGTGAGCGGACGGTTTTGTCGCTACGACTCCGGTCGTAGCGCCCATTCACGCAACCTGTCATTCTGAGCGGAGCGAAGAATCCAGGTTCATGAACGCAGCGACCGTCATTCTGGATTCTTCGCTCCGCTCAGAATGACACGCGAACGAAGATCATCGGGAGGGAGGGGGAGACGTTCGAGGATCGACTGGCCCGCCGTCGCCGCAGCTTTCGCGCAACGTGTCTCGCACCGCGACCTGCATCCGACCGCGATGAGCTACGCGCTTGCCGATTGGGAGCGCGAGCAGCGGCGGCGCCCGCGTTCGCGCGCGACACACCCGCGTTGGGCGGTCGCGTTTTCCGGCGGTGCCGACTCGCTCGCGTTGCTCTTACTGTTCTGGGCCGAAGCCGAGGGACGTTGGGGGCGGAAGTTCGTCGCGCTGCATTTCAACCATCGTTTGCGCGGGCGCGCGGCGGATGCGGACGAGAAATTCTGCCGCGACGTCTGCACGGCGCTCGGGGTGAAGTTTGTCACCGCGCGTTGGCGCGATGCTCGCCGGGATGCCAGTGAGGCCGAAGCGCGCGTGGCGAGGCATCGATTCTTCGCGCGCGAAATGAAACGGCGAAAGCTTCGCCTCCTTTGGCTGGGGCACCAGCAGGATGACATTGCCGAGACCATGCTGATGCGTCTCGCGCGCGGCAGCGGCACGGGCGGTCTGGCGGCGCCGCGGCCGGTCCAGGAACAGGCGGAAGGCCGGGTGCACCTGCGGCCGCTGCTAAGCTTGAAGAAGGCGGACCTGGTGGCGGCGTTGCGCGCGTGCGGTGCGCGCTGGTGCGAGGACGCGACGAATGGGGCGGACCTCTACCTCCGCAATCGCGTGCGGCGTTCGGTGTTGCCGGCGTGGATCAAAGCGACCGGGCGCGATGCCCTCGCTGGTGCCGCGTTATCGCGCGAGCGACTCGATGAGGATGACGCGGCGCTCGAGGCGTGGCTGGACGAACTTGCCCCGCTCCGTCGCGGTGAACTCAATCTGCGGCTCCTCGACAAGAAGCCCCGCGCGCTCTGGCGGAGGGCGTTGCACCGCTGGTTGCTCGCCGTGCGGGCGGACACGGATTTGTCGCGACAAGGCTTCGAGCAGTTGCTCGCGGCGATCGAGCGCGGGCGCGACACGAAGTTCAGTCTCGGTGCCCACGCGTTCGCGGTCGTGCGGCGCGGGAAATTGTCCCTTCAGTCGCGGTAATTTCGTTCCGATTTCGGGACGAATTTCCTCCGGGCCTTCATTTGACTTATCCTAGGGGAACCTCAACGTTCCGACCCCAGTCCCACTCACCCGAATGCCCGAATACGACGACAACAAGAAACGGCGCCCCCTGAAGAACCTGCCCCCGGAGAGTTTCCAGCCGAAGGTCATGCTCATCTGGCTGGCCATCATTGCGGCGATCGTCGCGCTCTTCTATTTTAATCCCGCCAAGTCCGCCCAGCCCGCGCAGATCAAGATGCCGCAGGTCATCGAACTGGCTGAACAGGGCAAAATTCTTTCCGGCTCCATCCAGCCTGACCCGTCGGGAGGCCGTGACTGGTATAGCGTCGTGGGCAAACTGAAGGCGTCGTCGCTGCCGGCGGAAAAAGAGGGAGCCGGAATGACCGACGCGTTTTACGCCACCGGCCGACTGACCGATGGCAACTTTGAGCGGTTGCAGCGTTCGCAGGCCTTCGTGGAAAAGCCCGCGACGACCGCGATGACCCAGCTGGTCTACAACATCCTGCCGTTCGTCATCGTCATCGGCCTGCTCTATTTCCTCTTCGTCCGCCAGCTCCGCAACGCGGGCAAGGGCGCGCTGAGTTTCGGCAAGAGCCGCGCCAAGCTGCTCACTCGCGAGAAGGACCGCCTTACGTTTGCCGACGTCGCCGGTTGCGACGAGGCGAAGGAAGAAGTCAGCGAAGTCGTCGAGTTCCTGAAGGACCCGAAGAAGTTCCAGAAGATCGGTGGCCGCATCCCGAAGGGCATCCTCATGGTCGGCCCTCCGGGCACCGGCAAGACGCTGCTCGCGAAGGCCATCGCCGGCGAGGCGGACGTGCCGTTCTTCTCGATAAGCGGTTCTGACTTCGTGGAAATGTTTGTCGGCGTTGGTGCGAGCCGCGTGCGCGACATGTTTGAGCAAGGCCGCAAGAACGCGCCCTGCCTGATCTTCATCGACGAAATCGATGCCGTCGGCCGGCAGCGCGGCGCCGGTCTCGGTGGCGGCAACGACGAGCGCGAACAGACGCTCAACTCGCTGCTCGTCGAGATGGACGGCTTCGACACTCAGGAAGGCATCATCATCATCGCCGCGACGAATCGCCCCGACGTGCTCGACAGCGCGTTGCTCCGCCCGGGCCGCTTCGACCGTCAGGTCACGATCGACTTGCCCGACATCGTGGGGCGCGAACAGATTCTCCGCGTTCACGCGCGCAAGATCGCGCTGGCTGACAACGTCGACCTCGCGGTCATCGCGCGCGGCACGCCCGGTCTCTCCGGTGCCGAACTCGCCAATCTCCTCAACGAAGCCGCGCTTCTCGCCGCGCGCCGCAACAAGAAGAAGGTCGACATGACCGACGTCGATGAGGCGCGCGACAAGGTTCTCTGGGGCCTCTCGCGCCGCCGCGTCATGGACGATGCCGAGAAGCGTCTCGTCGCCTGGCACGAAGCCGGCCACGCGATCATCCAAGCTGTCCTCGATGACGGCACGATGCCCGTGCACAAGGTCACGATCATCCCGCGCGGTCAGAGCCTCGGCTCCACGACTTATCTGCCGTCGAAGGACATTCTCACGCAGCCGAAGAAGCGCATGCTGAATCAAATCTGCATGGCGATGGGCGGACGCATTGCGGAAGAGCTCGTCACGGGCGATTTCAGCAACGGCGCCTACGGCGACATCAAGCAGGCGACCCGCATCGCCCGCGCGATGGTGTGCGACTACGGCATGAGCGAACTCGGGCCCGTCGCGATGGGCAATAATCAGGACACGGTGTTCCTCGGCCGCGACATCACGCGCTCCGAGCACTTAAGCGAAGACACGGCGCGCAAAATCGACACCGCGGTCTCCGACATCCTGAACAGCGAATACAAGCGCGCGCAGCAGATCATCGGCGATCACCGCACTCCGCTCGACAAGATCGCCCAAGCGCTGCTCGAACACGAGACGATCGAGGGCAAGCACGTGCTTGAGATCCTGCAGCACGGCGAGATCAAGTCGCCGATCGTCACGAGCAAGCCGCCGCCGCGTGAATCGTCATCGAAACCCGCCGATCGCTCCACGCCGGCGTCCGATGCTCCGGGCGCACCTGCGCCGGCGCCGACCCCGGCCTGAGCGCGTCCCGCGCGCCTCGCCAACCCTCCCGAAGCCGCGGCTCACGCCGCGGCTTTTGTTTTGATGCCGAAAGTAGCGGGAGCTTCCAGCTCCCGTGGTTTGGGCGAGAGTAGGAAGTGGGAGCTGGAAGCTCCCGCTGCTTTGCCCACCGGTTCACCGCGCCCCCGGTGCGGTGCGTCGCTCGCGAGAAAATCTTCCTTGGTTTCTCGCTGCGCCGCAGCCAACCTGCCGAATCTTTCCTATGAAAATCTGCTGCATCGGTGCTGGTTACGTCGGTGGTCCCACGATGGCGATGATCGCGCTCAAGTGCCCGGACATTGAGGTGAATGTCGTCGACATGAACGCCGGACGCATCGCCGCATGGAACAGCGACAAACTGCCGATCTACGAGCCAGGCCTCGATGACGTGGTGCGCCAGGCGCGCGGCCGGAACCTCCATTTTTCGACCGACGTGGCGGGCAACATCAAGTCGTCTGACATCATCTTTGTTGCGGTCAATACGCCGACGAAAACCTACGGTGTCGGCGCGGGCCGCGCTGCTGACCTGCGTTACATCGAATCGGTGGCCCGCACGATCGCGCAGCATGCCACGGGTTCGAAAATCATCGTCGAGAAGTCGACGATTCCCGTGAAGACCGCAGACACGATCCGCTCGATCCTCGCTTCGAACGGCACGGGCTTGCACGCACAGGTGCTGTCGAATCCCGAGTTCCTCGCTGAAGGGACTGCGGTGCAGGATCTGATCGCGCCCGATCGCGTGCTTATCGGCGGCGAGCGCACGCCTGAGGGTGACAAGGCCGTCGAGGCGCTGGCCTCCGTGTATGCCCGTTGGGTGCCGCGCGAGCGCGTGATCACCACGAACCTGTGGTCGTCCGAACTCTCGAAGCTCGTGGCCAACGCGTTCCTCGCGCAGCGCATTTCCTCGATCAATTCGATCTCGGCCCTCTGTGAAGCGACCGGCGCTGACGTTGACGAAGTGGCGAACGCGATCGGCAAGGACAGCCGCATCGGCCCGAAATTCCTCAAGGCCTCCGTCGGCTTCGGCGGCTCCTGCTTCCAGAAGGACATTCTCAATCTCAGCTATCTCTGCGAATCCTTCGGCCTGCCCGAGGTCGCCGCCTACTGGAGCAGCGTCGTCGCGATGAACGACTGGCAGAAGAAACGCTTCGCCTCGCGCATCGTGAAGGATCTGTTCAATACGGTCGCCGACAAGAAAATCGCGGTCCTTGGTTTCGCCTTCAAGAAGGACACCAACGACACCCGCGAGACTGCGGCGATCAATGTTTGCCGCGACCTGCTCGCCGAGCATGCCAAAGTCTGCATCTACGACCCGAAGGTTCCGGCCGACGAAATTCTCGTCGACGTTCTCGGCAAGGGCTGCGCCAACGAGCGCCTGAGCGTGGCGCAATCCGCCTATGAGGCCTGCGCCGGCGCGCATGCCATCGCGGTCGTGACCGAGTGGGACGAGTTCAAGAAACTTGACTACGCGAAAATCTACGAGGCGATGCCAAAGCCGGCCTTCATCTTCGACGGCCGCAACATCCTCGATCTCGCTGCGCTCCGAAAGATCGGCTTCAAGGCCTCCGGCATCGGCAAGCCGGCGGAATAATCTGCCTACGCTCGAGGCATCGTGCGCCCACGGCCGCATGCCTCTACGAGTTTGCCGTGCCGTCACGGTTCGTCAGCTCGGCATCCGAATGATCGCACGTCGCATGCGGCGGTCACGGTTCGTCGCGATAGGCGGCGGCGCGCGCATCGTCCATTCGCCGACGGGCGACGCATCGGTCACCCAATGAGGCTTTTGAATCGCGGTTCATCTTTCACCGAAGCGAAGTCAGGATCGTCGGCTGCGAGCACCTTGTTGGACGGGTCGTCCGCGATGGCTTTCTCCAGATCGGCGAGCACTTCCGCGGTTTTGTAGGCGGAGGGGTTCAGCGCCTTGATACAGGCCCGATTGTAGTAGCCGAACGGAACCTTGGGATCGGTGTTGAGAGCCGCGTTGATCAGCTGGACGGGCTCTTGGTGGTTCAGCGGGTTCAGCGAGTTGAGTGCGGCGGCCTTGTTCACTCGGGCTTTCGGACTCTCGGGCTCGAGCGCGAGCACTTTATCGTAGGCTTCCACGGCACTCTTATAGAGTTTCTTGTAATAGAAGTCGCGCCCGTCGGAGAGCAGGCGGGCGATCTCGAGTTGCTTCTGGACCTCGGCATGTTGGGCGGCGGTCTTCGTCTCGAGGTCATTGACTTTCTGCTTCAGCATCTCTGCGGCCAGCTTGTCGAGGATGCGGACGCCGGCGAATCCCGCAATCAGACCAAGACCGAAGAACCGCAGCAAAACATCGACGTCGGGAGTCTGTATTTTTTCGCCCGACGACGACGGAAAGACGGCGTTGAAGGCGTAGATGGCCAAGCCGGTGCCGATGCCGATCAAGATGTCGCCCAGGAACCCGAGTTTCACTTTTCGGCCGGTGAACGGCACGATGACCTCGTTGACCGTCGGCGTGCGGATTGCGGCTAGGGCGCCGCCGAATCCGCCGGCGAAAGCGAGGGTCGCGGGCACGAGGAACTGCGGCACGGACGGGAAGCAAGTGGCGAAGGACATCGGTGGGAGCGCTGAGGTTGCAGGCGGTGAATAGCCGCTTGCGTCGCGCTGGCCCGGGGCGACGTAAGAGGTGCTCGGAGCACCCGAGAGCCAAGTCAAATGTCAAACTGGTCATCCTACGTCCGACCGCCGGCGACGATCGGCGCAAGCGGTCTGGCATGAGCGCCGCCGCGGCGGAGCCGGCGTGCCAATATGCCCTCAGACGAAGGCGAGCGGGGCGAACTTGGTGCCGAGGATTTTTTGCGAATCGCAGGCGAGCCAGCGGTCGAGCACGGTGGCGTAGACGGCGCGGAAATCGGTCGAGAACGTGAGGTCCTGATTGTGTTCCAGTTCGAGGTTCGGCGCGGTGCCGTGCAGGCCGGCTTTGACGCGCGAGCCGAGCACGAAGAGCGGTGCGGCGGTGCCGTGGTCGGTGCCTTTGCTCTCGTTCTCGCTCGGGCGGCGGCCGAACTCGGAGAACGTCATCGTGAGCACCTGGCCGTCGAGTCGCTTGCTCTCCAGATCACGCTGAAAGGCCGCGAGGCCTTCGCTGAGTTGCTTGAGCAACTGGGCATGCTGGCCGGCCTGATTGGCGTGGGTGTCGAAGCCGCCGAGCGAGACGTAATAAACGCGCGTGGCGTTGCCGGCGGCGATGAGCGCGGCGACGTTGCGCAGCGAACTCGCAAAACCATTGCCGGGATACTCGGCGCCCGGGCGGTAGTCGGCGAGGATGCGTTGAAAGCGTTTTTCCGTCACGAGTGCGTCCATCATCGTGTGCCGGAGGTAACTCGTGTTGTCGTGCTCGTGATCGTCGTGTCCGCCGGTGGCCGCGGGGCGCTGGAGCATGCTCTCGAGGAGCGCGAGGTTTTCGCGGCTGCCGCGACCGCCGCGCCCGCCGGGCGGAAGCGTGAAGGTGGCGTGGTTTTGCTCGCTCAGGAATGACTGTGGCACCTCGTTGCCGATGCTGACGCCGCGCGGGGCGTCACTCGGGGCGCCGGCACAGGCGTTGTCGAAATAGCGTCCGACCCAGCCGGTCGCGAGCGTCTGGTCGGAATTGGCGGCGGTTTCCCAGATTTCGGTCGAGCGGAAGTGCGAACGGTTTGGGTTCGGGTAGCCGACATTCTGCACGATGCCGAGTTTGCCGTCCTGCAGCAGCGCGTGGAGCGGCGCGCAGGATTTGTGCAGCGCGATACGGTCGCTGACGGAAAGCAGATCGGATTGCGCGAGCCCGAGGGTGGGGCGCAGGCGGCGGTAGTTCGGGTCGGCGAAAGGCACGACGGTGTTCAGACCGTCGTTGCCGCCCGCGAGTTGGACGAGGACGAGAATGGTGCGGTCCTTCTCGGCGACTGGCGCCTCGGCGGCGACCGACTCAACGATGAACGACGGCGCAAAGCGACTGAACGCGAGCAGGCCGATGCCGCGGCCGGTGTATTTCAGAAACTCGCGGCGCGTGGACGGCAGGAAGGGGTGCGGGTTGTTCATCGGGGGACGGAGGCGGAAGGAGGATTGCCACAAAGAGGCGCAAAGAATTTGGGAGCGTGCGGAGGTTTCGAGGGCGCCTATAGGCGCGCGGTCGTGAGGTGCGGTGCGATCGGATTTTTTGCGCCGTTTTGTGGCTACTAAAATGGAAAGTCGACGGTGGCGGAGTGCGGTGTCGCAGTCGCTTTGGTCCGGCTGAAGCCGGACCTACTTCAGCAGAGTTGGTAGTCGGGCGACTCGAGGAGCGTCGCGAGGGCGGTGCGGACGCGGGCGCGGGGCGAACCGCCGCCGGATTTGGCGAGGAAGCCGGCGAGTTGATCGGCGAGCGCGGGATCGTGGCGCGAGGGCAGCGCGAGCGTCAGCAGCTGGCGCGCGGCTTCGGCGGGCGGGAGCTTGGACCAGGCGTCGAGGCGATCCGTTGCGAGCGTGAAATTCGAGAGGCCGTTCGTTGCGGCGACGTCGAGTTCGAACACTTCGTCGGCGTTGAGGTTGGCTTCGTTGAGCGGGTTGAGCAGCGCGTTGGCGACACTGCGGCGGGCCGCGAGTGTGGCGGAGTTGATCCAATTCCGGCCGCCGACCCAGCCGCGGACGTTGGGCGGATTGAACGGCATCTGCCCCATCGAGCGCAACGCGCCGATCACTTGGCGGGCCAGCGGTGCCGGCGTGAGGTCGAGGTCCTGCGTCAGGCCGAGGAAGTAGTGAATCGGGCTCTTGATGTGGTTGGCGCGAAACTCTTCGGCGTAGAACAAGCGGCTGCAGAAAAACGCGCCGAGCAGCGCGCCGAATTGGTGATTCTGTTGCGCCCACCACGCACCGAGCGCGTCGGTGTATTCGGTTGGGAGTGGCGTCTCGCTGAGGTAGAATTTCACCATCTCGCGCGGGAGAAAGGTTCCGGCGGCCTTCTGCTTGAAGACGAGATCGATCACGCCGTCGCCGTCGAAGTTGCCAGTCTGGCCGAACACGGTCTTCGCGCCGGTATCGTGTTGGCGGCGGGCAAACTGGAATTTTCCCGCGACTTGGCGGTAGCCGGTGAAGGCGCGCGCGGCCTGCTTGATGTCGGCCTCGGTGTAGTTGCCTTCGCCGAGCGTGAAGAGTTCGAAGAGTTCGCGGGCGAAGTTTTCGTTCGGGGCCTCGGCTTTGCTTTGCTGCAGGTCGAGGTAAACGATCATCGCCGGCGAGCGCGACATGGCCTTCGCGAGCAGCGGCGCGGAGGCGAGCGCGCCGCGGCGGATCGACTCCTGGTGTTGGTAGAGCAGGGCGGAGTTTTTCACCTTCTCCGCGCCGACGACCCAGACGTCCTGGAGGAAGAGGCACCATTTCTCGAAAGGCGCGTGCTCCGGCTTCGCGGCGAGTTGGAGCCACTGGATCGTCATGTCGGCGAGCGCTTCGCGGGAGCGCTCGCGGGCGTCCTGTTGTGCGAGGCGGCGTTGCTCGGGATCTCCGCGACCCATCGCGCGGTAGAGTTCGGGGCCGTCGGCTTCGAGTTGGGCGATCAGCGCGGGTTTGGGGAACGCGACGGGTTTGGCGAAGTAGCGTTTGAGCGTGGCGGCGGGGCCGTCGGCGAGGGCGCGGGCGGTTTCCGCCGGCGTCGCGGACCATCCGAGGCGGCGCAGCAGGTGGCGGGCGGCGGATTCATCCCACTCGGAGGCGGGAAGGGGTTGCCAGGCTTCTTGCGGGGAAAGCGAGCGAAGCGAATGAACAGCGGCGGTAGCCATGGGCGCGGAAGGTTGCCGATGAGACGCGCGCGGCGTCGCGAAAGTTTCAGCGGACGAAAAGGTAGACGGCGGCGAGTGCGGGGCAAGCCGCGCGGGGCGTTTCTTTTTCCACCGATGACCCGGATGAAAGGCACGGATTGCCCGGAGAACCATCGAGGCGTGATCCGTCGCAATCCGTGAAATTCGCGGACAAAGGAAATTTTCGAGTGCGACGTCCGTTCGCTCGCGTGACGAACCGATGCGTTCGGAGCGCGCGCTACTGGAGTGCCGTCTTGTAGCGGCGGGCGACGCGTTTGGTGACCGAGGTGAGGGTTTCCCACGGAATCGTGTCGGCGGCGGCGCTGAAGTCGGCGAGCGAGATTTGTTCGTCGCCTTGGCGGCCGACGAGCGCGACGGGATCGCCGCACTGCACGAGGTCGGGAACACCGCTGACGTCGACGATGGTTTGATCCATGCAAACCCGCCCCAGAATCGGGCAGCGGTGTCCGTGCACGAGCACGACGCCGCGATTGCTGGCGGCGCGCGGAATGCCGTCGCCGTAGCCCGCCGTGACGACCGCGATGCGCGTGGCGCGCGCGAGACGATGAGTGCGGCCGTAGCTGACGCCGGTGCCGGCGGGCAGTTCCTTCACGAGTCCGATGCGAGCGTGGAAACTGAAGACCGGCTCGGTATGCACGCGCGCGAGCAGCGAATGCGGGTGCGGGAGAACGCCGAACTGCAGGAGACCGACGCGCACGGCGTTGAACGGTCCGCCGTTGCCGGGCGTGGTTTCGAGGCCGGCGCTGTTGTCGGCGTGGATGAGAACGTGCGCGGGATCGAGGCCGACGCAGCCCGCCAAGGCTTGCAGGAAGAGCGTCCGTTGCTCGGTCGTGAACGCGGGGTCGTCGTCGGCGCTTGCGAAATGCGTGAACACGCCGGCGAGTCGCAGGTGTGTCGATTCGCGTATCGCGCGGTAAAGTTCAGGGGCGCGATCGAACCACACGCCGAGGCGACCCATGCCGGTGTCGATCTTGAGGTGAACCGCGATGGGTTTACCGGCCGCGCGACCCGCGGCGTCGAAGCGGCGCACTTCGTCGAGGCTCGAGACGGTGGCGGCGAGATCGAGTTCGGCGAGGTAGCGGTCTTCGTCGGGCAGGGTGGCGCTGAGCAGCAGCACGGGAAAATCCGGACTCAATTCGCGGATCGTCGCGGCTTCGGCGATGTTCGCCACCGCGAGGAGATCGGCGCCGGCGTGCATGAGGCGCGCGGCGGTCTGAGGCAGTCCGTGGCCGTAGGCGTCGGCTTTGACGACCGCGACGTAGCGGATGTGCGGCGGGAGCGAGGCGCGGATGAGGCGGAGATTGCGCTCGAGCGCAGCGAGGTCGATTTCCGCCCAGCAACGCAGCGGAAGTTGAGCGGAGGCGGTCATGCGATGGCGGCGGTAGCGCAGGCGTCTCGCTTGCTGACTGGCCGGAGCAGGCGGGACGCCTGCGCTACATTTGCGGAGCGTTTCGCATGCGATGGTCGCGATTTCATTTCGGATTCGCGGTGGCGGCGCTGTGGACTTGCGCGGACCACTTCTTGTATTCGGGCGCCTCGTGTTGGAAGGCGTCGGGCGTGTCGGTGGCGGCGAACAAATCAACGTCGGCGTGGGCGGCGAAAAGGAGCGCGAGATCGAAGGCGCGGTCCTGCGTGGCGCGCGGCGATTTGCCCCAAGCGCGGAATGCCGCGGGCTGCCAGAGCGGCGTGACGGTGGCGGCGAGTTCGGTGGTTGGGACGCGGCGCAACGACGATACGCGGTCAGGTGAGTTGAACTCGACGACGTGCCACGTATCGCGGCGGGCATCCGCGATCACGGCGCCGGATTGGCCGGCGCGGGCGAGTTCGTAGGCGAGGAGTGTCAGGCTCTGAAACTGGTAAGCCGGACGCGGCGCGAGTGCCTGCCACGTGCGCAGCGCCATCGCGACCGTGCGAGTGCCGAGCATGGAGCCGGGGCCCGCGTCGAACACGAAGGCGCGCACGTCGGCGAGTGTCAGGCTCGCGGCGCGCAGGGTCTCATCGGTCAGTGCGAAGAGCGCTTTCCCGGCTTCGTCGGTGCTCGAGCACCAGAGGGAGGGCTGGCCGACGCGCAACAGGCCGACTTGCACGGTCGTCGACGCCGCGTCGATCGCGAGGATACAACCGTGCGCGGCAAGGAGTTGAGCAAGAGTGGACATCAGCTCGAAAGGATGGGCCGGAGAAGCGAGCGCTCCAACCCCCCAAATCTCAACCCCCAAAAGTCCAAACGCCAAAATGGCGGCAATCACGGGTAGTTTAATGAAGTGAGGCTCGGTTCTTTGAGATTTGGAACTTGGCGTTTGGGATTTGCGCCCGCGGAGCGCGGGCAGAAACAGCTCTTGACCGGCTTGCACGCGACGACTTACCTCGACCTCTTTTCATTCAGAAAAGCACCCACTTTTAAAGCCGTGAACGTTCAAATCACCGACACCAACGAGACCCGCAAAATCCTCACCATCACGCTCGATCAGGGCGAAGTGGACGCCGAATACAAGACGCTGGTCGGCGAGTTCGCCAAGCAGGCGAGCATCCCCGGCTTCCGTCCGGGCAAGGCGCCGGTCGCGATGATCGAGAAGCGTTTCGCGAAGGAGCTGAAGGAAGAGTTCAAGGGCCGCGTGGTGAGCAAGGCTTACCGCCAGGGCCTCGAGGAATCGAAGCTCGACGTGATCTCGATCGTGGACGTCGAGGAGGGCGAGGTCGCCCCTGGTCAGGCCGCAGCGGTGAAAGTCACGGTCGACATCCGTCCCGAGATCAAGTTGCCCGAATACATCGGCATCTCGACCGAAGTGGCTTCGACCGAGCCGAGCGATGAGGAGATCGAGAAGGTCATCGAAGGTCTCCGCAGCGAGCGCGCCGACTTCAAGGTCGCCGAGCGTCCGGCCGCGAAGGGCGACTACGTGCGTTTCGGCTACACCGGCACGCTCGACGGCAAGCCGTTGACCGACGTCGTCGGCGACAAGGCGATCTACGCCGCCGCTCCGCAGACCTGGGAAGAAGTCGAGGGCGCCAACGAAGGCCTCCTGCCGGGCGTGAGCACGCAGCTCGCGGGCGTGCAGAAGGGCGACAAGAAGGACGTCACGGTGACGTTCCCGGCGGACTTCGCCGCGGTCCCGGCCCTCGCCGGCAAGGCGGTCGTCTACGCGATCGAGGTCCAGGAAGTGCGCGAGCGCGCGCTGCCGCCGCTCGACGAGAAATTTTTCAAGGAAAACCAAGTCGACTCGCTCGACGCGTTGAAGGCGCAGATCAAGGCGAGCCTCACCGGCCGCAAGGAATACGAGAACAAGGCCAACCAGCGCCGCCAGATCACCGATACGCTGATCGCGCAGGCGAATTTCCCGGTGCCGGAAAGCCTGATCGCCAGCGAGCGCGACGGCGTGCTCCGCCAGTTCATCGAAGAGAACATGCGCCGCGGTGTGCCGCAGGAGGAATTCGAGAAGAACAAGAAGGAGCTCTTCGACAGCGCGTCGAAGGCCGCCGTCTCGCGCGTGAAGGTGCAGCTGATGCTCGCGAAGATCGCCGAGACCGAGAAGCTCACGGTCGACGACAAGGATTTCAACACGTGGCTCATGCGCGAAGCGATGCGCTCCGGTCAGAAACCCGACCAGCTCGTGAAGCAGCTCGGCAAGGACCGCGAGCAGGTCCGCGCGATCCAGCAGCAGATCCTGTTCGACAAGTCCCTTGATTTCCTGGTGTCCAAGGCTACCGTCAAACCGGCAGCCGCCACCAAATGAGCTACTACGTTCCCATCGTCCTCGAAAACACCGGCCGCGGCGAGCGGTCGATGGACATCTACAGCCGCCTGTTGAAGGATCGCATCATCTTCATCGGCACTCCGATCGACGATGGCGTGGCCAACGTGGTCATTGCGCAGATGTTGTTCCTCCAGATGGAGGACCCGAAGAAGGACATCCAGCTCTACATCAATTCGCCGGGCGGGAGCGTCACAGCGGGCATGGCGATCTTCGATACGATGAACTTCCTGCAGTGTGACTTCGTCACCTACTGCATCGGCATGGCTGCGAGCATGAGCACGGTGCTCCTCGCTGCCGGCACGAAGGGCAAACGCTTCGCGCTGCCGAACAGCCGCGTGATGATTCACCAGCCCAGCGGCGGCGCCGGCGGCCAGGCTGCGGACATCGCGATCGCCGCGAAGGAAATCCTTCGCTGGCGCCAGACTCTCAACAACGCCATCGCCAGGCACACCGGAAAAACTGCCGACCAGGTCGAAAAGGACTCCGACCGCGACTACTACATGAGCGCGGACGAAGCCAAGGCCTACGGCATCGTGGACCACGTGGTGGCGTCAACGCGCGACGCGCAGCAGATCGCTGGCACGACCGCCGCAGCATAAGCTGCGCGGCATAACGCAGCATCCGGCGGGAAAAATCCCTCGACTAAGCGGCTCTAGGGGCCGATACCTACTATACCATGGCCAAATCGTCGCGCATGACCCTGTGCTCGTTCTGCGGTAAATCGCAGGCCGAGGTCCGCAAAATTATCGCGGGCCCAGGGGTTTACATCTGCGACTCGTGCGTGAACGTCTGCAAGACGATCATCGACCGTGAGGTCAAGACCGCCCCCGCTGAGGCCGCTACCGCCAACAAACCGGCCTTCCGCCTGGTAAAACCTTCTGAGATCAAGAAAGTCCTCGACGATTTTGTCATCGGTCAGGATCACGCCAAGAAGGTCCTCTCGGTCGCCGTCTACAACCATTACAAGCGCCTAAACTTCGACCCGAGCCAGGCCGCCCGCGAAGGCATCGAGATGCCGGCCGAGTTCACCGACGTCGAAGTCGAGAAGAGCAACATCCTCCTCGTCGGCCCGACCGGTTCCGGCAAGACGCTGCTCGCCCGCACGCTCGCGAAGATCCTCGACGTGCCGTTTGCCATTTCCGACGCCACGACGCTGACCGAGGCCGGTTACGTCGGCGAAGACGTCGAAAACGTCGTGCTCCGCCTGCTCCAGTCGGCGAACTACGACGTCAAGAAAGCTGAGTGCGGCATCATCTACATCGACGAAATCGACAAGATCCGCCGCACCACCGAGAACGTCTCCATCACGCGCGACGTGTCCGGCGAAGGCGTGCAGCAGGCTCTCCTCAAGATTCTCGAAGGCACCGTGTGCAACGTCCCGCCGCAGGGCGGACGCAAGCACCCGAACCAGGAATACATCCAGGTCAACACCTCGAACATTCTCTTCATCTGCGGCGGCGCGTTCGTCGGCCTCGATCAGGTGATCAAGAAGCGTCTCGGTCAGCGCTCGCTCGGTTTCCACATCAACGACAAGGACCACGAGCTGTCGCCCGACGAGATGATGCGCTCCGTCGCGCCTGAGGATCTGGTGCGCTTCGGCATGATCCCGGAATTCATCGGCCGCCTGCCCGTCGTCTCCGTGCTCGACGAACTGAAGGTCGAGGATCTCGAACAGGTTCTTCTCCGCACGAAGAACGCGATGGTGAAGCAGTATTCGAAGCTCTTCGCGATGGATGGCGTGCAGCTGTCGTTCACACGCGATGCGATTCGTGCGATCGGCAAACGCGCCATCGAACTCAAGACGGGGGCCCGCGCGCTGCGCGCCATCCTCGAAAAACTCATGCTCGAGGTGATGTATGAGCTCCCGCAGCGCGATGACGTCGTCGAGGTCGTGATCGACCAGGCCGTCGTCGAAGGCCGCAAACGCCCGACCCTCAAGAAGGCGACGAAGAGCTCGTCGACCTCGACGAGCAAAGACGCCGCCTGAGCGGCGCCGTGTTTTGGCGAAACAGAAAGGCGCGGTAAAAACCGCGCCTTGTTCATTTCGTAGGGCCGGCTTCAGCCGGCCCACGCTGGCGGACGCCGCAAAGTAGGTGGGCGCTCGCGCGCCACGCGGACGCGCTTATTCCGGCAGTTGCGCGCAAGCGCGCCACCTACCACGCGATCGAGCAAGGCAGTGGGTTCGCCGCTGCCAAGGAGCGGCCGAGCTGGCTGACCGCTTCCACGTGCGCCCGGTGCCTTACCAGTTTGCGCTCGTGGCCGCGTTTTTCCGCCGACAACGTCACGTGCGTGCCCCCAGCGTTGCTCGCCTTGCTTCGGTCTCCGTCCGCCGACCTCTCGCGGCGTTTGCGCGGCTGGCTCGTGGCTGGAGTGATGCTTTATGCGGTGCTGGGAGCGGTGGCGTTGCACGTGTGGCAACATCGCGGCGGGCAGTCGGTGACGCAGCTGGGCTTCGGCTACGGTGCGCTCATTCAGGCGATTCAGGAGACCGGCGAGTATCGCGTGCCGGCGGGCGTGCATTATCCCGACGTGGCGTTCAGCGCGCATCGACTGCCGTTCATCCCGTATTTCGTGATCGGCTTGAGCAGTGTGCTCGGTGACGACCTCGGTCGGGTCGCGTTTGCGAAGTGCCTGCTCTTCGGTGCCGTGCTGGCGTTCGCGTTCGGCGTGGTTTTGAAAAACACTCGCGCACCGCTGGGCTGGGTGCTGCTTGCGCTCGGGGCGGCGGCGACCATGCCACGGTGGGTGTTGAACGTATTCGAGGTGGGCTTGGAGGAAGGATACACTATTCCGGTTCTTTCGGCCCTCTTCGTTCTGCTGTGGTTTCCCCCTGCTGAAGAGCGACACGCGCGCGGCTGGAATGTGCTCATCGGACTGTTGCTCGTGCTGCTGATTTTCCTGAAGAGCTCGATGGTCTACTGGTGCGTTGCGGTGCCGGTGCTGCTGTGGCTGCGCGATCGTCGTCTGATGCAAAGCGTCGTTGTCCTGGTTTTCGTGATCGGCGGTTTTGCGCTGCTGGCTTCTTTTAACGCGCGGCATGCGGGGCGTTTCACGATCGGTTCGTCGTGGGAGGGCTGGAATCTTTACAAGGGCAATTGCGAGCACACCGCGGCGCTCTATCCGCCCTATAGCCTCGATATTCTCGACTACGAAGGGAAGGTGCAGGCGGATCGCCGCCTCGCCGACGAATGGGATCACAACGCTTACTTTCGCCAGCGCGCCGTGGATTTCATCCGCGCGCATCCGGCGGAGTTTCTCTCCCTCGCGGCGCGCAAGGCGTGGGTCTTCTTCGCGGAGGTGCGTCCGACCGGTTTGGCGCATCGCGGCGAATCGCGCTATGCCTCGCCGCAATACCTGCTGCAAATTCCGTGGATGATCGTGTTCCGTCTCGCGCTCTGGAGCGCGATCGCGCTCGCGTTACGGACGCTGTGGTCAGCGTCGCGGCATGGCGAAGAATGGACGGTCGCGCTCACGTATCTGGTTTTTCTCGCGCTTTACTCCGGCTTCCACGTCGTCGGCTTCGCCTATGAGCGGCACGTGATGCCGGTGGTCATGCCGACGGTGCTCTATCTGCTCTGGCGCGCGGGAACGTCTGCACGTCGGAGCGCGCCGGAGCCGGCAACCCGCTGAGGGCGCCGGAGCGCTCGATGCGGACGCAAAAAAGGCCGGTCGAAGACCGGCCTGCACGTGTTTGGCTGAAAGAAGCGACTTACCAGTTGAAGCTCTCGTCCTTCTGCACGGATTTCGCGAACTCGACGAAGAGCTTCACGCAATTCTCCACGTCCTCGAGATCGACGACTTCGCTCGGCGTGTGCATGTAGCGCAGCGGGATCGAGACGAGGCCGCACGCGACGCCGCCGCGGGCCATTTGGATCGCGCGCGCATCGGTGCCGGTCGGGCGCGGGTCGGCTTCGAGTTGATAAGGAATCTTCGCCTTCTTCGCGCACTCGATGAGGCGCGTGTAGACCTTCGGATTGATGTTCGGGCCGCGGCAAATGATCGGGCCGCCGCCGAGCTTCGTCTCACCGAAGCGGCGGTTGTCGCAATCCGGGTGATCCGTCGCGTGGCCGACGTCGACTGCGAGCGCGACGTGCGGATCGACCGCGAAGGCCGACGTGGTGGCGCCGCGGACGCCGATCTCCTCTTGCGTCGTGGCGACGGAAACGAGCTTCGCGCCGAGCTTGGCCTTTTCTTTCTTCAGACGGACGAGCGCTTCGCCGACGACGTAGGCGCCGACCTTGTTGTCGAAGGCGCGCGCGGTGCCGACCGAGCCGTGAATGAGTTCAAACTCGTGGTCGTAGGTCGCGACGTCGCCGATCGCGACGCGCTCGAGCGCCGCGGCCTTCGAGCCGGCGGCGATGTCGATCCAGATCTCGTGCTTCTTCGGCACCTTCTTGCGATCCTCGTCGTCCATCAGGTGGATCGCGCGTTTGCCCGTGACGCCCTTCACCGGACCGTTCGCGGTCTGGATGATCACGCGACGGCCGGAGATGATGCTGAGATCGTGGCCGCCGATCGTGTCGAAGTAGAGATAACCGTCCTTGTTGATGTAGGTGATGATGAGGCCGAGTTCGTCGATGTGGCCGGCGAACATCAGCGTCGGTGCGCCCTTCGTGTTCAACGTGGCGTAGCGGCAGCCGAGTGCGTCGTTGGCGTAGGCATCGGCGTGCGGTTCGACGAATTTGTCGTAAACGGCCTGGGCCTGCGCCTCGGCGCCGGAGGGCGACTTGGCCTTGAGCAACTCGGTGAGGAAAGCGGGTGCGACGTATTTCGACATGGCGTTACCTCTGTTTCAACGGGTCGCGTGCGGCAAAGGGAAAATGCCGGCCGCCTGCCGCCCACATCGATCGCACCGGCGAAATTCTGACGAATTCCGCTACGACACAGCGACGTGAGTTTCGCTCCACCTGCTCAGTCACCCGGCTACACCGGACGCAGCACGACGTCGGCGCCTTCGAGGCGGCCGCCGGGGCCGAGTTGCTGGGGCTCCCAACGATAGCCCAACGGATCGAGCAGCGCTCGCGTGCCGGAAATTTCCTCTGGGCTGTGAAACGCCATCATGATGAGCGGACGTGCGCGCCGCAGGGTCTCGGCGGCGCCGGCGAGCGCCTGATGGCCGTGGCCTTCAACGTCGATCTTAACGAACGCCGGCGGACGTGTTTCGCCGCGCTCGACGAGGCCGTCGAGGCGCACGGTGCGGATGCGGAGCAACGGCACGCCCGGTGGGGCGCGCTCGTGTTCGTTGTAGGCGAGGTGCACGGTCGTGTCGCCGCGCTGGGTGTCCGCGATCAGTTCGGTCTCGCCGTCCCGGTCGGAGGCCGCGGCTGGCACGCACTTCAGCCAACTAAAACCGTTCATCGCGCCGTGGCGCGCCAGGCGGCGATAGCTCGACGGGAACGGCTCCACGGCGAGGACGTGTCCGGTCGGGCCCACGCGTTGGGCGAAGCCGCACGCGTAGTAGCCGTAGTGCGCACCAAGATCCCAACACGTCTGGCCACGCAGATCGCCGAAGGCAGCGATCGCCTGGGAGACGATCGGCTCGTGTGTGCCGCGCCAGTAGGAGGTCCACGGGTAGAGCGTCCAGCGCGTGCCGGCGTTGTAGCCGCCGCGCGAGCGGACGGGGCAATATTGAAGGCCGGTGCCCGTGAGGACGCTGCGCGCGAAACGGTTGAGCAGGGAATTCAATCGGGGCGGATCTTCTCGGCGATCTCCTCCAGCGGATACGTGATGATTTCCGCGAGGGTGGGGTGATACCAAGGCGCGCGCAGCATATCGAAGACCGTCCCGCGCTGCGCCATGGCGACGGACAAGCAGTGGATGAGTTCGCCGGCGTCCTTGCCGACGATTTCGGCGCCGAGGATGCGACCGCGTTTCGGCTCCGCGATGACCTTCACGTAGCCGTATTTCGCTTCCATCAGGATCGATTTGCCGTGGTCGTCGAAAGGATACGAGGCGGTGAGATATGCGATGCCTTCTTCCTGCAGTTGCGACTCGAGGCGACCGACGGTGGCGAGTTGCGGATCGGTGAAGACGACGTTCAGCAGGAGCGAGTAATCGATCGGCTTGATACCTTTCACGCCGAAGGCATGGCGCACCGCGAGCTCGGCTTGCTGGATTGCGACGTGGACAATCTCCGCCGGGCCGGAGCAATCGCCGGCGGCGTAGATGTGGGGTGCGGTCGATTGCTGCCAGCGGTTGATGACGACGCGACCGTTCGGCTGCGTGCGCACGCCAGCGCAGCCCAGGTCGAGACTGCCGGTGTTGGGTTCGCGACCAAGCGCGTTGAACAAGTGTGCGGCGCGGCGCGTGATCTTTTTCCCGTCGTGGATGAATTCGACGGTGGTGCCGCGCGCGTCCTGCTTGATGCCCGTGATCTGCGTGCCGGCAAACAGCTCGATGCCCTCGTCGACGAAGGCGCGCTGAACGACGGTCGAGGCTGTCTCGGAGTGATCGCGCAGAATGTTGCGGCTGCGTTGGACGAGCGTGACCTTCGTGCCCATGCGACGGAGGAACTGCGCCAGTTCGCACGCCACGATGCCGCCGCCGAGCACGAGCACGCTCTTGGGGAGAAAATCCAGATCGAGCACGTCGTCGCTCGTCCAGAATTTTGCTTCCGCCAGGCCTGGCACGGGCGGGACGGCGATCTTCGAGCCGGTGCCGATGAGGAAGAACTTCGCGCCGAGGCGCGTGCCGTTGGAGAGTCCGATCGTGTGGGCGTCGACGAATTTCGCGTAGGCGCGGTGCAGATCGAACTTGCCCGCGGCGAGCGCGCGCTGCCGGTAGTCGGCGAATTCGCCGATGATGCGCCGCTTCCGCGCGTGCACCGCTTTCATGTCCGCTTCGGCTCCGCGCACGCGCAGGCCGAACTTTGCAGCGTGGCGCGTGTGATGGAGGATTTCGGCGCTGTAGAGGAGTGTCTTGGACGGCATGCAGCCCTTGAGGATGCACAGGCCACCGAGCTCCTCGGCGCCGTCGACGATGGCAACTTTCTTGCCGAGCGAGGCCGCGAGCCGTGCGGCGTTGAAACCGGCGCTGCCGCCGCCGAGACAGATGAGATCGTAGCGTTTCACTGGGGGGAGGACGGTGGGCGAGAATCTGCCGCGATGCAAATTTTCCACTGGGCCACGGATCGCACCTGCCAGGCCTCCGGTGGGTATTCGGCAAACCGTGCGAGTTGCACCGGCGCAGGCAGCTCTGGCGGCAGCACGACGACGAGCCCGCCGCGCGGACGCCCCGATAAAGTCGTTTCACCGTTCGGGAGTTTCACGGCGCGATGGTGCTCGACGGCAAGCAAGCACTCCAGCTTCGGCGAGAGGAACAGTGCATCGCCTCCGGAGATAGCTTGGTCCGCCTGGCGAACCGCCTGCTCGACCGTCGCCGGCAGCGAGGTGAGACTGTAGCCGCGCGCAGACGTATTTCGGAGCAAAGCGAGTTCGCGCACCCGGAACACGTAAGAGCCAATTCCCCAAGCCAGCGAGAAGGCGACAAACGTCCCAACGACGATGCGCGCGACGGCGCCTTTCGTTTCCCAACCCAGCGCGAGCAGTCCGGGCAGGAGAAACCAGCCGCACGGGACGAAGAGACGGTCCTCAAACCCCACTGCCGCGCCACGCAGATAGAGGAACGCGAAGCCCGCCAAGGTGACTGCGCTGACACCCGCGACGAAGGCGCGCGCCGCGCGCGAAGGCGCCCGTCGCCACAGCGCGATATGAAGCAAAACCGCGAGCGCCGCGGCGACCACGACGAGCGTCGTGTTGGCCGACAGATGCGCGATGCCGAGCGCATCACACAACTTCGCCCCGGAACTCGTGAACGCGACCAGGCTCGAGAACGGCAGCACGAGCGGCAGCAGCGCGCGCCGGATCATGTCCGCCACGCTGAAGGTGACAGGCGAGCTGTCCGCGGGAGATGCGCCCTGACTCAACAGCGCGACGTGAGCCACCGCCCACGCGGCCAGCAGCGCGGCGCCGAGCGCCAGCCCATAGGTCAGCGCGGGCCGAGTGTTGTCGCGGCGAATCCCGGTCGCCGACGCGGCGAGCCACGCGCCGGCAGCCAGTCCGGCGGCGCTGAGCAGGAACGAGAGCTTGAAAAACACACCGATTAACACCGCCGCGGTGAAGCTCACGAAGACTTTGGCGAAGCCTGCGTTCGCGGTCGCCCGCAGCAGAAGCGCGAGCCACGGGAGCAGTGCCGCGGCGAAGACTTCACCCCCGAGAAAATTGCGGAACGAATACAGCGTGTGCCAGCTCGCCGCCATGAGGATGAGGCTCGCGCTCGCGATGGCGGACGAGAAACCCAGTTCGCGATATAGCCGCCGCCAGCCGGCGAGTTGCGTCCAGCCGGCGAGTCCCACGCACAGGGAGATCGCCTGACCGAGATTCAGCCCGAAGCGCGAAAGCGCGCCGATGACCCAGATCGGTCCGGGCGACCACCACGTGAGCGGGATGCTCGTCGCGTGGGCGATGTTGGCCGTGTCGAGGACCGGGAGCCGGCACAGCTCGCCGGTGCGCACGAGGTGGTTCCACGAAAACAGCAGCGTGGCCGCATCGTTGCCGAGCCGCGGCGGAAACCACAGCGACAGGAGCGTCGGCAGCAACACACCGGCGGCCACGATCGCGGGGTAGATCCAATCGCGCGGTCCGCGGCGGTCCGCGAAGAGCGTGGGAGCGGTGCTCACCGGCCCATTCCGAACAGCATCACGTGAATTGTTTTCAGGGCGATCGAGGCATCGAGCACGAAGGAGAAGTGCTTGATGTAGTAGAGGTCATACTCGAGCTTGCGCATCGTGTCCTCGAGGTTTGCGCCGTAGGGATAGTTGACCTGCGCCCAGCCGGTGATGCCGGGTTTGACGAGATGCCGGAAATGGTAGCACGCGATCTTTTGTTCGTAGTCGTCGACGAGTTTGACCCATTCGGCGCGCGGGCCGATCAGGCTCATGTCGCCGCGCAGGACGTTCCAGAGTTGCGGCGCTTCGTCGAGACGCACAGCCCGCAGGAAGCGGCCGATGGACGTGATGCGGTCGTCGTTTTCGCGGGTATAGACGTCGCCCGCATGATGCACGCGCATCGTGCGGAGCTTGTAGGCTTCGAAGAGCACGCGATTGCGGCCGACGCGCGTCTGGTGGAAGAAGATCGGTCCGCGATCGGTGATCCAGATGGCGAGGGCGAGGAACGGCAGCAGCGGTGCGAACAACAGCAGTCCGATGGCGGCGCACAGAATGTCGCTCAGACGCTTCATGCGCTCGAAGACCGGCTCGCGGGCGATTTGGAAACCTTCCTGGAACAGCCACGTCTGGTTTAGGCGATAGAGCGGGATTTTGCGCCAGTAAACCTGGTGAAACAGTTCCAGCGTGTAGGTCGGCACGCCGCTGAAGCTGAGGTTGACGAGCCGTTGCGCCACGGCGGAGGGAAGTTCGTGGCTGGATTCCCGCAGGATGATCGCATCGATTTGCCCCGAGTATTCCTCCAGGTAGTCGACGACATCGCCGAAGGGCGCGGTGGACACCGCAGCGGCTTGGGGGGCGCGCGGCGCGGAGCGCACGAACGTTTCGTGCGTGGCGTAGAGCACGGACTGTTTCATCCCGCTCTTCCGGCACTCCTCCTTAAAAGCGAGGCAGCTCTCAGGGCTGCCGAGGAACAGGAAGTAGCGCTGCATCTCGCCGGTGTGCACGCGCTGATAGAAGAAGCGCCGATACCAGAGTGAGATCGGGATGACGGCGAGATACGAAACCGAGGTGACGAAGCGCGAGCTCTGCAGTTGAAAGCCGGTCGGAATGAAGGCGTAGGTGAGCAGCAGCGTGAGGAGCAGCACGCCGATCTGCGCAATCACGTGCAGCGACGCATACGTGATCGACATCATGTCGGTGCGCGCGCTGTAGCCGTCGATCAGGTAGACGCCGAGGAAGTGGATCACCACCGGAAGAAACAGCGGTGAGAGGATCCATTCATGGTTGCCGACGCCGTAGAGCCACGCGACGAGGTTGAACGCGAGCACGACGGACAACGCATCGAGCAGCACGAGGGCGATCGTGACTTGGCGGGCCTTCGTCATGAGGTGATGACCCTAGCTAAGCGGGGCAAACGGTGCGGTGGCAACGTCCGTTTATCGTCGGGCGGCGATCGTGCGCAGGAGCGCGTCCCAACGCGGCACGAGATCGGCGCAGCGAAAATGCCGCTCGTAGGCGCGGCGGGCACCGGCGGCCAATGCGGCTACGTGGGTCGCGTTCGTGGACCACGCGGCGATCGACGCCGCGAGCGCCGGCGCATCGCCGTTGCGCACCGCGACGCCGCACGACTCGTTTTGCAGCAGGTGCGCGATCGCACTGTCGGTCGGACCGACAAACAAAGCGGGCCGGCCAGCGGCGAGGACGCCGGCGAGTTTACTCGGCGCGACGAAACGTTCGAATCCGGAGCGCAGCGTCACGAGATGGGCATCGGGGGCAGCCAGCGCCGCGGCGAGCCGCGCGCGCGGTTGCGGCGGATGAAAAACAACATTCTTCAGCCCGCGCTGCGCGACGCCCGCGCGGACCTCCGTCAGGCGCGGACCGCCGCCGATGAACGCGAAGCGGATGCGCGTGTCGTCGCGCAGCAGCGCCGCGGCGTCGAGGATCGTGGCGAACTCGTGCACGCGGCCGAGATTGCCCGAGTAGGCGACGAGGAATTTTCCCTCGGCCTGCCAGTCGCGGCGCACGGCGGCGACCTCCCCGCCGGCGGCGGGCGTGTCGAGTTCCTGCGGCGCCCAGTTTGGCAACGCGGTCGTGGGGGCGGCGGAGACCTGCGCGGCCCGCACGGTGGCGGCCATATCCTCGCTCACGGGAACGCAGTGCGCGCTCGCGCGCCATGCGCGATTGCGGGCCGCACGCAGCGGGGCGAGCAGCGGAGCGCTCCATTCGCCGACGTGTGCGCTGGCGACCTCCGGGTAGATGTCCTGAATCCATTGCACGACGTGGGCGCCGCGGGCGCGGGCGAGGTCGGTCGCGGCGACGGCCAGGAGCGGCGGGTCGGTTTTCAGGATGACGATATCGCCCGGCGCAATCAGTCGGCGCAGGAGGCGCCGTGCGGCGCGGAGGAAGTGCAGGTAGCGTCCGAGGCGTCCCGCGGGTTCCGCGCCGGTGCGGTGGATCGTCACGCGTCCGAGCACGTTCGCTTCGGTGCCAGCAGCGATCACGTGCACTTCCCAGTCGCGCGCGGCGAGGGCTCCGGCGAGATCCGTGAGCAGCTGCGCCGTGGCGGCCTCATTGGGCCAGAACACGCGATTGACGAAGATGAGTTTCGGACAGCTCAAGCGTCAGCGGCGCTGGCGGCGGAGTTCGGCGGCCTTGGCCGCGCTGAGAAATTCATACCAACCCATCAGGCGGCAGAAAACGAAGCCGCGATACCCATCGAGAAAACCCGCGCGCCACACGTAGTGGTAGAGGAAACGCAGCGTGGGGCGGAACGGCAGCTTCCACGCGAGTTGGCGGAGGCGGCGTTTGCGGGCGAGCGCCGGATCGATGGCGCCGGGCGCGTCGCTCTCGGACGCGGCGAGTTGCTGGCGGGCTTCCCAGTTGGAGTAGCGGTTGTGCTTCTCGACCCACGTGGCGATGTCGGGGAAGGCGTAGTGCTCCATCTCGCCGCCCAGATAGCCGGCGGTGCCGTCGAGCAGGACGTGTTCGTGCACCTCGTTGTCGCCGCTGCCGGTGTCGCCGGTGGCCGCGGGGCGCTCGTAGCGGCCGGCGCGGTGGCGGAAAAAGCGCAGATTCCAACTCGGGTAATAACCGCAATGGTTCAGCCAGCCGTCGAGGAACCAGAAGCGACGGTTCACGTAGTAACCGGTGTGCGGCGCCGTGGCCGCGGTGACGACGGCGCGCATCTCGGCGGCGAGGGCGGGCGTGGCGCGTTCGTCGGCGTCGATGATGAAGACCCAGTCGTGGCGCCAGGGCACATTCGCGAGCGCCCAGTTTTTCTTTTTGGGAAACTCACCGTTCCAGCGAAAATCGACGACGCGCGCGCCGGCGGCTTCGGCGATCGCGCGCGTGCGGTCGGTGCTGCCGGAGTCGATCACCACGATTTCCTCGCAGAAGGCGACGGAGGCGATGCACGCGGCCAGATTGGCCGCTTCGTTTTTCGCGGGAATGAGGACGGAGATGGGGGCGCGATCAGACATGGGCGGAAGCGAGGGCGCCGTTTTCCCGGCGTTGGGCGATCAGATCGAGCCGCGCGTAGGCGGCGGCGAGGTAGAGCGAGAACCAGAACGCGATCATGACGGAGGGATTGGCGAAGGGAAACTCAGCGCACGCGTAGAGCGCCACCAACGCACAACCGGCGAGCAGGTAGCGCGGCATGAGCGACTCCACGCGCCGCCACGCCACGCTCGCGAGCGGCATGAACGCCAGCAGCACGAGCAGGCCGGTGCCGACAAAGCCCACTTCGGCGAGGGATTGGAGCCAGTCGTTGTGCGCCTCCGAATAGAACGGCTTCCAGCCGCCCGGGCCGGGATCGGGCGCAGAATTGTAGATCATGAAAACGTTCGCGTAGGTCTCGAGGCCCCAGCCGAATACCGGGCGCTCCGCCGCCATGTTCCAGGTGTCGCGGTAGAGCCGGAGGCGCTGGTTGAGCGTGGTTTCCTGGCGCATGTCCTGCAGTTGCTGAACGGTCGCCTGCGCGCGCACCGCGATGACATTGCGGCTCAGGCCGAACACGCCGCCGGCCGCGAGCAATGCCACGAGCACGATGCCGCCGACGGGCAGAATGACGGATTCATGGTGCTCGCGCCGCAGTCGAATGAGGCGCGCCAGAAAGTGCACCAACGCCGCGACCAGAAACAGGGCGAGCAGCACCGAGCTCGAGCGCGAGCCACTGAGCGGCGCGGTGGCGGCCAGCAACAGCGTCGCGACGGCTCCGGCCAGCGCCGGGGAATGCCACAAGTCGCGGTGCTGTTCGCGCCGCAGCGCGTGAAAGAGCAGCGCGAGGCACGCGGCGGTATTCAACACGGTGAAAGCGCCCCAGTGGTTGTGATAAACGAAGGTGGAAAAAAAGAAGTCGTTCGGGGATTTGATGCGGCCGAACCACAGGCCGGGAGCGTGGATCAATTTTTGCAGGGTGCCAAAAATCGCCAGCGCGAGCGCGTTGAGGCCGACGACGTAGAGCAGCTGACGCAACCGCCGTCGCCCTTGGATGACGAAGAGGAGGTTGTAGCACGAGACGACGATGCCGTTGAACTGCCACAATTCGCGCAGCGAAATCTCGGGGCGCGCGCTGCTCGGCAACCACGACCAGCGCGGCGCCACGTGGCGGAAAAACGATTCGGTGCCGCTGCGAATGAGTTCCGTGCTGGGATTCCACGCGCTGATCAGCACCAGCACATCGAACGCGAGCAGCGGCCACAGGTGGCGCAGCGGTTGACTGGTCAGCTCGCGACGGACGGAGCGGCGTCCCGCGATCATCACGAACAAGGCGATGCCAACCGTGCCCCAGAGCGCGAGGAGGTGCCGCACCCACGGCGCTTGGCCTCCGAAGCCCCACGACGTGCCGACGATCAGGACGGCGACGTGGAGGACCACGATGCGCTCCCACCATTCGCTGGGACGTGTGCCGTCGGTCCGGAGTGAGCGGTCGCGAACGGGAGTCATTCCTTCAGGCTCCGATAGAAGTCGAGCAGGCGCGCGGCGGCTCCGTGCCAGGTGAACTCCTGGGCGACCCACGTGCGACCGCGATTGCCGCAGGCCGCGAGAACTTCCGGACTCTCGGCCAGCACCGAGCGCAGCGTGCGCGCGTAATCCTCCCACGTCACGCAGGCGCCGGCCTCATGTTTGGCCAACTGCGTCCACGGCGTCGTATTCGTGACGATGGCCGGCACCCGCGCGGCGAGCGCCTCGGCCACGACGAGGCCGAAATTTTCGGAATGAGACGGCAGGAGAAACAACTGCGCGACGGCAAACGGCGGCGGCCGCGTGCGCCCGTCGGCCACGACGATCCGATCCTGTGCGGCGGCGCACCAGCCCTGCACTTCAGCGAGCGAATATTCCTCCGGCACGCCGGCAACGAGCAGGAGCCAGTCGGCCGGAGCGGTGGCCAGCCAGAGATCGATCAGTTCGCGCAGCCGCTTTTTGCGGTGAAAGCGGGAGTAGAACAGCGCGACGCGGCGCGAGGCGAATTGCGGAAACTCCGCCAGCCACGCGGTGCGCGCGGCCGCGAGATCCGCGGGCGTGGGCAGCTCGACGCCGTTGGGCGCGACGCAGATCGGCTGCCGAAAACCGAGGGCGCGGATGTCGTTCGCTTCCTCTTCGCTCGTGGCGTGCCAGCCGGCGGCGGCGCTCATCGCACCGGGATGCACGAACCACCCGGCGATACGCTTGCGCCAGCGACGATGTTGCCAGGCCCAGCCGCTCATCATGCCACGCGGCGAGATCACGAGCGGAACGCGACGGCGGCGCGCGGCGTCGTGGGCGTAACGCAAGGTCAGCAACCACAGGGCGTGCGAGTGGATGACGTCGTAGGCGGTGCTCGCCAATCGCCGGTCGAGGCCGGCGGACGCACACAGCCAGCGCGGCGCCTCGCGCTCGAAGATGTGGATCGCCGCGGCATCGTCGGCGGGGGCGAGCATCTGCTGACCGGGCTCGAGCGTCGTCAGCAGGTCCGTGGTTTCGGTCGCGGCCATCGCGTTGGCGAGCGCGCGCACGGATTTCGACGGCCCGCCGTGACGGTCTTCGAGGCTGGGGACGACGTGGCAGAGATGCATGTCAGCGCACGAGCGTGGCGAAATCGGCGAGCAATGTCTCGGCGAACACCGGGAAATCATAGCGCTGTGCGTCGGCGCGAGCCTGCTCGGCCATCGCGCGGCGGCGGGCGGCATCGCGCACGGCTTGCTCGAGGGCGGTGGCGAGCCGTGCCGCGGCGTCGGTCGCGGTGTGGTCGAAAATGAATCCGTTCACGCCGTCGCGAATGAACTCCTGAAAACACGCGAGGTTGGAGACCACGGGCACGGCGCCGGCCGCCATCGCCTCAACGACGGCGACGCCGAACGTCTCACCTTCAGTGGCGAGGCTCGGATAGCAGAAGACGTCGAGGCGCTGATAAATGCCGGCGAGGACGCGGTCGTTGAACTGCGGATCGAGCAGGTGAAAACGCGTGGCCGGCATCGCCTGCCCGAGTTTCTGCAGGAGTCGGTTGCGAAAATCCGCGCCGGAACCGCCGCGGGCGACGTCGGCGGGGCCGCACAGCACGACGCGCCACGGGGGCAAGTCGGCGCGCGGAGCGAGGAGCTTGAGCGCTTCCGCGAGCAGCATCAGGCCTTTCTCTTGATTGATGCGGCCGACAAATCCCAGGGTGATTTCGTCGGGCGCCGCGCGTTTGGGCAGGAAGAGCGGCTCGGGTTGCGGCGTGGCGAGCTGTGCGTGATTGATCGGGTATCCGGTCACACGCACGACGTCGGCGAGTGACGGGTTTTCCGCCACGACGCGGTCGCGGACCAGCCCGCTCGGGGCGAGGACGCGGGCGAGGCCGCGGTAGCGTCGATACTGGCCCTTCGGCATGCGGCCGCACATGACGACGACGCGGCCGGCGGCGGGTTTCCAGCGTCCGAGCCACATCGGGAGCGCGACGGCGTTACAGACGACGATGTCGGCGGGCGGCAGTTCGCGGTAGATGCGCCAACTCCACGCGAGGTCGAGCAGAAGGTTTTTCCAGAGTTGCGATTGGTGATCCTGGCCGGGCAGGCGGATGTGCTCTACGCCGTCGATGGTTTCCTGCTCAGGGAAACCGCGCCACGTGCGGGAAAGGGAGACGACGCGATGGCCGCGTGCGGCGAATTCGCGGCCGAGCTGGAACCACGTCTTCTCGGTCGAGCCGCCGCTGAGCGGCGGCACGGGGAGGAAGAAACCGTTGATGATCGTGATGCGCATCAGCGGGCGGGCAGGCTGGCGAGAGCCGCGAGGAGGCCGGCGCTCGTTTGTTCGTAGGTGTAGCGGGCGACGCGTTCGCGCGCGGCGGCGCCGAGGCGCTCCAGCTCCTCGGGGGACGTGCGCAACGCGGTGTGCAACGTGGCGGCGAGGGCCGCGGGATCGTGGGCGGGAAACACCCAGCCCGTCTCGCCGGGCGTGACGAGATCGCGGTGGCAGCCGACGAGGTCGGAGACGAGGCACGGCACGCCGAGGTGCATCGCCTCGTTCACCGCGAGGCCCCAGGTTTCGTAGAACCCACGCGACGGGAGCGCGAAAATATCGCCCACCAGGTAGCGAGAGGGCATTTCGCTTTGGTTGGCGAACGGCAGGAACCGCACCTCGCGGTCGCGCAGGCGCAGGCGGGCGAGTTCTTCGAGTTGCGGACGGGCCGGACCATCGCCGACGAAGAGCAGCGCGTCGCCGCGGGCGCCGACTTCATGGAACGCGCGCAGGAGTTCGACGGGTTGCTTGCGCTCGTGGAACTTGCCGGCGAAGACGACGACGCGGCGCCCATCGAGACCGAGTTCGCTGCGCAGGCGCGCGGCGGCCAGGCGAGTCGCTGCATCGCCGCCGTTGAAGCGCGCGGCATCCACGGCGTGCGGGGCGAAGAAAAGTTTTTTCTCGGGCACGCCGAAGGCACGGTAGTAATCGCGGTTGGCGAGACCGACGGTGGCGAAGGCGGCGAATTGGCGGAACAGCAGGCCGAGCGCGGTGCGGCGCAGCAGATTCGGGGCACCGCGGCCAAGCAGGTGCGAGTCGCCGCGCAGAATTACCGGGACGCGGTGGCGGCGGGCCCACCAGAGCGCGCGGAGATGCGAGCGCCAGTTGTAGCCGAAGAGAAGCAACGCGTCGGGGCGCCACGCGGCGAGACGGGCGGGCAACTCGGGGTTGTCGAGGCCGTTGAAATGATGCGTGCCGGGATCGCGGGAAAGGTTGGGGACGAACTCGGATTCGTAGCCGGAGAGCAGATCGATGTCCCACTGGATGGTTTTCTCGAACTGCGGATCGCGCTGGGCGGTGACGCCGAATTCCCACAGGTAGAACACGCGAAGATCGAGGACGCGATTGGTGGCGAGCCACTGGAACCACGGACTGTAATATTGCACGGGGTGCGAGAGCACCACCGCAAGCCGGCGGGGAGAACTCATGCGGGCGGAATCAGGCCGCTGTTCGGATGAAGGAACAGCGCGTTGTCGCCTTCGCGGGCGAGAGGGCCGCTCGCCGGGACGAGGCGGTCGCGACGCGCGACATACGGGCGGTAGCCGTAGGACTCGAGGGTGCGGCCGACGCCGGGGCCGGACTCGCCGAGAATCTCGGCGTGGATGGCGGAGATACGGCCGGCGGCGAGTGCCTGGGCGGCGCCGGCGATCGCGCCGGGTTCGCCGCCTTCCATGTCGAGTTTCCAGAGATCGATGCGGTCGAGGCCGAGGCGGGCCATTTCGCCGTCGATGGTGACGAGCGGGATGGCTTCGCCTTCGGATTCGTCGAGGCGGTTCCACGAACCGTGGAGATCCTCGCCACCGACGGGTTTCAGGAACGCCTGGCCCGGAGCCGCGGCGAGGCCCGCGGGGCTGACGGTCACGTTGGTCAGGCGATTGCGCTCGATGCCGCGCGTCAGCCACGCGCGGGCGGCGGTGCCGGGCTCGTAGGCGTAGACGTGCGCGTCGTCGAGCAAGCGCACGAAATAGAGCGTGGTTTGGCCAATGTTGGCACCGGAATCGACGACGGTGTGGAGGCGGGTGCGATTGAGCAGCAGCCAACGCCAGAAGGCGCGGCCCTCGTAGTAACCATACACGATCCAGCGGTGCGTCGGATTGGTGAGATCGAGCTCCCACGGGATGCCCGGGTGCGTCTCGACCCACGCGGTGCCGTGGCGGGTGAGACCGCGGCCGAAGAGGCGGTCCATGACACGGAGCTTGCCGCGAAACTCGGCGCGGCGGAGCAGGCGAAGCAAAGGAGGGAGAGGCACGAGGTCTGGTTTCATGTCAGGAACCGAAGCTACGGACGAACATAGGCACGCCGAGGACGGCGACGCAGGCTTGGAAGAGAGAGGCGAGCCAGATGCTCAGCGTGAGTTCGATCTGGAAGCTCCACGCGATCAGCACCACGAGGAGCAGGCCGCCGTAGGAGACGAGTGGGCTTTCTGCGCCCCAGCGCGTGAGTTTTTTCAGCAGCGTGCCGATGATGCAGGCGATCACGGCGATGCCGTAGAAACCGAAGTTGGCGTAGGCCTCGCAGACCATGCCGAATCCGATGGTGGTTTTCTGGGCGTCTTCCTCGGTCTGCAGACCGAAGTAGCGTGAGAGCGTGGTGGTGCTGATGTGCCCCAAGGGTTTTCCAGGCCAAAAGAAGCGCGGCACGAACTGGCCGGGGATGTGTTTGTAGGTCTCGCCGTAGAGATAGGGCTGGCGGTCAGGGCAAACGGAAACGACGAGGCACATGATGTGGAACAGCGAGGTGCGCTCGAGCAGCTTGGCGGTGGAGGTCTGCTGTTTCTCGGACTCGCTGCGGAACGTCACACCCTGCTGAATCCACTCGATATAGAAGGAGGGCAGGTCGGTCAGGCCCACGGGCTTGGCTCCCTCGGTCCAGTATTTCGCGCGAAGTTCGCTCTTGCCGTTGTGCAGAATGCCGAGGAACGGGATCACCACGACGAGGAGGCCGATCGGCAGGCGCCGGGCGGCGGACACGTAGCCGAGAAGGGCCAGCACGATCATCGAGATGCCGCCGACCAGGAACAGCGACGCGCATTGGAGGATGACCTGGACGATGAAGTTGACGGTGAAAAACGTTTTGTCGCCGCGTGGCAACGTGCCGGCGCCCCAACGGCGCGCGGCGAGAAAGGTGGCGACGATGCCGATACCGAAGAACGTGGCGCGGAGCACGCCCTCGGCTTCGTTCGGCAGAAACTTGAAGAGCAGTTCGCGGTAGAAGCTCGAGAAGAGGGTGTAGATGGTGGTCAACACCATCCCGTAGGAGAGGTAGCGGCTGAGCTTGTCGGTGACGATGGGCTCGGACCAGAACGGCGTGCGGCGCGGTTGGGCGCGGACGAAGAGATAGCAACCGATGGCCAGCGTCTGAAAAAGCAGGACGCCCAGGGCCGCGGTGGTGATGACCTCCGAGGGGTAATTGCCGAGTTGCTGGTGGCCGCTGAGGAGCGGGATCGCATAGGCATTCACGCTGGTGAGCATGAACGTCTCAAAGATCGGAAACGGCTTGGAGTTGCCCCGCGCCCAGAGCAGGCCCGGGAGGCAGCCGAGGGCGAGAATGATCAGTCCGAGGTAGAGGTGAAACGGGTCTTCGACGACCGCGGTGTAGGCATAGTAGATCGTCAACGCGACGAGCCCGCCCACGCCGATGAGGAAAAGACTCTGGTCCTCGGGCGCGCCGTCGCGCCGCGGGGCATTGAGGTAGTCGACGACCGCCGGATCGAATTCCGGTTGGGGCGGTGGCGGAGGTGACTCAGGTTGCTGTGGGAGCATCGGGAGAGGAAACGCCGGCGGCGGCGTCGAAGAGCTGGCATTGGCGTCGTGCGAGCGCGGCGGCGGAGAGAGACCGGTCGAACCAAGCATCGGCGCGCGGTGAAAGCAATTCCGCGACTTCGCCCCTCGCCGAGGCGCCGAGAATTCGGGCGACTTCGCCCGCCGGTTGGGTTTCGCGACCGGGCTGAAGGAGCGTCACGAGATTGGCGCAGCGCAGGTGAGAGACCAGTCGCTCCAGGAGACTGCCGTCGTGCGTGAGGGCGAGCATCGGGCGGCGGGCGAGATAGTAGGGGTAGAGCTTCGACGGCGAATAGCCGCGGTCGTCGCTTCCGAGCAACAGGAGTCCGTCGGCCGCACACATCAGACGCAGCGAATCCTGATAGCCGACCCGTTGCGGCTGCTCGGTGATCAAATCGCCGACCCCATAGGCCTCGGCGATCGGCATCACGGCGCGGCCGGTTTGGCCCGGATCAGCATACGAGGTCCCCACGAAGTGCAGGCGCACGCGCTGCGCGAGTTCCGGCTCGCGCTCGCGCAGCTGACGCAGCCCGGAACAAAGCACGCGCACCGCGTGGCTGAATTGCGGACCCAGGCTGCCGGCCGCGACCCAGTTGAAGACGCCCGCCGGCAAGGCCACCGGCAATGGGTCGCCGGCTTTGCGCGGGAGGACGTCGAAGTCGGCTTTGGGTGCGCCGAACGGGATGACTTCGTGGACGGGCAGCTGCCGGTGCGAGTAACGCTCGCGCAGATCGCGGAAATAGTGCGGCGACACGCTCATCAGCCCCGCCGCGTCGTAGAAACAGTTTTCCTCGAAGAGCCAGGCGGTGAAGCGGGCAAATTGGTATTTCCAACCGCCCGGCGGCCGCGGCGCGCCCGGACGCTCGTAGTAATTGCTGCGCCACGGATCCTGCAGGTCGACCACGTAGGGCACACCGAAGCGCTGGCGCCAGAGGCGACCGAGCGGCGTGACCAGGTATTGCGTGGTGCTGAAGAAAACGAGGTCGAAGTGCTCGCGCCGGAGCAGCGCGTGGGCCGCGCGGTTGAGCTGCACGACGCAGCGCAGGCCGAGATTGTTGACGCCGACGAACCGCGTGAGCCCGCGCGGGAACGCTCCGCAGAGGTGCACCGGAATATCCGAGGGCAAACTGGCGAGCAGCGAGTCGTCGCGCCAATCCGCGCGGTGCTGCGGCTCGACCGCCAGCACGACGGGGTCCCAGCCATGATCGCGATAATACGGAAGACTCATCCGGACGCGCTGGCAGTCCGGTGCGTTCACCGGAGGGAAATGCGGACTGATGATCAGGACGCGTTTCACGTGGTCTTGGGGCGCAGCACGCGAATGTCCCAGACTTGTTTGCCATCGGCGCTCATCACGGCGGTGGCATGCACGGTGTCGCACACGCTCGCCATGCGCCGCCATTGCGCGGCGTAGGTGCCGAAGCGGAAATGGGAGAGGAAAAACAGACCGCCCGGCGCGAGATGCGCGCTGAATGCGCGCAGCGTCGCGGCGGGATCGCTCGCGTAGCCGATGCACTCATTGAACGAGATGGCCTGGAATTTCTCGCCGGGCCGCCACGTCTCGTAGTTGCCCTCGATGAATTCCATGCGTGCGAGGTTGAGCGCGCGGGCCCGGGCGATCGCTTCGGTGGAGAGATCGACCCCGAGGTAACGCGAAAACGCGTAGCGCTGAAAGACCGTCGCGAGCCGGCCGTTGCCGCAGCCGAGATCGAGGACGCTGGGCGCTTCCGGAAAATGGAAATTGATCGCGCCGGCGAGGACGAGGTTGCGCGGGAGTTCGTCCCAACCGAAGAAATGGTCCCAATTGCCGGAACGGTATTCGCGATCGAGCGCGTCCTTGGCAATCGGCCGTCCGTAGCCGGCGGGATCGCGGACGAATTTTTGCAGGAGGCGGTTCTTCAGGTGAGAGAGCGTGCTCATGAATGGAAAGGGCGGCGGAAATAAAGTTCGAGCGGCGCCGCGGCGGCGTGTAGCAGGGCGGCCGGCAGATGCGGCCGCTGACTGGCGTGGCAGGCGAGCGCCCGCTGTTTGGCGGCGAGTTGCGGGCCGGCGTCGAAACGGAAGTTTTCGTCGGGACGGCCAAGTTGGCGGCGCAGGCGGAGCGCGTTCCACCACGCCCAGACCGGATACTCCCAAACGACGGGCGCGAGACCGGCCTGTGCCAGCGCTTCGCGGGCGAGCCAGACCGCGGCGTCGTGTTCCGTGCTGCCTTCGCCGAGCAGCGGCAGAAAGACATGCCTCGGACGCACGCGGGCGAACACGGCGGCAAATTGCGCGACGGTCGCGGCGTGGTTCTCCGGCGGGAGTCGGTCGAGTTCGCCATCCGGAGCGGCGAGGAACGTGGCCTGGTCCGCACCGAGCCCGAGTTCGTGCAAGGCAGCGAGCGCCTCGGCGCGACGGAGCGCGGCGCGCTCGGCGCGCGTGGTCGCGGCGGACCAGCCGGCGGCCGCGCTGTCGGAGACGAACACGACGTGCACCGGATGAGGCCCAATCGCGAGCGAAGCCAGCAACGCACCGCAGCCCAGCGTCTCATCATCCGCGTGCGGCGCCACGACGACGGTGCCACCGGCCAACACCGGCAGCGGGCGACTGTTCGCGGCCAGGAACGTGCGAATCAGGTCGGCCAGAAAAAGGCGGAGATGTTCCTTCACGGGCGATCACCCGGAAAATCGGGCCAGTAGTCCGTCACCTCGAACGGCTCCGTGACCGGATCGAGTTCGCGAAGGATGGAGTTGAAAATGCGCAGCTGCTGCGCCGACACCGCCCCGGCCGTGTAGGAACTGCGCAACCGCGCGGCGTCGAGCGGCGCCGCCGCCGGGTCCGCTTCCCGGCGCACGAGCGTGCGCAACGTGGCGGCAAGGGGAGCGATCGCCTCGGTGCGCATGGCCGGATCGAAGGTGATGAGCGAAGCGCCGCCGATCTCGCGCAGTCGGGTTTCGAGCACGCTGTCGCGCGGCGCGAGCGCGAGCGTCGGCCGGCCGGCGGAGAGCGTGGGATAGATTTTTGACGGCGAGTAGGCGCGATCCTCCGAGCCGAGCAGCAGGGCGATGTCGGTTTCGATCAGCAATTGCAGTGCATCCAGGTAACCGATGCGCGCGGGAAACTCATGCACGCGGGCCGCGATGCCGTGGCGGACAGCAAGGGCGGTCGTGGTGGCCTCACCCTGGCCGGCGCGCGCGTAGGACGTGCCGTAGAAAAAGAATTCGAGCACGGGGGCGTCGTCGCCGAGACGTGCGGCGGCGGCAAAGAGCAGATCGAGAGCGGGCAGCATGTCTCCGCCGAGGCGGCCGGCATAGGCGATCTTGACCGTGTCGGTGCGAGGCAGCAGCCGCGGCACCTGCGGCAGGCGTTCGCGCACGAGCGCGAAATCGGCGTCCGGCGCACCGAAGGTCACCACCGAGCCATGCGCGGGCGTAAACCACGGATAGCGGCGCTGCAGGACTTCGAGGTAACCCGAGGAAACGCTGATGACATGGGCGCAGCGGCGCAGCGTCCAACGCTCGAGGATCTTGGCCGAGGCATACGCAAAGAGATACTTCCAGCCGCCAGGCGGGCGCGGCGCACCCGGTTGCTGATAATACTCGTTCAGCCACGGGTCCTGCAGATCGATGACGTAAGGCACCCCGAACTCGCGGCGCCAGATGCGACCCAGCGGGCAGAGGACAAATTGCGTCGTGGAAAAATAGATGAGGTCGAACTTCTGCTCCGTCAGCAGACGCGTGCCGGTTTCGTAGAGAAACGGCAGCGCGCGCAGGCCGAGGTTGTTGATACCGACCCAGCGCGTCCAACGCCGTGAAAACACCGGAGCTCGCACGATGCGCACCGGTCGGGGCAGAGTGGCCAGCAGCGCGGGCTCGAGCGGCGCCATCGGATCATGATCCGCCACGGTGAGCACGACGACTTCCCAGCCCGCGTCGACAAAATGGGGCAGACTCATGCGCACGCGCTGCATGTCCGGTGTGTTCACCGGGGGAAAATGAGCGGAAACGATGAGCAGGCGCGGCATCAGGTAAGCAGTGAGCCGTAAAGTTCCAGGTAGCGCGGCGCAACCGTCGCGAGGCTGAAACGCTCTTCGACATCGCGGCGGCAGGCGGCGCGGTCGAGTTCGGGCAGTCGGCGGACCGCGTCCACGCCGTCGTCGAGCCCGGTGATGAAAAAGCCGGTGTGTCCGGGTTGCACGATTTCGGGCAAGGCGCCGCGCGCGCACGTGATCACCGGCGTGCCGCAGGCAAGCGCTTCGGGGAACACGATGCCGAACGGCTCGTTCCAGCGGATGGGCACGATCATCGCGGCGGCGCGGCCGAGCAGGTCGTTTTTGCGCACGTCGTCGACTTCGCCGATCCACTCGACGCCGTCGCGGCCGAGGTGCGGCTCGACTTCGCGGCGGAAAAATTCGGCCTGCGGTCCGCTCGTGGCGTGATTGCCCGCGATGAGCAGGCGGCGGCCGGCCCGGCGCGCGATGGCGATGGCGAGGTCGGGGCCCTTGATGTCGTCGACCCGACTGAGAAACACCAGCGGCGCATCCGCAGCGACGCGCGGCACGAACGTGAATTTCTCCAGCTCGACGAAATTCGGCACCGCGGTCCAGTGGCCGCCTTGCGGGCGGCCCATGCCGCAGATGAAATCGCTGCAGCCGGTGAAACGCAGCGTGCGGCCGCCCAGCCGTGCGGCGAGTGCGAGTTGCCGCCCGCCGGTGTGACGCTGGTAGGACATCAGCACCGGTTGGTTCGTCGCGAGGGTCGGAAGCAAATACCCGAGGCGCGAGAAGCTGTGCACGACGTCGGGGCGGAACGTGCGCACCGCGCGACGGAGCGCGAGCGCGTTGCGCAGCGTGGGGCCAACACCGGCGATGCGCGAGTCGGCCCAGGTGAATTGCGCGTCGACCGGCGCAGTCGAATCGGCGTGCGCGAGCAGCGCCACGTTGTGGCCGGCGGTGCGGTAGAAACGGATCAGCGAATCGACGATGCGCTCGATGCCGCCATAGCCGACGGGTGGGACGGGAATCAGCGGGTCGCAGGTGAGGAGCAGACGCACGAGGAAACGGGAAAGGTTAAGGATTACCGACGGCCTTTTTCACGGCGCGGAGAAACACTTTTTGCTCAACGTCCCAGTTGAACCGCGCCTGACCAAGGCGCCAGGCGGCGCTGCGGGCGGCGGCGATGCGCTCGGGTTGGGCAAAGTAGTCGTCGAGCTGGCGCGCGAGGGCCACGGCGTCCGCGAAATCGGTGACGACGGCCGCATCGCCGAGTTCGGTCGCGAGCGCGGATTGCGCCTGGGTATTCGTCATGAGCTGCGGCAAGCCGGCGAGCAGGTAGACGAAAACTTTGTTCGTCAGACAAATGTCGCGATTGAATGGCTCGCGCTGCTCCGTCGACAGACCGAGATCGGCGGCGGCGGCGAGGCGGACCATTTCCGCGGTGTCGGCGAACGGCAGATAGACGATGCGGCCGCGACCGCCGGCGCGCGCGTGGCGCGCCTGCAACTCGGCGTCGAAGCCCGGGGCGAGGTGGCCGCGCAGGTGGAGTTCCACGGGTGTTGTCATGCGCGCCATGATTTCGACGACCGCTTCGAGGCCGCGTTGCGGGCCGACCGTTTGGGAGAACCAGTAGAGTCGCGCGGGGCGCTCCGCGCAGATCGGCACCGGCTCAACCGGTGCGGCGGGCGCGTCGACGAGCGGAAAGACGTTCAGCACCGGCACGGCGGCGACGCCGTAGTGCTGCTGGTATTGCGCGGCGATGAGCGGCGAGGCGGCGGTCAGGTGCGAGGCCCGCGGCAGGTAGGTGCCTTGCACGATGCGCGCGGCGCGGCGTTGCACCGGATCGGTGGCGGCGAAATGCGTCTCGGCGTCGTGGAAATCCTCGATGTCGAAACCGAATTTCGCGTGCGTGCGCTCGGCCGCCAGCGCGGCGGCGGGCAGCGCGCCGAGGCAGTGGCCGATGTAGTAGTGCGCGTCGATCCGGGCGGCGGCGGCGGCGAGGCGCATCGTTTCCGAGTGGTGCGCCCACGCGGCAAGTTCGGGGCTGGCGAAGGCCGACGAGAGCACGAGCTTCTGCGCGAGCTTGCGGCGGAGTTTGCGGACGAAACCGGCGGGCCCGCCAAATGCGGGGACGGCGGTCGATTCCCAGCCGGCGGCGCGGGCGATGCGTTCGTCGAGCGGCACGTGCGGCGCGAAATACGAGCTGTAGATCACATGCACGCGGTAACCGGCGGCGTGGAGCGCGTCGGCCTCCTTGAGCAGACGCGGCGTCGAGGTCAGGTGGCCGGACGTGATGAGGCAGACGGTTTTCCGGTCGTCGTTCATGACGGAGAGCTGAAGAGGCCGGCGGTGCGCAGCACGGCGGCGAGCCGTTGGCGGTAGTCGCTCCATTGCCAGTTCTCCGCGGTGCGGAGCGCGGCCTCGCGCATGGCGCGCAAGGCCGGGCGGTGCGCGACGCACCACTCGACGGCGGAGGCGATCGCCGCGGGATCGGCGGCGGGAATCAGCAGGCCGTTCTCCTGCGGCTTCAGCAAATCGGCGGCGCCGGCGGAGGCGGTCGTGATTACCGGCACGCCGCGCGACCAGGCTTCGGTGACGACCATGCCGAAGCCGTCGCACAGCGTCGGAAAAATCAACGCGTCGCTGCGTTGCAATGCGGCGAGCAATTCCGCGCGCGGCACGGAGCCGGCGAATTCGATGCCTTCGGGCAAGGGCTGGATCGCGCGCGCCGGCAGCTCGACATGGCCGTAGATGCGCAGACGGGCGTGACGACCGAGTTGGTGACGGCGCCACGACTCGAGCAGGTAGTGCGCGCCTTTGCGCAGGGAGAATACGCCGGCCCAGGCGAATTGGACCGGACCGCTTTCGGTGCCGCCGCGCAGTGCGCCGTCGCGATCGGCGACTTTCGGCGCGCCGTAGGGAACGACGTGGATTTTGGCGGCATCGAGTCCGGCGGCGGCGAAACTGCGGCGCGTAAACTCCGAGGCGGCGATGACGACATCGGCGCGCTCGAACTCCGCGCGGCGCCGCGCGATGCGCGGGCCTTCGCGTTCGGTGATCCAGCGATGCCACGGCGTCACGATGTCGGGAAAGCGAGCCATCTCGCGATCGAGGATGGTTTGCACGGATTGCGGCTCCGGTGCCGGCGCGTCGTAGGCGACGCAGATGCCAAGGGCGCGAGCGCGCGTGATGGTTTGGAGCGAGCTGTATTCGAACGCGTAGACGCCGGAGAGGCCGGGGTGCAGGCGGCGGGCGACGGCACGATCGAACGCGCGCTCGGTGCGCTCCCACACGTAGTCGAGGGCGCGCCCATCGCGATCGAGCCGGCCGGTCGCGACGCGGAGCAGTTCGCCCCACGGATGCGACTCGAGACAGGATGCGGGAACAGCGTCGACCGTGCGGCGGCGAAACTCGCGCTCGAGATCGAGGCCGGCGAGGCGGCCGGCGGTGAAGAGAGCCCGTTGCGAGAAGTTTTCCGGTGCGTAGCGGAGAGTCGTGACGAAGCGATCCAGTTGACCCGCCTCGTGGAGCGCGCGGGCGGCTTGCTGCACGAAGGGAGCGACGGTCGGATGAAAAATGCGGACGCTCATTCAGGGCACGACCGCTTCCACATAGAGCGACTCGACGGCGTGGTTGGGCGAATCGACGATCAATTGCGCGTCGCGTCCCTGTCCAATCACGTGTTGCCGCACGTCCACGAATCCCGCTTCGGCCAACAGACCTTGCATGAGTCGAAAGTCGAACATCGTGCAATGTCCCGCCGGCGACTCGCGATCTTGGTAGAAGACGCGGTTGACGCTGCTGAGCGGAGTCCAGCCCGGGACATTCGCTTCCTGCGCTTGATACGGGAAATGACGCGTGCCGCTGCCGTCGATTTGGTCGATGTAGGTGCGCAGGTAAATCTCCGCGTCCGGGACGATGAGACGCAGCGTGCCGTTTGGCGCGAGGATGCGGCGAAACTCGCGGAGGATTGGGCGCACTCTCGCGAGAGAAAAATGCTCGAGGCAATGCTCACTGAAGACGCCGCGGAGCGAGCCAGCGGCGAACGGGAGTCCGCGGTTAATGTCCCAGCAAACGTCCACGTGCGGTTTCCAGGAGTAGTCGAGGTGGATGAATCCGGGATGGAAGTTGTTGCCACAGCCGATGTCGATGTAGGAGCGAGCAAGGATCGCGGGTGTGAGCTGGAACGCACGGTTGCGTCGGAGCACACCGATTGCGTGTTGGATTTTTGCGTAGCTGTCGAATCGGCGCATGCTGTGAAGTTCTGGAAAGTGGACGAGGAAAGCGCAGGTCAGTTCGCGATGCTCATGGCGCAGGCGCGGGGAGTTTGCCGGAGTAGATCTGGAGGCGGCGCGCGAGTTTCCAACCGATGACGCGCTGGAGGATGAGGAAGAGGCGGCCGCCCTTCGCGCGGATATCCGTGCCGCCGAGGGTGGCGATGCGCTCCTCAAGTTGGCGAATGAGATCCGGCGTCGACGGATACATGTCGTAGACGAGCGTCTGCAGCATCGCGGCGCAGGCGGCGCGAGTGCGCGGTGAATCTTCGCGGCGCAACAAATGATCGGTGCCGCGCAGGTGCGAGAGGAACGCCGAGCGCCACGCGCGGGCATCGCGCCGCCCCGAAAGACTGCCGGGAACGTTCGAACGATAGTGAAGCCGCGCGCCGGGCGTGAAGACCACCCCGTCACTGGCGAGCACGACGCGGGCGAAGAACTCGAAATCGTTCACGAGTGAGAGCTCTTCGTCCCAGCCGCCCGTGCGAGCGAGGAGCGCACGCGGGATGAGAAACTGGCCGCACTGCATCATCGGCTGACCGTCGCGCCAGATTTCCGCGAGCCAGTCGACCGGAGCGGCGTCGTGCCAGCCCGCGCGGGGGATGAAGCGGGCGTTCGCGGGATCGTCGTGGAAGCGGGCCCATTCGGAATAGGCCACGGCGCCCGGCTGGCCGGCGAGCGCGGCGACTTGGAGCGCGATGTGCTCGGGCGAGAGGACGTCGTCGGCGTCGAAGAATTTGATGTAGTCGCCGCGGGCGGCGGCGAAGCCGCGGTTGCAGGCGGCGCATTGGCCGGCGTTGGGCTGGTCGATCACGACCACGCCGCGCGCGGCGTAGCTTTGCGCGATCCGCAGCGAGTCGTCGCGCGAGCCATCGTTGACGACGATGATTTCCAAGTGCGGCCACGTCTGCGCGAGCACGGAATCAAGCGCCGTGCCCAGCCAGCGGGCGGCGTTGTAGCAAGGGATGACGATGGAGACGAGCGGGGTCACCCGTGTTTGGCGAGACGCAGCAGCTCGAACGGCAGCGAGTGGATCGGCACGATCCAGACATAGGTCATCATCGCGAACGGCAGCAGGAGATTGAGTCCGAGCAGCGTGGCGAACCAGCGCGTGCGTTGCGCTCCGACCACGTGGCTCGCGGCGAAGGCGCCGGCGCAGGTGAGCGGGAAAAAGAAGTTCGTGGTGCGAGTGAGGTCAGCGGCCAGCAGCGTGACGGCGCCGAAGCCTGACAGCGTCGCCAGCGCGAGCGCGACGACGGCGGCGCTGCCGTGCTGCCGCCAGGTCGCCATGACGGCGAACACGACGAGCACCCACGCAGCGCGCTGGCCCATCCACCAACCTAGCGGAGCATGCGGCAGGTAAGTCGGCACCATCGACAGCGCCTGACGGACGAACGCATCGCTGATCGGATCACTGTGCCGCAACGTGAACCAAAGACGGACGCCGAGGTAGCACGCTGCGCCTGCGATTTCGAGCGCCGCGAACCGCCACGCCGGCGCGGTTTTCGCCTCCGGCGGCGCGAACACCGCGCGGCAGACGAGACACAAGGGCAGCGCGAACAGATAGCGTTCGTCGATCCACGGCCCGATGAAGGCGGCGCCGGCGCGGAGCGCCGGATGCGACGAGAATGCGGTCGCGAGCAGCGCGAGCAGCAACCAACCGTCGTTGATGCCGTGGGCCATGGTGATCGATTGCACGGCGGCCAAGGTGCCGACGAGCACGACGAGCAACAGCGCATCGAGTCGATCGCGCAGGCGCGTTTCGGCGAGCGCAGCCGTATAGGCGAGGACGGCCAGGAGCCCGGCCCATGGCACGGCGAACGCCGCGTAGCCGGGCAGGTGCAGCAGGTGGCCGAGCAAGGCCGGCGCGAGTCGCCAGCGGAGGGCGGGCTCGATGGTGGCGTCGAATGGGTCGCGCACTTGGGCGAGGAAACTTAAGCCACGGTCCCATTCGAATGTCCCTGGATAGGGCGCGCCGAAGAGCAGAAATAGGCGCGGCGACAACACCGTGAGCGACATGACGAGCGACAGCGCCACGGCGAACGTGACGAAGGCCGCGCGCGAACGCCGATCGAGCCACGCGCGGGCGGCGCCGGCGGCCGCATCGAGGCGCGCAATCAGTGAAGGCGAAGCGTGGGCGGGGACGGTCAAGGTCAGGCGCCGGGATTCCAGCGGCGTTGGTAACGTTCGTAACGACTGGTGCGAGGGAAGCGTGCGTTTTTGTCCCAACCGGCGTGGCGCCAGGTCTCGTGCCAGAGGTGCGCGGCAACGGTGGTCTCATCGAACCGCGGCGTGAGGTGCGGACGGCGCAGGCGGTGCTTGATCTCGGTCCAGCTGCAGCGCGCCCAGAAGGATTTCACGTAGTGCCAGCTCGAGTTCCACGGCACGGGGCAGAAGACACTCGGCGGTTGCATGAGCGCGGTCTGGCCGAGGCGGGTGAGTTGCGCGTGCAGGAGGAGCGGACCGGTTTGGTTGATGTCGACCTGACGTAGTTCGAACGCGCGGACGATTTCGCGGCAGGCGAGCGGCACCGGGTGTCCGACCGGGAAACGCATCACGCAGGTGTTGGCGATGCGGCCGTGGCCATGTTCGTCGGTGGACGCTGTGAGCGCGGGAGCGGAGAAGCGCCACGGGCGGAGGCAGACGATGTCGAGGTCGCTCCACCAGCCCCCTTTCGCGGCGAGCAGGTGATAGCGGAAGTAGTCGCTGAACGAGCCCATGCTGCCCTTGGCGAACGGTGCGGTCGGTGCCGCGGGCGCGAGGGCGGCGGGAACGATCTCGGCGGCGTCGAACACCGTGACGCCGGCGGGGAGATTGCGGCCGGCCTCGTAAGTGTAGAAATGCACCGGGTGGCCGTGCGCGAGGAATGAGCGAATGCTGAGCTGCTCCATGCGCGAGAGATCGCCGCGCACCCAGAGCACCTGGATGGGATCGAGGCCGGAGGAGGTTGAATCAGGCATGGGGGGCGGCACGGCGGCCGAGGAGGATTTCTAGGCGGCGGGCGAGCTTCCAGCCGACGAGCGGACGCAGCGCGAGGAACGCCTTGCTGCCGAGGGGGCGGAAAGTGGAACCGCCCAGGCTCCGCGCGAGTTGCTCGGCGTCGGCGATGAGGTCGGGGGCGGTCGGGTAGTATTCGTAGGCGAAGCGCTGCGCGAGATCGGCGGCGGCACGACGCATGGCGGGCGAATCTTCGAGGAGAGTCATCTCGTCCACGATCAACTGCAGCGCGAGGTGGGCGGACTCGAGGTGGCGGCGGTGGCGTTGACTGCTGAGATTGCCGGGCAGGCCGGAGCGGTAGAACGAGCGCGCGTCGGCGCAGTAGGCAATGCGGGTGGCGGCGGTGACGATGCGGACGAAGAACTCGCCATCGTCGTTGAGGCTGAGGCGCTCATCCCACGGGCCGGCGGAGGCGACGAGCGCGCGCGGCAGCAGCCACGCGGCGGGGTGCATCATGCAGTTCTCGGAGCCGTAGCGGATCAGATAATCCCGCGGGGAGAGGTCGGCGAGCAGCGGGTTCGGTTCGTCGTATTCCGGGCGCGCCGGATCTTCCACGAAACGCCACCAGTGCGCCGTGAACGCGGTGCCGGCGGGCTCGTGAGCGGCGCGGGCGAGTTGCGCGGCGATCTTGCCGGGGGCGAGCAGATCGTCGGCGTCGAGGAATTGAATGAATTCGCCACGCGCAGCCTCGAGGCCGCGGTTGCGGGCCGCCGCGGCGCCGCGGTTGGGTTGCGCGAGGATCGTGACGCCTCGATCGGTGAAGCGCTGTGCGATGGCGAGGCTGTCGTCCGTCGAGCCGTCATCGACCACAATGATGTCGAGGGCTGCGCCGGATTGCGCGAGACACGACTCAAGCGCAGCGGCCAGCCAGTGGGCGGCGTTGTAGCAGGGAACGATGATCGAAACGGTCGGCACGCGCGTCAGCGTTGCGAGTTGGGCGGCATCGGGTCGGTCCCGCCGGCCGCGGGATTCCAGTAGAGGAAATTGGCGAAGCCGATCCGGTAGCGCGCGTCGGGGTAACGCCAGGGCTCGTAGAGGCCCGCGCAGAAAAAGCCGTGACGTTCGAGGACGGCGTGCAGATCCGGAAAATAGGTGTGCAGCGGATCACTCGTTTCGAACCCTGCCTCGACGTAGATGGCCCTGATGCACCGCGCGGCCAGCAACTCGCTGGCGCCCGACAGCACCGCGAGTTCATGTCCCTCGACGTCGATTTTGAGCAGATCGATCTGTTCCAGCCCGGCGGACTGCGCAAAGCGGTCGAGCGTGTCCGTGGTGACGGTGCAGCCACGGTCGGACGGCGACTCGACGATGCGAGCCAGTTCCGAATCGCGGCCGAAGGCGAGGCAGGCGCTGCCGGTGCGGTCACTGAGCGCGAGAGGATGCACGTGGATGGCGGAGTCGTGCGCGACGGCGTGCTGCAAACGCGCGACCGTCTCGGGCACCGGTTCGAAGCAATGGATGGTCGCGCGCGGGAAGAACCGGCGGCAGTGCCGGGCGGTTTGGCCGACGTTGGCGCCCGCGTCGACGATGGTGCGCAGGTCGCGCCGACGAGCGAAGCGGGCGAGGTCGTAGGCCCAGTCATGCCCGTAGGGGACCGCGTTCGTGAGCGGGCACCACGACCGGCTCAGGAGCCACGTGTGCAGCTCGGCGAAGGTTCGTCCCACGTGATAGCGCCAGTTCATCGGAGCAAGGCGTCGCGCCAGCGGTATTGAAAATACCAGCGCTTCGAGTGGGCGACGTAGTGGTGCATCACGGCGCGCGGCGCGAGCGCCTCCGGCGGACGCGGCAACACGACATGGTCCTGGGGCGGCGGCACCGCGCAATCGACGCCGGCGAGCAGGAGGGCGATGAGCGCTTGCTCCTGATAGTAGTGCGGCCCGACGCGCGTCTGCAGTTCGCGGCACCAATACTCCAGGCGCTCCCAATCGATCGCGTCGCTGCGCAGACCGAGGGTGCCGGTGTTGACGCGCTCGGGCACGGGCCGGCCGGCGAGTTCGGCGAGCAGTTCGAGGCGGTAGCCGTAGGCGTTGATGATGTCCTCGCCGCGGAGCGGCCGGTCGGGCGCGTCGTGCCACGCGAGCAGGAAGTCCGGGCGGCGGAAGAAGAGCATGTCCGAATCGATGAACAGGCGCCAGTCGTGCTGCCCGGCGTGGATGTCGGTGATCTTGCGCAGGAGCGCGAAGGCGCGCCGCCGTTCGCGCAGGAACGGAAAGCGCGCCGCCGGCAGCGCCTGATCGAGGGTGGCGACGGCTTCGGTGTCGGACACGAAACGCGTGGCAGGAAACAGCCGGAGCAGCGCGTCCTGCTGCATCGCGGTCAGCGAGCCGTCGTCGTGGATCACGGGCGCGAGCGGCCGGCCCGAGTGATGCGCGAACGTCCAGAGACAGAAGGCGGTTTGATACCAGTATTTTTTCCCCGTGAGCAGGTAGAGCGTGACCGGTGCGCCGGTGCCGACGGTCGGGACGAGGCGCGGAACGGCGGCTTCCATTTCAAGCCGGCCGGCCTCGGTGCGGCGGCGTTGCCACGGACCGCCGTCGCGCCACAGCTCGCGCAGCGGCGTGTAGTGGCGATACCAGAGATGATAAACGAGTTTGCCGGCGAGAGACATGGTCAGGAGCGGCGGAGAATGGTCAGGCCGTTGCCAAACTCGGTCGCGAACGTGAGCGTCGCGAACTCGCTCCAACGCTCCGCCAGCGCGCGCCGGACGCCGTCCTGGCTGAGCGAATCGTGCAGCGCGATGCAGCCGCCCGGCGCGATGCGCGGCGTGTAGGCGGCGAGTTCGTCGAGCGTGGCTTGGTATTCGTGGGAGGTGTCGATGAACAGCAGATCGATCTCGCGCGGGAGCCGGTCGAGCGTGGCGCGGTCAAGCGAAAGACCTTGGACCCACTCGACGCGCTCTGCGAGGCCGAGGCGGGCGAGATTGCCGCGCGCGGCATCGAGGAAGCGGGCGTCGTAATCGAGACACCAGAGGCGGGCGTCGGGGCCGCTGTCGGCGAGGCCAAGCGCGAGATGTGCGGAGGACCAGCCAACGTAGCAACCGAGTTCGACGACGGTGCGCGCCCGCAGGCGCCAGGCGAGTTCGCCGAGAAATTCGCTGACGGTGGGCTCGGAGTTCCACGCGTAGGTTTGCGCGAGGGCGAAGTCTTCACCGCGACCGAGTCGGCGAAAATCGGGTGGCGGCGCATCGCGGCGATCGGACGGCAACTGGCGCGCGAACTGGAGCGGGTGAACGTTGGCGCGCACGTCGCGGAGCTCGAAGCCATGGTTCTTCACCATCGTGGTCAGATCCGTCCAGATGTAGCGCCGCGTGAGCGCGGTGCGGACGAGGCGGGCGCGTTCAGCGAGGTTGGCGAGGACGGACATGGCGTGGAGATTCAGGAGCGGCCGAGGAGGCGGCGGGCGACGTAGCCACAGCCGCGCACGAAAGTGAGAAAAACCCGAGCCGTGACGGCGAGCCACAGGCGGACGACCTCCCGGGGCGTCATGTGATCGGAAACGACGCAACCGAGGCTCGGCACGTAGGCGCGGTGGACGAGGCGCACGTCGATTTTTTTCTTCAGCGCGGACAACGCGCCGACTGGACGGCCGTGCACCACGCGCAGCGGCAGGGCCGCGAAGTTGGTGCTGAGCGGACGGAAGTTGTATTCCGGCGGCAGCACGGTGTGGCGCAGCGTCGAGTGAAAGACAGCAATGCGGAAACTGTATTGGTCGGCCGGGTAAGGTGCGGGGCGCGCGGTGTAGATCGCGTCCCACTCGTCAAAGAAGCGCTGCACGGCGGGCGTGGTGCGGAAGCCGACGACGCCGGTGTTGAACTCTGGAAACGAGTCGGGAACGTCGGGTAGCGCGTAGTCGTGGCCCTCGAAGAGCTGATGCGCCGCGAGGTCGAAGCCCGCCTCGAGCAGCGCGAAAACCTCGCCGAGGTCGTGCGCCACATAGGTGTCGGTATCGAGGAAGATCGCGAGCGGCCACGGTGCGCGGCGCATGTGGAGTTTGTCGCGCACGCTGTTCAGTGGATTGGGCAACGGCAGCACGACGTCCCAATCGCCCGGGGGCTGCGGCACGTCGGTGATGATCGCGGCGGGCAGCGTGGGATTGGAACGGCGGAGCGAAGCGAGGGATTCGCGTGCCTCCGCGAGATAGTTCGAGCCGGTGGCGACGTAGATGACGCCACGGTCCGTGCGCCGAGCGGGAGCGGGGTTGCTCATGGTTTCACCGCGGCACGCGCGGTATAGTCGATCCGGTGGAGGTGCAGCGGCCGCGGCAACGTGGCGAGGAACTCATCGGTGGCCTGCCGCGAGCCTTGCCAGTGGCCGTAGTCGTCGACGATCAGCACGCCGCCGCTGCTGAGGCGCGGATAAAGGTGCTGCAGCTCGTGGCGGGTGGACGCATACCAATCCGTGTCGAGGCGCAGCAACGCGATCCGAGCCGGGATGGTGGCCGGCAACGTGTCCTCGACCTTGCCCGCGACATAGACGATGCGTTCCTCGGGGTAGCCGGTTGCGCGCATGTTGTTTTGCACGTCTTCGAGCGTCGCGTAGGCCCAGATGTTGTCGCCCGGCGCGCGCGGCGCCTGCTGGAGCAACTCGGCGGCGGTGCGTCCGTGGAGATCGCGGTCGACCGTCTCCGGCGGCGGCATGCCCTCGAACGTGTCGTAGAGGTAGAGCGTGCGAGAGGTGTCGCCGACCAGCACGAGGGCGCGGGCAATGGCGGCCATGCTGCCGCCGCGCCAGACGCCGCACTCGACGATGTCGCCGGGAATACCGTGCCGGACGATCTGCTGCACGGACTGCACCAGACTCGCGAGACGTTCCGGGCCGCCTAACGTGAGCGGTTGCGCGGCGGCGAGGATCGCTCGCTCCGGCGCGGACAGGTCGCTGAACGCATCCACGGCGAACGCCGGGGGCTCGATCCGCGAGATGCGATAACCGAAGCGAGCGAAGAGCCGGCGAAGCGTCGCTTTCATCGCAGCACCCGTCCTTCGAAGTGACCGCAGGCGCCTTGCCAGCGGATGCGCGCGACCGGACCGGACCACGCGCGGTAGACGAACCAGGCTTTCAATTTTCGCAGCGGCACGGACCACGCGGGGATGGGCGGCCAGGGATTCGCGTCGTGTTTGTGCAGCACCTGAACCCACGAGCGGGCGATGCCGCGATTGAGGCGGGCGAGGTAATCGGCCTCGAGTCGACCGGCGGGGATGAGGTGCGTGAGCATGAGCGCAGGAGAGTAGGCGACGTGCCAGCCGGAGCGAATCACCCAGAGCACGATGTCGTTGTCGCCGCTCGACGAGAGCGACGCGCCTTGTCGATCGGGCAACGCGGCGGCGGTGGCGTCGGCCAGCCAGGCGTCGAGCGCCGCGCGACGCAGCGCCATGCCGGCACCGACGGGGGCGCAGAGCGGGTATTCGTTGCGGCCGGTTTTCGGATCGAACAGCGCCGCGGCGAGCTGGGTTTCCGGGCCGAGGTCGCGACACGCGAGCAGATGTTCGAATTCGGTTTGCCACCACGCCGGACGCGGCGCCTCGAATTCCGGCACGACGGGGCCGCCGAGCGCGCCGACGCGCGAATGGGCGGCGAAGAACGCCAGCGTTTGCGCGAGGAAATCGGACGCGAGCACGTTGTCGTCGTCGACAAAAACGATGAACTCGCCGCGTGCCTCCGCGACGCCACGGCGACGCGCGGCGGTGAGGCCGAGTTGCGATTCGCGGACGATGCGGAAATTACCGGACGCGTCGCCCAATTCGGCGGTGGAGAGCGCGGGCGACGAGGCGTTGTCGACGAGCACGATTTCCCACTGCGCCGGCGCGAGGGTTTGCGCGCGGAGGCCCGCCAGCGTGCGCGCGAGGCGACCGCGATGCGGGTTGTGCGTAGGCAGGATGACTGAAATCGCGAGCGACATCAGCGAGAGGAGGGCCGCGCGGGGAGATAGGGAGCGGAGAGCGCGAGCATTTCCTTGAACCAGCCAGACGGATCGTCGGGCCGGCGGCCGCGCAAACGCCATTTCACGCCGCGCAGGCGACGGATGACCGGATCGATCAGGCGCTCGCGGAGCGTCGGATTCGCGCTGCAGTGGAATCGCTCAGCACGCCGGCGGGCTTCGTCGTCCGCGATGACGCGCCAGGTAAAGGCTCCGCTCCACGCAAAGTGGATGGTCTGCTCGGCACCGCCTCGCACGAGGCGCTCGAACGTCAGCAGCGGGATCGCGTGATGCGAGCGGGCCAACGTGGCGGTGGCCGACTTGGGCGAGAGCTCGAGTTTGTTGCCGGTCACGTCGATGATCCACGCGTGATGTGGGTGGCCGCAGCGCGACGTGATGCGGTCGCGCACGCCGATGGATTGCTCGGTGAGACGCGACGGCGACTCGATGACGCCGGCGCGCGCGACGCGGCCCATCTCGCGCAGGAGCGGCTCGGGTGTCGCGAGGTCTTCGACGGTTTGCCCGCAGAAGGCGAAGGCGAAGAACTTGTCCGGCACCGGGAGATGGAAGTCGGCCGCGGTGAAATCGGCCAGCATCCACGTGTCGGCGGTGAATCGCTCGCCGGGGAGCGGAGCGAGGTTCAGGCGGCCGAGGCGGGTTTGGTAAGGCATCGCGTCCGCCACGTGCGTGGCGCGCGGCAACGGGCGGAACCAGCCGCCGAGATCGAGCACGCGCGCGTCCGCCGGCAGCGCGTCCAACTTGGCGCGGAGCGGTGGGCTGATGGTCAACGACTCAGACACGGTTACGAGAGTGGCGCGGAGCGACGGGTCAGATGCGCGGCACGTGCGCCACGGATTGCCAGAGCGGAGCGAGTTGTCCGTCGTGGTCCCGGCCGAATGCCGTCAACGTGACCGATTCCGGACTGGCGGCCGCGACCTCGCGAGGAACAACGAAGGTGGTCGTCGATGCCAGCAGATGGCCGTGGCGGAGAAGTTCGCCGATCGGCGCGCGGTGAAGGAGGGCGGGCAAGACGACGCGATCTTCGCCGAAAGCAAGAACGGCGAATTCCGGCCGGGCGGTGTTCGCGCTCCGTTCTGCGACCAAGTCGAAGCCGAGCCTGCCGCCGTTGGGCTGAAACTTTACCGGGACGGAGACGAGTGACTTCGGAGCCATTCGGAGGGCGGCGAGTTCGTTGACGGAGAGCACGCGCGGCAGTCGATACACTCCGCGCTGTTCGGCGACGGTGAGCAGGCGGGCGGCTTCGTCCCAGCCGCCGCCGCTGGTCATGAAGAACGGTTGGCCCAACTGGGCGTTGATGGCCTGCGCTTCCGCCCACCGCGCGCTCGAGATCATGTTCGGGAGCGTCGTGGCGAAGGAGACGATGGCAAAACCCGTGGCGACCGTGAGGGACGCGAGACGGAAGATGCGGGTGCGGCCGAACGGGCGGGCGAGCAGCAGCAGATAGAGTGAGACCGCGATCAGGCAGCCGTAGACGCGATAACGGTCCTGCGTCATGTAGTCGTTGCGCCAGCCGAGTCGTCCGAGCGCGGCGAGAAACACGCTGGCGAGAAGAAAGCCGAGGAACGGACGCAGCTCAGGAGCGGCCTCGTCGCGCGGCGGGAAGAAAAGTGTCACGAGCGCGATCACGAGCAACGCGGCTCCGGCCAGGCCAACGAAGAGCAGCGGCAGCCGGTCGAAGCTCGCGGCGCCGCCCGCCATGATGGCCGCTTTGGTGAGCCCTTCTCCGAGATCGAAGGCGCTCCCGATCGGAAATCGGAAGCCGCGAAAATAGACGAGCATCGCGAGGCCGCTGGCGATCGCGTGGGCGGCGGCGAGCGCATAGCGGCGACGCAGTGCGGCGGTGGCGGCCGCAATGGGACCGAGCAGCAGACCGTTGGCCGAAACAAAGGCTGACGCGACGGCGAGCAGCACGCTGGCAACGCCCGCGCCTCGTCGCGGGGAGACCGTGGCCTGCAAGGCCACGAACGCGACCAGCAGAATGCCGAGGTTCTGGACCGCCTGCATGGCGCTCTGGAAATTCGTGAAACCCTGCGGTTGGAAAATCACGAGGACGATCGGCGTGGCGAGCCACGGCGTGGCCCGAATGTCGGGAGACGAACTCACGAGCAGTCCCGCGAGGACGATCAGCGCGAGCCAGCCGAAAACTTGCAGCGCGAGAAAATTGACGGTGCCGTGGAGCGTAATTTGCGCAGCGACCAGTGATTTGGTCAGCACGAGGCGGTGGCTGAAGTGCTGCTCGCCCAGGAGGGCGAGGCGTTCGCGCCACGTCTCGAGCGTGGGCCAGCGCGTGGCGGGTTCGAGGATGGCGGCGTAGTCGTCGCCCTGCGGCGTGTTGGACGCGCAGGCAAAGACGAGAGCGAAGAAACCGAGCGCATAGGCGGCGAGGACGCCCCACGCGAGACCGCGCGAACTCCGAAGCGTGGTCGCCCCAGGTGTCACGTGCCGCGCAGGTCCGTGGGCCGCGTGCTGCGACGCCAGCCCGCGGGCGCGGAACGCGTGCAGAGGCGCAGGAGCGCGACGAGGATTTTCAGGCCGATTTGGCGAATTGCGTGAGCCATGTGAGTTTCTCCTCGCGGGTTTTCTGGAAGGGATTGCGGAAGAGCTGATCGTTGAGCACGAGCAGATCGATGTCGGTGTTGAGGAAACATTCCCACGCCTCGGCGGCGGTGCGCACGATCGGCTGGCCGGAGACGTTGAAGGAAGTGTTGATGAGAATCGGGACGCCGGTCTGCTTTTTGAATGCGGTGAGCAGGCGGTGCATGTCGGGGTGATTTTCGCGGCGGATCGTCTGGAGGCGCGCGGAGTAGTCGACGTGCACCACGCTCGCGATCTCGCTGCGGGGAAAATCGAGGCGCTCGCGCAGCGAGGCGAACTGCTCCGGCTGCGGCGTGCGGCGCGCCGGGACGAGGTTCGCGGTGTATTGCATGAAGTCGCTCGGCTCGTCGCTGTCGAACCACTCGCCGCAATCCTCGGCGAGCACCAGCGGCGCGAAGGGGCGGAACGATTCGCGGAATTTCACCGCGAGATTGAGGCGCGACTGCATGCCGGGCTGGCGCGCGTCGGCGAGGATCGAGCGCGCGCCGAGGGCGCGGGCGCCGAGTTCCATGCGGCCGCGGACCCACGCCACGATCTTGCCCTGCGCGAGCTGCGCGGCGACGAAGTCATCGAAGTCGCCGGTAACGGGCACGCGCCACGGATTCGCTTCGGCGGGGACGGGGCCGGGCTCGCCGCCGAGGTAGAAGCCGTTGTGCGCGATCTTGAACGGCGCGCCGGCACGGCGTTCGCGCTCGAGCAGCAGCGCGGCACCGAGTCCCGAGCCCATGTCGCCGCCGACGGGCGAGTTGAAGACGTTCTTGAAAATTTTCGCGGCGCGCAGCTTGCCGGCGGTGACGCAGTTTTGCGCGCAGCCGCCGCAGAACACCAAGTTCTCCTCCCCGGTTTCGGCGCGGATGTAGCGCGCCATCTTGAAGACTTCGTCCTCGAAGATCTGCTGCAGCGACGTGGCGATGTCGATGTAGTCGTCGGTGAGGAGGGCTTTCTTGTCGCGGATCGGCAGGCCGGTCGCTTTGGCGATGAGCGGGAGCGCGGCGAGGAGCGATTCCCACTGGAACTGCACCGGCGCCTTCAGGCGGAAGCCGCCGCGCTCGTCGGTCGTGAAGAGGCGCGAGAGTTTATCGACGAAGCGCGACGTGCCGTAGGGCGCGAGGCCCATGACTTTGTATTCGGAGCCGAACGAGTGGAATCCGAGATACATCGTCACGAGCGTGTAGAACATGCCGAGGCCGTTCTCGTAGGTTTGCTCGGCGCGCAGCTCGAGGCGGCCGCCGTCGATCACGCCCATGCTCGCGCTGTAGTCCTCGCCCTTGCCGTCGACGCAGAGAAACGCGGCGCGCTCGAACGGCGAGGTGTGGAAACCGCCCGCGACATGCGTGAGGTGGTGCCACGCGTAGTGGAATTTCGCCTGCGGCAGCAGCGCGCGCGCGGGCGTGGTGTAGTAACCGGCGGCACGTTCCGGGAGGAGCCGGCCGAGGGCGCGCGTGAAGGCGTTGCCGGGGCGCGCGGAGACGTTGAACAGGTGGCTTTGCAGCGGCTTCTCGGCGAAGACGACGTCGGTGACATCGCGCGGCGTGAGACCGGCCATCTGCAGCGCTTCCGCAATGGCGCGATGCGGGAAGGAGCCGTCGTGCTTCACACGCGTGTGGCGCTCTTCCTGCGAGGAGGCGATCAGGCGTCCGTCGACGAGGAGTGCGGCGTTCGCGTCGTGGCCGAGCAGGCCACCGATGCCGAGAATGATTTGGCTCATGGGCGGGGAAATTTTTAGACGCGCGCGCCGGCCGCGCGCGCGAGGAGCGCGTGCAGTTTCTGGGCGGGCTGGGGATCGAGAAGTTGGTGTGCGTGTTGCGCCGCGGCAGCTCCCATTGCCGCCCAACGGTCGCGCGCGGCCCAAGCGCGGTGCAGCGCGTCGGCGATCGCGTCGACGGTGAAGTCGCGCGCGATGAAGCCGCTCACGCCGTCCTGCACCCATTCGTCGACACCACCGACGGGCGTGGCGGCAACCGGCCGGCCGAAGAGCAGCGCCTCCATCATCGCGAGCGAGCAGCCTTCCATGCGCGACGGCAGCAGCAGGAGGTGATGGTCGGCCCAGATCGAGGCGATGTCGGCGCGGTGTCCGGTCAATTCGACGCGAGACTCGAGCCCGAGGGCGCGAACGGTTTCGCGCAGCCAGGCTTCGTCGGGGCCGCGGCCGAAAAGGTCGAGGCGCCAGTCGGGCTGATCACCGAGCGCGGTGCGCAGCGCGGGGAGCAGCAGATCGAGGCCTTTGGTGTGTTTCTCCCAACGGCACACGGCGGCGAGGCGCAGCGGCGTGCCGGTCGGCCAAGCAAGCGGAGCGGTCGGTGCGTGCGGCGTGGGATTCTGGATGACAACCGCGTTCGGCAGCGCGCGGCCGAGCTGGCGCTCCGCGAGACGGAGGTTGTGGCGCGAAACGAAGACGACGCCGGCACACTGCGTAAGAAAACGCGCCGCGCTCGCGGCATCGGCGGCGGAGAGCGAGAACGCGTTGTCGTTCGCCTGGCAGATCACGACCGTGGGTTGACGGCGCTGGATCAGCCACTCGACGAGGTCGGGCTCGACGAAGAAATCGAAGCTGCCGCCTTGGCAGAGACAGACGACGTCGGGTGCGGCGGTGGCGAGCGCGCGCACGAGCGGGCGGTGACCGCGGAGCTGTTGCACCCAGGAACGCAGCCGATTGCGACCGCTGCGCGTGTCGGCGCGGTCGACGCGTTGATGCCACTTGGCGCCGCGCTGGCGGAGTGCGGCAATGCGTGCGTGCGCGGCGGCTTTCTCCGTGAGTGCGAGCCAGAGCTGATCGCCGGCGGCCGTCGCGTGTTCGGCGGTGGCGGTCCACAGTGCGTCCCCGCCACCCCAGGGGTAGTCGAGGACGGTCGAGACGAAGGCGATCTTCACGGAGCGAGGCGAACGGTGTCGATCGGCAGCGGGCCGCGCGGACGCGCGAGCATCGCGGTGATAGCGTCGACGACTTCGGCGGCGGCGATCTCGCGCATGCAAACGCGGTCGTAATCGCAGCGATCCACCAGCCAGCACGGCGCGCAGGCGGGCGTGCGCTGGACGTTGAAATTGGCGGTGTAGCCGGATTGCCACGGCGCCTCGCGTCCGCCGTAGACGATTACGGCGGGGCAATCCACGGCGCGCGCGAGGTGCATCGGAAAACCGACGAGCCCGACAAAAAGGCGCGCCACGCTGAGGATGGCCGCGAGTTGGCGCGGCGTGGTTTGTCCGCGCAAGTCGCGCACGCCGGGCAACAGCGGATCGGACGGGCTGCCGATTTGGATAAGCGGGTGACGCGGCGCGAGTGCGGCGGCGACTGCGGCGAACCGGTCCGGCAGCCATTCCTTGTTCGGCATCGGGAAACGGGCGCTCATGCCGGAACTCTGGAACACGATTGTGTCGCGGGCGAACGCGGCGGCGGCGGATTCGTCTGTGCGCAGCGCGATCGTCGGACGGAGCGCGAACTCGCCGTCGAGTCCGGCGGTGCGCGCCATCAGTGCGAGGATGTGTTCGCGTGGACTGGCGTGGCGGCTGCCGCCGTCGAGATTTTCCGTGTAGACGGGACGCACGACGCGCACGCCGTCGGCGGCGAGACGTGCGGCGAGTTCTTCGGTGGGCGGAACGACGGCGCCGAGTCCGGGCAGACCCGCGAAAATCTCCGGGTGTGTGCTCAAGGCCCACACCGGTCCGCCGGTGGCGTGATGGAGCGGCGCGATGAGCGAAGTGGCGAGCAGATCGTCGCCGATGCCGCCGGTGGGAAAATAGATCGCGGCGGCCGGTCGGCCGTGGCGCGCGGACGTGCGTGAGAAGCGATACGCGGCTTGCAGGCGGCGAAAGCTCCGTCGCAGCGGGTGCGAGGTGGGCAATCTGTCGCGTAGGCTCATGGGCGCCGGATCAAACGTGGCAGGACAGATGATGGTGGAGCGCGTTGACTTCAACGCGTCGGCGGCGAGCGACGGCCGAGCAGCCCGTTGAGGTCAACGCGCTCCACCTTGGCGATGGCGATTGCGCCTCGGGGTCGAACTGCGATGGCTGCGGCACCGGCGTCAGAGTTTTTCGACGACCAAATCCCAACTGTAGATGTCGACCACGGGCGCTTCGTGGATCACGCGCGTGCCGCCGATTTGGGCGAGCAGGCCTTTGACGTAATCGAGGGAAAAGTGCGCGTGCTTGTGGTTCGGATTGTGAAACTGGCCCGTGCGTTCGCAGTGCACGCGATAGCGCGCTTCGTCGGGGCAGAAAATCACGAGGCGGCCGCCGGGCTTCAGCACGCGGAGCCACTCGCGTAGCGGCGCGGCGGTGTCCTCGAAGTCCTCGAGCAGGTGCGACGAGAAAACGAAATCGAGCGTGCCGTCGCGGAACCACACGAGGTTGGCGGCGTCGCCGCCGAGTTGCACGGGGTTGTCTCCGACTTCGGTGTAAGGCCGCGGGAAGTCGACGCGGATGGCGTGCGGCGCGATGGGATCGCCGCCGAAGCCGAGGTCGACGCCGTAGCCGGTGCAGAATGGGGCGAGGCGCGCGCGGCATTTCGAGGTTTCGCTGACGCGCGCCATCTGCATCGCGCGCCGGTGGCGGTAACGATGATAGAGCGAGCGCGCGGCGTTCTCGAGGCCGACCGCGGCGAGGGCGCGACGGGCGAGGCTGGGATTTTGGGCGCTCATGGCGCGAGGAGGGCGAGCCCGCGTTTGGTGTCGAGGACAGCGAAGCGCTTATACCAACCAAGGTGCAGCGCACGGGCGACCGATTCCTGGATGACCGACGGGATGTGCGTGTAGTCGTCGACGAGCACGAGCCCGCGGTCGGAGACGAGATGGCGGCAGAGATCGAGATCGATGAGTTTGCCGCGGAGCGTGTGATCGCCGTCGACGTGAATCAGATCGAACGGCGCGAGGCGGCGCAGTTTTGCCTGCATGTCGGGGTTGTCTGAATAACCAAGCAGGCAGCGCGCGGAGAAACCGGGCTGCGCGCGCTCGATCGCTGCGAACGACGAGCGCGCGAGATCGAGGCCCTCGGGCAGGTAGAGGTTGGGATCGACGCCGAGGTAATCCGCGCGGCCGTCGACGGCGCGGGCGAAACAGAGGCCGACGTAACCGGTGCGCACGCCGATTTCGAGCAGGCGACGCGCGTCGCGGCGGGCGAGGGTTTCCTGAAAAAAGCGGTGATAGAGCGGGTAGTAGTGCTCCGTCGTGACCCAGTCGTCTTCGAGCGTGGTGTCCTCCTCGCGCCAAGCCGGCAGCGGCCGGCCGTCGAGCGAGAAGAGTTCGCGCGAGCTGAACTGCACGGGGCGCGCGCGCGCGCCGGCGACCAGCGCGGCGAGCTCGGGATCGATGGGGTGCGACGTTTCGCCGAGTGTGGGGAGCGCGAGCGCTTGCTCGACGGCGGACGTCAGCGGCGCCTTGGTCGGATCGGCCTGCACGCGGCGTCCGAGCACGCGGCGCGCGAGGTTTTTCAGCTGCCAGGTCAGGTTCATGGGAGATTGGTTTTCCACTCGACGGGGACGCGCACGATGCCCCAGCGGCGGGCTTCGACGAGCGGGTCGCCGGCGGGATCGACGATCTCCGGCAACGCATGGCCGTCGGCGCGGTCGCGCTCCGTTTCGCCGTCGAAGAGGAAGCAGTTGAAAAAATACGTCTCGGTCTTGAGCGCCGCGGCGGCGAAGGATCCTTCGATCACGTGATGCCCGGCGGGCAGCGCGCGCGGCAGGCGGATGAATTCTGAAAACACCGGCTGCTGATCGCCGTGCATGACGGCCATCGAAACGAGCGGCGCGGCGACGGGGTCGCGCACTTCGAGATGGATTTGGAAACGGATGCGATCGGTGCGGCTTACGCGTTCAATCGGGGCGCCGTTGGCGTCGACGAATTGCACCGTCGAGATCCTCGCCGACGTGCGGGCACCTTGCGCGCCTGGCGTCTGGGCGAGGCTGGCATGATAACGGTTCAGCGCCGGACCGACTGGGCCCGCGAAATCGAGCGAGCCGGATTGGAGCACGATCGCGCGCGTGCAGAGCTGGCGGACTTGCTGGAGATTGTGGCTGACGAAGAGGACGGTGCGCGCGCCGTCCTGCGAAATCGCCCGCATGCGGCCGAGACATTTGCGCTGGAAGCTGACGTCGCCGACGGCGAGCACTTCGTCGACGATGAGGATTTCCGGGTCGAGATGCGCGGCGACGGCGAAGGCGAGGCGCACATACATGCCGCTGGAGTAGTGCTTCACCGGCGTGTCGAGGAAGCGCTCGATCTCGGCGAAGGCGACGATCTCGTCGAACTTCCGCGCGATCTCCGCGCGCGACATGCCGAGGATGGCGCCGTTCAGGAAGATGTTTTCGCGGCCGGTCAGCTCCGGGTGGAAACCGGTGCCGACTTCGAGGAGCGAGGCGACGCGACCGCGGATGTTGATGCGGCCGGTGGTGGGCTCGGTGATGCGCGAGAGGATTTTCAGCAACGTGGACTTGCCCGCGCCGTTGCGGCCGATGATGCCGAGCACTTCGCCGCGCTGCACCTCGAACGATACGTCGCGCAACGCCCAGAATTCTTCGTAGGTCGGTCGCGTGTTCCAGCGGAAGCGCCGCCAGACGCGGCGGGCGCCCTGCATGAGCGAATCGCGCAAGGTGTCCGGGCGGCCTTGGTGGGCGAGCCGGTAGTGTTTGCCCAGGTTTTGGACCGAGATGATCGGGTCGCTCATGTCAGATGATATCGGCGAAGCCGCGCTCCGTGCGGCGGAAGAACCAGATGCCGCTCCAGACGAACAGGGCCGTCATGCCGACGGCGATGATTTGCGCGGGCCAGAATAACTCCACGTCGCCTCGCAGCAGGCACCAGCGGAAGCCGTCGATGATGCCCACGAGCGGATTGAAGGAGTAGAGCAGACGCCAGTTCGGCACGTTGGCGGTGCTGAAGCCGACCGGAGAGAGGAAGACGCCGACTTGAATCAGGAACGGCAGCACGAAGCGGAAATCCCGGTAGCGCACCGTCAGCGCCGCCAGCCATAGACCCGCGCCCAGCGCGGCGGCGAGGGCGAGCAGGATATACAGCGGCAACGCAATCACCCGCCAGTCAGGCAGGAGACCATGAAACGCGGCGAGCAGCGCATAGAGCACGACCACGAAAAGAAAATCTACCAGCGCCACCGCGATCGACGACAGCGGCACGAGCAGGCGCGGGAAATATACCTTGGAAATCAGGTGCGTGTTGCCGACGAGGCTGGCGCTGGCGGCGGAAAGCGAATTCGCGAACAGCTGCCAGGGCAGCAGGCCCGCCAGCACGAGCAACGGGTAGGCATTCTCCGGGAGATTGCCGGCGGGCATTTTGGCGAGCCGGCCAAAAACAAAAGTGAACACGACGAGCGTGATCGCCGGTTGCACCAAAGCCCACGCGGCGCCCAGCACGGTTTGCTTGTAGCGCACCTTGATGTCGCGCCAGGCGAGGAAGCCGAGCAGCTCCCGGTAGCGCCAAAGGTCGCGCCAGTAGTGGCGTTCGGCGCGGCCAGCCTCGATCGTCAGTTCGAATTTTTCGGCGGGTGTGGACATCCAGAAAGCGCGGCTTGGGTCGACGGTGTGTGGCGGAGAAGTTACCGGGTGGGTCGTAGGATGAACACCCTAAGCAAGGCTTCGCCGCGTCACGTCCTTACGGAGGCGGCGGAAAACAGGGGCATGGAATCCGACGGCCAAGCGGCCGGCCATTGGCAGGCCGCTGGAATGCAACGCGTTTTGGAACGTCGAGGCAACACACTTTTCACGCAAAGCCTTAGAAACAAATGGCTTTGCTTATTTCATTGGCTTTTTCGTGGCCGCTCAACAACGCCACGAGATGCAGGCCGAAATCGATCGCGGTGCCCGCTCCACGTGAGGTGGTGATGCGCCCGTCGGTCACAACCCGCTCATCCGCAAGTAAGCCCGGGAGTTCTCCGGATACGGAAAAGTGGGCAGTGAAGCGTCGGCCGGTCAGAAGGCCGCAATCGTGCAGGACGGTGGGGGCAGCGCAAATGGCGGCGAGCCAGCGGTCGGCTTGGGCGTGGCGGAGGACGATCTCCCGGACGCGCGCGTCGGCGCGCAGGTGCTTTACGCCGGCGCCGCCGGGAAGAAAGAGGAGATCAAACAGGCGGTCGCCGACCGCGCTGAGTGCGGCATCGCCATGCGCGGTGATGCCGCTGCGGCCGGTGGCGTGGCGATTGTCATTGAGCGTGGCGACCGTGACCTCGACCTCCGCACGGCGGAGCAGGTCGACCGGCGCGAACGCTTCGATCTCTTCAAAACCGTCAGCGAGTAGCGTGAGCACGGTGGGCATGGGGTGAAAGGTAACCACTAATCATCACTGATGAACACTAATCTGCCGGACGAAGGGATCGGAAGGACCCACCGCGCGCCCGGGGCGAGCCGCCCGCAGTTTTCCCTCCATTAGTGGGGATCAGTGTGCATTAGTGGTTCTTCGATGGAATCTCTGAGCGGACAGCGTCTGGTCATTTTTGGCTGCGGCTACGTTGGCAGTGCATTGGCGGAGGCGGCGCTCGCGCAAGGCGCGCGGGTCACGGCGCTCACGCGTAATCCTGAAAAAGCGGCGGAGCTGCGCGCGCGGGGAGTAGAAATCATCGTGGCGGACCTGGCGTCGGCTGACTGGCACGGCGCGCTCGCAGGTGGAGCGGAGTTCGTCGCGAACACCGTCAGCGCGGCGGCGTCCACGCCGGAGGGCTATCGCGCGTCGTATGTAGCCGGCACGGAGTCGATCCTCGCGTGGGCGCGACGGGCGCCCATCGGCACGCTGGTTTACACGAGCAGCACGGGCGTTTATCCGCAGGGCGGGGGAGCGCGCGTGGATGAGGAGGCGTCGACCGCGGGCGCTTCGGTGACGGGACGCGTGCTGGTCGAAGCAGAGAATTCGTTGCGCAATTCGAACCCGGCAGTGATCGGGCGCTGGTTCGTGCTGCGGTCCGCCGGCATTTACGGGCCGGGGCGGCATTACCTGTTGAACGCGCTGCGGGCGGGGCAGACGCGCTTCGCGGGTGAGCCGGCGTTTCGGATGAACCTCGTGCACCGCGACGATATCGTCGCGGCGATGCTCGCGTGCTTCGCGGCGCCGACGGCGGTCGCGAACGAGGTTTTCAATCTGAGTGACGGCGCACCGGCGACGCGCGGCGAGTTGGTGGGCTGGCTCGCGGAGAAACTCGGACTGCCGCCGCCGGTATTCGACGGCGCGGTGCCGAGCGCCCGCAAGGGCGGCGAACCCACGCCGGATCGCGTGATCGTGGCAGAAAAAATCCGCCGCACGCTGGGCTGGAGCCCGGCGTTTCCGGATTTTCGCGCCGGCTACGCGTCGCTGTTGCAGCAAAAACTCTAGCCTTGCCTCGCTGCGGAGCGCGCGGCGCAATTTCCGCTTTCTCACTTTCAACCCGCAATCACCATGGCCGGCGTAGGCAAACTTCTCAAACAAGCGCAGAAAATGCAGCGGCAGATCGAGGAAATGCAAAAAGCCCTCGAAGTCCGCGAACTCGACATCTCCTCCGGCGGCGGCGCCGTGCAGGTGAAAATCAGCGGCGCGGGCAAATTCCTCGCGCTGAAACTCGACCCCGAGTTCCTCAAGGAGGACGCGAAGCTCATCGAGGAGACGATCCTCAACGCTGTGCAGGAAGCAGCGACGAAAGCGAAGGAGCTGAACGATTCCGAGATGCAGCGCATCTCCTCGGCATTCCAGATGCCGGGAATGTTCTGATTGCGGATTTCGGAATGCGGATTGCGGAATAGTTTTCGCACTGCGTTCTGCCAATCCGCACTCCGCAATCGCCACGCAATCGCCAATCCGCAATTCTGTGACTCCCGCGCTCGAGCACTTGCAGAAACAGCTCAAGGGGTTGCCGGGCGTCGGTTACCGGTCGGCGGAGCGCATCGCGCTCCACCTGCTGGTCGAAAAGCCGCAGAAACTGCCGGAGCTGGTGAACGCGTTGCAGGCCGCGGCCAAGTCCGTGCGACGTTGCACGAAATGCGGCAACCTCGCCGAAGAGGAGCTGTGCCCGATTTGCGCCGATGAGCGGCGCGCGACCGGTCAGGTGTGCGTCGTCGAAAACGTTCCCGACCTCGCCGCGATCGAGCGTTCGAGCGCCTACCGCGGGCGTTACCATGTGCTGCACGGCAAACTCTCGCCGATTCGCGGCGTCGCCCCGGAAGATCTGAATCTCGCGTCGTTGATCGCGCGGCTCACGTCGGGCGAGATCACCGAGCTGATCCTCGCGCTGTCTAACGACGTCGAAGGCGAGGCGACGTGCCATTACCTCACCGAGCGTCTGCCGAGCGGCGGCACCGTGAAAGTCACGCGCATCGGCTTTGGCCTGCCGAGTGGCGGCGGCGTGCTCTACGCCGACCCCGTTACCCTGAAAAGCGCGCTCGAAGGCCGGCGCGACTATTCGTGACTTGCCCGTGACGCGCGCGCCACTATGGCTTCAGGACCGTTCTTTCGCGGGTATAGTATATCGGCTATTATGCGGCTTTCCCAAAGCTGAGAGGAGGGTTCGACTCCCTCTACCCGCACCATTTTTCTTTCCGAGGCGGAAAGAAAAATGCCCGCCGTAGCCTTGGCGAAGGCGGGCCAACTCATCGCCTCCCTCGAAGCAGTGAATATCGGCCGTCCTTACCCCGTCTCACGGACATGAGTTTCACGCTTCAGGCAGATCACGCACACCCCCCAACAACTCAGTCACCTCAATGAGAACCATTCGTCTCTGCGCCATCATCGCTCTCGGCTTGGCGCTCGGCTACCTCGTCAGTGAAGCCGCGCAGCGTGCGCGCTGCTGCGAGAAAGCCGCGAAAGAAGGCCGCTCCTGCGATCACTCGTGCTGCATCGAAGCCGCGAAGCAGGGCAAGAACTGCACCAAGTGCGGCGGCAAGAACTGAGCCGCGTTGCCGGCGTATTCGGCCAGCATTCCTTTTCAACGAGCCGCGTGGGATCACGCGGCTTTTTCTTTGGCAGATTTTGGCATCGTCGCAGCCCACGCAAGGAGGCGGACGCAGGTGGCGCGTAGGTCGCGTCAGGGGGCGCGCGGACGCGGAGGCAGGCGAGCTTGCGCGAGTGGGCAACCTCCACGGGAGAAACACCGGCGTGCGGCCCGGAGTCGGGGCATTCTTGCCGCTGGCGCGAGGGTCAGTATCGCTCCCGTCCCGACAGGTCCCGTGCAGGTAAAGTCACGTAATACGTGACTTTGCCGCTCGGCGCCGAGGTGGCGAACGACGGCGCTGCTTTGCTGACGGGGCGAGAATGGCGCGCGAGCGCGCAACCTGCCGCGCTAACGGAAGTATTTTCAGCCTTACGCCGCGGCTGCTGCGCGCGTTATCCCCAGCGCGTTCGACGGACGTCCTGGAAGGTCGCAGCGTCGGGCGTCGGCTCAGATCTCCGCTTCGACCTGCGCGGCGCCGAGGCGCTTGTAGCGTTCCTTGATGCGGCGGACGATGTCGTCGGTGCTCAGGCCGTAGTTGGTGCGGAGGATTTCCACGCTGCTGCCGTGCTCGACAAATTTGTCCGGCCAGCCGATGCGCTCCACCGCGGGATGGCAGTCGCCTTCCTGCAATGCTTCGAGCACCGCGCTGCCGAAACCGCCGGCGACGACGTTGTCCTCCAGCGTCACGATCAGCGGAATGCATGCGGCCTGCGAGAGGAGCAATGTGCGATCGAGCGGCTTCACGAAGCGCGCGTTCACGACGCCGACCGAGAGACCTTCTTCGGCGGCGATGCGGTCGGCGACCTTGAGCGCCTCCTGCACCATCGGACCGAGCGCCCAGATCATCACGTTCGAGCCCTCGCGCAAAACTTCGGCGTGACCGATCGGCATGACTGCGGGCTGCGCCTTGATCTTCACGCCGGTGCCGGCGCCGCGCGGGTAGCGGATGAAGGCGGGCGAGGGGAGCTGCAACGAGGTGTGCAGCATGTCGGTCAGTTCGTCCTCGTCCTTTGGTTGCATCACGACAGCGTTGGGCACGCAGCGGAGATACGAGATGTCGAAGAGGCCGTGGTGCGTCGGGCCGTCGTTGGGCGAGAGGCCGGCGCGGTCCATGCAGAACGTCACCGGCAGGTTCTGCAGGCATACGTCGTGGATCACCATGTCGTAGGCGCGTTGCAGGAACGTCGAATAAATCGCGCAGACGGGGCGGAAACCCTTCGTGGCGAGGCCGGCCGCGAAGAGCACGGCGTGTTCCTCGGCGATGCCGACGTCGAAAAATTGTCCGGGCACTTCCTTGCTGAGTTGCGTCAGGCCGGTGCCGCTGGGCATCGCGCCGGTGATGCCGAGGACCTTCGGATTCTGCTGGGCGAACTTGGTCAGCGCCGCGCCGAAGACGTCCTGGTAATTCGGCGGCGTGTTGGCCGCGCTCTTCACGCTCTCACCGGTGGCGGGATCGAACGGGCTCGCACCGTGGAATTTTTCCGGGTGCGCGATGGCCGCTTCGAGGCCTTTGCCCTTTTTGGTGAGCACGTGCACCAGCACGGGACCGTCGCAGTTTTTTGCGAAATCGAGGTTCTTCACCAACTCGTCGATGTTGTGGCCATCGACCGGGCCGACGTAGCGCAGGCCGAATTTCTCGAAGAGCGACGAGTTGACGAAGAAGTCCTTCGTCTCGCGCTTCCACTTCAGGTAGAACTGATTCATCTCGCTGCCGCGCGGCAGGCCGAGGAAGAATTTTTCCACGTCGTGGTGGAGCTTGTTGTAAGTCGGGTTCGTCGAGAGGCGGTTGAGGTATTTCGCGATGGCGCCGACGTTTTTGGCGATCGACCACTCGTTGTCGTTGAGGATGACGATCAGGCGCTTCGTCGAGCTGACGACGTTGTTGAGGGCTTCCATTGTCACGCCGCACGTGAACGCCGCGTCGCCGCACAGCGCGACCACGTGCTCGCCGCTGCCGCGCAGGTCGCGCGCCGTCGCCATGCCGAGAGCGGCGGAGAGGGCGGTGCCGGCGTGGCCGGCGCCGAAGGCGTCGTGCGGGCTTTCGCGGCGGTAGAGGAAGCCGGAGGCGCCGTCGGTCTTGCGCAGTTTCTTGAAGAAATCGCCGCCGCGGCCGGTGAGGAGCTTGTGCACGTAGCCCTGGTGCGCGACGTCGAAGACAAACTGGTCTTCCGGCGTGTTGAAGACGCGATGCAGCGCGATCGTGAGCTCGACGACGCCGAGGTTGGGGCCGACGTGGCCGCCGTTCGAGGCGGTGACGGCGATGATGTCGTCGCGGATTTCCTGCGCGAGCTGCGGGAGCTGGGTGGGCGCGAGGGCCTTGACGTCGGCGGGACCGGCAATGCGGTCGAGGATGCGGGGAGCGCTCATTAAGAGAGTGGCGTGGACGCGGCGCGAGTTACTCGCTGCGCGCGGGCTCGAACGACTCGAACTCGGCAGTGCCGTCCTTCTGTTTCTTCAGCTTTTCGATTTTGAGTTCGGCGTCCTTCAAGCGGGCTTCGCACACTTTCAGGAGCTTCGTGCCTTCCTCGTATTTGGCCAACAAGTCCGCCAGTGGCACGTCGCCCTGTTCCATCGCATCGACGATGGCTTCGAGGCGGGCGAGAGCCGTTTCAAAGCTGGGTTTGGCGTTCTTGTCAGATTCCACGGGAGCTGACTGTGCGTCGGGCAGGGGGCTTTTCAATCAATCTTTGATCGCCCGGGACAACCGCAGGGCGGAGCGGGTTCGGGCTGGCGCGGCTCTCGAAACCTGTTCTGCATTCTGCGCATGCATTGGCTGCCCCTGGCGGTTGTCACTCTCCTGGTTCTCCGGCTTGTCGCGCAACTCGCGCTCGAGGCCCTGAATCGTTCCGAAACCCGTCTGCACGGCGGCGTGGCTCCGGGCCCGCTGGCGTCGATCATGGACGACGCGACGTTCGCGCGCGCCGCGGACTACACGTTGGCGAAAAGCCGGTTTGCGGCGGTCGAATTCATCTACGACGCCGCGGTGCTCGCGGGCGTGCTGTTCAGCGGATTGCTGCCGTGGCTATGGGCGCAATTTGACGGGCTGGCGCCCGGGGCGGCGTGGAGTGGGGCGCTGTTTTTGGTCGCGACGTTTTTGTTGCTCAGCCTGCCCGGGCTGCCGCTGGAGTGGTGGGCGCAATTCCGGCTGGAGGCGCGCTTCGGCTTCAACAAGAGCACGCTCGGGCTGTGGATCACCGATCAAGTGAAAGGCTGGCTGCTCGGGCTCGCGATCGGCTTTCCGCTCGCTTGGGCGTTGCTGAAGCTCGTCACGTGGGTCGGCGCGTCGTGGTGGATTTGGGGCTTTGCGCTGCTGTTCGGCTTTCAACTGCTGATGCTCGTGCTTTACCCGAAGCTGATCATTCCGCTGTTCAACAAGCTCACGCCGCTGGCGGCAGGCGAGCAGCGCGACCGTTTGCTCGCGCTGGCGGATCGCACGGGCTTTCACGCCGAGACGATCGAAGTGATGGATGGCTCGAAGCGCTCGGGGCATTCGAACGCGTTCTTTACGGGCTTCGGCCGCTTCCGGCGGATCGTGCTGTTCGATACGTTGATCGCACAGCTCACACAGCCGGAACTCGAGGCGGTGCTCGCGCACGAGATCGGTCACTACAAGCGCGGCCACATCCCGCAGCGACTCGTCACCGGTGCGCTGCTTCAGCTCGGCGGCTTCGCCGCGATCGCTTGGCTGGCGCAGGCGCCGTGGTTCAACTCGGCGTTCGCGCTCCCGGCCGACGCACTCGCGCCGACGTTCCTGCTCTTCGCGTTGCTCGGTTCGCTGGTGACGTTTTGGTTCTCGCCGATTGGCAACTGGATTTCACGCAAGCACGAGTATGAGGCCGACGCGTTCGCCAAGGACGCGATGGCCTCGGCCGCGCCGATGGTCGGTGCGCTGCACAAACTTGCGCAAAAGAATCTGACCAACCTTACTCCGCACCCGCTTTACAGCGCCGTCTACTACTCGCATCCGACGATCATGGAGCGTGAGCGTGCGTTGGTGAAGGGGCGCTAGGTTCCCGTCGCGGTGGTTTCCGGTGCAGTATGCGCCGGTTGGTTCAGCGCCCGGCGGATCGCGGCGAGTAGCTCCGTCGTCGTATAGGGCTTGCAGAGAAAGTGGGTGATGCCCGCGGTGGCGGCTTTGATCTGGTTGTTGTGATCGTTCAGGCCGCTGGCGGCGATGACCGCGACCTTCGCGTCGGCGCGGCGAATGGCGGCGACGAGGGCGGCGCCGTCCATGATCGGCATCATCATGTCGGTCAGGACGAGGGTGATTTTCGAGCGGTTGGCGTGGAAAAGCGCGAAGGCCTGAGCGCCGTCGTTGGCGGTGATCACCTGGTAGCCGGCGAGTTCGAGGGCGTGCTGGGTGACTTCGCGGATGATCGCTTCGTCTTCCACGAGTAGAATCGTTTCGCCGTCGCCGCCGAAAGGCGGTGCGGATTCCGTCGGGAGGGCCGCGGGCGTCTGGGTGGGAGCTTCGGCGGCGGGCAGATACACTTTGAACACGCTGCCCTGGCCGGGCTCGCTGTATACGTTCACGAAGCCGCCATGTGAGCGCGCGATACCGAGCACGGTCGACAGGCCGAGGCCGGTGCCTTTGCCGCGCTCTTTGGTGGTGAAGAACGGATCGAAAATCTTGTCGATGAGCTCACGCGGAATGCCGGTGCCGGTATCGGCGACCTCCACGAGCACGTAGCGGCCCGGCGCGGCATGACTCAGCGCGGCGAACGCGGTGTCGAGCTCAACATTGCGCGCCGAGAGGGTGAGCCGGCCGCCGTCGGGCATGGCGTCGCGCGCGTTCACACACAGGTTGAGCAGGATCTGGTTGAGCTGCGTCGGGTCGGCGTGGACGAGCCAGAGATCTTTTTCGCAATCGACCTGAAGGGCGATGTTGCGCGGGAACGTGCTCCGCACGATGGCCGCGACTTCGCGGGCGACGTAGCGGAGATGCACCGAGACGCGTGCGCCTTCCTCGCCGCGGGCGAACGAGAGCACCTGTCGCACCAGGGCGGTGGCACGGGTGGAGCTCTGTTCCATCAATTGCAGGAGGCGCTGGTCGTCGGCATTGCGAGGCGAGATTTTCAGGAGGTCGAGGCCGACGAAGATCGGAGCCAGAAGATTGTTCAAGTCGTGGGCGATGCCGCCGGCGAGCGTGCCGATGCTCTCGAGGCGCTGGGCGCGCAGAAATTTTGCCTCCATTTCCTTGCGCTCCGTGATGTCGGTGTCGGTGGCGAGGATGGACTTCGGATTCCCCTGCACATCACGGAGCAGCGTCCAGCTGCAGTCGAGCGTGAGGACCTTGCCGGTGCGTGCGCGCTTGTCGAGGTGTCCACTCCACGAGCCACGGTTCAGGACCGCTTCCGCGGCGGGGCGCAGCTGAGCGTCGTCGATCCGCAGCAATTCGGGCACGCGACGGCCGATGGCTTCCGCCGCGGTCCAGCCAAACAAGCGCTCCGCTCCGCGGTTCCAGAACAGGATCACGCCTTGAAGGTCGGAGACGAGGATGCCGTCGTTGGTCTGATCGAGCAGCGCGGCCTGTTCGGCGAGTTTCAGTTCGTTGGCGCGCACCTCGGCGAGGCTTTGGTTGAGCGTTTCCAATCCGACGGCGAAGACCGCCGTGATCGCGACCGCGACCAGCACGCAGGCGATGATCAGCACGAGGATGATGAGGCGGATGCGTTGCGCGGGACCGGCGAGCTCCGCCTCTTCGATCGACGCGGCGATGCTCCAGCCGGAGAGCGTCTCGGGCACAAATGCGGCGAGTTTGGACGCACCCTGGCTGGAAACATAGCGCATCACGCCGCTTTCCCCGCGCAGCATGCGGCGGCTGAGTTCGGCGGCGCCGGGGACTTGGGTGAAGTTCAACTTCAGGGCGCGTGCGGGATCGGGATGCGCCACGATGAGGCCGGAGGCATCGACAGCGAACGGGTAACCGGTTTTTCCGATGCGTTGCTGGCTGATCAACGAGGCGAGCGGTGTGGTCTCGATCGAGAGACCGAGTAGACCGGCGAAGCTCCCATTCGGGTCGAGGATGGGAATCGCCACCACGACGATCGGCACCCCGGCGACCTTCGAACGGAGCGGCTCGCTGATCACGGGCTGCCCGGTTTCGCGGGCGCGCTGGAAATAGGCCCGGTTGTTGACGTCGATGTCGGCATAGGCATCGGTTGGTCCATCGCGCAGCACGCCGGCGAATGAGTGGCCGTTGGCGCCCACGAGGAAGATACCTTGATAAGAGTGGGCCGAGAGCGCACGCACCAGGCTGCGAATTTGGCGGTTGGCCGAGGCGAGGCCTTTGGCATCGAGTTCGCCAGTCTGCCGGCGCAGCACAGCGTTCACCAGCGGCTCCACTTGCGCGAGGCTGCGCGCGGTTTCGAGGTGCCGCTGCATTTCCGTGTGAGTGAGATGCGCGAGGTCTTGCGCGACCTGTCGCAGGTAAGCGTGACCCTGCTCGGTCAGCGTGCGCTCCACCTGCATCGGTAGCACGAACAGCACAATGACCAGCGGCAGCGTGCCGAGAATGAGCACCGTGCTCAGCAACTTGCCGCGTTGAGACCACCGTGCGGAATGCGGCCCCAGAAGCGGCCGACCCACCGCGCGGAGCAGACTGACCAGCCCGGCCTTGAGGGGCCCGCGAACGCGGCCGGTTGGCGAAGCGAATTCGGGCGGCGTCATGAAGCGCGGTTCAGTTCCGCGACGTCGCGGCTGCGCCGCTGGCTGACACGCCGGAGAGCGACTGCGACGGGGCGAGCGGGAGGGACAGCAGAATTTTGAGCAGGCTGTGGCGGCGCGCAGTCGGGGGGCATGGAAGCAATGGTGACGGCTCGCGAAGGTGAACGTGACCGTTCCCTTTATTCGGTCCAATCGGGGCAAACTCCTGCGCGTCGATCGGCCAAAATCTCCGCGTTTCTTGTCGCGCGGCCGCGTAGCGGACGAAACGGGGTCGACGCTTGTCCGGATTGGCCTTTGGCTGGAGCCATGATCTCTCTTCGGCTTTCCCGCGGTCTGGCGCTTGGTCTGTTGTTGGTCGCTTCGGCCGCCGTCGCCTCCGCGCTCACGGTCGGCGCCTACAACGTCGAAAATTACACCATCGCCGACCGCATGGTGGACGGCGTCTACCGCAAGGCTTACCCGAAGCCGGAGGGCGAAAAGGCGGGGCTGCGCGAATCGATTCGCGGCTTCGCGCCGGACATCCTCGCGCTCGAGGAAATGGGCGGCCCGCCATACCTCGCGGAGTTCCAAGCCGACTTGAAGGCGGCGGGCCTCGATTATCCGCACGCGACCGTGCTTGAAGCGGCCGACCCCGATCGCCACGTGGCGATCCTCTCGAAGTTGCCCTTCAAGGACGTGCGCCGACACACCGAGTTGAAGTTCACGTATTTCGGCCAGCCCGACGTCGTGAAGCGCGGCGTGCTGGAGGTGGCGTTCGCTACCACGGAAGGCGATCTCACGATGTTCGTCATTCACCTCAAGAGCCGTCGCACCGAGCGCAAGGACGACCCCGAAGGCGCGATCCAACGCGAACTCGAGGCCGAGGCGGTGCGCGATCTCGTGCTGTCGCGTTACCCGGACCCCACGAAGGCCAAGTTCATCGTTTGCGGTGACTGGAACGACACGCGGCGGAGCAAGCCCGTGCGCTCGCTCCTCAAGCGCGGCGACCTGGAGCTGGGCGAACTGCTCCGCGCCTACGATTCGCGTGGCGAGACGTGGACGCACTTCTACCGTGCGGAGGACTCTTACAGCCGCATCGACTACCTGCTCGTCTCGGCGGGCTTGAAGCCGTTTGTCGGCAACAAAGGCACGGCCAAGATCCACGACGGTCCCGGCGTGCGCGACGCCAGCGACCATCGCCCGGTTTACGTCCAGCTGAAGCTTGACGCGGCAAAGTAGCTCGTTGCGCCGCGCTCGCGCGTCGTAGCGGAAGCCGTAAGGCTTTCGCCAAGTTCTCCCGCGAAATTCTGACGAATTCCGCTACCAGAATTGGCGCGAGCGCTGTGACGGACGATCAGCGCCACGCCTAGCCGAGCAGCGTGCGAAATGCTTCGCGCCAGACGCGTTGGCCGTCGCGCTCGATCACGTCGCCGTGGCCGGGCACGATGCGATCGAAGTCCCACGCCGCGACTTTTTCGACCGATGCCGCGAAGGCCGCACGGTCGCGGACATTCATCCGGCCGAAACGTGACTGACGCGGCGCACCGCCGCCGATGTCCGCGGCCCAGGACACGAGCCGCGCGAGCAGGGAGGTCGGCGCGGGCACGTTGAACAGCGCGTCGGCGATCAGCAGCGTGCGCGTGGCTTGGTGGAGAAACACCTGCTCATCGACCTTCGGCATGCCTGCGATCATTTGCCACGCGAAGCCCGCGAGTTCCGGCGTGTCGCCGTCGATCTCGGTGAGGGGCCAATCCGGGTGCTCGTCGCGAATCGCGCTGCTGCCAAGAAATCGTGCCTTCGGGAAGGCGCCGAAATATTTCGGATAAAACAGATCGTGGAACCGGCTCGGCACCACGAAGGCGCTGATCTCGCCCAAATCGCGCAGCGCCCGGATGTCTTCCGGCGTTCCGCGCAAGGGCGAGAAGACGACGAGGCGGCCATCCGCGGCGCGCGCGACGGCGACTCGACGTCCCACGGGCAAACCCGCCAGCACGAGCGGCTGCGTATCGGTCCAGAGCAGATCGGCGTGGATCGCTTTCATGTCGTCAGCTTCTGCGGGGCGTCGCGGGAGGCAAGCCGTCTCAAGACCGGCCAGCAGCTCTCACGTAGTGTCGCACGTCGAACAAGAATGTCGCGCCACGGCGGGAAGAGTTTCGCGTGGCGTGCCGCGGCGAGGTCGAGCCGGCCGGAGTTCGGCGCGGAGAACGCGTCGGGTGCGTGGCTGGGCGAATCGTCGTCGTGCGCGGGTGGTCGGAGCGGAGCAGCCCGGCAACGGTAGAGCCGGCTTCAGCCGGCTCCCATGCAGTTACGCTCGCGAGACGAGATTTCCCGTAGACCGGTTGAGGCCGGCCTTACGCCAACAGGCGGGCGCCGTCGGCCGTGTGCAGTTCGATAACCTCGGGGCGCGGATGCGCCCGGGCGGCGTGGCGCGCGGCGACGTCGGCCGCGGTCGCGGCGGAAAAGCTGCGGTCGGTCAGCGCCATGACCGCGCCACCGAACCCGCCGCCGGTCAGGCGCGCCCCGTAGACGCCGGGCGTGGCGGTGAGCAGCTCGACGAGCGAGTCGAGCGTCGGCGTGCTGTTTTCAAAAAGATCGCGCGAACTGCGGTGCGAGGCGGTCAGCAGTGCGCCAACGGCGCGGAGATCGCCGGCGCCGAGCGCGCGGACGACCGCGGCGACGCGCTCGTTCTCCTCAATGACGTGGCGGGCACGCGCGGCGACTTTCGGCGGCAGGCGATCCGCCTTGGTGTTGAACTCCGCGAGCGGCACTTCGGTGAGCCACGTGGCGCCGAGGCTGGCGCCGGCTTCCTTGCATTCCTGATGGCGCGCGGAATAGAGGCCGTCGACGAGCGCGTGCTTTTCGAGGGTGTTGAACACCCACAGGCTCACGTCGCTCGGAAGCGGTAGAAGCGAAAACGAAGGACCGCGGCAGTCGATGTGGACGAGTTGGCCGGCTTGGCCGAAGGCGCTCGTGCCTTGATCGAGGATGCCGCACGGCACGCCGACGTGGATGTTTTCCGCGTGCCGTCCGATCGCGGCGAGCTTGGCGGGATGCAGCGCCGGCGACCCGGCGAGTTGCAGGAGTGCGAGTGCCGTGGCGAGTTCGAGGGCGGCGCTGCTGGAGAGTCCCGCCCCGGTGGGCAGGTCGGAGCCGACGAGCAGGTCGAAGGCGGCGGGCGCGGGGAGGCTGAATTCGGACAGGCTGCGCCACACGCCGCGCGGGTAGTTGATCCAGGCCTCGGCGCCCGTGAGTTTCGCGGTGCTGGCGGCGGGAATCTCGATGGTTTGTCCGTCGACGCCTGAAGCGAAGCGCAGTCGCGCGACGTCGGCGGCAGGCGCGGCCGCGACCCACACGAAGCGGTCAATCGCGGCGCCGATCACGGCTCCGCCGTTGTAGTCGGTGTGGTTGCCGATGAATTCGATGCGTCCCGGTGCGCGGGCGATCACTTGCGGCGCGCGGCCGTAGCGTTGCTGGAAATTCTCGCGGAGGAGGCGCTCGTTCATCGAAAGGGTGAGCAAATCCGCCGTGAGATGACTGGCCAGAGTGAAGTGCGTCAACGCGCCGATATCGCTCTTTCGAGTGATGGGCACGAGGCTGGCCTTGCCGGTGCGTTCGAGGCGGAGCTCGGTGCTCTCTCGCTGGTTCACAGTGCGTCCTTGGAGGCGGAGCTCTTCCTCAAGGTCTTCATGACTCAGGATGCATCGGGCGAGCCAGTCGTGGAGTGTGATGAGCGAGGCACCAGCGAGCGGCGTCGGTCCAAACGGTGCGCCGTGCGTGAATCGCTCCCCGCACTGGCGCCATGCACAGGGTTTTCGCAAAAAACCTCTTGGCAAACGCGCGGCGCTCCACCTACTTTGGCCCTTCGTTCATTTGATGGTGGAGTATCCAAGTGGCCAAAGGGCGTTGACTGTAAATCAATTCGGCTCCTGCCGTTCGCTGGTTCGACTCCAGCCTCCACCACCACTTTCAGACCCGCAGCCTGCCACGGCTGCGGGTTTTGTGTTTTGGGCCGCGAGAGGCTGTGGCGCCGGGGTGGCTCGCGTTGACCTCAACGCGCTGGTCGCTGCGCGGTCGTATTGAGCGCGTTGAGGTCAACGCGCTCCACCTTCTGTTCAGATTACGCCGGCCTGCCGGAAGCTGTAGAAGCCGACGCCGTGCGGATCGTTGGCGGCGCGGCCGAGGACGACATGGTCGATCAAATCGATGTCGACCGCGCGCGCGGCGTCGCGGAGCTGGCGCGTGAGCTGAACGTCGGCCGCGCTCGGCGCCGGGTCGCCGCTGGGGTGATTGTGCGCGCAGATGACCGCCGTGGCGCCGTGGCGGATTGCTTCGCGGAAAACTTCGCGCGGGTGGGCGAGCGAACTCGTGGCGGTGCCCGACGTGACTTCGACCTGTTTGATCAGGCGGTTTTTGCGGTTCAGACAGAGCACCCAGAATTTCTCGATCTGCAGGCCGGTGTAGACCGGCGCGAGGTGGTCGCGGACGAGCTCGGGGCGGTTGAGGAGCGGCTCGGCCTCGCCGGTGTCGGCCAGCACGCGGCGGGCGACTTCCATGACCGTGACGAGTTGGAGGGCTTTGACGCGGCCGATGCCTTTGAGGCGACGGAAATCCGCGTCGGTCCACGAGATCAGCGCGCGCAGCGAGCCGGCTTCGGTGACGAGTTGCTGCGCGATGGTGAGGACGTTGTTCCCCTTGCCGCCGCTGCGGAGCAGCATGGCGAGGAGTTCGGTATCACTGAGCGCGGTCGCGCCGAGTTTTTGCAGGCGTTCCTGCGGGCGGTCGTTGACCGAGAGATCGCGAACGCGGAGCGGCGGGTAATTCGTCTCGTTGCTCATCGGGCCGGGGCGCTTCGCCCGCTGGCCCGCGAGCTGTGCGCACTTAGTAGTGCTTCACGTAGCCGTTGCGTCGGAGCTTCTCGAGCCAGCGTTCCTGCGCTTGACGGGCGTATTGTTGGACGAGCATGCGCTCGATCTGGTCACGAACTTCGTCGAGCGGCTGGATGCCGGCGAATTTGCGTTCTTCCACGTAAAGGAGGAAGGCGCCTTCGGGCATCACGATGAGGTCGCTCGTCTGGCCCTTTTCGAGGGTGAAGATGACGTCTGAGAATTCCTTGCGGAGGTCGGACTTGCGCTGCCAGCCCCAATCGCCGCCCTTGGTGCGGCGCGGGTCTTGCGAGTAGAGGCGGGCGAGATCGATGAAGTTGGCGCCGGACTTGAGCTGGTCGAGCACGGGTTGGGCTTTGGCGCGCAGCGCCTCGTCGGATTCGCCTTCGGCGCGGTTAAACTGGATGAGGCGCAGGTGGACCTGGTCTTCCTGGTAAAAGCGCTCCTTGTTCTCGTCGTAGAAGGTCTGGATCTTGACCGGCGAAACCTGCGTGGCGGACTTGCGCTGCTGCTGGCGCATGTAGCCGTAGATCATGTCTTCTTCGACTTCCTTGCGGTAATCCTTCTGCGAGATGCCGCGGCCGCGGAGGTAGGCGAGGAACTTCGAGCGGTCGCCTTCGAACTGCGTGGCGACGATTTCGGCCACCTGGTTGTCGACGAAGCTGGCCGGGACGCGGCGCTTCTCGTCCTTGTAGAATTCCTTCACGATCAACACGCGGTCGATGAGGTCCTGCACGATCGAATCCTGCAGCGCGGTGATCTTCTCGTTGAACTCGCGCTCGTTGCGGCTCTCGCGTTGCACCTGCGGAAGGAGCGGGGCGATTTCGCGGCGGATGTCGTCGACCGTGATGACTTTCTCTTCGACCACCGCGGCGATGCCGTTGGCGAACTGGAGGTTCAGGCGGTCAGCGACGGCCTTTTCGACATTTTCCGGAACCGGAGCGGCCTGCGCACGAGCGAGATTCGGGAGGGCAGTCGACGCGCTCAGCACGAGGAGAGCGGAGGCGACACGGAGGCGGCGGAACATCATGGGTTCGGAAGATTGGTCAGAAAGACGATGAGTTCTTTCAACCTTGCGGTGGGGGTGGGGGCGGTCAAGCGGGGAAAGCGGTTGTGGATCTGGATGAAATCGTCGCGCCGGCCACTGTGGCGCAGACACTTCAGGCGTCCGGAATCCGTTTCGACGGACAGCAGTCCCTTTTGTTCCGCCCGGACGCGGATTTCGGTGACGAGCAAGAGAGCGCGGACTTCGTTGCCGAACTTGCCGAAACGGTCGCGCAACTCGGCCTCGATCGCGCGGATCGCGTCGACGTTCTCGGCCATCGCGAGGCGCCGGTAGAAATCGATCCGCAGGCGTGTTTCGCCGATGTAAGCGGCGGGCAGGCGCGCCTGGATCTTGGCGAACTCGCCGGCTTCACGCTCGGCCTGTTTGAGGGCGCTGAAGCTGTCGGTCGCCTCGGCGCGCTTGGTGGTCGTGCGGTCGGCGCCTTCGCCGACGAAGACGAAATCGAGCTTCACGCTCGCGCGCACGGCGGCGGCATGCTTTTCGCCTTTCAGGCGGGCGACGCTTTGCTTGAGCAACTGGCAATACAGCTCGAAGCCCACGCCGACGATGTGGCCGCTTTGCTCGGCGCCGAGGAGATTGCCGGCGCCACGCAGCTCAAGGTCGCGCATCGCGATGCGGAAGCCGGCGCCGAGCTGATTGTGCTGGCGAATCGCGCTGAGACGCTGGCGGGCGAGATCCATCACGCGCGCATGGCGGTGCAGCAGCAGATACGCGTAGGCTTGGTGTTTAAAACGTCCGACGCGGCCGCGGAGCTGGTAGAGTTGCGACAACCCGAAGCGATCCGCGCCTTCGATGATGATCGTGTTGCAGTTCGGGATATCGAGGCCGCTCTCGATGATCGTGGTGCAGACCAGCACGTCGTAGTTACCCGCCACGAAATCCGTCATCACGTGCTCGAGGTCTTTCTCGTCCATCTTGCCGTGACCGACGCCGATGCGGAGCTTCGGCAACAGCTCGCGCAAGCGCGCCGCGACGAGATCGATGCTCATGACGCGATTGTGCAGATAAAAGACCTGCCCGCCGCGCCGCGTCTCGTGCTGGATGGCTTCCACGACGACTTTCTCGTCGTAGTTTTTCACGATCGTCTGAATCGGCAGGCGGTTGACGGGCGCCGTTTCGATCGTGCTGAGGTCGCGCGCCCCGGTGAGCGCGAGGTAAAGCGTGCGCGGGATCGGCGTGGCGCTCATCGACAGCATGTCCACGTGCGCGCGCCAGCGTTTGAAGACCTCCTTGTGTTTCACGCCGAAGCGCTGCTCCTCGTCGATGATCACGAGGCCGAGATCCTTGAATCGCACGTCGCTCTGCACGAGGCGATGTGTGCCGATGAGAATATCGATCTTGCCGGTCGTGAGCGCCGCGAGGATCTGGTTCTGCTCCTTGCGCGAGCGGAAGCGCGAGACCATCTCCACCGCGACTGGATAACCGGCCATGCGCTCGCGGAAGGTGTTGAGGTGTTGCTGCGCCAGCACGGTCGTCGGCACGAGCACCGCGACCTGTTTGCCGCCCATCACGGCCTTGAATGCGGCGCGGATCGCGACCTCGGTCTTGCCGAAACCGACGTCGCCGCACACGAGCCGGTCCATCGGGCGCGTTTTCTCCATGTCGAGTTTCGTCTCGACGATCGCCTTCGCCTGATCGGGCGTTTCGGTGAACGGGAACGCGGCTTCGAATTCCTTCTGCCACGTCGCGTCGGCAGCGAATGCGTGACCGGGCTGAGCTTCGCGGCGCGCCTGGATTTGCAGCAGCTCCGCGGCGAGATCGAGCGTCGCGCGCTCGGCGGCGGCGCGGACTTTTTCCCAGCGGCCGGAGCCGACGCGCCCGAGCTGCGGCTTCACCTTGGCGAGGCCGACGTAGCGGCTGATCAGGTGCGATTCCTGCAGCGGCACGTGCAGCGTCACCTTGTCGTCGAACTCGAGCGAGATGACCTCGCGGATGCCGTCCGCGGTTTCGAGCCTGGTCAGCCCGCGATAAACCGCGACGCCGTGTTGCAGGTGCACGACGAAGTCGCCCTCCACGAGATCGGCGAAGTCGAGCAGCTGGTCGACGGCGGACGGAGTGACGAGCGCACGCTTGCTGGCGGTGCGCCGCTGGCGCTTGCGGCCGAAGATTTCCGTTTCGGTGACGGCGAGGTAGCCGCGGGGGCGCGTCGATGGAGGAAGGGCGAGTCGTCCCGGCGAACCACGTTCGATGCTGTCAGCGGTCGCGGAGGGCGGCTCACCCGGAGGGTTCGCCCTACCAAACGTCACCTTGAAGCCTTCGTTGACGGCGCCACGCACGAAGCGCGGCTTCAATTTTTTCAGATCGGCGTCCTCGTCGAGGAGTTCCCGCGTGCGCTGTTCCTCGCCCTCCTTCGCGATGAAGAAATCGACCGCGTAGCCCTCGCGTTGCCAGGCGAGGATTTGCTCCAGGAATTTCCGACGTGCCACGTCCTCGGCCTCGAGACGTTCGTGGGCGAGCTGATTGTCCTCGGGCAACGAGCGATGGTGGCGCAGCGACTCCGTGTCCCACGTTTGTTCGTCGTCGGTGCCATCGAAGAGCGTGCTGGCGAGGTCGAGATCGCTGACGCCGAAGAGACGAGCGGCGCGGCCCGCGAGGCGGTCGAGCGTGCGTGCGTCAGCGGGCGCGTTGTCCAACAGGTCAAAGGCTTCTTCGAGCGCTTGGGGTTCGAGCAGCGTGACGTGGGTTGCAGCGCCGAGATAGTCGAGCAGGGAAGCCTGCGCGCGGGCGGCGTGGATTTGCGGGGCGGCGGTCAGCGTGATGCGTTCGACGCTCTCGCCCGAGCGTTGCGAGACCGGGTCGAGCGTGCGCACGTCCTCGAGCGTGTCGCCGAAGAAATCGAGCCGGTAGGGTTGGTGCGCGGTGATCGGGTAGACGTCGACGATGCCGCCGCGCACCGCGTATTGGCCGGGCGCTTCGCAGACGGCCTCGCTGTCGTAGTCGAATTGTTTCAGCAGTTCGAGCAGGCCTTGGAACGAGCGCTCCTCGCCTTTGCGCAGTGTGATCTCGCGTTCGGAGAAATCTTCCGGCGGCGGGACGGGTTGGAGGAGGGCGCCGGGTGTCGTGAGGACCAGCAGCGGGTCGGGTGCGGTGACGGCGTGTTTGCGACCGCGTAGCTTGCTCAACACGCCGAGGCGGTCGCTGGCGGCGTGAAAGGCCTCGCGCATGTCGCGGCTGTCCGCCTGCGACTCGGGAAACACGAGCACCTCGAGGGCGGTGCGGTTTCCCGCGGCGCGGTGAAACAACGCGAGATCCTCGGCGAAGGTCTCGAGTTCGCGCGCCTCCTCCAGCACGACGAGCCACGTCGGGGCAGGCGATTCGACGGTCAGTCGCGTGAGCGCGTAGGCGCGTGCCGGCGGACAGACGCCGGTGATCTTCGTGCGCGATGCGGGAGCGGCCTCGGACATGCGGAGGTTCTACGGTGCAGCACGGTGGGCGCGGCGCAAGCGCGCGACTGACCTCCGTGACTACTTCGCGCTGGACCACCCGCGGCGCTTCCCGAATAAAGCGGCATGGCCTGCACGGTTTTCACCATTGCGAATCAGAAGGGTGGCGTCGGTAAGACGACGACCGCCGTGAATCTCGCCGCTGCTCTCGCGGCGCAGAAGATTCACACGCTCGTCGTGGACCTCGATCCGCAAGCCAACGCCACCAGCGCGCTCGGGGTCGAAAAACAGGAGGGCCGATCGCTCTACAAACCGCTCCATGGCGAGGGCAGCGTGTTCGAGATGCTGACGCCGACGCAATGGGAGCACCTCGCGCTGATCCCCTCGGAAGTCGACCTCGCAGCGATCGAGATCGAGCTGGCGCAGCAGGAAAATTACCTGCTCCGCCTCAAGAGTGTGCTCGATCCGATCCGCAATTCCGGCGGCTACAAGGCGATCGTCATCGATTGCCCGCCCGCGCTCGGCATGCTCTCGATGAATTCGCTCGCTGCGGCCGATCACCTGCTGATTGCGCTCCAGTGCGAATACATGGCGCTCGAGGGCCTTGGTCAGATTTTGAAGGTCGTCGATCGCCTGAAGAACGCCGGCGTGAACCCGACGCTCGATGTCGGCGGCATCGTGATGACGATGTTCGACAGCCGCATCAATCTGGCGAAGCAGGTCGTCGAGGAAGTGCGCTCGCACTTGCCGGAGAAAATTTTCCAGACCGTCATCCCGCGCACGGTGCGCCTCAGCGAGGCGCCGAGTTTCGGCAAACCGATCTTCGCCTACGATCCGAATGGTCCCGGCGCTGCGGCCTACAAGGCGCTGGCGAAGGAAGTGATCGAGCGGTTCAAGCTGACGGAGAAGTGAGCGAGGGCGGGAGTTCGAGCGAAGGCCTCACATAAGGTGAGGCCCTACAGCTGGTCCGGCTGAAGCCGGACCTACTTCTCGCTCCGCTTGCGCTTTCCGATTTCTGCGGCTTACTGCTCGACCTCTCGCATGTTCGCCTCGCTGGGCAAATATTTCGCCGCGTTCACCGTCGGTCTCCAAAGTAACCTGATCTACCGGGTGAACTTTGCCGTGCGCGGGTTCTTTTCGTTCTTCCACCTGATCGTCGTGTTCATCCTGTGGGGCGCGGCGTATGCGGGGAATCCGTCGATCGGCGGCTTCAGCCTGGCGCAGACGATCACCTACTTCGTGGCGCTGATCGTCGTGCAGTTCATGATCGGGGCGTTCAACGAGGACTACCAGATCAGCGAGGAAATCCGGAACGGGCTCATCAATCAGTTCCTGCTCAAGCCGGTGAACTACTTTGCCTACCGCTTCAGCATCTACCTCGCGGCGCGACTCGTCACCGGCGCGCTGATTCTGCTGCCGCTGGTTGTCTGCTATCCGCTGCTGCGCGATCATTTGACGATGCCGCACGACCTTTGGCCGTATCTCTACGCGATCCCGGCGTTGCTGATGTCGGCGCTGATCCAGTTCGGCATCGCCTACTGTTTCGGGATGCTGACGTTTTGGTTCCTCGAAATCCAAGGCTTCGTCATTCTCTCGATGGCGCTCGAGTCGGTGCTCGGTGGGCAGATTTTCCCGCTCGATCTGCTGCCGAAGTGGCTGTTCGGGCTCTCGGCCGGGTTGCCGTATTTTTATCAAATGTATTTTCCCGTCGCGCTGCTTACCGGGCGCATCAGCGATCCGGTGGAGGCGGGGCACATGCTCCAGATCCAACTCTTCTGGGTCGTGGTGATTCTCGCTCTCGGGCAATTGCTCTGGCGCCGCGGATTGCGCCTCCACACGGCAGTGGGCGGCTGAATCAATTGCGGATTGCGGAATGCGGATTTCGGAGTGAACCAACCCAATAACAGTTTTTCTTTAATGTGCGCCGTGCTGATCCGGCGTGACGAGCTCGTTTTCGCCAATCCGCATTCTGCAGTCCGCAATCCGCAATGAGCCTCGCCCACTACGCCCGCATCTGGTTCGCCTCGGCCCGTTATGCGGTCGTGCGCACGCTGATGTTTCGCGGGGACTTCTTCGTCTGGGCGCTCGTCGAACTTTTCTGGATGACGGTGAACGTGCTCATGGTTTCGGTCATTTACGAGCACACGGACACCGTCGCCGGGTGGACCAAATACCAGATGATGCTCCTCGTCGGCACCTCGATGCTGATCCAGCGCTTCCTGATGGGGTTTTTCTGGAGCAGCATTTTCGAGATGGGCCGCAACATCCGCACGGGCAACTTCGACTTCTTCCTCGCTCAGCCCGGCAACGTCATGTTCACGGCCACGACGCGGAAGCTCGACCCGGACAGCCTCATCAACTCGCTCGTCGCGCTCTCCGTCGTGATCTACTCCGCGCGCCAGCTCCATCTCACGCCGGGGCTAGGCGACATGGCTCTCTACGCCTTGCTGGTTTTCTGCGGCGTCGTGATTCACTACAGCGTGCTGGTGCTTTCGATCTCGGCGGCGTTTTGGATGACCAGTGCGCAAGGCATCGAGGGGAGCTATTTCACTTTAAGTGAATTTTCCCGTCTGCCGCGGCAGGCATTCGTGGGACTGACCAAGATCGCGTTCGTCTGGGTGCTGCCGATGGTGCTCGTGAGCAATGTGCCCGCGCACACGCTGCTGCACGGGTTTGACTGGCGGCTCACGCTGTGGGTCGTCGGTCTCGCGGCGGCGTGGTTCGGCGTGACCGTTTACGTTTTTCATCGCGGGCTGCGGCGCTACTCGAGCGCGAGTTCGTGAGGCGTCGTTCGTTCGTGGGCGCAAAAGCCATGAGCAACGGTCAGCCGCCGGTGCCGCGTGCGGGCGTCGATGGGATGGACAACTTGCCGCAATTCGACTTTTGAAAAGGACCGCGCCGTATGCCGCACACCGCCCAACTCATCGCTCTGCAAAAACGCCTTGGTTACACCTTCCGCAATCCGGCGTTGCTCGACGAGGCGTTGCGGCACGCGTCTTATCTGCAGGACCATCCGGAGGAGGGCGCACACAACCAGCGCCTTGAGTTTCTCGGTGACTCCGTGCTGCATTTTATCCTCACCGACGCGTTGTTTCGGCAGTTCACTGGGGAGCGCGAAGGTGTGCTCAGCCGCCGACGGGCGGGGCTGACCAAAGGCGAATTTCTCAGTCAGCTCGCGCGTGATCTGGGGGTCGAGGCCGGTTTGCAACTTGGCCAGAGCGAGGAAGACGCCGGCGGGCGTGGTCGTGCCTCGATTCTCGAGGACGCACTCGAGGCGATCATCGGCGCGATCTATCTCGATAGCGATTTCTCGACCGTGCAAGCGGTCGTCACGAATTGGTATGGCTCAATCCCTGGGCGTCTCGCGCTCACGGAAGGAAAAGAGAACCCGAAAGGACAACTGCAGGAAATCGTCCAGCCGGAGCACGGCAACGGTGCGCTGCGCTACGACGTCGTGAACGCCACCGGCCCTAAGCACGCGCGTGAATACGAAGTGTCGGTTTTTCTCAACGACCAGTTTCTCGGATCCGGGAAGGGCACTTCGAAGAAGAGCGCCGAGGAGGACGCCGCCCGCGCGGCGTTGGTGACGTTGCGGACGCACGGGTAAGGCGGCGGGATTTACCGCGGGCGAGCCGGAGGCAGCGAACCCGTGGAGCGGAATTCGTCAGAATTTCGCCACTCACGACGCGCTTCGCGAAAGCCTCACGGCTTCCGCTACACCGACAGCGATCCCGGCGTTATTTCACCGCGGCGAGAATCTTCGCCAGCAGGGCGTCCGGGGTTTCGCGGATGTCGAGCTCGAGAGCGCCTTTGGGATGTTCGAGCGCCTCGAACTGGCTTTTCACCAACTCGGCCTTCATGAAATGGCCTTTGCGACGGCTCACGCGCGCGAGGATCGTTTCATAGTCGCCGTTCAGAAACACGACGGTGACGGGGTGCTGCGCGTCGCCGGCGAGGACTTCGCGGTATTTTTCCTTCAACGCCGAGCAGGTGAAGACTGCGCTGTGTCCCGCGTCGATGGTGGCATTCATCTTCGCGCGGATTGCGGCGAGCCACGGCGCGCGGTCGGCGTCGTCGAGGGGCGTGCCACTCGCCATTTTGGCCTTGTTGGACTCCGAATGAAAATCGTCCGCCTCGAAATACGGCCAACCCAGCGCGGCCGCGGCGCGGCGACCGAGCGTCGATTTGCCGGAGCCAGCGACACCCATGATGAGAAGAATGCGAGGGGAGGAGACGAACACGAAGGGGCCGATTGAGCAGGCGCGCGCGGGTGGGGCAAGCCGAAGGTCGGTCAGGTCGTCATAAGTGCAAACATCCGGCATCGAGGTCCGCCGGCGGGTGAATTTCGAACGTCAAATGGACCGTGCGCGTCTAAGGCCGAAAGCCCCCAGCGCGTCGCACCGTTACCCGACCTTCCCAGCGTCCTGGACGGCCTCCGCACTTGGCAAACGCCTGACCGCCATGATTACTTCTGCTTCCGTTTCCCGGTTTCATCGCATGCAAGTCAGCGCTCGCTCCTTTTTCTCGCTCACTCGCGCTTCGTGGCGTGAAACGCTCGTTCTGATGATCGTGGCGTGGCTGGTGCCGTTTCTGGTGCACCTGATCCCCTGGAGCGGCGTGCGTCCGCTGGGTGTTCACTTGCTGCCGGCATTTTGGACGGCGTTCGTCGCCGTGTATCTCTACGGTGCCGGCGTGGGCGTGCTCGTGGCGTTGGTGGTGCCCGTGGTTAACACGATCACGACGGGGCTGCCTGTGTCGGATCGCGTGCTGGCTATGTCGGTGGAGCTGATCGCCTATGCTGCGCTCGCTGCGGTCGCGGTGCGGCGTTGGCCATCGTTCCGCTTGGCGGCTCCGTTCGCCTGGCTGCCGGCGTATGCCTTGTCGCTCGCCGTGCAGTGGGCGGTGCCGATGTTCGCTTATACGCGCAATCCGCTGGAACAGTTTGTCGGCACCGTGGCCAATGTTTGGGCCGGCCTGCTGGTGCTGCTCGCGTTGAACGCCGCCCTGGTGCACTTGCTGCCGAAAGACGCGGATTGGGACGCGGACTAAGACGCAGCCGTCCGCGGCGGGCGCTGGCAATTTTCGGCGCGCACGCTAGCAAGGCGACATGCTGTTGCTCGCCCTGCTGACTGCCACCGTAGCCAATTTCGATGTGCGCGAGTTCGAGCGCGCGCGAGTCGTCGCGGCCGCGGAGGTTTCACTGACGCATGAGCCGCGCAGCCTCACGAGCGCGCGCAATCCGCGCAGCGCGGGAGGGGCGCATGATTTTTCGTCGGAGGGTGATTATTGGTGGCCTGATCCGCAGAAGCCCGACGGCCCCTATGTTCGCCGCGATGGGTTGACCAATCCCGACAACTTCGTCGCGCACCGGAATCTGATGTTCGCCATGGCGCGCGATGTGGGCGCGCTCGCGGCGGCCTGGGACCTCACGCGCGATGAGCGCTTCGCCACGGCGGCGGTGCGGCATTTGCGGACTTGGTTTGTCGATCCGACCACGCGCATGAATCCGAATCTCCTCTACGCGCAGGCGATCCAAGGTGTGGCGACCGGTCGCGGGATCGGCATCATCGACACGCTGCATCTCGCCGAGGTCGCGTTGGGCATTGAGGCTTTGCGGGAATCGAAGGCGCTCACGACTGCGGACGATGCCGCGCTGACAGACTGGTTTCGCGATTACCTGCACTGGATGCGCACGCATCCCTACGGCATCGACGAGTCCACGCAGGAGAACAACCACGGCACGTGTTGGGTGCTGCAAGCCGCCGCGTTCGCGCGACTCGCGGGCGATGCGGCCGTGCTGGCCGAGTGCCGCGAGCGCTTTCGTCGCGACTTGCTCCCGCAGATGGCGCCGGACGGCAGTTATCCGCGCGAATTGGCGCGCACGAAGCCCTACGGCTACGCGATCTTCAATCTCGATGTGATGTGCGCCACGGCCGTCGTGCTTTCGACTCCGGGCGAGGATCTCATGCGCACGGCGCTGCCCGATGGTCGCGGCATGCTGCGCGCCGTGGCGTGGCTCGCACCGTTTCTCGCCGACAAGTCGAAATGGCCGAAAGCGCCCGATGTGATGTATTGGAACGATTGGCCGATCCGGCAGCCGGCGCTGTTGTTCGGTGCGCTTGCGGCGAACAACGCCGACTGGCTGGCGCTGTGGCGACGCCTGCCGGCCGACTCGGCCATCGAGGAAGTGCAGCGCAATTTCCCGGTGCGTTATCCGACGCTGTGGCTGCGCCGCTCGGTGGCGGCGAACTAGTCATGGCCCGTTCAACGGATCGATTGGCCGGTGCGCTGCTGGCTTGCGCGGCGTTGCTCGTCTTGCCCGGAGTCGCGGCGTGGCCGCTGTTGGAACGGTGGGGCTGGGCGTGGATCGCTGCGCCCCTCGTGCCGTGGGTCTTATCGTTCACGCTTTACGCCTTCGACAAACGCCGGGCGGTGCGCGGCGGTGGTCGCGTGGCCGAAGCTCAGCTGCTCGCGGTCGATGTCTTGGGTGGTTGGCCGGGCGGATTACTCGCGCAGCAAACTCTCCGGCACAAAAACGCGAAGGTGGCTTACCAAGTCGCGTTCTGGTTCATCGTGCTCGCCCACCAGGCCGCGGCGGCGTGGTGGCTCTTCGGCTGAACGCGCAAAACCTCCTCTTCCGCCGCGCTACGGCGGCGGTTATGCGACGGCCCAGTCGGGTGCGTCACTTACCCTCGGACGGGAGTCGATACTGCTCGTAAGTCCAGGTTAGCAGTGTGCCGAGGAGCAGGATCACAACGTAATCCGCAGGGTCCAGCGGTTTGCCAGCCAGCGAGAACGCGAGACCGGCAAAGACCGCAGCGCCTACAGCGATGAGAGCGGCTTTCATGGGGGGGGGGTGGGAAGAGCCGGCGCGCACCGGGGCGAGCCGGGCATTTTTGTTCGACCAGAGGATACACCGGAGGGGCGCACTCGGCTACGCATCGCTTGCGGCGTATGGGCTACGCGCGCCCATTGCCAATTCGCTGGTGGCGGACTACGTTGCCGTCATGAGCCGAGCTTTTACCCGCGAAGACGATGCGCGCGATGTCGTGGTGCCGCGCCGGGTTTCGCCGCTGCCGCCGGGCGCGCGAAATTATCTGACGATGATCGGGGCAGAACGTTTGCGCGCGGAACTCAAGGAGCTGAACGAGCGCGCGCCGCGCTTGATCGCCGCCGCGGCCGAGGTGGGCGGTGAAGGCGCCGATGCGAAGGAGGAACTCCAACTCGCCGAGGCGCGCATCGCCTATCTCCAACAGAGTCTCGCGACCGCGGAAGTCACCGCGCCGCCACCGGCGCCGCACGACGTCGTGCGGTTCGGCGCGCGGGTCACCGTGCGCGATGCGAAGGGCGTCGAATCCACGTATCACATCGTCGGCGTGGACGAGACGGATTTTTTTCCGGACGCGGTGAGTTGGCTTTCGCCGATCGCCCGCGCGTTGCTCAACGCCCGGCTCGGGCAGCAAGTGCCCTTCAAATTTCCGAGCGGTGCCACGCAGCTGGATATCGTGGCCATCCGTTACTGAGCCCATCCGTCGGCTGGAAACTCGCCTGAGGCGTTCGGAAGATTGAGGCAACGGCGCCGCATGGCCGATGCTCGCCGACAGGAAATTGCCGGTCAGGGGACGCTCTTACTTCAACCAGCCATGGCTGCGCAGCCAGGTTTCGGCGCGCTGCGGCCATTGCGCGGTCGGCGGGTGGGTGGCTTCCATGGCGAAACCATGTCCGCCCTTTTCGTAGAGGTGCATTTCCACCGGCACGCCGGCGTGGCGCAGTGCGGCATAGAACGTGAGCGAGTTCTCGATCGGCACCGATTTGTCGTCCTGTGCGTGGACGATGAACATCGGCGGCGTCTGCTTCGTGACTTGGCGGTCGGTCGAGAGCAAGGCGACGAGTTCGGGAGTCGGGTGCGCGGAAATCAGGTTCTCGCGCGATCCGGCGTGGATGTGCGGACCTTCCATGAGAATCACCGGATACATCAGCAGCGCAAAATCCGGGCGCGCGCTGACGGCATCGAGTGTGGCACCGGTTTTGCCGTCGGCATGATCGTAGAGCGTGGCCGCCGAGGAAGCGAGGTGCCCGCCGGCGGACGAACCGATGATGCCGATGCGCTGTGGATCGACGCCAAACTCGGCGGCGCGGGAGCGGACGATGCGCATTGCTCGCAACACGTCGCGCAGTGGTGCCGGATGGCCGTATTCCTTCAGACGCGACGTCACGATGAAACAGGTTACGCCGAGGCTGTTCAGCCACTCGGCATAGCGCGCGCCCTCGCGCTCGGCGGAAAGGATCGCGTAGCCGCCGCCCGGACAAATCACGACGCCGGTGCCGTTGGCCTTGTCCGCCGGTGCGGCCCAGACGGTGAGCGTGGGCTCGTGCACCGCGGAAATGCGGCCAGTCGGATCGACGACGTGCGGCGCCGAGTGCGGCTTCACGCCCGGGATGCCTTCGGGCCAGAGTGGGATGATGAGACGTTCGGAGGCGGACAGCATGGCGGCGAGAGGGAGAAACAGGGCAACGAAGCGCAGCATGGTCGCGAGCAAATACCGGCGCCCGCGTCCGCTCAAGCTCTCGGCGTGTCAGCGAAGTAGGCGGCGCGCTCGTCGCGCCACGTTGCCCGCAAGCGGGCAACCTACGACGCGAGCGGAGGCCACAGCGTCAGAACGGAAAATCGCCGGTGGGCTTCGGGAGCATCGGCTTTGCTTCCACCGCCTTTTGCGCGCGCGTGTGTTCGCTGCGCGTGGTGACGGTGATTGCGCGCTCGGGACGCACCGGACACGCGAACTCGCACGCGCCGCAGCCGATGCACAGCTCCTCCTTCACTTGCGGCAGCCGGAGGTTGTTGCGGAACGGAATCGTATCGACCGCCTTGGTTGGACAATGCTCGGAGCACGCGGCGCAATCGGTGCCGTCGGTCTCCACGATGCAGCGCGTGCGCTCGAACTTGGCCGTGCCGATGCTGGTAAGACGCTTGTCGGCGAGTTCGAGGAGCGAAATTGCACTCGTGGGACAGACCTCTCCGCAGCGGTGACAATCAAAGTTGCAGAACGCGCGGTTGAAATCGAGTTGCGGCTTCGCGAAGCCGGTCCAGCCGTAATCGAGCACGGCCGGTTGCAGCACACCGGTGGGACACGCACTGACACACAGCTGGCAACCGGTGCAACGATCGAGCAGGCGTTCGACGCTCTGGGCGCCCGGCGGCGCGATGGCCGGGCGGCGCGCGGGTGCGGTGGTCGGCGCGACGGATTCGAGCGCGGCGAGGGGAGGAAGGAGCAACGCGCCCGCAACGACGGCCCGACGCTCGGAGTTCGGGGCGCGCGGCGCGGAGCGGCGCCACGCGAAGCGATAGCGGATGCCGCCGTGCGCGCAGGCGCCGAGGCAGTTGGCGCACGCGACGCAGCGCGAGGCGTCCACGCTGCCGGTGCGCAGATCGATGCATTGCGCTTTGCAGGCGCGAAGACAATCGGCGCATTTGGTGCAGGCGCTGCGATCGATCGCGACGCGAAACGCGCTCACGCGCGACAGCAGCCCGAGCACCGTGCCGACGGGGCAGAGCGTGTTGCAATAGAGGCGTCCACGCCACACGGCCAAGCTGACGATCACGACGGTGATAGCGGTCGCGAACAGGACGAGCGCGAGCGGCGGGATCGTCAACGGCACGCGGTAGATGGCTTGGGAATCGAGCGCCTGCGCCACGGGGACGAGGCCGTTGTTGGCGGCGATGACGAGAGGACGGCCGAGCGTCGCGGCGATGCGACCAAAATGACTGTAGGGATCGAACAGCGTGGACGCGACGCCCGTCGCGCCGAGTGCGATCGCGAGTAGCGCGGCGGCGAGCACGCCGTAGCGCACGAACTTGTTTTCAGGCGCGAAACGAAGCGGAGCCGAGCTACGGCGCCGCAGGCGCGCGACGATATCTTGGAAAATCCCCAACGGGCAGACGACGGAGCAGTAGACGCGGCCGCACAGCAGCGTGAGCAGGAGCAGTCCGCCTAGGGCGACGGCTGCAAACGCGCCACCGGCGAGCGCGGCGAGCGTGGCCGGCCCGAGTTGCACTGCGGCGAACCAGTGGGCGAGCGATGCCGGGACCGCGCCGCGAAAGTCGAGAAACGCGGCAGCGAGGACGGCGAGGAAGACGAACGCGAGCGTGACGCGGATCGGTTTTAGCCAGCGCACGAGTCAGGCGAGTTTGACGCGACGGATGTCGATGGACTCGAGATTCGTCGTGCCGACGCCGTGCGCGGCGGCGAGACCGATATGGCGGATGTTGGCCGGGTCTTGGTTGAGCAGGCGTGCCGCGGCGGTGTCGATCGCGACGATGTCGGTCGAGGCAAGGAGGCTGCGCAGCTCCACGACGTCCTCGGCGGCGCGGCCGCGCGGGCCGTTGCGCACCATCGGGTGATACGCATCCATGATGTTCAGCGTCGGTGTCTTGAACGTCAGAAAATCCGCGATGCACTGATGCAGGTCGTTGCGGTGATAGAAACGGCGGTCCCACACGACGCCCATGAGGTTCTTCGCGGCGCCGGTCATGAGCGAGCCGCTGTGGTGTTTGAGGACGGGGACGTTGATGAACACGTCGCTGTCGAGCACGAGCGCGTGCACTTCGGCGGACTTCAGTTTCACGCCGCGTGGGATTTGAACCGGGCGATAGAGGGACTGGTCATCGCCCGTGACGACAATGCCGCCGGCGTCCTTCACCGCGGCTTCGATGCCGCTGTTCGCGTAGCATTTTTGCCACTGATCGCAGGTGTGATCGAAGACGCTGACGGACTTGGCGCCGGCGTCGCGGCAGAGTTTCACCAGATGACCAACGAGTTCGGGGTGCGTGTTGGCGCCGAGGTCGGGCGCGACGTCCCAGCCGATGTTCGGTTTGATGAGCACGGTCTGACCGGGCTGCACGAAACGGCCGAGGCCGCCGAGTTCGGCGAGCGCACGGTCGAGCATCGCGGTGCGCGAGCCATCGCGGACGGCAGCGAGGATAGTGCGAGGCGCGGAAGCGGCGGGCGGAGCGTCGGCGGCGAAGGCGCGGGTGAAACGGCCGGCGGAAGCAGCGGCGGCGAGCGCCAGGCCGGTTTTGAGGAAGTCGCGGCGACTGGTTTTCATGAAACCAACAGGGTAAGCGCGGCTCGCGGCATGCGGGCCGTCGAACGAGCACCTTACGCCGATGGCGCGAACTCGCCGCGCATAGGTTGGCTAACGCTCGGCTTGAGTTGGCGCGCGCGTGTCGCCGCGCCGGAGCGCCTACAGGAAAAGATAAACGTAGGCCGCGAAGCTCACGGCCATGAGTCCGGCGGAGGCGGCGAGCGCCCAGAGCAGACTGCGGCGTCGGGCAGCGATGGCGAAGGTCGAGACGAGCACGGCGGCTTGCGCGCCGAGCATGCCGTAGAAGAAGCGCGCGCTGCGGCGTTGGTGGCGTTCGGCGGTGAGGTTGGCCTGGCGCACCTGCAGGTCGAGGAGACGCGCGACGGACTGGTTGAGCTTCGCCTCGGCGTCGTAGCGCATCGACGAATAGCGCAGCCGCAACACCGCGAAGTCGCGACCGAGCGCGCGGCGGGTCTCGGGCGTGGCGTCGATGGCTTCGCCGAGGCGGTCGCCGTTTTCGATCACAGGGCGGAGCAGCTCGTCGAACGCGCGCGCGTGGGCGCGGGCGGCTTGCAAGGCGGATTCGAGTTCGCGCGCGACGTCGCGACGCAGGAGTGCTTCGAATTTCGCCGGCTCGGTCTCTTGTTCGGCCGCCGTGAGCAAAGTCGACACGGCCGGTGAGGCCGACGGTGCGAGGGCCGGAGTGGGCAGTTTCCCGGAAAGCAACGTTTCGAGCGCCGCTTGCACCGGCGCTGGGTTCGGGAGAGTCGCCGCAAAAGCGCGGAGCTGAGCGGCGTCGGGCTCGAGATCGCCGACGGTGAGTTGCGCGGTATCGAGCGCGCCGGACTGGATGGCGCCGCGGAGGCGTTTGGCCTGAAAAAAGCCCCACTGGTCGCCGGCTTTGGATTGGAGCTGCGCGGCGTGCGCGCGCACGTATTGCGCCTTGGTCATCTCACTGCTCGCGAGACCGGCGAGGAGCGTGGCGACAACCGTCATCACGACCGGCGTCATCCCGAGCACCTTGCCCCATTTGCCTTCGGGGAGCGTGGCTTTGATTTCGGCGGGGACTTCGGCTTTCATGCGGAAGATTTCGGCGGAAACGAAGCACGGGGCGAGACGAAAGGCCGGGGTTGTCCGCCGTCGGCTCGAATGATGAACCACGCCGGATGTGCCGCCGGCCTCGAAGAGGCGCGACGTGCGTGGACGTGGACTGACCTGCCTGTCGCACCGCCCGAATGGCACTAGCCGCGAAGCGTGGGAGCGGAATGCGCGGGCGTTTCGTTCGCTGGCGGAGCGAAAAGCGCACACGTTTTGTTACTCGCGATCGGGCGCGCGGAGAGCGAGGCTCGCCAAGTTCGCTCCCGCCTCCATGCTCGGAGCCCATGATCTCCGTTCGCTGGCTTCTGGTCTGTCTGTGCCTCGCACCCAGCTTCGTTTTCGCGGCGTCTCCGCAGGAGGAATTCTGGCAAGCCCTGCGCCGTCTCTGCGGGCAGGCCTTCGCCGGCCGCATGGTTGAGGGCACCGCTGCGTCCGATGCCGCCTTTAAAGGGGAACGCATGGTCATGCATGTGCGGCAGTGCGGCGAAAATGAAATCCGCATCCCGTTCCACGTGGGCGAGAATCGCTCGCGCACGTGGGTGATCGTGCGCACGCCCACCGGCCTGCGGCTCACTCACGATCACAGGCATGAGGACGGGAGCGAGGATGCCGTGACACGCTACGGCGGCGAGACCAAGGACGGCGGCACGGCCGCGGTGCAGGAGTTCCACGCCGACGAGTTCACCGCCACGCTCATCCCGGCCGCGCGCACCAACATCTGGACGATGCGCATCGAGGGCGACAGGACCTTCACTTACGCGTTGCGCCGTGAGAAGGAGAACCGGCGCTTCGCGGTCGAGTTCGACCTGACGCAGCCCATCGCAGTGCCGCCGGCGCCATGGGGCCACGAGCAAAAGTGAGCGCACCGGAACGCGCGAGACGGTGAGGCGCATCAGGACGGAACGAATTCGTTTGCCCTGCGGCAGCGCGCCGCAGCGCGGCCAGTTTGTAACGTATTATGTTACAAACCGGTTTTGGGGACTGGGTGTGGCATGGGCGGTGAGACACGGGAGAAAGAAAAAGCCCGAACGGTGGGCACGGACTGAAGAGGGGCGGCGAAGGGAGACGGTTGACGGCCAGCGCCCCGACCTGAGCGACAGCCCGAAGCGTTCGGCAGGTTTGTAACGTATTATGTTACAAACTGGCTTGAGGGCGGGGCGGGTGTGGCGTGCTTGCGGGCTGGCGCGGCGCGCGGGGCAAATAAAAAGCCCGAGCGCTTGGGCTCGGGCTGAGGTTGTGCGGGCGAGGGAAGGGCGGTTGAAGGCAATCGCCCCGACCGGATGCCCTGCGATTCGGACCGCGCAGGCGGAACCGGGATCAGCGGACGACGCGGGCGCCGCCGCCGCCCATCGTCTTCTCGACTTCCTTGCGCGTGGCCATCGAGGTGTCGCCGGGCGTCGTCGACGCGAGCGCGCCGTGGGCCGCGCCGTATTCGACGGCTTTCTGCGGGTCGTTGAAGGTCATGAAGCCGAACTGCAGGCCCGAGGCGAAGGAGTCGCCACCGCCGACGCGGTCGAGGATCTCGAGCTCCGGATACTTGCGGCTCTCGTAGAATTTGCCGTCGTGCCAGAGGATCGCGGACCAGTCGTTCTTCGTCGCGGTGATGACGCGGCGGAGCGTGGTGGCGGCGACCTTGAAGTTCGGGAATTCCTTCACGGCGGTGCCGATCATGTCCTTGAACGCGTCGAGCTCGATCTTGGAGATGTTGTGGTCGGCGCCCTTGACCTCGAAGCCGAGCGAGGCGGTGAAGTCCTCCTCGTTGCCGATCATGACGTCGACATACTTCGCGATCTCGCGGTTGACCTCCTGGGCCTTCTTGAGGCCGCCGATGGTTTTCCAGAGCGAGGGGCGGTAGTTGAGGTCGTAGGAAACGATGACGCCGTGCTTCTTCGCGGCCTTCACGGCTTCGACGGTGAGTTCGGCGGTGGAGGCGGAGAGCGCGGCGAAGATGCCGCCGGTGTGGAACCAGCGGGAGCCGAGCTTGCCGAAGATGTGATCCCAGTCGAAGTCGCCCGGCTTGAGCTGCGAGGCGGCGGTGTTGCCGCGGTCGGGGCAGCCGACGGCGCCGCGGATGCCGTAGCCGCGCTCGGTGAAGTTGAGGCCGTTGCGAACGTTGCGGCCGATGCCGTCGTCCTCGCGCCACTTGATGAAGTCGGTGGCGACGCCGCCCTGCATGATGAAGTCTTCCACGAGGTGGCCGACTTCGTTGTCGACGAACGCGGTGCAGACGGCGGTTTTCAGGCCGAAGCATTTGCGCAGGCCGCGCGAGGTGTTGTATTCACCGCCGCCTTCCCACGCGGTGAAATGGCGCGCGGTGCGGATGCGGCCCTCGCCGGGATCGAGGCGGAGCATGACCTCGCCGAGCGAGATCTGATCGAAGGCGACGCTGTTAGCAGGTTTGACGGGAAGTGACATGGGGAGGAACGAGTGAAGGTGAGAAGTGAGAGTGAAAGTGACGGAGGCGGTGTGATGAATCTTTCCTCTTTCTCTTAATCTTTCTCTTTCTCTCCGAAGTGGCGGCGGTTGAGTTGTGCCGTCCGTTTAGGAGAAAGATTAAGAGAAAGAGGAAAGAGAAAGAGGCGGGTCGATCAGGCCTTGTTCGCGGCGGCGACGAATTCCTTCGCGCGCAGCGTGATCGCGGCCCAGTCCTTCGCCTTGAGCGCGGCCGGTTGCACGAGGGCGCTGCCCGCGGCGGTGGCGAAGGCGCCGGCCTTGAGGAAGTCGGCGACGGTTTCCGGCGTGACGCCGCCGGTCGGCATGATGTTCAGGAAGGGGAAGGGGGCCTTGAGGGACTTGATGAAGGCCGGGCCGAAGAACTCGGCGGGGAAAACCTTCACGATGTCGGCGCCGAGTTCGTAGGTGTTGTAGGCTTCCGTCGGCGTGAGCGCGCCGCCGAGGATGGCGAGGCCGCGCTCTTTGCACGCGGCGATAACGGCCGGGCGCACGCAGGGCGTGACGATGAACTTCGCGCCGGCGGCGTGCGCCTGGGCGACGGTTTCGGCGTTGACGACGGTGTCCATGCCGAACGTGACGTTCGGGAGCTCCTTCGCGGCTTTGGCCAGCACGTCGAGCGCGCCAGGCGTGGACATCGTGAGCTCGATGACCGTGAGGCCACCGGCGGCGAGCGCGCGGGCGCAGTCGATGAGACTGTCGGGGCCGTCGGCGCGGATGAGCGCGATGACCTTCTCTTGTTTGATGCGGGCGAGGACTTCGGACTTGTTCATGGGGAAGAAAAATTTTTCGCAGTCGACAGGTTAGCAGAGCGTTTTGTCTAGACGCGGCGAAAGCGTGTCATGGCGAGCAAAGGGCAAGTAGCGCGCAAAGCAGTAGGGCCGGTCTGCGACCGGCCCGCTGGGGGACGTTCGCCGCGGCAGCGTGTGAGCGTGGGTGCAAATGGGCCGGTCGCAGACCGGCCCTACTGGGAGGCACTGTGCGCATCAGCTGGTGGACCTTTCGGATAACGCACCGCCGGCCCAAAGCGGCTTGTGGCGGAGATGGTAGAGGCGTTCGCCGGCTTTGGGTTCGAGAAAGACGCCCTCGTGCTCGCGGTTGGCGTAGTCTTCTTTCTTGATCGTGCGCCAGTCGCGGTAGCCGAGGTTGATCTTGCGGCAGGTGGCTTCGGGGATGCCGGTGGCGAGCGTCACGCGCACGCGCGGCGTTTCGATGCCGGTCTGCGCGTCGTAAGTGCCGATGCCGTGGACGTGGGTCGAGTGGGCGAGGATGCCCCACGGCTCGTGTTGGAACTTGTCCCACTGCTTCAGGAAATACTGCACGCAGTGATAGCCGATGCGCTCGATGTTTTTGCCGTGCACGACGGAGACCTCGTGGATGTGCGGCGCGTAGATGATGAGCTCGCCGCCGTCGGCGACGATCGGCTCGAGTTTATACATGCACTTCCCGCCGACCCAGAGCTCGTCATACATCTGCGGCGCGCAGCTGAGCACGGTGTGAAACGGGCGCTCCTTGTAGGTGATGTGGAGTTCCTTCGAGAGCTCGCTTGCGTCGTCCCACGCGTCCTCGGGCGTGCCGGCGAAGAGGCCGGCGAGGTCGCCTTTGCCTTGCACGACCATCGCGAAGCAGAGCTTCGGCACCGTGACCATGGCGCCGGCGCGATCGACGACTTTGCGCACGGGTGTCCACTTGTTGCCGATGATCATCGGATTGGTGACGACGGCGCCGAGCCAGTGGAAGAAATTCAGAATCTGCGGACCGGCGACGCCGGGGAAGAGATACTTGTTGCCGCCGGAGAAGCCGACGACTTCGTGCGGGAAAACCGGGCCGACGATGATGAGCTGGTCGTAGTCGAAGAGGCGCTTGTTGACGTGCACCGGCACGTCCATCGCGAAGAGTCCGCTGGAGAGCTGGCGAATTTCCTCGGCGGGAATGGCGCCGAGATCGCGGAGCGCGGCGGGGTTGTCCCACTCGTGATTGATGAACTCGACGTCGCGGTAAGTCGTGGCGCGCTCCTCGGCGGTGATCTCAACGCGCGCGTTGATGGCGTCGTCGGGCATCGCGGGGTGCGTGCCGAGCGCGATCATGACGTCGAATTTTTTCACGCTGCCGGCGAGTTGCGCGAAGAGCGTCTTGAACATCAGGCCGACCGGCGCGGTGCGCGTGCCGTCGGGGATGATGAGGCAAACGCGTTTGCCGCGGTAATCGGCGGCGGGGCAGGCGCGGGCGACGAGATCGCGCACGGCGTCCGGCGAGACGGTTTGGCCGGTGGGCGCGATAGAGCGGAAGGGCGCGTCGGGCATGACTGGTTAGGAAGAAACGGGGCCGTGATAGCCGAGGTGTTCCGAAAGTTCGCGCGCGGCCGCGACGACGTGCGCGGCCATTTCAGGGATGCGTTCCTTGGTGAAGCGCACGGTCGCGGCGGTGATGCCGATCGCGGCGGCCACTTTGCCGTCGGAGGCGAAGACCGGTGCGGCGACGCAGCGGACGCCGGGGTTGAACTCCTCGTCGTCGAGGCTGTAGCCGCGCTTGCGCGTCGCTTCGACTTCGCGGCGGATCTCCGCGGCGGTCGTGCGCGTGTGCGGCGTGCGCTTGGTGGGCTTCGCGCTGGCGGGATAGAGTTCCGCGAGGCGCTCGTAGTAGAGGAAGGAGAGGAAAGTCTTGCCGGTTGACGAGCAGTGCAGTTCGGCGAGGAAGCCGGGGCGCGACGCGGCGCGGAGCGGGTGCGGGCTGTCCTGCACCGCCACAATGAGTGAGCGGCCGTCGCACGGGATCGCGAGGTGCGCGGTCTCGTCGGTGGCTTGCGTGAGTTTGAGCAGCACGGGTTGCGCGAGCTCGCGAATCTCGGTGCCAGAGAGCGCGGCGTTGCCGAGCTGGATGAGCACGGGGCCGAGTTCGAAGCGGCTGTCGACTTTGCGCGCGAGACCTTCGAGGGCGAGAGTGCTCATGATGCGCAGGGTGGTCGTGACCGGAATCTTTAGCTCGCGCGCGATGTCGGCGACCTTGTAGCCTTCGGTCGAGCGACCGAGGAGCTTAAGAATTCGGCACGCGTTCCGAAGATTGGGTATGACGTATCGCTCCGCGCTCCGGTCGGAAGCGGTGACGGTCGAGGCGGAATTGGACTTGGCGGGGAATGGGGCAGGTTTCACCGGAACGATGGAGTGGGGGCGGGGAAATTTTTGTTGCCAAGAAGAACGACATTCACCATTGAATGGCAAGTTCATTAGTGAACTGATCGCGAAAACCTAGATCCCCCCCCCCCTGTTTTCGCGGTTTCCCCCAACCCTACACCCCCGCACCTATGCTACCCAATCCGACCGCATGTCGGCATTTCGTTGCCGGCTTTGTTCGTCGTCTTCAACGCGGCGCCTCTTTCGGGCGCTGGCTCGCGAGTTTCGCACTCGCGCTTGCCGTGGCCCTTCCGGGCTTTGCCCAAACCGCCGGAGGCGACGTCTTCGGTCGCGTGCTCAACGTCGGCACCGGCCGCTACCTCAACAACGCTCGTGTCGTCATCGAAGGCACGCAGCGCGAGGTCTTCACCAACGAGTTTGGTGAGTTTCGTCTCACGGACGTGCCCGCCGGAGAAATCAAACTCCGCGTGTCCTACACGGGTCTCGACACCAAGGAAGTCGCGGTGACGGTGCCCACAGGCGAAACCGTCTTCACCGGTGACGTCAACCTGACCAGCGCCGAGCGCTACGGTAAGGACGACGTGGTCCAACTCGACGCTTTCGTGGTCCAGTCCAATCGCGAATACGAAGGCGACGCGCTCGCGACCAACGAGCAGCGCTTCGCGCCCAACGTCAAAGTGGTCGTCGCTTCCGACGCTTTCGGCGCCGTGAACGAAGGTAACCCGGGCGAGTTCCTGAAGTATCTTCCCGGTGTCACGGTCGACTACGTCGCCGCTGACGTCCGCACCGTTTCGGTCCGCGGTTTCGCGGCGAATTTCTCGAACGTTTACTGGGACGGCCTGCGTCTCACCTCGTCCGCCTCGGGCTCCAGCAGTCGCGTGTTCGAGTTCGAGCAGGTCTCGATCAACAACACCTCCCGCACCGAAATCGTGAAGGTGCCGACGCCCGATCTTCCGGCCGACGCCCTCGGTGGCAGTGTGAACCTGATTTCGAAGAACGCGTTCGAGCGCAAAGGCGCGCAGTTCAACTACCGCGTCTACCTCAACATGAACAGCGAGAACCCCGAGGTGTTCAAAAAGACGCCCGGACCCAAGAACGAAGGCTCCTACAAGGTTCTCCCGAACTTCGACTTCGACTATACGCTGCCGATCAACGATCGCTTCGGTATCGTCATCACCGGTCTGAACTCCAACCAGCACGTCGAACAGCACCGCTGGCAGCCGACCTGGAATTTCGCCCAAGGCGGCGCGACGCCCACCAATCCTTATCTCCAGCAATGGCAGATTCAGGACGGTCCCAAGACGACCACGCGCGCCTCCATCGGCATCAAGGCCGACTGGAAAGTCACCGACAAACAGGTGCTCTCCGTCGCCTTCCAGAACAATTACTACAAGACGTTCTTCGGTAATCGTAATCTCAGCTTCAACATGGGCACGTCGACCACCGCCACCGGCTCAGGTGGCACCGTCAATGCGCTCTCCTGGGGGCAGGACTTCGTCCAGGCCGCCTCCGGTCGCGGCTCCATCACCCAAGGCAGCTCGCACCGCGACAAGCTCGGCAACACCGCCGCGACGAACATCGTTTGGAAATGGAATCCGGGCGACTGGAACATCGACGCCGGTTTCGGTGCCGCGGTCTCCAAGACCTGGTATCGCGCCCTCGCTCGCGGCCACTTCGCCAACATCGGCACGACCCTTCAAGGCGTTCGCAACCTCCGCGCTGACGGTCTCCCGCTGCCGGGCATGACCATCACCGCCACCGATGCGAACAACGCCGCGATCGATGCCGGCAACCTCGCCAATTATCGCATCGGCAACGCGTCGAACGACCCCGTCGATGCCAAAGCCAATGTGAAGAGCTTCCGCGTCAACGCCGAGCGCGCCATCGACGGCTTCGGTTTCCCGCTCTCCGTCAAGTTTGGTGCCGAGCGGCGCATCGAGAGCCGCGACAATCGTCGCTACTCCGAGAGCTACACGCACGTCGGCGCCGACGGCGTCGCCAACACCGCCGACGACAACGCCGCACAATACCTCGATGCCGACTATTCGGCCCAAGACCCGTATTTCGGCTTCCCGAAGATCCAGTGGGTCAACGCCTGGAAGCTCGCGGAATCCTACCGCAATAACCCGTCGTGGTGGACCACCAACGCCGTCACCAACGAGGCGAACCGCATCAACAACTCGGAACGCATCGAAGAGACCGTGACCTCCGGTTACGCCATGCTTTCGGGCAAGCTCTTCCGCAGCAAACTGCAGTTCGTCACGGGTGTCCGCTATGAGCTCACCGAGGACAAGGGCGAAGGTCGCCTCTTCAATCCCGACGCCGTGTGGCAGCGCAACGCCAATGGCACCTACGTCGACAGCGATCCCGTCACCGCTGGTGTCCAGCGCGTCCGCCGCGCCGATGCCGGTGCCGTCGGTTCGATGGAGGAACTCCGCCTCATCCGCCAGGAGCGCGCTTTCAAGGCTGATCGCGACTACGACAGCTACAACCCGAGCCTGCACCTGACCTACAACATCACGGATAATCTCGTCGCCCGCTTCGCCTACGCGAAGACCTTCGGTCGTCCCGACTACGCGAACATCATCCCGAGCACGGACATCGACGAAAACGACAACGATCCGACCCAGCCGGGCACGATCACGATCCGCAACACCGCCCTCAAGCCGTGGACCGCGGACAACTACGATCTCGCGCTCGAGTATTACCCCGAGAAGGGCGGCCTCTTCGCGGTCGGCGTGTTCCAGAAAAAGCTCAAGGATTTCTGGACCGCGCAGTCCGGTCCGCTCGATGCGGCGCTCGCGGCCGAGCTCGATCTCGAACCGTCCTACATCGGCTGGCAGACCTCGACGACCATCAACGGTGGCGCGGCCGAGATCTCCGGTGCCGAGTTCAGCATCGTGCAGCCGCTGAAGTTCGCCTTCCTGCCGGAATTTGCGAAATCCTTCCAAGTTCGCATGAACGGCACGATCCTCCACCTCACGGGCAACAACGCTCCCGCCTTCACCGGCTTCATCCCGAAGACGGGCAACTTCAGCATCAGCTACAACAAGCGTCCGTGGGTCGTGAACGTGAACCTCAACTACCGCGGTCGTCAGCGTAACGCGCTCCAGACCGGCGCCCAATACGGCTCCACCACCGGCTTCTACGAATACTACCGCAGCCGCTACAACATCGACCTCAGCACGGAGTATCGTCTCAGCAAGCGCTTTGCGGTGTTCGTCGCCGCCCGCAACATCCTGAACGAACCCCAGGTCCTCGAGCGCTACAACGCCATCTCGCCGGGTTATGCCAACGTCTTCCGTCACGAGGAATTCGGCATCAACTTCAGCGCTGGCATCAAGGGCACGTTCTAAACTCCTCGGATTGGCCCCGCGCCAATACTGACACCGACGCGAGCGCTTGGGGGCCTCGCGTCGGTGGGAAAGTCCGCCAGCCAGCGTCGCTGGCGGACTTTTCTCTTTCGGGACCAACTCCTCGCTCTATCTTCCCCGCATGGTTGCTCGCCGCGCGTTTCTTCCGTTCCTGTTCCTGTTGGGTGCCACTCTCGTGGTGCAAGCCCAGACCACCACGCCGGCGACCGAACCGCCCATCCAACTCGACCCGCTCACGGTCAACGCCGCCGACGACACGGAATTCGACGCCACCGGCATGGGCTCCCTCGATGAGCAGTTGCGCGACGAGCCGTTCGCCAACGACCTCATCAAACCCGTCGACACTCAGCTCGACGAAAACATGGCGACCGATCTCGGCGGTGAGCTCGCCGCCGTCGCCCAGCCATCGCCCGCGGACCGCATTACTGGCGAAGAGCGGTTGAATCTCCGCGGTTTCCCGACGCCGATCATGCGCAACGGCTTCGTTCAGCTCGGCATCTCTGATTACCTGAACACCGCGCGCACGGTGGTGATCCAGGGTCCGCTCGTGCCGGTTCTCGGACGCGCCGCCCCCGGCGGCATCCAGGACATGCAGACCGCCCGGCCGCAGGCGAAGGACCGCCAGCGCTTCGATCTCCAGTTCACCTCGCTGCAACGGCAGCGCGCGCAACTGGAAACCACCGGCCCGCTCGTGAAGAAGAAACTCTGGCAGCGCCTCGCGGTCGACTGGCAGCGCCGCTCCGGTCCCGAACAATTTACCCGCGAAGAATGGATCTCCATCAGCAGCGCGCTGACTTGGCGGCACAGCCGTAGCGCCAGCACGCTCGTTTCCGCTGACTACCGCGAAGTTCGCGCGCACGTCACACCTGGCATTCCGGAATACCGCCCGGTCGGCGGGCTCATCGCCGGTCCGTATCTGCCGCTCGCTTTCTTCAACGCCAACGGCCCCGATGCCGCCGTGCGCCGCCGCGCCGCCGTCGTCGGCGTTCAATTTGATGGGGCGCCGACCAAGACTCTGGCGCTGCGCGCCAACGCCGAAGGGTGGTGGCGGGATGTCGTGCAGGATCGCTTCACCACGTCGGTGCTCTCGCTCGGAACCGGTCTCTTCGAGGGCACGCGTGAGCCGCGCCACATCGAGCAGCCGCAGCATGCGTTCGCCACCCAGCTCGAGCTGACGAATCGCTTCAAGGCCTTCGGCGCCGATCACAAGCTCCTCGCCAGCGGCAGCCACACGTGGGGCGAATACGGCCGCGAAGACCGCGCGCTGCCGACCGCCGCGCGCGATGCGCTGCCGCTCAGCGTGCGCCGTTTCAATCCGCTGGCGCCCGACTACTACCGTCCCGACTACGATCCCGCGGTCTACAGCCGCATCCTCACCAATCGCACCGAATACGCCCGCTACACCGCGTTCGAGCTGAGCGATCGCGCCGCCTTCCGGCGCGGCCGCTACGTCCTTTCCACTGGAGTCCGTTACGACGCCGTCTCGCTGCGCGTCGAAGATCGCAAGGCCGGCGCGGCGTTCCCGCGCGTCAGCGACCGCGCGGCGCAACTGAGCTATCACGCCGGCCTGAACTGGCAGGTCAAACCCAGCCGCCTGCTCGCGTTTGCCAGCCTGAGCACGGCCTTCGACCCATCGACCCGCGTCGACGCGCGCACCGGGCGCATTCAGGACAACGAAACCACGCTCGGCTACGAAGCCGGCCTGAAAGGACGCTCCGCCAAGAACGGCGCGTTCGAATACAGCTCGAGCGCTTTCCTGCTCTACAATCAGCACATTTCCCGACGCAACCCGCTCTACGACGACCCGATTTTCGATCCGAATCAAACGCAGCCCCAACTCGTGGCGGCGGGCGAGGAGCGCTACCACGGCGTGCGCGCCGAAGTCCGGTGGCAGGCGACGCCTGCAGTCGCACTCTCTTCCCGCCTCGTGGCGATGCGGGCGATCACCACCGCTTCACCGGACCTGCCGCAGGAAATCGGTCGCGCGATCTCGCGCCTGCCGGCATTCACGAACTACACCCAGCTCCGTTATCGCAAGCCGGGACCGAAAGGCGGTCCTTTTGCGGCCGGCACTTGGCAGTATGTCAGCAATTACGTGGCGAACTACGCCGACGCCCGTCGGACATTCCTGAAATATCCCGGCTACGGTTTGGTGCACGCGAGCGCCGGTTACTCCTGGCGCACGCCCAAGCGAACCTTCGAAATCGAGGTCGGCACGCGTAACCTGCTCGACCGCGATCTCGTCGCTAGCAACGCGCGTCTCGGCGCGCAGCGCGAGTTCACCTTCAGCACGCGAGTCATTTTCTAAAAATGTCACTGATCACAGCTCCCCTTTGGGTAGGTTGCGCGCTCGCGCGCAACTTGGTTTCTGCTGTGGCGCGCAAGCGCGCCACCTACCTTGCGCTCGCGTTGCTGCCGCTGACGGCCGTCGCTGCCGACCTCAAACCCGACGCCGTCGTCGCCCTCGACGGCAGCGGCAACTACACCTCGCTCCAGGAAGCCATCAGCTCCGCGCCGATGCGGACCGACGCTTCCCAGCCGCGCTGGGTGATTCGCGTGAAACCCGGCACCTATCAGGAACGCATCTACGTCCAACGCGAGCGCGGGCACATGCATATCGTCGGTGACGATGCGGAGAAGACCGTCGTCGCGTTCAACGTCCACGCGAACCTGCCCGGCCCCGACGGCAAACCGCTGGGCACGTTTCGCACGCCCACGGTGCAGATCGACGGCGACGGCATGGTGTGGGAGAACATCACGCTCGCGAACACCGCCGGCCCAGTTGGCCAGGCGCTCGCGCTCCGCGCCGACGGCGATCGCCTTGAGTTTCGCCGCGTGCGCTTCCTCGGCTGGCAGGACACCGTGCTGCTCAATCGCGGCCGGCACTACTTCGAGGACTGCTACATCGAGGGCCACGTTGACTTTATCTTCGGTGCGGCAACGGCGTGGTTCGAGCGTTGCCACATCCACGCGTTGCGCGACGGCTACCTCACGGCCGCGTCGACGCCGCAGGACACGGCGCACGGCTACGTGTTCTCGCACTGCAAAGTGACTGGAGCCGATGGCGCGAAGACCTATCTCGGCCGTCCGTGGCGCAATTTTGCGAAAACCGTCTTCCTCCACACGGAGATGTCAGAGCAGGTTCGTCCCGAAGGCTGGCACAACTGGAACAAGCCCGACGCGGAGAAAACCACGTTCTACGCGGAGTTCGGCAGCACCGGCCCGGGGGGCGCAGCGACGGCTCGCGCGCCGTGGTCGCATCAGTTGACCGTCGAACAGGCGGCCACCTACACGCCCACGGCGGTCCTCGGCGGGGCCGACGGATGGAATCCGACTCGATGACCGCTGCTGGCCGAGCAACGCGAAGAGTAGGGCCGGCTCCAGCCGGCCCTGCTTCGGCTGCGCTCGCGGGCTGTCTCCTGCGGTCGAGATTTCGACGGGTCCGGCTGAAGCCGGACCTACCGCTCACGCCGCCCGTTGGGGTAGGGCCGGTCTTCGACCGGACCGAGGACCCTGAGGCTCCTAGGAGCCAGTCAGAGACTGGCTCTACTCACGCTCTCGCGCCGCGCGGCAACTCGTGGCCGGTCCGCGCCCGCCTTTCATTCGACGATGAGAACGCGGCCAGCGTTGTCTCGCGCTCCGGTTCTCCCTCGAAAGAGGGACGTTTTTTCCACCGCCGCGGAGGAATTCGCGCTTGCTCGAGAGGGCCTAAAATTCATAAATGAACCCCTCGTTCATTAGCGAACTACGCTGTCTCACCCCGGTTCGCCGCCGTTGTTCACCTTTCACCCCGTTTTCCCATGGATCTGATCCCTGCTGCTGACGTCCGCAATTACGGCTCGATGTCGACCTCCGCGTTGCGCGAGGCCTTCCTCGTCACGGACCTTTATCAACCCGGCAAGCTGACGCTGCATTACTGGGAAACCGACCGCACGGTCGTCGGCGGCGCGATGCCGACCGGCACCGAGCTCTCGCTCTCCGCCGCTGCGGAGTTGCGCTCAGCCTTCTTCTGCGAGCGTCGCGAGCTGGGTGTCATCAACACCGGCGGCGCGGGCACCGTCACCGTCGATGGCCAGCGTTACGAGCTCAACGCGCTCGACACGCTCTATGTCGGACGCGGCGCGCAGGCGATCTCGTTCGCCTCGGCCGACGCGGCGAAACCCGCGCGTTTCTACCTGCTCAGCTATCCGGCGCACACCGCTTATCCGACCACGCTCGCGCGCTACGATGCCGCGAATGCCGTTGCGCTCGGCGCGGCCGCCACGGCGAACGACCGCCGCCTCAACAAGGTGATCCACGGCGGCGGCATCAAGAGCTGCCAGCTCGTCATGGGTTTCACGATCCTCCAGCCGGGCAGCATCTGGAACACCATGCCGCCGCACACGCATACGCGCCGCTCGGAGGTCTACATGTATTTCAACATCCCGGCGAACGCGGCAGTCATGCACTTCATGGGCAAGCCGGACGAAACCCGTCATCTCGTCGTGCGCGATCACGAAGTCGTTCTCTCCCCGTCGTGGTCGATCCACAGCGGCGCCGGCACTGACAGTTATGGTTTCATCTGGGGCATGGGCGGCGAGAACCAGGACTTCGCCGACATGGATCCCGCGCCGATCGCCACGCTGCGCTGACTTCAATCACACTCACCCGCACACACCATGAGCAACATCATCGACTCCTTTAGACTGAACGGAAAAACCGCCATCGTCACCGGCGCCGCCCGCGGCCTCGGCCAAGGCATGGCGCTGGCGCTCGCCGAAGCGGGCGCCGACATCGTTGCCGTCGACATTCTTCCCGCCGAGGACACCTGCAAGCAGGTCGCCGCTTTCGGTCGCAAGGCGATTCCCGTCGTCGCGAATCTCTCCGACCGCGCCGCGATTCCCGCGCTGATCGCCGAGGCGCGCAAAACGTTTCCGACCCTCGACATCCTCGTGAACTGCGCCGGCATCATCCGCCGCGAGGATTTCGTGAAGTTCTCCGAGAAGGACTGGGACGACGTGATGGGCATCAACATCGATGCCGTGTTCTTCCTCAGCCAGGCGTTCTGCAACGACGTCGTGTCGCGCGCCGCCAAGGGCAAGATCATCAACATCGCCTCGATGCTCTCGTTCCAAGGCGGCATCCGCGTTCCGTCCTACACCGCTTCGAAGAGCGCCGTGCAGGGCCTGACGCGCCTCGTGGCCAACGAACTCGCCTCGAAGGGCATCAACTGCAACGCCATCGCCCCCGGCTACATGGCGACCGACAACACCGCGCCGCTCCGCGCCGACGAAAAGCGCTCCGCCGCCATCCTCGACCGCATCCCCGCTGGCCGCTGGGGCACGCCGGACGATTTGAAGGGCGCCGTCGTGTTCCTCGCGTCGTCCGCCTCTGATTACGTCAACGGCTACACGATCGCCGTCGACGGCGGCTGGCTCGCCCGCTGAGCCGGCTAAAACACTTCCCGCGAATGGCCGCGAATCTCCGCGAATCGATTTCGATCTAGTCCGGTGTGTGCGGATTCGTGTCGATTCGCGTGAATTCGCGGGCCGGTTCTCTCCTCCCCAATTTCCATGAAACCCCAACTCCTCCTCGCCGGACTCGCCCTGCTGTCGAGTTCGCTGCTGGCGGCTGAGAAAATCACGCTCACCGTCACGCACACGTTGGACATCGCGCGTCCTTCCGAAACGATCACCGTTCCCTGGTCTGAAGTGAACAAGCACCTGCCCGGCGCGCTGCTCCAGCGCATCGCCGTGAAGGATGCGAAGGGCAACGTGCTGCCTTATCAGGTCACGAATGTCGCGCCGCAGGCCAAGGACCCGAAAGGCGAGGGCATCGCCTACGGCGAACTGATCTTCCAGCACGACTTCGCTGCCGGTGAGAAGAGCGCCACGTTCACCGTCGAAAAGACCGAGACGGTGGCGCCGGTGTTTCCTTCCAAAGCGTTCGCGCGCTACGTGCCGGAGCGCCTCGACGACTTCGCGTGGGAGAACGACAAGATCGGTCACCGCACTTACGGTCCCGCGCTCGCGGAGCCGGTCGGCACGACGCCGAAGGAAGTGCTCGTGACGAGCGGCCTCGACATCTGGTCTAAGCGCGTCAGCTACCCGATCGTCGATCGCTGGTATAATAAAGGCCACGATCACTACCACAAGGACGAGGGCGAGGGCATGGACATGTATAACGTCGGCCCGTCGCGCGGCTGTGGCGGCACCGGCGTCTGGGACGCGAACACGAAGCAGCTCTACGTCGGCCGGAACTACAAAACTTGGAAGGTCCTCGCGAACGGCCCGGTCCGCGCGATTTTCGAGCTCAGCTACGACACATGGATGGCCAACGGCGTCATGGTTTCCGAAGTGAAGCGCTTCACCGTCGATGCCGGCCACAACCTCGACCAGATCGACAGCACCTTCCAGATCACCGGTGCGAAGGAAGTCATGATCGGCATCGGTCTGAACAAAACGCCTGCCGACAAAGGCCAGGAGCCCAAGATCGAAACCACGCCGACGCAGGTCGACGGCTCGATCACGCAATGGGTCGAGCAAAAGACCAACGGCTCGCTCGGCACGGCCATCCTCGTCGCCTCGGATTCATTCCACGGTTTCGCTGAGGATGACCGCAACCAACTCGTCCTCGCCAAGGTCGCCGCCGGCCAGACACTGCGCTACTTCGCCGGCGCCGGGTGGTCGAAGGCCGGCGAATTCACCTCTTATCAGGCGTGGAAAGACTACGTCGCCAACGCCGCTGCGCGCGCCCGCGCTCCTGTTTCCGTTACCGTCAACGCTCAATAAACATGCTCCCGTCGTCCGCACTCAGTTCTCGCGAGCAAACAGTAGGGCCGGTCTGTGACCGGCCTCGGGCCAGTCGAAGACTGGCCCTACTTGTTGCACCGTTTCGCCTGTTCGTCAGCGCCACGGCGCTTTTCTCCGCTGTCGCCGCGTCCGCCAGCGAATCAACTCTCGCCGTGATGGAGCGAGTCGCCGACTGGCAGCTCGCCAATCCCGCGCCGAAGTGGAAATCCACCGATTGGCACAACGGCGCGCTCTACGCCGGTGTCATGGCGCTGGTCGAAGTCTCGCCCAGCCCGCGCTTCCGCGACGCCATGGTGAAGATGGGCGAGGGGAACGAGTGGAAGCTCGGCCCGCGCGTCTATCACGCCGACGATCATGTGGTCGGTCAGACTTACCTCGATCTCTACCGCACTTCGAAAGACGAGCGCATGATCGCACCGACGCGCGAGCGCTTCGACTACATCCTCGCGCATCAGAAGGACGACAATCTTCTCTTCGACGAGAAACAGAATCCCGGCCGCACCGACCGCTGGTCGTGGTGCGACGCGCTCTTCATGGCGCCGCCCGCGTGGTCCAAGCTTACGCAAGTCACCGGTGACGCGAAATACCTCGAATTCGCGGTGGCGAAGTGGTGGGTCACTTCCGATTACCTCTACGACCGCAGCGAGCACCTTTATTTTCGCGATAGCTCGATCTTCCCGAAAAAGGAGAAGAACGGCGCGAAGGTTTTCTGGTCGCGCGGCAACGGCTGGGTCCTCGGCGGCCTCGTGCGCATGCTGCAGACCATGCCCGCCGACCATCCCGCGCGGAGCAAGTTCGTGCAGCAGTTCCGCGAAATGTCGGAGCGTATCGCCGGCCTGCAGAACCCGGACGGTTATTGGCGCGCTAGCCTGCTCGATCCCGCCAGCTATCCGATGCAAGAAAGCAGCGGCACCGGCTTCTTCTGTTACGGCCTCGCGTGGGGCATCAACGAAGGCCTGCTCGACCGCGCGAAGTTCGAACCCGTCGTCCGCAAGGCGTGGGCCGCGCTCCTCGCCTGCGTGAAGCCCGACGGTCGTCTGACTCACGTCCAGCCCGTCGGCTACACGCCCGTGACGTTCGACGAAAACCACACCGAGCCCTATGGCGTCGGCGCGTTCCTGCTCGCCGGCCGCGAGATGATTCGTCTCGGCCAATGATGAATCCCGCGCAGCCCTTCGGTGTAGGGCCGGTCTTCGACCGGCCCGAACCGCTCGCGTAGCTGCTGGGCCAGTCAGAGACTGGCCCTACTCACGCTCCACTGCTTCCCCCGATTTTCCCCACATTTTTCCGTTACCGCTGTTGTCATGAAGTTCACCCGCACCCTGTTTGCTCTCGCTGCCGTCTTCGCCCTCGTCGCCCGCACGTTCGCGGCCGACGCCCCGCAGAAGTTCAACGGCGCCTCCGCGCTCGATTGGTCGAAGCGCCTCGCCGATTCCGAAATGAAGCGCCTCGGCACCGGCCTCGAAGCCGGTGGCTCCAATCCGCGCGCGCGCTGGGATTATTCGGCCGGTGTGCTTGCCCTCGCGCTGGTTCGCCTCGGCGAAACGACCGAGAACAACGCCTATACGCAGTTCGGCACCCGCGCTGTCGCCTCGCACATCAATCCGGACGGCACGATCAAGACCTACCAGGAGGCCGACTACAACATCGACAACATCCCTCCGGGCAAAGTGCTCCTCGCCGCCCTCGCGCGTGGCGAGAAGAACGACGCTTACGTGAAGGCCGCGCACATCCTGCGCGATCAGATGAAGCGCCACCCGCGCACGAGCGAAGGCGGCTTCTGGCACAAGAAGCGTTACCCGCACCAGATGTGGCTCGACGGCCTCTACATGGCTTCGCCCTACCTCGCGCAATACGCCGTGATCTTCAACGAGCCCGCGCTGTTCGACGACGTTGCGAAGCAGATCGTGCTCATGGATTCGCACAGCTACGATCCCGCGACCGGCCTCTTCTGGCACGCGTGGGACGAAGCCAAGGCGCAGAGCTGGGCGAACAAGGAAACCGGTTTCTCGCCGCACTTCTGGAGCCGCGCGATCGGTTGGTATGCGATGGCGATCGTCGACTCGCTCGACTACATGCCGGTCAGCCAGCCGGAGATCGACCACATCGTGAACATTCTCAAGCGACTCGCCGACGGCGTCGTTCGCTGGCAGGACCCGAAGACCGGCGTCTGGTGGCAGATCACCAACCTCGGCACGCGTGAGGGCAACTACCTTGAAGGCTCCGGCTCCTCGATGTTCGTCTACGCGCTGGCGAAGGCCGTGAACAAGGGCTACCTGCCGCGCGAAAAATACGAGGCCGCGATTCTCAAAGGTTACCAAGGCCTGCTCGATACCCTCGTGAAGTCGAACCCCGACGGCACGATCCGCCTCACTCAAATCTGCCAGGGCGCCGGTCTCGGCTACACGATGCACAACGGCCGCCCGCGCGACGGCTCGTTCGAATACTACATCAGCGAACCGATCGTCGACAATGACCCGAAGGGCACCGGTCCGTTCATCCTCGCCGGCATCGAAATCGAAAAGATGCTCGCGACCAAATCCTCCGCCTCCGCCTCGTTCCAGGCGCGCGGTTGGGATGACTACGAGCGCGTCCTCGCCCGCATCAAGGCCCCCACGTTCCCTGCCAAGGATTTTCCAATCACCGATTTCGGCGCGAAGGCCGACGCTGACGCCAGCGCCGCCATCAAGGCCGCCATCGCCGCGGCGAACAAAGCCGGCGGCGGCCGCGTCGTCGTGCCGCCCGGCACGTGGCGCACGGGCGCGATTCACCTGCTGAGCAACGTCAACCTCCACGTCAGCGAGGGCGCGACGCTCCTCTTCTCCACGAATCCCGCCGATTACCCCATCGTCCGCACGCGCTGGGAAGGCGTCGAACTCATGAACTACTCGGCGCTCATCTACGCGTTCGAGCAGGAGAACATCGCCGTCACCGGCAAGGGCACGCTCGATGGCGGTTCCACGACGAACGATTGGTGGAGCTGGAACAAGAAGGGCGAGCGCCCGCAGAAGCAGAAGGCCGCGCGCGATCGCCTCGTCGCGATGGCCGAGACCGACACACCGGTCGAGCAGCGCGTGTTCGGCGACGGCAATTATCTCCGCCCGAATTTCGTCCAACCCTACCGCTGCAAGAACGTCCTGATCGAGGGCGTCACGATCCTGCGTTCCCCGATGTGGGTCATCCATCCGACCTTCTGCGAGAACGTCACCGTGCGCGGCGTGACCGTGAATTCCCACGGCGGCAACAACGACGGCTGCGACCCCGAATCCTCGCGCGACGTGCTGATCGAAGACTGCGTCTTCGACACCGGCGACGACTGCATCGCGATCAAATCCGGCCGCAACGGCGATGGCCGCCGCGTGCCGATCCCGACCGAGAACGTCGTCGTCCGCAATTGCGTGATGAAGGACGGCCACGGCGGCGTCGTGCTCGGCAGCGAGTGCAGCGCCGGCATCCGCAACGTCTTCGTGGAAAACTGCGAGATGGACAGCCCGAACCTCGACCGCGCGCTCCGCTTTAAGAACAACGCCGTGCGCGGCGGCGTGCTCGAAAACGTCTTCATGCGCAACGTGAAGGTCGGACAGGTCGCCGAGGCCGTCCTCACGATCGATTTCCGCTACGAGGAAGGCGCGAAGGGCGACTTCAAACCCATTGTTCGCAACGTTCAGATGGAAAACGTCGTCAGTTCCGCCAGCCCGCGCGCCCTTTACGTGCGCGGCATCCCGAACGGCGTGATCGAGAACATCCGGGTGAAAAACTGCCAGTTCAACGATTTGACTGAAACCGAGGTCGTCGAACTCGCCGGAACCATCACGTTCACCAACGTCACTCTCACCCCGAAGAAGATGCCGAAAGGCGCGAACTCCGTTCCCGCTCCCGAAGCTGCCAAGAAATGAGCGCTGTTTCCCAACCCCAGACTCCCATGAGCAAGTTTAACCAAGTGAACGAACAGATCGGCCGCTACCGCTGGACGATCTGTTCGCTGGTCTTCTTCGCGACGACCGTCAACTACCTCGACCGAAACGTTCTCGGTCTCCTCAAACCGGTTCTGTCCGCGGACGGCGTCTTCGGCACCGACAAGGCCTCGCAGGAACTGAACTATTCGACCGTGGTGATCTGCTTCCAGTTCACCTACGCGATCGGCATGATCTTCGCCGGTCGCTTCATCGACTGGGTCGGCACGAAGTCCGGTTATGCTTACTCGCTGATCGGCTGGAGCATTGCGGCCATCGGCCACGCTTTCGGCCACCACACGTGGAGCTTCGGCTTCTGGCGCGCGGCGCTCGGCCTCACCGAGTCGGGCAATTTTCCCGCGGCGAACAAGACGATGGCCGAATGGTTCCCCAAAAAGGAACGCGCGCTCGCGACCGGTCTCTACAACTCCGGCGCGAACGTCGGAGCGATCGTCGCGCCCGTTACCGTGCCCTACATCGCGGAGTGGTGGGGCTGGGAATGGGCTTTCATCCTCACCGGTGCCATCGGCCTCCTCTGGCTGTTCTTCTGGTATCGGATGTATGACTCCCCGGCGGCCAAGCTGAAAAACGGCCAGCTCAGTCAGGCCGAATACGACTACATCCACAGCGACAAGGAAGACGCTCCCGCACCCGCCGCGAACGGCGCGGCGCCGGCGAAAGTCAGCTGGTTCAAGCTTCTTGGCTTCCGCCAGACTTGGGCGTTCTTCTTCGGCAAATTCCTGACCGATCCGATCTGGTGGTTCTACATGTTCTGGCTCCCGGCCTTCCTCAACGAGGAGAACGCGCGCAAGATCACGGCCTTCAAGGAGGCCAATCCCGGCTTCACCGGCGCGAACTCCGAAGTGCCCGGGTTCATCAGCTGGACCGTCGCCGTCGCCGTCGTCTACTCGATCTCCACCGTCGGCTCGATCTTCGGCGGTTGGCTGCCGAAGCGCTTTGCCAACGGCGGCATGGATCTGAACAAGGCGCGCAAGCTCTCGATGTTCATCTTCGCCCTCGGGCCGCTGAGCGTGCTCTTCGCTTCGAGGCTCGGAGAGATCCACATCTGGCTCGCCGTCCTCACGATCGGCGTCGCGACGGCCGCGCACCAAGCGTGGTCGGCCAATATCTTCACGACCGTCTCCGATATGTTCCCGAAGCGCGCCGTGGCGTCCGTCACCGGCATCGGCGGCATGGCCGGCGGCCTCGGCGGCATCTTGATCGCCCGCGCGGCGGGCGTGCTCCTCGCGCACTACACCACGCTCGGCAAGATCGAGGTTGGCTACGGCATTCTCTTTGTGGTTTGCGGCTCCGCCTACATCGTCGCCTGGGTCGTCATGCACCTGCTCGTGCCGAAGTTCCAGCTCGTTAAGCTCGACGAAGCCTAACATGCACCTCCGCGCTCTCGCGCTCTGTCTCCTGCTCACCGCGCCGCTCGGCGCGGTCGAGTCGGTGAAATGGTCCGAACGCCTCCCACGCGATCCGCAATGGCTCGCCGGCGAACAGGGCCGCGCGATCGCGGAGAATCTGCTGCTCTATCAATATCCCTCAGGCGGCTGGCCGAAGAACGTCGACATGGCCAAGCCGCTCTCGCCGTCGCAGAAAGCGGAACTCGAGGAGCGTCCGCACGACGATGCGACGATCGACAACGGCGCCACGACGACGCAGACCGCGTTCCTCGCGCGCGCCTACGCCGCCACGAAGGAAGAGCGTTATCGCGCCGCCGCCGAGCGCGGCATCGATTACCTGCTCGCCGCGCAATACCCGAACGGTGGCTGGCCGCAGTATTTCCCCATCCGTAAAGGCTACTACACGCACATCACGTTCAACGACGACGCGATGGTTCGCGTGCTCCAGGTGTTGCGCGCGGTGGGCGAGGGGAGCGATGGTTTCGCGTGGGTCGATGAGGCGCGCCGCACCAAAGCCCGAGCCGCCGTCGCCAAGGGCGTTGAGTGCATCCTGAAATGCCAGGTCACGCAAAACGGCGTGCTGACCGCGTGGTGCGCGCAACACGACGAGACAACCTTCGCGCCGGCCTGGGCGCGGAAATTCGAGCCGCCGTCCCTCGCCAGTCGCGAGAGCTCCGGTGTCGTCGCTTTCCTGATGAGCGTGCCGAATCCCTCGCCGGAAATTGTGCGCGCCGTCGATGCGGCCATCGCTTGGTTTGAAAAAGTGCACGTGCGCGGCATCCGCTGGACGGAGCGCCCGACCGCCGACGGCAAAGGCATGGAACGCTTTGCCACCGCCGATCCGTCCGCGCCGCCCACTTGGGCGCGTTTCTACGAGCTCGGCACCGACCGCCCGATCTTCATGGGCCGCGACTCCGTCGTGCACTACGACGTTAATGAAATCGAACTCGAGCGCCGCAACGGCTATGGCTGGTATTCCGACCAGCCGAAATCGACGCTCAAGGCCTATCGCGCCTGGAAGGCGAAACAGAAACCCTGACCGCCCCGCGCCGCTGGCGGCGCCTCAATCCTCTTCACGCATGAATACCCACGAATATCTTGCATCCCTCTTCGGTCTGCACGGCAAAGTCGCCGTCGTCATCGGAGGCACCGGTGAACTTTGCGGCGCGATGGCCGAAGGTCTCGCTGGCGCCGGCGCCGAAGTCGTCCTCGTCGGCCGCAACGCCGACAAGGCCCAAGCCCGACTCGACAAAATCACCGCTGCCGGCGGCAAGGGCTGGTTCCACAGCGCCGAGGCCACCAGCAAGGCCGAGCTCGAAGCGCTCCGCGATGCCGTCATCGCGCGCAGCGGTCGCATCGACATCGTCATCAATGGCGCGGGCGTGAACTCTGCCACGCCTTACTTCGATATTTCCGAGGACGAGTTCGACCGCATCGTGCGCGTGAACCTCAAGGGCGTCTTCCTCGGCTGCCAGGTGTTCGGCAAATACCTCGTCGAGCGCGGCCAGGGCGGCTCGATCATCAATCTCGGTTCGATGTCCGGCATCGTGCCGCTGTCGCGCGTCTTCACCTACTCGGCCACGAAGGGCGCCGTGCACAACCTCACGCTCAATCTCGCCCGCGAGTGGGCGCCGCACAAGGTGCGCGTGAACGTGCTCGTTCCGGGCTTTTTCCCCGCGGAGCAGAACCGCAAGATCCTTTCCCCCGACCGCGTCACGTCGATCATGGGCCACACGCCCATGAAACGTTTCGGCGAAGCGCGCGAACTCATCGGAGCGACGCTGCTGCTGGCCAGCGACGGCGCCGGCTCCTTCATCACCGGCGAAGAACTCATCGTCGACGGTGGTTATCACGCCATGACGATCTGAAACAGTAGCGAGTAGCGAGCATTCGCGAAAGCCACCCACGCCAAACTCAGTTCGGTCCTACTCGCTACCCGCTACTCACTACTCGCTACTCCCGCCCCCATGTCCGCGATCAACACTTTCCTCCTCAAAAACAACATCCGCATCGCGCAGAATCCCTGCGTGAGCCCCGACTTCTGCCTCGATTGGGTCGGCCTTCAAGCCGACCTCCGCGCCGGCAAAGCGTGCGAATACACCAAGAGCCATTTCGCCACCGCCGCCGGCACGTGGACGCTCTGGGAAAACGCGCAGGGCGACTGCGCATGGAAACTCGTCGGCAACGCCGCACCGCTCGCGGACGGCGTGAAGATCGGCGACGCCACGTTTTTCCCTGCGACGTTCGCGAATCTCCTCCAACTCAAGAATCTCATCCAGGAGCACGACGCTGCCTCGACGATCTTCCCGACCGCCGGCGCGAAGCTCGGTCGCAGCACGCTCGGCGTTGGCGCGCGTTTCACGACGCTGCACTGGCCCGCGGTGGAGTGGGCGATGAGCGCGCTCGATCTCGGCATGACGGCCAACCAGAACTCGATCCCGCGCGAACTCGTCTACGACGTCGATGCGATGCTCGAGAACCGCCTCGACACCGTGCCGTTCCCGTTCATCGGCACGAACGTCCCCGAAGGCCACCAGGGCCAGAGCGTCGAAGGCATGAGCCACGGCTCCGTCATCTCGCGCCTCAAATCCGGTTTTCATCACCGGAAGATCGCGTGGAGCTTCAACGCCGATCACCAGCCGATCGGCGGCAAGTTCGACGTTCGCGAAGACGCCCTCGTCAAGGGCTGCCTGCTCGCCAGCTACATCACCTTCGATCTCTCGCCCGAACTCGCGCTCAACCAGCCCGCGAAGCTCGCCGACATCCCCGCCGACGTCGTGAGCCAGACGCGCGCGCGCGTCGCCGCCGCCGGCTTGCAGCTCGATGACGCCGCGTTCAACAAGCTCCTCGAGACCGTTTGGACGCCGATGCAAAAGATGAAGCGCCGCGACGACAAATACGCCGCCGCTCGCGCCGCCGCGTTCACCACCGACGTCGGCCGCAAGTATCTCCGCGAGCTCTCGATCGACGAATTGCCCGGCCTCACGACGCCGGAAACGACCGCCATCATGCTCGCGCTCTGCGAGGTGCTCGGCATGCCCGTGAACTTCATCGCGCCCGCGTTCGGCTTCCAGAAGAACACGCCGTATCCGGACAACGCCGCGCTGAAGAAGCTCATCGAGGCGCAGTGGAACGTCTGCCAGAAGTTCGGCGTTTCGATCGGTTTCCACTCCGGCTCCGGCAAGTCCGCCGAGAATTACCAGGTCATGGGCCAGGTCACGGGCAGCGCGCTCGAGATCAAGACCAGCGGCCGTTACACCTACGAGATGGGCGTGGCGCTCTCGCAATCGAAGAACGCCGCCGACGCCGCGCTCTGGCGCGACTGGTATCAGTTCACGATTGACATGGCCGTCGCCGGTGCGTTCAGCGCCGACCCGACCGAGCAGAAGATGGCGCGCGTGTTCATCACCACGTCGCTCACCGCCGCGGGAAAGCCGGCCGACGTTTATGCGTCGCCGGCCGCAACGCGCGCCGCCCTCGAAGCCCTGCCGCCGAGTGCCGAGCACATGTTCTTCTTCGAATACAACTTCCTCTACGTGCTCGCCGCCGGCGGGCGCGCGGAGAAGTCGGCCCTCGGCGATCACACGCCGGCGGGCTACGCGCAACGCGCGCGCTTCTACGCGATCAGCCCCGAGGCGCGCCTGATCTTCGCGCGTCGCGTGGCCGACTACCTGATCTTCCTCGCCGAAAACACCGGCCTCGCCACCGCCGAACGCTGCGCCGCCGCCCGCAAGCTGCTCAACAGCTACGAGACTTACCAGGCCTTCTTCGACGCCATCAGTCGCTGACCTCTAGGTCCCATAGGGCTCATGCGTCCCGTAGGTCCCATCTTCCGCCCATGAAACCGTTCATTCACGACGACTTCCTCCTGCAGACCGCGACCGCGCGCGACCTATACCACGCGTTCGCCCAAGCCGAGCCGATCTTCGACTACCATTGCCACCTCCCGCAGAAGCTGATCGCCGACAACCATCAGTTCGCGGACCTCTCCGAGATCTGGCTGGGCGGTGACCACTACAAGTGGCGCGCGATGCGCACCAACGGCGTGCAGGAACGCGTGTGCACCGGCGACGCGACGCCGCGTGAGAAGTTCGACGCGTGGTGCGCGGCCGTGCCGCACACGCTGGGCAATCCGCTCTATCACTGGTCGCACCTCGAGCTGAAGCGCTACTTCGGCATCGACGAGATCATCAACCCGAAGTCGGCCGACGCGATCTGGAAGACCGCCAACGAGAAGCTAGCGACGATGCGCGTGCACGACATCCTCGCGGCCAACAAGGTCGCGGTCATCTGCACGACCGACGACCCGGCCGACTCGCTCGCCGATCATGAGCGCATCAAGAAACTCAGCATCAAGACGCGCGTTTATCCGACGTTCCGTCCCGACAAGGCCCTCGGCGTGAATGCGCCCGCCGCCTTCAACGCCTGGCTCGAACGCCTCGGCGGGGAGGCGAAGATGCCGGTCAAGACGTTCGACGATCTGCTCAACGCGCTGAAGAAGCGCCACGACGACTTCCACGCCGTCGGTTGCCGCCTCTCCGACCACGGCATGGAGCAGGCGCTCTCCGAGCCTTGCACGCACGCCGAGGCCGCCGCGATCTTCGACGCCGCGCGCGCCGGCAAGGCCGCGAATGCGACGGAGTGGGCGAAGTTCGGTTCGTTCCTCATGCTCGAGTTCGGCCGCTGGGATGCCGCGAAGGGCTGGACGAAGCAGCTGCACCTCGGCGCCATGCGCAACAACAACGCCCGCCTGCTCAAGCAGCTCGGGCCCGACACCGGCTTCGACAGCATCGGCGATTTCCCGCAGGCGCGCGCGCTCAGCCGCTACCTTGATGCGCTCGACTCGACCGGCGAGTTGCCGCGCACCGTGCTCTACAACCTGAACCCCGCCGACAACTACGTCTTCGCGACGATGATCGGCAATTTCCAGGACGGCTCGGTCGCGGGCAAAATCCAGTTCGGCTCCGGCTGGTGGTTCCTCGACCAGAAGGAGGCGATGGAGTGGCAGATGAACGCGCTCATGAATCTCGGTCTGATCAGCCGCTTCGTCGGCATGCTCACCGATTCGCGCTCGTTCCTCAGCTACACACGCCACGAGTATTTCCGGCGCGTGCTCTGCAATCTGCTGGGCAACATGATCGAAAACGGCGCGATCCCGAACGATCGCGAACTCGTCGGCGGCATGGTGAAGAACATCTGCTTCGCCAACGCCCGCGGCTACTTCCGTCTCGAACTCGATCCGGCGTTCCGCGCCTAAGCGAGGTAGCGCAGGCGTCCCGCCTGCCTCGGTCGAACGGCGGGCCTGACGTCTGCGCTACTCGCCGTCTTCGTTGTCATGAACTCCTTCCGCTTCGCTCTGATCGTCACCGCGGCCCCGTTGCTCGCTCTCGCGCAACCCGCGAAACCGTTCCTCCTCGACGCCGAGCCGCGCACCGCGGCCCAGCTCGACGCGGAAATCAAAAAGGCACTGGCCGCGCCGATCCGCACCGTCGTCGACAAGCCGAAGCCCTCGCCGACGGGCGATGCGCACGACTACGTGAGCTACGCGCGCTACTACTGGCCCGATCCCTCGAAGCCGGACGGCCTGCCTTACGTTTCGCGCGATGGTCACCACAATGAGGAGCAGGTCGCCGCCGGTGATCGCGGTCGCTTGGGGAAATTCTGTGACACCGTGACGGTGCTCGCGCTCGGCTGGGCGAAGGACCGCCGCGAAGATTGCGCGCGCCGGGCCGGCGAATGGATTCGCGCCTGGCTGCTCGCGCCCGAGACGCGCATGAGGCCCGCGCTCGACTACGCGCAGGTGCGCCTGGGCCACAACCGCAATCTGGGCAATCCCGCCGGCGTGCTCGATTCGCGCGGTCTCGCTTGGGTGGCCGATGCCGTGGCCGTGCTACACGGCTCGCCTGCGCTGAGCGCTGACGAAGAGCGCGCCGTGCGCATGTGGTTCGAAGAATTCTACCGCTGGCTCGAGACTGCGCCGAACGCGAAGAAAGAGCACGCCGCGACGAACAATCACGGCTCGTGGTTCCTCGTGCAGGCCGCGGGCATCGCGCTCTACCTCGGCCGCGAGGACGACGCGCGTCGTCTATGTGAGGAGAACCAAGCGCGCATTGCCGCGCAGATTCAACCTAACGGCAGTCAGCCGGACGAACTGCGCCGCCAGGACGCGCTCGGCTACAGCCGTTTCAATCTCGAGGCTCAGGTGCTCGTCGCCCGCATCGGCCGGCGTGTCGGCGTCGATCTCTGGAACTATGAGGCGCCCAATGGCGGCAGCCTGAAGAAGGCGCTCGCTTACATCGCGCCCTACAACGCCGATCCCTCGAAGTGGCCCGGCAACCAGCGCGAAAAACTTCCGCCCGGATTTCTCGACGCGTTGCTCGCGCAAGCCGCCGAGCTGGACCAACCCTGAGCGTTGCGGCGGCGGCAGGGCAGGGCGTGTTCCGCCGAGCCCACCGCCTTAAGCGCGCACCACGATGCCCCCGCCGGGAGCGACGGCCGCTTAGCGGTGATCGGGCGTGCGCAACAGCGATGCGCCGAAGAGCTCGGGTGACTTAGGGCCGCTCGACGCGGACGCGAACGAAGCGGCGCGGGGTGGCGGAAATCGAATCGGTGACGAGGACCCGCTCCCACGTATCGTCGAGCGAAGTGACGGTCTCGGTGGCGGCTGGATTCACCGCCCACGAGTTCGCTTCAAGCGTCGATGAGAACTCGACGGCGTAGGTGATGCCGGGCTGGCTCGCGGTTTTGCGCCGCACGTAGAGCAGGGTGAGTTGGTCGCCGCTGACGCCGACGGACGGGAGTCCCGCGTTGCCAAGCGGCGCGAGCACCGTGGTGTTCGCGGCGGCGAGCGACGAAGTCTGGCCCGGACCGTTGCCCAGAAGGTTGAAGGCATACTTCAGCAGATTCGGGACGCCGTCGCCGGCTGGGCAGGCGAGGGGAGGGATGAACGAGTTGTTGAGACGTTCCTCGGGCGTGGTCCACTGCACGAGCCAGGCGTCGTAGCCGCTGATCGTGCCGGGCTCGATGGTGAGTTCGAAATCCTGGAAGGCCAACGTGCCGTAGTTGCTGGCCATTATTTTCAGCAGGTAAGTGCCGGCGACGAGAGGAGTGCCCTGGAGTTTTCCTTCGATGAAGTTGAAGGTCAGGCCCGAGGGAACCGCGGTGCCATGCGGATTCACCCAGACGGAAGGTTCGGTGGTGAAGGTCCACGTGAAGGGCACACCGACTTGCGCGGTGGCCTTGGCGGGGCTGGTGAAAACGGGCGCCGGGTAAACCAGCGTGACGTTCACCGAGGCGGCTTCGCTGATCACCGTGCCGCCGGGATTGGTGATGTGCACGCGGTAGTAGCTCGTTCCCGTGAGTTCCGGTGTGGTGTAGGTGCGCGCGGTGGCGCCGTCGATCTTGGTCCAAGTGTAGGCGAGATCCGGCCACTGGGTGGTATACCACTCATAGCTGAGGAAGTCGCCGGTGGCGCTGACGGAGAGCGTGGTGCTGAACGTCGTGCCCGCGGGAATGCTTTGCGAAACACTGGCTGGTTGGACCGTGATGACCGCGGGAGGATGCGCGGCGGTGTATGCGTCGTGGAGATCGGAGAGGTCGCCGAAGACAGCGATCACGACGGGTTGAATCGTGCTGTCTCCGCTCGTGTTGGCCGCGTCGAGCACGGACCAAAGTTCGTTCATTGCGACGTTGTAGCGCTCCGTGAATGGCGCGGGCGCCAAGCTGATCCAGTCAGGACCGTCTTCCAGCACGGACCGCTTCACGGTCAGGATGCGGTGGGGCAGGTAGGCCGCGGGGTCGTCGAGTCCGGGATCGGGCAACTGGCGCATTCGGGGCAAGCCGATCCATTGGAGCGCGGGTTGGCCGGAGACGGGCGGGCCGCCGCTGAGGCTCGTCATGTGGATGTAGGTGTTCGTGTTGAACAGCGAGCGGTAGCGCTCGGCTTGAGTGGTGACACCGGACGCATCGACGGGATGCGCCTCCGAGCTGTAGGCGGCGGCGCCGCGCAGATCGTCCAGCACCGGGAAACTGGTCGTGTAGCCAGACGAGTAGGCGGAGACGCGGGCGTAGGCGGCCAGGTAACGCTGGATCGCGGCGTCGTAGGCGTCCTTGAGCGCGGGAGTGGCCGCGACGAGGGCATCGTATTTTTGACGCAGGGCTTGCGCGGCGGTGAGACCAGTGGCGCCGCGCTGCGTGAGCGCGGCCAGCAGCTCCTGCTTGTAGGTCGGCAAGCTGAACGCGTAGCTGATGACCGGCGTGAACGTGGTGTCGGTGTAGTAGCCGCAGCGGCTCTCGTAGAGCACATTGGTGTGGTCGACCACGAGACCGGAGGCGGCGGCGAGGGCGGAATTCCACGCCCGGCCGCGCGCGATCAATTCCGCGAGAGCGGCTTCGGCGGCGACGAGTTGGGCGTCGAGGTCCGTGCGCACGGCGTGGATGCCCGAGCCCCACACTTCCGCGGCGGTCGCGAGTTGCTCGAGCCTGGCTTGGGCCTTGGTCAACGCGCCGGGCAAAAAGGAGTTCAGCTCCGCGTAACTGGCGGCGCGAGCTTCGGCCGCCGGCTGGCCCATGCCGGTGTCGTTCATCGCCTGGCCGTAAGTTTGCGGCAGGCTGGTGATGCCGCTTTCGAACAGCATGTCGCCGAGGGCGACCACGCGGTTCTGGTCGTTGTGCAACGCGGTGTATTCGTCGGCGAGCGCCTCGGCTTGGGTAATGAGCCCGGGCAGTCCGGGCGCGGCGGCGGTGACCCGTGCGAGCCACGCTTCCAGCTGATCGTGACTCTCCAGCGTGCTCGCGTAGGAGGCGGTGGTTCCGAAATCGGTGGACGAGCTGGTGCTGTGGGCGTTGACGAAGGAGACGAGGTCGGGCGTGGTGATTGTGGTGTTTTCTGCGGCGAGCAGTGCGCTTTGGAGCTCGGTGATGAGCGTCTTGCGCTCGGCGATGGCGGCGAGCAGGGGCGGAGCTTCTGCATCCCAACGGGCTTGCGCGGCGGCGCGAATCGCGGCCTGCACGCGCGCGGCGTAGCTCCAGTCATCCTCCTTCTCTTCGCGCTGCACGTTGACTTCAGGAACCGGGAGATCGGCCGGCGGGATTGTCGCGGCCGCGTTGGCCGCGGCGCGTGCGGACGCTTCGGCTTCGGCCCATTGGGTGCGCAAGGTCTCGAGCTGGCTCTGTAAGAGGGTCAGCTCGTTGGTGAGGCGGGTGACGTCGGCCTGAACTTCGGGACGGCGACTCGCGGCCTCTTCTTGCGCGGTGTCGGCTTCGGTGCCAAGCGCGTCGAGTTTGGTCAGCGCGGCAGCGATTTCGTCGCGAACCATGAGATTTTTTCGGAGGATCGCGCCCGTGTCACCGAGTTCGGTGCCGTCCTCGTGATAAGCGGCGGCCTTCACGGCTTCGAGACTGAGCGAGAGTGTCTGCTGCACGCGCGCGAGATCGGGGAACGTGTCGCGCGCCGCAGCGGAGACGGCCTGCACCTTGACCGTGCGCGCCGTGGAGAGATGGGCGGCGTCCATGCCGAGCGCGGCGCGGCTTTCGTTGGTGAGTCCGTTCGTAAACTGATCGAAGGCGACGCTGCCGATGGCGCTGGAGAGTCCGTTGGTGACGAGGGCGGAGGCGGCGGTCTTGCCGAGGTTGATGCTGTCGGCGACGGTGTTGTAGGTCTCGATGCCCATCCGGATGGTGAGCTTCACGAGATTTTGCTGCTGCATGGTCGCGAGTTTTCCGTCGGCGGTGGCGAGCTGCTGGCGGGCGGCGGCGAGTTGACCGGAGTTGGTTTCATAGCCGTTCAGAAATTCGTCGAGAATGGCGAGTTCGCGCTCGGCGGCCTGCAGGTCGGCGCGCTTCCACTCGATTTCGCTGAGCTTGGCGGTGATCGCGCCTTCGTAGTTGCCCTGCGCGTTCAGCGGTTGCGGCAGAATCCAAAGAAACAGCGCGGCGAAAAAAATCGTCTGCGAACGCAGAGACGCGCTTCGGTATGACCTCCGCCCCACAGGCCCGAGGTCGCCACCAGCCGCATGGCGCTTCATGCGGCAACGCTAGCAAAAAAACACCGGCGGAACAATGAACGCGGCCCGCTATTACCGCACGTGGCACTTGCCATTAGCCGCCGAAGCGCGCTCCGCTTCGACCTCCGCTGGCGCGCACGCGCGACTTGCGCGCCGCCGCGAAGCGGGCACTGTGACGACGCTCGCCGCCCCCCACGATACCCTGCGGGCGGCGTTTCCATCCAACCTGTCCAACCTATGAAAAAAATCCTCGCTACCCTCCTCACCGCCGCGTTGCTGGCCTGCGCGACTGCCGTCTCTGCGGCGGACACCGCTCCGAAAACGGTGATGCATGTTGTCACTGTCTCGTGGAAAGCCGGCACGACCCCGGAACAAATTCAAGCCGCGCTCGATGGCGCGAAGGCCTTGCCGGCGGCGTATCCGGGCATCCTGCGCGTCTGGACGAAGACGGTGAAGGCCCAAGGCGATCGCACGCACGTGATCGCGATGGAGTTCAAGGACGAGGACGCGCTGAAAAATTACAGCAAGAGCCCGGCGCAGGAGACTTGGTATAAGGCCTACACGCCGATCCGCGAACGCAGCACGACTTTCGACGTCACGAACTGAGATCGCGGTGTCGGGTGTGCCCGCGCATCGGGCATTACCCCGAAATTTTCACGGAGCAGCCGGGCACGGTTGCTCCGTTTGTTTTGCGGCCCACGATTTCTTTCGCGCCAGACGAAGGGCCGCCGTCGATTCGCGCGGAGTTGTCGGCGCGTGCAATCGGGACGACCCGTATCGTCTCGAGTGGGAGGAACCGGAAGTGATCTATCGGTCGGTGTCGCTGCGTTTGGCGGTCTGCGATCTCGGGTTGCGGTTTCTTCGCATCAACGATCACCGCGCCGCGATCAACGGTTTTTCGGCGGCTGATCATGTCGGCAAGCACGTGCGCGGCGTGCCAGTGCGCGATTCGCAGACCGGCACGATTCGAAAATGGTTCGAGACGGCGACCGACCTACACGAGCAGAAGCTAGCGGCGGAGCACTTGGAGGAAACCGTGCGGCACCGTTCAGCGGGGCGGAGCGGCGCTGGCGGCGATCAGCTCGCGCACGGTGCCCGCTTCGTGGCCGCTCAGTTCGGCACGGAGTTGCTGACAGTAGGCGTGCACCTTTTGTTCGAACTGGCGGAAGTTGAAGCTCGGGTAGAGCCCCTCGCGCAAAATCGCCCACTCCGGCGTTTCTTCGAGCGGAATGGGGTGCTCCAGCCACGGGTCGCCGGAGGTGCCCACGGCATTTTGGCGGCAGAGCGCGCGTGAGAGTGAAATGATGGCGACGAGGGGCTTATCTTCCGTGGCCTCCTGCGGGTGCTCGAACCAGCGCAGAACGTTTTTGAACCGACGCGATAAACCGACCTGTTCGGCAAACGTGGCGGCGAGCTGCGGAGTGGTTCCGCCGAGGTAGAGCTGTTCGGTCGCGCGGAGCGGCTGCTGGTGAACGCGCGCGTGCTCGACGATCGCTTGAAACCCGGCGGGCCGCAGGCGTGCGAGCAGCAACGTGCCGAGATCGTGCATCTGGCCTGCGGTGCGCGCCGTGGCTTCGAGGCTGTAGAACTCGAGTTCTTTGCAGAGCAGCTGGGCGACGCGCGCCACCGCCCGCTGAAACGTCCAGTAGCTGGCCCAGCTCATCGCCGGCTCGAGCTGAAAGGTTCGGCTTTCGATCACAACGAGTCGGCGCGCTTCCTCCTGCAACCGGACCTCGCCGAGCTGACCGACGGCGAGGCGGGCGTCCTCGATGCGGTTGAATTCCTCGGCCGATGGGTGGGCGCGATTGGCGGCGACGAGCATCTGGGCGGTCAGGCCCGGATCGCGGGCGACGAGATCCATCAGTGGATTGATGCACGACGGGTGGCCGTTGGCCACCATCTGAAAGTTCGCGGTGGCGGAATCGATGACCGGAGCGGCGGCGAGGGCGATGGCCTCGCGCACGAGCAGATTCCAGTCCACGCACGGGCAGCGGCCTTCGCCCGGCGCCGCCAGCCACTGGCGGCGCTCGCGTTCGAGCGCGATGTCGGCGGCGGGGCGTTGCTGGGCGTCTGCACCGAGGAAGTCGGGGGCGACGCGCTGGGGGTCGATCCAATGCGCGATGAGCTCGGCGGCGAAATCCAGCTGCGCGAGATCGCCGGCGACTGCCGACCACGATCCGGCGGAGCTGTGTTCGCCGAGTTGCGTCAGCGCCTCCACGACGCACCAGGCGCCTACTGTTTCGGCCTGTTCGCGCAGCGGCATGACGGCGGTGGCGACGATCTTGTGATCGTTGAGCTGCGCGCCGCGTGCGAGTTCCGCGCGCGCGAGTGGCAAGGCGTCGCGCAGCGCACCCAGCTGGCGGTGAAGATCGTCGGGCGCGATGCCGATCAGCTGGCAGAAGGATTTCTCTTCCTCGAAATGAGTGGCGCGCCAGGGATTGCCGACGGCTTTTTCGATTTCCTTGAATATGTCGTCGTCGTGGTAGGGCTTGATGAGAAAATTCTGGACGTGCAGGTCGATCGCTCGCTTCACGCTGTCGCGGTCGGCGTGTTCAGTGTAGATGACCACCGGGATCGCACGGAGCAGACAATCGGCCTTGAGCTGGCGGACGAAGGCCAAGCCGCCATCGCCTGAGAGTTTCAGCTCCGCGAACACCAGGTCGACCCGGACGTTGCGTCGAATGAACGCCACGGCGTCGTTGATGCTCGCGACGGCGGCAAAGCGATGCCCCCCGCGGGCGAGGATGCCTTGCATGGCTTTCCTCGCCACGTCGCTTGGGTCGACCAGTAGGACGTTGGCCATGGGGGACAAAGTGAACACCGGGGAGCGCGCGATGAGCACGCGCACCGACGGTGCCTCCTTATCGGCTCGCTGGGAGCGAAATTGAGCCGAATCCACGCGAGGACACAGAGAGCCGATCGGCGGTCCGTGCCGTGGTTCACGCCTGATTGCAGTTCATCAGGCCGGAAAACGAGCACACCGCTGGGGCGACAAGGCGGCCTCGCTCATCTCAGAGTGGAGGTGCGGGGCGGAATCGAATTTTGAAGGATGGCACTCCTTCACTCTACGACAAACACCGCAACGCAGGAAAAACAGTCGATTTCGGCAGACTTTCGGAAGCGAAAAACAGCTTTTTGTCAGTCTCCCCCTAGTGAAATAACTGAGGGGAAGCTAGCCGCAGCGATAATGTTGCGGTGCATGGGAAGGCCCCCATCACCGTCAATCGCACAAATCGCGTCAGATCGCTGGCGCGTCTGCGCGACTGTGAATGGACGTCGGAAAAAGAAGGTTGTGCGCTCGCGCGAGGAGGCCGATGCGCTTCTGCACTCTTGGGCTGGAGCACGCCCCTTACCGCTTTTGCCGACGCGCCTCGCAGCCACTTCGCTGAGACAAGCGGAGGCCGCTCACGAGTTGCTCGCCTCTATTGGCCTCGATTTGCTCTCGGGCGCGCGGTGGATCGTGCAGCACTACAAGCCGGGATCGTCTCAGAAATGGGCGGATGCGTGGGAGGAATACGCCAGACTACGCGGCCAGCGTGCGAGCAAGGCACGTTTGAACAATGTTAAGGCAGCATTTTACAGCTACGCTGCTTCTACCGGCCGCCCGGACATCGGCTGCCCGACCCGCGACGAAGTGGAGCGCTGGTTATCGCAGGATCTCGCCGCCGACTGTATGCCGGCGACCTACAACCATCGACTCAACGACCTGAGTGCGCCTTTTGCGTGGTTGTGCAAAAGGGGCGTTATCGTCGCCAATCCTTGCACCCAAGTAGATCGCCGTCAGGTGAAGCGCGGCACCCCAACCACGCTCCTGCCATCAGGTGTCGAATCCGCGCTGAGATGGGCGGAGCAAAACTGTCCTGAATGGGTGCCATGGCTCGCGGTGATGGTGTTCGGCGGCGTGCGGCCGGGTCTTCGCGAAATGGGGGAATGCCGCCGGATGTCCGATGCGCTTGAAGCAGGGAAAATTGTCTTCTTGCCGGGAGGATTGCTCGTTGATGGCAAAGCCCATGGAGAACGTGTTGTGCCATGGGAGGCGTGCGGACCACTTCGGCAATGGCTTGAAGCGTATCCGCTGCGCCCTTTGCCACCACCTGCGCGCGCCGAGCGGGATTGGACAAAGCTGCGCGCTAAGCTTGGTTTGCAGCAGGACGTGCTGCGCCACACAGCGGCGAGTTGCATGTGTTACTCTGGGACGCAAACGCTCGCAGAAATCGCCCTCGCACTAGGTAACAGTGAAGTAATGCTGAGGAGACACTACATCGGGAGGTGGTCTCGAGAAATGACCGGGGCGGTGTGGTCGCTCTTGCCTGCCAATCGGCCTTCGGCCCACACTTCGACTTCAGCCGCATGAAAAGCTTACGCGGAAAAAAGAAACGCGAGCACTTCAGTCTCCCATCTGCCCCACCAGATTGGGCTGAATGGGTCTGGCGTCGCGAAGTTGCGAGGGAGCTAGGGCTGCATATGCCGGACGATTCGTGGCCCGCGAAAGCCGCTGGTGGTGCAGTGATGAATTCAACCCCGATGGTTGTTGTTGGCCCTAAGGCTTACGAAGGATATCGAAGCATCGTTGTCTCTTGGGCTCCTGGGGCATTGCGACAACAGGTGCTTGGCGAGGTAGAACGCTGGTTGAATTTGAATGTTCCCGCTGCGAACAAGCAGAAGGCCCGAGGGCACCGCAACAAAGTCAACTACGTGAAGCGCCTCCGGGATTTGCTCGCGTTGCGGTATTCGGACGCTGACAAGCTATCAGATGCGGAAAAGGCCAGACGGATAAGGCGCCAGCTCGCACCCTTTGCCGGCAAAAATTTGGCGAAACTTACACGCGAGCTATCGAGTAATTTGAAGCGAGCAGCGGAACGAGCGCGGAAACACATCGCCACCGAGCAACAACTCGGAGCATTTGCCGTCGTTGCGGCGGAGCACATTTCTGACCTCGCCGAAGACCTTCCATTTGAAGAACAGGGGCGGGCTCACGATTCGAACACGATCGCGCGCAATCACGGAGGTTGGTGAGCAAGAATCTGCCACTCTCGCCGAAGTGATTTAACTAACGGGGAGTCTTTCTCGCGGCGATATTGCGGGCATGTTTCAGCCCGCCGCTTTTCGCTTCGCTTCCTCTTTTCGGGACGCGATTCCCGTAATCACACCGGGCGACGGCATCGCCTCGCGATGCCTATCCGCTACGCGGATTACCCCGGCCTTGGGCAAAGCTGTGCGTTATTCCTGCGCACGCGGTCTGCGAGTAGCAAATCTGTGGAGCACGGACCTGCCCCAGGTCCGTGCTCCACAGATTTGCACTCGGCAAGGAGGACGGCGTCCTCCCTGCACCCTCCACGATGCGAGTCCGCACAAGCACCAATCCTATGAGTAAGTTCATACGCTGCAAAACTGCTGAGCAACTAGACCACTCTGGCAGCCGCTCCATGCAGCACCACCACGACAAAGCACGAGCGGAAGCGCGCCGCGAAACCGAGTGGGTGGCGGTAAGCGCCTCACCCCGTCCCAGCATTCATCGAAATTTCGGTGACCTGGAAGCCTACGAATACCGCTACGAAAACGAGGAATGGAAACGCTGCGACGGACCAAATGATTATGGCTCGTGGCTTAAACGCGAAGCGAAGCGCCGCGCCCGCTACACCTCCAAGACATCTCGCAAGGGGGTGGCGGTGACAATGACGCGAACCGACGAGAGCCCGATCAAAATCCTCGTCGTTTCCATGTCGCCTTGGGGCTCAGATTGCTTTGCCGACCAATTCGCATCTGGGATTGATCCGCGCCCTCAGCTTTGGGAAATCCAAAGGCGCTGGCTCGCTGAGGTGATGAAGCTTTTTGCAGGGCGGCGCTACGTGCTGGCTTTCGCGCTGCACTGCGATACCGACGACCTGCATTGGGACATTGCGGTCAGCCGCCAAGACGGGGAAGGCGGCAGAATCGGTGAAGCGGGCCTCAATCTTGTGGGTCCGTGGTGTGTGGGGACGAACCGTCAGGTGCGCGCCGGTGCAAAAATCAGCGCCGAAAAACGCACTCAACTCGAGCGCGCTGTGGCGAACTTCGAACGCCGACACGGAAGCAGTCAAATTCCCCTGGACGTCAGTTTGGCCCTGGCTCTGGACAAAGCCACAGAATCAGTTTTCGGAGAAGAGCAGATTCGGCCTTATCGCGAGGCATACGCCCGTCGCGTTCCCGAGTTCGAGCGGTTGCACAAGGAAGCGCAACTGACAGCTCTTCGGGCGGCCGAACAACGTCTCCAGGATAACCTCACCCCAGAAGCATCGACCGATGGCGGATTTTCTTTGAGCTAGATAAACACCCATAACCACAACATGAGCGTCCGAACCTACACTGGGAGTGCCACTGAGGCCTCCGCCAACGACAACCCAGACGCAACGCCCGACGTCTATCTCTTCACAACGTTCGGCTCCACCGACTCGGAAGAGTTCGAGTGCTTATTCAAAGCTATCGCCGCTACCGGAATGACCACACCCCAAGAATTCGCAGCCGATATTGGGGCGTGCGTCGTCCTCAGCGGCAAATTGCATCTAAACGGGCCGGATTTTCGCTACGGCCTTTTCTCTTATCAGCGGCTTCACGACGGAAGCGCGCGATCAATCGATGTCGCGCGAGGTCGTGAAATCACACCAAATCTCGTCCAAGAGCCGAAGCTTCCCGCTGCGACGCCTCCGGTCATCGAACCGCAACAAGACCATCCGACGATATTCAGAAAGTTGCCTACGCCGGATGTGTCAGTCCCTTCGCTTAAACCCAAACAGACAGTGGGCTGGGGCGATTAATTATCGAATCCCATTCGAGCGCTTCGCTCCGCCGAAGAGATGCGAGTGTCGGCTGGTTCACATGGTGTGAATCTCGACGACCTCTTCGCCGAGTCCTCAATCTTCACCGCGATTGGCTTTCCATCCGCGCGCGCTGTGATTTGCAAGGGGGGGGGGGCCGCTACTACTTGATACCATGGTATCGCAGCTCCTTGTTAGCCATGGGTGGTTTACCTCGCCCGATGATGATCTCGAATCACGAGGGCGCTGTTCTCGATGTTGGGGTATACTGTCCCGCGATGGATGTTCAGCGACTCCAATTCGGATCGAATCTTTCCTTTCGCCTTCGCACTGATCGCGACCCGCTCGATTTGGAACTCATCGGTTCCGCTTTCTGGCATCTCAGCCCCAATACCGAACAGAAGAAAGGCGCCGGATTGGGAGGCAATGCGCAGGTTGCTCATCCGAGGCCTCACACATACGATTTTCTCCATGTCTTTGGGAACAATGATGTCTTGGAAATACGGCTTCTCTTCCTTGATGAAGTGAAGCAATCGACGGATCGGCGGGGACTTGTTGAACTCCTCCCGGGATAGAGAAGTGTCGACGGTGGCGCGCTCAAGAGCTGTGAGTCGGGCGGCGTTCGCAATGCAAGAGACTGTATCCGAATCAGAATATTTGATTCTGCGACGTTTGATTCTAAAAATAACGACCTCTCCCCCAACGCTGTCGTTTTCGCAGCACGCGAAATACAGCGCCATCAAGGGGTTTGAAGTGAGGTCAAGCATCCTAGTGGGAAGAGAGTGATGCTGCATCCGCACTAAGCGTTCAAACATGGATCCGTCTTCTCGGAAATCAGCCGGATTTGCCGAGAACAGATCGTTCACGAGCAAATTCTCCTTCTGGCGCCATCCGTCGTCCCGGTAGAGAGACGGTTTTAGTTGGAACACTTTGCGGTGTGAGTGTCCTCGGTAAAAAAGGGTCTGAACCGGTTTTGTTTCGAGTTTCGAAACTTTCCGGATGAAGCCCTCGACGCTGGTAATTGAACGGGACATTTGGGGACTATGGGAAGGCTGCCGCGGGCAACGCTGGCAGGATGGTGAGCGCCCCGTTGGCCCCCGGGGCGCTGGCCCGAAGCCATGCCACGACGAACAGGAGTTTACCGCAATTCAATTTGCCCACGGTTATGAACTGTTGCACCGACCGTGGAGAAAACTAGTGATAGCAACATGCCCCCATCCTCCCCGCGACACCCTGCGGCTCGGTGGTTCACGAAGAATATTTCTTTATCGGAGATGTCCTCTTTCGCCGTTTTGGAGAGGGCCATTGAAGGGCTTGAGTCCGAAGCGGAGCGTGGCCGTGCGTTCGAAGTATTCGCGGAGGCGTGGTTGGCGAATCAGCCGATTGCTCAGGCCGTAGCGGTCTGGCCATGCGACACAGCACCACTGGCTTTGCAGTCGGCATTGCATCTTCCGGCTACGGATAAAGGGATTGACGGTGTCATTGAACAGGTAGGCGACGTCGCTTGCTATCAGGTCAAGTTTCGAACCGGCCGTCCACGACTGCGGTTGAGTGACTTATCGACGTTCTTTGCCATCTCAGACAGGGGCTCTAGGCGACTAGTCTTCACCAATTGTGAGGAAGTCGTTCAGGAAGCTAACGACCGTCCTGATACGGTCTTCGTCCGCGGATCGGACCTGGACCGGCTCACATCCGAGGATCTTCGTGTGATGGGCGATTGGTTGAATGGCACCCAACGGTCCAAGGTGCCGGCGATCCCGCGTAAGCATCAGGAGGAGGCGGTCAACGCGATCGCTCGTGCATTCGCCAAGGCGCCTCGCGCGACCGCACTGATGGCATGCGGAACAGGCAAGACGCTAGTCGGGCTTTGGGTGGCCGAGCGAATGCAGGCAAAAACAGTGCTGCTGCTTGTGCCCTCCCTAGCGCTGATGCGCCAAGTGGTCCATGCGTGGCTCGGCGAGCGGCCAATCACCTACCGATGCGTGTGCTCCGATGCATCCGTCGTTCCTGAGGAGGACGCGTTAATTGTCACGCAAGCGGATGTCGATTTTCCGGTGACGCGAGAAGCAGACGATGTGCAACGGTTCCTCGCCGCTCCCAATGACGCCATGAAGGTTGTCTTCTCGACGTATCAATCGTGCGAGGTCGTCGCGGCTGCGGTGAAGAAGCTACCGGCCTTTGACCTCGGAATTTTTGATGAAGCGCACAAGACGGCCGGTCCGGGAGGCGGTTTGTTCACGCTTGCGCTCGCCGACCGGAATTTACGGATCAACCGGCGACTATTTCTTACCGCCACGCCAAGACATGTGCGGCTCCGGAAGGAACCTGTGCCCAACACGGAAGAGCCGATCTACTCGATGGATTCCGTCGACGCGTATGGCGAGGTTGTCTATCGGCTGCCATTTAGTCGGGCGATTGCAGATAAGATAATTGCCGACTACAAGGTGGTGATCTCGGTGGTTACCTCGTCGATGGTCACGGACGAACTGCTCAAACGCGGTATTGTTTCGGTCGAGAATTCCCGTGTCCGTGCTCGACAGGTCGCTAATCAGCTCGCGGTCAAAGCGGCCGTCGAGCGGTATGGGGTTCGGCGAATCTTTTCGTTCCATAGCAGCGTTGCGGCGGCCGAATCGTTTGCGAGCAACGGTCCCGAAGGGGTGGCGAGTCATCTTCCGGTATTCTGCTGTGCACACGTAAGCGGCATGATGGCGGCGGGCTTTCGTGAAAAGGTAATCAAGGAATTCGCTGACTCACCCCAGGCGTTGCTTTCGAACGCCCGTTGCCTGACGGAGGGGGTGGATGTGCCGGGCGTAGACATGGTGGCATTCCTCAGCCCCCGGCGCAGTCTGGTGGATATCGTTCAGGCAACAGGGCGCGCGATTCGCCATAGCGGCGACAAGGCGTTCGGCTACGTGCTGGTGCCGCTCTATGTCGAGCACTCACGAGAGGAAAGCATCGAAGACGCCGTAAAACGCGCGAATTTCGAGGATGTTTGGAGTGTCTTAAACCGCCTCCGCGAGCATGACGATTTGTTGGCGCAGAGCATTGACCTCATGCAGACCCAGCGCGGTGAAGTGGGCGGCTATGATGACTCAGGATTCCGTAAGCGCGTTGAAATCTGCGGCCCGGCCGTGTCGCTCGACGAATTGAGGAAATCAATCACGGCAGCGTGCGTGGACGCCTTGGGTGAACCGTGGACGCTGCGCTACGGGCAACTAGTTGCCTATTTCAAGCAGCACGGGACCTGCGACATCCCTATTCGGTCCAAAGAGCATAAGGTGCTCGCTAAGTGGATTGTTGAGCAGAGGCGTGATCGAAGGACGCAGCAGATGAGTCCTGAGCGGATCGACCTGCTAGATCGCATTCGCTTCAACTGGGATCCCTACAGCACCGAATGGCGAACGAACTATATCGCGCTGACTGAATACAAAGCGAAGCACGGCGATTGCGAGGTTCCGACGCGGAGCCACGAGTATCCGGTGCTAGGTCGGTGGGTGAAGCAGCAACGGGCCGCGAATAATCGCGGTGAACTTAGTCCGGATCGGTTCGCGCTTCTTGATCGCGTCGGATTCAGTTGGGGGCCGCGCATCGGGACGTGGGATCAACGTTTCCGAGAGCTTTGCGCCTTCAAGGAGCGATTTGGCAACACGCGCATTCCAGTGAAATGGAAGGAGAATCCGATTCTAGGACATTGGGCGGCTGCTCAGCGCTACAAGTTCCGACAGGGTCGAGTGAGCGCGCGTCATGTCGAGCAGTTGAACTCGATCCAGTTTGAGTGGGAGGTTCCCCGGGCTATCTCCGATCGCGACGAGTGGGACGAGAAGCTGACGCGGTTCCTTGGATATCGCGAGGCGACCGGTCGGTCTGACTTCGCTCGTGACGATGGCGAAGCCAGGTCCATTGCGAGTTGGGTGCAGGCTCAACGGGCTGCACGTAAGGCGGGAAACCTCGATCCGGAGCGAGAAAAGCGACTGAACGAGGTCGGATTTCTCTGGGATTCGTCGGCCCCTGGCAGTGATGCGTATTGGCGAGGAAGAGCGGAGGAGCTAAAGGCCTACGTTCAACTCCACGGGACAGCCTTGGTGGCGCCGACAGACAAGGCGACACGAAGCCTCAAGGAATGGGTGGCCCTCCAGCGCTCTCTTCGTCGGAAAGGACGACTCTCAGAGAAGCGGATAGAGGTGCTTGATGCTATCGGGGTTGTTTGGGATCCCAGAAGCAAGGAGAGCCAGTCGGCCTCTCGTGCGGACGCCGGCGGTGCCACGTGGCAGGAAATGCGGGAGGCTCTCGTCTCATACTTTAAACTGCATGGTAATTGCCACGTGCCTGAATCATGGCCTGCAAATCCGGCACTCGCGCGATGGGTTGTGGAGATGCGGAAGCTAAGGGGGCGCGATAAGCTAACCGCCGAGCAAGTAAGCGCCCTAGACGCGCTGGGGTTTGCGTGGTCGGCCGCCGAGGCGCGTTGGGAGGAAATGGTGCCGAAGCTTAGTGCAGCGGTGCGTGCTGGCGAAACACCGGCCATCGACACTGATCTGGGCCATTGGGTGGTAGCAATTCGGCGCCAGCACCGGAATGGGCGCCTCGGTCCCGATAAGGAGAGCGTGCTCCGAAAAATAGACTTCAAACTTCGACCTGATAGCGAGCGGTGGGATACGATGCTCCGGAGGTTGAAGAACTATCATTCCACTCACGGGGATTGCATGGTGCCTTGGAAATGGGAGGCGGATCCTCAGTTGAGCAATTGGGTTCGAACTCAGCGCTATTTCCGAAAGAAGAACCGGCTTACGGCGTCGCGCATCGCGGCACTAGATGAATTGGGGTTTGTATGGTCGCCGGAAGACTCGGGGCGTCCGGCTTCTGAGTCGTGGGGCGATATGCTTGCGCGGCTTCAGCGGTTCGCTGCGGAGCACGGGCATACGCGGGTCCCACAAACGTTCTCCGACGACCCGAAGCTTGGGTCATGGGTATCCACACAGCGCTATTCCTTCCGAAAAGGAAGACTTAGCCCCGAGCGGGTCCGCGCGCTCAATGCTGCGGGGTTCGTTTGGGCAATTAACACTGGCGTGAGACGCGAACAGACGGTCAGGATATTCGGAGACCGTTGGCAGGCAATGCTCAATGAGCTGCGCGAATTCCGGGGAAAATTTGGGCACTGTCGTGTGCCGTCAGGATGGGACCAGAATCCGAAATTGGCCAACTGGGTTGCGGTCCAACGTCGGACGCGCAAGCTTCAGCGTCTTTCGGCGGAGCGGATGTCCCAGCTCGATGCGTTGGAATTTGAGTGGAGCGTGCCAGCCACAAATATGGTGCCGAGTGCATCAGACGTGGAATCGGCGGCTTGGACGGAGATGATTTCCCAGCTAAAGAATTTTCGGACGGAATACGGACACTGCCGCGTGCCGCAGCGTTGGGCGAAGAACCGCAGGCTGGCCGCTTGGGTCGATAGAACCAGACGAGCCCGCAGAGAGTCTCGTCTTGCTATCGAATCCGTGGAGCAGCTTGACGATCTAGGCTTCGACTGGGAGCCCACTACGGGGAAGTGGGAGAAGATGTTCGCAGCCTTGGAAGAGTTCCAGCGCGAGCATGGGCATGCAAATGTTCCGCCGGATTACGCCGTCAATCCAGCCCTAAGGAATTGGGTGCGGAATCAGCGAAGAGATCGAAAGTTCGGGCGACAGATAATGCGGTCCCGGATCGCGCGTCTCGATTCGCTCGGGTTCGTGTGGGGGTTCATTTCGCCAACGAGTTGGGAAGACATGTTCGCTCAACTTGTGGAGTTCAAAAAGACCCACGGTCACTGCAACGTTCCGCAGCGTTGGCCAGAGAACATCAAACTCGGGCGATGGGTAAATACCCAACGGTGGCGCGCGTCTCGGCTTACGGCTGAAAAGAGGCGAATGCTTGATGAATTAGGCTTCGTCTGGAACACAATGGAGCAAGGCGATCGAGAAGCCGAACAGGAAGTCGGCTAAGGCGCAGCCGATGTTCGCCGACGGCAGGCGAGTCGACTGCGCACGCTGGAAATTAATCGACCACACGCCACCCACTCCGCGCTGGGGTGGCCAGCACAGGGGGACCGTGGGGACGGAGTCTCCACGCAAGCAGCCCACCTCCGTCCGAAGCGACACGAAGGACCAAGCCCACACGTTTACGGTGTGGGCGCAGTTCGGCCGAGGGCGGTGGGCGGCTTGTCCCGCAGGGCGCCGAGTAGAATGGCTCGGCTGCGCCCGAGGGGCTGGCCGAGGCTGACGGCTATCAACGACCACTTAAAAGCTGACCCAAAGTAACGACCGGTGAATTTTGAGCCACCCGTGTTGCGTTGGAGGTGGATTGCGGTGGTGGGGTTTGGCTATGCTGCCGTCGCCGAAGCTGAGCTACGGTTCTCTTAACCTAGCTAGTCCGCTCTAAACTGCCGAAACTTTCGGCAGATTTTACGCTTGCTTGGAGGTGCGGGGCGGAATCGAACCGCCGAATAGAGCTTTTGCAGAGCTCGGCCTTACCACTTGGCTACCGCACCGGAGCAAAATCGGTCCGCAACTTGGGTCATCTCCGCGCGGTGCGCAAGAACTGAAATTCGGTGCCTGATACGCGGTGCCCGTCATAGCGACCGGTGCGGAAATCGGCCGTGGACCAAGGCTTGCGCAAGAGCGACGGAGGAGCGTTCGGCGGAGGCCCCGCAGCAGCGAAGGGCGGAGCCGCGCTCTCGATCCTAGCGCGACCGTTGGGGAGCCGAACTGGAGGCACCGGTGACTTCGCCGCAGCGAATTGGTCGCGACGGCGAAAAATAGTGCACCATCCAGCCGCGATGTGGGCGGGCGATTGGGCAGGTCAGCCGCAGCCGAAGCTGGCGCGGGCTTGCGCGAGCGCCGTCTCGTAGGCGGAGACCAGTCGGTCCCAGCGCTGGCTCAGTTCGGTGTCGATTTGCTGGCGCGCGCGATCGGCTTCGAACCACGCGAGCGTGCGGCGGATGCCGGTGGCGAACGGCGTCTTCGTCACAAAACCGGGCACGAAGCGCTTGAGCTTCGTGTTGTCGAACACGGCGGAGACCGCTTTGTCGCCGAGCAAAGTCCCTTCAACACTCGGGACGCACGAGATGATGAAGTCGGACGGAATATGCACGAAACGCGGCGCGGTTACGCCGGCGGCCTGCGCGGTGAGGGCGAAGATCTGGTTCCAGGTGAGCGTTTCATCCGAGGTGATTTGAAACGCGTGGCCGAACGTGGCGGGATTTCCGAAGAGGCCGAGCAAGCCCGCGGCGAAATCGGTGTTGTGCGTGATCGTCCACAGCGAGGTTCCGTCGCCGGGGATGATCAGCGGCGCACCGCGGCGCAGGCGGTCGATGGCGGTCCACGGTTTCTGCCAGGCGTTCAGCACGAGTGGAATCTGGTCGTCGCCGTAAGTGAGCGACGGGCGGATGACCACGCCGGGGAAGCCGATGGCTTGGTGGGCGGCTTCGAGTTCCTGTTCGCAAGCGATCTTGAGGCGCGAGTATTCCCAGTGCGGATTCGCTCGCGGGGTGGACTCCGTGATGAGGTAATGCGCGAGCGGCTTCTGGTAAACGCTGGCGGAGCTGATGAAGAGATACTGCTGCGTTCGATCGCGGAATAGCTCGACGTCGCGCCGGATGTCCTCGGGCTTGAACGCGATCCATTGCACCACGACGTCCCACGTATGTCCGCGCAGCGCGGTGCGCACCGCATCGAGGTCGTTCATGTCGGCGACGATCGTCCGCGCGCCGTCGACAGGCCGGTGCTGACCGCGGTTGAGGAGCCAGAGTTCGTGGCCGGCGGCGAGAGCTTGTTGCGTAGCTGCGCGGCTGATGATGCCGGAGCCACCGATGAAGAGAATTTTCATGGGGAAGGCAGAGTTGTAGTTTGAACAGGAGGTAGCGAAGCAAACGGAACTGCCAATCTGATGATCTCCGATGTCAGGCCGGTTTGTTGTCTCCGCTTCCTTCGTTGCCTCCGGTTCAAATCAGATCGGTCAGGTCTTGCGCGTCGTGTCGCTGAGCGACCAAGCACCGACGGGAATACTGCGGAGCTTGCTGACGGTCTCGAGCGCGGCGCGCTGACAGCGTTGAGGTGGCAGGCCAGCGAGAATGCTCTCGAGATCATCGACGACGAGCTGGCCGATGAGCGTCTGGATTTCGGGCACGCTGCCGCAACGATGCGCCTGGATAAGCGTGTTCGGGGTCCTGCGGCCGGGTTCGTCCTTCGGCACCGGTTCTTCCGGCCAGACGTCGATGCCGGCGCGGATGTGGCCACTGTGCGCGGCAGCGAGCAACTCGGGGAAATTCACGAGCGCGGCGCGGCTGGCGAGAACCACGACGCTGCCGGGAGTCATGCTCGCGAAGTGGCGCGCCCCGATCTGGCCGGCATTTTCGCTCGTGACGGCAGCGAGGAGAAAAACGACGCGGGCGCGCGTGAAACACTCGTCGAGCGTCGCTGGAATCACGTCCAGCTCGCGCAGCACGCTCGGATGAATCCACGGATCGTGCACGAGGATCTCGCGCGTGAACGGTCGCAGCAGCGGCAGCAGGGCGCGGCCGGTGTTGCCGAGGCCGACGATCGCGAGTGGCTTGTCGTGGAGCAGGAACGAGTCGTGGTTGTCGCCTTTGAATTCGCGGCCGGCGCGGAGCGCGGCGTCGGCCTCGTGCATGCGGCGGGCGAGGGAGATTGCCATGCCGAGCACCATTTCGGCCACGGGTCGCGCGTAGACCGGCGCCGTGGAGAGCACGGGAATGCCGCGGCGGTGGCACTCGGCGTAGTCGACGTTGGGCAGGAAATTGCTCTCGACGTTGAACACGGCGCGCAAGTGCGGGGCGCGGTCGAGGCGCGCGCGATCGAGTGTGGATTGGCCGATCAGCGCGACGGTTTGCGGGAGATACCGCTCGATATGCTCGTCGGTGGCCGGCGAGCCGTCGTGCCAGACTACGCGGCCGAGGCGTTCGAGGCGGCGCTTCGTAGGCTCATCGAAAATGCGATCGATCCGACGCGGGAACGGATCGAGGAGAATGACGCGCTCGGAGGGATCGAGAGTTGGCATCGGCGGGAATGCAGAATCTCCGTCTCGAGCGCGGAGCGCGCAAGGGCCGCGCGTGGCTTACACGCCGACGGGCACCGCCTGCTTCGCTCGGATGACAAAGAAGAATTTCGAGCCCACGCTGGGAGTGCTCTCCACCCAGATCGTTCCGCCCATCAGCTCGCTGAGGCGTTTGCAGATGATGAGACCGAGACCGGTGCCGCCGTAGCGACGCGAGGTGCCGGCGTCGGCTTGCACGTAGGGTTTGAAGAGCCGCGCGGCTTGTTCGGCGGAGAGGCCGATGCCGGTGTCGTGGATCGTGAACCGCAGCAGCAGCGTATCGGAAAGATCGTCGGGCGCGACGGCTTCGAGCTGGATCGTGACTCCGCCGCGCTTGGTGAACTTCACCGCGTTGCCCACGAGATTAATGAGGATTTGGCGCAAGCGATAGACGTCGCCGGTGACGACGCTGGGCACGTCGGGCGCGACCTTGGTGTCGAGCGAGAGGTTGGCGACGGCGGCTTTCGGGCGGAAAAAGGCCACGACTTCCTCGATGCACGTGCGCGGGGAGAACGGCTCGTTCTCCAGCTCGATCTTGCCGGCTTCGATCTTGGAGAAGTCGAGAATGTCGTTGATGAGGAAGAGCAGGGAATCGCCGCTGTTGCGGATGAGGTTCACGTATTCGCGCTGCTCGCTCGTGAGGTTGGCGCCGTCGAGCAAATTGGCGAAACCGATGACGCCACTGATCGGATTGCGGATCTCGTGGCTGACGATGGCGAGGAATTCGCCCTTGGCGCGGTTCGCCGCCTCGGCGGCCTCCTTGGCGCGGAGCAGCGCGACTTCCGCCATCTTGCGCGCGGTGATGTCGTGGGCGACCGCCTGATACTCGATGATCCGATGATCGTTGTCGTAGATCTCGCGCACGATCCACTGCAGCCAGGTCGTGGCGGCGGGCGTTTTGATTTCCTGTTCGTAAGTCTGGATGGCCGGGTCGCTGTTCCAGGGAATGCGACTGCTGGTGGCCATGCCGGCGAAGGGCGTGCCGATGAGTTCGGAGCGTTTCCTGCCGTAGAAGCGGCAATAGGCGCCGTTGACGAAGGCGAGCGTGCCGTCGGGCTTGTAGCGGCAGATCAGGTCGAACTGATCCTCCACGATGCCGCGGTAGCTCGCCTCCACGCGTTGCAGCGAGCGCGCCATGCGCTCGATCTGGCGGGCAAGGCCGATGATCTCGTCGTGCCCCGCTTCGTCGTCCTTTACAGGTTCGTCCGGTGCGAGGTCGGGCTGCACGGCTTTTGCTTGAGAGCCGAGCGCTTTGATGCGGGCCAGCGTCGTGCGGTCCCAGAGGTAGCCGCTCAGCACGAGCAGCACGCAGCCGATGATGGCGAGCGAGAGGATGTAGTAGTTGGTGCCGAGCTTCTCGCGGAGGTCGTCCTGCAGAATGATGGCAGCGAGTGCGGCCACCAAACTGGCGACGAGAGCCATGATCATCCAAGTCTTGCGCTGCTGGTGCATGCGGGGTGCGCGAGCAAAGTAGCGCGAAGGTCGGACCACTGTCTAACCGTTTTTCCCTCCCGGGCCATTTGTCCGTAGCCCGCGCGCGCGGAATCGGGGGCGGAGATCGCTCACGTGGCAGGGCGATTCAACTCTGATTCGTGGCCCGCCGCAGCACGTCGTTCAGACTGTCGGGCGTGAATGGTTTCTGGAGAAAGTCGGTGAAATCACGCGTATCGCCGCGCGCGCGCGCTTCGAGTTCGCTGTAGCCGCTGACGAGCACACAGGGCAGGTCGGGGCGCTGCGCGCGCAATTCATGCATCGTTTCCAGCCCGTCTTTGCCGGGCATCGTCAGATCGAGGAGGGCGGCGACAAAGCGGGTCGGCTGCGCGGTGAAGGCCGCCATCGCTTCGTGACCATCGGCGGTGACGACCGAGTCGTAGCCGAGGCGTTTGAGCACTTCGGCAAAGAGCGGGCGCAGGGCGTCGTCATCGTCCGCGACCAGCACTGTGCCGTGGTCGCCGGAAGGAGATGCCATGGACGGCGCTCCCTTGGCCGCGACCGGACGCGTGCTGGCGGGCAGATAGACGCGGAAGATCGAACCTTGCCCCGGCGTGCTGCGCACGACGAGCGCGCCGCGGTGGGACCGCACAATACCGAGCACCGCGGCGAGCCCGAGTCCGCGGCCGGTGAATTTCGTGGTGAAAAAAGGATCGAAGATGCGCGCCCGCACCTCGGCGTCCATGCCGCAGCCGTTGTCGGCGACTTCGAGGCAGGCATAAGGTCCCTCCGGCACATCGGGCGAGGGCAGCGCGTCCATCAACTCGCCGCGCACGAGATCCGCGCGGCTGGTGGCGAGACGGATGCGGCCGCCCTTTTCCGGCAAGGCTTCCGCGGCGTTGATCACGAGGTTCATGATCACCTGCTGGAATTGCGACGGGTCGCCGTCGACGAGCGGCAGGTCCTTGGCGAGGGCAAACTCGAGTTCGGCGTGGCGCTTGGTGGAAAGCTCGAGCAAGTGAACGGTGTCGCGCGCGATCGAGTTGAGCGACAGCGGCTCGATCGTGAACGCGCCCTTGCCGGCGTAGGCGAGGAGCTGGCGGCAGAGATCGGCGGCGCGGTTGGAGGCGGTTTTGATTTTCTCGATGCGTGCGTTCGTATCGGGCGAGGCGTGCTCATCCAGTTGCATGAGCGAGGCATTGCCGAGAATCACCGTGAGAAGATTGTTGAAATCGTGCGCGATGCCGCCGGCGAGGACGCCGAGGCTTTCGAGGCGCTGGGTTTCCTGCATCTTGCGCTGGAGGTTTTCTGCTTCGACCTCCGCGTGCTTGCGTGGCGTGACGTCAGTGTGCGTGCCGACGATGCGCAGCGGCAACCGGGTGCGCGGGTCGCGGGCGACGACTTTTCCCCGATCGAGGATCCATTTCCACTCGCCGTTCTTCGCGCGCAGGCGCATCTCGAGCGCGAACTGGTCGCGCTCGCGCCAGAGTTCGGATTCGTCGGCGAGCACGCGCTCGCGGTCGTCGGGGTGGACGAGATCGAGAAAGCCGAGGCGGCCCGGCGCCACCTCGCTGGCCGAGTAGCCGAGCATCTCAAACCACCGGGGACTGCGGAGAATTTCGCCCGTGCGGGCATCCCAATCCCAGAAACCGTCCTGGCTGCCTTCGAAAACCAACGACAGCCGTTCTTCGCTTAAGCGGAGCGCTTCGGCTTGGTGGGCGACGCGCAGCAGCATCCGACGCTGCCACGCGAACGCGACGAGGACGATTGCGCCGGTGAGGACGAGCGGGATCGCGTAGGGGCGCACGTCGCGCCAGCCCAGTTCGCGCGGACGCAGGGGACCGACCCATTTTTCGTAGAGGCGGTCGTAGGCGTAGCTGCGCTGGACGGCGAGCAGGCCCTCGTTGAGTTCGGCGAGGAGATCCGTCTCGCGCGGTGCGACGCCGAAGTGCTCGCGATAGTCGAAATCCGGGAACGGCAGTGCGGAGGCGACGATGCCGGTGAGGTCGCGCTGTTTCATCACGTGGCGCACCACCAATTCGGTGGCGAACATCGCATCGGCGCCGCCTGCCTGCACGATACTCAGGCAGTCGTCCAACGTCGGCGCGAAGACGAACTCGATCCGCCAAGGCTGGCGCTTGAGGTATTCATGCGCGCGCGACTCGCGGGGCACGGCGACCTTGATCCCGTTCAGTTCCGAAAGATCGTAGAGCGGCGGGTGGTCGTGCCGGATGAACATCGCGCCGCGCAACAGCGCCGTCGTCGCACTGAACGCGATGAAGTCGCGGCGCTCCGGTGTGTCGACGACGTTGCAGATGATGTCGATCTCGCCCGTCCGAAATTTTGCCAGCAGTTCACTCCAGGGCAGCACGACGTAGTCGATCTCGAGCGCGCGTTCGGCGGCGACGGCTTGGAGGAGCTCGACTGAGAATCCGGCGGGCGTGCCGTCGGGTGCGGCGAAGGTGAAGGGCGCCGCGCCCGCCTCGACGCCGGCGCGCCAGCGCCGTTTCGGAGCCGCGTTATCGGCGGCCCACCCGACAATGCTTCCGCAGGCGCAAACGAGGCACCAAAAGGCCATCCACGTGCGACGGGGCGGGAGATGAATCATCGAGGCTAAGCCAACACATCGGACAGCAACGCCCGAAATTGATGGGCTCAAGCCTCTTTCCGGACGGAATTCCGTCCGTTTATCGAGCGAAGAAGGGATTGAATCGGCGCTCCTGGATCAGCGTCGTGAGCGGGCCGTGTCCGCAGGCCAGCACCGTGTCGGACGGAAGCCGGAAAATTTTCTCGCGGTTGTGGCGCAACTGATCGGCGTAGTGCTCGCGACTGCCTCCGCACGAAGCGGCAAAGAGCGAGTCGCCGACGATGGCGAGCGGCCAGGATAGCCCGGTGACGTAGAAGGTCGTTTGGCCCGGAGAGTGGCCCCAAGTGGACAGGGTCTTGATGGCGAGTTCGCCGAGATGAAAGTGAGCATTCTCGGCAAAGGTGCGGGCGCCGGCGTAATCGACGGGCTCCAGTTCGCTGGCCCAGACTTCCGCGCCCGTGGCGCTGGCGAGCTCGGGCAGATCGGCGATGTGGTCGTCGTGCGTGTGCGTGATGAAGATGTAGCGGAGGTCGAGTTTCTCGCTGGAGATCGTGTCGAGCATCGCACCGCAGTCCGTGCCGGTGTCGAAGGCGGCCGCGAGGCGCGAGCGTGTGTCCCACGCGAGATAGCTGTTCACCGTGAGGTCTTCGAACGGGGTGTTGAACATCGCGAAGCCGCGCGGGAACACCGGCTGTTGGGGATACCATTCCTTGCGGGCGAGGGCGAGCAGCGCGGCGCCATTCAGCTGGAGGGCGCGCGCGACGGCGCGGAGCGGATGGTCGCGAATCTCGCCCTTCTTGAGGGCGGCGAGTTCGGCGGGAGAGATGCCGGCTTTGGCGACGAGGGCGGCGTCATCAAGGCTGAGTCCACGCTGGGCCTTTCCGAGCACATCGGTGAAATTGTCTTCGAGCGGGATTCGCGGCATGGCGTGAAACTCACCGCGCCCGACGCCGCAAGCAAGCGGACAGTGCAGGGGACGGCTCAGGCGGTTGGCGTGGCGGGATTCGTGGGAATTTCGCCGCTCCCGACGAGCGAAAGCCTCACGGCTTCCGCTCCTCAGCGAAAACTGTGGCTAGGGGGCTCACCCTATTCGCGGGATTGACGCGCCGGGGCCCGGCGGCATCCTGCGCGCCATGACCGCCAAGCTCCTCGCGTTTGCCGTGCTCGTCCTTCCTGTCGCCTTGCTGGCGGCCGATCAGCCGAAGATCACGGCCTACGAACGTTCGCAGGGCTGGCGCCTGCTGGACAAAACCGAGTGGCACGGCTTCGGCGCGAACAAGCTGCCGGCCAACTGGCAGGTGCGCGACGGCTCGCTGGTGGGAGGCGCGGGCGTTGCGATTGTCAGCAACGACGAGTTTGCCGATTTCGAGCTGACGTTTGATTGGAAGGTCGCTCCGGGTGGCAACGGCGCGGTCTATTTCCGGGTTTTTGAAGACGAAAAATCGCCGGAGAAATCCGGTCCGGTGATGCTGCTGGCCGGCCACGGCGATGCGCTCGCGGGCAACGGCCTGAGGGCGCCGGACAAGAAGATCACGCCGCAGTTCGACGTGTGGTATCGCAGCAAGATCGTGGTGTTCGGCAACGCGGTCGAATACTGGATCAACGGCGAGAAGATCACGGGCTACGCGCTCGATACCGCCGACTGGCGCCAAGCGGTGGCCGCGAGCGCGAACCCCACGGTGGCCAAGTTCGTCAACGAGCGCGGGGGCCGCCTGGCCTTCGCGGGCGAAGGGCTCGAAGTGCGCAACGTCAAGGTGCGCGGGATCTGAGGGACTCGTAGCGGAATTCGTCAGAATTTCGCGCGGGAGAAATCGCGCCGCCGCGCCTCGCGAAAGCCTCACGGCTTCCGCTACGAAGCCAAGGTGGCCTGAAGAAGTGATGTGCGCGGCGCAACGGGTAGGGCGCGACCGCTGGGCGCTCCGGGAACGTGATGCCGCCCACACGGCGGGCCCAGCTAGAATTCAGATGGATTGCCACGTCGCGGCCAAGGGGCCGCTCCTCGCAACGACACTTTGAAGGCGTGGCTTAGACTTGGGCGAGCGCGTCATGGTTTTCGCCGGCGTGGAGGCTGTCGCGGCGAGGTCTTTAAACCACGCAGGCGGCGCCCGAAATCGGGCCGCCGCCTGCTGGACACACACTAAACAAACCTGGTTATTACTTCGGCACGCCGACGCTGATATTTAGCTTTTCCAGCGTCACACCGAGCTGACGGTCGTATTCGGCGATGGCGCGGCGGTGGTCGGACTCGGCGCGGAGCTCGCTGACTTCGAGGCTCGCGACGATTTCCTGCTGTTGAGAAACGAAGAACGTGCTGCTCGTGCCGGCGCGGAGGCGCTTTTGTTCGGCCTCGAGGACTTCCTGCGCGAGCATGCGGGCTTTGCGGGCGGCCTCGACGCGCTGGCGGGTGACTTCGATGTTGTTGGCGGCGTTGCCGACCGAGACGACGATGCTCTGCTCGATCTGATCCAGATCGATTTCGGCCTGGCGTCGGGCGAACTTCGCCTGGCGATAGCGGCCGCGCTCGCCGGTGAAAGTGATCGGGATCGTCACCTGCACGCCGTAGCTGAAGGAGCGATAGTCTTCGTTGCGCACCATGCGCTGGGCGGTCTCGCGGCTGGCGTCGAGGCCGTTCGAGCCGTAGCTGCCGACGAGGTCGACGCGCGGGAGCAGTTGGTTGCGCTGGTATTTGAAGTTAATGTCGCTGCGCTTGAGGTTGAGTTTCGCCTGTTGGTAATCGGGGCGTTTCTTCAGCGCCTCCTGAAAATCGAGGGCGGCGTTCACCACGGCGACCGGCAGCGTGCTCATCGGCTCGACTTCGAGCGACCAGTCGAGCAGGTGCGGCGTGCGCTCGTCGGAGATGAGCGCCTTCAGCACGTTCTCGGCGTCGTGCACGAGGCGCTGGGCAACGAGGATGTTTTCCTCGCGCATCGCCACGCGGGCGCTGGCGGAGGTGACGTCGTAGTCGGACATCGCGCCGACCTTGAAGCGCTTTTTGTTCTCCTCGAGCAGCGAGGCGGCGAGGTCGCGGAAACGGATCGCAGTGCGCAGATTCGCCTGGGCGAAATTCAGATCGTAGTAGGCGAAGATGACGTTCGTGACGGTGTTGATCACCGAGGCGCGGAACGCCCACTCGGAAATATCGCGGCCCGCCATCGCGATGCGGAGTTGCGCGGTCGTGGCGCCGAAGCCGAAGCCGCGGAGCAGCGGCTGGCGCGCGGAGACGCCGCCGAAGACGTCGTAGGCGTCGGCGAAGCCGTTGAACGTGCCGCGAGCGTTCGTTTGCGTGGCACCGAGCGAGTAGGTGAGGCCCCACGGCATCGTGCCATCGACGCTCAGCGAATAGGCGTCGCTCTTGTCGCGGGTGAAATTGCGCGCGCCCGTCGTCGCGTCGAACGTCTGCAGCGGGTTCTCGTTCTCGGAGTAAGTGTATTTGCCGTTCAGCTGCGGATCGAACAGGCCCCACTGCTCCAGCACGCGCGCGCGCGCGATGGAGACATCGAGCGCGTCGGATTGGATCGTGTAGTTTTTCGCGACGGCGCGGCGGATCGCTTCCTCCAGCGTGATACGCTCACGCAGTGCGGCGGGCGGCGGGGTGTCCGCCGCGGAAGCCGGAGCGGTCTGCGCGGTGACGGCGGCGAGCGAGCCAAGGGAAAGTGAGAGAGCGAAAAGGCGCCGGAACTTGGACATGAGAGGGGCGATGGTGAGGTCGCTTTTGCAACCGGCATGCCAGCGTGGTGGCTAGTTTCAAGCGGTTGTTCATAAATGACTAGCGTGCGTTGTCCTGTGAGGCGCCCCGCACGCTGCAATCGAGGTCGGGATTAAGGATTCCCAAAAATGGGAAGCATGGGGCGAGTCGCCGCGCAGCGTCTGCGTCAGGCCTCACTCCGTGCGGAGCGCCACGAGCGGGTCGACCCGCGTGGCACGCCAGGCCGGAGCGAGGCACGCGACAAACGCCACGACGGCCAACAGCGCGACGATCGCGACGAAAGTCAGCGGGTCGCGCGCGCCGATGCCGAACAGGAGCGATTGCATCATGGTCGCCGAAGCGAGCGCACCGGCCACGCCGAGGGCCAGACCGAGCGCGATCAAACGCCCGCCTTCGCCCAGCACGAGCTGCAAGACATCTCGCCCGCTCGCGCCCAGGGCGAGGCGCACGCCGAATTCCCGCGTGCGCTGCGCCACGCTGTAAGCGATGACGCCGTAGAGACCGATGCTCGCCAGCAGGAGCGCCACGCCGGCGAAGACCGCGACCAGCACGAGCGAAAAATACCGCTGCCCGAGCGACTCGTCGACGATTTGCTCCATCGTTTTCTGGCTGTGCACCGGCAGGCGCGGGTCGACGGCCTGGATTTCGCGCCGCGCGGCCGCCGTGAGCGCGACCGGATCGCCGCTCGTGCGCAGCACGAAGGTCAGATTATTGAACGCGAATTCGTGATACGGCTCGTAGGCCTGCACCGGCGTCTCGGCTTCGAGGGTGTCGATGCGCGCGTCGGCCACGACGCCGACGACCTCCGCCCAGCGCGGCGGATCGGCGAGCGCGATCTCGACGTGTTTGCCGAGGGGATTTTCGACTCCCGGGAAAAACTTTTTCGCGAACGCCTGATTGATGATCACCACGCGCGGTGCGCCGGGCGCGTCGCGTTCCGTGAAGGCGCGACCGCGCACGAGCGACATGCCGATCGTCTTGAAGTAGTCCGGCGTGATCGTGCGATAGCGGGTCACGGGCGCGGTGCTCACGTTCACGTCGGCGTGGCCTTCGATGCGCATGATGAACGATGCGCCGCTGTTCAGCGGGGCGGTCGTCGTCATCGCGGCCGACTCCACGCCGGGCAGCGCTTGCAGGCGACGCAGGGCTTCGGTGACGAATTGCACGCGCTTCTCGTCGGTCTGGCCAAACGTGCCGTAGCTGGCCGGGGGCAGATCGACCTTCATCGTCAGCACGTGCGTCGGATTGAAGCCCGGATCGATCTGCTGGAGACGATGGAAACTGCGGATGAGCAAACCGGACGACACGAGGAGCACGACGGCGGCCGCGACTTGCACGACGACCAGCGCGCTGCGCAGCCAGCCGCGCGAGCCGGTGGTGCCATGGCCTTCGCGGAGCGCGAGCGTCAGGTCGGTGCGCGAGGCGTTCCACGCCGGGATGAGCCCGAAAACGAGACCCGTGGCGAACGTTGCGCCGGTGGTGAAGAGGAGCACGCGACCATCGATCGCGACTTGAGCGAGGCGCGGAATGCTGGCGGGAGCGAGCGCGAGCAGCGCGTTCAACAGCCAGTGGCCGACGAGCACGCCGACCGCGCCGCCGAGCGTGAACAGCACGAGGCACTCGATGACGAGTTGGCGCGCGAGGCGCCCCCGCGAAGCACCGAGCGCGGCGCGGATGGAGATCTCGCGCTGGCGGGCGGCCGCGCGAGCCAGGAGCAGGTTGGTGACGTTCGCACACGCGATGAGCAGCAACGCGATCACCGCGCCGAGCAGCACGATCAACGCCGGGCGGATCGACTCGACCGCGTCTTCCAGCATCGGAAACGCCAGGCAGGTCCAATCTTTGTCGGTCGTCGCAAATTCCGTGGCGTAGCGCTGAGTCAACAACGCGAGGTCGGCCTGTGCTTGGGTGAAGCTCGTGGCGGGCTTCAGTCGGGCGAAGACCTGCAACTCGTGTCGGTCGCGGCGGGCGCGGTGGGCGTCGGTCGGCGCGAAGGGCGCCCAGAGCTGGCTCTTGCCGGGGAAGGTGAAGCCATCCGGCATCACACCGACGACGATGCGCGGGCGCCCGCCGACTTCGAGGGTGCGCCCGACGATATCGTCCGCGCCCGCGAAACGCTGTTGCCAGAGGCTGCGGCTGATGAGCACGACCCCGTCGTTGCCCGGAGAAAATTCGGCGGCGTTGAAGAACCGGCCGCGCACGGGTGAGATGCGGGTGACCTGGGCGAACTGTTCCGTGACGACCGCGCCCTCGACGCGCTCGGGTTCAGCGCCGTCGGTGTTGAGGCTGAAGTTGGTCGATTGCCAAGCGGCGATGGAATCGAACGACTGGTTGTCCTTCACCAAGGAGAAGAACGCGCCGGGCGCGTAGCTCGCCTTGGGGAAGTTTGAGCTGCGGTGATAGACGCGCATCAGCTGCTCCGGCTGCGCGAAGGGCAGGGGGCGCAGCAGCACGCCGTTGATGACGGAGAAGATGGCCGTGTTCGCGCCGATACCGAGCGCGAGGGTAACAAGGGCGACGGCGGTGAAGCCGGGGGATTTGAGCAACTGACGCAGGGCGTAGCGGACGTCTTGCATCGCGCGGTTGTGCAGTCGCGCCACGACGATGAAAACGCGAAAGCGGGGAATCGTCAGCGAACGCGACGAAGGCTGCGCGAACTGCGGTGAGCAGGCCCGGTTGCCGCTCCCGGCGGGCGGCGGCGCGGCGAAAGAAAATATCTCCGCTAAGCGCAGCTTTGCACGCTGTGTGAGTCAGGTCGGGACCGCTGGGCCCGCTGCGAACGCGCTGCGATCCGCGCTGTGCCACAGCGCTCGCGCCCGTCTGCGAGCCGTTGTTTCAGTTTTCCCAGCTCAGCCCGATCGTAGGCACGATCGGAAGCATGTTGCGGGCATGTTTACCGTCGCGGACGGTGTTGTTCACGACACTTGGCGCGTAGTCGTAAGCCAGGGGATTTGCGCGATCATAGGCATTGAAGACATCAACGAACACCGTGAGCACGCCGCGGCGGAGCGGGATCGCGCGACTCGCCCGGAGATCGAGGCGATGGTAGGCGGGCAGGCGATCCGCGAGGGTCGGGCCGAAGCTGCGCACGTTCGCGCGACCACCGTTGGCGAGCGGAACCAGCGTGTAGTTCACCGCGGTGACGGGCCACCCGGTGTGATACTGCCACGCCGCGCCGAAACGCCAGCGCTCGCCCAACCGATAAGTAATGTCCGCATAGAGCGCGTGGCGCTGGTCGCGCGCAGTCGGAATCGTGCCTGTGTTGAGATCCTGGGTCGCACGCGAGAGCGCGTAGCTCGTGCTCCAGTCGAATACCCGACCGCGGCGCCGCGCAATAAACTCGATGCCGCGTGCTTCCGCGCGGACTGGAGCGAGGAGGATTCGATCCGTTTGGGCCTCCGGGAAGATGTTGTAGGTGTCGTAGCGGTTGAACCATTGCGGGCGCGGATCACGGGTCAGGCGCTGGTAGGCTTCGACGCGCAGGTTCACGCCGTGCGGCAGCAATTGTTCCAAGCCGAGGACGCGGTGCTCGGCCTTTTCGGACGGGTGATAGCGATCGTCGCCGAATTGCACCGCGAGTTCATGGACACCTTGCGACTGGACATAGCGACCCCACGCGGCGCGCAGCGTCGTGCGCGGAGCGAGTTGCCAGGAGGCATTGAGGCGCGGGCTCCAGTCGCGATCGCCGGCGGCGGTCGCGTGATCAAAGCGCACTCCTGGCTCCACGGCGAAGTTGGCTGCGAGGGCGTAGCGCGCAGCGACAAAAGCGCCGACGGCGTTGCCGTCAGCCTGCGGCGCCAGCGCGATCGTGCGCGGCACCGCGGTCAGCACGCCATTCACGACGAAGGCATCTTCGCGGAAGAGGTGGTAGGAATACTCGGCGCGGTCGCGCGCGGCCTGCCAGCCACCGCGGAGCAGGAGACGATCGGAGGTGGCGACACTCCAGTCCTGCCGGAGCGCGGTCGACGCCTGCGAGCGGCGATCGCGGAGATCGAGGCGATAGCGCGGCAGATAAACGCCCGTGCCGTCGCGCCGCCACGCGAGCCAGGATTGCGTGAGCACGGTTTCCGAGGAAACGCGGTCCGACCACGTGGCCCGCCACCGCGCCCAGACATAATCGCTGTCGTAGCTCGAGTGCAGATCGGGACCGTCGGGATCTTCGATGCGCAGCGTATCGCCGGCGTGCAGCAGATGCAGCGACAGGGTGTGGTTGGACGAGAAATCGAATTCGGTTTTGGCGTAGGCGTCCCAGTAGCGCGGGAAAATTTCCTCGGCCCGGCCTTCGAGCTTGAGCGCAAGGTCGGGATAGCCGCGGCGGACGCTGGCGAACCAGCGTCCGCGGCTGTCGGCGAAAGTGCCCGCAATGCCCGCGCGCATGCTGGTGACGCTGAGGCTCGCGGAGTAGCTGGGCGCGCGACGCGTGGGCGACAGCGTGTCCATCGTGAGCACGGCGGCGGTGCGGTTGCCGAAGTCGGCGTTGAAACCGCCGGTCATCAGGTCGAGCTGGCTGATGGCGCGGAGGTCGATGATCGATAGCGCGCCGTCGACGTCCTTGAGATGAAACGGTTCGAGCAGATCGGCGCCATCGAGGCGGACGAGCAACTGCCGCTGCGGCGCACCGCGCACCCAGAATTTGGCAGTGAAGTCGTCCGCCGCGACGCCGGGAAGCCTAGCCACGGAGCGGAAGAGATCCTCGCCGACCTGCGGGAGAATTTCGAGGTCGGCGCGCGTGAGCGTGGCGCGCGAGCCGTCGCCTTCCCGGGAGATGCTGTAGCGGCTCGGCGTGACGACGAAGTCCGCGAGTTTCACCGGCGGTTCGACGGCGGGGCTGGTTTGCGCGAAAGCGGAGACGCTGGCGATGGCCAGAGTCGCCCACGGGGCGAAGGGGCGCATGGACGGAGAAAATCTGTCGTGACGCGGAGAGGCAACAAATTGGTTGGCCAGTCGCGCATGGCGCGCCAAAGCAGTGGTCATGCGGATTTACTTCATGGGCATTTGCGGCACGGCGATGGGCAACGCGGCGCTGCTCGCGCGTGCGAACGGACACGAGGTGCTCGGTGCCGACACCGGCATTTATCCGCCGATGAGCACCGTGCTCGCGCAGGCCGGGATCGAGTTGCACGAGGGTTACGATGCCGCGCGGCTCGAGCGGCTGAAGCCGGACCTCGTCGTCGTCGGCAACGCCATGAGCCGCGGCAACGTCGAGGTCGAGTGGCTGCTCGATACGCGTGCGTTGCCCTTCACGTCACTGCCGGCGCTGCTGGCGGATTTTGTCCTGAAAGGACGCAAGAATATCGTCATCGCCGGCACGCACGGGAAGACGACGACCACGGCGCTCACGGCGTTTTTGTTGCGCGAGAACGGCCGCGATCCGGGTTTTCTCATTGGCGGCGTGCCGCAGGATCCGCCGGTCGGCAATCACCTCGGCCGCGCGAGCGATCCGTTCGTGATCGAGGGCGATGAATACGACAGCGCCTTCTTCGACAAGCGATCGAAGTTTATTCACTACGCGCCGCACATCGCGGTGATGAACAATCTCGAATTCGATCACGCGGATATTTTTCGTGATCTCGACGACGTGAAGCGGACGTTCTTCCACCTCTCGCGCATCGTGCCGCGCAACGGCTGGATCGTGGTCAACGGCGACGATGCAAATCTAGCCGCGCTCGGGAATTTCGCGTGGACGCGCGTGGTGCGTGTGGGTCTCGGTGAGAACTGCGAAGTCCGTATTACGGACTTTGCTGAGACGCCGGAGGGCGCGAGCTTCACGCTGAGTTGGAGAGGCGCGAAGTGGGCGGACGTGAGCTGGACGCAGCCGGGTCTCTTCAACGTGCGCAACGCCGCGATGGCGGCGACGGCGGCGCAGTTGAGCTTGGCGCCGGTGCCGGTCGGCGAAGCGCTGCCGGACGATCTGGCGTATTACGCCACAAAGGGCGCGGCGCTGAAACTCGATGCGCTCGGTCGCTATCGCGGCGTGATGCGTCGCCAGCAACTGCTGGTGAACACGCCGCGGCTGAAGGTCGTGGAGGATTTCGGACATCATCCGACGGCCGTGGGAGAGACGCTGGCGAGTTTCCGCGCGCGTTTCCCCGGGCACGTGATCCACGCGGCGTTCGAGCCGCGCAGCAACACGTCGCGGCGAAAGGTGATGGAGCAGGCGTTCATGCGTGCGCTGTCGCGCGCCGACGAAGTTTACCTCGGACCCGTGGCGCGCGCGCACTTGCTGAAGCCGGATGAACGTTTCGATCACGAGGCCATTATTCAGTTCCTCGCGACGCAGGGCGTGCACGGCTACACGGCGCCGACGAATGCGGAGCTGCTGGAAAAACTGGTGGCGAACACGCACGCCGAGACGGTGAAGCCTCAGTTGGTCGTCTTTTTCACGAACGGGAATTTCGACGGAATCATCACCGGGTTCGTGAAGCAGGCATCGGGCTGAGCGGATGCGCCGCTGACGAAATGGTGGAGAGTATCGACGCTAGATTGGATCGCTTTTGCCGACCAGCGTCTTGATGCGCTTCTCGATCGCGTCGAATGCGCGTTGGTGAAGCGCGCCGTCGCGGCGCAGGGCCGATAACTGGCGTTCCAGTCGAGCGCGTTCGATGGCAGAGAGATTGTCGTGTTCCAGACTTTGCGAGATGCGCAGGAGATTGAGCTGATCGTTTTGGATCCGACTCAGGTAGTCGCTGCTCTCCAGCTGTAGGCCTTCGACCAAGACATCGCGAACGGTTCGGCGGTGTAATCGAAGTGAAAGCGGGTTGTTGGTGGCTTTGGGATCAGCCGTGGACCAGCCGCGAGTGTTGTCACGGATGCGGACGACGGCGACAGAGAATTCGTCGGCAAGCGGAGCCGGCATTTGTGGCAGAGTGTTGATCAGCCAGGCCTGCAGCTCCTCGCCGTTGCGCCCGTCGATTTTCCAATCGAGCGGATCGTGCGGCATGCATGCGGTGAGCAAGGTTAGCGCGATGCATGCGAGTAGCGACGACACTCTCATGGGGAATGACGACAGCGAAACCGCTTCACTGTCGCAATCCACGAACACGTTCGCGGATTCCTGCGCCGAGGAGAGGGGGATTACTGCGCCTGCTTCGCGACTTTGTAGACGACGGGCTCTTCGCCCTTCGCGACGGCGAGCAGATCGTAGTCGTGGAAGGAGTTGATCGTCACGTCGACGAATTGGCCGACCGGGAGGCTCTTCGGGACGTAGACGCGGCCGTCGATGTCGGGCGCGTCGGCTTCGCCGCGGGCGACGCCGGGCTCCTCGACGAGGACGCGCAGTTTACGGCCGACGTAGCTCTTGGAGACTTCGCGGGCGATTTCCTTCTGGAGCGCCATCGTTTTGTGCCAGCGGGCTTCCTTCACCTTGGGCGGAAGCTGATCGTTCATCTTCGCGGCGCGGGTGCCTTCTTCTTGCGAGTAGCGGAACACGCCGAGGCGCTCGAATTTGGTCTCGCGGATGAATTCGCAAAGTTCTTCGACGTCGGCTTCGGTTTCACCGGGGAAGCCGACGATGAACGTCGTGCGCACCGCGATGCCGGGGATGCCGGCGCGGATGCGTTGGATCAGATCGCGAATGTAGGCGCCGCTCGTCTCGCGCTGCATCAGGCCGAGCATGTGGTCGCTGATGTGTTGGAGCGGAATGTCGATGTAGCGCGCGACCTTCGGGCACTCGGCGATGGTCTTGATGAGTTCGTCGGACCAGTGCGCGGGGTGCGTGTAGAGCAGGCGAATCCAGAAATCCCCTTCGATGGCGTTCAGTTCGCGGAGGAGGGTGGTGAGCGCGGTGCCGCGCGAGGAGTCGACGGGCGTGCGCGGGTTCGGGCGCTGTTCCCACGTGTCCATGCCGAAGAAGGTCGTGTCCTGGGAGATCAGGTTGATCTCCTTCACGCCTTCCTTCACGAGGCGGCGCGCTTCGGCGACGACGCTCTCGACGGTGCGGCTGCGATGGCGACCGCGGATTTGCGGGATGATGCAGAAGGTGCACGGGTGGTTGCAGCCCTCGGCGATCTTGAGGTAAGCAAAATGATTCGGCGTGAGCCGGAAGCGCGGCGTGTCGTAGTCAGGGATCCACGTTGAGCGGCCCTCGATAAACGAGACGGGCGCGTCCTTTTTGCCGCGTTCCTTGGCGTAAATCTCCTCGATGATCGGCGCGACTTTCGTGACCTGGTCGAGGCCGATGAACGCGTCCACCTCGGGCAGCGCGGTCGGCAGATCTTTCGCGAAGCGCTGCGACATGCAGCCGGCGACGATCAGCTTTTGTTCCTTGCGGCGCTTGCGCATGCCGCGCTGTTGGTTGATCTCGAGAATGTGGCCGATCGACTCCTCCTTCGAGGAATCGATGAACGAGCACGTGTTGACGATCACGACGTCGGCCTTCTCCGCTTCGGGAATGACCTGCATGCCGGCCTGGTGCAGATGGCCGACCATGATCTCGCTATCGACGAGATTCTTCGCGCAACCGAGGGAGATGAGGCTGACCTTGATCGACATAAATGAAATGCGCCCGCGGCTGCGGGCGCGAAAGGGTGGGCGTTGTGCGCCGAGTTACTTCTTCTTGGCCTTCGCCTTGTTGGCGGCGTTCTTGCGCTTCATGTAAGCGACGCGGCGTTTCTTCTTAATGACCTTGTTGTATTGTTTGCCCATGGGTGGTTGGTGATGAGTGAACGGGGATTTGTCCGGAATGCAGGGCGGGAGTCAAGCCCTCCGGCGGCTCAGTAGCGGGCGAGGGTCGGATCGACCTGCATGGCCCACGCGTCGATGCCGCCGGCGACGTTGGTGACGTTGTCCCAGCCATTGGCGCGCAGAAACTGAGTGACGCGCGCGCTGCGACCGCCGTGGTGGCAGAGGATCAGCACTTGGCGGTCGTGTGGAATCTCGGCGGTGCGGCCAGGAATCTCGCGGATCGGGATGTGGGTGCTGCCGGTGACTTGGCAGACGGCGAGTTCGTTAGGTTCACGGACGTCGATCAGGATCGCGCCGGCTTGGTGGAGCTGGGCAGCGTCGGCGGCGGTGATTTCGAGCGGGAAAGCCATGGACTGCGACAGTGGGTGAACACCCCGGAAAGGCAAACCCAGTTCGCCGTTGACGGAGCGTTGCGGGCCGGAATCGTGGGGATTTCCTATGCCCGCTCGTTACGTTGTGATTATGGCCGGTGGCCGCGGTGAGCGCTTCTGGCCCGCCAGCCGCCAGACCACTCCCAAGCACCTGCTGCCCATCGTCGGGGAGACGCCGATGCTCACGCAGACGGTCGATCGCGTGCTCGGTGTGGCGCCCAAGGAAAACATTTTCGTCATCACCACGCAGGCCCAGCTCGCCGGTGTGCGCGCGGCGTGTCCGCAGTTGCCCGCCGAAAACCTCGTGGCTGAGCCGATGGGGCGAGACACGGCGGCGGCGACGGGTTTGGCGACGTTGCTCGTGAAGCAACGCGACCCGCAGGCGGCATTCGCGATGTTGCCGGCGGATCACGTCATTCACGATGTGTGCGAATATCAGTCGCTGTTGAACGTGGCTTTTGCCGCGGCGGAGAGCGCCGATGTGCTCGTGACGCTCGGGATCAAGCCGACGGAGCCGGCAACCGGCTTTGGCTACATCGAGCAGGCGGGGGCGTGGAAGAGCGTCGCGGGGCGCGAGGTGTTTCAGGTGAAGCGCTTCGTGGAAAAGCCGGACCTGACCACCGCGCAGAGCTATCTCATGTCGAACCAGCTGCCTACCGGAGCGCGCTATCTGTGGAACGCCGGCATGTTTGTCTGGCGCGTGCCGGTCGTCGAGGCGGGCCTGAAGGCGCATGCGCCGGAGTTGCACGCGGGTTTGGCGGCGATGGAACAGGGCGCGGCGAAGCAGGGTTGGGCCGCCGCACTCGCGGCGGGTTATCCGAGCCTGAAGAAGATTTCCGTCGATTACGCGCTGATGGAAAAATCAACGAATGTCGTCGTGGTGCCTGCGACGTGCGACTGGGACGACGTCGGCGCCTGGCCGGCGGTCGCTAATCATTTTCCGAAGGACGCCGCCGGCAACGTGCTGCGCGGTCTCGCGATGGTCGAAGGCGGTGCGAGCAACATCGTCGTGTCGCGCGACGGGCATCTCACGGCGGTCGTGGGCGCGAGCGACCTGATCGTCGTCAGCACGGCGGACGCGACGCTCGTGTGTTCGCGCGACAAAGCGCAGGAGATCAAAGCGCTGCTGAAGCGACTCGAAGCCGACGTGGAGAAAAAGAAATTCCTCTAAGGCAAACCGCAGATGGACACAGATTCACACAGATACCAAGCAGGCGAACAGGCGCGTCCCCTCATTCGTGTTCATGTGTGTTTATCTGAGGTTCTATTCTGAGCATCTATGCGCTGCCTCGGCATCGATTACGGCGCGAAGCGGATCGGACTCGCCCACGGCGACGAGATCGGGGTCGCGACGCCGCTGCCGGCGGTGATCGAGCCCGCAGGCGAGGCGCGCTGGATGAAAATCGGCGAGGCGATCAAGGCGCGCCGCATCACGGATGTCGTCGTTGGTTATCCCTACAACATGGACGGCTCGATCGGTTTCAAAGCGAAGGAGGTCGACGCGTTCGTGGCCGAGCTGAAGACACGTTTCGGCCTGCCGGTGCATTTGGTGGACGAGACGCTGACGAGCTACGCCGCCGAGTCGTCGATCAAGAAGAAGGACCGTCGCGGCGTGCGCGACAGCGGGTTGATCGATTCGCGCGCGGCGACGATTATTTTGCAGGACTTCCTCGACCAGCGGAATCCGCCCCTCGCACCGACGGAGTGATGCGCACATTGATCCGCGGATAACACGGATGGACACGGATGATCCCGGCACCTATCCGTGGGCATCCGTGCAATCCGTGGTAAAAACAAAGCCTCAGCGTTGGAAGTGCGTCGTCGCTTATGATGGCAGCGCGTTCGATGGCTGGCAGAGCCAGGAGAGTGGCAACACGATCCAGGACGTGCTCGAACGGCGGCTGGCGGCGATTTTCAAAACGGAGCTGCGGCTGCACGGCAGTGGGCGGACGGACGCCGGCGTGCACGCGCTCGGGCAGGTGTTTCACTTCGATGCGGCCTGGACGCACGGAGCGGAGAAGCTGCGTCTTGCGCTGCAGGCGACACTGCCGAAGAGCATTCACATCGTGAGCGTGCGGCGCGTGCCGGAAAGTTTTCACGCGCGCTTTTCGGCGAAAGGGAAGGTGTATCGTTATCACGTGTTTCTCGGCGAAGCGGATCCGTTTCACACCGCGTATCGCTGGTCGTTCGATCGGCCGCTCGATTTTGCCGCGATGGAACGCGCGGCGAAGGTGCTGCGCGGCAAACAGGATTTCTGGGCCTTTTCCGGCGAAAACGATCGCACCTATGAGACAACGGTGCGCGATCTGCGCCGGCTGGAAATCCGGCGGCGCGGCCGCGAGCTGACCTTCACGTTCGAGGCGGATGGTTTTCTCTACAAGATGGTGCGCAGCCTCACGGGGGCGTTGATCAACGTCGGCGTCGGCAAACTCACGCCGGAGCACGTTGCGGAACTGATCCGCACGCGGCGGCGCATTCCGACGGTGGTGACGGCACCGCCGCAGGGCTTGTTTCTGGTGAAGGTGAAGTATTGAGTGGCACGCGATGAAAGCGGAGCTGCACCGAGCCTGGCGCGATACGCTCGATGTGGTGTTTCCGCGGGCGTGCGTGCAGTGCCAAAACGTGGTCGAAGATCGCGGGGCGCACGCGCTTCGCCACGTTTGCGCGGCCTGCGCGCAGCAGTTGCAAATCGTCGGTCCGCCTCACTGCACGACGTGCGGGCATCCTTACTTCGGTCAGATGGAGGAGAATCGGCTGTGCGAACACTGCGAGGCGCTCGTGCCGAAGTTTGGCGAGGGCAAGACCGCGATCCTGCTAAAAGGGCCTGGCCGCGCGCTGATCCACGCGCTGAAGTATCATCACGGCCTGCATGTGCTCGAAGACATCGTGGCGTTGATGCGGCGAGCACCGGGCTATGCGGATTTTATTCGGGGGAAAATCGTGGTGCCGGTCCCGTTGCACACCCGAAAGGAGCGCGAACGCACGTATAACCAAAGCCGACTTCTCGCCGAATGCGCGGTGCAAGCGGTTGATGGGCAGGCGCGGATCGACGAGGTGCTCGTGCGCGTGGTCGACACGGTTTCGCAGACGCAATTCGACCGGGCGACGCGCCAGCAGAACCTGAAAAATGCCTTTGCCATGGCCTCCGGCGCAGTCATAACCCCCGGCCATCATTACCTACTCATCGATGACGTTTTCACCACGGGTTCCACGCTCAACGCCTGCGCCGCAGTCCTGCGGGATGCAGGAGCGCTAAACCTCGACGTCGTCACGTTCGGTCACGGCTGAATTTTCCGCGCCATGTCGCATTTCTCGAAACCTAAACTGGCTACGCCCAAGAAGAAGAAGAACATCCCGGAAGGGTTGTGGACGAAGTGTCCGATCTCCGGGGAGATCATCTTCAACAAGGAGCTCGAGGCGAACCTCATGGTCGTGCCGAAGAGCGGCTATCATTTCCCGATCGGCTCGCGGGCGCGCATCGCGGGCTTGGTGGACGAGGGCACTTTTCACGAGCACGATGCCGGCGTGAAGTCGGCCGATCCGCTCAAGTTTGTCGATTCCGCGGCCTATCCCGATCGGATCAAGCGTTACGAAAAGGAAAGCGGCCTGCCGGAAGCCGTCATTTGTGGCACGGGCAAGATCTACGGCATCCCGGTTTCGCTCGCGGTGATGGATTTTCGTTTCTGCGGCGGCGCCATGGGCGCGGCGGTCGGTGAGAAGATCACGCGCGCCATTGAGCGCGCGCTGAAGCAGAAGTGCCCGTGCATCGTTATCAGCTCGTCGGGCGGCGCGCGCATGCAGGAAGGCATCTACTCGCTCATGCAGATGGCGAAAACGAGCGCGGCGCTCGGCCGCCTGGCCGAGGCGAAGCTGCCGTTCATCTCGATCCTCACGCATCCGACGACCGGCGGCGTCACGGCAAGCTTCGCCACCTTGGGCGATGTCATCATCGCCGAACCCGGCGCGCTGATCGGTTTTGCCGGTGCGCGCGTCATCAAGGAAACCACGAAGCAGACGCTGCCCCCGGGTTTCCAGACGGCTGAATTTCTCCTCAAACACGGCCTCGTCGACCAAATCGTTTCGCGCACGGAAATGCGCGACCGATTGCGCGATCTGCTGCAGGCGCTGTTCCTGAAGAAGAAAACGCGCTCTTCCGCCACGGCGAAGGCGCCCGAGGCCGCGGTTGCCGCGAGCTGATTCCGGAGCGCGCGCGATGCCCTCGCAGCCTCCGCGCTTCGCCGACTACTCGGCGGCCACGGAGTATCTTTACGCACTGAAGAGCGCGGGCTTGAAGTTCGGCATCGATCGCATGCGCGGGCTCGCGGCGGCGCTCGGTCATCCCGAGCGGAATTACCCCGTCGTCCATATCGCCGGCACGAATGGCAAGGGATCGGTCTCCGCGATGGTGGAAACGATCCTGCGCCACGCCGGCTATAAAACCGGGCTCTACACCTCGCCCCACCTCGTGAAGCTCGGCGAGCGCGTGCAGGTGAATCGTCGCATTCTGGCCGAGGACGAGATCATTCGCTACGCGAACGAACTTGTTCCCGTGGCGGAGAAGCTCGGCGCGGAGGGGCCGGACGACTACCCGAGCTTCTTCGAGTTCATGACGGCAATGGCATTCCTGCAGTTCGCGCGGGAGCGTGTCGACGCTGCCGTTATCGAAGTCGGGATGGGCGGACGCCTCGACGCCACCAATGTCGTGCAGCCCGAAGTTACGGTGATCACGTCGATCGGGCAGGATCACATTGAATATTTGGGCGACACCTTGGCGAAGATTGCGGCGGAAAAAGCGGGAATCGTGAAGCCGGGTTGTCCGTTGGTGATCGGCCGGCTGCCGGCCGAGGCGGAACAAGTGATCCGGACGATCGCCGCTGAGCATGACGCGCCGGTCACGAGTGTGCGTGAGGAGTTTGGTGAAGCTATCTCCGGTTACCCGAGCACGAGTCTGGAAGGGGATTACCAGCGCTGGAACGCGGCGACGGCGACATTGGCTGCCCGGCTGTTGCGTGCGAAGTTGCCGCAGTTGACCGATGCCGATATCGCGCAAGGGCTGCGCGAGGTCAGCTGGCCGGGACGCTGGCAGCGCACGCGGGTGGGAGGGCGCACGGTGATCCTCGACGCGTCGCACAATCCGGAGGGGGCGGCGGTGCTCGACATGAACTTGCGGCGCTTGGTCGACGAGTTCGGGCGAAAGCCGATCGTCGTCACCGGCGTGCTCGGCGAATTCCGCGCCCGAGCACTGCTGGACGTCATTGCCCGGCACGCTCAGGAGGTGCACCTGATCCCGCCGCATCAGGCGCGAGCCTGCAGTTACGAGGAGCTGGAGCGCATCGCCGGCCCGGAGCTTGCGGGACGGATGAAGCGGGCGACTATCGCGGACGTGTTTCCCGACGCCCAGACTTGCGCGCTCGGCCGGCCGGGCGATGTGGTGGTCGTGACGGGATCGATTTATCTGCTCGGCGAGATATTGGCGCATATTCAGCCGGGACGCGGCGCGGGCGAGCAGAAGCTGCAGGATTATTGAGTTTCGAATGGGTAAAACCCCTGGTGGGCCCGGTCTATATGCCGGCTTGCGCCAACGGCGATATTGTCGACCATTCGTTCACTATGGTTACCGATAAGCTCAAGAAGCTGGAACAATATCAGCGCGAAATGGCCAAGCTCGAGAAAGAGCTGGCTGGTTTCAATCGGAAGCTGACGGCGCTTCCGGGCAAGTTTGGCTTCAAATCGATGGACGCGTTCATCGACGCCCTGCGCGTCGCCGGGAAGTCGGGCGCCGTCAAGGCCCCGGCCAAGGCTGCGTCCAGCGGTCGCAAGCCGCGTGCCGTGATCACGCCGGAAACGAAACAGAAGGTGAAGGCGCTCGTGCAGGCAGACAAAACGGGCGCGGAGATCGCGAAGGCCCTCAACATCTCGCTGCCCAGCGTGCAGAACATCAAGAAGGAGCTCGGTCTCGTGAAGGCGCGCAAGTAACGCGCCGTTCCCGATCCGATCTTTTAGCCAAAGCCGCGCGGGCCAGCGCGGCTTTGTTATTTCAGCCGTTCGGCAATCACTTCGCCGCAGTGCGCCGCGGGTGGGACGCGGATTTCGTTCCGCGCTGCGGCGGCGAAAGGACTCGCCGCCCTACCGTCAGGTCGCGCGGCACTAGAGTGCGATCAAGTCGGTCGTCGCCGGCACGTCCTTGATAATCTGCGAGGGCTGCGGACCGACGCCGAGGTAACGCAGGTTCGGCAGCGTGGCGGGCAGACGGTCGCCGTAGGCGACGTGAAGAAGGCCGCGCACCATCGCGGCCGTGTAGAGTTGTGCGGCGCGAGGGAGGTCGCCGAAACGGCGCACGCTCGAGATATCCTGCGTCCAGCCCGCGTGCCTTTCGTAAATGGGGCGGAGCGTCCGGCGCAGGGCTTCGTTGCGTGGGACATGCGCGTAGCGCTTGCCGGCGGCGTCCACGTAGGCCGTGCAGATCAGCAACTCGTCGGCACCGGTAAGTGCGTCGATTTTGTTGATCATGAGATCCTGATAACCGCCGTAGCGCAGTGCGTCGCCTTTTTCCACGGCGTCATACCAGCCGACCATACGCTGGCGGCCGGTCGTGGTGCCGAACTCGATTTGCTTCAGCTTTTGGCAAATCGGCAGCGCCTCCTCCATCTGCGTCAGGAAGGTGTGCGTGCCGACCTTGGTGTCGTAGGCCTTGGCGACGGCGAAAGTGTGGATCGGCTGCACGGGCACGCCGGCGCTCTCGAAAAATTCCGGCGTGAACGTATGCGAAGCGGTGACGTTCGGCGAGAAGCCGTGGCGCTTGTCGAGCCAGTAGGCCTGGCCGAATTCGCCGATGATCGAGCGACCGGCGGCGAGTTCCGTCAGCACCAGCTCGCGCACTTCGCCGATGTTGGCGCGGAGACGCTGGCCGGTTTCCCAGTAAACGCGCGCGAGTTCGTCGACGTTCAACGTAAACGGCTCCGTGCCGCGGAAGCGCATGAAGTCGAAATCGCTTTTCGCAAAGAGCCCCATCTCGACCGCCTCAGCGTTGGCGCGCTGTTCGGCGGCGGTGAGTTTCTCGAAGAAGCTGTCCCACGTGGCCGCGGAGACCTGGCACACATGTTGGATCGTGCGCACCGCGCGATCGGCGCGCGCGGCGATCTTGCGCTTGAGGAAATTTTCGCCGCCGAGGAAATCCGCGAACGTGATCTGCCACTGGCCGGTTTCGTCCTGATAGGACGGCGTGATGCCGCGACCGGTCGAGCCGCGCGGCTCCTCCTTGAGGACGTTGACGCGGTAATCTTCCCACGCGAGGTCGAGCAGGCGGTGCGAGAGATCGGAAACCATCGCGCGCTCGTCGATGACGAGTCGGCTGAAGATAGCGTAACCTTTTTTCTCCAGCGGCTCGGCTTCCCACAAAATCTTGCGCGGATCGGCGACGACGCCGGCACCGATGGCCAGATGGGCGACGCTCTTCTCGACGACGCCGGCGGGGAGGAGATTGAGTTTGATGCCGCCGGCGGTGTGACCGGAGTTCGAGCCGCCGTTCACCTTGAACACGACGGAGACCGCGGCGGGTGTGCCGTGCAGCTCCTGCACCACCTCCGGAATGAGGCGGCCTTTGCCTTCGTCTCCGAAGGAAATGCCAACGTCGGCGATCAACTGGCTGCGAAACGGCGTGAGCGACATGCTGGGGAGTGGCAGCCGGAGTGAAGTCCCCAGTTGCCGAACAGCTAAAACGCGACGCGGCGCGCCGTCGCAAGGCTAAAGACCTGCCGTGCGCGTCACGTCCGGGCGAAATTCCGCCGGTTCGCGGGCTCGACTGGCCGATCATCGCGACGTATTCGTGTGCGGCATGCAGCCGGAAGTTTTCAGCGGGACAGAGCAGGGATTTCGCGTCGTCGGTCTGCGCACCGCGACCGCCGAACTCGCGATGGTGCCCGAACTCGGTGGGCGCGTCGTCAGTTTGCGCAGCCGTCGCAGTGCGCGCGAGTGGTGCTGGCATCGTCCTGAAACGCGGTGGCTGTGGCGCAGCGAACCGGGCTCGGATTTTGGCGCGAGTCCGCAGGCGGGCATCGATGAGTGCGTGCCGAGCGTGGCGGCGTGCAGTTGGCGCAGGCGCGCGGTGCCGGATCACGGTGAAGTTTGGTTTCAGAATTGGTCGCTCGATGCAGCGGAACTCGCGGCGGCACGGCTGACTGCCACCGTCGATCTGACGATCACGCCGCTGCGATTCCGGCGCAGCATCTCGGCCACGGCGGAAGGTTTTCGCTTCGACTACGCGGTCACGAATCTCGGCGCTGGGTCCGAGGAATACGTGTGGTGCGTGCATCCGTTGTTCACGATTGAGGACGGCGACCGCATCGAACTGCCTGCGGAGGTGACGACGTTGCGCGTGAATGGCGGCATCGGCACGCGACCGATCGCGCACGGCGAAACGTGGCGTTACCCGGAGCCTGAGTCGGGTTTCCGCCTCGATCGATTGGAAACGCCGGGCATGCCGCGAGGTTGCATCAAGGGTTTTGCGGGTCCCTTGCGCGAGGGGCGCGCGGCGCTCGCGAACGAGCGCACGGGCGCGCGACTCGAACTGCGTTGGGATGTGGCTGCGGCTCCCTTGCTCGGCGTGTGGCTGAATCGCGGGCACGCCGGCATCCATCACGTTGCGCTCGAGCCGACGAACGGTGCGCCGGACTCGCTGGCGCAGGCGGTGAACGAGTGGAAGCAGTTCGGCACGCTCGCGCCCGGCGCCACGGCCACCTGGTGGCTCGAGTGGCGACTGGTGTAGGGCTCGCCTGGCGTCGAGCCTCGCTTGCGAGCGTGGCGCGCGCGTCGTTAACGAATAAGGCCTCACACAAGGTGAGGCCCTACAGTGGAACTACAGAGGCGCGTGAATCCGATTTGGCCGAACGTCAGCCTTTGCGCGTCGCGACTTCGATCACGTCGTGCGGGGCGGCTTCCTTCTGGCCGGCGGGCGTCACGCGGACGTAGCGCGCTTGGGCGCGGAGATCGGGGAGCGTCTTGGCACCGAGGTAGCCCATACCGGATTGCACGCCACCGATGAGCGTGTTCAGCACGTCGTCGACCGAGCCGGAAACTTCCTTGAGCGCCTCGATGCCTTCGGCGGCGACTTTGCGCACGGTGTCGTTCTTGTCGTGGCCGTAGCGCGCGGCGGAGCCGGCTTTCATCGCGGCGTGGCTGCCCATGCCGCGGTATTGCTTATAGAGCTTGCCGGAAATCTCCATGATCTCGCCGGGCGCTTCGCGGCAACCAGCGAGCAGGCCGCCGAGGATGACGCAGTCGGCGAGCGTAAGCGCTTTCACGATGTCGCCGGATTTCGTGATGCCACCGTCGGCGATGAGCTTCACGCCTTTCTTCGCGGCACCTTGGCTCGCGACGTAGAGCGCGGTGAGTTGCGGGATGCCGACGCCGGCGACCACACGCGTCGTGCAGATGGAGCCGGGGCCCTGACCGATCTTGATGGCGTTGGCGCCGCAGTCGGCGAGGAATTCGACGCCGCTCGCGCTGGTGACGTTGCCGGCGATGATCGGCAGGGCAGGGAACGCGCCGCGGATCAGGCGCACGACGTCGCCGACGCCGGCGGTGTGGCCGTGCGCCGTGGAAACAGCGACGCAGTCGACCGCCTCCTCGACGAGCGAACTCACGTGCGCGATGACCTTGTCGCGATCGAGTTCGCCATTGGGCTTGCGGACGGGTGAGACGGCTGCGCCGACGACGAGTCGAAATTGCGAATCGCGCGCCGGCTTCCGGCGGGACTTCGCTTCGGAAGTGATGCGCTCGACGTCGGAGCTGGTGACGAGTCCGCGGAGCCGGTCCTGATTGTCGACGACGAGGATTTTGTGAATGCCGACGTGCTCGGTGAAGAATTTGTCGGCTTCCTTGATCGGGTCGGCACCAAGCGCCTTTTCCTGCACGGTGACGAGCTGCTTGCGCGGCGTCATCACGTCGGCGACTTTCTTGGACTTGTAGCGCTCTTTGACGAGATTGCCGGAGAGGAGACCGGCGAGCTTGCCGCTTTCCTCGACGACGGGGAACGTGCGGAAATCGAAGCGGCGCTGTTCGATCATCTGGAGCACATCGCCAATCGACGCGTCGGGCGTGACGGTGATCGGGTCCTGGATGAGGCCGTGCACGTGGCGCTTCACGCGGGCCACTTCCTTGATCTGGTCTTTCGCGGGCAGGTTGTAGTGGATGAGTCCGATGCCGCCGTTGAGCGCCATCGAGATCGCCATGCGCGACTCGGTGACGGTGTCCATGTCGGACGAGATGATCGGAATTTGGAGCCGCAAGCCGTCCGCGAGCGACGTCGAGGTGTCGGCGTCCTTCGGCAAAATGTCGCTGAAAAGCGTGGCGAGCGACACGTCGTCGTAGGTCAGCGCGCTCGGCGCATTGGCGGCGAAGAAACGCTCGGCCGGCAGATAGAACTCGGATTCGGCGGCAACGGACTTTGTCATGGTGTTGCCGCTAGCGAAATACTCCGCGGGGCGGAAACCTCAACGAGAAACTTTTGCCAAGTGCGTCTTCACTCTCTTGGCTGGCGCGAATGGCTTTGCGTTTCAGTTTCCGCTCTTACCGCCGCACACTGCGCGCTCCGTTGCGGACCGCGCACGGGCTGTGGACGGAGCGCGAGGGCCTGTTGCTGCGCACCGAGTCCGAAAAAGGCGTCGTGCGCTATGGCGAAGTGGCGCCGATCCTGTGGTTCGGCACCGAGACGATCGAGGAGGCGCGCGAAGTTTGCACGAAGTTGGGCGACCGGATTTCGGTGGAAGCGATCGCGGCAGTGCCGGAGCGCATGGGCTGCGTGCGGTTCGCGCTCGCGAGCGTGATCGAGGATGCGGCGCCGTCCACCGCGGCGACCGCGGCGCGTTTGCCGGTCGCGGCGCTGTTGCCCGCGGGCAAAGCGGTGCTGGCGGCGGTGGACGCAAAGCTCGAGGCCGGGTTTCTGGCGTTCAAATGGAAGGTGGGCGTCGCTCGACCAGAGGACGAGATGTCGTTGCTAGACGACGTGCTCGCGCGGTTGCCCGCTTACGCGAAGCTGCGGCTCGATGCCAACGGCGCGTGGTCGAACCGCGATGCGACGCGCTGGCTGGAATTTTGCGCGGAGCGACCGGTGGAGTTCATCGAGCAACCGGTGATGAACGTCGACGCGCTGCTCGGGCTCGCCGCGGATTATCCCGTGAAGTTGGCGCTCGATGAATTGGTGACCGGTCTCGGCGCTGCGCGCGAGTGGCAGGCGCGCGGTTGGTGCGGCGTGTTCGTGATCAAGCCGGCGCTGGCCGGTCCGCTCGACGAACTCGTGGCGTGGGCGCGCGAGACGAAGCCTGATCTCGTGCTCTCGAGCGCGATCGAGTCGGCGCTGGCGCGTGCGCAGATCCTGCGGATGACGTTCGCGGAAAAATTGACCGAGCGGCCGCTCGGGTTCGGCGTGGGTGAAATTTTCGGCGATCGAGCGTGGGATGGGCCGGCGGTCGGTCCGCTGCTCGATGCGTCGTGGGGCGAACAAGTGAACCCGGAGGTCCTGTGGAACGCGGCGAGTTAGCGCAATTGCTCGGAGGCGAAATGTCAGCGGGGGCGCGGCGCGTGCTCGTGGCCAACGACGATGCCGACGCGTTTCGCGCGGAGTTCGCGCGGGCCGTGGCGGGCGGCGGCGAAGTGTTCTTGGGCAATCCGCAGTGGAGCGCGGCCCAACGAAGCGAATTCGAGCAGTTGCCCGTCGCGCCGATGGAAAACACGAAGGCACAACTGGGACTCGGCTGGCTCATGATTCCGACCGGTGGCTCGTCGGGACGGTTGAAGTTCGCGCGTCACGACAACTATACGATCGCGGCGGCCGTGCGCGGCTTCACGCAGCACTTCGGTGTCGCGCGCGTCAACGCGCTCGGGTTGCTGCCGTTGTATCACGTGAGCGGGTTCATGGCGTGGATGCGGTGTGTCGTGACCGGCGGAGATTTTCTGGCGGGCAGTTGGAAGCAAATCGAAGCGGGCGCACGGCCCGTGTTGCCCGCGAAAGAAGACGGCTGGGTGCTGTCGCTCGTGCCGACGCAGCTCGAGCGCCTGTTGCGCGAGCCGGCGGCAGCGGAGTGGTTGCGCGGATTTCGGATCGTGTTTCTCGGCGGTGCGCCGGCGTGGCCGGAATTGCTCGACCGGGCGGCGGCGGCGGGCGTGCCGCTGTCGTTGAGTTACGGGATGACGGAGACTGCGGCGATGATCGCGGCGTTGCGGCCGGAGGAGTTTGCGCGCGGCGAGCGCAGCTCGGGCCGAGTGATGCCGCACGTGCGCGTGGTGCTCGGCGACGACGACGTGATCTGCGTGAGCGGTCGTTCGGTTTTCCGCGGCTACTATCCGGATTGGCGACACGAGCGAAAGATGTTCGAGACCGCCGACGTGGGGCGCTTCGATTCCGCGCGGCGGCTGACCGTGCTGGGACGGCGCGATGCGGTGATCATCACTGGCGGAGAAAAAGTCCAGCCGCTCGACGTGGAGGCGGTGCTCAAATCGGCGACGGGTTGCGCGCGCGTGGCGGTAATCGGCGTCGCGGATCGCGAGTGGGGCGAGCGCGTCGTGGCGGTTTATGCGGACGGCGAGAGCTTCGACGTCGAGCGGGCGCGAGCCGCGGCACAGCGCGAGCTGTCGGCGCCGCAACGGCCCAAGGATTATCTCGCGCTGACGGAATGGCCGTTGAGCGAGGCGGGCAAACTGAGCCGCGGGCAATTGCGCGCGCTCGCCGAGGCGCCGCTTCGCGCTGGCGCGAGCAGCGGAGCGGCGTAGGTTGCCCGCCGGATTTCCACGATGAAAAAAGCTGAGATCGCTGCCGTTCTGACCGATATCGCCACGCTGCTCGAATTGAAGGGCGAGAACCCGTTCAAGATTCGCGCCTACGTGGCGGGTGCACGCGTGATCGAATCGTTGAGCGAGGAGGAGATCGCCGAGCGCGTCGCGGCGGAAACGCTCGATGAGGTGAAAGGAATCGGCGAGGCGCTCGCGCAGAAGGTCGGCGAGTTGGTTCGCACGGGCAAACTGGAGTTCTACGAAAAGCTGAAGGCGTCGCTGCCGCCGGGTTTGGTGGAGCTGTTGGAGATTCCCGGGGTTGGTCCGAAGAAGATCAAAGCGCTCCATGAGCAGCTTGGAGTCGATTCGATCGCGAAGCTCGAGGCCGGTTGCAAAGAGGGAAAGGTCGCGGCGCTGGCTGGCTTCGGCGAGAAAACGCAGGCGAAGATTCTCGAGGGCATCGCCAACCGCGTCGCCTACGGCAAGCGCCACGTGTGGTTCGAGGCCTGGCACGTGGCGGAACCGATCCTGGCGGGGTTGCGCGCGCTGCCGCAGGTCGAGCAGGCGGAGCACGCGGGCAGCTTGCGGCGTCGGCTCGAGACGGTGGGCGATCTGGATTTTCTCGTGGCCTCGCGCGAACCGCAGCCGGTGTCCGACTGGTTCGTGCAGTGGCCGGGCGTGAAGGAGGTGACGGCGCGCGGTGAGACGAAGACGAGCGTGCGGTTGGCCTCGGGCATTCAGGCCGATCTGCGCATCGTGCCGCCGGAACAGTTCGTGTTCGCGCTGCACCATTTCACCGGCTCGAAGGACCACAACGTCCAGATGCGCGGCCGGGCGCTGCAACGCGGGCTCAGCATGAGCGAGTGGGGACTCGTGCCCGCGGAAGGCGAGGGGACGGCGAAGCAGAAGGCGGAGGACCGTGGACGGAAGACCGAGATAAAAACGGAGGAACAACTTTTTCGCGCACTCGGCCTGACGTTCATTCCGCCGGAGTTGCGCGAAGGACGCGGTGAGATCGAGGCGGCGGAAGCGGGGCCGCTGCCGCGCTTGCTGGAGGAAGGCGATTTGCGCGGCGTGTTCCACAATCACACGACGGAGTCGGACGGACACAACGCGCTCGAGGAGATGACGCGCGCCGCGCAGGAACTCGGCTGGGACTACCTCGGCATCGCGGATCACTCGAAGGCGAGTTTTCAGGCGCGCGGTCTCGATGAGACGCGACTCGCCGCCGAAGTTGCCGCGATTCGGAAGCTGAATGCTTCGAAAAAATTCAAGACGCACGTGTTTGCCGGCAGCGAGGTCGACATTTTGCCGGATGGGCGGCTCGATTTCGCCGACGACGTGCTCGCGACGCTGGACTACGTGGTGGTGTCGGTGCACTCGGTGTTTAATCGCAGCCGCGAGGAGCAGACGGCGCGCATCATCCGCGCGATCGAAAATCCGCACGTGACGATGATGGGGCATCTCACCGGCCGCATTCTGCTCGAGCGGCCCGGTTACAACGTCGATGCCGAGAAGATCATCGACGCGGCGATCGCGAATCGCGTCATCATCGAGCTGAACGCAAGCCCGTGGCGGCTCGACATGGATTGGCGGCTCTGGCGGCGCGCGGCCGAGCGGGGATTGCTCACCAGCATCAATCCTGACGCGCACTCGACGGATCAGTTGCAGTGGTTTCGCGCCGGCGTGGCGGCGGCGCGCAAAGGGTGGCTCAGCCGGGAGCATGTCTTCAACACGAGGCCGCTCGTCGAGGTGGAAAAATACCTCGCCGCGAAGCGCGGCTGATCCAGCCGGCGACCAGTGCGGGGCAGTTTAATTCCCGCTGGGTGCGTCGCCACCTCCGACGCGACGGGCTCGCCCGGTCGACCCAATATGGCGTAATACGCTATAAATTTTTTCGGCCCGCTGGGTGGCCTCGCACGAGGGAGAGAGGCGGCAATTTTTCGGAATGTGGCGTATTACGCCATATTCGCTGGCGTCGGCGGGGGGCGTGAAAGGGATGATCGGTCTCGAGGAACTGGCGGGGACGATCGGCCGACCGCGGGAGCGGCGAGGATTCGGCGGGGGCGCGCGACGCGTTCGCGATGGGTTGATCTTGAGCGGGTCCCGCGGCAGCTGCGCGATGATTGCGTCGGGTTGGGCGGGAGATCGTGGACGCCGCCGCGACGCTCACGCCGCGGAGTCGGTTCGTGTTGGACTGGCGAGTCGCGGAACTGTTGCGATGCGCGTGCCGCCGCGGGCTTGTAGTCGGCGGCGGCGCGGCCCAAGCTCCGCGCGATGGTTTATCTGGTCACCGGTGCGGCGGGCTTCATTGCCTCGAAGGTCTGCGACTTGTTGCTCGCGGACGGTCACACCGTCGTGGGCGTCGATAACCTGAATGATTACTACGATCCGCGTCTGAAGGACTACCGGTTGGGCCGGTTACTAGGGGAAGGGGAGAGCTTCGCCCCGAGTGCAGATCGGCCCTCGCGCTACGCCGGCATCGCGCGCCAACACGGGAATTTCATTTTCCGCGCGCTCGATTTGGAGGACATGGCGGCGCTGGAGGCGCTGTTCACGGAGTTTTCGTTTGCGGCCGTCTTCAACTTGGCGGCGCGCGCCGGGGTCCGTTACAGCCTCGAGAATCCGCACGTTTATCTCTCCACGAATGCTCACGGCACGTTGAACGTGATGGAGGCGATGCGTCGCCACGGCGTGAAGAAACAGGTGCTCGCGTCGACGTCGTCCCTCTATGCGGGTTGCCCGATGCCGTTCACCGAGGACCAGCCGGTCAACACGCCGCTCTCTCCCTACGCGGCGACGAAAAAAGCCGCCGAACTGATGGCCTACACCTACCACAAGCTCTACGGCATCGATACGACGGTGGTGCGCTACTTCACGGTCTTCGGTCCCGCGGGACGGCCAGACATGGCGCCGTTTCGCTTCATCGAGTGGATTTCGCGCGGGCAACCGATCGAGCTGTTCGGCGACGGCACGCAGGCGCGCGACTTCACCTTCGTCGACGACATCGCGCGCGGCACGGTGCTCGCGGCGAAACCAGTCGGCTACGAGATCGTGAACCTCGGCGGCGGCAACAATCCGATCAACCTGCACACGGTCATCGGCTACATCGAGGCTGCGTTGGGGTGGAAAGCCACGGTCACGGGCAAGCCGCCGCATGCGGCCGACGTGAAGGAAACGTGGGCTGACATCCGAAAGGCGGAGCGCCTGCTCGGCTGGCGGCCGACGGTTTCGGTCGAAGACGGTTTTCGCCGCACGGTCGCGTGGCATCAGCAGAACGCGGCCTGGTTGCAGCATATCCGACTTTGAACTGACGCATGACGGCCGCTCTTCCACGACTTTACTCCGCCGATCCCAAGGCGGGCTACTTGGCCGCGAAGGCCGACATCGATGCGGCCATCGCGCGCGTGCTCGACAGCGGCACTTACATTCACGGGCGAGAACTCGCTGCATTTGAATCGGAGTTCGCGGCGTGGCTTGGCGCCAGCGGTTGCGCCGGAGTGGCCAATGGAACGGATGCGATCGAACTCGCACTGCACGCTCTCGATGTGGGCACCGGCGATCGCGTCGCGACTGTGGCCAACACCGTCTCGGCGACCGTCGCGGCCATTGTGGCGACAGGGGCGGAACCGGTGTTCGTGGAAATCGATCCCGCGACGATGCTGATGGACGCCAATGCGCTCACGCAGGTGTTGCGCGACGACACGGAACGGCGGATCAAGGCGATCGTCCCGGTGCACCTTTACGGACAAGCGTGCGACATGCCCGCGATCATGGCGGCGGCGCGCGCGCACGGCGCGAAGGTGCTTGAGGATTGCGCGCAGGCACACGGGGCGAGCGTCGCCGGTCGCACGGCGGGCACGTGGGGCGATCTCGCGGCATTCAGTTTTTATCCGACGAAAAATCTCGGCGCGTTGGGCGATGGCGGAGCCGTGGTCGGGGGCGACGCCGCGGCGCTCGAGCGTGTGCGGCAACTCCGCCAATATGGCTGGCGCACGCGCTATGTGAGTGACGAGCACGGGCGCAACAGCCGGCTCGACGAGATGCAGGCAGCGATCCTTCGCGCGCGCTTGCCGCGTTTGGCGGCGGAGAACGCGCTACGCGCCACGCTGGCCGACCGCTATCTCGAATTGCTCGCGTCGGCACCGTTGCAGTTGCCGGTCACGGCGGCCGGACGCACGCACGTGTGGCACCAATTCGTGGTGCGAACACCGCGCCGCGACGCCTTGCGCGCGGCGCTGGAGGCGCAGCAGATTTTCTGCGGCGTGCTGTATCCCGTGCCGATCCACCGCCAGCCCGCTTACGCGCACGATGTGGCGCTGCCGCTCACGGAACAGGCGTGCGCTGAGGTGCTCTCTCTGCCGCTTCATCCCGGATTGACGCTCGCGGAGGTGGAGCGCGTCGCCGCGGCGGTGCGGGCGGCACTCTGATCGGCGGCGACCTGGCGGCGGGGATATTGGGGAGCAGCTGAGAACGTTTGCAGGCTCCTGTCGGTGCTCTCGCCGGGCGCGGATGTCGCCGCAGCGGAGCAGACGCCGCCGCAACGACTCAGGCGCTGCACACGTTTGCTTGCTGGAGCACGCGAGAAGTGCACGATCCGCTGACATGCCCGCTCGGCGCTCTCAACGGCTCGACAAAACCGGTATCGTCCAAATTGCCGCGAGGCTCGGCGTTTCACCGTCGACGGTGTCGCGCGCGCTCCGACCGGAGACGGCCCACTTGGTGCGGGAAGATCGGCGCAAGGAGATCCTCGATCTGGCGGAGAAGCAGCAGTTCCTGCCGAACTTGGGCGCGCGCATGTTGCGCAAGGGCGTGAACATGACGCTCACGGTCGTGGTGCCGCTCGATGAGAACATTTTCTTCTCGGAGTTTTACGGCCGGTTTCTCGCCGGAACGTTGCATGCGGCCGCGGCGAGAGGGTGGGGCGTGCACATCTGCACGCTGCGCCGCAAGGACGGAGCGAGTTTCCGCGAGGCCATGCAGCACCTCGCGCTCAATTCGGCCGGTTTGATCTATCTCGCGGAGCCGCTGTCGCCCGCCGATGCGCAGGAACTGAAAGGCTATCGCCGACCGTTTGTGCTCACGAAATCCGCGTTGCCCCCCGGCGTGCGCGCGGCGGATCTCGGTGTGCCGGTCGTCGGCGTCGACAATCTCGCCGGCGCGCGCTCGGTCGCCAGCCTGTTGCTGCAATTGGGACATCGCAAAATCGGCCTGCTCCTCGGGCCCCCGGGTTCGCGCGACGCCGACGAGCGACGCCGTGGCTACGTCGAGATGCTGGAGAAGGCGGGCGTGAAGCCCCGGGCCGAGTGGATTCACCAGGGAAATTTCAGCGCGGAGACGGGCCGGGCCGGCGTAACCAAGATTCTTCAGAGTGCGGACCGCCCGACGGCCGTTTGCTGCGCGAACGACGAGATCGCCTTCGGGGCGATCAATGCGGCGCACGTCGCCGGTCTGCGCTGTCCGGATGATTTGTCCGTGGTGGGCTTTGACGACGGCATCTGGGCGACGGCTTGCCAGCCGGCGCTCACGACGGTGCGCCAGCCTCTCGCGGATATGGCGGAGCGTGCGGTGGGCCTCATTGTTGAAGCGGCGAATTCGCCCGGCCAGGTCACGCGCGTGATGCTCGATGAGATGCCGGCGCCGATGATGATCCGCGAATCCACCCGCCCGCTGCGCACCGACCGGAGATAACGCGGGCGCTTCACTCCGGAGTTTTTGGGAGGAGAAAAATCGGGCGAATGACAAGAATTGCGCCGCTTTTTGCCTTGTGTTGCAAACGTTGTCAGTAAATGGTCCGCGCATCCCCGGCGTCCTGGTGGCGCCCCTGTTATCGCACCAACTACCCATGCTGTTCGTCTCCTGTTTCGCCGTCCGGCCGGCGCTGCTTCGCGCGCTTTGCCTCCTGCTGCCCGTCGTCGGGCTCCTCGGTCTGCCCGCATTTGCGGCGGGTCTTTCGATGGAGGACGATGCCTTGCTGGACGACATCGAGCGCACGGCGTTCCGTTTCTTTCAGGAGCAGGCGCATCCGCGCACCGGGCTCGTCCGTGATCGCGCTCGGGCGGACGGGGCGGGGAGCGAGGGCAAGGCGAGCATCGCCGCGTCCGGCTTTTCGTTCAGCGCCTGGGTCATCGCCACCGAGCGGGGCTGGGTGAATCGTGCCGTGGCGGTGGAGCGGGTGCGCGCGAAGCTGCGCTTCCTCGCCGACGAGGCGCCGCGGCGGAACGGTTTCTTCTATCACTTCATGGAAATGGATACCGGCGAGCGCGCGTGGAAGTGCGAGCTCTCGTCCATCGACTCCGCGCTGGTCTATGCCGGGGCGATCGTGGCGCGCGAATATTTTGCCGATGCGGAGATCAGCGCGCTGGTGAATCGCCTGCTCGGCGAGGTCGACTGGCACTGGTTCCTCAACGAAGGGAAGCAGGTCTCGCTGGCCTGGCATGACGAGACCGGTTTCTCGCGCTACCGCTGGGACCGGTATTCGGAACACGTGCTGATGAGCTTTCTCGCACTCGGCGTCTCGCCGAAGCCGCTGCCGGCCGATTACTGGCGGGCGTGGGAGCGCAAGCCGCTCGGGCGCTACGCGAGCTTTGTTTACGTGCAGGAGCCGCCGCTGTTCGTGCACCAGTTTCCGCAAGGCTACCTCGATTTGCGCGACCGGCGCGATGCGGTGATGGATTACTTCAAGAACTCCCAGCTCGCGACGCTCGCGCAGCGGCAGTTCAGCATCGATCTGAAGAACGAATTTCCCAGCTGGGGCGCGAATCTCTGGGGTCTCACTGCCTCCGACTCCGCCACCGGCTACAAGGCTTGGGGTGGTCCGCCGCGGACGCTGCGTTTTAATTCGTTGGACGGCACGATCGTGCCGTGCGCTGCGGCGGGCTCCCTGATTTTCGCGCCGCGGGAGACGCTCGCGGTGCTGCGTCACCTGCGTCTCGCCTACGGTGATCGCATCTGGAAGCGCTACGGCTTCGTCGACGCTTTCAACCCTGAGACCGGTTGGGTGAACCCCGACGTGCTCGGCATCGATCAGGGCATCACCATGATCATGGCGGAGAATCTCCGCAGTGGTCTGATTCACCGGCTGTTCATGCGCGCGCCGGAGATTCAGCTCGGCATGGCGAAGGCGGGGCTTTTCTCGACGCGACGCGAACTCACGCGCGGCGAACAGGATTTGGTGCGGGGGCAGGCTGCGCTCGCGTGGCAGATGCTGCAGCAGACGCCGGCCGATGCCGGCTTGCAGCTCACGGCGACGCTGGCGGCGCACCGATTGGGACTGATCGACGGCGTGAAGGCGGTGGAGCTCGCGCGTCAGCTCATCGCGTCTCCTGCGCCGGCCAGCTACGCGAGCACGAATGTGTTCGCCGCCGGTCTGATGGCCGCGCGGCAAGCGCTTCCCGTCGTCGCCGACGAAGCCACGCGGCGGTTGGACGCGCTCGTCTGGACCACGCCGGCGAAAGGGGAGAAGCTCGGCACGCTGTCGCGACTCGGAGTGTTCCTCGGCATCGGAGGCGGCCGGCAGACCGACGCGGCGTGGAGCACGCTGGAGCGCACGACGCAGGCGGCGGGCGCGGTGCACGTCTTGGAGCCGGCCGATGTCGCTGGCGCAGTGGTCCCCGGCCTTTGGCTCGAGGAACGCGCGGTGCTCAGCGGCGCCTCGGCTTCCCAGCTGGCTTACGCCACTCTCGATGCGGGCCTCGCGAAGCTGCCGGATGCAATGACGCTCGCGTTGCTGTTGGATCATTTTCCGGGCGAGGTGCTGCATCGCTTTGCGGGCGCGCTCGGTCGCAAGAGCGATGGTGAACCGGATGCCCAGGCGGCCCTCGTGATCGCCTCCGCCAATCTGCTTTCGCACGACTGCGTGCGCGGCTGGTTCGGGCGCGACGAGATTGCGAAAAAGGCGCGCGCGGCGATCTCCGAGTTTGTCGAGGGCGCCTTCGGCGAAAAGACCTCCGTCGTCGCCCAGCGCGAATTGGCCGGGCCTCGCCTGCTGCCGCCGGTGCGCCGGGCGATTGCGGTCGCCCACGATGCTCCGCGCGAGCAGTGGCAATGGCACCGCGTGGCCGGCCTGGAGTTCAAGGACTCGTTGGCTGACGTGCGCGCGGGCGATCCGCCGATCGAGCTGAAGTTCGCGTTCACGTGGGATCAGGAGGCGCTGCACTTCCACGCCGTCGTGGTGGACTCGCCGGCGGGCTACAAGCTTCCCGTGGAGCGCAACCGCCTCGTCGAGGTGTTCCTCGATCCGGCGCATGACGGGCTGCTGTGGCTGGGGCCGGGCGATTACCAATTCGGCTTCATCCGCTCGCACCACTGGGAGCTGAAGAACACCGCCGACACCGTGGAATTTTTCCACCACGCGACCAGTCGCGGAAAAATCACGCCGACCGCCGACGGCTACACCGTCGAGGCCGCAATTCCCTGGAGCGCCCTCGGCGTGACGCCCAAGCCCGGCCTCGAAATGGGCGCGTGCCCCGCGGTCGTCGCCGAAGGCACCAAGGAATGGGAGCCCACGATCAAGCTCACCTGGTCCTACGTCCGGGAGGACGAGAGCCACGTGCGCCTCGGCGTGCTCACGCTGCAATGAATTTGTTCTGACCCACAGACCAAAACCCAACCCCGTGCAACCACACCTGAAATGAAAACCCCGATCCCTCGCATGATCACGTTGGCGTTCGCGCTGACGTCGGGCTTTACGCCCCTCGTGCAGGCGCAGACCGCTGTTACTGCACCTGTCACTCCGCCTGCTCAGGACGACGTCTATACTCTCACGCCGTTCGTCGTTAACACCGACAAGGATACCGGCTATGTCGCCGTGGATTCGCTGGCCGGTGGCCGCACGAACACGCCGATCAAGCTCACGCCTGCGGCGATGTCCTCGCTGACGCGCACCTTCATCGATGATGTCGGCGTGCAGAACGTCCGCGATGCGCTCAAGTGGTCGCCCAACGTCATTCCCAGCGATTACGTCGCGGGCAAGCAGCTGGCGAATCCGTTCAACGCTTGGGACTACAACTTCCGCGGCGCGGGCCAATCGCTCCAAGGCGGCGCCGGTCCGACGCGCAACTACTTCACGTTCTACTCGGTCGCCGACACCTACAACATCGAGCGCATCGAGTTCGACCGCGGCCCGAATTCCATCCTCTTCGGTGTCGGCACCGTCGGTGGCGTGCTCAGCACTTACACGAAGATTCCGCGCACGGATCGTGACTTCTACAACGTCACCACGACCGTCGACTCGAACTCGAGCTTCCGTCTCGAGCTCGATTTCAACCGTCGCCTTAACGACAAGCTCGCGATCCGCCTCAACGGTCTCCTCGACCGCAATCGCGGCTGGCGCGAGAACGACAAGAACGACACCAACGCCGTCGACCTCGCGTTCCTGTTCACGCCGACCAAGTCGACGCAGATCCGCCTCGAACTCGAAAAATCCGAGTCCGAGAACACGCTGATCTCTTCGCTCATGAACGACGGCATCTCCAAGTGGGACGGCACCACCGTCGCCAATACCTGGGGCCAAGCGGTCAGCGGCGGCGGCACCCGCGTGTCGCAGAGCGCCGGATGGTGGGCCAATCCCTATAACGTCTGGATTCCCGGCCTGAGTTCGAAGGGCATCATGAACTGGAACGGCGGCACGATCTCCGCCGGCATCGATCCCGACGGCATCCCGTTCGCGCCGCACGCCGGTTGGTATGGCACGTTCGTCCCGCTCTACAGCTGGATGGCGGCGCCGCCGGATGCGTCGAAGATTCCCGTCCTCCCGAATCGTGAGTTCACTTACGGCAACGGCATCTCGAAGCCCGAGCATCAGAACGCCACCCTGTGGATCGATCAGAAGCTCGGCGAAAACTTCGATCTCCAGCTCTCCGGCTATTCCTACGTGAGCGAGCAATCCGCGAAGGATTACGAGGGCGCCGGCAACATCTATCTCGACCTCAACAAGCAACTGCCGGACGGCAGCGCGAATCCGAACTTCGGCAAGCAGTTCGCCGATTTCTTCCTCAGCAAGCAGCAGCAGAACCGCGACGTGGACGAGGTCCGCGCCCAACTGAACTGGAAATACAACGGCGACGTTTTCGGCATTCCCGTCAAGCAGCTCTTCAGCGCCTCCACCGGCGCGCAGGAAATTCGCTGGTATGCCCGCCAATACAACGCCCAGCTCCAAGGCACCGGCTTGACCGATCCCGGCCAGAATCTCGTCTGGGGCCGCCTCTATCTCGACAACCCGAACGCGACGATGGACATCCCGTCCAGCATCGGCGGCAAGACGGTCGCCTATGCGCCCTGGCCCACGCCGTGGTTCGACTTCGATGAAACTTACAAGCTGAAGCAGGTCGCGCTCGCGTCGCACACGCGCCTCTGGGACGACAAGCTCTCCATCCTCGGCGGCATCCGCCACGACAACTACGACCACAGCAAGCTCACGCGCGGGAGCCAGACGCCCGTGGAAGACAGCGCGAACGGCACGACCTACTCGGCCGGCGCGGTCTACTACTTCAACTGGCTCGGCGTTTTCGCGAACTACTCGAAGAACTTCGATCCGATCGGGCCCGGCAAGCAGAGCAGCCTCTCCGGCACGCCGTTCGGCCCGTCGACGGGCGAAGGTCTTGAATACGGCCTGCGCGTCTCTACCGGCGACGGCAAATACTATGCGACGGTCAGCCGCTACGACAGCAAGTCGCACGACCGCATCTTCGGCGGCGGCAAGCCCGACTTCGCCGGCATGTGGCGCAACTATTACGATGCGCTCGGCCAGACCCGCGATCCCGCCCGCACCACGATCTCCTATGACGACACCGAAGCGCTCAAGGTCAGCGGCTACGAACTCGATGTCGTCGCCAACCCGACGAAGAATCTTCGCCTGAGCTTCAACTACGCGAAGCCGGAATCGGAGATCGCCGATGCGCTCCCGGGCGCCCGCGCCTACTATGCCGCGAACCTCGCCACCTGGCAGGCCGGCACCACCGCGGCGCCGGGCGGCTCGGCCACCGCCGCCACGGATCTGCGCAACCAGATCACGAGTGCCGCGAACACGCTCACGCAGAACCTCGCCGGCAAAACCAAGACCGGTCTCGTCGACTACACGCTGAGCTTCTTCGGCAACTACACGTTCGACGGCGAAGCCCTCAAGGGCTTCTCGGCCGGCGCCGGCTTCACCTACACCGGTGAGCGTTACGTGGGCGACTTCGGCGCCCCCGACGGCCAGACGAAGTTCCCTCACTATGCGGACGCCATCCTGACCACGAACGCCGTCATCGCCTACGAGACGAAGTTCCGCCGCTTCCCGGTGCGCCTCCAGCTGAACATTGATAACCTGCTCGATGACCGCGATCCGCTCATCACGAGTTATCACTGGGGCTGGGTTTATTCGCCCGGCCACGCGGTGCCGAACGGCTACATGCTGCCCGCTCCGCGCACGTTCCGCCTCTCGGCGCGCGTGACGTTCTGATCTCTCAAAACGGCGGGGGAGGCGTTCTCGCCTCTCCCGCCCCGTGGCGTCATGATAACATCTCAGTGTCGTCACGAAGCCCTTCGGCGTAGGGCCGGTTTTCAACCGGCCCGATCGCGCCGCGAGTTCTCCAGGCCAGTCTGAGACTGGCCCCACTTCGCCACTGTCAGTTTTTCGCAATGGGTTCCGTTTCACCTCACGCGCTTTCGCTTTCATCCGCCGCCGACTTCGGGCTCATCGAGCTCGCTTCCGCCAGCGGCCTCCGCGCCCAGTTGCTGCCGTCCGGCGCGCTGTTCGCGCTGCGTCATCGCGAGACGCTCCTCAACCAGTTGCTGCCCGGCCCCGCCGAGGAAGGTCTCTTCCGACTCCTCGTGCGCTGGGAAAACGCCGCGGGCCAGGTCGCCGGATCGGCGCCGCTGGTCGGTCGTGAGGTCGCTTTTGCCGCCGCGGGCGGCCCCGCTTGGCGCGCCGCGCCGCGCGCCGGTGTTGAGTGCATCACGACGTTGACGCTGCACCCGCAGCACGCCGCGTGGGCGTGGCGCGTGCAGATCCGCAACGCATCGTCCGAGCCGTTCGCGTGCGAGATTTTCCACGCGCAGGACCTCGGCCTCGCCGACGAGGCGGCGGTGCGCAACAACGAGGCCTACGTTTCGCAATACATCGACTTGCTGCCGGTGACCGACGCGGCACTCGGTCACGTCGTCCTCGCGCGGCAAAATCAACCGGCTGCCGGCGGTCGCCATCCGTGGGCGGCGTTCGCTTGCGCGGAAGGCGCCGCAGCGTTCTGCACCGACGGCTATCAGTTCTTCGGCGCCGATCATCGTCTGACGGGCGAGCCCGCTGCGCTGCGCGAACCGCAGCTGCCGTCGCGTCGTCTGCAATACGAGTGCGCACTGGCCGGCCTTCAGACTCGCCCGCTGAATCTCGCGCCGGGCGCGAGCGCGGTCGTCACTTTTGTTGCCCGCTATCTCGAAGATCATCCGGCCGCCTCCTCGGCGGCGGATCTGGCCCGCCTCGCAGAGGTGTTGCCGCCGACTTGGGCCGCCGCGCCGCGCGCGACGACGTTTGCCTCCTGTGCCGCGTCGGTTTTCGGATCGGCGCCTTGGGTGCACGGTGCGAGCCCCACTGACGCGGAAGTCGCCGCCTGGTTTCCCGGCGCGCGTCGCCATGAGGAGTTCGATGCGCAACGGCAGCTGCTGTCGTTCTTCTGCGCTGACCAGACGCACGTCGTGCTCCGCGCCAAGGAGGCGATCGTCGCCCGTCCGCACGGTCACATTCTGCGGAACGGCGATGGCCGCTGGATCGACGATCAGCAATGGGGTGTCACGTGCTACGCCGCCGGCGTTTTCGGCGCGCAGGTTTATCTCGGCAACCCGAGCATCGCGCGCCTGCTTTCGGTGGTGCGCAACCCGCTGAATGTCGCCCGCGCCAGCGGCCAACGGGTGTTTGTTCGTCGCGCGGGCGCTTGGCAGCAACTCGGCGTGCCGTCGGCGTTCGTGATGGAAGCGGGACGCGTGCGCTGGCTTTACCGACTCCCCGAGTTGACGATCGAGGCCACGCTGCGGTGTTCTGCCGAGTTAGCCGCGAGCTACCTGACCTTGTCGGTCATCGCGGGTGCCCCGCAGGAATTTCTGATCACGCATCAGCTGGCGCTGGGCGCAAATGAGTTCGATGCCCGCGGCGCGCTCGAGGTGAACGCCGGCTCCGGCTGGATTGCGGCTGCGCCGGCGCGGAGTTCGTTTCTGGCCCAACATTTGCCGCAGACGTGCTTCGCGCTCGCGTCGATCGACCCGGAACAGGTGGCGACGTTCGGCGGAGACGAGTTGCTCTACGCCGATGGCAATCCCCGCGGCGGTCCCTACGCGGTCTTCCGCTCGGCCGCGGTGCAACGCTTTGCTCTCGCGCTCGTGGGCACCAACGAGGGTGCAGTCGCGCTGGACGCCGCGGTCGCCGCCGCGCGGAGCGATTACGCGGCCGAGCGGCCGGCAACTCCTCCTGCCGCTCCGGTGCGCTTGGGTGGAGCTCGCGACTCGGGCGTGGCGCGGCTGGACGACGTGTTGCCGTGGTTTACGCATAACGCCTCCATTCATTTTTCGACGCCGCACGGTCTCGAACAATACGGCGGCGCGGCGTGGGGCGTGCGCGACGTGACGCAAGGCTCCATCGAGTGGCTGCTCGCGGCCGGTGAGTTTGCCGTGGCGCGTCGTGTGCTCGAACGCGTCTTCAGTCAGCAATACGCGGGTGCGGCGGCGCAAGCGGAGCACGTCGCGGGCGCCTGGCCGCAGTGGTTCATGTTCCCGCCGTTCCATTTCATCCAGCAGGCGCACAGTCATGGCGACGTGTGTTTCTGGCCGGTGAAGGCGCTGTGCGACTACGTCGAGGCGACGAACGATTTCGCCTTCCTGAACGAACCGGTGGGATACACGGACGCGAAGACGTTCACTCCGACGGAGCCGCGCGAGTCGCTCTGGGCGCACTGCGATCGTGTGCTGGCGCACGTCGAGAGCCGCCTCGTGCCGGGCACGGCGTTGGTCAATTACGGCGACGGCGATTGGGACGACACGCTCCAGCCGGCCGATCCGACTCTGCGCACGCGCATGGTGAGTGCGTGGACCGTGGGGCTGGCGTTTCACACCTTCCGGCAATTTGCCGACGTCAGTCGACGGGCCGGGCAGGGGAGCCGCGCGGAGAAACTCGAGGCGTTGCTCACGCGCATGCGCGCGGACTTCGCGGCGCAACTCATGCCGGAGGGCACGGTGGCGGGCTTCCTGATCAACGAAGCCGACGGCTCGAAACGCCCGCTGCTGCACCCGAGCGATCGCATCACGAATATCCGCTACCGGCTGCTCCCGATGACGCGTTCCGTCATCGCTGAGCTGTTCACGCCCGAGGAGGCGAAGCGCCACCTCGCGATCGTGGAGCGCGACCTGAAGTTTTCCGATGGCGTGCGCCTGATGAGTGAACCGGCCGTCTATCACGGCGGTCTCGAAAAGCTCTTCAAGCGCGCGGAGACCGCAGCGAACGTGGGGCGCGAGATCGGTCTCCAATACGTCCACGCGCACCTGCGCTACGCCGAGGCGATGGCCAAAGTGGGCGATGCCGAGCGTCTCTGGCAGGCGCTGCAAGTGGTGAATCCGGTCGGCCTCGACCAAGTCGTGCCGCGCGCCGTGCCGAGGCAGAGCAACGTCTATTTCTCGAGTTCGGACGCGGACTTCGCCGATCGCGTCGAAGCGGCCGCCCGTTGGCCGGAGCTTCGGGCGGGTCGCGTGCCCGTGCGCGGCGGCTGGCGACTCTACTCGAGCGGCCCGGGCCTGTTCCTCCACAAGGTTCGCGCGTGCTTGCTCGGTGTGCGCGAGTCGTTCGGCGACGTCGTGTTTGATCCGGTGCTCCCGCGCAGTCTCGATGGTCTCGCGGCCACGACGCGCTTGTGCGGACGCTCAGTGAAAATCGTCTACGCGGTCCGCGCGGCCTCATTCTCGCCGCAGCAAGTCCGCGTCAACGGCCATTCGCTCAGCGGCACCCGCGAACCGAATCCGTATCGTGCGGGTGGCCTGCGTGTGCCGCTTTCCCGCGTCTCGGCCCACCTCACGTCAGAATCCAATTTGATCGAGATCGATCTGTGATCCGCGATCGCGCGCGCGGCCCCGGAGGCCTCGCGCGCAGTCTCTCGTTACCTAGTATGAAACCTCACCAGCTAGCCCCAGCTATGCCCCCAGGAAAATCCGCGAAAGTCGCGCTGCCTCTCGCCGCGATGCTCGCTCTGACGCCAATGCTCTTGGCGCAAACGGTCACACCGGCCTCGGACCCCAAGACCGATGACGGCGTGGTGCAACTCGAGACGTTCGTCGTGAACACCGATCGCGACATCGGCTACGTGGCCGTCGACTCGCTCGCCGGCGGTCGCACGAATACGCCGATCAAACTCACGCCGGCGGCGATGTCGTCCTTGACGCGCACGTTCCTCGACGACGTGGCGATTCAGGACGTTCGCGAGTCGCTCCAGTGGGCGCTGAACGTCATCCCGTCCGACTACGGGGCGGGCAAGAATTCGTCGCCATTCGGCGACTTCGATTTCAACTTCCGCGGTGCGGGGCAGTCGCTGCAAGGCGGAGCCGGCCCGACGCGCAACTATTTCACCTATTACCAGAGCGCCGACACCTACAATGTCGAGCGCATCGAGTTCGACCGTGGTCCGAACTCGATTCTGTTCGGCGTCGGCACCGTTGGCGGCGTGCTCAGCACCTACACGAAGCAGGCGCGGCTCGATAAGGATTTCGTGACGCCGCAGTTCGTCTTCGACAGCAACGGCAGTCAGCGCTTCACCCTCGATACCAACCGCCGCTTCCTCGACAACAAACTCGCCCTGCGCCTCAACGCTCTCATCGAAGAGCAAAAGGGCTGGCAGGATCAGGATGTGGACAAGCAGCGCGCGCTCGACATCGCGCTCGCGTATCAGCTTTCGCCGAACACCACGGTCCGTCTCGACGCCGAGGCGAGTCGGGCGGAGCGCTCCTTCTTCCGCGGCACCGCGCCCGAAGGCACCGGCCGCTACGACGGCGTCTCCGTCTCCAACACGTGGGCCGCCGCACCGGTCACGCCGGGTGGCGCCGCCGCTCCCTCCGGCGCCACGGCGCGCATGGACGGTGGCACCTACTGGCACGTCTACATCCCCACGCTGTCGAGCATTGGCATCAACAACTGGAACGTCGGCTATCGCTCCAACGGCATCTTCCTGCCGATCGCGCCGCAGGCCGGTTGGTATCCGACCTCGATGACGAACGGCACGCTCACCATTGATGGCAGCACGATCGCCGTCATTCCGAAGCGCGAGTTCACCGTCGGCGCCAAGGACGCAATGTCGAAGCCGGAATACGACACCGCCACGCTCTGGCTGACGCACAGCTTCACCCGCGACCTCGAACTCGCCGTCACCGGCTACTATTATCAGGACTCCCGCGACTCGAAAAACTACGAGGGCATCGGTTTCCTCGCCGTCGACATCAACAAGCAGCTCCCCAACGGCGCCGCGAATCCGAACTTCGGCAAGCGCTACGGCGACTTCATGGTCAGCCAGCAAAATCAGGATCGCGGCGTGAAGGAACTCCGCGCCCAGCTCACCTATAAGCTCGACACGCGATTCCTCGACCAGCCCTACCGCCAGACGTTCAGCGTCTCCGCCGGCCATCAGGAAATCACGTGGCACGCGCGCCAGCTGAACGCACAAATCCTCAACGCCGGCATCACCGGCGCCGGCAACCGCATCATTCGCGCCCGCATCTACGAGGACGACACGCATCCGACCATCGCGCTGCCCGCGACGATCGGCAACTACCAGGTCGGCTACGCGCCGCACGACAGCAACTGGTTCGACTTCGACGAGGATTACACCCTCAAGCACGTCGCCGCGTTCACGCACATCCGCGCGCTCGACGACAAGTTGAGCGTGCTCCTCGGCGCGCGCCACGACAGCTACGACCAGTTCCGCCTCAACGCCATCATCCCGACCACGACCGCCTCGTCCGCGGAAGGCACGACGTATTCGGGCGGCGCCGTCTACTACATCGGCCACGTCGGCGTTTTCGCCAACTACGGCAAAAACTTCGAGCCGATCGGTCCCGGCCGCAATCCGAGCCTGAACGGCACGCCCTTTGAGGCCACGAGCGGCGAAGGCGTCGACCTCGGCCTCCGTTACTCGACCGACGACGGCAAATACTACGCGACCGCGGTCTACTACGACGCCAAGTCGCGCGACCGCATCACCGGCACGAAGATCGGCTTCGGCAACATCTGGAATCAATACTTCGACGCCCGCGGCGAGACGCGCGACGCGGCTCTCGGCTCGCTCGCCTACGACGATACGCAATCCTTGAAGGTCAGCGGCTACGAATTCGAGATCACGGCGAACCCGACGAAGAACATCCGCCTCCAGGCCAGCTACGCGCTGCCGGAGTCCGAAATCGTCGACGCTCTCGCCGGTCAGCGCGCTTACTACGCGGCCAATTTCGCGAAATGGGACGCTGCCGCCAACCTCGGCAACACCGCCGCGACCAATCTTCGCACCGCGCTCGTGAACGCCCAGTCGACGCTCGACAACAACGTCGCCGGCAAGACGGTCGCCGGAACGACGAAATACGTCGCGAACCTCTTCGCGAACTACACGTTCACGAACGACACGCTAAAGGGTCTCTCCATCGGCGGCGGCTTCTCTCGCACCGGCAAGCAATACTCGACGGTCATCCGCAACGAGACTTACTACCGCGCCGAGCGCAACACGACGAGCATGGTGGTCGCTTACTCCACGAAGCTCGGCTCCGTTCCCGCGCGCTTCGCGTTGAACGTGCTCAACGTGCTCGACGACAAGGATCCGGTGATCACGAGCTACGACGGCTCCTGGCGCGACAGCGCCGGCCGTGCGATTGCGAACGGGTATTTCCTGCCCGCACCGCGCACCTTCAAATTCACGGCTAGCTTCTCGCTCTAAAAACCACGTTACATCTGAACCCGGGCGGCGCTTCCTCATGAAGCGCCGCCTTACCTCCCATGATCCTCCGCTGTCGCCTCGCCGCCTTTCGCCCGATTCTCGCTCTCGAGCTGGCGCTCGCGTGCGTCGCCACCAGTGGGATCGCCGGAGAGGAGGCTGTGCTCGACCGCCCGCGTCCCGTTGTGATTGCTCATCGCGGCTACAGCTCCGCCGCTCCGGAGAACACGCGCGGTGCTTTCCGTCTCGCCGTCGCGAGCGGCGCCGATCTGGTCGAACTCGATTATCATCACTCGCGCGATGGTGTGCCGGTCGTCATCCACGACAGCACGCTTGACCGCACCACCGACGCTGTGGCCCGCTGGGGTGGAAAAGATCTGCGGGTCGCCGATCGCACTGCGGCCGAACTCAACGAGCTCGACGCGGGCCGCTGGTTCGACGGCCGCACGAGTGAACACCTGTCGACCTTGGCAGAGACGCTGGAATTTATCACGACGGCACACGCGGTTCCGCTCATCGAGCACAAGGCGGGCGATGCCGCGACGCTGGCGCAGCTGTTGCGCGAGCGCGGTTGGGTAAATCGAGTCGTCGTCCAGAGTTTCGATTGGAATTTCCTGCGCGAGCTGCACGCGCTCTTACCCGAGCAAGTCCTTGCCTCCCTCGGCCCGCCCCACGCGCGCCGCACTGGCGCGACTCCGCTGCGCGAAGGTCAGCCGGACGACGAAGCGTGGAACGAACTGGCCGCCGCCGGTGTCCGCGTCGTCGTGTGGGATCGCAACCTCACCGCGGCGAACATCGCCGCCGCGCACGCTCGCGGCTTCAAAATCTGGATCTACACGATCGATGAGCCGAGCGTGGTCCGCGATCTGCGCGCGCGCGGTGTCGATGGCTTCATCACCAACAATCCTTCCATCCTCTGGAAAACGCTCGGCGAGCTCCGCTGAGTTCCGCTGCCTCTCCTCGATTTCATGAATTCCCACCACACGACCGCCGCGGCTGACCGCGTGCCCGTTTCGCAGAAAGTCGCTTACGGCATGGGGGCGATCGTCACGATCGTGGCCGTCAATTCCGTCGTGCAGCTGACCAATCTGGTCTACGTCGTGGGTCTCGGTGTCAGCGCCATCTGGATCGCTTACGCGCAGGCTTTCCCGCGGCTGTGGGATGCAATCATCGATCCGTTCCTCGGCAACATGTCCGACAACTGCCGCTCGCGCTGGGGGCGGCGAATCCCGTTCCTCGTCGTCGGCGGCGTGTTGATCGGCATCGCGTTCTGGGCGCTGTGGACGGTGCCGCGCGATTGGAGCAAGGAATGGATGTTCGGCTATTTTCTCGTGACGTCGCTGTTCTTCTACACCGTCGTGCCGATCTACGCGATTCCGCACGGGGCGCTCGGCATGGAGATGACCGACGACTACCACGAGAAGACGAGCATCTTCGCCTACGCGAGTTTCATCGGCAACGTCGGCGCCCTCACGCTGCCGTGGGTCTACTTCCTCGCGAACCGCCCGATCTTCGGCGGCGACACGGTCAACGGCATTAAATGGGTCTGCCTCGGCATGAGCGTCATTCTCACCGGCGCTGCGATGTGGTGCGCGTTCGTTTGCAAGGAGGGCAAACTCCACCAGGCGAGTCAGCAGGAGCGCGTTCCGGTGTTCCAGAGTTTCAAGGCCACGTATCGCAACACCACGTTCCTCCGCTTGGTCGGCGCGTATGTGCTGCTGATCGTGGCGTTCCAGCTCGTGATGGGTTTCAACAACTACATCCAGATTTTCTACCTCTTCGGCGGTAAGACCGACGCCGCGTCGGAGGTCATGGCGGTCAACGGCACGCTCTGGGCCGTTGTCGGTATTCTCGGTGCGTTTCCGATGACGTGGCTCTCGAAGCACTACGGCAAACGCTTCACCGTGCTTCTGGCGTTTGCGCTCATGATCGGTGGTAACCTGTCCAAAATCGTCGCCTACAACCCGGCCCATCCGTATTGGACAATTTTTCCGACTGTGTGCCTCTCGCTCGGCATGGTCTTCGCCTTCTCGCTCGTGAACGCGATGATCGCGGACATTTGCGACGAGGAGGAACTCGCCACGGGCATCCGGCGCGAGGGCATTTATTTCGCCGTCTACAACTGGTGGTGGAAGGTCGCGGTCTCGATCGCGACGATCATCAGCGGCTACCTGCAACGTTTCACGGGTTTCGTGGAGGGCGCTAAAACCCAGAGCGACTCCACGCTCTTCCAGCTCCGCGCGTGGGAAATCGGTCTGCCGGCCGCGATCTGCTTGGTCAGCGTCTGGCTGCTGGCGAAGTATCCGCTGACCGAGGCCCGCGCCTACGAAATCAAAGCGCTGCTCAAACAGCGCAAAGCCATCGCCGCGCCGCCAGCGGGCGCGTAGCCGTTCCGTTGCAAACCTTCCGTTCCTGTAGGGCTCGACCTTGGGTCGAGCCTCGCGCCCGTGCGCGGCACGCGCCCGCGAGCGCGAGCGAGGCCTCACACGAGGTGAGGCCCTACAAGTTTGAGCCCATTTACTTTATGAAAACGCGTTCAGTCCTCGTCCGTTCTGCGCTCGCCACTGCGTTTGTTGTCGCCACCGCTGTTTCCAATTTCGCGCAATCGCGTCAGCTCGACGATTTCACGACGGCCGAAGGTTGGACGGTGGCGACCTCCGAAGGGGCGCAAGCCACCGTCAGCCACTCGGTCGGCAAAACGGGCGGCGCCCTCGTGCTCGATTTCGATCTGAGTCAGGCCTACGGCCACGCGATCGCGCGCAAGGCCTTCAACGTCGATCTGCCGGCCAACTACCAGTTCACCTTCGACCTGCGCGGCGACTGCCCGGTGAACAACTTCGAAGTGAAGCTCATCGACGAGCACGAGAACGTCTGGTGGATCAAGCGTCTCGCGGTGAAATTCCCCGAGCAGTTCGAGAAACAACACGTTCGCAAGCGCCACATCACCTACGCGTGGGGACCGTTGCGCACGCCGGAAATCAAACACGTGCGTGCCATCGAGTTCGTCGTCTCCTCGGCGACAGGCGGCAAGGGCCGCATCTACATCTCGAACCTTCGCTTCGAGCCGATCGATGATTCCCTCGCGGCCAATGCGCGGGCGAAAGTCACGGCCACGCACGGTTCGCCGAAGACCGACGCGCGCGGCACCGTGACCGAAAACTGGTCCGTGCCTGCGAGTGCAAATGCGGCCGGAGCAGGGGAGCAGTCGCTGACGCTGGATTTCGGTTACGAGCGTGAGTTCGGTGGTCTCGCCCTCGACTGGGCCCCGGGCAAACACGCCGCGCGCTACGACGTGCAAACCTCCAGCGACGGTCGCGATTGGCAGACGATCGCGTCGGTCGAGAGCGGAAACGGTGGACGCGATTACGTCTATCTCCCCGAGAAACAGGGCAACTTCCTCCGCCTCGCGCTGCCGGCCGGCGTAGCGGCTTCGGGCGTCGAACTCGCGCGACTCGAAGTGTTGCCACCGCAGTTCGGACTCAACGAGAACACCTTCTTCGAGGGCATCGCGCGCCAGGAGCGCCGCGGCCTGTTTCCGAAATACTACCTCGGCGAACAGTGCTTCTGGACGACGGCGGGAAGTCCGGCCGATGGCGACAATGCGTTGATTGCGGAAACCGGCCAGATCGAGGTCGCGCGCTCGGCGTTCACCGTCGAGCCGTTCCTCTACATCGATGGCCAGCTCATCACTTGGAATGATGTGCAGCTGACGCAGTCGCTCGAGAACGGTTATCTCCCGATCCCGACGGTCGAGTGGAAGCGCGGCGACCTGACGCTGCGCATCACCACGTTCGCCGCCGGTCCCGCGGGCCCGAACAGCGTGCTGCTCACGCGCTACCGGCTCGAGAACGCGGGCCAGCCGGTGAAGGGCAAACTCTTCCTCGCGATTCGTCCGTTTCAGGTGAATCCGCCATGGCAAAGCCTGTTCCGCGCCGCGGGCTGGGCGCGCATCGAGCGCGTGCAACTCGCGGGCGGCGTCGTGCAGGTGGGCGATCGGCACCTGATTCCGCTCGATCATCCGAGCGCTTTTGGCGCGACGACCTTCGCGGGCGGCGAGGTCACCGAGCATCTCGCGCGCGGCGTCGTGCCGGAACCAAACAGCGTGGAAGACAAAAACGGCTTCGCCTCAGCCGCGCTCGCTTACGAGTTCGAACTCGCGACCGGTGCGAGCAAGGAAGTGCGCGTGGCGTCTCCGTTCCACGCCGGCGGCGAACCGATTCCGTCGAACATCTCGGCCGAGGAAGCCGCGGGCTACGCCGACGAGGCCCAAGCCGCCACGCGGGCGATGTGGGAAGCCAAGCTCGATCTCTTTCAAGTGCGCCTGCCGGCCGCCGCGCAGCCGGTGATCGACACCATCAAGTCGAACCTCGCCTACATCTTCATCAACCAGGACGGCGCGCGCTTCCAGCCGGGCTCGCGCAACTACCAGCGCTCGTGGATTCGCGACGGCTCGCTCACCTCGACCGCGTTGCTCGAACTCGGGTTGAACGACGCCGTGAAGGCTTTCGCGGACTGGTATGCGCCGTTCCAGTTTCCCAGCGGCAAAGTGCCTTGCGTGGTCGACCAGCTTGGCGGCGACCCGACGCCGGAGCACGACAGTCACGGTCAGCTGATCTACCTGTTCATGCAGGTCTACCACTTCACGCAGGATAAAGAGTGGTTGCGCGCCAAGTGGCCGCATGTCGTCCGCACCGTGCGCTACATCCAGGAGCTGCGCGCGACGCGCAAGGTCGAGCCCTACCGCAGCGGCACGCCGGAGCAGCGCGCGCTCTACGGGCTGATGCCGGAATCGATCAGCCACGAAGGATACTCGGCCAAGCCGATGCATTCCTATTGGGACGACGCGTTCACGCTGCGCGGTTTGAAGGACGCGACGACGATCGCCGAGATCCTTGGTGAGACGGAAGCCGCCAAGGAATTCGCCGCCGAGCGCGACGATTTCCGGAAGGACTTCTACAACTCGATCCGTCTCGCGATGCAGAACACTGGCGTCGACTACATCCCCGGTTGTGCGGAACTCGGCGATTTCGATGCGACTTCGACGACGGTGCTCGTGCAACCCGGTAACGAGGTCGGTCACCTGCCGGAGCCGGCGCTGAGCCGGACGTTCGAAAAATACTTCGAGCGCTTTGTGGCTCGTCGCGACGGCAAGTTGGAGTGGCTCGACCTCACGCCCTACGAGAATCGCGTGATTGGCACCTATGTTTACCTCGGCCAAAAGGACCGCGCGCTGGCCTGTCTCGACTACTTCATGTCGCTGCGCCGCCCCGCGGGCTGGAACCACTGGGCGGAGGTCGTTTTCCGTGATCCGAAAACGCCGCGCATGATCGGCGACATGCCGCACACCTGGTGCGGCTCGGACTTCATTCGCTCGGTGCGCGGCATGTTCGTCTATGAGCGCGAGCAGGACGAAGCGTTGGTCGTCGCGGCTGGCGTCGCCGACGCCTGGGTGACCGATCCGGCCGGCATCGAGGTGATTTCGCTGCCGACTTACTGCGGGAAAATCAGCTACACGCTCAAGAGCCGCCGTGCCGCGGATGGCTCGGTGAATGCCGTGGACGTGACGATCGCGGATGGCCTCACGATTCCGGCTGGAGGCGTGATCCTGCGGTCGCCGTTGTCGCGTCCGATCCGTTCGGTGTCGGGCGACGGCCACCTCGTTTCGCCGGGCGGCAGCGAAATCCGCATCGACAGGCTCCCGGCGAAACTGTCGATTGCTTACTGAGTTTCGATCGTCCTCCGCCGACTGTGCGTCTTTCCTCCGGGTGTAGGGCTCGACCTTCCGTCGAGCCTCGCGCCCGGTGCGAGCCAAAGGCCTCACACGAGGTGAGGCCCTACAACCTACTTCCTCGTTCAAGATGCGTTTCGTTCGTTCTGCCCTCGTCATCGTTGTCCTTGGCCTGATCTCCCTCGCGCTCCGCGCTGCGCCGACACCGTCGGTCGACGAACGTGTCCGCGACCTGCTCGGACGCATGACGCTCGAGGAAAAGGTCGGGCAACTCGTCCAATACTCGTCGCGGAAGGACATGACCGGCCCGGCGTCGCAGTCGTCGATCATGCCGGCGATGGAGCGAGGGCAGGTGGGCAGCATGCTCAACGTCGTTGGCGTCGAGCAGACGCGCAAATGGCAACAGATTGCCGTCGAGCACTCGCGTCTGAAAATTCCGCTGCTCTTCGGGCTCGATGTCATCCACGGCTATCGGACGATTTTCCCGATCCCGCTCGCGTCGGCTGCGTCGTGGGACATGTCGCGCATCGAAGAGGCCGAGCACATCGCCGCCATCGAAGCTGCGGCGGCCGGCCTGCACTGGACGTTTGCGCCGATGGTGGACATCGCGCGCGATCCGCGCTGGGGCCGCATTGCCGAGAGCGCGGGCGAGGATCCGTTTCTCGGATCGGCCATTGCCCGCGCGCGGGTGCGCGGTTTTCAAGGTGACGGCTCGTTCTCAGGCACGGACCGCGTGCTGGCGTGTGCGAAGCACTTTGCCGCCTACGGCGCCGCGCAGGCGGGGCGCGACTATTTCACGACGGACGTGACCGAGCGTCAGCTGCGCGAAGTGTATCTGCCGCCGTTTCGCGCCGCGAAGGAGGCGGGCGTCGTGACCTTCATGGCGGCGTTCAACGATCTCGACGGCACGCCGTGCTCCGCGAACCCGTTCCTGTTGGACCAGGTGCTGCGTCGCGAGTGGGACTTCAAGGGCTTCGTGGTGTCCGACTGGGCGAGCGCGGCCGAAATGCGCGCGCACGGCTATGTGGGCGATCTGCGCGAAGCGGCGTTGAAGTCGTTCAACGCCGGTCTCGACATGGACATGGAGAATGCGGCCTTCGGCCCGCACCTCGCGCAACTCGTGCGCGAGGGCAAGGTAACCGAGGCGCGGCTCGATCAAGCCGTCGGCGCGATCCTCGCGGCCAAGTTCCGCCTCGGACTCTTTGACGATCCGTATCGTTTCAGCGATCCGCAGCGCGAGGCATCGCTGCTCCTGCACCCGCGCCATCTCGAAGTGGCGCGCGATCTGGCGCGACGCTCGTGCGTTCTCCTGAAGAACAAGCAGGACTTGCTGCCGCTGAAGACGAGCGGTCTGAAAGTCGCTCTCGTCGGCCCGCTGGCAGATTCACCTCTCGACCAAGTCGGCACCTGGCACGCGCGGGCCGATCGCCACGACACGGTGACCGTGCGCGCCGCCTTGCAGCAGGTTTACGGTGAGAATTTTCGTTACGCGCCGGGCTGCGCGACCGAGGGCGACGATCGCAGCGGCTTCGCGGCCGCCCGCGCAGCGGCGGAAGCTGCGGATGTCGTGGTCGCGGCGCTCGGCGAGAGCTACAAGCAGTCCGGCGAGTCGACGAGCCGGACGTCGCTCGATTTTTCCGGTCCGCAGATGGCGTTGCTCGAAGAACTGCACCAGGCCGGCAAGCCCATCGTTCTGCTCGTGATGGCCGGGCGTCCGCAATCACTTGACCGCATCGAAGCGATGGTCGACGCGATCCTCGTGCCGTGGCACCCGGGCACCATGGGCGGGCCGGCGATCGCCGATGTGTTGACCGGCGCCTACAATCCCTCCGGCAAACTTCCGATTAGTTGGCCGCGTTCGGTGGGCCAGATTCCGCTCTTCTACGCGCACAAAAACTCCGGGCGCCCGGAGCCGAAGGATGCCAAGGATCCTTACTACTCGCGCTACATCGACTCACCGAACACGCCGCAGTATCCGTTCGGTTTCGGGCTGAGCTACACGACCTTCGTCTACGATCAATTGCGCCTCAGCGCTCCGACACTCCGTGAGGACGGCGCGATCACGGTGACGATGCGCGTGCGCAATGCCGGCTCGCGCTCGGGTGAAGAGGTCGTGCAACTCTACGTGCGCGATCGCTTCGGCTCGGTCACGCGTCCGGTGCGCGAGTTGAAGGGCTTTCAGAAAATCGAGTTCGCGGCCGGTGAAGTGCGCGAAGTTTCGTTTCAACTCACGCCGGTGGACCTCGCGTTCTGGCGCGCGGACATGACGTTCGGTCCCGAGGCGGGCGAGTTCGACGTCTTCGTCGGCCCGGATGCAACGTCCACGCTGACGGCGAGCTTCAAGCTCGAGTGACCAATCCGCCTGCACCTTTTCTTCGCCCCATGAAATCGCTCCTGCTCACGCTTCGTCGCGCGGCCCTCGCCGCATGCTTTGCCGTTTCCACGACGGTGGCCGTCTTTGCGGCCGATCCCGTCGCTTCCGCCGACTGGTCGGTTGCGATGGCGGAATTCGCCGCACAAGACGCCACGGCGCCCAGCGCGCCGGGTTGCGTGCTCTTCCTCGGCAGTTCGTCGATCCGGATGTGGAAAACACTGAAGGAAGATTTTCCGGGCGTGCCGGTGGTGAATCGCGGTTTCGGCGGCTCGCAGATCGCCGATGCGATCGTGCACTTCGATCGCCTCGTGTTGCCGCATCATCCGCGCCTGATCGTCTTCTACTCCGGCACCAACGACGTGGCGGCTGGCAAATCGCCCGAGCAGGTCGTGAAGGACTTTGAGCTCTTCTGCGCCAAGGTTCACGCCGTGCGCCCGGAAACGAAGATTCTATTCGTGTCGCTCCAATACGCGCCGTCGCGCTGGGCCCTGCGGGAGAAAATGGCCGCGGCCAACGCGGAGATTGCGAAATTTTGCGCGGCCGATCCGCGTCGCTCGTTCGTCGACACGAATCCGGGCATGCTCGCGGCCAACGGTTCGCCGGACGAAGCGCTTTATTTGGCGGATCGCCTGCATATGGCGGCGGGTGGCTACGCCGTCTGGACCAAGTTGCTTTCGCCTCTGGTTAAATGACGACGGGAAACGAGCGGTTCCGCGATCCCACGCTGCCCGTCGCTGCGCGCGTCGCCGATCTCCTCTCGCGCCTGACGCTCGAGGAGAAGGTCGACCAACTGCACCAGTGCGGCATCGGCGACGCCAATCCGAACAATCTCGCGGAGCGACCCGACGAGTTTCGGCCGACTTACGGGTCGTTCATCCTGAACGGAATTCAGGCTGACTTGGCCACGCGCAACGCGCTGCAGCGGATGTGCGTTGAGCAGTCGCGTCTCGGCATTCCCGCGATTTTCGGCTGCGACGTCATTCACGGCTATCGCGCGATCACGCCGATTCCGCTCGCGCAGGCCTGCACGTGGGATGCGGAGCTGATTCGTCGCGCCTGCGCCGAGACATCCGCGATGGCCCGCGCGCAGGGCGTCGACTGGACCTTCGCGCCGATGGTCGATCATTGCGTCGATCCGCGCTGGGGCCGGGTGGCGGAGACGTTTGGCGAGTCGCCGTTCGCCTCGAGTCGCTTTGCGGAGGCTTCGGTGCGCGGCTATCAGGAAGCGCCGACGCCGATCGCGGCGTGCCTGAAACACTATGTCGGTTACGGCGCCTCCGAGGGCGGACGTGACTACAGCGCGACCGAAATCTCGCCCCAAGCGCTATGGGAACGGCACCTCCCGCCGTTCGAGGCCTGCGTGCGCGCTGGGGCGAAATCGGTGATGAGCGCGTTCAACGACCTCAACGGCGTTCCGACTTCAGCGAATCGCCTGACGCTGACCGAGATTCTGCGCGAGCGCTGGAAATTCGAGGGACTCGTCGTATCAGACTGGAACGCGGTGTTGCAGCTCCTGCATCAAGGCTACGCCGCGACAGAGGCTGACGCCACCGCGCTGGCGCTGACGGCGGGCGTCGACCTGAACATGGCCGACGGCTTCTATCGTCGGCACCTCGCGGAGCTCGTGCGCGGCGGTCGCGTGTCGCTCGCCGCGGTCGATGAGGCGGTGCGACGTGTGTTGCGGGTGAAATTCGAGATCGGATTGTTCGAGCGGCCATTCGTTGAACCGACCTCACTCACCGGCGCCGCGCCGAATGCGAGTCAGCTCGCGCTTTGCGAGGAGGTCGCGATCCGTTCGCTCGTCCTGCTCAAGAACGAGGGCGCCGTGCTGCCGTTGCCCGCGGCGGCCAAGCGCATCGCGCTGATCGGCCCGCTTGCCGTGGACCAGAGTGCGCTGCTCGGCTCTTGGGCCCAGCAGGGACGGGGCGATGAGACCCCGAGCATCGCGGCGGAACTGAAAGCACGGTTACCCGCAGGAACTGAACTCGTCGTCGCGCCGGGCTGCGCGATCGAGGGCGACAGCCGGGACGGTTTTTCCGAGGCGATCGCCGCGGCGCGTGCAGCGGATTTCGTGGTGCTGTGCCTGGGTGAACAATGGTCGATGAGCGGCGAGAACGCTTCGCGCTCGTCGATCGCGCTGCCCGGCGTGCAAGAGCAACTGGCGCTCGAGGTGGCGGCGCTCGGCAAGCCGACGGCGCTCCTCTTGGTCAGCGGCCGGCCGATCGAGTTGCCCCGCATCGAGCCGCACGTCGGCGCAATTCTCGCGGCGTGGCAGCCGGGTTCGCGTGCAGGCGCGGCGATTGCGCGTGTCCTGCTCGGAGAGGCGAATCCGTCGGGACGGCTCGCGATCACGTGGCCCCGCACCACGGGGCAGATTCCGCTGTATCATAACATGCGGCCGCGCGCGCGAAGGGACCCGGAGGGCTTTTATCAGGATGTGCCCACAACGCCGCACTACGCATTTGGACACGGGCTGAGTTACACGACCTTCGCTTACGGTGAGATCACGCTCTCACGAGCGAACGTTCGGGCGGGGGAGATGCTCACTGCGGAGGTGACGGTGACGAACACCGGCGCGCGCGCGGGTATCGAGAGCGTGCTGTGGTTCATCCGCGATCCCGCTGCGAGCATCACGCGTCCGCTGCGCGATCTAAAACACTTTGCGTCCGCCGAGCTCCGCGCCGGTGAGTCGCGGGTGTTTCGCTGGGAGATCGTCCCGGAGCGCGATCTGGCGTTCCCGGACGCGGAGGGAACGCTGCGGTTGGAGTCGGGGGAGATTCAACTATTCGTCGGGGATCGGGTTGTGACGTTCACGGTGCTGGCGTGACGCGCGGTGTTGGGGTTGAGTGCCGGCTTTCACCGGCAAATCTCGGTCCCTCTCGCTCATGATCCTTCGTGTTTTCATCCTTGGTGCATTCTTGGCCGGCGCAGCCGCGCTGGACGCGACGGTCGCGGGTGCACCGGTGCGTTTAAACTCGATCGGCTTTCCGCCCGACGCCCCCAAGCGTGCCACTGTCGTCGTCCCGGACGGCGCGAGCGCCACGGAGTTCACGTTGCGCCGAGCCGGCACCGAGGAAGTCGTGTGGCGTGGTCAGCTCGGACCGACGGTGCGGAGCGCGGCCACCGATACCGATGAGACGGTGCGCGTGGCGGATTTCAGCGCGTTTCGGGAGGCGGGCCGCTATCAAGTGGATGTTCCGGGTGCGGGCCGATCGCCGGAGTTCGTGATCGCGCGGGACGCTTGGAATGAGGCCTACGGGCTCGTGGCGCGGGGGCTCACGCTGTGGCGTTGCGGGAGTCCCACCGGCGTGCACGGCGAGTGGCGCGGTCAGGTGTTCGCTCATGGTCCGTGCCATTTGGAAGACGGCTGGTTGGACCACGCCGGTGGCGGGCATGTGCGCCGTTCGGCGACGGGCGGATGGCACGACGCGGGCGACTACAACAAATACATCGTGAATGCCGGCTACTCGCTCGGCTTGCTCTTCAAGGCGTGGGAGCACTTCCGGCCGCGTATCGAGCGCGTCGCTCTCGATCTTCCAGCGGCTGAACGCGCCAACACCGTGCCGGACCTGCTCGACGAAATGCGTTGGGAACTCGACTGGTTTTTCACGATGCAGGCGGAGGACGGTCGGGTGCACCACAAGCTCTCGCAGCTCGATTTCCGCTATTGGGGTGCGCCGGACCAGGACGTCACGCCGCGTTATTTCACGACGTGGAGCACGAACGCGACCGCGCATTTCGTGGCGGTGATGGCGATGGCGGCGCGACATTACGCGGAGTTCGATGCGGCGTTTGCCGAGCGCTGCCTGGCCGCGGCGCGTCGGAGCTGGGCGTGCCTGGAGCGTCATCCGGAGAATGTGAAGCCGGAGCAGGAGGCGTTTAAAACGGGTGCCTACGACGTGCCCGATGCGGCAGGGCGGCTTTGGGCCGCCGCGGAGATGTGGGCAACCACTCGCGACCCGAAGTTCCTCGCGGAGTTTGAGCGTCGCGCGGCGAAAGAGGAGTTCACGTTGCGCGGGCCGACTTGGGGCGACGTGCGGGATTTTGGTCTGGCGACGTATCTCGAAAACGACGCGGCGGGTCGCGACGCGCAACTTGTGGCGCGTTTGCGGTCGCAACTGCTCGCACAAGCCGACCGCATCGTCGCGGTCGCGGGAGCACACCCGTATGGCCGTCCGCTTGGGGGCGAGGCCGGCACGTGGTATTGGGGGGCCAACGGCGACACGGCGAGCCAGACGTTTTTATTGCACCTGGCGAATCGCATTCAGGCGTCCGCGGAACGCCGCGGCGCCGCCGCGCATGCGATCGGGTTTTTGCTCGGACGAAATTTTCACGGGCGCTCTTACGTGACTGGTCTGGGGTATCAGCCGCCGGCACACCCGCACGATCGGCGCGGCGAGCCGGCTTGGCCCGGCTATCTCGTGGGCGGCGGTCATCCAACCGGTCGCAGCTGGGTCGATGAGATGGCGGATTTTCGCCAAAACGAAATCGCGCTGAACTGGAATGCGGCGCTGATCTACGCGCTCGCCGCGTTCGTGGAGCCGCCGAGTGCCCCGTAGTTCGCGCGCTCGATGTTCCTGACGGCGCTGGTGGCCGCCCGCGCTCGATACTTGGGCGAGGCGCTCGTGAGCACGATCAGGCGTTACGTGCATGAGCGGTCTCGAACCGCACGTGGCGGAGATCGCACGATCCAAAACAAAAGTTCGTATTACGGACTCTGCCGTAATACGGACTTGGGAGCGCGGGAGCGCTGAAGTTTAGGCGGCGCGGGTGCCGTGCTCGGAGTGCGGGATGCTGCCGACGACGCGCTCGCGGTAGTCGCTGGGGGACTCGCCGGCGATGCGGCGAAACACGCGATTGAACTGGGAGAGCGACTGGAAACCGGCGGCGAAAGCCGCTTCGCTGACGCGGATGTGCGGGTTGATCATCTGTTGCTTGACGGTCTCGACGCGCAGGCGCGCGAGGTAGTCCGTGAAGGTGAGACCGGTGCCGCCCTTGAACACCTTGCAGAAGTAGAACGTGCTCATGTTCACGGCGCGGGCGACTTCGCCGACGGAGATTTCGCCGGTGTAGTGCTCCTGAATGAAGGCGCGGGCCTTCGCGACGACGGGAGACTCAGCGGTCGATTCCTGCACCATCACCTGGTTGCTGATCGAGGAGAGGTGTTGCGAGAAAACGGAGAGCAGGCGGACGATGGATTCGAATTGCGACTTCGAGAGGACGCGGGTGCCGAAGTAGGCTTTCTTGATGCTTTCGACCTCTTTGGCCGACGTGTCGGGGCTGATCTGGCGCGAGATGGCTTTGAAGCCGGCCTGGCTGGGGGCTTGGAGAATGATCTGGCCGGTCTGGAGGTGACCGAGCACCTGCTCACCGACGCGGACCGGCACGGCGGCCTCGCTGAGACCGGCGAAGCATTGGAAGGTCTTCGCTTCGTCGCGCGCCTGCTCTTCGGCCTGTTGCTGGACGAGGAGGCAGTTGGCGCAGGTCTTGTTGCGGCCGGCCATCAGCTGGCAGAACGGGTTCACGCGCTTCGAGTCGTGCAGCGGAGAGTTGAAGGTGCCGGTGGCGCGCAGGGCGAGCGGGAGGCCGGTCGTGGCTTCGAAGGCGTCCTTGTAGTCCTGGAAGATCGCAGCACGCTCGAGGTGCTGGATGACGCTGCGACCGGAGTCGCGGGAAGTCGTGGCGGGCACGAAGGGGAGGGCAGGGGCGGCGTGGATCGCTTGCATGCGTTGAAAATAGCAGAAGGTGCGCAGACGCGTAATTGGCGCCGGGGCTGGGACTGACTAAAGAATTTCCCTAGATCGCGGCCGCCCGCGCTTGCCAGCGCGCGGTTGCCTGAACACGTTTTTCGCGTGCCCACGCCCGATTTTTCCGCACTCACGCGCGAGGAGTTGATCGCTCGCCTCGCCGCCGACCAAACCGCCTCTCCGGAGGAACTCGTCAGTGCTGCGCGCGAATTGCGCGACATGAAAGCCGCGCTCGACGCGCACTCGATCGTGGCGATCACCGACCCGTCCGGCCGCATCACCTACGTGAACGATAAGTTCTGCGCGATTTCGAAGTATGCGCGCGAGGAATTGATCGGGCAGGACCATCGCGTCATCAACTCCGGGTTTCACTCGAAGGAATTTTTCAAGGAACTGTGGAGCACGATCGGCCGGGGCCAAATCTGGCATGGCGAGATCCAGAATCGCGCCAGGGACGGCTCGTTCTACTGGGTCGATACGACGATTTTTCCTTTCCTCAACGCCGCGGGGAAACCCTACCAATACATCGCGATCCGCACGGACATCACGCAGCGCAAGGCCGACGAACTCGAGCTCCAGCGCATCGCGGCGGATCTCGCGCAGAAGAACAAGGAACTCGAGGCGATCGTCTATACGGTCTCGCACGATCTGCGTTCGCCGCTCGTCAACGTGCAGGGCTTCAGCCGGCAGTTGACGCGCGCCTGCGAGCAAATCCGCGAGGCCATCGCGGCGGCGCCCGACGGCAAAGTGGCCGGCGAGGCGCTGCGCAAGCCGCTCGATGTCACGATTCCGCAAGCGCTCAAGTTCATCAGCGCGGGCGTGACCAAGATGGAGGCGTTGCTCGCGGGCCTGCTGCACTATTCGCGGCTCGGCCGGGTCGCGCTGAACCTCCGCCCGCTCGACATGAATGCGATGCTTTCCGAGATCACGGCGGCAATGAAGTTCCAACTCGACGAGGCCAGGGCCCAGGTTCGCGTGGGCGTGCTGCCGCGTTGCGCCGGTGACAGCGCCCAGACCAATCAGGTGTTCGCGAACCTCCTCGACAACGCGCTCAAGTATCGCTCGCCGGATCGGCCGCTGCGCATCGACATCAACGGGCGCGTCGAGCAAGGCATGGCGGTCTACGAGGTCGCCGACAACGGCATCGGCATCGCGCGCGAGCATCAGGCGAAAATTTTCGAGATTTTCCACCGGCTCAACCCGGCCGATTCGCCGGGCGAGGGGCTCGGGCTCGCCATCGCGCAGCGCGTGCTCGAACGCCAGGGCGGCCGGATTTGGGTTGAGAGCGCGCCGAACAGCGGTTCCATCTTCCGCGTTTCATTGCCGGCGGCGTAATCGCGCGGTGCCGGACCACGCCATGAACAAATCTCCTACCATTCTCATCGTCGAAGACGACGAAGGCCACGCCATCCTCATCCGGGAAAACCTGGAAATGGCCGGCCTCAAAAATCCGATCGAGCACTTCCGCGACGGCCAGGCGGTGCTCGACTATTTTTTCGATCAGGACGGCAAGGTCCTGCGCAGTCACGAGGGCACCTACTTGGTGCTGCTCGACATTCGGATGCCCAAGGTCGATGGCATCGAGGTGCTCCGGCGCATCAAGTCCGATCCCGAACTGCGCAAACTGCCGGTCATCATGCTCACGACGACCGACGATTCGCGCGAGGTGGAGCGTTGCCACCAACTCGGGTGCAGCGTCTACATCCAGAAGCCGGTTGATTACGACAAGTTCACCGAGGCAATCCGCCGGCTGGGCATGTTCGTGATGCTGTTGCTCGTGCCGCCGGTTGCGAGCAAGTGAGTCCCGTCGGTCGCACTCCCGCCCGTATTCTCGTCGTCGATGACGACGAGGGCTTGTTGATTCTCATGGCGGAGGCGTTGCGCGCCGAAGGCCATGAAGTCGACACGGCGACGAGCTGCCGCGAGGCGTTCGAGGCGCTCAAGGCTTCCTCGCACGATCTGCTGTTGCTCGACCTCAAGCTCCGCGATGCGCAGGGAGTGGAGTTGCTGAACAAATACACTTCGACGGGCCTCGCGGTGCCATTCGTCGTCGTCACTGGTCAGGGCGACGAGAAGTCGGCCGTCGAGGTGATGAAACACGGCGCGTTGGACTACGTGATGAAAGACACCGCGCTGCTCGACCTGCTGCCGGGTGTGGCCCAGCGGGTGCTGGATTCGATCGCGCGGGATCAGGCGCTCGCCGCCGCTCGCGCCGAACAGGTGCGGTTGGAAGCCGAGGTCCTCGCCGCCAGCGAGCGCGAGCGCCACGCCATCGGCGCCGACTTGCACGACGGTTTGGGCCAGCTGCTCACGGCGCTCGAACTCATGTGCACCGCGTTGAAGGAGGACACCGCCTTCACGCATCCGAAGGTTTCCACGCGCCTCGACCAGATGAGCGGCATGCTGCGCGAAGCGATTGCGCAGACGCGTTTCCTGGCTCGTGGACTCGTGCCGCTCGGGCAAGGCCCGGAAGCCCTGCACCACGGATTGACGGCCCTCGCCGATCGCACGAACGCGTTGGGACGCGTGCATTGCGTTTATCTGACGGACTGCCCCGTCGAGCTCGCGGACACGCACACTGCCGGCCATCTCTACCGCATCGCGCAGGAGGCCGTGAACAATGCCGTCCGGCACGCGCGCGCGAAGACGATTCGCCTGAGCCTCGTGCGGCGCGCGGAGCGAATCGCGTTGGAAGTCGCCGACGATGGCGTCGGCCTTCAGGACGGAGCCGAGAAACGGGGCACCGGCCTCGGACTCATGCAGCACCGCGCCAGCTTGATCGGCGCCGAGCTGACCGTGAAACGCGCTCGCGGCGGCGGCACTGCCATTTCCTGCCTTTGGCCCCGGCCATGAAGAAACCGCGAAAAAATTCACCTCCGCCTGCTCCGGAAGCACCCGCTGCGACAACGAAGCGCCAACGCATCCTCGTGGTCGACGACCACCCGTTCATGCGGGCGGGACTGGCGCAGCTCATCGATCGGCAGCCGGACATGGAAGTGTCCGGCGAGGCGGGCAATCCGGCCGAAGCGCTGCAAGCGCTGCCGCGCGTGAAACCGGATTTGGTCCTGAGCGACATCACGATGCCCGGCCGCAGCGGCGCCGAATTCATCAAGGATCTCCACGCCCTGCATCCGAACCTGCCGGTGCTCGTCATCTCGATGCACGACGAACTCGTCTACGCCGAGCGCATGCTGCGGGCGGGAGCGCGCGGTTACATCATGAAGGAAGCCGGCGGCGAGGCGTTGCTGGCGGCATTGCGCCAGGTCCTGCGCGGTGAGATTTACGTCAGCCCGCGCCTCTCCGCGCGCCTGCTTGAGAATTTGCACGGCGGCACGCCGCGGCAGTCGAATTCCCCGATCGCGAAACTGACCGATCGCGAGTTCGAGGTTTTTCAACTCATCGGGCAGGGCAAGAGCACGCACGACATCGCGGACCAGCTGCACCTGAGCACCAAGACGGTCGATGTCCACCGCGCGAATATCAAAAGCAAGCTCGGCATCACCGACGGCACCGCGCTCGTCCGACATGCGGTGCGATGGGTGGAGACGCAGGCCGGAGCCTGATTTTTTCGCGGCGGGAACGTCGTCGGGCACGCCAAAACGTCGCGGTGCGGCAGCGTTCCGAGCTATGACATTTTGTAAATGACTGCGGCAGAACGTTCCAAGAAACCAGCAGGAATTCTGGGGTGTGTCGAAGTGCCGGTGATAGGCGCGCCTCGCGGCAACTATCCGATGGGGTGACAACGCCCGCCGACCAAAATAGCGAGCGTGACCTCCCTTTCTGCTGTTCCCATTTCGTGGACCGCCGTCGTGTCGTTTGGCGAGTCGGGCCGCGATGCGTTTTCCACCATTCGCGAACTGCGCGCGATCGAAGCCGAGCATTTCCCGACGCACGACGATGCGGATTTCGGGACGCTCGAATCCGACCTCACGTTGCTCGGCATCGCGCCCCGCGGGCTCGCCTTGGCGTTGGAGCCAGGTGGGGCCGTTGCTGGATTTTGCTGGCTGGTGCCTCTCAACGGTGCCGGCGAAGCGCGGCTTCTGCGCGGCGAGCGCGACGGCGGCATGACCCTCGCGCACTTCGCGACGTCAGCCGCGGATTGCAGCGCCGTCTACATGACCAGCGTGGCGCTGCGCGCGCCGTTCCGCGGGCAAGGGATTGGCACTCGATTGCTGCAATGTGCATTGCACGAGATGGACGTGTTTCATCCGAAGTGTCTTTTGCAAACGGCATGGAGCGCGTGCGGCGCGGGGTTAATTCGTCGCTACAACCCGGTGCGCGTCGGCGAGTGCGAAGGCCACCCGATCTATCGCGCCAGCTGGAACGCCGGCGCGCTGCAGCCCGCGGCGTAGAAGCAACACGACAACGTAGCGGAACTCGTCAGAGTTTCGCCACGTGTGAGTCACGAAAGCCTCACGGCTCCCGCTACCGCTCGCGCGGCACGCCAGCGGAGCGCATCGGTCCGCAACTGCGGGATGGCACTCGGTCGCGGCGCGCGTAGAGTCGCGCGTGCATGAAGCGTGCATTTCTGTGGATGACCTTGTTGGTCGGAGTGGCGTTCGGGGCGGAGGGCGGACGCGAGCGCGTCTCGTTCAATACCGGGTGGAAATTCTTCAAGGGCGACGATCCCGATGCGGGCGAGTCGCTCAACTACGAGCGCGTGAAGCCGTGGATGCTGCCGACGGGCGATCATCTGCTGAACTACCAGGCGCCGCGGCCGGTCGCGGCGCCGGCGCGACCCATGTGGTGGCTGAAATTTCCGAAGTCCGAATTCGACGACTCCGCGTGGCGCACGCTCGACGTGCCGCACGATTGGGGTATCGAGGGGCCGTTCATGCAGGAACTCGCGGGCTCGACCGGCAAGCTGCCGTGGTCTGGGACCGGTTGGTATCGGAAGAAATTCCCGCTGCCGGCCGAGGATGCGGGACGGCGCGTCTATCTCGAATTCGACGGTGCGATGTCTTACGCGCTCGTGTGGTGCAACGGCCAGCTCGCCGGCGGCTGGGCCTACGGCTACTCCTCGTGGCGCGTCGACCTTACGGCGTTCGTGAAGCCGGGCGCCGAAAACGTCGTCGCGGTGCGCCTGAGCCCGCCGCGCGAGTCGTCGCGCTGGTATCCGGGCGCGGGCATCTATCGCAACGTCTGGCTGACGAAGACGGCCGACGTCGCCGTGGCGCACTGGGGCGTATTCGTTACGACACCGCAGATCAGTGCCGATGCTGCGCTCGTGAATGTCGGCATCACGCTCGACAATAGATCCGCCGCCGACGCTGCCGTGCAGGCAAGCGTGCGGTTGTTCGCGGCCGATGCGGCCGGCAATGCCGTCGGCGAACCGGTCGCGATCTCCGAGCCGCAGGCGATCACCGTGCCCGCCGGCAAACAAGGCCACGCGGCGCACACGGTCCGCGTGTCGGCGCCGAAGCTTTGGAGCCTGCGTGAACGCAACCGCTACATCGCCGAGACGCGCGTGGTGCGCGACGGCCGCGAGATCGACGTCGTGCGCACGCCGTTCGGCATCCGCACGGTGACGATGAGCGCGACAGAGGGGTTGAAGCTCAACGGCGAGCGCATCCCGCTCCGCGGCGTCTGCATGCACCATGATCTCGGCGCGCTCGGCGCCGCCATCAACACGCGTGCTCTCGAGCGGCAGCTGGAAATTTTGCAGTCGTTCGGCTGCAACGCCATTCGCACGAGCCACAATCCGCCCGCACCGGAACTCCTCGAGCTGTGTGACCGCATGGGCTTCCTCGTGATGACGGAACTCTCGGACGCCTGGCAGAACGGCAAGAAGGCCGACGACTACAGCCGGCTCTTCGACGACTGGCACGAGCGCGATCTGCGCGCGATGATTCGCCGCGATCGTAATCATCCGAGCGTCATCCAATGGAGCATCGGCAACGAGTTGCCCGAACTCGGATCGCCCGAGGGCTGGAAACTCGCCGCGCACCTCGCCGCGATCGTGCGCGAAGAGGACCGCACGCGCGGCGTCGTGATCGGCAGCGACAAGCCGCCGTCCGCTTACCAAGGCTTCGAGTCGGTGCTCGATGCGATCGGCTTCAACTACAAGCCCGCCGAATATGCGAAGCTCCACGCGCGCCACCCGCACGTCGTGATGATGGGCTCGGAGACGGCGTCGACGATCAGCTCGCGCGGCGAGTATTTCTTCCCGGTCTCGGACAAAAAGTCCGACGGTGCATCCAACTTCCACGTCAGCAGCTACGATCTCTACGCGCCGTGGTGGGCGTGGCCGCCGGACGTCGAGTGGAAGGCGCTCGACGAAAATCCCTACGTGCTCGGCGAGTTCGTCTGGACGGGCTTCGACTACCTCGGCGAGCCGACGCCGTTCGACAGCGATGCGACGAATCTGCTGAACTTCGCCGATCCCGTCGCACGCGAGAAAGCGGCGCAGGAACTCGCCGCGCTGGGCAAAATCCGCGTGCCGTCGCGCAGCAGCTACTTCGGCATCGTCGACCTCGCGGGTTTTCCGAAGGACCGCTTTTATCTCTATCAGGCGCGCTGGCGCCCCGAACTGGCGATGGCGCACATCCTGCCGCACTGGAACTGGCCGGAACGAGTCGGCGAAGTCACGCCGGTGCACGTCTACTCTTCAGGCGATGAAGCTGAGTTGTTCCTCAACGGCCAATCGCTCGGACGCAAGACGCGCGGCCCGCTCGAATACCGTTTCCGCTGGGACGACGTGAAGTATCAGCCCGGCGAGTTGAAGGTTGTCACCTACAAGAACGACCAGCCGTGGGCTGAAGCCGTGCAGCGCACGACCGGTGCGCCAGCGTCGCTGCGCGTGACGGTCGACCGCACCGAAGTGCGCGCCGACGGCAGCGACCTCGCGTTCGTGACGGTCGCCGTCATCGACAAAGACGGCCTCGTTGTGCCGCGCTCTAAGCCGCTGCTGAAGTTCTCCGTGACCGGCGCTGCTGATCTCGTGGCGACCGACAACGGCGATCCGACCGATCACCGGATATTCGCCAGCGCCGAGCGCGCAGCCTTCAATGGTCTCGCGCTCGCCATCGTGCGTCCGAAGGCGGGCGCCGGCGGCGCGATCACGCTGCGCGTGGAGTCCGACGGTCTCGCGAGCGGCGAGGTGCGCTTCTCCGCTCGTTGAAATACGTAGACTGCGCGCGATCGCTTATCGCGATCGTCGGTTCGCTACGGGGTTGCAGGGCCGCCTTCGAACGGCACGGCGGTGCTGGGTCGGACTTCGCGCAGCAGGCGTTCGAATTCCGGGTGCCCGCGCACGGGGTCGAACTCCGGCGAGTAACGTGCCCACGCGTAGAGGATGCGGTTGAAATTCCTGGTGTCCCGCAGCGATTTCGAGAGGCGGGCGATGACTTCGTCGAGCCGCTCGCCCATGCGGAGCAGCGGAACGCAGTAATTGAAATCCCAGCGCCCGGTGGAGAGGTCGCGGTAGTTGGCGTAGGTGCGCAGCGCTTGCTCCGTCTCGGCACGCTGGCCGAGTGCGGCGTGGAACATGGCGGCCCAGCTGAGCGCATCGGCGTCGCCGGGGCGGGCTTTCAGACGTTCCTCGATCGAGCGGAGGCCGCCGCGCCATTCGATTTGCGCGGCTTCCGGCTGGTTAAGCAACGAGCGCGCGAGGCCGGTCCAGTATTGGCGCGGGTAGTTAACGCCGAGGATCGAGACGAAGGGGTGGGGAAACGGCTCAAGCAGTCGCAGGATGCCGGTGGCGTCCCGGCTCAGCACGGCGAGGCGCAGCGCAATGCCGGCGGCATCGTCTTCGCGAAGCTCGGTGGGCGTGAGCTGGCTGACGGCTGCTTGGGCGGCGGCGAGGTTGTTGAAACCAAACAGCTCGACGTTCGCCTTGAGAATGAGGGCGGCGGCCGTGCGGCGTTGCGCCAGCAACTCGTCGGCGACGCGTCGTGCGTCCTCGACCCGCCCGGCGGCGTAGTAGGTGTTGCCGGCGAGCTGCGGCCGGTGCGCTTGCAGGAAAATCTGAGCGGCTTCGTCGAAGCGGCGGAGCGAAAGGAGAACGGTGCCGAGTTCTTCGAGGACGTTCTCGTCGTCGGCTCGTTCCGTAACCAGCGTGCGATAAGTCTGCTCGGCTTCGCGCAGGGACTCCGGTGAGCGGACCATGAAACCTGCGACGATCGCTTGAGCGCGGCGCGCCTCGAAAGCCTCGGGCGCAAGTGCGACGGCGCGCGCGGCGCGCTTCACGGCCGATTGCCGGCGCTCTTCGGACAAATCCCAGGAGCGGTAGACCATCAGGGCGTCGACTTGCGCGGCGAGTGCGAGCGCGTCGGCGTCGGTCGGATCGGATTTGAGCGCTTGTGCGAGCAATTCGTCGGCGGCGCCGAGACGTTCGCGAGAGAGGCCATCCAACGCGCGCAGTTGCAACGCGCGCGCCAGCGGGCGCTGCGCCTCGGGCTTCGCGGCTTGGCTCGCGGTTTGTTCCGTCGGCGTGTGGCGCTCCGCCCAGAAGGGGCGCACGGCATAGACGAGGGCGAAGACGATGCCGACCAAGGCCCAGCCGTAGCCGATCCAGTTGGTTTTCTTGGCGGCCGGTGCGGCGGATGCAGGAGCAGCGCTGGAAGTTTCTGCGAGCAGCTCGTCGGTTTGCAGGAGCTTTTGCACGCGGGCGCAGAAGGTCGGGGTGGTCTCGCCCGCCGGCAGACGCGTCCACTGCACCTGCTTGAATTCCGCCGGCACCCGCGCGTCGGTGTCGCGAGTGCCGTCGATCACGATGGGCAGCAGGAATATGCGCTCGTCCGCCATCGTGTGGGTTCGCTGTGCCGCGATTTTCCACTCGAGTCGGAAATAGCCTTCGAGCCGTGCCTGCGTGTTGGCCGATATCACCGGCATGAACAGCGCGCAGCTCGCGATCTGGCCGCGAATTTTGGCGTCCCAAGTGTCGCCACCGACGAGTTCGTCTTGATCGAACCATACCTCCACGCCGGTGGCGCGCAGTGCCTCGCAAATGCGTTTCGCCGCCTCGGCGTCCTGGGAGGCATAGGAGAGGAAGACGGCGCGGCTCGAATCGTTCATGGGGCGGGAGACTTGGCGGATCCGGTGCCATCCGCGGAACGCCGGGCGATGGCCGGGGCGTTCGCGGCGCCGAGGCTCGATTGCTTCCCGTCGGTCGAGGTGATTTCGCGTTCACGTGCCGCGATCTCGGCGATCAGCGCTTCGAACGCCGGTTCGCCGCGCAGCGTGTCGTAGTCGGGATCAAGGCGCAGCGCCGCGGACGAAAACGTGACCTGCCAATTCGCGCTGGTGCGAACGAACGTCGCTATCTGGCGGATCGCTTCGGCCTTTTGGCCGATAAGGGCGTTGCAGAGGCTGATGCCCGCAGTCAGCCCCGCGGTTCGCTCGCTTTCCGGGCCGGCGACTTCACTGAGCAGCGCGAGCTGCCGCTTGGCTTCCTCTCCCTGGCCCAACCGGGCCAGCAATTCGACACGCCGACGCAGGAGGGACAGATTGCGATTTTCCTCCGTGAGTTTCTGGTCGATCAGCTTGAGGGCGGATTGCCATTCGATGCGCGCGGCATCCGATCGGCCGGCGAGCTGGTAGGCATTGCCGATGAGCAGGGCCTTCGGACCGCGATACCACGCGTCGTTGAGCCAGTCGCGCGGCACCGCGCGGAGCCAGGCGATGGCTTTGTCGGGTGAGCGGCCGAGGTATTCCGTGTAGTAGCCAAAATACGCCGCGCGATCCTCCGTCATCTCCGCGGGATTGGCGCGGTTGAGTAACTCGCGGGCGCGGGCGATGTCGCCGCGCAGCGACGTTTTATACCAGACATTGAGGAGCAGTGCTCCGGTGAAGGTTTTTTGGGCGAGAGAGGCTTCGATCGCCGTTTCCGCATCGGCGGCCCGACCGGCGAACCAGTAACTCTGGCTCAGATCGTAGAGCGCGAGCGGATCGCCCCCGGGGAGCGCGGCAGATTCGTGCGCAATGGCCGCGGCTTCATCCAGGCGACGCATCCGGCCCAGGAGGCTGGCGAGCGAGCGCAGCACGCGCTGTTCGGTGGGGCGCTCGCGGCGCAGTTCACGCAAGATGCGTTCACGTTCTTCGGCTTCACGACCGGCGTTGCCGAGCAGACCGGCTTGGGCAAAACGCGCTTCAAACGATTGTGGGTCGAGGCGCAGTGCGCGTTGCGTGGCCCGCCGGGCGGATTCGCGGCGTGCGTCGGAGGTGTCCCAGCCACGCTGGTTGATGCGCTGGTGCACCTGCGCCTCGATCGCCCAAATTTCAGCGTCGGTGTTATCCTTCGCCTGGGCCTTCATGATCAGTTCCTCCGCGAGCTGATAGTCGTCGCGTCCCGCATCGAGCGTGTTGATCAGAGCGTGGGCTCGACGCGCGAGGTCGCGCGCTTCCGTCGTCGGTGCGCTGACGGTCGGGGCGGAAGGAGCGACGAGGGACCCGGCCGGCACGCGCGCTGGCTGCAAGAACCACCAGGCTCCGACGGCGAGCGTCGCCCCCGCAGCGAGCGCAACCGGCCACCACCACGCTCGAATCCGGGAGGAACCGCTGGTCGGCGGCACGGCGACGGGAGTCGCGGAGCCCGCGGCTGGTGCAACGCCTTTCAGCGCGCCGATGCGATGTGACCAGAGTTTCAGAAAGCGTTGGAGCACCTCCGGCGGCACTTCACCGCCGCGCAGTCGGGTCCATTGGACCATGCGGAAGCGATCGGGCACGAGCGCGTCGGGCTCCCTGGTGTCGTCGATGACGATGGGAAGAATGAACGGCACGCCGCTCGCGATGCCCAACGCGCGCTGGGCGGCGAGTTCCCATTCGATTCGGAAATATCCCTCGGGGCGCGCTTGCGTGCTCGCGGAGATGATCGGGATGAAGAGCACGCACTCTTTGATTTGTCGGCGGATCTTCGCGTCCCACTCGTCGCCGTGCTCGAGTCCGCCGTCGGCGTCGAACCACACCTCGACGCCGGCGTTGCGCAGCGCATCGCAGATGCGCCTAGCCGCCTCCATGTCCTGAGAGGCGTAGGAAAGAAAGACTGCTTGGGAGGGAGCGCTCATTTCAGCTGGTCGTCCGACAGGCCGATGCGGCGGATTAATTCGAGCCAGCGTGGGTGGTCGCGCAACGGCACGTGCCAGAGATCGCATTTGAACCACGGCACACTGTTGTCGCGTCGGGAGATGGCGCGATCGAACCAATCCAAGGCGCCCGCGAGGTCGCCCTGCGAGGCACAGACATCCGAGATGTAGCCGGGAAAATCGTCGGCGTGATTCGCGATGAGTTCCGCGAGCGCCCGGGATGCCGCGGCGCGGTCGCCGCTCAGCGCGGCGCAATGGCCGATGGCGACCCGTCGGTAGCCGGGATGGGGTTCGGCCTCCCAAGCGAGTCGGGCCTCGGCGTGGCGGCCCAACAAAGCGAGGATGACGGCGCGGTGGCAGTGATACTCTTCGGCGGTCGGTGCCAGCGCGATGGCGCGGTCGTAGGCGGGCAACGCGTCCGCGGGGCGCTTGAGCATGTAGTAGACGACGCCGAGGTTGAAATACGCGCTGGCGTTGAGCGGATCGACGGTTGCGGCGCGTTCGGCGAGCGTCAGTGCGCCGTCGGTGTTCCCGAGGTTGAGTTCGAGGATCGCGTTCGCGGAGATAATGGCGGAGTTGCCCGGTTGCGCGGTGAGTGCGCGGGCGAAGTAGCGTCGCGCTTCACGCCAATTCCAGTCGGCGGTCCGCGCGACCCAGCCCAGGGCGGCGAGCGCGGTGGGCTCATGGGGCTCGAATTCGAGGGCGCGCCGCGCGGCGGTGCGCGCCTCGTTCATCGCCTCGAGTGCGGGCATGCCGTTGAAGCGTCCGAGTTGAACGTAAGCGTCAGCGATCCCGGCCCAGGCTGGCACCGCGTGCGGGGCGGCGGTGAGGACCTTCTGATACAGCTCGATCGCGCGGCGCCAGCCGGCGTTGCTCTCCTGCCGCGCGAAGTGTCGCGCCTGCAGAAGCAGGTCGTAGCTTTCGGCCGTTGACGCGGCGGTGACGTCGGACGCCTGCAATTTGATCGAGAGCTTTTGGGCGATCAGCCCCGCGATTTCGTCCTGGACGGCGAACACGTCTTTAAGATCGCGCGTGAAGGTGTCGCTCCACACGTGGAAGCCATCGGCGGCTTTGATGAGCTGGGCGGTGATGCGGACTTTGTCGCCGGCTTTGCGCACGCTGCCCTCGACGACGTAGGCGACGCCGAGTTGTTTCGCGATTTCCCGAATCGGCGTGTCCTTGCCTTTGAAATGAAACGCCGAGGTGCGCGCGGAGACTTTCAAGCCGGGCACCTTGGCGAGGACGTTGAGCAATTCCTCGCTGATGCCGTCGGAGAAATACTCGTTGGCTTTGTCGTCGGAGAGATTGGCGAACGCGAGCACGGCCACGGATTTCTCGTCGACCGGCACGGCCGTATCGGCGCGCGCGGCGCTGGTGACCGGGGCGGCCGGCTCGGCGAGGATCGCGGTCAGTTCGGGATCATCGCGGAATTTCACGAGACGTGGATCGATCGTGAGTCGCTGGCGCACCGTCTGCCGCGATTCCGGGTCTTGGGCGTAGTCTCGGGCGAGCGCGAGTGCGGTTTCGCGATCACCGACGAGCAACGTGCGGGGCAGGGCAGCGGCGAACCAGAGGGAGAATGCGGGGATGCGAGCAGGACGACGGTGTAACTCCATCGCTGCGCGATGAGCGGTGCGCGCCTCTTCGAGTCGGCCGAGCCCGACCAAGGCGAGCGCTTCGCAGTGGTGCGTGGAAGGGTCGTTCGGGCGCTCGGTGCGGTTGCGCTGGATCTGGATCAGCGCGGCCTCGTAGTGCGTGCGCGCGAGCTCCACGCTGCCGCGACGTTCGAGTAGCAGCGCTTGCAGGAGCGCTTTCGGTCCTTGGTAGTTGGCGACGTCGTAAAACCACGACTCGGAGTAGCGGCCGAGGGCGTTGAGACCATACTCGCTATCGCCGCTAAAGAACGCGTAGGCGACGGAGGTGGTGACAGCTCGTTCTTCGCTGCGCACGCGCGCCGGCATGCGGTCGAGCCATTGCTTCATGGCCGGCACGTCGCCGTGCATGAGCGCGAAACGAGCTTTCCAGTCGAGGGCGTTGGAAACGGGGGCGAGAGCGATCGTCGCATCGAGTTCGCGCTCCGCGTCGGCGTAGCGCCCGCGATCCCGATAGGCGAGAGACAGTTCGTAGTGCGCCAGCGGGTCGCGGGGAAAACGCGTCGCGACTTGCTCCGCGAGGGTGACACCTTCGTCCTGCCGAACGGTGCGGACGATCTGCGAAAGCACGCGCCAGGGCCACACTTCATCGGGTGCGAGCTGGGTGGCGCGCCGGGCGAGCTCCTCGGCGCGCGGGAGGTCGTTGCCGCGGCCGCGCAGGAAAAGCGCCAGCGCGGAGAGCGCCACGGGATTGTCCGGCGCCAGCTGCACGGCGCGTTCGCAATAGCGTCGCGCGACGGCCGTCCGGTCGGCGGTGAAATCGAAGTTGCGCAGCACGATCGAGGCCTGCACATGCGCCATGACGGTGATCGCGTCGGGATCAGATGGGGCGCGATCGACGGCGCGCTTCGCGATTTCCTCGGCGAGGAAATAGTCCTCGCGGATGCTGTTCACGGTTGTCGTCAGTTCGAGGGCGCGGCGCAGTTCCGGATCGCGGGGAAACTGGCCCGTCTGCACCGCGGTGGAAAGAGAAGGGCTGCTCTCTTTTACCGCTACCGGACGGCGTGAGAACATGACCGCGGCTGTAACGACGATGAGGGCGACGATCCCGATCGAGACTCCGATCGCGATGCGCGAGCGTGTGCGCCGGGGAATTTCGGGCGAGGCCGTGGAGTCGTCTGCCGTCGGAAAATCTTCCGCGGACGCGCGGATGGTTGCCTTGGCCAGGCCGATGCGATGCGACCAGAGTTTGGCGAATTTCGCGCGTGTTTCTGGCGCCAGAATGCCATCGCGGGCGCGCGTCCACTGCACGGTGCGGAAGCGGTCGGGCACGAGCGCCTGTGGCTGCTGCGTGTCGTCGATCACGACCGGGAGAATGAAGGGCACACCGTGGGCGATGCCGCGGGCGCGCTCGGCAGCGAGGTCCCACTCGATTCGAAAATAGCCTTCATGTCGCGCCTCGGTGTTTGCCGAAATCACGGGCACGAAGAGGACGCATTCCTTGATTTGCCGGCGGATTTTGGCGTCCCACTCGTCGCCGGTTTCGAGGCCACCGTCGGTGTCGAACCACACCTCGATGCCGCTCGAGCGCAGCGCATCGCAGATGCGTTTCGCTGCCTCCGCGTCTTGCGAAGCGTAGGAGAGGAAAACGGCGCGTGGAGCGGGTGTGGTCACTTTTTCGAGGTTGGGTCGGCGAGGAGGGCTTGGATCTCGGCGTCGTCGCGGAAGCGGGCGAGGCGCGGATCGAGAGCGAGTCGCTGACGGATCGTGGCGCGACCGCCGGATACCGACTCGGTGGCTTCGCGGATGAGCGCCAGCGCGGTGTCGCGTTCGCCCATCAGCAGGTTCGCCGGGATCGCCTGGAACCACCAAGTGCTGAGCGGGCCGACAGCAAAGGGGCGCGCCAAGGTCTCGTTGTAGGTGCGCAGCGCGGTGCGGGCCTCGTCAGTTCGGCCGAGCGCGTGCTTGATCCATGCCTCATTGAGGAAGGTTTGGCCGTCCTCGGGATTGATCGCGCGGGAGCGCTGGAGCGTCTCGAGGGCGGTCTCGTATTGGACGCGCGCGAGTTCCTTCTTGCCTGCGAGTTCGAGGAGCGCGGCGGCGAGGAGTGCTTTCGGCCCGCGGTAATCGAAGTCGATCATCCAGGGCTCGGTCAGTGCATTCAGGGCTTCGAGTCCGTCGGCTGGCCGGCCGGTGAATGCCGCGTAGAGAAAGTAGCCGAAGACCGTGCGCTCGATGCCACGGACGCGCGCCGGCACTTGGTCGAGAACGGCCTTCATGCCGGGCAGATCGCCGTGGAGTCCGAAACGCGCGCGCGCCTTCCAGACCATGGCATTGGCGATGGGCGCGAGCGCGAGTGTTTCGTCGGTGGCCTGCTCGAATTCGGCCCAGCGCCCGATGTCGCGATAGTGACGGGAGAGCTCGTAGCGGACGAGCGCGTCCTGCGGGAAAAGTTCGATCGTGCGCCGCCCCGACGCCAGTGCCGCGCGCAGACCTTCGTTTTCGTCCTCCAAGTTTTTGTCGGAAAAAACGCTGCTGGCGGGCACGTGCAGGACCCACAGACAGTTGTCGCGGATGCGGTGAAAGCGCGGTTCCTGCGGGCACAAATCGACGGCGCGCTGAGCGAGATCCAAGGCGTGCTGTAGCTCGACGCCGCGCGAGTAGAGGTGGATGGCGAGGGCAATGAGCGCCTCGGGTTCATCGGAGGCGAGTTGGAGCGCACGCTCGGCGGTGCTCTTGGCCTTTTGGTAACGCGCGGTGCTGCGGTCCCAGCCGCGCAGCAACCACATGCTGTGCACGCGCGCCATCGCGGTCGTGGCTTCGGCGTCGGTGGGGTTGCGATCGAGGACGCGCTGGGCGATCTCCTCAGCGAGGCGAAAATCCTCCGGAATGACGTCGACGCGGTCGAGCAGGGCGACGACGCGCTTCAGCTCCGGATTCTGCGGCCAGTCGCGCGGCGGCGCGTGGGCGATGAGCAGCCGCTGAAAGCGCACGTCCGAGCGGAGCTTGTCCCACAGCGGGTCGATCTGCAGCAACGCGGTCGTGAGCGGCCAGCCGACATTGCGCGTCGGATCGGGCTGCAACAGGTGCTCGAGCAACGGAAGTGCCGCTTCGACGTCGCCCAGTGCCGCGTAGATCAGCACGGGCGAATCGAACCACGGGCTCATGCCGTTGGCTTGAACCTCCTCGACGATCTTGGCTTCGCGCCGCGCCTCTTCGGCGCGCCCGAGCCAGGCAAGCAGTTGTCCGCGCGCGTTGCGGAGACGCGTGTCACGCGAGCCGCCGCTCTTCAAACGCGCATCGATGACAGCGAGCGCGTCTTCGCTGGCGATGGTGGCCGCGTGGGTGCGGCCGGCGAGCGCGTGGGCCCGGGCGGCGAAGTAAGCTTTGGGGCCGAAAAACCAGCTGTCCTGAATGAAATCCGCGGCGAGGCGGTTGAGGGTTTTAAGCGCTTCATCCGGCGCGCGCTGACACAGTTGGGCGAAGGCGGTCACCCAGACGGTGCGCGGTTCGTTGCGGCTGTTGAGCGCGCTGCGCTGGAGCGTGGCAGCGGCGGTCTTTGCGTCGCCTTTCCACGTGAGCAGCAGCATCGCGAGGCCGGCTTCGCTGTTGACGGAGGGCTCGGCGGCGATCGATTCGCGGATGGCGATGTCGGCCTTTTCGAAGCGGCCGTAGTGGAAATAAAGCAGGAACTGGAGGTAGCCGTTGAGCGCGATGTTGTCGGGTTTGAGCTCGCGCTCGCGCTTGTAGAGTTTCTCCGCCTCATCCGGCTTTCCCGACTGGTCGTAGATCCACGCCAGATTGCCGATGGCGCCCGTGTGCTGAGGCGCGCGGGCGAGGAGATCGGCGAAGACCTTTTCCGCGGCCGCGGAGTCGATGTCGCGCAAGGCACGGCCGAGCGCGTAGCGGGCGTCGTTGGATTCGGGCGCAAGGCTCAGCGCGCGTTCGGCATGGCCGCGGGCGGCTTCGCGACGGTGCGGGCTGTTGTCGAAACCGCGGGTGCGAATCGAGGTGTTGAAGAGGGACGAAATGATCCAGATCTCGGCGTCGTTCTGATCCAATTCGAGAGCGCGTTTCAGCAGGCCCTCGGCGGCGGCGTAGTCGTCGAGGGAGGAGTTGTATTTGTCGAGGCTGAGGGCGCGGGCTTTCTCGGCGAGGGTGCGGGCTTCGGTCTTCGCCGGGGTCTGCTCGCGTGGCGTTTCGGCGCGCGGCTCGGCGCGGCGCGCGGCCTTCCATAAAGGTCCCAGGGCAAACAAGAGGCCGGTGATCGTGCCGACGATGGGAAAGATCATCCACCATTGCCAGCGGCCGGGAGGCTTTCCGCGGCAGGCGAAGGGGGCTGTCGCGGCGGAGGGCTCGGCGCGGGGAGCGGACGCGGAGCCGGTGTGGAGCAGTTGGGCAATGCGGCGGCCGAGCTCGGCGGGTGTCTCGTCGAGGCGCAGGCGCGTCCATTGGACGTCGCGGAATTTTTCGGGCACGCGCGCGGTGGCATCGGCCACGTCGCCGACGACGACGGGAAAGAGAAACGGTGCGTCGTCGGCCATGAGGTGCGAGCGATCGACGGCGAGTTTCCACTCGAGACGGAAATAGCCCTCGAGGCGCGCGTTGGTGTTCGGCGTGATGAGCGGCACGAAGAGTGCGCACTCCTTGATCTGGCGGCGGATTTTCTGATCCCAGGCGTCGCCGCCGCGCAGCTCGTTTTGGTCGAACCAGACTTCGATGCCGGCGGCGCGGAGCGCTTCGCAGATTTTCTTTGCGGCCTCGGCGTCCTGCGAGGCGTAGGACAGGAAGACGGCGGGAGTCGATTCGCTCATGTCGGGGCGCGGTTTTGCCAGGCAATGCTCCGCGCTGGCGGGCAGGAAACTGTGCACGCGTGCGTGGGAGGTTGTCCCGAGTCCGGAGCCGGTGTGTGGGGCGCGGGCCGAGGCATTGGGCGGGGTATGGCATGGCAAGGTGCAGGGGGGCACGCCAGCCGGATTTCGCGCAAAACGTGTGCGTGGCAGGGGCTTAGCGGTTGACAGGCCGCGGCTGGCTCCCGTGCTATCGCGCCTCCCGCCGCATGAGCGCTCCGTCCCAACTGCCGCTGTTTCACGTGCTCGGATTCTCCGGACACCGGCAGGTGGCGAATCCGCCGGGCGTGGCCCGTGTGATCGGCGAGGTGTTGACGGCATTGCGGGCGGAGGCGGCGGGCGAGTGGATCGTGCTGTCGTCGGTCGCGGCCGGCTCCGACCAGCTCTTCGTGGAGCAAGCCAAGCGCGTTGGCTGCTCGTGGCACGCGATCCTGCCGCTGCCGCGCGCGGAGTTCGCGAAGGATTTTTCTCCGGAAGAGTGGGGCCGGGTCGAAGGCATGCTGGCCACGGCCGAGCATGTGCGCGTCATTACGGAGAATGGCACGCGTGAGGACGCTTATCTGGATTGCGGCATCGAGACGGTGAACGGCGCCGACGTGCTGCTGGCGGTGTGGGACGGACAACCGGCGCGCGGCAAAGGCGGCACGGCCGACGTGGTGGCCTACGCGCGCGATCTCGGTCGGCCGCTGGTGCTGATCGACGCGAATACGCTCGAGGTGCGGCGGGAGAATTTCACCAAGCTCAAGACCGACGACGCGCATTTCGCCGCGCTGAATCATCTGCCCTCGGTCCCGGAGGGCTGGGCGACGAATCCCTTCGGCGCGCCCGCGGAGGTGCTGGCGTTTCAGTTTAAATGCGATCGCGCCGCGATGCTGGGGTCACCGCAGTTCCGACTGCTGATCGTCGGCACGGTGTTGCTCCACGTCGTGGCGACGCTGGTGGCGGCGGGCGGACTCGCGTTCGGCCTGCATTGGATCGGGCTGCCGTGGATCAAGCTGACGTGTTTGCTCGGCGCGCTCTTCGTCGCGGCAATCCTGCGGCACCATCACATGCATCACAACTGGGTGCGCTGCCGTCTCGCCGCCGAGTTCTGTCGTTCGGCGCTCTGCACGTGGGGTCTGCCGCGCGCGACGCCGCTGTTCAACGACATCGATCTGACCGGCATGCGGGAGCTGACGCGCACGCTGCACATCCTGCACAGCCGCTCGACGTTTACGCGGCAGATCGGGCTGGAGGAGTTTCGGGCGACTTACCTGAAAAACCGCATCGACGACCAGCTGGCCTACTATCGCAAGCAGGAGCGCAAGGCGTTGCCGTTGCTCAAGCGCCTGCGGCTGGGTTTCGCCATCGCCACGATGCTCGCGATCGTGTGCACCGCGCTCTACGCGATCGACCACACGTTTCACCTGCACCTGTTGAACGAAGGGGGCGAGCAGCTGATCTACGCGTTTTTGCCGATCACTCTGCCGGTGATCGCGGCGGCGTTGATTTCGTTCGTGTCGATCAACGATCTGCAGCGCCGCGTCGCACGTTATCGGGAGATGTGCGCCATCCTCGAGGAAGGCCGCACGCAGCTCGCGCATTCGCCGACGTGGAACACACTCGAGCGAGTCGTCTCGCGCATCGAGCGCGCGTTGCTTCAGGAAGTGCTCGAGTGGCACTCGATCACGAGCTTCAGCGAGTCGCATTGAGCGCGCCGGACGGCGAGTGTTTGCCGTCGCTCCTGTTTTTTATCACCGGCGCGGCGTGGCGGCAGACGCGGCCTCGATTTCATCGAGAGACGCTGTTCGGGTTGTGCGAATAGCTTTTCTTTAGAGCGTTCCGGCGTTCGCTCGTCGTTTCAATTCGGCGTCTGGATCATCGCCGGGTTCCAAACCCATTTTCTCATTTGGCCTCCGCTTCAATTCAGCGTCCGGGGCATCGTCTGCTCCGGGAGCGATTGCCTCGTTCGGTCTCGCGAAAAACCAGAGGGCGGCACCGAGGGGAAAGGTGAATGCGACCAGAGCGCCAATCAAAACTCCAGAGCGCCCCCCCTTCGTCTCGCGTCCCGAAACGCCCACACGACATTGGCGAGCCAGAGGACCATGGCCGCCATCGTCAGCAACTGCAGGGAAAGCACGGGGTTCATAGTTATTCCGCCACCATTTGAGGTCAGACTCTGCCGTGCTTTGCACCGACGTTGTGTATGCCGACTGGATCGGCCTCGTTCTTCTTTCTGTCGTCTTCCTCTGCCTGCAACTTCCGCTGCACTTCTTCCATTTGCGCCTTCCGCTCGAACTCAACGCGCTTCTCAGTCACGACGGAGTTCGCAATTCCCGAACTGCCACGCCCGGCGATAAAGAACCCAACTGCGCAGCCAGCGATATAGGTGGCAATCGCCGCAATCCGGGCGGTGCGGACGGAAGCCAGACCGCCGATGAACTCGACAGCGTAGATCAGGCAATACGCGATATTCAGAACGGCGAAGCCGAACACAAAAGAACGAATCACACCGGCATCGCTAACCGTAGGAGCCGGAAGCTCATCGATACGGACGGTCACCGCCCCGATGACACTCCAAGCGACCCACGCGGACACGAGGCAAACGGCATTGAACGGGACGCGCAGCAACTCCCACTTCTTGATGCGCTGGCGTATTTCAGGTGCGGTCATTTTCTTCCGCCGACGTTTGAGCTCAGCCACGGAGGGCAGAGTCAACTTCCTGGAGTTGGTTGTGGGGATTGAATCGACTCTTCCTCTGCGGAAACGTAGTCGAGTCCCAGCGGACTGAACCTTCCGACCACGCGAATCGCCAAATAGGAAAAGAACCACGCGCAGCCGCCGAAGCATGCGGCGAAAATTGGCATCATGATGATCGCGGAAACCAAGCCCATGACGCCAGTGACATGGCTATCGCCGACGCTCACGGTCTTCGCTCCGAACAACGCAGCGATTCCACAGAGCAGAAAGAACGGGATGAAGACCGAGAGCGAAATCACAAAGATCAGCTTAAACAACGAGCCTGCTTTGATTCTTCTTATCTTTGCGTGACGGATGACTTCGGGAGACGACATGGACTTTCCTCGCCGATCAGCTTTTTTCGGCATCAGACAAAACCACAGAAGTCGCGGGCCCGCACGCGGTGGTTTCGATCGAGTGTCTGTTCTTCGACGGGCGGGTTGTAAAGTATGGTTTTGAGCGGGCGTTGCACTGCCGATTAAAGCCGCGGGACGCGGCATCGGCCACGTTGCGAGGCATACTGGTCACTGGTCCGATCCGATTTGCGGAGTAGACCGTCTTGGCGACGACCGCGAATTTCGTGCCGTGGCCCCGATGGCTAGCGTCCGACCGCGCTCCGTTTCCCTGCGGAGAAGCGCTTCTCGTAAATGCTTTGGTCCGAAGAATCCGTCTTGGTTGCCAAGTCGTGTGAATTTTCCGGGCGAACCGGGCGTCTTATCACCGGTCCAATTAACTCACGATGAACACCCGCACTGTCTCTCTTTTCGCTTTGGGCGCGGCGTCGCTTTTCGGCGCTGGCGTCGGCGTTCTTGCCGCGGATGCGCCGGTCGCTGCGCCGGTCGAACCCGCTCCCGTGGTCGGCGAGTCCTCGCCGCGCCTCGACCGCATCATCTACTCCGGTCAGTTGCCGAGCGTCGCGCAGCTTACGCAGACCGCCAAAGCGCAAGGCCTCACGGTTGCGAATATCACGCAAACGGCGAACGAAGTCGCCGTGACTTATCGCTTGCAGGACAACTCCACGCGCACCGTTTCGTATCAGCTCCTGCCGACGAACGCCGATGGCACGGCCGCCGTCGAGCCGCCGCCCGGAAACGTCGCCGTGGCGGTGACGCCCGCGCCGGTGCAAGTCGTCGAAGTAACTGAACCCGCGCCGACCGTCGTCTACCGGTATCGCTACGCTGATCCGTTCTACTACGACCCGTTCTATTGGGGGCCGCGCGCGCCGGTTTCGGTGCACCTCGGTTTCGGTTTCAGCAGCCATCGCTACGGTGGCTACTACGGTGGTCACCACCATCACGGCCGTCGCTGGTAAACACGAATTTCTGAACCGCTCACCCAGATGAACTCCCTCAAAATCTCTGCTGCCGTGCTCAGTCTCGGCGCGTTGCTATTCACGGGTTGCGTCGGCACGGGGCCCAATACGCAACAAGGCGCCGTTGCCGGCGGCGCGCTCGGCGCTCTCGCGGGTGCCATCATCGGCAACAACTCCGGCAGCGGCAACGCCGCGAGCGGCGCGCTGATCGGCGCGGCTGTCGGCGCAGTCGCCGGCGGCACGATGGGCAACGCCGCCGACCATCAACGCGGCACGCTCTACGGCAACTACGACCAAGCCTACGCCTCGCGCGTCGAGACGGTGTCCGCTCCGCCGCCGATGCCTGTCGCGCCGCAAGTGCGGGAAGTCGTCGTCGCCGCGCCGTCTTCCGAGGCGGTGTGGGTGCCCGGTTACTGGAGCTACCGCGGGCGCGGCTACGTGTGGGTGTCCGGACATTGGGAAATGCCGCCACCGCATCATCGCAGCTACGTCGTCGGTCACTGGGAACGGCGCGGGCATCGCACCTACTGGGTCGAGAGTTATTGGCGCTGAGGCGGCGCGCGCCGGAGTAGGGCCGGCTTCAGCCGGCCCAATTCCGCAGAAAAATTCACCACGGACTACACAGATTACACGGATGGAATTATTTCAGGGGAATTTTCTCTCCATTTTCGTTCACCTGCTAGTGGAAACGGCTCCGCTGCCGGGGTCTTGAACTATCCGTGCCCTCCGTGAAATCGGTGGTTTCAACTGCTGTTTTCCGGTTGAACGCGACGCAGCGGACGAAATCTCGCGAGCGTGAATCGTTCGGGGCCGGCTGAAGCCGGCCCTACTTTTGCTCCGAGGGCGTCGGCTCCCAACGAATGCATCCGAGAATGAGCGGCTTCGCGGCGGCGGTCTCGGTGCGTTCGATCCGCACCTCGGCGCCGGCCCCGGCTTTGAAAGGGAAACGTCCGAGCGTTAGCCAACCGTTTTGGTCCGACGCAGGAATCGAGACGGCTGTGCGCCCGCCGGCGTGTTCGACGATGCACGTCGCGCCGGCGCTGGCGGCGCTCTGCCACACGCTGACCTCGTAGTCACTGTCGCGTGGCAACACGGGCGACCACGATGCCGCAGCCGCGGGACTCGTGGACGCGTGCGCGGCGTTCAACGGGCCTCCTGTGGCGGAGTCGGCTGGTTGCCAGTCGCCGCTCAGTCGTTGGAACGCAGTGCTCGTGGTCTCGAAGAGCAGCGCTCGCGGGGTGAAGTAGTTTTTTGCGACGGTGAAACTTGGCTCTATGCCGACGTTCGCGCGGATTCGTGCGATGGTCGCGGCATGTGCAGTGGCGCCGAGCGCCAGCGCCGGCTCGACGATGTTGTCCTTGCCGTCGTTGCGCCACGCATCGGTGTCAGCGAAATTCGTCACGACGCGGTTGTGCTGGATGTTCGGGTTCCAGATGAAGAGCCAGCGGATGGCATCGGTCACGATGTTGTGGTGCGCGTGGACGCCGCTCGTGAACTGGTCGAGGTAGAGTGCGCCGCCGGCTTTCGTGTGCGCGTCGGGCGGGCGCATGTGTGTGACGAGGTTGTGCGCGATTTCGGAGCCGGGCATCGCGTCGGTCGTGTAGATACCGCCGCCGTCGTCGAGCCGACGCATGTAGTTCGAGACGAGATTGTGTGTGATGACGTTCGCGCGTGAGTCGGCGGGCGCGGCGGGATTACCCCAGCCCCAACCCTGGCTGATGCCGGTGTAGGGCACGTTGACGATCTCATTGTGCGTGATGAGCGACGCGTCCGTGTAGTAGCCGAGGATCGCGACCGAGCCGAAGTAATCCTCGCCGATATGAGCGAGAAAGTTGTTCGCGATGCGATTGCGCCGTGGAAAAAGGCGAGGGAAGAGCGGCCGCGCGGCGTCTTCGCCAAACTCGATACCGCCCGCGGCGAGGTCGAAGAACGAGTTCCCTTCGATGACGTTGTCGTTGCCGCCGTGTGTGAACATCACGCCGGTGCCGCCGAGGCGCGCGAAGCGGCAGCCGCGAATCACGATGCGGTCGGCCGTGAACGCTTGAAACGCAGCCGGCACGCGGTCCTTGCGCTGGTTGTGGCGGTATTGCGAGTTGACCGCCGTCGCCGGATCGGCGGGCACGAGCGAGTTCGCCTGCACGTCGACGAAGCCGACGCGGTTGGGCCGCGTCCAGCCAGTGTAGGCGAAGGTGAGACCTTCGAACCGCAGGTGCTGCACGGGCGCGTCGAGCCGGCCCTCGAGCACGATGAGGCTTTCGAGCTCGGGGCGGATGATTTCGGCGCGCGCGACGTCTTCGTCTGCGCGTGGCAGATAGCGCAAGAGGCCGCGGATGCGATCGAGATAGAATTCTCCCGGCGCATCCAGAAACTCGGGCGCGTTCTCCAGCCAATAGCTCCGGCCGAGATAAACGCGGTCGCCTTGCGGCTGCTTCGTGACGGCGTCCCATTCGGGCTCGGCGATCACGGCGCGGACGAAATCCGGGCGGCCTGAGTCGGCGACGCGCGCGATGCGCAGGCGCTTGTGCATCCAGGCGATCAGGACAGACACTTCGATCTCGTTTGGCCGCATCGTGAGGCCGGTAAGCAAATCGCGCGGCAGGTCGAAGCCGTCGGCCTGCTTCTCGTCGGCGAGTTTGAGCATGCGGCCGGCGTTCGGCGTGCGCGCGCGGATGGCGCGTCGTCCGTCGATCCAGAGTTGGCGGAAATCCACCTCTGAGCCCACCGTGGCGTGGAAGGATTTATTGGCGTGGTCGCGCTCCCAACCGGTGACTCGTCGCCCGCCGCTGACGATGACCTCCGCCCCGGAAGCGGCGCGATAGACAACGTCGTGGCCGTTGCGGCCCGAGTCCTCGGGCTCGAAGCGAATCGGTGCGGCAAGTTCGTAAGTGCCGGCGGCGATTTCCACGACGATATCGCCGCGTAGTTCGTTGGCCTCGAGGTCGCGGCGAACGGCTTGCCGCGCGCGATCGATCGTGGCGAAGGGCGCGGTTGCGGTGCCGTCGTGCATGTCGTCACCGCGGGGCGCGGGCGCGACGTAGTAAGTGCGCCCGACGTCCGCCGTCAGTCGGCCGGCAAGCAACACGGCGAGACAGGCGAGCAGCACGTGCGCTTTCATGTGGCGGAATCGGTCGTGAGCCGCGGTTGCGCGCGCCAGAGCATCAGCGCGGCGAGCGGGTGCAGGCAGGCGAGGCCGACAAAAACCGGAACGTAACCTGCGCGCTCGATGAGCGGACCGGCCGCGAGATTGAGGAGCATGCCGCCACTCGCGCCGACCGCGCCGAGCAGACCGGCGATGGTGGCCGCGGAGGTTTTCGGAAACACGTCGGCGACGAGCAGGCCTTGGCCGAAGAACCAGATTTGGCAGACGATCGCGACGAGCGAGATCAACACGAGCGCCCAAGTGATCGAAGGTGCGAAGGTCGTGAAAGCTCCCACCGGTGCGAATGCCGCCGCCGCGGCGAACATCGTTACTCGCACCCGCACGGGCGAGTGACCGCGGCCGACGAAGAAGTCGGTCGTGCGGCCCGTGGCCATGACCGCGGCCGAGGCGACGAACGAAGGGATCCACCCGATCCAGCCGAGCTGCGGAAGCGAGACGCCGAGGCGTTCCTGCAGGTAGCCCGGCAGCCAGAACAGGTGAAAATACCAGACGGGGTCCGTGAGCGCGCGCGCGGCGAGCAACAGCCACACGCGACGATCGGCGAGGATTTCACGCATCGTCGGCGGCTCCGGCGCGGCTTCGGCTTCGCCGGGGAGTGGCGGCGGGTTGCGATCAGCGGCCCACCACACCAGCGCGAGCGCGATGCCCGCGATCCCGGGGATGATGAACGCGAGGTGCCAGCTCCACCAACCCGTGAGCGCGGCGACGAGCGGCGGTGCGAGGATGGCGCCGACGGTGGTGCACGGGCTCAGCAAACTCCACGCGAAGGCGCGGCGCTCCTTGGGGAACCACGTCATCATCACGCGCTGGATGGCGGGAAACGCTCCGGGCTCGGCGGCGCCGAGCAGCGCGCGTGCGCCCGCCAGTTGGCCGAAGCCCGTGGCGAGGCCGCTGAGAATATTCGCCAGGGACCAAACACCCGTGAATGCAGCGAGACTGATGCGCGTGCCGAAGCGATCCACCAACCGTCCGCTCACGATGTAGAACACGATGTAAGGCCCCATGAACGCGGTCACGAGCCACGAGTAATGCGTGTCGGTGAGCGTGAGCTCGTCCTTCAGCGTCGCCTTGAGAATCGAGAGGGTTTGGCGGTCGAGGTAGTTGAGCAGGCCGATGCCGAACAAGAGGGCGAGCAGCAACCAGGCGCGACGGCTGGGACGGGGAAGGGTCATGCGGGGTGTTTCGCGGGGTGAGCGGAAAGTGAACGCGGCGCTGCCGGTGCGGGCGAAGCGTCGTTCGCTGAAATTGTTCAGCGCAGCACGGCCGAAGCGGCGTGGTCGCGCCAGTCGCCGCGGATCTGGACGCATTGCGGGTGATCCGGCAGGCCGAGGGTGCGGCTTTGCTCGAGGCCGGTGACGAGGTCGACCGCCGCGCGGGCCGCGAGATCGTAGCGCTGCTGAATGCCCGGCAGCGCGAGCGGGTCGTCGGCTTGCCAGTTCGCGCACCAGACGCGACCGGCGGCGCGCAGCTCACGCAGGCGCGGTGACTCAATTTCGTCCCACATCTCGCGGCGCAGCAGCAAAACGCCGTCGGGACTATGCGTGCGCAGCCAGCTCGAGAACGAGCGCGCGCCGCGCTGGTCGAGGGCGTAGATCAGGCCGCGGGCGCGCGCCTCGATCGGGTGGTGCGTCATGAACGCGGCCTTCACGGCGCTGTCGGTGCGCTGGTTGATTTCCTCGGTCAGGACGATGGCGGGAGATTTCACGCCGGCGGCGGTCATGCGCTGCAGGCATTCGCAGACGGCGTGATAGTGGTCGTGCGCGACGCGGTGCAACTCCACCGGCCAGCGCGCGTGCCCGAGCACGACGCACGCGAAGTGTTCCCACGCGAGCGCGTAGTCGGCGGCGACGCCTTCGATGCTCGGCGAGAAAATCACGCTCTGGATGCCGCGCGCGCGCAGGATGCCGGAGAGCCGCGCGCCGGTCAGGCGGTCCTCGTCAGGCCAGAATTCTTCGATGTGGTAGCCGCGGAGCTGCGCGCGTGCGGCGGCGCCGTCGCGCATTTGCATGAAGAACCCGTCGGAGCGGGTCGCCGCCCGGCGGCCTTGCATCCAAACGAGCGCGATGCGCCCGGAGGATGGCACGGCGCGGCCGCGGCCGATGTGCGCCATCAGGGCGGAGATTTGCGGATCGGGACGGTAGCCGAGTTTCTCACCGATCGCCTGGATGCGTCGGCACGTGGCGGCGGGAATGCTCGGATGATTGCGCAGAGCGTAGGAAACCGTGGAGACGGCGACGCCGGCGTGGGCGGCGATGTCCTTGATCGTGCAGCGGCGGGGAGACGTCATTGGCTGAACGAATTCAGTGGCGGACGCGTCCCGGGGCAATGGCGCAATACGACGTGCACTCATCGGGCGGCGGTATCGACGGTCAGCAGGCCGCTGAGCGTGAGGCGTTGCGGCGCGAAGGCGTCGGCCGGTTCAAGCGATTTGCCCGCGCGGGCCTTGATGGCGGCCTTGTCGAGTGGTGTCGCGCTCAGCTCGATGCGGACGCGGTGGTGGCCGGACGGGAGTTCGCGCGGGAAGAACCATTTCGTCTGTCGGCAGAACGTCGGCGTGACGTAGGCATCGAAGAACGTCGCGCGCTCCGGCGGCAGGTCGTCGATCGTCACGACGAACTCGCCGCTGTCGGGTGCGGCGATGCCGAGGACGCCGAAGCGCGTGCCGGTGAACTCGAATTCGAGCGCGGTGCCGGGAGCGGAGGCGCGCCACGTAGGCGGGAGCATCGCTTTGGTGACGCCGCGGAGGTTCGCATCGTCGGGAGCGACGGGAATCCATTCGCCGCGGAATATCGTGGAATCGAGTTCGTGCAGCGCGGCGCGTTCCCAGTTGTCGGCGTGGAGCGGGCTCAGGAGTGGGCGGCTGGGGCTCCGGCTGGCGAGGAAATCCGGCAAGGCCGCGGCGAGTTGCTCGAAATAGATGCGGTGGCCGGTGGCGGTCGGATGCACGCCGTCGAGCGAGAACGCGCGATCGCCGTCCGCTGCGGAGCCTTTGAAAACCAATTCGCCGGCCGCCACGCGGCGCGCGACCTCGACGCCGAAATGTAGCGACGGGATGCCGTAGTGCTCCGCGACGCGTTCCATCGCCGCGGCAGCGGCAGGGACGCGCCCGGCGGAAAATTGCTTATTAAGCAATTTTCCCTCTGGAACGCTGCCAGTTCCCGGCAGCAGGTCGGCGAGTCCGGGCGTCGAGATCGTGTAAACGAAGCAGAGGTCGGCGGCGGGGTTCGCGGCCTTCACTTGGCGGACGATGCCTTCGATGGTGCGCTCGATCTGCGCGGGCGGAGTCGAGGCGTCGTTCACCGCGAATTCCACGAAGACGATGTCCGGATGGTGGCGCAGGACGTCGTGGCCAACACGGCAGGCGCCGAGATCGGAGCCGGTGCCGGGCAGGCCGGCGTTGATTTCGGTGAGCTTCGTGTGCGGGAGGAGTTCGCGCAGCCGCGTCATCGTGAGCGGGCGCCAGCCGTCGGCGGCGGTGATGCTGCCACCAAGGAAGGCGACGCGGAGTTCGTGCTCCGCTGCCGCCCGCGAGCGTGCATGCGACCAGCCATCGCGCACGTGAAGGGCATCGAGAGCAAGCACACCGGTGGTCTCCCCGTTTGCTAACAGCGTTAGCGGAAGCGCACAGACGATGGCCCAGCTCAGAAGTGAAACGATACGGCGCATGATTGGCAGGGGCACGGAGAGGCGGGTGGAACGCGTTGACCTCAACGCGTTCGATCGAGCGCGTTGGGGTCAACGTGCTCCACCAGTTGCTTGTCTGATGTTTGATCGGTCGCGCGCGGGCCGTAGGCGCGAACTTCGAACACGCGGGCGTGCGGGAGCCCGTTGGTCGCGTGCACGGCGATGCGCAGGCGGCTCGCGGTGATCGGACGATCGAGACGATGGACGCGTTTGCGCAGGTAGTTATCTTTCACGGTCACGACGACGGCGCCGTCGAGCAGGACATCGTAGTCGCGCACGAGTTCCGGCTGCGCGCCGCGGATGATCTTGCGCGTGGTGGCGTCGCTGGCGCTCAGCGTCAGCTCGCGTTGGAAGCCGGAGTCGAATGTCAGGTGCACCTCGGCGATTTCCTGCGGCGTGTCCCAGGTCAGCTCGAGCCAGGCGGGCAAGGTGGCGGATTCCCAGCGGTGGCTGTGGCCGTCGGCCCAGTTGCCGAAGGTGGGCAAGAATTCGCGGGTGGCGCCATCGAGCACGGAAGCGGCCGGACCGGTCGGAGAAACGGTGGATGCGCTCACACGTGTGCGAAGGGCGAGGTCGGCGGCATCATTGCCGCGAAGTCCCGGCAGAAACGCGTCGTCGCGCAGCAGCCGTTGCTGGAGCGCGGCGAGGGTCGCTCCGGAAAAATGCGGCGCGACCGAGCGCGGCGCGGCGGGCGCGGCGAGCGCGGCGGCGGTGCCGATGGCCTGGCCCATGACGGCGCAAGTGGCCATCACGCGCGTGCTGGCGAAGGCGACGTGCGTCGCGCTGATGTTGCGGCCGGCGAAGAGGAGATTGCCGATGTTGCGCGAGCAGAGTGCGCGCAGCGGGATCGGGTAAAGGTGCTTCAGGTGCACGTGACGGCACGGCGCCTCGTCGATGGCGTCGATGCCGCTGGGCGGGTGCAGGTCGAGTGGCCAGCCGCCGTAGGCCACGGCGTCGGGAAATTCGCGCGCGGACTCGAGGTCCTGCTGCGTGAGCACGTGGTGACCGATGAAGCGGCGCGACTCGCGTTTGCCGGGAACGGCACCGACCCAGTCGAGCGTCCAGTGGGCGGAGTCCGGGTGGTCGCCGGAATTTTTCACGTAGTCCCAAATCCCGAGCGCGATGCGCAGCAACTCGTGGCGGATCGTGGCGTTGTCTTTCAGCGTGTCGAGCTGGCCGCCCCATTCGGCCCACCAGTAGCCGTATTCGTAGCCGTCGAACGGGCGGAGGCGGAACTCGTGTTTCTGAAACTTGCGCACCCACGCCGGCGCGCGAAACGGCTGCGGCTCCGCGTGGCGTCGCGCGGTGAACATGATCGAACTGCCGAGCGTCTGCCGGTCGGCGGCGTCGAGCGCGAGAGATTCGCCGTAGTCGTTCTTCGCCTCGCGTCCGACCGTGAAGAAAGCGCCCGCTTCCGCGCCGAGGCGACCGTCGCCCGAGCAGTCGGCGAAGACGGGCGCGTGGATGCGGAATTCATCCTCGGTCGAGTGACGCACCGCATTGAGCGAAATGATGCGGCGCGTGCCGTCGCCATTGTCCGCGGTGGCGCACCCGGTGCAGATCGTGTCGAGGAGCAGCGTGATGTTCGGCTCGGCGGTGACCTTCTCGTAGAGCAGCAAATCCCACTGCGAGTAGGAGCGATGCGGGTTGCGGTAGGCGTCCTCGAGGCGGAACTCCTCGATGAGGCCGGACTCGCGCGCGCCTGGGCGGCGGCCGTGGACGTCGGCGCCGACGACGTGCATGCGGACTTCGCTGGAGGCGTTGCCGCCGAGCACGGAGCGGTCCTGGACGAGGACGACTTTGGCGCCATTGCGGGCGGCGGCGATCGCGGCGCAGACGCCGGAGAGCCCGCCGCCTACGACGACGAAGTCGGTGGAAAGTTCGTGAGGGGTCATCGGACGAGGGAAGAGGGAAAGTGAGAGTGAAAGGGGAAGCGTGCGCCGCACGTCGCGTGGTCAGCGGGAGCCGTGCGAGCGGAGGTGGAGCGCGTTGACCTCAACGCGCTTTTTGCGAACGGGCGTCGAGCAGCGCGTTGGGGTCAACGCGCTCCACCTGGGCGGCGATGGCTTCGTCGATGCGGTGAGTTTCGATGGCATGGCTGCGGTTCAGGGCACGGCTGGACGCGGCGTGGCGGGAGCGGCGGTCAGCGTGAGTTTCGCGGGCGGGCGTCCGGGCGCGCGGGCGGTGAGGATGATCGGGCCGGACGCTTTCGTGCTCTGCACGATGACTTGCGCGTAGCCGTTGAAGAGGCTGCGGCGGCTGCCCTTGTCGGGTTCGTGGCACGACGGGTCGCCGTTGCCGACGCCGATGATGCGGCCCGGACCCGAAAGCTCGAACTCGACGGCGTCGCTCGCGGTCGGGACGAAGCGGCCTTCGCTGTCGCGGGCCGACACGGTGATCAGCGCGCAATCCTCGCCGTCGGCGCGAAGCGAGGCGCGGTCCGGCGTGAGAACGATCTCGGCCGACGGGCCGGTGGTTTCGACCTTCGCGGAGCTGACGCGCTGGCCCGCGCGGTAGCCTTCGGCGCGCAGCGTGCCGGCTTGATAAACGACGGGCCACTCGACAAAGCCGCCGCGCGGAACGCTTTTGCGACCGAGGCTCTGGTCGTTGAGGAAGAGTTCGACTTCGTCGGCGTTGCTGTAGGCGCGGACGGTGATCGGCTCCTTGTCGCGCACGGCCCAGTTCCAGTGAGGGAGGAGGTGGAGCACGTCGCGGCCGGACCACCACGCTTGGAGGAAATAGAAACTGTCCTTGGCGAAGCCGCAGGTGTCCATGACGCCGAATTGGCAGTTGATCGCGGGCCAGTCGTAGGGCCATTGCTCGCCGCGCCAGTCGAAGGCGGCCCACATCAACACGCCGGCGACCCACGGGCGCGCCTCGAAGTAGGGCAGCCATTGCTCGTTGCGCGAGCCCCACGGCGGAACCTTGTTCGCGTAGCCGGTCACGTAGGCGCGGACGCGATCTTCGATGTAGATCCCGCGCGTGGAAACGGCCGACGACTCTTCGCTGCTGATCGCGGGGATGTGCGGGTGATCCGCGTGGAATTTATCAACGTCGCCGAGTTTCAGGTAATTGAACCCCATCACGTCGACGATGTGCGAGAACCCTTTCCCCCAGTCGGCGTTCATCGGCATCATGGTTTGGCGTGTGGGGTCGAGTTGTTTGACGAGGGTCTGGATGGTGCGCGCGATCGGTTCGCCCCACGGCTCGCCTTGCATGCGGTCGCGAAACTCCTCGTTGCCGAGCGACCAGAGGACGACGCTCGGGTGATTGCGGTCGCGGCGGATGAGTCGCTCGACTTGGCTGAGCGTTTCGGGCGTGTCGTCGAAGCGACGGTTCTCGTCGACGACGAGCATGCCGAGGCGATCGCACGCTTCGAGGATCGCGGGCGAGTGCGGGTGGTGCGCGGTGCGGTAGGTGTTCGCGCCCATTTCCTTCAAGCGGCGGATGCGGAACTCCTGCACGGCATCGGGCACGGCGGAGCCGACGCCGGCGTGATCTTGGTGCACGCCGGTGCCGCGGATGACGTATTTCTTGCCGTTGAGCAAAAAGCCCTGCGTGGAATCGAAGCGGATCGTGCGGATGCCAAAGGTGGTTTCGTGGAGGTCGGGGGCGGAGGGGAGGTCGCGGGGGGATGAGACGGATGGGGCCAATGGGACGGATGGGACTGATGTGACCGCGGCGACGGGGCGGACCTCGGAGATCAGGCGATAGAGATGCGGTGTTTCGGGTGACCAAAGTTGAGGAGCGGCGATCGGTAGTGCTGGGGTGACCGTGGTCTCGCTGTTGGCGGCGATCTCGAACGCGGGCGTGGCGGTCTCGGCGACCGTGCGGCCCGCTGGATCGATCACACGCGAGACGAGCACGCCGCGGGCGGGCTGCGCGCCGTCGTTGCGCACGGTGGTTTGTGCGTGGACCGTGGCGGTGCCGTCGGGTGCGAGCGTAGTGGATACGAACGTGCCCCAGTGGGCGACGTGCAGCGCGGGCGTCTTCACCAGCCACACGTGGCGGTAGATGCCAGCACCCTCGTAATACCAGCCCTCGGTCCGCGACGCGTCCACGCGAACGACGAGCGTGTTTTTGCCGCCGTAGTTGGCGAAGGGCGCGAGATCGACTTTGAAGCTGCTGAAGCCACTCACGTGACGCGTGAGGCAGCGGCCGTTGAACCACACGAGGCAGTTGCGATACACGCCGTCGAACTCGACCCAGAGCGCGCCGCCGCGGTCGTTCGCGGGTAGATCGAAGCTGCGGCGATACCAACCGATCGTGTTGCCGGTGACGCCACCGAGCGCCTGCGCGCTCTGGCCCATCTCCAGCGCTTCCCAGGAGTTCTGGGCGCCGACGCCGGCGCCCATGTTCTTGTAGCCGTGATTGCGCAGCGCCTTCGGATTGAAGGGCAACTCGACGGCCCAGTCGTGCGGCACGTCGAGCGAGCGCCACGAGCGATCGTCGAAGTCCGGTTGCGCAAACGCGACGGGGGGCGCGGCATTAATGTCGGCGGGAGTGCGGCGCAGCGGCGCGAGCTTCGGCTCCTCCTCCAGGTGGGCGCGGCCAGTGCGCTCGAGGGCGTCGACTTCCGGGTAGGCGAAGATCGCGGGATCGAGTCCGGCGGGATCGCCGAGGTGAAACTTCCAACCGAAATCGAGCAGGAGGCGTTCGCGGGCGGCAAAACTCGTCGCGACGACGCCGAGGGAGACAACGAAAGCGAAGGCGCGGAGAAACGACCGCGGACGGGGTGGCATGTCCGCACTTTCGCGCGGGGTAAAATACAGCGCGAATCGCGCCGCACTGAAATCGCTCAGTGAAGCGGCAGCCAGCCCAACGCCGTGAGGAATGCAGTCGCATCGGCCAGCGTTCGGCTGCGGCCGGGCTCGCCGCCGTCACGGTAGGCGTAGATCGGGTGCTTGCCGTCGGGATAGACGATCACCTGGCAGTCGCGGTGCGCGGCGCGCGCGGCGGTTTCGAACGCGCGCAGCGTCGCCAACGGCGTGGCGCTGTCGGCGTCGCCCATCAGGATCAGCGTCGGCGGCAGGCGCTCGGGCGCGGCGCGAACGAGGGCGAGGGGCGAGAGTTCCGCGAAGCGCTCGCCGAACAGGGTGTGGCCGTAGCCGGCCGGGCTCGTGTCGAGGACGGGATACCAGAGTAACAGCGCGTCCGGGCGCGGCGAAACGGTCGAGTCGTCAGACGCCTCGTCAGGCCCGTTCGCGAGCGCGGTGATCGCGGCGAGCTGTCCGCCGGCGGAGGCGCCGGCGGCGGCAATGCAGGCGGGATCGATGCCGAGTTCGCGCGCGTGGGCGCGCACCCAGCGGATGGCGGACCGGGCATCGGCGGCGCTGTCGAACGGCGTCGCATCGTGGGCGGAGGCGATGCGATAGTCGGCGCTGATCGCGATGAAACCGCGGTCGGCGAGCGCGGCGCACTCGGGATAGAATTGGATCGGCGTGCCGTGCGTCCAACCGCCACCGTAGAAAAACACGATCGCGGGACGCGGACGCGGCGCGACGGACGGCTTCGCCTGCGGTGACGAGAAAACGTGCAACTGCAGCTCCGTGTCGCCGACACGTTTGTAGGTGACACGCTGCGGGGCGAATTCGCGGGCGGGCTTCGGCAACACTTCTTGCAGTGCTTGAAACCACCGCTTTGCCATTTTCTCCGCGCCGCGGGCGTTCGGGTGGACTTTGTCGGCGACCGTGTCGGTTTCCCAATCGAAGCCGCTCGCCTGATCGACGAGCACGACTCGCGCGTCGGGTCGATCCAGCCGGTGGGCGAGGGTGGCGAGCGCGGCGTTGAGCTCGGGCAGATAGGCGTATTTCGGGAGCTTCCCGGCGGGAATAACCTGCGCGAGCAGCACGGTGACGCGCGGGTTCACTTCCCGGAACGACGCGATCAGTTTCTCGGTCGCCGCGACGATGCCCGGCACGGGCTGCTCTTCGACGAAATGATTGTGCCCGCTGTGCAGCAGCACGAAGTCGGCGGGGTGCGCGCGAAAATGCTCGGGGACGGTGGTGGCGAGGAATTCCGTGTTCTTGCCGCCGTAGCCTTCGTGCGCCAGCGGACCGACACGGGTCGAGCTGGTTTGCGTGCCGACGAATTCCACGACGTAGCCCGCGGCGAACAGTTTTTCCCAGAGCGGATACCGGTAGCAGGAAAAGAAGTCGGCGCCGGCGGTGATGGAGTCGCCGACGGCCATGAGGCGCACCGGCTCGGCGCGCGTGGGGAGGGCGGCGGCAAAAAAGGCGAGCGCGGAGAGAAACCCGCGACTGAACGAAGAGCGTGAAAGGGGAGGCATGACAGCAGCGTTCGCGCGAGTGCGCGGCGCACTGTGAAGCGACGTCGAAACCGCTCAGGGCCGCAAGCCCGCGCGGAGCTGAGCGATTTCAGTAACGCGGCGGTTTCCGCGCGGCGACCGCGGGGGCATTACGCAGACAACCCCGTAACCCCGTGTGCTGTTTCACCCCGTCTGCTTTCGCTTCGTCGTCGACGTTTGCCGGTCGAAGTGTCGTTGCGGGACGCCGCGCACTTGCGGAAGTCACCTAACGTCCATCCACCTGATCCCCTGAAAATGAACATCTCCCGCTTTGGCTCTCGCGCTCTTGCCGCCGCTGGCGTGCTCGCCGGCGCTCCCTGGCTCGCCGCGCAGGCGGTGCCGTCGACGACGACCACGCCGCCGGCCGATGAGAAGGTCGTGCAACTTTCCGTGTTCGAGGTGCGCAGCCGCCGCGACTCCGCCTACGTGGCCGACAAGTCCGTCGCGACGACCGGCTTCGCCACCGAACTTTCCAAGATTCCGCTCGCGATCAATGTTGTCACGGCTCAGTTCCTCGAGGACACGGGCGGCATGGGTTTCAATGGCGTCGCGAACTACCAAGCCGCCTTCACGACTGACCAAGGCGGCATGGACGGCGGCACGCGCAACTCGGCGGGCATCGATCCGACCGTCGGCGCCGTCACGGGCGGCGAGCCGCTGCGCACCCGCATCCGCGGTCAGCCGATCAACATCAGTCAGCGCAACGGTCTGCCGATGAAGTTCGGCTTCGGCACCGAAAGCGTCGATCGCGTCGAAATTGCCCGCGGTCCCATGTCGGTGTTCATCGGCGGTTCGACGCTCGGCGGCGTGATGAACCTCGTCACGCTCAAGCCGCAGTTCACGCCGGCCTACAAGTTCGGCGTTCGCGTCGACTCGAACGAAAGCGTGCAATTCCGCGCCGACCTCACCGGCCCGATCTACAAGGACAAGGTCGCCTACCGCCTGATCACGCAATACAGCGACGACAACACCTGGCGCGACTTCAGCAACTCGACCACGTTCTTCGTCAATCCGCAGGTCACGTGGCGTCCGTTCCGCAATCTTACGACGCGCCTCGAATACGCCCACCGCGACCTGCGCGGCAACATGGTGAGCAATTCCATGCAGTCGACCGCGGCCTATCAGGCGGACTACGACAATCCTTCGCAAGCGTTGCTCGATCTCGGCAAGAGCCGCACCGGCGCGCTGGCCGGCATTCCCTACACCGTGGCGGAATACCGCACGCGCATCGCCCGCACGTTCGCCAACTGGCGTCTCGACAAGTTCACCCTCGACGGTCGCTGGCGCCCGCTCGGCGAAGGCGAGAGCTTCATCGCCGGTGACTGGGCGAGCGGTAACGACGCCAATCACTTTGGCGAACACGATTCCTTCTCCACGAAGTATGATCTCGTCGAAGGCGAGGCCAACTTGGTGGTCACCGACTGGCTCGAAGTCCGCGCCCTCGGACGCTGGGCCGACCAGCACAGCTACACGACCTTCTTCAGCAACGCGCTCCGCCGCTACCCGGACGGCAGCACGCCGCTCCTCTCCGCGACGACCACGGCCACGAAGCGCCAGGAAATCCCCGTCACCGGCAAGCTCGAGGCCGTGTTCACCAAGGAGCTCTTCAAGGTAAACCACAAGTTCCTCGCCGGCTACGAGGCTTCCTACAACCAAGCGTGGTCCGTTAACCCGACCTTCAACTTCAACGGGCTCACTTCTGTCGCGGCCTCGCCGAATGTCGTCGGTTCACCCGCCACGCTGACTGGCTCGAACATTCTCAACTATTTCGACCCGCGCGTGCACACGGTGCCGAACTACGAGTCGATTCTCACCTGGGCCGACGAGACGCTCGCTCCCGGCGTCACCGCACAGAGCTACTCGCGCATTTATCCCGAGGCCGGTTACGCCGCTTACAGCGGCAGCTTCTGGAAGGATCGCATCACGGCCTTCGGCGGCTATCGCAACACGCGCATTCAGCAGGATTCCTGGAATCTCGATCGCAATCGCACCCGCTTGCAGCGCTTCCTTCACACTGACCAGACCACCACGGATTCCTACACCGTCGGCCTCGTCTATGAGCCGCTCCCGGGCATTAATCTCTATGTGAGCCAAAACGTGGGCACGGAAGCCGTGGCCGCCGGGTCGCTCATCAACGCTGCTGCCGGCTTCACTTCGCTCGTGACGTCCGAGGAGCGCGCCGCCAATCCCGTGCCGGACCTCGAGGGCCTCGGCCGCGAAGCGGGACTCAAGGTCGAGTTCTTCGATCGCCGCCTGATCGGTCGCGTCGGCGTTTTCGAACTCACCCGCCACAACACGGTCATCATCGACAACGAGCGCACGGCCAACGATCCGCGCAATGTCGGCACCGCCGTCGATCCGAATCCCGCCACGCAGAACCTCGCGCAGACCGCGAAGGTCCAATGGAACAAGACGATCGACGGCAACACCTCCGCCGGCATCGAAGTCGGCTTCACGTGGATGCCGAATCGCAATTACACGATGACCTTCGAGGCCAGCCACCTCTGGACCAACAAGCTCACGCTCTCCAAGCCGCTCACCGGCACCGCCGCCAACGCCCAGGCCATGATTGACTACTCGATCCTCAACGGCCGCCCGCTCGACAACACTCCGGACGACACGCTGCGCGTGTGGCAGAAATACACCTTCACCGAGGGTAATTTGAAGAATCTCTGGCTCGGCTTCGGCGTCCGCGCCCAGACCTCCGTCATGCCCGCCGCCAGCAATTCCTCGTGGGGCACGGTCCTGCCAGGCTGGACCGTGTTTGATGCCGCGATCGGACACCGCGTGACCGTGGTCGGCCGTCCGGTCGATCTCCAACTCAACGCCGAGAACCTGACCGACAAGCTTTACTCCGCTGGCGGTCGCACGTGGTCCAACCCGCTCACGGTGACCTTCTCGGCCACGACGCGGTTCTGAGAGTTGTTCCAATCCTGAAAAAATCCCAGCGGCGAAAGTCTCGCGACTTTCGCCGCTTTGCTTTGATAACATCTCCGCGCGCCGCAGAGGACGACCCCGTTGATTTCAACGCGTTCGGAGCGGATTGAGGTCAATCCGCTCCACCCAAAGCCTGTAGCCGCGCCACCTCCCATACCCGCCATGCCGATCCTCACTCGCGCTGAATACTCCATCGGCGATCTGCTCGTGCGCTACGTCGCTCCCGCGGATCGTCCCGACGCGTGGGGCCTGCTGCTGCTGCCGCTCGCCAAGGCAAGCGAGACGGTCGCGCCGCGCGAGTGGCTCGATACCGCCGCGATCACGCAACTGCCGGCGCCTTGGAATCACACGCTCGCCTGGGAGGTCGATTCCCTGGTGCACGCCCACGTGAGCGGTGACGTTCTGCCCGGAGGCTTCGCCAACGGCCGCACGTTGCGGAACAGCGCGACGACGGCGAGTTTCTCGGTGCGAGAGCATCGTCGGGACGACGCGGTGCACGGCCTCGTCGTGCTCACTACCGTGATCGAAGCCGCCTGCGGTCTTGTTTGCCGTCACGAGTTGACGATCGACCCGCGCACGAACGTCGCGATGGTGCGCGTGACGGCGGAGAATCCGACGTCGCGGCCGCTCACGCTGGACTATCTCAGCGCGTTCTCGCTCGGCGGATTGACGCCGTTCGCGGGCGACGATGCGCCGGGGCGGTTGCAGGTGCATCGTCTCCGCAGCGCGTGGAGCGCGGAGGGAAAACACGAAGAGCGCTCGCTTGAGTCGATGCACTTGGAGCGCTCCTGGACCGGACATGGCGTGCGCAGCGAGCGTTTCGGGCAGACCGGCACGTTGCCGGTGAACGGCTGGTTTCCTTTCGTGGCGCTCGAGGACCGCGCGGCCGGCGTCACGTGGGCGGCGCAACTCGCCACCCCGGGCACGTGGAATCTGGAGATCTATCGGCGCGGCGATCAGGTTGCGCTGTCCGGCGGCGGGCCCGATCGCCTCAACGGCGAGTGGCGGCACACGCTCGTGCCCGGTGGCAGCGTGGCGGCGCCGGAGGCGTTTCTGACGGTTGCGATCGGCGGCATGGAAGAGGCGTGCGATCGCCTCAAGGCCGCGGCGCGGGTGCGGGTGACATTGCCTCCTGGAGAAAGCGAGATGCCGATCGTGTTCAACGAGTGGTGCACGACGTGGGGCCATCCGACGCAGGACTCGGTTGTCGCCCTCGCGGATCGGCTCGCGGGCAGCGGGGTGCGCTACCTGGTGATCGACGACGGTTGGGCGGAGCGGCCAGGCGACCAGTTTCAGCAGAACGGCGACTGGCGCGTGAATCGCCGCGCGTTCCCCGGCGGCCTGCGTGCCACGACGGACGCGATCCGTGCGCGCGGACTCGTGCCGGGCATCTGGTTCGAGTTCGAGGCCGTGAATCCCGGCTCAGCGGCGTGGCACGAAACCACGCATCAACTCCACCGCGACGGCGTTCCGTTGCAGGTCGGGCCGCGGCGCTTCTGGGATTTTCGCGATCCGTGGGTGCACGACTTCCTGGCGGAGCGCGTGATCGCACGGCTGCGCGACGACGGCTTCGGTTATCTCAAGGTCGACTACAACGACTCGATCGGCCCCGGCGTGGACGGTCCGTTTTCGCCCGGGGAAAATCTCCGCGAGCATCTCGCCGGCGTGCAGCGGTTCTTCGCGCGGCTGCGGCGCGAGCTGCCGGAACTCGTGATCGAAAACTGTTCGTCGGGCGGACATCGCCTCGAACCGTCGATGATGGCGTTGACGGCGATGAGTTCGTTCTCCGATGCGCACGAGACGCCCGACATCCCGCTCATCGCGGCGAACCTGAATTCGCTCGTTTGGTCGGCGCAGAAGCAAATCTGGGCGGTGCTGCGCCCGGGCGACAGCGCCGTGCGCCTGAGCTATTCACTCGCGGCCACGTTTCTGGGGCGGATGTGCCTCTCGGGTGATGTCGCGGCGCTCGCTCCGGCGGCATGGCGACAAGTCACCGAGGCGATTGCGTTCTACCGCGCAGTTGCGCCGCTGATCCGCGACGGCGTTTTTCGCTGCCATCGCACGCACGAAAAATCGCTCGCGCATCCGTGCGGCGCGCAGGTCGTCACGATCGCGGCGCGCGATGGTTCTGCGTTGCTGGTCGTCTGGCACGCATTTGCCGGTGAGGCTGCGCCGTTGTGCGTCGCTCTGCCGGCGGCCAGGACCTGGCGGGTTGCCAAGACTTGCGCGTCGCCGGAGCCGACGTTCGCGATCGAGAATACCGCGCTGATTTGGCGGAGTGCGGGCGAATGGACGGGTGGGGCGGTCTTGCTCGCGGCGGGCTCGTAGCATCAGGTGGAGCGCGTTGACCCCAACGCGCTCGGGCGAGAACGCGTTGAGGTCAACGCGTTCCACCACACGGGCCCGCAGCGCTAACGGGCGGAATCGGCGCGATCGTCCTCTTCGAGGATTTTGTCGGCTTGGTCGGGGCGGATGCCGTGGGTGGTTTCCAAACCGAAGCGGCGCTTGAGGTAATCCTCGAAGGTCAGCCACTCGCCTTCGTATTGGATCGTGCGCGTCCACGCGCACATCGTGACGAGGCGGCGCGTGCGGTGGTATTGCCAGAGCAACCACAGCACGAGGCCGCAGAGCGCGAATTGCACGAGCCAGCTGACACGCGCGGCCCGGGCGCTGTTGGCGCGCGCGGCGGTCAGAGCGGCCCGGTCGCGTTCGCGGACGGAGTGCTCGTGGTCGCGCAACTGCGCGAGCTGTCCGCTCAGTTGCGTGGTGTGCAGCGCGTCGCGGTGGTTCTCGGCCCACTCGCGCACACGGTTAAGCTGTCCCGAGCGCGCCCATTCGGCGAGACGGTTGAAATTGGCGCGACGCTCATCGAGCGAATCATCGATCCGTCGGATCAACGCGCCAGTCGCGCGGTCGCCGGCGAGCGGCTCGCGGAGCGCGTCGAACTGAACGCGCACCGCGGCTTCGGCGGTCGTAGCGGCAACGAGACTGGTCGACCGCCACGTAAGCAGAAAAGTTTCCGCCGCGGCATCGGCGACCACGACCGCAGATTGGAGTCGCTCGAGCTGGAGTTCGAGCGCATGGCTGCTTTGGGCGCGATCGAGGGCGAGTTCCAGTGCGGCGTCGGCGCTTCGACTGGCGCGCCACGCCAATCCCACGCCGAGACAGGCGGCGGCGACGGCGGACACGAGTCCGAGCCGAACGGCGCGAGAGCTCAGTGGTTCACGCGTTTCATGCAGGTTCATCGTGCGCTATTGACCGCAAACGCGCGCGGAGGGTTCGTGCAAAAGCGGTAAATCCTGCCGGGCGCGCGGTCGCGGCTGGTGTCGATGCCTGCGGGCATCGCTGTCCTCATGGCGAAGGTCGCCTCGATCGCGCTGATCGTCGCGATCGCGCGGACGCCTGCGGTCGTCTGCGAAACCGGTGCGTGAGACGCGCCGTGCAAGCGCATGAAAGGCCGGTCAGTCGCTCGCGGCACTGCCGTCAAGGGCGACGAGCAGCGCGAGGGCGGCGAGGATGAGGGTGAGCGTGATCACGGGAGGCTGAAAATGGCGAAGCCCTTTGGGGTAGGGCCGGTTTCGAACCGGCCCAGTGGGTGCGCGGATTTTTTGGGCCGGTTAGAAACCGGCCCTACTGGCGACGGCGACTTCGCGGGACCAGCCGCCGCCGAGGGCTTTCACGAGGCCGACGCTGTTCACGAGCCGTTGCGCGTCGAGCTGCGTGGCGGCGCGCTCGGTCGCAAGCAGCGTGCGCTGGGCGTCGAGCACTTCGAAGTAGGCGACGTAGCCCGCGTCGTAGCGCGTTTGCGCCAGCTCGCGCGCGCGGCGGGCGGCGGCGACTGCGCGTTCCTGTGCGGCGGCCTGCTCGGCGAGCAGTTGCGTCGCGGTGAGCGCGTCCTGGGTTTCGCGGAAGGCGACGAGCACGCGCTGGCGGAAGAGTGCGACGCTCTCTTCGAAAGCAGCGCGGCTGCGTGCGAGGGCCGCACGGTTGCGGCCGCCTTGGAAGATCGGCAGATAAAGACTTGGACCGATCGACCAAAGTTTGGAGTCGGCGTTGAGGAGTCGGTCGACGTCGCCGCTCGCGTAACCGAAGGAGCCGGTCAGCGAGATGGCGGGGAAGAACGCGGCCTTGGCGACGCCGATGCGCGCGTTGGCGGCGGCCAAGGTGGCCTCGGCGGCAGCGATGTCGGGGCGGCGCTCGAGCAACTCCGAGGGCAGGCCGGCAGGAATAGCCGGTGGCGCTGAAAGCTGATTGCTGAGAGCTGACAGCTGATAACTCGGCGCCGCTTCGCCGAGCAGCACGGCGAGCGCGTTTTGGAGCGCGGCGCGGCGGTTCGCTAGACCGGACGATTCAGCTTCGGTCGAGGCGAGTTCGGTCTCGGCGCGGGCGACATCGAAGTCAGTTGCGGCGCCGCCGGCGCGGCGTGAGGCGACCAGATCGAGTGCCTTGCGGCGCAACGCGACGCCGTCGGTGACGAGCGCGAGTTCGCGATCGAGACCGCGGAGCGAGAAGTAGGTCGCAGCCACCTCCGCGGTGAGCGCGAGTCGCACGTTTTCGAAATCGGCGGCGCTCGCGGTGGCGTCGGCGCGGGCGCTTTCGTGGAGACGGCGCACGCGGCCGAAGAGATCGAGCTCCCAGACAGCGTCGAGCACGCCGCGGTAGGTTGTGCTTTCAGCGACGGGGAAACGATTGTCCGTCGTCTCTGAGCTGCGGCTGCGATCGAGCGACGGGCGGACGCCGATCGACGGGAAGTAGTTGCTGCGCGCGAGGCCGGCGGCGGCGCGAGCCTGTTCGACGCGCGCGGCGGCGGCGGCGAGGTTCTGGTTGGCGGCCAGCGCGCGCGATTGGAGGTCGTCGAGCGCCGGGTCGTTGAAGAGCTGCCACCAGTCGCCGCGCGGGAGGGCTTCGGGCGTGGCAGCGGTTTTCCAGGCGAGCGATGCGGCGATCTCCGGGCGATGGTAGTCGGGGCCGACGGAGGCTGCGGTTGCGACGGCGAGTGAGAGGGCGAGGGTGAGGGAGAGGGATTTCATGGTGGTGGGGTGGAACCTATGGGACTTATGGGTCCTATAGGACTTATGCGGCCGGTTGCGGATCGATGGCGGCGGACGTGACCGGCGCGGGTTTGCGCGCGCCGAGTTTCTCGAGGACGGCGTAGAACACCGGCGTGAGGAACAGGCCGAAGATCGTGACGCCGATCATGCCGGCGAAGACGGCGACGCCCATCGCGCGGCGCATTTCGGCGCCGGCGCCGTGGCTGACCACCAGCGGGAACACGCCGGCGATGAATGCGATCGAGGTCATGAGGATCGGGCGCAGGCGGAGCCGCGAGGCTTCGATGGCGGCTTCGCGGATGCCTTTGCCTTCCTCACGCAGCTTCACCGCGAACTCGACGATCAGGATCGCGTTTTTCGCGGCGAGGCCGATCAGCACGATGAGGCCGATCTGCGTGAAAACGTTGTTCTCGCCCCGCGTGAGCCAGAGGCCGACGAGCGCGGAGAGCAGCGCCATCGGGACGATGAGGATGACCGCGAACGGGAGGCGGAAGCTCTCGTATTGCGCGGCGAGCACGAGGAACACCAGGAAGATGCTCAGCGGGAAAATGTAGATGGCGGTGTTGCCCGCGATGATCTTCTGGAACGTGAGCTCGGTCCAATCGAGCACCATGCCCTTCGGCAGGTTTTCGGCGGCGAGTTTTTCGATCGCGGCCTCGGCCTGACCCGAGCTGAAGCCCGGCGCGGGCGCGCCGTTGATCTCGGCGGCGGGATAGCCGTTGTAGCGCATGACGCGGTCGGGGCCGTAGGTTTCGTGGACCTTGACGAGCGAGCCGAGCGGCACGAGCTGGCCTGCGGCGTTGCGCGTCTTGAGGCGCAGGATGTCCTCGGGACGGTCGCGGAATTCGGCGTCGGCTTGCGCGATCACTTGATAGGTGCGGCCGAAGCGGTTGAAATCGTTCACGTAGAGCGAGCCGAGGTTGATCTGCATCGTCTCGAAAACGTTTTGGAGCGGCACGCCCTGCGCCTTGGCGCGTGCGCGATCGATGTCGGCGTCGAGCTGCGGCGTGTTGATCGTGAAGCTCGAGAACAGGCCGGTGAGGCCGGGCGTCTGCCAGCCCTTCGCGATCAGGCCTTGCGTGGCGCTGTAGAGGGCGTCGAGGCCGTTGTCGCCGCGGTCTTCGACGTAGAGCTTGAAGCCGCCGATCGTGCCGAGGCCCTGCACGGGCGGCGGCGGGAAGATCGCGATGTAGGCGTCCTCGATCTGCGCGAACTCCTTTTGCAGCTGCTGCGCGATGGCCTGGCCGGTGAGCTCCGGCGTGGTGCGGTCCTCGAAGGGCTTGAGCGCGACGAAGACGATGCCGCTGTTCGGCGAGTTGGTGAAGCCGTTGATCGAGAGGCCAGGGAACGCGATGCTGTTGGCGACGCCCGGGTGCTTCAGCGCGACTTCGCCCATGCGGCGGATGACGGCGTCGGTGCGCTCGAGCGAGGCGGCGGAAGGCAGCTGCGCGAAGGCGACGAGGTATTGCTTGTCCTGCGTCGGCACGAAGCCGGTCGGCGTTTTCTGGAACAGCAGCGCGGTCAGACCAAGCAGGCCGCCGTAGACGAGCAGTGCGATGACAGAGACGCGCAACAGGCGCGCGACGCCGGCGGAATATTTGTCGGCGGCCCACGCGAAGAAGCGATTAAACGGGCGGAAGAACCAGCCGAAGGCGAAGTCCATGCCGCGCGTGAGGCGGTCCTTCGGCGCGTGGTGATCTTTGAGGAGGAGTGCGCTGAGGGCGGGCGAGAGCGTGAGCGAGTTGAAGGCCGAGATGACGGTCGAGATGGCGATCGTCATGGCGAACTGCTTGTAGAACTGGCCGGTCAGGCCGCTGATGAACGCCGTCGGAATGAACACGGCCGAGAGCACGAGGGCGGTGGCGACGATCGGGCCGGTGACTTCGCGCATCGCTTGGCGCGTGGCCTCGAAGGGCGTTTTGCCGAGGGCGATGTTACGCTCGACGTTTTCGACGACGACGATGGCGTCGTCGACCACGATGCCGATCGCGAGCACGAGGCCGAAGAGCGAGAGGGCGTTGATCGAGAAGCCCAGCGCGTGCATCACGGCAAACGTGCCGACGAGCGACACGGGCACGGCGGCGAGCGGGATGATCGACGCGCGCCAGGTCTGCAGGAAGATAATCACGACGAGCACGACGAGCAGGATCGCCTCAAAGAGCGTGTGCACGACGGCCTCGATCGAGCTGCGGACGAAGACGGTCGGATCGTAGACGATGTCGTAGCTCAGGCCCTCCGGGAAATTCTTCGCGAGTTCCTTCATCGTGGCGCGCACGGCGTCGGAGGTGGCGATGGCGTTGGAGCCCGGGAGCTGCGCGATCGGCAGTGCGACGGCGGCCTTGTTGTTGAGCAGCGAGCGCAACGCGTAGGCGTTGGCGCCGAGTTCGACGCGCGCGACGTCGCGGAGCTGCACGCGTTCGCCGTTCGGGCCGGACTTCACGATGATCGAGCCAAACTCGTCTTCGTTCGTGAGGCGGCCTTGCGTGTTGATGAGCAACTCGGTGTCGACCGGACGCGAGTTGGGCTGTTGACCGACGGCGCCGGCTGCGACTTGGACGTTCTGCTCGCGGATGGCGGCGACGACGTCGGAGGCGGTCAGGCCTTTCGCCGCGACCTTGTTCGGGTCGAGCCAGACGCGCATCGCGTAGTCGCCCGAGCCGAAGACGCGGACCTCACCGACGCCGTTGAGGCGTGCGAGGACGTCGCGGACTTGGAGCGTGCCGTAGTTGCGGACGTAGACGTCGTCGTAGCGACCGTCCGGCGAGAAGAGGTGCACGACCATCAGAAGGTCGGGCGAGGCTTTCGCAGTCGTGACGCCGATGCGGCGGACGTCTTCGGGAAGTTTCGGCAGGACCTGCGAGACGCGGTTCTGCACCTGCACTTGCGCGTTATCGAGGTCGGTGCCGATCGCGAAGGTGATCGTGAGCGTCATCACGCCGTCGCTCGTCGCCTGCGAGAACATGTAGAGCGAGTGCTCTACGCCGTTGATCGCCTGCTCGAGCGGCGCGGCGACGGTGTCGGAGATCGTTTTCGGATTCGCGCCCGGATAGCTGGCGCGGACGACGACGGTCGGCGGGACGACCTCGGGATATTCGCTGATGGGCAGTCGCCATATCGCGATCAGGCCGACGAGGAAGATGATGATGGAGAGGACGCCGGCGAGGATGGGGCGTTTGATGAAATAATCGGAGAAGTTCATGGGAGGGCTTTTTCGGGCAAGGCGGTAGCCAGAGCCACGTGGAGACGCGGCTTCAGGAGCGTGTGTTCGGGCTCAGCGGCGGGGTTAGCGGAGCGAGGCGAGCTTGCTGCCGGAGGAGGCGGACGGGAGCGCCGGCGCGGTGTAGCTCGCGAGTGCTTGCGGCTCGGGGGCCACGGTCATGCCGGGACGGACGCGCTGCAGACCGTTCACGATGATCGTGTCGCCGGCAGCGAGGCCTTCGCGGACGACGCGCTTGCCCTCGAACGTGGAACCGAGCTTCACCGTGCGATAGGCGACGGTGTTGTCACGGTTCACGGCGAGGACGAACTTTTGGCTCTGGTCGGTGCCGATGGCGCGTTCGCTGATGAGGAGCGCGGGTTGCGGCGCGCCGACGGGCAAGCGGACGCGGGCGAAGAGACCGGGAAGCAGCGCGCCGTCGTCGTTCGGGAACACGAGGCGGACAGCGAGCGAGCCGGTGGCGGGGTTGACGCGGTTGTCGGTCGACTCGATGTAGCCGTGGCGCGGGAAGCCGGTTTCGTCGGAGAGCTGGAGGTCGACGGGGATGCGGCCGTCGCGCATGAGGATGCGGCCCTCGCGGACGAGGCGGTTGAATTTCAGCAGCGTGGCCTCGTCGATGTCGGCGTAGACGTAGGCATCGCCGGTGGTGACGATGGTCGTCAGCAGCGTGGCGTTGCCCGGCGCGCCAGAGACGAGGTTGCCCGCGGTGATGAGGGCGCGGCTGACGCGGCCGGCGATTGGCGCGCGGACCTCCGTGTGTTCGAGATCGAGCTTCGCGGTTTCGAGGGCGGCGCGGGCTTCGGCGGCGGCGGCGCGGCGGGCTTCGGCTTCCTCGCTCGAGATGGCGGACGCGGCGAGGAGTTTCTCGGCGCGGGCGGCTTCGCGGGCAGCGACGTCGGCGCGGGCGGTGGCGAGGTCGAACTGCGCCTTATACCAGCGCGGATCGATGGTGAAGAGCACGTCGCCTTTCTTGACGAGTTGGCCCGCTTGGAAGTGAACCTCCTCGAGATGGCCGGAGACGCGGGCGCGCAGCTCGACCGTTTCGGTGGCGTCGACGTGGCCGGTCAGCTCTTCGAATTCGGTGACGAGTTGCTGTTCGACGGGCGCGACGGTGACGCGCGGAGCGGGCGGCGGTGTTGCCGGAGCGGAATCGGAGGCGGCGCGGGAACGCAGTGGCAGGGCGAAGAAAAGCCCGACGGCGGAGGCGACGAGAACACTCGCAGCGACCGCGAGCGAGCGACGCTTGAGACGGTTGGATTCGGAAGGAACGACGGTGGACATGATAACGTGGATTAGAGAGCTGAAACGGACAGGTTAGGCGGGGACGGAAGCGCGCGGCGTCGAGATAGCGGCGTCGAGGCGCTCGAGGATTTCGGCTTTGGAGCGGACGCCGACCATCGTCGCGACGATCTGGCGATCGCGAAAGATGAGCAGCGTGGGGATCGAACGGATGCCGTAGCGCGCGGCGGGCTCGGGATGCGCGTCGACGTCGATCTTGGCGACGACGGCGCGGCCGGCGCGCTCGTGCGCGATCTGTTCAACGATCGGTGCGATGGCTTTGCACGGTCCGCACCAGGAGGCCCAGAAGTCGATCAGGACCGGTTGGCGTTCGGAGGCGGCGAGAACGTCGGTAGCGAACGAGTCGTTCGTGACGGAGACGGGTGAGGGGAGCAGCGTGGACATGTTCATGTGAGGTTTGAGTGGAAGACGGAGCCGCGGTGGGTTTCTTACTCGCGGATGCGCGAAAGCGGCGCCTGCAGGCGGTCGAGCAGCGAGGGATCCCACAGTGTGCCGAGCGGCGCGGGAGCCGGCGCGCGCCGCGACTGCGGCTGCACCAGGCGGCGGAGAGTTTCCGGCAGCGCTGGTGTGAGACGGCGGCGGTGTTCGGTGGCGAAGGAGGAGTCGAGAATGCGGCGCTTCATGTGAGTGCGGCTATAATAGTTGACCGGTTAGCTAGTTTTGAGGCACAGAAAACGCGCATGCCGAAAGGCGATGCGCGCGAAAATGCGGCGTTAGCTGAGGGTGGCTTTGGCGGGGGCGGCTTTGGCGCCGATGAGCTTGAGTCCGATCTCGGGGAGCGTGTGCGCGATCTCCGGGTCGTTCATGATGCGGCACTGACAAACGATGCCTTCGATGAGGCCGGCGAGTGCGATGGCTTTTTCGGCGGGGTCACAGGGCTCGATCTGACCCTCGGCGAGGGCGTCGCGCAGGGCGGATTCGTAATAGCGGCGCTTACGGTTCAGGATCTCGCGGATCTTGCCGTTCATGTCGGCATCGTGGGTCGACGTTTCCGAGCCGACGGACACGATCGGGCAGCCGAGGACCTTGCCGTGCTGCTGCTTGATCGCGACCTGCTTCTGGTGGATCGAGGCCAGGTAATTGGTGAGCCGGGTCAGCGGGTCGACCGACGGAGAGAAGGCGGAGTCCATCGACGGCTTCCAGGTTTCGGTCCACATGCGCTCGAGGGCGGCGATGGCCAGTTCCGACTTCGAACTGAAGAAATAGTAGAAACTGCCTTTCTTCACTTCGGCGCGTTTGCAGATGTCATCGATAGTGACGGCGCCGTAGCTCTCTTCCCAGATCAGGTCGAGAGCGGCATCCATCAGTCTTTCGTTGGCGTCTGAAGTGCGGCCCATGGCGAAGACGGATAGTTGACTAATTAGTCAAGTCAACCGGATTTTTCGGAAGGCGGAGGACGCTGACGTTGACGGGGTCGGGACACAGGGCGGCGTTGCGTGATGGAGGCGAGCGGCGAGAATGCGCAACCATCCGAGATGAAACTTCTGTTCTCCGAGGCGCGGCCGAATCACAGCGACTACGTTTATCCTTACGCGATCTGGGCGTTGCCCGAGGCGCACGAGACGCCGGCGGATTTGTTCGAGGCGGGTTTCCTGCCATCGAATCACTTGCTCGAGCGTTTCTACCTGTGCCGGCAGGTGCGGGTGGATCTGAAGAAATTCGCGCCGTCGTCGGAGAATCGGCGGGTGCTGCGGAAAGGCGAGGGGATCGCGGCGACGTTGGTGCCACGGGCGGAGTTTGAGTTCACGGAGGCACGGCGCGATTTTTGTCTGCGCTACACGCAGGTGAAGATTCCCGGGATGACGCCGGACCGGCTGGCGTCGCTGTTCGCCAATCCAGTCACGACGCACGTGCTGGTGTTTCGCGAGAGCGCGAGTGGGCGCGAACTCGGCTACGTGACGCTGTATCACGTGCCGGGGCGGATGGCGTTCTACTACTATGCGTTCTACGACCTCGACGCGCCGCTGCCGAATCTCGGCATGTTCATGATGACTTGGACGGTGCGGATGCTGGCGGAGAGCGGTTGTGCGCACGCGTATCTCGGCACGTGCTATTCGAGCGCGGCGCTCTACAAGACGCAGTTTGCCGGCCTGGAGTTTTTCAACGGCTGCGGCTGGTCATCGTCCGTTGAGGAGTTGAAGCACCTGTTGCGTCGGCAAGACGATCCGGCGGCGCGCGGGCACTTGTTGGAGTCGACGGAGTATCGCGACGCGTTTTTGCCGGACGGATTGCGCGCGGCGGCGGATCGGAGTCGCTTCGGCGGACGCTGAGGCGCGACCGCAAAACAAAAACGGGCCGGCATTGCTGCCGGCCCGTTGGGAATGGCGACGAACCCCCGCTCGCCGCCCGTTGCGACGTATGTGCCGCGTGGGGATCCCCAAAGCTTTAATCTGGTCCACGTTCGTCGCGCCGTAGCGGAAGCCGTGAGGCTTTCGAGCAATCGCGGCGGCGAAATTCTTACGAATTCCGCTACGGTGGCGCGGTGGTCGGCCGCTGGGGCAGCGGCGACCACTTTGAGGTGAGGCTCAGAAGTTGGCTTTGATGCCGACAGTCCAGTTCGTGCCGTAGTTCTCATAGCGGAACAGCACGTCGGGATTACCGGCGCTCTTTTCCATCAGGAGATGCGGCTCCTCAAAGATATTGCGGCCGGAGAAGAAGAGCTGGAGGCGTTCGTTGAGGGTGATCGAGCCGCTGAGGTCGCACTTCACGTTCCGCTTCTGATAGCGGTTGGAGGCTTGGAACGGGCCGGAGTCGTCCTGCCAGATCGTGCTGAAGCTGAAATTTACGCGGGTGTTGCGGTAGCCGAGCGTGCCTTTGAGCGTGTGCGGAATGACGCCGAGAATCACCTGCGAGGGCGGCGTCTCGACGTAGGTGCGGGTGTAGGACGCCGTCAGCGAGGTGCCGTGCATGAACTTCGGGAGGAAGTTCAGGTATTGCTGATACGAGTATTCCATCGAGTTGTAGGTGATGGGCAGCTCCGCGCTGCTGAAGCTGATGAACTCGTAGTCGGCGTAGGTGGGGTCGGTGTTGCCGTATTCCTCGGAGGTGAGCGTGCGCGACAGCGTCTTGTTCGTGACCTTGTTGCGGCTGGCGACGATCTGCATGTTGTTCACGCCGGTGCCGCCGAAGAAGTAGCTGAGGGAGGCGGCGATTTTCTTCGAACGCTCGGGCAGGAGGTTCGGGTTGGGCGTGTTGACCTGCAGGGCGTCGTCGTTGATTTGGCGCGTGCCGCTGATCTTGCCGAGATCGGGGCGGCGGATGGATTTGCCCGCGCCGATGTCGAAGAGAAAGTTCGGGCGGATGGCGTATTTCGCGGTGACGCTCGGGAAGTAGTCGGCGTAGTCGCCGTGGCGCTGCGTGCGCGGACGCGAATACTTGTAGTCGATCGCCGAAATGCTGTTGGGCGCTCCGGTGGCGGTGACCGGGTAGCCGGCGGCGGCGACTTCCTGGTTCGAGTAGGGATTGAGCTCGGTCGAATCGATTTCGGTCAGCTCGTAACGGATGCCGCCTTGGAGAACCAGTTTGCTGAGGCGGCTATTCGCCATGAGGTAGCCGGCCGTGATCGTCTCCTTCACATCGTAGGTCGGCTGGTGCAGATAGGTGCCGGCTTCGTAGTTCGCGAGGCTGACGCCGGCGGTGGACGAGCCCGTGGCGCTCGTCGGGAGCGTGCGCACGAAATATTCCGGATGGGTGGTGAAGAGCTCACCGAGCGTGTCGCGATCCGGGAATGGCGGACCGCCGGCGCCGCCAATCGAGTTGAACACGACGCCGGGCTGGTTGCCGCGTTGGAAGAACACGAAGGGCGATGCGTAATTGGCGAACGAACCGGTCGTGCCGCCGCCGGGTCCAACGTAGAGCCACTTGTCGAGGTCGTTCGAGTTGCGGGCGAACTGAGCGTTGCGCGCGCGCTTGGCGCCGACCTGGATGAAAGTCGGCACGCGGAACGGCAGGTTGTAGCGCGCGTTCAGGTCGCCGGACTTGATGTCGATCGTGTTCTGGCGGTTGTCGTCGGAGATGCGCGGATTGGTCTGCAGCGCGAGGTCGGTCCAATCGGAGCCGCCCGTCTGGGTGATCTTCCAGTCGGCCGCGTCGGCGGCGGAGCGAGTGGCCGTGAAGCCGATGCCGGTGACGTTGTTCACCGGCGTGTTCGCGACGAGTTTGTGCGCGAGGTTGTCGTAGTCGTTGCGCGAGTGCGACGTCGTGAACGAGCCGTCGACGCGGAGATTTTCGCGGCGGTATTCGAAACTCGGCGAGAACGTGAGCGTGTTGGTGAACTTGGCGCCGTTGCCGCCGCCGAACTGCATGCTGCCGACGTTGGCGGGCGAGGAACCGTAGTTCAGAACACCGTCACCGGGCACCGTGGCGCGCGTGCCGCCAGCGATCATCGTGACTTGGCGGTTGTAGAATTGCGCGTGATAGCGGCTGAAGAGCGCGTTGAGCGAGAACGAGAGATTGGGCGTGGCGCGGAAGTCGAAGGTCGCGGTATAGCTGCCGCGGTTCGTCCACTTCGGGCCGTCCTTCAGGAGCACTTGCGTGAGGACCTGCGGGCGCGGGTCGGTGGCGGTGGGCGTGCGGTTGTAGGTGTGGTCGACGCGGTATTGCTCGTTGTAGAGATTCGACTCTTGCACGTTGAGGATGACGCCGAGGCGATTGTTGAAGAAGATGTCCGAGTAGAACGCGTTGAAGTTCGGGCGCCATTTGCGGCCGGTGCGATCACCGGGCCCGGGCGTGGCGCGCAGCGTGAACTCTTCGGAGTTCAGCACGGTCGAGAAGCTGGCGCCGAAGTGGCGACCTTTGCGGTCGAAGGCTTTTTTCGTCTTCAGGTTGATGTTGCCCGCGGGCGCGTTGGCGTCCATCGCGGCGCTGGTGACGCGGTTGATCTCGATCGATTCGATGCTGTTGATCGAGATGCTGTCGAAGCCGAAGGAGCGGTTCGCGGTGCCGGAGGCGGAGTTTTCGAAGCCAACATATTGGCCGAACGAGTCGGCGCTGGCGACGTTCTTGCCGTCGAGCGTGACCGAGGCGTATTCGGAGCTCATGCCACCGATGCGCGGGCCGCGGGTGTCGGCCTCGACGTATTCGAGTTCGATGCCCGGAAGGAATTTGAGGAACTCGCCGACGTTGCCCTCGGTGATGTTGCCGAACGCGTCGGAGGCGACCGAGCGGCTCATGTTCATCGAGTTTTTCTGCTGCGAGAGTGCCTTCGCGCTGCCGTCCTTCTCCGCGGTAACGGTGAAGGCCGACAACTGAATCACCTGATCGCCGCTCTTGGCGGCGGCGGCTTCCTTGCCGATCTCGATCTCCTGATTCACCGTCTCGCCGGCGATGACCGTGATCTTTTGCGACACGGGCGGCAGTCCGATGTAGGTGACGGTGACCGTCACTTCGCCGACCGGCACGCGCGGGAGCGAGAAGTAGCCGCTGGTCTCGGACACGACCGAGATGTCGGTGCCTTCGACGCGCACGGTGGCGTCGCGCGTGTATTCTTTCGTCACGGCGTTGTAGACGTGACCGGCGATCGTGCCGGTGGCGTTTTGCCCGAACGCCACGGTAGCGCACGCGAATGAAACGAGCGCAAGCAGCGCCCGGATGGGTAGGTGTAGTTTCATGAGGTTGCCAGGGGGAGAAAAGACCGCGGGAACAGCGGGCGCCCGGGATGGCGAGAGTTCGCCGAGGGGTTGGCCGGGAGCGGGCGCAGAATATCGCGGGTCTTCCCGAGCCGCATCCCTCGTTGGAGGGGTGATGGGCGTGCGGCGTAGGAGTGCCCCCTCCAAGGAGGGATGGCGGCGTGCCGCAGGCCGGTTAAGCTGTCGGTATGCCCTCGGACGCGCGCTTCAGCGCGCCGCAGTGCGCCCGCTGTGCTTTCCCTTTCCCTCGTTCGATCCATCCGCTGCGCCGCCGCAGCTCTTGTCGCATTTGTCACCGCGGTTTTGGGGTGCGCGCAGTCGATTCGCCTCACGCAGGACCTCGGCAACTCGTGGCGGTTTCGCTATGGGGACCAAGCTGGGACTCCGACGCTCGCGAGTGCGGCGAGCTGGACCGAGATCAACCTGCCGCACACGTGGAATGCAGTCGACGGTGCCAATGGCGGCGGCGACTACGCGCGCGGCACCGGCTGGTATCTGCGACGCGTGACTCTGGGGCCGGAGTGGGGGGCGAAGCGCGTCTTCATCGAGTTCGACGGCGCGAGTCGCGCGGCGCGGGTTTTTCTGAACGGCCAACTGCTCGGCGAACACGTCGGCGGCTTCGCGCGGTTCCGCTTCGATCTCACGCCGGCGCTGCGGCGCGACGCAGAGAACGTGCTCGCCGTTGCCGTGAGCAACGCGCCCGACGGCACCGCGCCGTTCAGTGCGGACTTCACGTTCTTCGGCGGCCTCTATCGCGGCGTGCGACTCGTCGGCGTCGACGACATCCACGTCGAGCTGATGGATCACGCCTCGCCGGGCGTTTATATCACGCCGCAGCGTGTCTCCGCGGAGCACGCGGACGTCGCGGTGGCGGTGCTGCTGCGCAACGACACCGCGCAGGACGCGCCGGCAGAACTCGAGGTGACGTTGCGCGACGCCGCGGGCGTGGTCGTCGCGTCGCGGCGTCAGTCGTGTGACCTCGCGGCGGGCCTGACGACGCGCAGCAGTGTGGAATTTGCGCTCGCGAACCCGCGGCTCTGGCGCGGTCGGCGCGATCCGCATCAGTATCGCGCGAGCGTCGTCGTGCGAACGGGCGCAGAAGTGCGCGATGCGATCGAGGAGCGGTTCGGCGTGCGCTCGTTCCGGATCGACGCCGAGCGCGGCTTCATTCTCAACGGCGAGCCGCTCGACCTGCACGGCGTCAGCCGGCACCAGGATCGCGCGGGCAAGGGCTGGGCGATCAGCGCGGCGGACGAACGCGAGGACTTCGCGCTCATTCGCGAGATGGGCTGCTCCGCGGTGCGCGTGGCGCATTACCAGCAATCGCCGCTCTGGTTCGATCTCGCGGACGAGGGCGGCTTGGTGGCGTGGGCCGAGATTCCCGTCGTCAACGAAGTGCCCGCCGGTGCGCTCTACCTCGAGAATGCACGCCAGCAGCTCCGCGAACTCATCCGGCAAAACTACAATCGCCCCGCGATCATCTGCTGGGGCGTGGGCAACGAGACGCGCGAGGACGGCGAGAAGTCCGCCGGGCCGATCCGACCGAACGGCGCGGAATCGAATCGGGTGATTGCCGCACTCGCGCAAACGGCGAAGAGCGAGGATCCGACGCGCCCCTCCGTCTACGCCTCGCATCACCAGGCCGAGGACACGCGGAATTTCCACACCGAGGTGACGGCGTTCAATCGCTACTACGGCTGGTATCACGGGCGCAGCGAGGAGATCGGCGCGTGGCTCGACGATGTGCACCGGCGCTATCCGACCTTGCGCTTCGGCATCAGCGAATACGGCGCCGGCGCCAATCCGACGCAGCACGAGTTGCCCGCCCGCAAACCGCCGCACGCCGGCTCGTGGCATCCCGAGGAATACCAAAACGACTACCACGAGAAACACTGGCTCGCGCTGCAGGCGCGTCCGTTCCTGTGGTGCAAATTCATCTGGAACATGTTCGATTTCGCGGTCGATTCGCGCCACGAGGGCGGCACGCCCGGCCTGAACGACAAGGGACTGGTCTCCTATGATCGCCGCCTGAAAAAGGACGCGTTCTACTGGTATCAGGCGAACTGGAGCGACGCGCCGGTGCTTCACCTGACGAGTCGCCGCTTCCGTGAGCGACCGGCCGGGCGCGGCGAGCTGAAAGCCTACTCGAACGCGCCGCGCGTTGAGCTGTGGCTCGACGGCAAATCGCTCGGCGTCCGCGAGAGCCGTGACCGGATTTTCCGGTGGCCAGCCGACCTGTCCGTCGGCGAACATCGCGTGGTCGTTCGCGCAGGCGAATTGACCGACGAAATTGTTTTCACCTGCCAGACCCCGAAGGCCGCCACCCCATGACCAAACTTACCCTCGGCGCTCCGTCCGCCGCTCGCTCGTTTCCGAAAAATTTCTGCTGGGGCGCCGCCTCGGCCTCCGCGCAGGTGGAGGGCGCCGCCGAAGAGGACGGCAAGGGCCTCTCGATTTGGGACGTCTTTGCGCGCCGACCCGGCGCGATCAAAAACGGCGACACGCCCGCCGTCGCATGCGACCACTATCACCGCTGGCGCGAGGACATCGAATTGATGGCGCAGCTCGGCGTGAAGCACTACCGGCTTTCGCTCGCGTGGCCGCGCATCATGCCCGACGGCGTGGGCACGCTGAATCGGCGTGGTCTCGATTTTTATTCGCGGTTCTTCGATGCACTCCTCGCGAAGGGTATCACGCCATGGGTGACGATGTTTCACTGGGACCTGCCGCAAGCGCTCGAGGATAAGGGCGGCTGGCCTACACGGCAGGTGGTCGATGCGTTCGCCGATTACGCTGACACGGTCGTGAAGGCTTACGGCGATCGGGTGAAAAATTGGATCACGCTGAACGAAATCGCCGTGTTCCTCGACAGCGGCTATTCGCTCGGGCGCCACGCGCCAGGGCGGAAGGAGGATTTCGCGACAGTGCACCAGGCGTTTCATCACGCCGTGCTTTGCCACGGACACGGTGTCCGCGCGGTTCGCCAATACGGCGGTGCCGGCGCGCGCGTCGGCCTCACCGACAACTCGCGTGCAGTCACACCGATCACCGAAACGCCCGCTGACATCGCCGCGGCGCGCGAGGTGTTCTTGCGGCAGAATTGCCGCATCCTCGAGCCGGTCTTCACCGGCGCCTACGGCTCGGTTTACCAGCAACAGATGAAAGGCTGGCTGCCGAAGATCGCGCCGGGTGACATGGAGCTGATCTCCGCGCCGACGGATTTTCTCGGCATGAACATCTACACGGGCGAATTCGCTCGCGCCGGGGCCGATGGCAAACCCGAGAGCGTGCCGGTGCCGCCGCACTATCCGGTGGCGGACAGCCCGTGGCTGCGCTGGAACGCCCGCGCGCTCTACTGGGGCCCGCGCCACGCCGTGGAACAGTTCGGCGCGAAGGACATCGTCATCACCGAAAACGGCGCGGGCTACGACGAAGCTCCACCGGTCGACGGGCGGGTGAACGATCTCCACCGCCTCGAATACATCCGGGCGTGCCTCAGCGAATTGGCGCGCAGCATTCGCGATGGCGTGCCGGTGAGCGGTTACTTCGCGTGGTCGCTCATGGATAACTTCGAGTGGGCGGAGGGCTACGAGCGCCGATTCGGTCTCGTCTACAACGATTTCAAAACGCAGCAGCGCACGTCGAAGGCGAGCGCGCTCTGGTATCGCGAGGTGATGAATGCCAATGCACTCGTCTGACTCCGCCACCTCGTTTTCGCGTCGTGCGTTCGTGCGCACACTGGGCGTCGCGGGTGCCGCGTTCGCGGCTTCGCCGCTGCTGCGGGCAAAGCTCGGGCGTGAGCCGCACGAGGAGCGTTCGCTCGTCGTCATCCACCTTGCGGGCGGACACGATGGGTTGAGCACCTTCGTGCCGTGCGACGACGAGGATTACTATCGCGCGCGGCCGACGCTGGCGCTGCGAGGCAACGAGGTGCTGCGTCTCGGCGAGTCGGTCTGGTTGAATCGTGCCGCGGCCGACCTGGCGCCGCTGTGGGAAGACGGCGAACTCGCCGTGCTGCCACGCGTGGGCTTCGCCCCGGCGAGCCTGAGCCACTACCGCGCGACGCGAGTGTGGCTGAGCGGCAGCGCACCGGAGGAAGTGCTGAACACGCGCTGGACCGAACGCTGTGGACGACCGGTGTCCGACATCACCGGCGATTTCGAGAGCGCGCTGATGCGAATCGCCGAGCGCGTCGCCGACAGTGAGACGGGCGAAATCTACCACGTGCGGCTCGACGGCTTTGATACGCACTTCGAGCAACGCGCCGCGCACGACGCCGCGGTTGCGACGTTCGCTCGCGGGGTGGCGCAGTTTCAACGTCGCCTCGCTCGGCGCGGAGCGGCGCATCGCGTGCTCACGCTGGCGTTTTCGGAATTCGGCCGGGCGCGGGAAGAAAACGAGTTCGGTGGCACCCACCATGCCGAGACCGGGCAATGCTATTTCATCGGCGCCGGTGTGCGCGGCGCTGACCGCCTCGACGCTTCCCCGATGATCGATCATCGCCGCGTGATCGCCACTGCCGTCGAAAGCTGGCTCGGAGTGTCGGCACCACTCGTGTTGGGTGCGGACGTTTCTTCGCTGCCGGTCCTGATGTAATTTTCTCTATGCGTTCCTCATCCAGTGTCATGGCGCTTGCAGCGCTCTCGTTGTGTCACGCGTCGGCCGTCGCGGCCACCGACGTCGAAGTCTATCTCACGGCGCAGGAAGGCGGGGCGCGCCTCGCTCGCCAGCCGGTGGTTGCCCTGCGGCCGGCCGGACAATTCACGGAGAAGTCGGCCTATGTCTTCGTGGACCGCGCGAAGAGCTTTCAGACTCTGCTCGGCATCGGCGGCGCGCTGACGGATGCGTCGGCCGAGACCTACGCGAAGTTGCCTGAAGCGAAGCGGCGCGAGTTGCTGCGCGCGTATTTCGACCCGCGCGATGGCATCGGCTACACGCTCGCGCGGACGAACATTCACTCCTGCGACTTCTCGAGTGGCAGCTACACCTATGTGGCTGACGGCGATCGTGAGCTGAAGACGTTTTCCGTGGCGCACGACGAGCGCTACCGCATCCCGTTCATCAAGGATGCCATCGCGGCGGCGGGCGGGAAGCTGACTCTCTACGCGAGTCCGTGGAGCCCGCCGGGCTGGATGAAGAGCAACGGCGACATGCTGCACGGCGGCACGCTCAAGCCGGAGTTCGCGGCGACGTGGGCCGAGTATATGGCGAAATTCGTGCACGCCTACGAGGCGGCGGGTATTCCTGTGTGGGGCCTCACGGTGCAGAACGAGCCGATGGCGGTGCAGCGTTGGGAATCGTGCATCTTCAGCGCCGAGGCCGAGCGGGATTTCGTGCGCGATCACCTCGGGCCGACGCTCCAGCGGCGCGGGCTGGGTGATCGCAAGCTCATCGTGTGGGATCACAATCGCACGCTGATGTATGACCGCGCGCGCGTGATGCTCGAAGATCCGGCCGCCGCGAAGTTCGTCTGGGGTGTCGGCTTTCATTGGTATGTCAATGATTCCTACGAAAACGTGAAGCGTGTGCAGGAAGCGTTTCCGAATGTGAACCTGCTGCTGACGGAAGCCTGCCTTTATCCGTGGGACCGCGCGAAGATGACGGAGTGGCATTGGGGCGAGCGCTACGGCACGTCGATCCTGCGCGACTTGAACAACGGCGCGGTGGGCTGGACGGACTGGAACATCCTGCTCGACGAGACCGGCGGACCGAACCACGTGCAGAATTTCTGCTACGCGCCGGTGCATGCCGACACCCAAACCGGCGAACTGCTCTGGATGAACTCGTTCTACTACATCGGCCATTTCTCGAAGTTCATCCGGCCCGGTGCGCGGCGCGTGATCGCGTCGGCAACGACGGACGAACTCGAGACGACCGCGTTCGTGAACACCGACGGCAGCACCGCCGTGGTCGTGCTCAACACCAGCGACAAACCGCACGCGTTTGCGCTGAGCCTCAGCGCCGACGGTGTCGCGCCGCTGACGAGTCCGGCGCATTCGATCATGACGCTGGTCGTGCCTGCGAAGTAAGGGGCGCGCGTTGACCGCAACGCGTTCGGAGCGGATTGAGGTCAATCCGCTTCACCTCCGAGGTAGGGCGAGTCGTCCCGACGAGTCGCTGCTCACCGAGGACGGTTCGCGTTACCACTGACGGCAACCCGGCTCCGTTCACACCAATTCCGGCGATATCTGCCAGCGGACCGACCACCCGCCGCTGGATCGATCGAGGCGGAGCACCGCGCATTTTTTCAATCGGAAGCGCGCCGGCTCCGCTTGCCCGACGACCATCAGCGACGCCAAGGCGCTCAGGTGCGGCTCGTGGCCCACGACAGCAATCGGATGACGCGCGTCGCCGAGCTTGCACGCCATGATGGACGGATCGTCCTCGTGTTTCAGCCCGCTGACCTCGGCGAGGCGAATTTCCTTTTTCAACGTTCGCGCGAGTAATTCGGCGGTTTCGCGCGAGCGGATCAGCGGGCTGTGCCAAAACTCCGCGGCCTCGATTGCCTTGGCTTCGCGCAGGAGACGGCCGATCCGGCGGATTTGCGCACGACCTTTCGTGCTCAGCGGTCGGGCCGCGTCGTTCTTGCCGTCGTCGGCGTGGGCGTGGCGGATCAGGTAGACGTGCACGCTGCTCACGTTGCGCGGCGGCGACGGCGTCGCAAGTGCCGCGCGTGGCTGAAGGTGACGAACTGGTGACGATTGCGAACCGTCACGCGCAACGCAGGAGTTCCGCGAGCGCATCGGCGATCTGCCGATCGGAACGGCAGCGAGGAGTCTTGTGCTGGCCGCCCCACTTGCCGGCGTGTTTGAGCCAGCGCTCGAAGCCGCCAGTTGGCACGACCCGCACGAGCGGTTGCTCAAGACCGCGGCCGGCGCGCTTGGCGGCGTAGTCGTCGTTGAGTGCGGCGAGTTCACGGTCCAGCGCGGCGCTGAAGCGCTCCAGGTCGGCGGACGGCGGAGGCGTGCCGCGAAATTCGATCCACCATTCGTGTCGGCCGACGGCGCGCGTGCCTGCTTGGGGAAAGAGCGGCGCCACGTGGAAATTCTCCAGCTGCACGCCGTGCGCGCGGCACACCGTCGTGAGCGCGTCGGTGATTTCCCTTTCGATCACGTGTTCGCCAAACGCGCTGAGCTGCAGCTTCGTCCGTCCCACGTAAACGAGGCGCGGCGGTTCCGTGCTCACGAAACGCACGAGATCGCCGATGACGTAGCGGACGAGCCCGGCCGGCGTGGTCATCAGCAGCACGTAGTCCACGCCGGTGCGCACACCGGCCAGGGGAACGGCCCGCGCGGCGGTGCGCACCGGATCGCTCTCGTCGTAGTCGGCGAACGGCACGAACTCGTAGAAGATTCCGTGATCGGCGAGCAGGCGAAGGCTGCCGCTCTCGTTGTCCTGCGCGGCGATGAAGCCTTCGGACGCGGGGTAAACCTCGTGGCCGCGCGCGGTGGGACCGTAGGCGCGCCGCAGTTCCTCCGCGAACGGTGCCACCGGCACTCCACCATGGAGAAGACATTCGAGGTTGGGCCAAATTTCGGTCAACGACTCCGGACGCCGGCCGGTGTGACGTTGGACGGTATCGCGCACGGCGTCGGCCAGCACGAGCAGCCAGCTGGGGATGCCGGCGACGAGGGTGATATCGCGGTTCCACGTGCGCTCGGCGATGGCGCAGACCTTGGCGGGCCAGTCCTCGAGGCGTGCGATGGCGCGGCCGGGTTCGTAGAGCTGGTGCTCCGCCCACCACGGCAAATTCAGCGCCGTGATGCCGCTGAGGTCGCCGGAATAAACCGGCGGCGTCACGCCCGGCGCTGGCACGAGTCCGGTGCTGCCGCCGAGGAAGAGGTGACGACCGGCGAACACGGAGCCGCGGCCGGCGCGCAACGCGTGAAAGAACAGCGCGTCGAGCCCGGCGGTGCGGAAGTGCGCGAGCATCGCGGCGTTCACCGGGAGCCATTTCGATGGGCCGGCCGTGGTGCCCGACGACACGGCGAAATGCCGGCAACGCCCGGGGTGCAACACGTCCGGCGTGCCCTGCTTCATCTTCTCGATGTAGGAGGCGAAGCCCTCGTAGTTGCGCGGTTCGACGCGGGCGCGGAATGACTCGTAGCGCAGGCCCGCTTCGAGGCCGTGGTCGCGGCCGAACTCGGTCGGGGCGAGCGTGCGCAGCAGGTGCGCGAGGATGGCTTCCTGTGCAGCGGTGCCGTCGCCTTGCCGGACGAGACGGTGGGCGGTGCGCGCGGCGAGGCGGCGACCGATGACGCCGGCCAGTTTGCCGGAGAGCGAAGCGGGCGGAGGAGGGAAGGCGGCGGGCATTTCAGGCGGCGCGGAGGTGATGCTGGCGGATGGCGCGGTAGAGCTGCGCGAGGTGCGGCTCGAAATTGCGCGAGTGAAAAATCAGCGAGGCGTGTTGCACGGGATGATCGGCGTGGTTCGTGACCACGACGCAGCGGCCCTGCGGAAACCACGCGCCGGTGCGCGCGCTGAACTCGCGCCAGGTCGGCGCGTTTTCCTGCAACACGGCGCTTTCCTTCTCCGCGTAGAGAACGAGCGTCGGTCCGGTGAAAAGCGGGCGCGGCTCGCCCGGCGCGGCAAAATGGTTCAACGCCCGGACGCGCTCGAATGCGCCGGCGGCATCGATGGCGTTGATCGAGCCGATCACGGCATCGCGCAGGCGCCCGATTTCGGCACGGGTGAGCAGGAAGCGCAGGGCGGAGCGGTTTTGCGCGCCGGACTCGAACATCCGGAGGAATACCGCGCGCGATTTTTCCACGATGGCGCCGTCAGGCGTGGCGGTGCCGCGCAGGTAGGGCAGGATCACGCGGCCGAGCAGCGTCGTGGGCTTGGGGGCGAGGACGTCGATCAGGTCGGCCGTGCAGGCGACGGGGCTGACGAGCGTCAGGCCGGCAAGCGGCAATGCGACACCGCGCGCCGCGGTGCGGCGCAGCAGTTCGAGCGCGAGGCCCGCGCCGAAACTCACGGCGATGAGCGCGGGGCGCTGGCGACGCTGCGTGGTGATTTCCTCGATCAAATCCTCGAGCTGGGCGAGGAAGAGATCGGTGGAGAAGCCACGGCGCGGGTAGTTGAAATAGAACACGCTGCCATGCCGCAGCAGGCCGCCGCGCAGGAGGTAGAACGCCTCCGTCGCATCGGGCACGAAGCCGCCGACGACGATCGTGGGCAGCGTGCCGGTGCGTTCCTCGACGCGAATCTCCGCGCGGGCTTGCGGGCCGACCAGGCCGGACGCGAGCAGCGGCGCCTGGCGCGCCGTCACGGCAGGCGAATGCACGAGCGCGCGCGGCGGGCGAAGCTTGTAGCCGGTGGTGCGCACGAGCGCCTGGAACGGCGCGGCGGTTTGTTGCGAGAGACGGACGAGGGCGGGGAGCGCGGGGAAGAAACTGGAGGCGTTCATGCGAGCCACCGCAGCTACGGCGCGCGTGGCGAGGCAGCGCAAAACCAAACCGTGCTCGTCACCGCGGTTTCACCTCGCCGTAACCGGTTCGCCGCAAAACAGCCCGGCCCGCCGCTCAGCGGGCGATGGTCGCGGTGGTGGCGCCGCCGGTCTCGAGCTGCGCGAGAAGCGCGCGGACCTCGTCGTGCGGGTCGTCGTTTTCGCCTGGCGTGCGGGCGAGACAGCAACGGAGTGCGGCGCGGCCCTCGTCGCGGTGTTCGCCCGAGGCGGCGGCGAGACGGCCGAGGAGGAAGTTGGCGCCGTAGTGTTGCGGCTGTTTCTCGAGCAGCCGTCGGATAAGGTCGTAGGTCGCGGAAAATTTCCGCTCGTGAAACGAGAGCAACGCGAGGGCATAGGCGCCGGTGATCGCGTCGCGTCGCGCGATCTCACGGACTTGTTCGTGGGCCCGGTTCAGCCCGCCGCCGGCAAGCGCGGGGACGTGGCGGCAGAAATTCATCAGGGCGAAACGCGCCGGGACGTTCTCCGGATCGAGTTCGACCGCGCGTCGGTAGAGCGTCAGCGCGCGGCGGCCGTGACGGACGCGATCCGTGAAACCGGCGGCGACGGAAGCCGACCACGCATGGGCATTGCCCAGCCACAGGGTGATGGTGGAGTCGCGCGGCGAGAGCGCGGCGGCGCGGTCCAGCAGGTCGAGGGCGGCCGGATAGTCGCGGCGGTGAATCGCGAGCTTGCCGAGGTGGAACGCGACGGACGCGTCGTCCGGTCGAAGTGTCGCGAGCTGCTCGAACGCCGTGGTGGCTTCGGCATAGCTACCGCCGGCGTAGAGCGCACTGGCGGAGGCGAGCGCGGGGAGGTCAGCGGCAGGGGCGGCGGATGCGGCGGCCAGACTGAGGGCGAGCGCGAGCAATTTCATCGGCGCGGAAGCCGAAGCGCGCGGGCCGTGCGACGTCGAGCGCCCACTCGTGAAGATTGGGCAACAACTGCGTTCAGCTTCCCAGCGCGGCTTCGATCTGGCGCGCGGCGGTGCTCAGGACAGCGATGCGGGCGAAGCGTTTGTCGTCGGCGGGAATCAGATGCCAGGGCGCCGTGGGGCGTCCCGTGAGCGCGAGCATATCGCCGACCGCGATCTCGTAGGCGGTGCGTTTGCGGCGATTGCGCCAGTCCTCGTCGTTCAACTTGTGGCGCTTGTGCGGGGTGGTCTCGCGCTCGCGAAAGCGGCGCAACTGCTCCTCGTGCGAGATGTGCAGCCAGAATTTCACCACGATAATGCCGTGGTCGGTGAGTTCGCGCTCGAAGCCGTTGATCTCGCTGAACGCGCGCTGCCATTCGTCGGTGCGGCAGAATCCTTCGACGCGCTCGACCAGCACGCGACCATACCACGAACGATCGAAGACTGCGCAGCGGCCGTCGCGGGGGATGTCGCGCCAGAAGCGCCACAGGTAATGCGCGTGCTTCTCTTCGGGCGTGGGCTTCGCGACCGGGATGACGCGGTAATCGCGCGGGTCGGCCGCGCTGGTGAGCCGGCGGATGGCGCCGCCCTTGCCGGCCGCGTCCCAGCCTTCGAAGACGAACACGACGGAGCGGCGGGCTTGGAAGGCGGAGCGCAGCGCGCGACTGAGGCGGCCGAGCCACTTGTCGCGCAGGCCGTCGTAGCCCGGCTCGGACATCTCCTGGTCCAGCCGCAGGGCGGACAGGCGACGCAGTCCGCTCGGGCGGAGCGCCACGATTTTTGTCGGCGGCGTCGCGGGCGGGAGTTTGGCCTGCGCGCGCTGGTGCTCCTGCACGCGCGCGAGCAGCAGACGCCCAACATCGAGGTCGCGCCGGCGTTCGTCCTCGGCGTCGATCGTGGTCCAGCGTGCACCGCGCTGGTTGGTTTTCCGGCGGATGAGCGCGGCCGTTTTGTCCAGTCGCCGGTAGATGCGGTGGTGGTGCCAATCCTCGTCGGTCACCCGCCAGGCGGTGGCGGGATCGGCGCGGAGCGTGCGAAGGCGGCGTCCTTGCGCGTCCTCGGAAAGGTGCAGCCAGACTTTGATGACGAGGGTGCCACCGTCGACGAGGAGCTTTTCGAAACGACGGATGCGCTCGGCGTCGAGGGCGACATGTTCGAGGGCGCGCTTGTTGCGCGCTTCCTCGCGGAGCGTCTCCGTATACCACGAGCCGGCGTAGAGGCCGATGCGTCCCATGGCGGGCAGGTCGCGCCAGAAGCGCCATTGGTGCGGATGCTCCTCTTCCTCGGTCGTGGGGGCGTGCCAGGAAAACGTTTCGACGCCGCGCGGATCGAGCCACTCGGCGAGCGTCTGGAGCAACGTGCCGCGACCGGCGCCTTCGGGGCCGGCGATGATGAGCAGGACCTTGAAAGGGGCATGCTTCAGCGCGAGCTGGAGCTGCACCAACTGCTCGCGCAGTTCGGCCGCCTGGGTTTTGTATTCGCTGCGGGAAAGCTTCCGCCGACGCGACGCCATGGGGACATAGTTCGGCGGAGCGATCTTCGCGGCGCAATCGTTTCTTGTGAAAAGTTGCCGCGAGCGGACGTCGCTCACGGCGAGCGGGGTAGGAGCGACGCGGGCAGCGGTGGGATCTCGGCGACGACTACCTCTCCGGTGGCGCGGCTGATGCCGTAGATGATGCGGCGGTCGGGCACGCTGCGGTCCCACGCCCACGATTGGCCAGCGAAAGGCACGTCGATCGTCGTGACGTAGTCGAGCGCCACGCCCTGGCGCGGGAGGCGCAGGACGTAGAGTTCCTTTTCATCATGACCGGTGACGTAGAGCAGGCCGTCGTCGCCCCAGTCGCCGCCGGAGCTGGAGCTCTTGCCCCACGCGGCGACGACTTGCGGCGGGAAAATCCACGACTCGAGCAGGTGCCAGTCGGCGTCGAATTTTCCGAGGTAGGTCCAGCGATTGTCGAAGCCCGGCGTGGTGCCGCTGTCGTTGTAGTTGGCGAAGCAGGCCCACCAAAAGCCGTCGCGCTGCACGGCCCAGGTGAGTGAGCCGAGCCGGATGCCGAGGCTGTGCGAGGAGCGCGGCGCGAGCGTGGCGGTGTCGTGCACTTCGAGCGAACTGGCCATGGGCAGCTGCGGGAAGTTCGAGTGCGAGAGCACGAGCGCGCCGTCGCGGACGAAGCCGCCGTTGTAGTGGATGATCGGGCCGCCTTTGAGGCCGATCCATTCGGCAACTTTCTCGCCGGTGTCCTTGCGGAACTTGCCGAGGTAGAAATTGCCGATGCCGTAGAAATGCTCCGCGTCGACGGCGACGCCTTGGTTGGCGCCGAGCGTAGGAAAACGCCGCAGCTCGCGCGCGACGAGCCCGTGTTTGGTCAACGCGGGCGCCGGCGCGCTCGGGAGACGATCGAGCCATTCACGATAGGCGCTCTTCGATGAGAGCGGCGTGCCCGCGGCGGGCAATGATGCGGCGAGCCCGAGCGCAGTGAGCGAGAGCAGAAATGTTTTCATCGCGGGCGGGCGCTCAGAAGGTGCGGCTGACGTCGAGCGTCCAGGTGCGCCCCGGGACGAGATTTTGCGAGACGGACGGGTTGTAGCCGGAGCCGCCGGTGGCGAAGGGAGGCGCTTCGTCGGTGAAATTCACGACGCCGAAGCGAACCTTGGTCTGGCGGAGCAGCGGATGGGCGTGCGCGCCGAACTGGTAGCCGAGCGTGGCGTTGAAGCTCAGCGATTGCTTCGTGACGTAGCGGTAAACGAACCGCCCGCCCGTGAACTGCTGCGCGATATACTCGGGGCGACCGAGCGATTCGTAGAGCGCCTCGGTCGTGGTGGCACCGGAATCCTGCGTCGCGCCGATGTAGTAGGCCCCGAAGCCGGCGGACCACGGGCCGCGGCGCCAAGCGAGGTTCGTCGTGCCGCGCCAGCGGGCGACGCCGTCGGTGTTCATGTTGTCGTTGACGGTCGGTGCGAGATTGGCGGGCGCGGAGACGGATTGGGATTTGATCGTGTAGGCCCAGTCGCTGGTGAAGGCGAACTGGCCGAGCACGGACGGCGGCAGATCGTAGCGCAGACCGAGATCGACGCCGGCGTCCTCACTGCTCGAGAGGTTGATGAACGGTCGGTTGACGGAGAAAATTTTTCCGGCGGCGGCAACCGGGTTGGCGGGATTGGCCGCGTTGTAGGTGGCGAACGTCGCGATGTCCTCCGGCGTGAGCGCGAAGCGCACCACGTCGGGGTCGCCCTGATAGTTGGCGGTGCCGCTGCCGAGGTCGATTTGAGCGACGCTCTTGCCGGTGGCGAGCTGGGCCTTGGTGTAGGCGGCGAGCAGCGCGACGTCGGAGTCGCGGATTTGCGCGACGCTGCGCTGGCCGAGGAGATCGGTGCGCTCGATGTGCCAGTAGTCGGCGCTGACGCTGAGGCCCTTGAGGCCGGGGACGTCGATGACGAGGCCGAACGTTTTGCCGACTGACTCGGAGGCGCGGAGGTTCGGGTTGCCGCCGAAATACGTGCGCTGCACGTAGGGGCCTTCGTTGGTGACCGGGTTGCGATACGGATCGATGTCGCCGGCGCCGGCGGTGATCGACCAGCGCGGGCTGGTGAACAGGGCCGCGAGGCTGGGCGCCATGAAGCCCTCGTTGTAGGAACCGCGCAGCATCACCCACGAAGCGGGGCGCCAGTTGAGGCCGATCTTCGGTTTGGTCGTGTTGCCGAAATCGCTGTAGTGTTCGCGGCGCGCGGAGGCGGTCAGCTCGAGCGTGTGCACGAGCGGGATTTGCTGGCGATCGGACAACAGCGGCAGCGCGAACTCGGCGTAGAAGCTCGTGACGTTGCGGTCGCCGAAGACGTCCGGACGCGGCGGGTGGAGGAGGAAATCGTTGTCGAGCGGATCGAGGCTGGAGCCGGAGCCGTTCTCGCCGCTGAACGGCGGACGGGTATCGGCGAGGTCCTCCTTGCGGTATTCGCCGCCGAGCGCGGCCATCAAGTCGCCGGCCCAGAGCGGCACGATGCGGCCGGTGGCGCGGAAGTCGCCGCTGGTGATCGAGCTGGTGGCCGAACGCGTGTAGATTTCGGAGAAGGATCGCACGACGGCGGCGGGATTCGTGTAGGGCTGGTCGACGACGACGGCGTTGCCCGCGACCTTGAAGGTGTAACCGAACGGATTGTAGGCGCTCGCGTCGGTGCGCGCGAGGGCTTGCTGGAGGAGGCTCTCGCGGACGTCAGGGTAGGCGTTGTCCTGGCCGCGAACCTCGTTGTAGAACGCGGAGCTTTCCCACGACCAAGTTTGCCCGAGCGAGCCCTTCACGCCGGCGGCGAGGCGGATCACGTCGGCTTCGGTTTCGATGTTCTCCGGATCGAGATCCGGCAACGTGACGGAGACGAGGCTGATGGTGCGCGGGTCGCCGACGAGGCGCGGAGCGCCATCAGCACGCGGCGCGCCGGTCGGGCTGTAGAAGGCGGTGCCGTAGGGATTGTAGGGATTGTCGACGGAGAGGACGGCGAGCTTGTCGGAGGTCGGCGCGTTCAGCGCTAGCGGTTGGCGGACCATGTTCGAGCGTGACTTGTAGTAGGCGGCGTCGGCGTAGACGGTGAGCGTGGGCGTGAGTTGATATTCGCCGGAGACGAAGGCGTTGGCGCGGCGCACGCGCGGGGCGGACCAGCCGAATTGGTTGAGATCAAGATAGAATTCCGGGTTGCTCGTGCGGGTGGGCGCCGTGTTCGTGAGCGTCGGCACACCGTTGACGAGACGCAGGTAGTTGCTCGCGGTCGCGGAGCCGATGCGGAACGTCGGATAGTAACCGCGCGCGCTGCGGACGTCGAAAACGCCGCCGAGCGTGTTGAAGGGCGCGGGGGCGAGACTCGCCTGGTTCGACGTGCGGCTGAAATCGCGATCGGAGAGCAGAATCGGTTCGCGGTAGAGCGCTTCGATCGTGCCGAAGAACTGGCCTTTGCCGTCAGCGAACGGGGCGCCGAAGGTGAACGACGTGCCCAGTGTTTCGCCGCCGCCGGCCTCAGGCAGGCCGATGCGGACCGCGGTTTCCGCGCCGGAGAAACGACGACGCAGCACGTAATTGATCACACCGCCGACGGCGTCGGAGCCGTAAACCGCGGACGCGCCATCGCGCAGCACCTCGATGCGGTCGATGCCTTGCGTGGGCAGCTGATTGACGTTCACCGCCTGCGAGAGACCGGCGGTCATCGGGTTGATCGCCATGCGGCGGCCGTTGACGAGGATGAGCGTGCCGGTGGAGCCGAGATTGCGGAGATTGATGTTGGCGTTGTCGCCGCGCGCGCCCGAAGAGCCGAGGCGCGTTTCGTTCTCGGGAATGTTGACGACGGACGGCAGCGACGTGAGCAGATCGACGGGCAGCACGGCGTTGCGCGTCTCAATCGCGTCGCGATCGACGACTGTGACCGGAGCGATGCGCTCCATGTCGAGGCGCTGGATATTCGAGCCGGTGACGACGAACTCCTGGAGTTTCACGGGGCTCTTGGCCGGCGCGGGCGTCTGTGCGCCGAGGCGGGTGACGGGAGCGGCAAGCGCGGCGAGCGCGAGCGCGGGGAGGAGAAAACGGAAGACGAATTGATGGTGTGGTGACTTCATGGCGACCGGGCGCCGAAAAGCCGGGATGTTCCCGCGCGCTCAAACGAAATGCGGGTGCGTCACCACATCTTCACCGACGTAACCTCGTCGCCACGCAATCGTCACCGTTTCCGCGCTTTTGCGGCGCTTGCGTGGCGTGGTGCGGTGAGCGACGCGGGGAACATGCCACCGGCTGCGCGGCGAAATGCGGCGGTCACAACTAACTTTCGCGCGCCGGCTTCGACGGGGCTTCCCGGCCGTTGCGGTCTATGGTAGCCGAATAATTCCGCGTTGGAGCGCGGCGGTGACGGCCTGCGTGCGGTCGGCCACGCGGAGTTTGGCGAGGATGCTCTTCAGGTGGTCCTTCGTCGTGTATTCCGAAATGTGGAGGCGGTCGGCGATTTCCTTGTTCGCGAGACCGGTGGCGAGTGCGTTGAGGACTTCGATCTCGCGCGGCGTGAGCTGTTCGTAGAGCTGGCGTGACTTCAGGCGCGAGGCGACGTCGTGCGGAATCCAGCGACGGCCGGCGGCGACGGCGTGGATCGCGGGGATGAGTTCCTTGTCGGTGGCGCTCTTGAGAACGTAGCCCTGCGCGCCGGCTTCGAGGGCGTTGTGGATTTCCTCGTCGCCATCGAACGCCGACAGCATCAACACGCGCGCGTCGGGCGCGAGGCTGCGGATTTGTCTCAGCGCCTCGTGGCCGGATTTCATCGGCATGCGCACGTCCATGAGCACGAGTTCGGGACGCAGCTGTTGAAAGAGGGTGACGACCTTCTCGCCGTCGTCCGCCTGGCCGACGACGCTGAGGCCGGGCTCGGTGTTGATGAGCGCGATCAAGCCCATGCGGACGATGAAGTGATCGTCGGCGAGCAGAATGCGGATTTCACGCAGAGCGGTCATATCGCGGGCGAGTCGTGCGAGCTGGCCGCGTCGTAGGGAACCGTCACGTGCACGGTGGTTCCTTCGCCGCGCGGTCCGCTGATGTCGAGGCGGGCGCCGACGCGCTTGGCGCGCTCGGCCATGCCGATGAGGCCGAAATGGCGGTCGCGGTTGGCGTCGACTTGCTCCGTGGCGAGGCCGCGGCCGTTGTCCTTGATGAGCAGCGTGGCGTGGTCGGTCGCGAAGGTGAGGCGCACGAGTGCGAGCGTGGCGCCGGAATGTTTGAGAACATTGGTCAGCGCCTCCTGCGTGATGCGCAGCAAGTTCTCCTCGACGACCTCCGGGAGGCGGCGGCGCGAGCCGATGGTTTCGCATTCGACGGCGACGGAGCCGCCGGCCGCGACTTGGCGGCAGGTGATCGCGAGGGCTTCGGCCAGGTCAAACTGGTCGAGCTCGCGCGAGCGGAGCGCCCAGATGGATTGCCGCAGCTCGAGCTGGCTCTGGCGCACGAAGTCCCGCGCGAACTCGACGGGTGAGCGCGCTTCCGCGGGCTTGTGCGGGAGGAGGCGCGTGGCGGTGTCGAGCTGGAGCGCGATGCCGGTGAGCGTCTGCTCGAGTCCGTCGTGCAACTCGCGGGCGAGGCGCGTGCGCTCGCTGAGCACGGCGCGGAATTCCACCTCGGCGGCCTTGCGCGCGCCCATCTCGACCTTGAGCTGTTCGGTGCGTTCCTTGACGCGCTGCTCGAGCAGATCGTGCGCGCTTTGAAGTTCGCGCTGGGCTTTTTCGCGCTCGGAGATCGCGACGTTCAACATCGCGTTCTTCTTCGCGATCGTGAGCAGCCAGGCGATCGTGCCGGCGAGAATGACGGAAATGACGACGAAGCCGACGATCATGCGCTCGGCGGTGAACCAGCTCGGGTTTTCCAGCACGCGCGCGCTTGCCGGAGTGGGGAGCAGCAGGTTTAGCGTGCGCATCTTGCCGTCGTCGCCGGTGTCGTATTTGGCGATGCCGGAGACCTCGACGAGCGCGCCGAGCGGAATGAGCGTGAGCGCGGACGATTCGTGCGGCGTCTCGCACTCGGCGGTGAAGGTCGCATCCGCGTTCTGAATGGTGCAGAGCACGCGCGAACCGGAGAACGGGCCAGTCTCGCGCTGCACGGGGCGAACGCTGCGCGCGAGCAGACGTCCGCGCATCACGATGTATTCGGCGGGATGGAGACCGTTGCGCAGTTCTTCGAACGGCACTTCGCGCGGCGCGAGCGGGGTATCGTTGGTGTCGATGGGGCGCACGACGGCGTCCTTGAGCACGGGTTGGTAGTCGACGAATTCGATGAAGCCTACGGCGGCGACCGTGCGGCCCAGGGGCGCGTGCATGGCCTGCGTCGTCTGGATTTGCAGCGCACCGGTGCCGTCCTGCACGAAGAGATCGAGGCCGATTCGTTGCAGCGTGACGGCGCCGCGCACGTGGATGCGTTCGCCGAGCGAGGCGTCGGCGCGGTAGCGCGCGATGTCGCGGATCGCGACGGCGGGTTGGGCAAAAGGCGGATGCGTCTCGACCTGCTCGACCACGAAGTCCTCCGCGGTCGGCACGAAGAGGTTCACTGCGGTCAACTGGCGGATCGCGGCGTTGAACGACATCGTAACGGTGCCGCGCACGCGCACTTTCGCGGCGATGAGCGACTGCGGATCGACTTGCGGGGGCAACTTCGGAAATACGCGCACGCGATAGCCGCCGAGCGAGACATCGGCTTCGAGCTTGCGCGTGGCGGTGACGCCGACGGAGCGCACCACGCCGCTGATCTCGACGCGCTGGCAATCTTCCACGCCTGCCATGAGGCGTTCGATGCTCACCTGGCGTGCGGGCGGCAACGCGGCGACGCCGAGCTTGGACACCTTGTCGGCGCGGACCACTGGAGCGAAGGCGCCGGGACGAGAGACGCCGATCACTTCCACCAGTGCTCCGACAGGCGGTTGGAGTCCGACGTGGCTGATGTAGACGCCGCCGCTGTCGTCCTGCACGGTGAACTTGCCGTTCCAGTCGGGCTCGGCGGCGGTGACGACGCCGCGGACGGTGACCGGGATTTCCTGGCGCGCCGTGTCGGGCGAGAGTGCGAGCACCTCGGAAGCCTTGGTCAGGCGCGGCCGCGCATCGGTCTCGGCGAGTGCCGCGATGGGTGCAAACGCACCGAGCGCGAGCGACACGAGAATCAGGCGCAACGTTCCGACACGAAGGGTGGGGGCGACAGCAGCGATGGCTCGAGTGCAGCGGCGGCGGGAGGCATTTCCAAGATTTCTTTGGCCCCCTCGAAAGAGGGATGCGCGCTGTCGTGTGACACTGAAAGCTTCGCGGACGCGCTTTCCGCAACGTTTGCAGCTCGTCAACGTGGCGCGTCCGTCGGCGAGGCGTATCACAGCGACAACCGGCTGAACCTCAACCCAAGCAAGCCGCTGTCCGCTGTTATCCCCCCCATGAAATCGATCCCATCGATCATTCCGAAATATTCCCTGTCCCGGGCCGACAGGTCGTCGCGCCCCTTGATCACGGCGCTCGTCGCCGCGGTGCTCGCCTCTCTCCCGAGCGTCAACGCTCAGACCGCTCCTGCCACCTCCGAGAAACCGAAGGCGGAGGAAGAGGTCGTCATGCTCTCGCCGTTCGAAGTCAAAGCGAGCGACGGCAAGGACGGATACTCCGCCGCCACCTCGCTCGCCGGCAACCGCCTCAACACCGAGCTGCGCGACATCGGCAGCGCGGTGACGGTCGTCACCAAGGAGTTCCTCCAAGACGTCGGCGCGACGGACAACAAGTCCCTGCTGCAATACACCACCGGCACCGAAGTCGGCGGCTTCCGCGGCAACTTCGCCGGCGTGGGCGACGCCGCTCAGCTCAACGAGGACACGCTCCGCCCGAACGACAACACGCGCGTGCGCGGCCTCGCCGCCGCGGACAACACCCGCGACTTCTTCCGCTCCGACGTGCCGTGGGATTCCTACAACGTCGATCGCGTCGACATGCAGCGCGGCGCCAACTCGATTCTCTTCGGCCAAGGCAGCCCCGCCGGCATCATCAACACCGGTCTGAAGACGGCGCAGTTCCGCACCTTCGGCTCGGTTGAAGGCACCGTCGACAACTACGGCAGCATGCGCGGCACGCTCGACTACAACCATGTGCTCATTCCGAAAGAACTGTCGCTGCGTCTCTCGCTGCTCGCCGAAAAGGAAAAGTTCCGCCAGGAGCCGGCCTTCTCGGAAGATCGCCGCGCCTACGCTGCCCTGCGTTACGAACCGAAGGCGCTCAATCGCGACGGCACGCTCACGTCGATCAAAGCCAATTTCGAAACCGGCAAGATCGACAGCAACAACCCGCGCATGCTGCCGCCGTCGGATGCGATCACGCCGTGGTTCACGAAACTGAATCAGGCGACGTATAATCAATTCCAGGCCTTCGACCACTTGTCCGGCCGGCCGAACCACGGCCAGTTCCGCGTCAACATGTCGGCCACCGGCGCACCGAATCCCGCTTACCAGCCCTACATCGGAACCTTCGCGACGCCGTCGGGCCGCGCAGGTCCGACCGTGTTCATGAACGGCAACGGCCAGGTCGTGATGGCGACCGACATCATCGGCGCGTTTGTTGCCGGCGGTCGCGGCGCCGACGGCAGCATCGACGGCGGTATCGGCGCCATGCCCGACAACGGCTGGGTCTCGTTCCAAGGCACCGCGCAGTGGGCGATCAACTCCAACGCGCCCTACTCGAAGGCCGGGCTCTGGAAGAACCAGGTGATCACCGATCCCTCCATCTTCGATTTCTACAACAAGCTCATCGACGGCGACACCAAGCGCGAGTGGCAGGACTTCAACGTGGGCAACGTCAGCCTGACGCAGACTTACTTCCACAATCGCGCCGGCATCTCGCTGGACTACTCGAAAGAGCGCTATGAAAACGGCCAGAAGGCGCTGCTCCCCGGCGACGTCCGTCTGCAAGTCGACCCGATGGCAGTCTACGGTGACGGTTCTCCCGACGCCGGCCTCGGCAGCGGCGAGCCTTATTCGAACGGCACGAAGAACCCGAATGTCGGTCGCGCGTTCGTCTCGACCAACAACACGGCGAACCGCTCGCTCCTCTCCGAGCGCGACGCGTTTCGCGGCACGGCCTTCGTGCAGCATGACTTCAAAGAGCAGGACAACAGCCTCTGGCGCCGCATTCTTGGCGTGCACACTGTCACTGGCCTGCTCGGCCGTGATAAAGTCGAGGCGGACGCACGCACCTGGCAGCGCTACGGCGTCTTCGACGACGCGTTTTACACGCTCTCCGGCCGCGCCGATCAGCGCTTCAACGGCGGGCTGACGCCGGTGCAGGTCGTCTATCTGGGCGACTCGCTCCTGGGGCGCTCGCTCTCCGCCGCAAATCTGCCGTCCGTGGGCGGCAACACGACGATGACCAGCGGCGCGATGCGCTATTTCAACCCGACCTGGAACTCCAGTGTCGACCCGGCCGCGCCGTGGGAAAACGGTTTCTACCCGGTCGGTAACGCCGCGCGCAATTCGACGCAGGCGGAGAACCCCGCCAACTACGTCGGCTGGACGACTACGCCGTTCAACATCGTCGACGCCGAAACTTCCGCCGCCAATCGCGATCGCCTCACGACACGCGCCTCGCTCGACAAGGCGACCACCGAGTCGAAGGTGCTCGTCTGGCAGGGCAAGCTGCTCGACGACTCGATCGTCACCACGATCGGCTGGCGCAAGGACATCGCGAAGTCCTGGGCGTTCGACATGTCGCCGAACGATTTCCCCGTCACGCAAAACCGCGGCGCGGTCAACCTGAGTCCGGAATACTACAAGCTTCCGGCGATCAGCCAGCGCGCCGAAGTCGACTCGAAGTCCTACAGCCTCGTCGCGCACGTCACGGAACTGCCGTTCCTCCGTAAGTCGCTCGAACGCCTGCCGGTCAACGTCAGCCTCTACTACAACCGCTCGACGAACTTCAAACCCGACGCCAGCCGCGTCGACATCTACGGCGAAGCGCTCTCCGCGCCGGCCGGCAAGACGGTCGATTACGGCGTGCGCCTCGAGACGAAGGATGGCCGCTACTCGCTCCGCGTGAATCGCTATGAGACGAGCAACTTCAACGCGAACAGCACCCAGATCAACGCCGCCTCGATCGGTCACTGGATGGCGATGACGCAGAACTTCGCGAACGTTTTCCAATACAACATTCGTCCGTGGGGCTACGACGCCACCGCAGCGGGCCAGACCGGCGGCGATCGCGACATTGCCGACGGCCCGACCGGCATCTGGGAGCCGATGCGCTACAACTTCCACTATTTCCCCAATCGCCCGCTCCTGCCTGGTGACGTCGTTTCTCCCGACGGCGCGTGGGTCGTGTCTCCGACGCTCGAGAAGAAGATTCTCGATAACACGCGCATCTTCCAACGCGCCGTCGATCCGCGCTTCTGGAAGGCGTGGCGCATCGACACGTTCGGCGACTTCGGCCCGTCGACGCACGAAGTGAGCTACAGCGTGCCGACCGGTTTCGCCATCACCGAGGACAACGTTTCCAAGGGCTGGGAAATCGAACTCGCCGCGCAGCCGACGCCGAACTGGCGCATCATGGTCAACGCGAGCAAGACCGACGCGCGCCGCACCAACATCGGCAACGCCAACATGCGCGAGTTCATGGCGCTCGTTTCCTCCGCGCTGAAAGTCCAAGACGGCGTGTCCAAGCTCCACCACTTCTGGGGCACCGAGGACGTCGTGACCGCCGGCAAGAACTGGTTCGACGGCGAAGGCCTCGTCGCCGCGCCCGGCAGCGAATGGCGTCTCGCGCAACTCGTCGAAGGCACCACGGTGCCCGAGCTCCGCGAATGGCGCGTGAACATGATCACGAATTACGAGATCGATCGCGGCACGCTCAAAGGCCTGCACTTCGGCGGCGGCGTCCGCTACCAGAGCGCGGCGATCGCGGGCTTCCGCCCGACCGGCAATCCGAACGACCCGACCACCGTCGAGTATGATCTGGCTACGCCGTTCGAGACGCCGAAGGAGACGAATGTCGACCTGTGGATCGGCTACAACCGCCGGCTCTCGAAGAAACTCCACTGGCACGTCCAACTCAACGTGAAGGACGCCTTCCAAGGCGAGGAACTCATCCCGATCACCTACCAGCCCGATGGCACGGTGGCCGCCTACCGCATCGCTCCGACGCGGACCTTCTCCCTCACCAACACGTTCAGCTTCTGATCTCGGGGTGCGCGCGGCGCGTGGGTGCGCCGCGCGCGATCGGGACCGAGGAATAGTCCATCCGCCTTGGTGGATGGGTGTCTCGGTCCTCCTTTATCATGACTCAGCCATCTCAACAGGTGGTCGCCGCGGCCTCCGCGGCGACGAGCGCCACCCCCGCGGAGGCGGTGCGCGCGTTCGACGCCGCGATCTTCGACATGGATGGCGTGTTGACGGACACCGCGGCGGTCCACTCCACGGCGTGGAAGCAGATGTTCGACGAATTCTTGCGCGCTCGCGCGCAGGGCACCGGAGAACCATTTGAGGAATTTTCTCATGTCCGCGACTACCGCGCCTACGTCGACGGCAAGCCGCGCTACCAGGGCGTCGCGTCCTTTCTTTCCTCTCGCGATATTTGCCTGCCGCCCGGCAGTCCCGACGATCCGCCGCGCGCTGAGACGATCTGCGGCCTCGGCAACCGCAAGAACGAGCTCTTCAACGCTGCCATCGCGACGACAGGCGCGCGCGTTTATCCGTCCACGGTTGCCTTGATCCGCGACCTGCATGCTGCGGGCGTGAAGGTCGGCCTCGCGACCTCGAGCCGCAATTCGGCGCTGGTTCTCGAGCGAAGTGCCACGGCGTCGCTTTTCGCCACGGTCGTCGATGGCGTCGTCTCCGAGCAACTGGGCCTCCGCGGCAAGCCGCAGCCGGATATTTTTGTCACTGCTGCCGCGAACCTGGGCGTCGACCGTTCGCGCGCGATCGTCGTCGAGGATGCAGTCTCCGGCGTGCGTGCGGGAGCAGATGGCGGCTTCGCGCTCGTGATCGGCATCGCGCGCGAGAACAACGCGGACGAACTACGCGAGAATGGCGCCGACGTCGTGGTGGCGGATCTCGCCGAGCTGAACGTTGAGAGAATTAACGCGCAGGTTCGCCTTAAGCGGACCGCCCTGTGATGCTGCGTGCTGCTATGTCTTCCCCTCTGATCCCCAAACCCCGTCTGAATTTCTGGCAGCTCTGGAACATGAGCTTCGGCTACGTCGGTATCCAGTTCGGCTTCGCGCTGCAGAATGCGAACGTCAGCCGGATCTTCGAGACGCTCGGCGCCAAGGTGGACGAGATTCCGATTCTCTGGATCGCCGGCCCGGTCACCGGCCTGCTCGTGCAGCCCATCGTCGGCTACATGAGCGACAAGACCTGGAATCGCCTCGGTCGACGCAAACCGTATTTCCTCGTCGGTGCGCTGTGCGCTTCGGCGGCGCTGCTCGTGATGCCAAACTCGCCGGCGCTGTGGTTCGCGGCGGGCATGCTCTGGATCATGGACGCGGCCATCAACATCACGATGGAGCCGATGCGCGCGTTCGTGGGCGACATGCTGCCCGACGAGCAGCGGACGATGGGTTTCGCCGTGCAGACGTTCTTCATCGGCGCGAGTTCCGTGATCGGCTCGCTGCTGCCGTATCTGCTGACGAACGTCTTTCAGGTCGCGAACACCGCGCCCGAGGGCGTCGTGCCGGACTCGGTGAAGTGGTCTTTCGGCCTCGGCGGCATCGTCTACCTGGCGGCCGTGCTGTGGACGGTTTTCCGAGTGAAGGAGTATTCGCCTGAGCAACAGCGTGCGTTTCACGGCGAGCCGGAGCCGACTGCCGATGCTGCGACCGCGAGCGAGGATGCGGTCGTGCTCGATCCCGCGCGCTACTATCGCGTCGGCGGCGCGGTCGCGCTCGGTGGTGCGGTTTTCACGGCGCTCATCTACGCGCTGCGGTGGGACAAGGGCCTCTACATCCTGTCCTTCGGCGCGATCTTCTACGGTTTGCTGCAGGTCATCACGGCGTGGCGTTACTCGGCCGGAAAGAAGCGCGGCCTCGTGGAGCTGATCCACGACGTGAACAACATGCCGGCGTCCATGCGCCAGCTGGCGCTCGCGCAGATGTTCACGTGGTTCGCGCTCTTCGCGTTCTTCATCTACGCGACCGCTGCGGTCACCGAGCATCACTTCGGCAGCTCCGATCCGAAGACGGCGGCCTACAACGCCGGTGCGAATTGGGTTGGCGTGCTGATGTCGGTCTACAACGGCGTCGCCGCGCTCGCCGCGTTCGTGCTGCCGCCACTCGCGAAACGCCTGAGCCGCGTGCGCACGCACGCGCTCTGCCTGTGCGTCGGCGGACTCGGGCTCGGCTCGATGTATTTCTTCGCGGAGCCGAAGCTGCTGATCGTGTCGATGATCGGTCTCGGCGTGGGCTGGGCGAGCTTGCTGACGCTGCCCTACGCGATCCTCAGCAGCGTCGTGCCCTACCGGAAAATGGGCGTCTACATGGGAATGTTTAATTTCTTCATCGTCATCCCGCAAATCCTCGCGGCCGCCGTGCTCGGGCTGCTCGTGCGCACCGTCTTTCACGGGCACGCCGTCAACGCGCTGCTACTCGGCGGCCTCTCGATGATCGTGGCGGCGCTGCTGTCGCTGCGCGTGCGCGACGAGGCGCGCCCGACGTAATTTCGAATGAAACACCTTTGGGAAGTCAGCACCACCGAGTGCGCCGGCAGCAAGGAAAGCCTGATGCGCCGGGGTAACGTGTATCAGATCGCCAACGGCTACATGGGCTACCGTGGCACGTTGGACGAGTTCGGTCCTGACGAAGCTGTCGGCATCACGCTCGCCGGTCTGTTCGACCAGGTCGGCTCCGCATGGCGCGAGCCGGTCAACGCCCCGAACGGTGCTTACACGAAGGTGACGGTCGATGGCGTCGAACTCTCCGCGCTCGACGCGACGGTCGCGCAACATCGGCAGACGCTGCACTTCGCCAATGCGTGCTTCGATCGCGAGACGCGTTTCGCGGTCGCCGGCAAATCGGTGGCGATCCGCTCGCGGCGCTTTCTCAGCGCCGTCGAACCGAACCTCGGCGTCGTAGAGTTCTCCGTTGAATGCGATCAGTCGGCCGACTTGGTCATTCGCACCGGTATCGACGCCAACATCTGGGACCTGAACGGCCCGCATCTGCGCGACCTCGCAGCGACAGTCACGGGCGGCGTGCTGTGCGTTGAGGGACGCACGCACGAAACGGGCAAGCGCGTCGTTGTCACCGAGGCGGTCGACGGGACGGTGTTCGGCGATGGCCAGCATGCGCACGCGGACAACCGCCTCTTGCGCGTCGCGCGGCTGTCGCTGCAGCCGGGCGTGCCGGTCCGATTCGTGAAGTATTTCGCGGTGTTCACCGAGAACGATCCGGTCGATCAGCCGCTGGTGCAGGCTGCGGTCGCGGCCGTTGCGCGCGCGAAAGAGCTCGGCTTCGCGGCCTGCCTTGCGCGGCACGACACCGAGTGGGCGCAGCGCTGGGTGCGTTGCGACGTGCGCATCGCAGGGGACGACGAGGCGCAGCTCGCGCTCCGTTACAGCCTGCTGCAATTGCTCATGGTCGCACCCGTCGCTGGCAGCGCGAATTCGATCCCGGCGCGCGCGTTGTCGGGGCAGGTCTACAAGGGCGCGATTTTTTGGGACACGGAGATGTTCATGTTCCCGTTCTTCCTGCACACGTATCCCGCGAAGGCGGTCGAGCTGCTGCGCTACCGCATCAAAACGCTCGATGGTGCGCGGCGAAAGGCGGCGACGGAGGGGCCGGGCTATCGCGGGGCGTTTTACGCGTGGGAGAGCCAGGATACGGGCGACGACGCGTGCACGTATTTCAACATCGGCGATCCGATCACCGGGCGCGAACTGCGGACGCATTTCCGTGACAAGCAGGTCCACATCAGCGGCGACGTCGCGATTGCGCTGTGGCAATACTTCAAGCTGACCGGCGACGACACTCTGCTGCGCGAGGGAGGGGCGGAGGTGATCCTGGAGTGCGCGCGGTTCTACTACTCGTATGCGCACTTCAAGAAGGACCGCGCGCGCTACGAGATACTCGATGTCATCGGGCCGGACGAATACCACGAGCGCATCAACAACAACGCGTTCACGAACGTCGTGGTGCGCGAGACCTTCGAGATCGCGCTCGCGGTCGTAGAGCATCTTCGGGCGCGTTACCCGCAGGAACTGGCGGGCTTGCTCGCGAAGCTCGACATCGAGCGCGAACTGCCGGCGTTCGCGGATGCGGCGGCGCGGTTGTTCGTTCCTGCGCCCGACCCGCGCACAAGCGTGATCGAGCAGTTCGACGGCTATTTCAAATTGCGCGATGCCACGGTTGAAGAACTGAAGGCGAAGATGGTTCACCCGAACGAATACCTCGGCGCCGGCCAGGGTCTCGCGGTGCCGACGAAGATCATCAAGCAGGCCGACGTCGTGATGATGCTGAACCTGTTCAAAGCGCGCTACTCGACCGAGGTGAAGCGTGCGAACTGGGCTTACTACGAACCGCGCACGGAGCACGGCTCCAGCCTGAGTGCGTGTGCGTATGCGCTCGTCGCGACCGAGTTCGGCGACACCGAGTCGGCCTACCGCTATTTCCTCAAGACGGCGACGATCGACCTGAAGGCGGCCTACAAGGTTTATGTCGGCACGGTCTTCATGGGGGGCTCGCATCCGGCGGCGAACGGCGGCGCGTGGATGACCGCGGTGCTCGGCTTTGGCGGTGTGCACGCGGACGACAAGCAGCTGACCATCAATCCGCGGCTGCCGCGCCCGTGGCGCGCGCTGGAGTTCGGTCTCGAATATCGCGGCGATCGCTTCCGCGTCCGAATCGAGGCACAGACGGCAACGATCACGGCCGCGAAGGAGAATCGCGGTGCGCCGACGATCATCGCCGGCGGTGAAACGCTGCGCCTCGATGCGGGCGAGTCTCGCGCGGTGAACCTGCGCGCGAATGCCGTTGCCAATGCCGCGGGCCGCGCGGCGGAATCGATTTCCTCGTCATGAAACGCTTTCGCTCGCTGTTAGTCACCTCGGTTGGCTTCGCTGCGCTGTTGGCCGCCGCGATGAGCTTGGCGGCTGATCGCCCGATCGGCGCCGAGATTCCGTGGACTACGTTCGAGGCGGAAAACATGCGCACCTCGGGTGCGGTCCTCGGTCCCGTCTACGCGCCGCATCGCGTGGAGATGGAGTCGTCCGGACAGAAATGCGTGAAGCTCGGCCGCGCCGGCGAGTTCGTCGAATTCACCGCGACGGACGATTTCGATGCGCTCGTGCTGCGCTACAGCCTCCCCGACGCGCCGACCGGTGGCGGCGTGGCGTCGAAGCTGACGCTCACGATCAACGGCCAGGCAGCGCGCGAACTCGCGCTCAGCTCGCGGGACGCGTGGCTTTATGGAAATTATCCGTTCTCGAATGACCCGAAGCAGGGGAAACCGCGGAATTTCTACGACGAGTTGCGGCTGAAGGGACTGAAGATCGCGGCCGGCGACGCCGTGCGGATCGCGAAGACGGTGGACGACGGCGTCGATTGCATCGTCGATCTCGTCGACCTCGAGCGCATGCCGGCGCCGTTGGCGCGACCGGCGGCCGCGCTCTCCGTGATGGATTTCGGCGCGGGCGGGCGAGGGGAGTCGGACGACACCGACGCGCTGCGCCGTTGCGTGGCCGCAGCGCAGAAGCAGGGCGGCATCGTCTGGGTGCCGGCGGGCGATTACCTGCTCACCGGCGACATCGTCGTTCCCACCGGCGTGACGATTCAAGGCGCGGGCCTGTGGCACACGACTTTTCTCGGCGATGAGAAACTCTATGCCGATGCGGCCCGCCGCGTGCGCTTCAAGCTCACCGGCACAAACGTCCACGTGGCGGACTTCGCGATCGTCGGGCGGCTCAATTACCGCAACGACGACGAGGCGAATGACGGCGTCGTCGGCTCCGGCTGCAAGGACGCGTCGATCTCGCGCATCTGGGTCGAGCACACGAAGGCCGGCGCGTGGATCTACAATGGCGTGAATCTGACGATCGACGGCTGTCGTTTTCGCAACCTGCTCGCCGATGGCGTAAATCTCTGTGTCGGCACCACGCACTCCGTGGTGCAGAACTGCACGGCGCGCGGCACGGGCGACGATTGCTACGCGATCTGGCCTGCTCCCTTCGACCAGGGGCACGACGACGGCGCCGTGAAGCCCGGACACAACGTGATCCGGCGTTGCACTGGGCAACTGCCGTTCCTGGCCAACGGCGGCTCGCTTTACGGCGGCGCGGAAAACCGGATCGAGGATTGCCTGTTCACGGACATCACGGCGGGTTGCGGCATCCTGATCAGCACCTCGTTTCCGACCACGGATGTGGAGCGGAAGATCGACAATAATTTCAGCGGCACGACGGCGGTGACGAATTGCGTCCTCGTGCGGTGCGGAGGCTACGACCACACGTGGGCGTGGCGGGCGTCGCTGCAGATTTGCATGGAGCGCCGAAACATTTCCGGAGTGCACGTGCGCGAGGTGGAGATTCGCGACAGCTTGTCAGACGGCATCTCGGTCGTGGCTCCGGGACGCGCAAAAGGGAACGGAACGCTGGCGGACACCGTGCTGGAGAATGTCCGTGTGATCGGCGCCGGGATCGGCGCGCTCGGACGGCCGCAGTTGTGGATTCGCGAGGACGCGGAAGGGGAGTTGCGGTTGGTGCGTTCGGATTTCGCCGCCGTGCGGAACGATTCGGCTGCCTTCAAGATTCGCTGACGGCAGTCGTGCGACCCCGCCTATTTCACCGCCTGGGTGGCGCGAGGACCGCAGCGTCGTAGCGGAACGCGTAAGCGTTTCGTAGTTCGCCCGAGCGAAAAACTTACGTTTTCCGCCACTCGCGGATGAGGCGGCGAAATATGCAGGGCAGCCCGCTTGCGGGCGCTTGTAGGAGCGCGAGCAAGCTCGCTGGCCCACAACGTCGCGCGGGATATTTGTCGGCCGAATAGGGACGAGCCGCGTTCTGCAAACGTTGCAGGAACGGGGCCGCGGGGTTGACCGGCATGCCCGGTCGCGGCATCAGGGAGCCATGCTTTCGGTTACCCCCGCCGGAAAGGTCACCCTGCAGGACGTCGCAGTCCGCGCCGGCGTGTCCATCTCGACTGCGTCGCGCAGCCTCACGGGGGCGGTGAGCATTTCGAAGGACACCCAGGCCCGCGTGCTCACGGCGGCTGAGGCGCTCGGCTATCGGCACAATCCCTTGCTCGGGGAAGTGATGCGGTCGACGCGGCGCGGCGGCGGTCCGAATCAGCATCTCGGCACGCTCGCCTACATCACGCCCTACGACGACGTCCAGGAATGGCGCGGCACGTCGACGCTGTGCCGGCATTGGTCGGCGGCGCGCGAGCAGGCCGCCCTGTTCGGCTTCGGCATCAGCGAATTCGCGCTCACCTCGCACGGCATGACGGGCCGGCGCTTGGGCGAAATCCTCCGCACGCGCGGCATCGCCGGCATTCTGCTCGCCGCGTTTCCGAAGGATCCGTTCGAACTCGTGTTGCCGTGGGAACACTTCGCGACGGTGCCGGTGGGACACATGGTGCAGAACCCGCAGCTCGATTGCGTGGTGAGCGATCACACGCAAGGCGTGCTCATGGCCGGCCGCGTGCTCGCCTCGCGCGGCTACCGGCGCATCGGGCTCGCGATCGAGCACTATCAGAACTCGATCACGAACCACGGTTGGGCCAACGGCTATGCGGCCCTCACGACGGAGATTCCGGAGCTGGCGGCGATCCCGGCGTTCCTGCCCGAGAAGATGGACGAAGGAGAATTTCTCGCGTGGGTGCGCCGGCACGACGTGGATTGCGTCCTGACGCTCTCGACCTTTCGCAACGCGCCCAATCCGATGCCGCACTGGTTGACGGACGCGGGGCTCTTGTGTCCGCGCGACATCGGGCTCGTCTCGCTCGACATCACTCCGGCCACGGCGTCGTGGGCGGGCATCGATCAGAATTCCGATGAGATCGGCAAGGCCGCCGTCGACCTGGTGCTCTCGAAAATCCGCGCCGGCGAGCGTGGCATTCCGCGCGTGCGCCGCAGTCTGCTCGTGCATTGTCACTGGCGCGACGGCGGCACGGTGCGCTCGGGCTGAGCGACGCGGAGAAAGGGAAGAGTTTTGACGGCGCGGAGTTTCTCTGCGTTTGCTGCGCGCGCGTCGGACAGCTGGTCCGTCGCGACCTCACCTCCCCCCCTATCGTGAAGAATCCGCTGTGGCGTAGCCGTTGCATCGTCGCGTTGCTCGCGTTGGCGGGGGCATTCGCGGGCCATGCGGCGCACCAGGGGGAGGGCTGGAATGCGAAAGACGCGGCGCACTATTCCTTCGACAGCTACGGCGTCGAACTCGGTCTGCCAGGCACGGTGGTGACCGCGGCGCTGCAGACGCGGGATGGCTACGTGTGGGTGGCGACGCCGTCGGGACTCGCGCGCTTCGACGGCCACCGGTTCGTCAGCTTTTTTTCCGCGAGCACTCCCGGTTTGCCCGGCGATTTGATTCACTGTCTGCACGAAGACCGCCGCGGTGTGCTGTGGATCGGCACCGACAAGGGTCTGGCGCGTTTCGCTGACGGGCGGTTTGCGCGGGCGGGTCTGGACGGCGTGGCCGTGCGCGCGGTGGCGGAAAGTGCCAGTGGGGCGCTCTGCGTCGGCACGTGGGAGCGAGGCCTTTATTGGATGCGCGGCGAACGCGCCCCGGAGCCGATCGTTTCCGCGGGCCTGCCGGAGCCGCTGCGGGTGCGCGCGCTTTTCGTCGATTCGCGTGAAGCAGTGTGGGTCGCCCAGGAGCGCAGTCGCGGCGTGTTGCGGATCGATCGCGACGGCGTGCTGCAGCGAGTCGATGGCGAGGGTGGGGCGTTGGGCGAAGTGTTGACCTTCTGCGAACCGGTGCCCGGCGGACCGCTGTGGCTGGGGACGAAACGGGACGGACTCTTCCAGTGGAAAGACGAGCAGTTGACGCGCTGTCCGGAAGCGATGGGCGCGGGCACGGGACCGATCTACGAAATGCGTGTGGCTCGGGCGGGTGGACTGTGGCTGGCGGCGGGTGTCCTGAAATATGCGTCCTCCGTGGAGCGGCCGGTTTTTGAAGGGATCGCGGGTTTGCCGAATCGAAACGTGCAATCGCTCGCGGAGGACGTGGAGGGCGGGCTTTGGCTCTGTGCGGTCGCGGAGGGACTCACGCGGATGCGCGAACTGCCTTATCAGTTGCTGTCGGTGCGCCAGGGTTTGCCGACGGACAACATCAAGAACGTGACGGAAGATCCGCTCGGGGGCTTGTGGCTGGCGACGCAGGAATCCGGCGTTGTGCAGGTGGATGCGAGCGGCGCGGTGAAACTGCAACGTGGCGGGAGCGGGCTGCCTGATGGCGACACGGCCGTGGTCTACGCCGCGCGCGACGGAAGCGTGTGGGCCGGCATCAGCTCGCACTTGTGGGTGCGACGCGATGGCGAGTGGACTCAACATCCGGAAATGCGCTTTGTGCGCGGGTTGTTCGAGGATCGTCGCGGCGCGATGTGGATCGGCACCGAGTCCGATGGGCTGTTCCGTTTCGAGCAGGGGAAATTCACGGAGATCAAAACGGACGCAGGCGGGCACCTCGCGCTCGCCACGTCGTTCGCCGAAGCGCCGGACGGTGCTCTGGTCGTGGGCACCTGGCGTTCGGGCATCTGGCGCGTGGCGGCCGGTGAATCGGTCGCGCGCGATTGCTTGCGGGGATTTCCGGGACAGGAGGTTCGCGCCGTGCATGTGGACCGCGAAGGGCGCATCTGGGCGGGCATCAATCGACGCGGGCTCGTTGTGCGCGAGAACGGGCGGTGGTGGAATCCGCCGACGTCGCACCAAGCGCTCGGTGGCAGCGTGTCCGCCATCATCGAGGAGGATTCGGGACGACTGTGGTTGGGGACGCTCGCGGGGGTGCTGTGGGCGCAAAAGGAGGAACTGCTCGCGTGGATGCGTGCGCCGGCGTCGGCGCCGCCCGTCCACGCGATACCAGTGGGAGACGAGACCGGCATCATTCCGGTGTGGTCGGGTGCGCAGCCGGTGGCGTGGCGCGCCAACGACGGCGATTTTCTGTTCGCGACGCGCCGGGGCGTGCTCGCCATCGATCCCCATCGCGTGGTGCTCAATCGCGTGCCGCCTCCCGTGCACCTCGAAGACGTGCTGGTTGATCGACGCTCCGTTGGCCCACGCGAGACAGTGAAGTTGCCGCCCGGGATGCGCTCGCTGGCGATCGACTACACCGCGCCGTCATTCGTGCAGGCCGGGCGGGTGCTCTTCCGCTACAAACTTGAAGGCTACGATGCGGATTGGGTCGACGCCGGCACGCGTCGCGCGGCTTATTACGGCAGTTTGCCGCAGGGCGATTACGTGTTCCGCGTCGTCGCCTGCAACAGCGACGGCGTTTGGAGCGAAGCGGGAGCCAAACTCGCGATCGTGCAGCTGCCGTATTTCTACCAGACGGCGTGGTTCGCCTGGTTGCTGGCCGGGCTGCTGGCGGTGGCGGTGTGGGGCCTGTATCGGTGGTCCAACCGGCGGCTGCGCCTGAAACTCGAGCGACTCGAGCGCGAACGTGCGATGGAGAACGAGCGCCGCCGCATCGCGCAGGACCTGCACGATGATCTCGGCGCCAGCCTGACGGAGCTGGGCCTGTTCGCGGAGGCACAGCGTCGCACGGGACCGACGGAGGCGCAGCCGGCATTGAGCTATTTGTCGCAGCGAGCGCGCGTGCTCGTGAGTTCGCTCGATGCGATCGTGTGGGCGGTGAATCCCGCCAACGATTCGCTCGACCATCTCGTCGCCTACATCGGCGAACTCTTTCAGGAACTTTTTCGCGCGAGCGCGATTCGAGTGCGGCTGGATGTCGCGGTCGAGATTCCCCGTCTGCCGCTGCGCGCGGAGGAGCGCTCCGACATTTTTCTGACGACGAAGGAAGCGATGAACAACATCCTGAAGCACTCCGGCGCGACCGAGGCCGTCCTGCGCGTGAGGATGCACGACCGCGAGTTGAGAATCACGCTGCAGGACAATGGGCGGGGTTTCGATCCGCACGCTGCGGCCGCCACGGGCGGCAACGGACTGACGAACATGCGGACGCGCATCGCGCGCGCCCGCGGCCGGGTGGAGTGGCGAACCGCGCCGGGGCGGGGGACGGAGATTACGATTGTCGTTTCCTTCGATGATCGAAAAGAACTCCCGCCGCCGCCGGAATAGCGGCGCTCGCTACTTCCCGTATTTCGTCGCCGCATGAACCCCATCACTGTCGCCATCGTCGAGGACAACGCCGCGGTCTGCGCCTCGCTGGAGAAAATGATCAACGCGTCCGAGCGCGGCCGCTGCGTCTGCACCTGCCGCAACGGTGCGCAGGCATTGCAACTTATCCCGAAGCACCGGCCCGATGTGGCGATCATGGACATCAACCTGCCGGACGTGACCGGCATCGAATGCACGGCCCGCCTGAAACGCCAGCTGCCGCAAACGCAGTTCCTCGTGCTCACTGTCTACAACGACAGCCAGCAAATTTTCAAAGCGCTCGAGGCCGGCGCGAGCGGGTATCTCCTCAAGCGATCGCTGCCGGAAGCGATCGTTCAAGCGGTCTGCGACGTGCACGCGGGCGGCTCGCCGATGAGTGCGGAAATCGCGCGCAAGGTGGTGCAGTCGTTCCAACAGCCGAAGGCGCCCGCGAGCGAGATCGACGCGCTTTCGCCGCGCGAAATGGAAATCCTCCAGCTGGTCACCGAAGGGCTCACGACCAAGGAAATCGCGGACCGCTCCGGCGTGAGCTACACGACGATCTGCACGCATCTCGGGCACATCTACGAAAAACTGCACGTGCATTCGCGCACGGCGGCGGCGGCGAAATACCTGCAGGCCGAGAAGCGGTGAGCGAGGGAGCCGGGCGCGGACGCAGCCGAAAGGGCGAGGCGACGGCGCGTCGGTCTCACGCTTGCTGAAGCGCGCGCTCCTCCGGCTTTTCCGGGGCGCGTCGAAAAATCGTTAGTTCTAGGGATACCGGCCTCCTCAGGCGGTTGCTAGGATGGGCGGAGTCACCCCGTCGTCGCTCGGTTCTCCGACGGCGACTCACCCCCTAACCCCGCTGCCCATGAGATCCGGTGTTTTTCTGCCTGGCCGTTTTTGCCTGCTGATCGCGTTGACGGTTTTGTTGACCACTGCCGCGCGTGCCACGCGTTACGACGTCTACACGACCGCGGATTTCACGAGTCTACCGACGCTCGCGGCGGGCGATACGGTGGTCGTTCACGACGGCACCTATTCAAATGTCGGGAGCAAGACCCTCACCGGCAACGGCACCGCGGCGAATCCGATCCTCATCTACGCCCAAAATTCTGGCGCCGCCGTCTTCGCCGGCACGACGCACATCGTGCTGTCCGGTTCGTGGCTGACGTTCGCCGGGTTCCGGTTCGATGGGCAGACCGCGGCGGGCGGAATGCCGGGCGCGGAGAAATGGGGCATCGTTCAAACGGATGCGGATTCGAGTGATTGCCGGATCACGAACTGCATGTTTCGCGACTTCAATGCGGGCGCGGTGACGGGTAACACTTACTACTGGCTGGTTGTTCAAGGCTACCGACACACGATCAACTACAACAGCATCGAGGGTAAGACGACGATCGGCGCCTCTGTCGTGTTCGCCACACCGGAGGCGGACAAGACCACGCCGCGCAATCACCTCTTCGCCTTCAACTATCTCGGGCCGCGCACCGTCATTGGCAGCAACGGCTACGAGGGCATCCGCGTCGGCGACAGCGGGCACCAAGGCTGGAACATGGCGTCGGTCTTCGAATTCAATTATTTCTACCGAACGATCTACGGCGCAGGCGAACCGGAGGTGATCTCGAACAAGTCGGCGAACAACCTCTATCGCCACAACACCTTCATCGAAAACCGCGGCCAGCTCTGCCTGCGCCACGGCGACAATTGCATCGTCGAAGGGAATTTCTTCTTCGGCGGCAACGTTGCCGACTCCGGCGGCGTGCGCATCGTCGGCCAGAATCATCTCGTCCGAAACAACTACTTCCAGGACATCGCGGGCAGCGGCGTGACATCCACGATCGTGGTGCAAAAAGGCGACCCGAACTGGCCGGCGAGCGACGACTCCACTTCCTACGAGGTCGCGAACAACGCGAAGATTTTCCACAACACCTTCCTCAACTGCCAGCAGCCGATCTTCCTCGGTCGCAACAGCAGCGGCACCAGCGCGCTCGATCCGACGGGCGTCGAGGTGCGCAACAACGTCGTGCAAAGCGCCGCGAGCGGCGGCGCCGTTTTCGACATCGGCTACAGCACTTCGGCGATCGCATTCGGCGGGAACTACGTTTTCCACCCGAGCGCCAACTACGGCGTCACGGGGATCTCCGGCGTCACTTACGGACCCAATTCGCCGTCGCTGAGCCAGGACGCGACGCTCGGCTACGCGATTCCCTCGAGCAGCAGTCCCGTGCTCGGTCTCGCCAGTGCCACGACACCCGCGACGTCGCTCGACATTCGCGCCCTCACGCGACCGGCGAGCGGCAAGGACAGCGGTTGCCACGAGCAGGAAGTGAGCGGCAGCGGCGTCGCCCCGCTCGAACGTGGTGACGTCGGGCCCGAATTCTACGGCGGCCCGGCCGGCAGCTTCATTCCCCCGGGCAGTCAGGTGGTTGCGCCCGCGTTCTCGCCGGGCGGCGGCAGCTATTCGTCGACGCAATCCGTCACGATCACTTCGGCGACCAGCGGCGCGTCGATCCGCTACACGACGAACGGCTCCACGCCGACGGCGACGTCCGGCACGCTCTACAACAGTCCAGTCAGCGTCGCCTCGTCACTCACGTTGAAGGCAATCGCCTATAAATCCGGCTTGTCGGACAGCGCGGTCACGACGGCGGCTTACACCGTGTTGCCCGCCGGAGGCACGACGATCACGAGCGCCTCCGGCTTCGCGAATGTCGCGCTTTCCTCAGCGCCCGCGGGAACATTCACGGCCGAGTTTGACGCGCTGTCGTCGGTCTCGCCGGCGAATGCCGTCGCCGGTCTCTCGTCCGGTGCCGCGACGGGCTACACGAACCTCGCGTGCATGGTGCGCTTCAACACCACCGGCCAGATCGACGCGCGCAACGGCGGCTCGTTCACGACGAGCACGATCAACTTCACCGCGAACACGCTCTACCACTTCCGCCTCGTCGTGAACGTGCCGGCGCACACTTACTCCGCCTACGTCACCGCTCCCGGCGGCAGCGAGCAGGTGATCGGCACCAACCTCGCGTTCCGCACCGAGCAGGCCGCGGTCACCAGCCTCAGCCACGCGAGCTTCAACGTGAACGCCTCGCCCGGCGGCGCGCTCACTTACTGGCCGGTCACGCTCAGCGGTATTTCGGCGGCGAAGTTTTCCATTCCCGGAGCGAACGTCCTCGCGAGCGCCAACGATGGCAACGTGCCCGCCAACACCGTCGACGGCAGCCTCGCGACGCGCTGGTCGGCGCAGGGCGACAACCAGTGGATTCGTTACGATCTCGGTGCGGTGAAGACACCCGCGTGGGTCCGCATCGCCTTCCTCAACGGCGACACGCGCACCTCCACCTTCGATGTGCAGCTCTCCTCGAACGGCACCGACTGGACGAATGTCTACAGCGGCACGAGCAGCGGCACCACGACCGCGCTGGAAACCTACAACTTCTCGAACGCTGCCGCGCGCTACGTGCGCATCGTCGGCCACGGCAACTCGGTGAATCTCTGGAACAGCATCACCGAAGTCGAAGTGTGGGGCTATTGACGCGCGCCGCTGCGTGACCCCGCGGAAGTTTTCACCTCCACCAACCCCAAATCCCCCATGATCATCCCATCCCGCTCGTTCGCCGGATTGCTGACGCTGTGCCTCGCCGCCGGCGCCCCTGCGTTCGCCCAGAGCACCCCCACGCCCAGCAAGGAAGAAACCGTCACGCTCTCGCCCTTTGAAGTGAAGGCCGAGGAAAACCGCGGCTACGTCGCCGCCGAGACGCTCACCGGCACGCGCGTCGCGACCCAGATCAAGGACCTGCCTTACACCGTGAACGTGATCACGAGCGAGTTCTTTGAGGACTTCGCGATGTTCCAGCTAGACGACACGCTTACGCAGGTCGGCGGTCTCACCGGTCTCGACGTCGGCGGAGGTTTCAATCTCCGCGGCTTCGTCTCCTCCTCGCAGTTGCGCGACGGCTTCTACCGCCAGGGCCGCTACGGCCAGACGAACATCGATCGCGTCGAAGTCATCAAGGGCCCCAACGCCGGCATCTACGGTCGCAGTTCGCCGGGCGGCATGGTCAACATGATCTCCAAATCCCCGCAGAAGGCCGAAACGCAAAAACTCACTGTGCGCGGCGGCAGCTTCGGGACTCTGCAAGGCACCCTCGAAGCCACCGGCACGATCGGATCGCCCCGCACTTACTACATCGCGATCGTCAGCCAGCTGAACCGTGGCGGGGACGTGGACTATTTCCACATGCGCGAGAACCAGGCCTACTTCGCGGTGAAGCACGACTTCAAGAACGGCGGCCACCTGCTGTTCTCGGCGGAGCACTTCAAACAGTTCCGCCACTCCCAACTCGCCGCCGCGCCGATCATCACTGACCAGAAAGGCACCGCATCCAATCTCGATGACGAGGTCATCGGCTACGCCAAGAATCTCGCGCGCTACCAAGCCTACGGTCCGCACAGTGAGAACTCGCGTTCCAACGACACGCTACGCGCGAGCTACGACCGACAGCTCAATGACGTCTTCACCTTCCGCGCCGGCGCGCAGATCTTTTCCGCCAAGCTGCAGAATTTTAACGCGAACACCGGCTTCGGCGCGGTCACGATCAACAGCACCAACGCCGCCAACAATCTGACCTCCACGCGCGGCGCGACGCCGAATCGCGGCCGAATCAACGAGGACGGCGGCGGCGTGCAGCTCGATCTCGTGGCGCGCTACAACCTCGCCGACAAAAAAATCGCGAACAAGACCCTCGTGACGGTCGACTACAACGACTACTACCGCTTCGACCCGACGCGGAACAGCGCCGCGGCCGCCGCGCTCGCAGCGTGGCAGGCGACGGGCTCGGGGCGCATCGTCGCGCTCAATCCGGACTACACGCCGATCTCGGCACTCACCTATTTCACCGGCACGACCGAAGATCCCTTGGGCGCCGCCTCGCGCTACACGCGCCGCCGGATCAGCGTCGTCGGCGGCCAGTTCCGCCACGAGTCGCGTTTCAAGGAGCGCTTGCTCACCTATGTCGGCTCACGCTTCGACAAGGTCCATTTCAGCCAGCTCGAATACGTGACCGCGATCGACGGCGTCACGCCGACGATGGACGCGCCCATCCCGGTCAAGCGCGACGTGAACCAGTTCAAACCCAACGCCGGCGCGCTGTTCAAGGTGAAGGAAAACTTCCGCGTCTACGCGAACTACAGCGAAAGCTACTTCGTCAACCAGGGCGAGAATCCCGTCGACGTCGCCAGCGCGAACTACAAATCGGAAACCGCCAAGGGCTGGGACTACGGTTTCAAGGGTTCACTCTTCGAAGACCGCCTGAACTTCACCGTCGGCTTCTACGACATCCAGCGCTTCGGCGTTCGCGTGACGGACTTCGAGGAGTCGCCCGTCGGCTCCGGCAACTTCGTGAGCGTCGTCCGCTCCGATGGTGACCAGCAGGTGGACGGCTGGGAAGCGGACGTGAACTGGTCGATCAGCCGTTCGTGGTCCACGGGCGTGAGCTTCGCCCACGTTAACGCGTCCTACAGCAACTTCGGCACGAGAAACCCGCAGGCCATCGGCCGCCATGTGCAGAACATCTCGCCCGAGAACGGCGGCGCGTGGATCAAATACAGCGGCCGCGAGGGCCGGCTCAAGGGCTTCTCCGCCAACCTCGGCGTCACCTACATCGCGGAGACGCCGACCGAAAGTCCCATCGCCGGCGACACCGTCGCCATCGTCAACGGCGTGCCGACCGTCACGCGCAGCACCAACCAGTGGAAACTCACCGTGCCGTCCGTCACACTGTGGAATCTGGGCTTGTCCTACAAATGGAAACAAAGCGCGCGCGCCAGTCACTCGCTCCGCTTCAACGTGAACAACGTGTTCGATCGCGACTACCTCAAGGTCGGCAAGAGCCTCGGCGATACCCGCGGCGTCTTCCTGAGCTACACGCTCACGTTCTCGAATCTCTTCGCCCACTGAACTCTGTAGCTAATGCGCTAGGGTGGGCCGCCGTGCCGAAACTGCGATTCGGGGGAATCGCAGGGCGCGGCGGCTCATTGGCTCCGCGGTCCCGCGGTGAGGTGCGCCGCGCTCGCGGCGGACGCATTGCGCTGCGCCTGCTCTGCGGCGTTGTGCTCGCGCTCGGCAGCGGATCGCTTCGTGCCGAGACCTTCGACTTCGGCGCTTGGCCGGCGGGACAATCGCCGGAAGAGATCGGCCGCCGCGTCGCTGAGCGCTACCTCGCCAGCCCGCATCAGAATCACGGTCGCCCGACGCCGCCGCGCGTCATCAACTACGCGGAAGTGTGCACATGGTGGGGCGCGCTGGTCTTCGCTGCGCAAACCCGGGACGAGAAACTCCAGGCGCGTCTCGCCGAGCGCTTCGAGCCGTTGTTTCGCGAAAAGAAAGCGCTGGTGCCGGTGCCCGATCACGTGGACTACACGGTGTTCGGCGCCGTGCCGCTCGAACTCGCGATTCAAACCGGTGAGCAGCGCTACCTCGCGCTCGGCGAGTGGATGGCGTTCAAGCAATGGTCTGAGCCGTTCGGTCGCCGCGTCACCGCGGAGTCGCGCGAGTTCCATCGTAGGGGCTACACGTGGCAGACGCGGCTGTGGATCGACGACATGTTCATGATCACCGCCGTGCAGTCGCAGGCGTGGCGTGCCACAGGCAACCGAATCTACATCGATCGCGCCGCGCGGGAGATGGTGCTCTACCTCGATCGCCTGCAGCAGCCGAATGGCCTGTTTCATCATTCTCCCGCGGCGCCGTTCTCCTGGGGCCGCGGCAACGGCTGGATGGCCGCCGGCATGAGCCTGCTCTTGCGCGAACTGCCGGTCGACAGTCCGGAGCGACCGCGTATTCTGGCCGGATATCGTCTGATGATGGCGAGCCTGCTTCAGCATCAAGGCGCCGACGGCATGTGGCGCGAGTTGGTGGACGATCCGGCGGCGTGGCCGGAAACCTCCTGCACCGGCATGTTTGCCTTCGCGTTCATCACCGGCGTGAAGGCCGGCTGGCTCGACGCCGCGACCTACGGCCCCGCCGCGCGAAAAGCGTGGCTCCAATTGACCACCTACCTCGACGACAAGGCCGACATGCGCGAGATCTGCCAGGGCACCAATATCCATGATTCCGCGAAGCACGGCCCGGATGGTCGCGCTTACTATCTCGCCCGCGAACGCCTCGTGGGCGACATGCACGGCCAGGCTCCGGTGCTGTGGTGTGCCGCGACGCTCTTGCGATGAGCGAAATCCCTTTCGAGCCCTTCATGAATATCCCGCCAACGTCGCTCTCCGCGTCCGCTTTTGCCCGGTTGCTGCTCCTCGTCTCGCTGAGCGTGGCGGCGGCAGCCGAGTTGCCGCCGCCCGGCCTGCGCTCGCTCGACGAACCCGATCCCGCCCGCGATCTGCGCGTCGCCTGGCATCGCGAGGCGCGCTTCGGGTGCTTCGTGCACTGGGGCGTCTATTCTGGCCCCGCGGGCGTGTGGAAAGGCCGTGCCGGCGGCACGTATTCCGAACACCTGATGCGCACGCTGGAAATCCCGCGCGCCGTGTATCTCGAGGAGATCGTGCGGCCCTTCAACCCCACCGGCTTCGACGCGGATGCGTGGGTGAAGCTCATGCGCGATGCCGGCATGCGCTACCTCGTCATCACGGCGAAGCACCACGATGGCTTCGCGATGTATCCGTCGAAGGCGTCGAGCTACAACCTGACGCAGCAGACGGCGTTCAAGCGCGACCCGATGGCGGAGCTTTCCGCGGCCTGCAAAAAACACGGCCTAAAATTCGGTTTCTACTACTCGCACGCATGGGACTGGGAGCATCCCGATGCGATCGGCAACGCCTGGGACTACGGTAAGCCCGGCGGCGAATCCGGCTGGTGGGAGCAGCATCCCGAACTCGTCGCGCGCGCGACGAAATACGTGGAGGAGAAATCCATCCCGCAGATTCGCGAGCTCATCGCGCTGTATCGGCCGGACATCCTGTGGTTCGACACGTCGAGCAAGACGCCGCCCGAACTTTGTCGTCGCATCCTCGCGGCGGTGCGCGAGGCGGACTCCTCCGTGGTGATCAACAGCCGCATCGGCGGCGGCGCATTGGGCGACTACCGTTCGACGGCGGATCGCCCGGCCTATTTTCCGGAGGTCTTTTCTCATTGGGAGGCGATCCCGACGACCAACGAATCCTACGGCTACAAGCCGAGTGACACCTCGCACAAGTCGCCGGCGCATTTCGTCCAGCTCCTCGCGCAGGCAGTGGGGAAGGGCGGCAACATTCTGCTCAACATCGGACCGAGCGGCGATGGCGTCATCGATCCGAAGGATCAGGAGATCTTGCGCGGCATCGGTGCGTGGATGAAGGCGAACGGCGAAAGCATCTACGGCTGCGACCGCACGCCGCTGCCGGTGCAGCCGTGGGGCACGTCCACCCGCCAGGGCAACCGCCTCTACCTGCACGTGTTTTCCTGGCCCACCGACGGCAAACTCATCGTCGGCGGACTGCGCAGCACGCCGCTCGCCGCCCAGCTGCTCCACGGCGGCGAGCTGCCGCTGCGACGACTCAACTCCGACGATCTCGAAATCACCTTGCCTGCGCGCGCACCGAACGAGATCGACAGCGTCATCGCGCTGGATTTTCCCGCGCAGATCGCGGCGAACAAGGCCCAGCGTCTCGCCGGCCCCGCCTATCTCCACGTGATGGACGGCCGGCTCGACGGAAAAGGCATTCGTTACGGCGACGGAAAGACGCACCGCGATGTGGTGGAGGAGTGGAGCAGCGCGGACGCGACTGTCACGTGGACGGTGCGGGTGCCGCAGAGCGAACGTTTTCGCGTGGCCGTTCACTACAACACTGCGACCAAGAGCGCGCGCGGGGCGTTCGCGGTGGAAGTCGCGAACCAATCCCTTGCGGCCAAGGTGGTGCCGACCGACAACATGGCCGCATTCCGCACCGACGCGATTGGGGAGGTGACGCTCGCTGCCGGAGAGCACACCGTCGTCGTGCGCGCGACGCAGCTCGACGGCGACAGCCTGATGCGCCTGCGCGGCCTCGAACTCACTCCTGTTCCATGAGCTTCATGCACCGTCACTGCCTTCCGCTCATTTTCATTGCGGCCTCCCTCTTCGGCGCGCCCGAAAGCGTGCCGCTGGCTCCGCTCATCAATCCCCGCGACTCGGATTACGAACACGCGCGTCCCACCGTGGACACAAGCACGGCGGGCCGGCCGCTCACGATCGCAGGACGAACCTTCGCTCGCGGGTTGGGCACGCAGGCGGACAACCGCACGGCGGTGGAGCTGAGAGGTGCGCATCGCTTCACCGCCTTCGCCGGAGTGGACGACGCCTCCGCGCGGGATTTGCCCGTGGTGCTCGCGGTCGAAGTCGACGGAAAAGTGCGGTGGCGCCAGGAAATGCGCAAAGGCGAGCCCGCCGCCGCCATCGATCTCGACGTCCGCGGCGCGCAGACGCTCGTGCTCGTGTGCCGCGACATCGGCAACAACTACACGCAAACGCTCGTGAACTGGGCTGACGCGCAGCTGACGGTGGACGGCGAGAAACCAATCTCGATCGTCGCCCCGCCGCTCGATGAGGCAGCGGAGATTCTCACGCCGAAGCCGCCCGCGCATCCGCGCGTCAATGGTCCGAGCGTGTTCGGCGTGCGACCGGGTCATCCGTTCTTTTATCAGATTCCGGCGACAGGCGAGCGCCCGATGCAGTTTGCCGTCGAGCCATTGCCGGAAGGCCTGACGCTCGATGCCGCCACCGGCCGCCTCACCGGGCGCATCGCTGCGGCCGGAACTCATCGCGTGACGCTTCGGGCCACGAACGCGCGCGGCACCGACACGCGCGTGCTGCGCATCGAGGTCGGCGAGCGCATCGCGCTGACACCGGCGATGGGCTGGAACAGCTGGAATTGCTGGGGCGTTTCCGTGGATCAGGAAAAGGTGCTCGCGTCCGCGCGCGCGATCGTGGCCACCGGCCTGATCAATCACGGCTGGTCCTACATCAACATCGACGACACGTGGCAGGGCAGCCGCCCGGGCCCGACGCGCGCGTTGCAACCGAACGCGAAATTTCCCGACCTGAAGAAATTCTGCGATGAACTGCACGCGATGGGTCTGAAGGCGGGCATCTACTCGACGCCGTGGATCACCAGTTACGCCAGCTATCCGGGCGGCAGCGCGGACAATCCCGCGGGCGATTGGGAGAAGCCGCCGAAGCCCAAGCAGCCGAATCGCAAGATCAAGCCTTGGCACCTGGGCGAGTTTTCGTTCGCGACGACCGACGCGCGACAGTGGGCGGAGTGGGGCTTCGATTATCTCAAATACGACTGGAATCCCAACGAACCGCCGGAAACCAAAGCCATGGCGGATGCGCTCCGCGCTTCGGGGCGCGACATCGTCTACAGCCTGTCCAACAACGCGCCCTTCGAGCGGGCCGCTGCGTTGTCCGCGCTCGCCAACTCGTGGCGCACGACGGGAGACATTCGCGACATCTGGGGCAGTCTGCGCGGCATTTGGTTTCAGCAGGAGAAATGGCGCGAGTTCGCCGGGCCGGGACACTGGAACGATCCCGATATGCTCGTCATCGGCCCGGTCGATGTCGGCAGCGGCAAGAGCATTCGCCCATCGCGCCTGACGCCCAACGAGCAATATACGCACCTTACGCTGTGGTGTCTGCTCTCCGCGCCGTTGCTCATCGGTTGCCCGGTGGAGAAAGCTGACGAATTCACGCTCAGCCTGCTCTCGAACGATGAGGTTCTCGCGATCAACCAGGACGAACTCGGCCAGCCGGCGAAGCAGCAAATCGTCGACGGTCGCAAAATGGTTTACCTGAAGCACCTCGCGGACGGCTCGCACGCCGTCGGGTTCTTCAATCTCGCGCAGGAGCCGCAAACGATCGCGGTCACGTGGTCGCAACTCGGGCTGAAGCGGCCCGCCCGCGCGCGCGATTTGTGGCGGCAGCGCGACGTCGCTTTGTCGGGCGACGACGGCTTCGCGGTCGAAGTCGGCCGCCACGGCACCTACCTGCTGCGCGTGTGGCCGTGATGGGCGGCGACGCGCGGAGTATGCTTTTTCTTTTATGTTCAAATTGTCCGCCCTCGTTCGCGTCGGTCTCTGTCTCCTGGCCACGGTGGTCGCTCGATCTGCCGAGCATAGCCCGGCCTCTCCCGCTTCAGGCGAAGCTCCCGTGATCGATCCGGGTGACGCCAGCGCCGGCCAGTCGCTGATCCGACTCGATTCGCCTGAGCAAGCCGCGGCGCGTCTGGCGTGGTGGAGCGAGGCGCGCTTCGGGATGTTCATTCACTGGGGCCTCTATTCGCAGTGGGGCTGCCACTATCCCGGCGCGGACGGCACGTTGCTGAACGGCAAGACGGAGCACATGATGCGTCATCTACGCCTGCCGCTGGCGCTCTACTCGACGATCGCAGGCGTGTTCAACCCGCAGAAGTTCGACGCGGACGAGTGGGTGCGCGTCGCAAAGGCGGCCGGCATGAAATACATCGTGCTCACCGCGAAGCATCACGACGGCTTCGCCCTGTGGAACAGCGCCGCCAGCGACTACAACATTGTCCAGCGCACGCCGTGGAAACGCGATGCCGTGCAGGAACTCGCCGCCGCCTGCCGTCGCGCCGGGCTGCGTTTCGGCGTTTATTATTCGCTCGGCCGCGATTGGTCCGATCCGGATGTGCCGACGACGCACAAGCCGGACGGCAATCGCCGCAGCAACGACTGGGATTGGCCCGACGAAGCGAAGAAGGATTTCACGCTCTACTTCGAACGGAAGGCGAAGCCCCAGATTCGTGAGCTGCTCACGAATTACGGCCCGATCGACCTGCTGTGGTTCGATACTCCGGAGCAGATCAAGCCGGAGCAGAGCTTGGAGTTGCGGCGGCTGATCCGCTCGCTGCAACCGGCCTGCATCGTGAACCAGCGCATTGGCAATCGCTACGGTGACTACCGCGTCGCCGAACAGGAAATTCCCGCCGCCGGTTGGAGCGATCCTTGGGAAACCTGCATGACGCTGAACAAGCACTGGGGCTATTATCTCGGCGACGAGGATTTCAAATCCACGGAGATGGTCGTGCGCCACTTGATCGACATCGCGAGCAAGGGCGGCAATTTTCTGCTCAACGTCGGTCCGACCGGCGAAGGCGTGATACCCGCCGGCTCGACCGAGCGCTTGCGCGAGATCGGTGCCTGGCTCGCGCGCAACGGCGATGCCATTTACGGCACGACGGCCAGCGCGATTCCACCACCGTCGTGGGGGCGCATCACACAAAAGGCCGGGTCGGATGGTGACGGGATTCTCTATCTGCATGTGTTCGCGTGGCCGGCCGACGGGCGCTTGCGGCTCTCATTGTCGACGTCAGACCTGCCGTCGGCGTCGCTGGGCGATGGAACTCCACTCACTGTGGCGCATCGTCCAGATGGCGTAGAAATCTCGTCGTTGCCCTCCGCCGCGCCGGATCGATTCTCTGCGGTCGTGGTGTTGAAGGTGCGGCGCCTGCCCGCGCGATAGAATCCGCAATCTCGCCCATCTCGACCAAGGGCAGGGCAAATTTTCGCGCAACCAACGCGCCGCCGGGTGGCGCATTGAGCGCGAGGGCGCAGCGGAGGGGACGATGCTGGTCGCGTTATTTGAACATTGATCGAGACCCGGCTGGCTTCGCTTCACATCGTGATGCCGGATTCAGTGAAACCAATCTCAGGACGAGCACCTCGATCATGGAACGCTGGATTTCGAGACGGCGGCGGCTCGACCTTCGCGAAGGCCCTGAGCGTTTCACGATCCTGATCCTCCAGTGTGCCGGCGTTCAGCACCTTCTCGATGTCGTTCCACTTCGCTTCCATGGATTTCTTGCTTGTTTCAAATCGTCTAAGGAATATACGGTGTAGATACAATGAAATCTTCCTCCACGACGACAAAATCCTCGCGTGCCCGGCCGGTGACGCTGAGCCGTCCCCCGATGGGCAAGGTGTTCAAGTCCGGCAATTCAGCCGCGCTGCGTTTGCCTGCGGGGTTGCAGGTGCCCGTGGGAAAGACCTTCACGCTCACACCAACGGCCTCCGGCTTTGTCGCGAGCGACCCAGTCGATTTGGCGAAGCGCCGGAAGGCGCTGGCTGCGCTCTTCGGGTCCGCCTCGGATTTTCCGCTTCGCGAGTCCTAAACGCTGGTCCTCGTGATCTACCTGCCCGACACCAACGTCTTCTCCCGCTTCCTGCGGGGTGGAGAAGCGGACCAGGCGCTGCGAGACCGATTACTCGCGGAGCTGCCGTTCTGCCGCGTATCCGCGATTGTGCTCAGCGAACTTGAGTATGGCGCGGCCAAATCGGGAAACCCGAAGCATCGGCAGCGCGTAGCCCAACTACGCGCGATCTTTCCCGATGTCGCCCCTTTTGACGCGGATGCCGCGGCCTTCGCCGGTAACGTCCGCGCTTACCTGGCGACGCTCAAGCCGAACGCCCAACCGATCGGTCCCTACGATGGATTGCTCGCGGGGCAAGCGCTCGCGCTCGGCGCCTGCGTCGTCACCGGTAACCTCGGTGAGTTCGGTCGTGTCCCTGGATTGATCGTGGAGAACTGGTAGCGATCTAACTGGACTGGCGCGGCGTGATGCTAATTGAATCCAGATATGCATTGTCGGCGCGCGAGCCTGAACCCGAAAACCCGCAGTTCCCGGGTTCGCGCACTGCAATATCAGACCGCAGATATCCCACCGCTTTCGCTGGATGTGGCGCGACCGAACTTTGCTGCGATCTACGCGGGTAAGCGGGTGCTGATCACGGGAGGGTTGGGCTTCATCGGATCGAACCTGGCGCGGCGCCTGGTCGAATTGGGCGCGCACGTCTCCATCGTCGACAGTCTGATTCCCGAATATGGCGGGAACCGGCGGAACATTGCCGGACTGGAGCAGCGGCTGACGGTTAACATTTCCGATGTCCGCGATCGGCACAGCCTGCCCATCTTCCTGCAAGGGCAGGACTATCTTTTCAATCTCGCCGGACAGACGAGTCACCTGGACTCGATGGCCGATCCGGAAACCGACCTCGAGATCAACGGCCGGGCGCAACTCGCGATCCTCGAAGCGTGTCGCAAACACAACCCGCGGATTCGAATCGTCTTTGCGAGCACGCGTCAGATTTACGGCCGTCCCGACTATCTGCCCGTGGATGAGAAGCACCCGTTGCGACCGGTTGATGTCAACGGCATCAACAAGCTCGCGGGTGAACAGTATCACCTGCTGTATTCGCAGGTTCACGGCATTCGTAGCACGGTGTTGCGGCTCACCAACACGATCGGCCCGCGCATGCGCGTGAAGGATGCGCGCCAGACCTTCGTGGGCATCTGGGTGCGTTGCGCCGTGCAAGGGCAACCCTTCGAGGTTTGGGGCGGGCAGCAGCTGCGCGATTTCACCTACGTGGACGATGCGGTGGATGCCTTTCTCGTTTCCGCGGCTCGCGATGAAGCAATCGGCCAGGTCTTCAACCTGGGTGGTCCTGATCGTGTAACCTTAAGGCAGCTGGCCGACGAACTGGTGCGAATCGCCGGCCCGGCGGCGAGTTACTCGGTGCGCGAGTTTCCCTCCGATCGCCAGAAAATCGACATCGGAGACTACTACTCGGATGGCCGTCTGATCGAAGCGCAGCTCGGTTGGAAGCCAACCGTGGGGATGCGTGAGGCGCTGCGGGAAACCTTCCGCTATTTTCAGCAAGAGCTGCCCTATTACCTCTAAGCGTGCGGAGGCTGAATCGGCCGCCTTTCCGGTTGCCAGGATCGTGCACCATCAGCGTTGGCGAGGTGACGAAGCGCGTCTGGGTTTGGACAGTGGTCGCGATCGCGCCCTATCCGGGGCGATGATCGTTGCGGTCGTGCTGCTCCTGTCCGCCGGGAAACCGCCGCGTGCGCTGTGCTCACGCCGGAGCTGCGCATGGATTCCTTGGCGCCAACCACCCGAAAATCACGAATGCCTCGCCCGGAAGTTCGCGCGAGGCCGCCGCGTTGGCGACCTCGCGGAGGCGCTCGTTCAGTTCAGTGTGACCTCGGCGCGCAGGCCCGGCTTGATCTGGTGCTGGGGATTCGGGACCAGCACTTTCACTCGCAGCAGGCCGCTGGCGGCGTCGACGCGAGGGTCGATGAAGTCGATTTTCCCTGCGAAGGCGGTGGTCTTGTCCGCTCCCATGCCCACCGCGCAACGCACTTGGACCGTGTCGCCGACGTGGAGGCGGACGAGTTGCTCCGAGTGCAGATAGAATTGCACGTAGACCTGGTCGATGTCGACGAGGCGGAACATGGGCTGCGTGGCCGTGACGCTTTCGCCGATCTCACGCATGCGCTCGACGACGAGGCCATCGATCGGCGCAAGGATCGTGCGCTGGTTGAACAGTTCGGCGGCTTGCTCGGCTTGGAGCCGGGCGAGTTCGAGCTCGATCTTGTTTTTCAGCGCCTCGTCCTCGGAGATGATCTTGTCCGCGTAGAGGTTCTTCGAGCCCTTGAAGTCGAACTCGCGTTTTTCCAGCGCCGCCTTGGCGCGCTGCATGTCGAGTTCCTCGATCCGGCCGTAGAGGCGAGCGAGCACGGCTCCCGCTTTCACGGTGTCGCCTTCCTTGTAGTTGAGCGACTGGATCGTGCTCTGCACCGGAGCGGAGACGATTACCTCCTTGAAGGGGAGGACGAGGCCGTCGAAACGGAGCGCTTGCGCTTGCGCCTGCGCGGCGAGCGTGACGGCGGCCGCGGCGACGAGCGTGAAGATACGACGAACAGCGAACGTAGGCATGGCGAGGGATCTCATTCCGCGGCGACGGCGACGCGGAGATGTTGGTCGAGGGTTCCGGTGACGAAGTAGAGCTGGGTGACGGCCTTGTTCAGGTCGACGTAGGTCGCGAGTTCGCGCGAACGCGCTTGTGACAGATCGCGCTGAGCCTGGGCCACGTTGAAACTCGTCGTCATGCCACTGCTCAGGCGGCGCAACTCCACGTCGAGCGCCGACTGCGCCAGACGCACGGTGTCCTGGACCAATTGGACGCGTTCGGAGGCGTTGGAGATTTCGCGCAGGGCGGTGTCGAACGCCGACAGCAGCGTGACTTCGGTGCGTTTGATCTCGAGGAGCGTTTGGGCCTTGCGGCGCTTCGATTCGGCGACGCGGCTCTTGCTCGCCAAATCGTGGATCGGGACGTTGAGCACGAGGCCGGCGGTCCAGGACGGCTGAGTGCGCTCCCAATAGTTGCGGTAAGCCATGTCGATGTTGCGGCTGAGACCGTTGTAGCCGAACGAGACTTTGAGGTCGAGGCGGGGCCAGCGCTGGTTCTGCGCGTAGGCGAGGCGGATGTCGTCGGCTTTGGCGAGTTCGAGGGCCGCGAGGTAGGAGGGGTTGTGCTTGAAGAGAGCGGCCGTGACCTGATCGCGGTCGATCACGGGGGTCTCGGTGCGCACAAACTCGCGGTCGACGACCAGGTCGGAGGCTTCATCCGCGTTGAACGACTCGTTGGTCAGTTCGCGGAGGGCATTGCGGCGCTGCGCGAGGAAGTTTTTGGCGACGACGAGCTCTTCCTTCGCTTCCGAGAGGCGGCTTTGCGCCTGAGTGACGTCGATCGGCGCCATCTTGCCTTCGTCGAGGCGGCGTTGATTTTCGCGGACGAGGTTCTCGGCGACCGCGACGGCTTCCTGCTTCACGGCCACATTTTGTTGGGCGAAGGCCATTTCGAAGTAGGCGTTCGCGACGTCGCGCATGATGCGCAGGGCGACGGTGCGCAGATCGTATTCGGCGGCGATCGTGGCCTGCTTTTGGAGGCGCACTTCGGCGAGGTTGGCGCGGAAGCCGAAATCCTTCAGCAACGGCTGCGTGATCGTGAGGCTTGAGCTCGCGACGTATTCGGAGCGGAAGGTATTATAGGAGTTGCGGAGGCGATCGACGCCCGTGACCGCCTCGTAGGACAGACCGAACGGCAGTTTGCCGGTGAAACCGGTCTGGGCGCGGACGGTGTCCTCGCGGAGGATGGGGTCGTTCTTGCCGCCGAAGATGGCGGAAACCGACGAGTTTTCCTGGACGGTCTTCGGACGCTCGTTGCTGGTCCAGGAATAGCCGGCCACGTAGCTCGGAACAAAGGCGCCCCACGCGCCTTGGGTGCGCAGCCGCTGGATCTCAGGGTCGATGCGCTTCGCGCGCAGTTCGAGATTGGTGTTCATGGCCGCGACGAGCAGCTCGTGCAGCGAGACCGGGTGGTCGGAAGCCTGCGTTGGCGTGGTCGCGAAAACCGGGCTAAAAGATGTTGTTAGGACGATGAGGAGCGGGATGGTGCGCGTCATTTCAGGAAATTATCCGATAGCCCGTGAGGATGCCTCCTGGGCTTTTTTTTGGTTTGGGCTTGGCAGAACGCCCGGTCATCAACTGGGTATTTCACCGGGGAATGCAATGCCTTATCCCACAAAGGTAAAAAATTGCCTCAGGCGCCTTCGGCCGCCCCAAACTTACGCTCAATGAATCACACTAACTCTCGGTCGGCCTCGTTCGCTGAGGCCATTTCGCGCTTGGAGGCCTGTCGCTTTTTCGACGGGCCGACGAAAGATTTTTGGGCCCTCCTGGCGCGGACCGGCACGGAAATTTCGCGCGCGGCTGCCGGGCGCATCATCGTGCGGACGGAAGGGCAATGGCGTTTGGTGGCCGCCTGGCCGAACGCGCGGGAGTTCCCGGCGCCGATGGCGGGCGCGGCGTTCGAGGCGCTGGCCGAGACGGCGCTGCGCGAAGGCATCGCGGCGCAGCCGGCCGTGGCCGGTGCGCATGCCGGCTTGGTGCTCGTGGCGCTGAGCACGGGCGACGCCAAGGACCAATGTCTGTTCGGTGCGGCGGTGACCCCGGGCACCTCCGATGATTTGCTGGCCGCGGGTGAAATGCTGCGCCTGGCGGCGGACACGCCGCTGCTCTATCAAAGACAGCGCCAGCTGGAGCGCTCGAAGCGCGAACTCGTCAACTTGTCGCAAGCGCTCGAAGTGCTCGCCGCCACGAACGTCCACACGCGTTTCCTGTCGGTTGCCATGGCACTGGTGAACGAGATCGCCACGCGCCATCACTGCGCGCGCGTCGCGCTCGGGTGGCGCGAAGGTTCCTACATCCGCGTGAAGGCGATCAGCGGCACGGACCATTTCGAGAAGCGCATGACCGTTGTGCAGAAGCTCGAAGCCGCGATGGAGGAGGCGAGCGAGCAGGATGAGGAACTCCTGTGGCCCGCCGCGCCCGAATCCGACGCGATCGTGCGCGACCACCAAGCCTACGCGGAGCTCGAGCGCGTGCCGGCGCTGCTGTCCGTGCCCGTGCGCATCGCGGGCGAGCCGGTCGGTGTGCTCACGCTCGAGCGCGCCACGGCGTTCGGCGAAAATGATGCCCTGGCGCTGCGCGTCATCGCGGACCAAGTGGCGCGGCGTCTCGACGATTTGCACCGGCAGGATCGCTGGTTCGGCGCCCGCTGGGCTGCGAACTGGCGGCAAGCCTTCGCAAAATTCCTCGGGCCCAAGCACACGTGGATCAAGGTCGGCGCGGTGGTGGGCTGCATGTTCCTCGCTTTCGCGGCGTTTGTGCCGCTGCCGTATCGCACCGACGCGACGTTCATCGTGCGCGCAGAAAAATTGCTCCACTTGCCGGCTCCGTTCGAGGGCTACCTCGGCTCCGTCAAGGTGCGGCCCGGCGACTTGGTGCGCGCGGGTGATGAACTGCTGCGCCTCGACACGGCGGACCTCGTGGTGGAGCTCGCCTCCGCGCTCGCCGAGAAGCAGCGCTACGCGAGCGAGGCCGAAAAGGCCGAAGCGGATCACAAACTCGCCGACCTGCGCGCGAGCCGCGCGATGGAGGCGCAGGCCGACGCGCGGGTGAACTTGATCCGTTACCGTCTTGGGCGCGCCGTGATGACGGCGCCGTTCGACGGCGTCATCGTCGAGGGCGATTTGCGCGAACGCCTCGGCGCCCCGGTCCATGCGGGTGACGTGTTGCTCAAGGTTTCGCAGCTCAAGGGCCTCTACGTCGAAATGCGCGTGCCGGAGCAGGACATCGATCTCGTCGCGGCGAGCAAACGCGCGGAGATCGCGTTCACGACGCGACCGGAGGACACTTTTGCGGTGACCATCGATCGCATCGAGCCGTCCGCCGTCGCGGACCGCGAGGGCAGCGTGTTTGTTCTGCGCGCCAACATGGCCGGCGGCAGCGCCGACTGGTTGCGGCCGGGCATGACGGGAGTGGCGAAGATCGAGTCCGGGCACCGTAGCCTGCTCTGGATCGCGACGCACCGTCTGATCGATTTCCTGCGGTTGAAACTCTGGTGGTGAGCGTCCGGCCATGAGCGAACCCAAACCTCTGTTCACGGAGTCGTGGCACCGCGTCGCGGGGCAACGGCTCAAATTGCGTCCGTCGGTGTCGTTGCGTCGCCAGCGTTTTCGCGGCGAGCCGTGGTTCGTCGCCCAGGACGGCTTCACCAACTCGTTCTTCCGCTTCCGGCCGGAGGCGCATGAATTCATCGCGCGGCTCGACGGCACGAAGACGGTCGAGGAAGTCTGGCTCGGCTGCCTGCAGCGCTCGCCCGAAACGACGCCGGGGCAGGGCGAGGTGCTGAACATGCTCGCGCAACTTTATCAGGCCAACCTGCTCGCGGCCGACACGCCGGCCGATACGAAGCGCCTGTTCGAGCGCCACCAGAAGCGGGTGCGCCGTGAGATCGCCTCGAATATCTTCGGCATCTTCTTTCTCCGCATCCGACTCTTCGATCCCGACGCTTGGCTGACGCGCACGTGGCCGTGGATGAGTTGGCTGGCGACGCGCGCCGCCGCGGCGGTCTGGTGCGTCGTCGTGGGCCTGGGGCTTGCCATGGTGTTGAGCAACTGGGATCGCGCGATGGACCAGTCGCAGGCGGTCCTCGCGCCCGGCAATCTGTTGCTGCTCTACGCGGCGTTCTCGATCACGAAGCTGATCCACGAATTTGGCCACGCTTACATGGTGAAGGCATTTGGGGGCGAGGTGCACGCGATGGGCGTGACGCTGCTGGTGTTCACGCCGGTGCCCTATGTCGATGCGACGGCGGCGTGGGCGTTTCGCGAGCGCCGGAAGCGCGTGCTGGTCGGCCTCGCCGGCATGCTTCCCGAACTCGCCTTTGCCAGCCTCGCGGCGGTGGTCTGGGCTTATACCGGACCGGGAACGCTCAACAGCATTGCCTACAACATCATGATCGTGGCCTCCGTTTCCACGGTCGTGTTCAACTTGAACCCGTTGCTGCGCTTCGACGGCTACTATATTCTCTCCGACCTCACGGACTCGCCCAATCTCCAGACGCGTTCGATGCGACAGCTGCTGCATCTGTTCGAGAAGCATGCGGTCGGCGCCAACGCGATCGAGAGTCCGGCACGTTCCCGGGCCGACGCGATCTGGCTGACGAGCTTCGGCGTCGCCAGCTGGATTTATCGCATGATGGTCACGGTCACGATCATCCTGCTCGTGGCCGATCGGTATTTTGGCATCGGTCTGCTCGCTGGCGTCGTCACCTGCATCGGCGCGTTCATTATTCCGGCGGTGCGGTCGGTTCGCTATCTGGTGCGTGAGCCGCGCATCGAGCGCGAGCGCAAGCGCGCGTGGCTCGTGGCGGGTGGAGCGCTCGCGTTTGTCGCGTTGCTGATCGGCGTCGTGCCGTTGCCGCACCACTTCCGCGCTCCGGGCGTGGCTCGGGCTGCGGGTTCGCAGGAAATTTATACGCAGGTGGCCGGCTGGGTCGTCGATGTGCCGCGCCTCAGTGGCCAGTCCGCCGCGCCGGGCGATCCGGTCGTGAAACTCGAAAGCCCAGAACTCGAATTCTCCATCGCCGCCGCGCGCGGCGATCTCGAGGAATCGCTGGGCCGCGAACGGCAGATGCTCGCGGATTTTGCCGGCGGCATCGAGCCGATGCGCGCGCGCCGCGAGGCCTCGCAACAGCGGCTCGCGCTGCTCGAGTCCGACCGCGCCAAACTGCAGGTGCGTGCGGCCGGAGCAGGGCAGTGGGTCGCGCCGACGTCCGACGATTGGAAAGGTCTGTGGCTCGCGCGCGGCGTGCGCTTGGGCGAGATCGTCGGCGCGGGTCCGGATTGGGAATTTTTCGCCGTGGTGTCGCAGCAAGATGCCAGCGCGCTCTTCGGTGCCGCCAAGGACGGGGCGGAGATTCGTTTCCCCGGCTCGGCAGGCCGGGAGATCGCCATTCGCGAGTGGCGCGTCGTGCCCGGCCGGCAGGAGATCCTGCCGAGCGCCGCGCTCGGTTGGACCGGCAAGGGGCCGATCAAAACGCGCGAGGACGACAGTCGCGGGCTCCGCGCGGCCGAGCCATTCTTCCTCGTGGTCGGGCGCATCGCCGGCGATGCGCTGGCGCGGGACGAAGACAAGGCACTGTGGCAGGGGCGCGTGGGTGTGATGCGGTTTGATTTGCCGTGGTCGCCGCTCGGCGTGCGCTGGGCGCGCGAGTTCCGCCAACTGCTCCAGCAGCGCTACCAAATCTAATTGCGATGACCGCGCCGCTCGTCGAAGTCCGCCGCACCGAACTCGTGTTGCCCGAGAAATTGCCCTCGGGACTCGATGCCATCGTGCACCGCGCGCATGGCGCGTGGCATAGCCGCAATAAGTTCTCGCAGGATTTCCAGCGGGAAGCCTTCGCGTTGCACGCCGCGGCTGGACAGCTCGCCTCGGCGAGCGAGTCGGAGTTGAAAGTCGAGATGCGCCAGCGGCGCGACACCGTGCGACGCGCGGGCGGCGCCTGGCGCCAGGCCTTCGCGGACGCGTTGCCGGTGGTGGTCGAGCAGGCCCACCGCGCGCTCGGTTTCCGGGCGTTTCCGGTGCAGTTGATGGGTGCGCTCGGCCTCGCGGACGGGCGGCTCGTCGAGATGGCGACGGGCGAGGGGAAAACTTTGACCATCGCGCTCGCCGCCGCGGCGTCGGGTTGGCAGGCGCGACCGGTGCATGTCATCACGGCGAACGATTACCTCGCGCAGCGCGACGCGACGACGCTGCGCGCCTTCTACGAGCGCTGCGGATTGACGGTGGCCGCCGTGACCGGGCCGATGGAAGCGCCGGCGCGCCGGGAGGCCTATCGGGCACAGGTTGTTTATACCACGAGCAAGGAGCTCGTGGCGGATTTCCTCCGCGATCGTCTCGTCCTCGGCGTGATGGCCGATCCGGGCCGTCGCATGGTCGCGAAACTCCTCCGCGGCGGCGTGGGGGAGGAGCCGATCGTGCTGCGCGGATTGCACACGGCCATCGTCGACGAGGCGGACAACCAGTTGATCGATGAGGCGGTGACGCCGCTCATCATCAGTCGTCCGCAACCGAATGAGGCGTTGGTTCAGCTGTGCCGCGAGGCGAACCGGCTGGCGGGCGAGTTGTTGCCCGGCGAACATTACGAGCTGAATCTCCGCCACAAGGAGGCGAAGCTGCTCGCGGCCGGCCACCAGCACATCGACACGTGGTGCGAGCAGCATGGGCGCTCCATCTTCAACCGGCCGGGCTGGGTGAGTGGGCTCGTCGTGCAGGCATTGCAGGCCCGGCATTTTTTCCTGCGCGACAAACAGTATGTCATCACCGACGGGAAGATCGTGATCGTCGACGAATCCACCGGCCGCGTCATGCCCGGGCGTTCGTGGCAACTCGGTCTGCACCAGGCGGTCGAGGCCAAGGAAGGCCTCGACATCACGCAGCCCAACGAGTCGCTGGCGCGGCTGAGCTTCCAGCGATTTTTCCGGCTGTTCCGCCGACTCGGCGGCATCACCGGCACGGCGGCGGAGGCGGCGCCGGAATTCTGGCAGATCTACGAATTGCCGTTCCTGAAAGTGCCGCCAAACCGGCCGAACATCCGGCGGCGCTGGCCGGCGAAGTTTTTTGCGACGGCGGACGAGAAGTGGCATGCCGTCGTGGAAGAGATTTGCGCGGTGCACGCGGAAGGCCGGCCGGTGCTGATCGGCACGCGCAGCGTGGCGGCGAGCGAGCACCTCGGACGTCTGCTCACCCAGAAAAACCTCAGCTTTACACTGCTCAATGCCGTGCGCCACGAACAGGAGGCCGCCATCGTGCTACTCGCGGGCGAAGCGCGCGGCATCACGGTCGCGACCAACATGGCGGGCCGCGGCACCGACATCCGGCTCGGCACTGGCGTCGCCGCCGTCGGTGGCTTGCACGTCATCCTCACAGAACCACACGATTCCGGGCGCATCGACCGGCAACTCGAGGGGCGCGCTGGCCGTCAGGGCGATCCCGGTTCCTCGCGTTTGTTCGCCTCGCTCGAAGACGATCTGGCCGAGCGCTTCATGTCCGCCCTCACGCGACGGTTCGCGGCGCGATTGCTCGCGGGCGGCGGGCCGCAAGGTGAGCGCTTGGTGGGGCGGCTTTTCCGGCGTGCTCAAGCGAGCGCTGAGGCCGCCGCGTTTCGTCGTCGTCGTCTCGTCATGGTCCAGGACCATGAACTCGCGAGTGCCCTCATGCCGGGACAGGCCTTGGACCAGATATGACACGCGGCGCTTTTCACCTGTGGCCGATGTCACAATTCGCCCGGGCGGCAAATTTGGCCTTGTATCCCGCTTTGCCGTCGGAAATTAACCGTAGGGTAAGTTACCCATTGTGAGCAAACCCCAGCCCCAGTTTACAACACGGGAGCCGTCGTCTTTTGTCGTCGAGGCATTAGAACCGCGGCTTCTGCTGTCGGCGACTCCGCTGGGGGCGGTCACGGAGATCGTGGCGAAAGATTTTGGCGGCGTGGCGCTGTTGGCTGAAGCCGGCCATGCGCAAACGACTTTAGCCAGCGCCAGTTCGGATCAGGACGGTCTCTTTCAGGAGGTGAATTTGGCGGCCTTGAACGGGGCCGAGTCGGTCGCTCCGGTGGCTGTTTTGGCGCCGGTGGCGGAACCGGTTTTAGCCCAGGTCGCGCCGACGAGTGTCGTCGAGCCGGCACCAGTTGCTGTGGCCGAAACCGTCGCCGCGCAAACCGCCGCACCGGTCGTTTCGGCGAGCGCGAGCCCGACTTCCACGACGTCGACAACCGTGGCGAACTCCGCCGCGACGACTCCGGACTCGACGCAATCGATGGCTTCTCAGTTGGTCGAAACCCTCACCGCCGGCCAGGCGCCTCCGACCGTTGCTGCGCCCTCGTCGCTCCTCGCGAGCACGAGCTCCACCACGCAAACCACGAGTGCAGCGGCGTTAACCTCGTTCACTCTCACTTCAAGCGACACTACGACGATCTCCATCGGCGGGACCGAGGCGGGATCGTATACCCAGATTGAAGTCACCGGCCTGGCCACGATCGCGGGCAATCTGGCGGTGACATTCGCCAACGACTTCAAGCCCGAGGTCGGCGACGTTTTCGACATCATCACGTTCGGCGGAGTCAGCGGAAAGTTCGCGCACGCCACGGGCATCTTCGGTTTCGGCGACGGCAAGGTCTACCTCGAGATCGTCCAGAAAGCCGACCGCATCCAACTTGTCGCTCGCTCGTTCTCGTTCGGCACGGACAACTTCGTTTTCAACCTCGCCGGCACGACCGCGAAGAACCTCCTCGGCGAGTTCTTCAGCTTCTCCTACTTTGCGCTCACCACCGCCACGGTTTCCGGCACGCTTGATCTCGGTGGCTTCGTTCAAGTCGCCGGCTCGTTCACGCTGACGCGCCTTAACGACCTGTCGGCGAGCGTGGGCGGCGCCACCAAGTTGCTTTCCGGCTACACGCTCAGCGCGTCGAACGTGCGGATCTTTGTTGGGGCCAATGGGCCCTATTGGCTCGATTCGAACAACGACGGTGCGATCGACGGCTCCGACACCCCGGCGGCGACCGCGACCGGCTTTGCCGCTTCCGGCGTCGATGTCGCGCTCTTGTGGGTCAAGCCGAACGACACCGCCGACACGACGAGCTACTACGCGTTGAAGGCCACGGCCGGCACCGCCGCGCTGGTCGGCTTCGGTTCGGCGTTCAGCTTCTCGCTCAAAGGCCTGACGGTTGAAATCAACCGCGCGACGGACTCGACTGGTGCCTCGGCGACCCCGATCGACTTCTCCGTGCGCACCGGCGGCGGCTACACCATCGCGGTCGGCAGCGGTTCGCAGCTTCTTAATTACAGCACGACCACAAAGCGGGCGAAGGTGACCGAGGCTGCGCTGACCATCGGCGACTTCATTTCCTTCGTCGGCTCGCTCGCCCTCACGCCCGAACAGGGCTACGGCGACAAGACCCTGAGCGACGGCACCAAGAAAAACGTCTCGCAGCTCACGATCGGCATGACCGGCGTCCGCGCCTTCGTCGGCCTCGGCGGTTACTGGACCGACTCGAACAACGACGGCACCGTCGACGGTTCCGACACCCCGAATGCCAACGCCATCGGCCTCGCGGCCAGCGGCGTCGACCTCGCTCTCGCTCTCTTCACGCCCAGCGACAAGAACGACGCGGCCCGCTACTATGCGTTCGCCTTGAGCGGTGCGACCGCCTCGCTCGTCGGAGTCAACCAGGTGACGATGTCGATCACTGGCTTCACCGCCGCGGCCAACGGCGTCACCGGCCTCAGCGGCTCCAGCAACCCGGTGATCGACTTCTCGAAACTCGATGGCGGTGGCCTGACGGTCGCGACCGGCGGCGCGTCGGTGTTCCTCGATTACAGCAGTCGCGTCCTGCGTGCGGCCGCGAAGGACGCGACGCTCGCGCTCTCCAGCTTCATCTACGTCCGTGGCGGCTTCGGCTTCGATTTCAATCCGGACGTCGTCGAAGTCCTCGACGACAACACCACGCGCGACCTCGACGCCCTCATCGTCGGCGCGTCCAACGCCTACGTCTTCGTCGGCGTCGGCGGCCCGTATTGGACGGATTCTAATAATGACGGCGAAGTCACGTCCGCCGACACCCCGGTTTCGCAAGGTGCCATCGGCTTCGCGCTCTCCGGCGTCAACCTCGCCCTCGCGCTCCTCAAGCAGACCGGCGTCGCGGAGTCCGCGGCCGTTCGCTACACGGCGTTGAAGTCCCATGCGGATTCCGCCGAATTCGTCGGCTTCCCGGAGGCGCTCGTCGTCAGCGCGTCCGACATCACGCTCGAGGTCAACCGCGCGACCGATCCCGCGAACGTGATCACCGCGGGCGACTTCAGCGGAATGGACGGCGGCGGTCTGACCGTCGTTACCGGTGGCGAGAGCATCCTGATCGACTTCGACCACGCCCTGCTGCGCGCCAGCGTCGGCGACGCGACCATCCAGATCTCCGAGTTTGTCTTCATCCGCGGCGGCTTCGCGCTCGAGAAGGGCGTGCCGGTCGTCGAGCAACTCGACGATGGCAGCACGCGCGCCATGGACGTCGTTACCTTCGGCGCCACCAACGTTCACATCTTTGCCGGCGTCGGCGGCCCCTATTGGAACGACTCCAACAACGACGGCACCATCGACGCCCGCGACACCCCGACGAACGGTGCCGCCGGCGTGGCCTTCAGCGGGGTCACCTTCGGACTCGCGCTGCTCCGCCAGTCCGGCGTGGCCAACCCGATCGAATACCTCGCGCTCAAAGTTTCCGCCGCCACCGCTTCCTGGGTCGGCTTCGGTTCCTCGTTCACGCTCACCCTCTCTAATATAGTAATAGAGATCAACCGCGCCATCGATCCGGCCGGCATCGTGACCGCGGGCGACTTCACCGCGATGGACGGCGGCGGTCTCAGCGTCAGCACAGGCGGCACCGCCGTGCTCATCGATTTCGCCGACAAGGTCGAACGCGTCGCCGTCGGCACCGCCACGCTCAAGGTTTCCAATTTCCTCAGCATTTCCGGCGGTTTCGCCCTCGAACGGGCCACGAAGACCGTGACGCTCGTCGACGGCACCGAGGTCGTGACCAACGTGCTCACGCTCGGCGGCCACAACGTCACCGGCTTCGTCGGCCTCAACGGTCCGGCCGACGCGCCCAACGCCCGCGGCTTCTCGCTCACCGGCCTCGACTTCGCGCTCGGTCTGTTCACGCCCGATGACTCCGAGGAAAAGATGGCCGGCCTCAGCTGGCAGACGCTCTACGCCACGGCCAACGGGTTCAGCCTCGTCGGCATGCCCAGTCTCGCCGTCTCCGGCGCCGCGCTCTCCATCTCGATCAACCGCGCCCTCGGCCTCGCGGCCGACGACGAACGCGACCCCGATCAACTGGTCATCGATTACAGCGGTGCGCCGATGACGGTCGCGACGAGCAGCAGCACGAACCTGAAATTCGAATTCGACGGCGCTGACGGCGAACTCCTCCAAGTCGGCGGTAATCTCACGCTCACGGTCGGCAGCTTCTTCCACGTCAGCGGCAACCTCGCGTTCCGCAAGTCACTCGCTGACGTCACCCTGGCCGACGGCAGCTCCGTCACCACCGAAACCCTCCAGGTCGGCGGCAGCGGCCTCACCGCCTTCGCCGGCATCAACGGTCCGGCGGCCAATTCGAACGCGATCGGCCTGAGCCTCACCGGCGTGGACTTCGCGCTCGCGCTCCTCACCGAGAAACTTCCCACGAACTCGACCGACACGCCGCGCGCGTGGCAGGCCCTGCGCGCCACGGCCGAGAGCGTGTCCTTCGTCGGCCTCCCGAACGTGACCCTCGCGTTCAAGACGATGACGATCGAGATCAACTCGGAACTCGGTGTCCCGGCCGATCGCGATGCCAACGTCATCGATTTCTCCGCGAAACCGCTCGAGGTTGCCACCTCCAGCAGCGAGTCGATGACCGTCGACTTCGACGGCGACGACGGCGAACTGCTCCGCGCCATCGGCCGCGTCGAGGTGAACCTCTACGGCTTCATTCAATTCTCCGGCGATCTCGCGTTCTCGCGCTCCTCCGGCACCGCGAAACTTTCCGACGGCACGACCGTCAACGTCGACCGGCTCACCCTCGGCGCGCACGGCATCGATGTCTTCGCCGGCCTCGCGCACGACGGCGAGCCGCAGCTCGGCTTTAAGCTCGGTCAGGTCGACCTCGCGCTCGCGATCCAGACTGACCACGCCGACCCGAGTCGCGAGTGGGTGACGCTCGAAGCTGAAGCCGGCTCCGCCGCGTTCATCGGCATCGATGGACTGCGCCTCGAGGCCGACACGATCTCGCTCGCCGTCAACCGCGCGTCGGCCGACGGCAAATTGGTCAACTTCGCCGCGCAATCCCTCACGCTCACCACGGGTCCGACCACAGAGCGCACGATCGATCTCAGTTCCGCCGACGGCGAGACCCTGCGCGCCTCCGGCAACCTGAACATCGACCTGTTCGGTTTTGTTCAGCTCTCGGGTGGCTTCGCTTTCGAAAAGACGCAGAAGACCGTGAAGCTTGCCGACGGCACCGAGGTGCAAACCGAAGTGCTCGCGCTCGGCGGCACCGATGTTTCGGCCTTCGTCGGCCTCAACGGCCCGGCGGATTCCGGTTACGCGATGGGCTTCGGTCTCTCGGGCCTCGATTTCTCCCTCGGCCTCTACAACGGCGAGATCGACAATACTGCCGTTTCGTGGACGACGTTTGAGGGCACTGCGGACGACTTCAGCCTCGTCGGCCTGCCTGGCCTCGCGGTTTCGGGCGACACGCTGTCGGTCACCATCAACCGCTTCAACGGCACGCTCACCGGCCATGATTCCGCGGACCTCGTGATCGATTACGCCACGCTCCCGATCACGGTGACCACCGGTCCGGGCGCGACGCACACCTTCGAGATCGATGGCGCGAAGGGCAACCTGACGCAGGCCTCCGGCAATCTCTCGCTCACGGTCGGCGACTTCTTCTCTGTTACCGGCGGCTTCGCCTTCGAGAAATCGCGCGGCACGGTGACGCTCGCCGACGGTCGCATCGTCGACGCCGACCTCCTTACCATCGGCGCGACGCGCGTCGATGCCTTCGCCGGTTTGAATCATGGCGACGCCGACCAGCTCGGCCTCTCGCTCTCTCAAGGTGATCTCGCTCTCGCTCTCGTCGCTGACCGCGCGAATCCGGGCTGGCGCTGGATGGCGTTGAAAGCCCAGGCGGGCACGGTCGCCTTCGTCGGCCTCGACGGCCTGACGCTCGAAGGGCGGGGGATGCTCGTCGAGGTGAACCGCAACACTTCCTCCTCTTACAACACCGTTCTTCATCTCGACCTCGCGGGCACGCTCGGCACGGTGACGTTTACGCTCGGCGGTTCGTCCGGCTCGCTGACGCTGACCGGCGGCGACACCGACACGGAGATCGTGGCCGCGCTTCAGACCGCGCTCGAATCGATCTCGGGCATCGGCGCCGGCAACGTCCTCATCGCCGGCAACCGCGACGAAGGCTTCACGCTCGAGTTCATCGGCGCGCTCGCCGGCACGGACCTCACCGGCCTGACGGTCGCGACCGTCGCGCCGACGCTCACGTCGTCGGTCACCGAGATCACCGCCGCTGTCCCGGGCTCCAACGAAGTTCAACTGCTCACGATCAACGCCTCCACCGGCACGGTCGGCTCGTTCGTGCTGAAATTCGGCGACCAGCTCACGACTACTATTAATTACCAGAGCGACGCCACTGCGCTCGCCGCCGCCATCCAGGCCGCGCTCTCGACTCTCTCGAATATCGGTTCGGGCAACGTCGGCGTCGCCGAAGCCGCGGGCTCCACCGCCGCCTCGCGCGTCTTCGCCATCACCTTCAAGGGCGCGCTCGCCGCGAAGGATGTCGCGCCACTTGCCGTCCGCAACGTCGTCAGCGGCATCCTGGTCAATTCCCGCTACTCGCTCACGCTCGGCTCGCCGGCCGTCACGCTCACCTTCGCCCTCGGCGGTGAAACCAGCGCGGTCAACATCGGCGCCGCTCAATCGGACGCCGCGATCATCGCCAACCTGACCGCTGGCATCGAAGCGCTCGGCGGCGTCGGCATCGGCAACGTTCTCGTCACCGGCACGCGCGCGAACGGCTTTGCGATCGAGTTCATCGGCGCCCGCGCTCGCACGCCCGTCAGCGGCCTGACGGTCGCGACAGCCTATCCGCCCGTGCAAACGAGCGTCACGCAGCTTTCGACTGCCGGCGCCAGTGCGAACGAGATCCAGGCCGTCATCATCGACGCCAGCCTCAGCGCCTCCGGCACCTTTACGCTCAGCGTCGGCAACTACACGACGACGACGATTCGCTTTGCGAATAGCGACATCACCAACAACGCCCGCCGCATCCGCGAAGCGCTCGCCGCGCTGCCGATCGTCGGCGATGGCAATGTCACCGTCGTTTACGACCAGGACTCCACGATCACGCATCAGCGCTACATCGTGACCTTCAAGGGCGGTGTCGCCGGCCGCAATTTCCCCACGGCCTCCGCCGATAATACCAAGCTCCACGGCGCGACGGTCTCGATCGAAGGCGTGCAGGAAGGCTCCTCTGGCGCCCGCGCCGCCCAGCGCATCAGCATCGTCGCTGACGAGGGCGGCACGTTCCGCCTCTCGATCACGGACAACGGCACGACTTACCTCACGAGCCTGCTCAAGATCGGCGCGTCCGCCTCCGAAGTCGCCCGCGCGCTCACCACCGCGTGGAGCCCCGCCTCGTCCGGCTACGTCGAGAAGGAGTCCGATACCGCCTACGTCATCAGCTTCAACCCCTCGAGCTTCGAGGGCCGCGCTCCGGCTTTGATCGTCGTTACCGCCGTTGCCGCGGGCACGCCGGCCGCGCTGAAGAGCACGCAAGTCGGCGGCACGCAAAAGTCCCAAGCCGGCGCCCTCTCGCTCGCTTGGTCCACCCAGACCAACGGTCGGGCGCCCACCGGCGAAGTGCAGCACCTGACGATCACCGAGGGCGCGCCGGGCACGTTCACGCTCTCGCTCACGCTGGATGGCCAGACCTTCACGACCGCCGCGGTCGATCTCGACGCGACGGCGGACGAGCTCGTCACCGCGGTCTTCAATTCCCTCAAGGCCACCTACGCGACGCTCACCATCACGGTCACCGAATACGGCAAGCGCACCTGGGACATCGCCTTCGAGGGCGACCTCGCCGGCCGCAATCTGCCGAACCTCGTCGTCGCGTTGAACGTCACCAACACGGCCGCGACGCTCGAAACCGAGCAAGTCGGCGACCTGAATACCGACGGCGGCGAAACCGTGATCGATTGGGACGCGCAGCCGCTCGACGTCACCACTGGCCCCGATTCCACGACGACGCTCGATATGGCCGGCTCCGACGGCAACCTGCTGCGCGCCTCCGGCGAGGTCACGATTCAGCTCTTCAGCTTTGTCACGCTCGCGGGTAATTTCGCGTTCGAGAAGAAGGAGAACTCGCTCCCGAAGACCGATGGGGCAGGGGAGGATATCTACGACATCCTCACGATCGGCTCGAGCGACGCCTACGTCTTCGCCGGCATCGGCGGCCCGTATTGGACCGACTCGAACAACGACGGCAAGATCACCAGCGCCGACACGCCCGATGCGGACGGCGCGATCGGCATTGCGGTTGGCGGCGTCACCGCCGGTCTCGCCCTCGTGGTTGATCAGGCGGCCACGAACATCACTTACGCCGCGCTGAACGCGCACATCGATTCCGCCTCGCTCATCGGTCTCTCCGACCTGCTCACGATCGAGGGCAACGACATCAACGTCGAACTCAACACCGCCAAGGATCGCGACAACGCCACCGCCACGCCGGACGTGTTCGACTTCACGCGCTTTACGCAAGGCGGCCTCCCGGTCCTCACCGGCAACGGCACCGATTCGGTTCTCCTCAGCTACGACGAGAAATTGCTCCGCGTCGACGTGGCGGACGCGACGGTTGCCGTCGCCAATTTCATCTACGTGCGCGGCTCGTTTGCCTTCGAGCGCAGCGCGTCGGTCCACGAAGTCATCGACGCCGACACCACGCGCGAACTCGACGTCCTCACCATCGGCGCGTCCAAGGTCCACGCCTTCGCCGGCCTCGGCGGCCCGTATTGGACCGACTCGGATAACGACGGCGACATCGACGCCGACGACACGCCCGCCGCCGACGGCGCCATCGGCATCGCACTCGAAGATGTCACTTTCGGCCTCGCGCTGCTCAAGCAGACCGGCGTGGCCGATCCGGCGACCTACATCGCTCTCAAGGCCCAGGCCGCCTCCGCCAGCATCGTCGGCTTCGACGTGATCGAGGCGTCGGCCAAAGACCTGACGATCGAAATCAACCGCGCCGACGATCCGAGCGGCGAAGTCGTCGCGGGTGACTTCAGCGCGATGGAGAACGGCGGCCTCTCGATCGCCACCGGCGGCAGCAGCGACGCCGTGCTGATCGATTTCGATCGCGAGTTGCTCCACGTTTCCTCGACCGACGCGACGTTCCGCCTGGCGGACTTCATCTACGTGCGCAGCGGCTTCGACTTCGAGAAGGGCGCGCCGGTCGTCGAGCAGGTCGACGCCACCACGCAGCGCGACCTCGACGTCGTCACCTTCGGCCTCAGCAACGCTCACGTCTTCGTCGGTGTCGGCGGCCCCTATTGGCAGGACTCGAACAACGACGGTGTCATCAACGGCACCGATACTCCGGCCTCGGACGGCGCGGTGGGCTTCGCGATCGGCGGCGTCAACGCCGCGCTCGCCATGCTGAAACAGACGGGCGTCGCGTCGCCGGTCCGCTACATCGCCCTCAAGCTCCACGCCGACTCGGCCTCGTTCCTCGGTTTTGAGGACGTCTTCAAACTCTCCGCCCAAAACCTCACGGTCGAACTCAACTACGCCGAAGACAGCACCGGCGAGATCCGCGCGGGCGACTTCACGACGCTCGACGGCGGCGGTCTGACCGTCCAAACGGGCGGCGAGTCCATCAAGATCGACTTCGCGGACAAACTCGCCCGCGTCACGGTCGGCCACGGCGAGTTGCAGGTCGGCAGCTTCATCTTCCTCTCCGGTGCCTTCGCGATGGAGCAGAAGCCGCAGACCGTCACGCTCGCCGACGGCACGGAAGTCGAGACCTCGATGCTCACCTTCGGCGGCACGGGCGTCGAAGGCTTCGCCGGCCTCAACGGCCCCGCGGACACGGACGGCGCGATGGGCTTCAGCTTCGCCAGCCTCGACTTCGCGCTCGCGCTCTTCACGCCGGACGCCGCGCAGGAAGAACTCGCCGGCTACGGTTGGACGACCTTCAAGGCCACCGCGGCCTCCTTCTCGCTCGTCGGCCTGCCGGGCCTCACGGTTTCGACGACGGAGCTGAAGATTTCCGCCAATCGCGTCAGCGGTGTGCCGCCCAACGAGGACGCCGACCTTCGCGTCATCGATTACGGCGCCACGGCGGTCAGCGTGCTCGCCGGTCCGGATGAAACGATCGATTTCGATTTCGCGGGCGAACTCGGTCAGCTCCTCGAAGTTGCGGGCAACATCAATCTCTCCGTCGGTAACTTCTTCTACGTCGCGGGTGCGCTCGCCTTCCGCTCGAGCGCCGCGGCCGTCAAACTCGCCGACGATACCGAAGTCGAAACGCGCCTGATGACCGTCGGCGGCACCGGCCTCTCGGCCTTCGCCGGTATCAACGGCCCGGCGGATGCCGACGGCGCGATCGGCCTGAGCCTCTCGGGCGTCGAGTTCGGCCTCGCCCTGTTCTCCGAAAAGCTCGCCGCGGACTCGACCGACACCCCGCGGGAGTGGATGGCGCTGCGCGCCACCGCCGAGTCGGTCTCCTTTATCGGTATCCCCGGCGTCACGCTCGACGTGCAGACGATGACGGTCGAAATGAACCGCCAGCTCGGCCTCGCCGAGGGCGAAGAGCCGCTGGTGATCGATTTCTCGGCCGAAGCGTTCGACGTCACGACCTCCAGCGCCGGTGACACGATCACGCTCGGCTTCGACGGCGCCGACGGTGAACTCCTCCGCGCGATCGGCGTGGTCGAGGTCGATCTCTACGGCTTTGTTCAATTCCGCGGCGAACTCGCGTTCTCGCGCTCGTCCGGCAAGGCGACCCTGAGCGACGGTTCCGAAGTCGATGTCGAGCGCCTCACGCTCGGCGCGCATGGCGTCGATGCCTTCGCCGGTCTCGCGCAGGACGGCGAACCGTCGCTCGGCTTCCAGTTGGGCGGAGTGGATCTCGCGCTCGCGATCCAGACCGACAAGGCCGACCCGACTCGCCAGTGGGTGGCGCTCGAAGCCGAGGCCGGGTCCGCGGCCTTCATCGGCATCGATGGCCTCCGCGTGCAGGCCGACACGATTTCCCTCGCGATCAACCAGGCCGCGACCGACGGCTCGCTGGTGAACTTCGCCGCGGCGCCGCTCACGCTCCCGACCGGCCCGACGACTGAGCGCACGATCGACCTTTCCTCGGCCAACGGCGAAACGCTTCGCGCCTCGGGCAACCTCAATATCGACCTCTTCGGCTTCGTGCAGCTCGCGGGCGGCTTCGCCTTTGAGAAGACCGAGAAGACGGTCACGCTCGCCGACGGCACCGAAGTCGCGACCGAAATGCTCACGCTCGGCGCGTCGGGCGCATCGGCTTTCGTCGGCATCAACGGTCCGGCCGACTCGGGTTACGCGATGGGCTTTAGCGTCACCGGCCTCGACTTTGGTCTCGCGCTCTTCCACGGCGAAATCGACGGCACGCCGGTGAGCTGGACCAGCTTTGAGGGCACCGCGGCCGACTTCGGCGTCGTGGGCCTGCCCGGTCTCTCGATTTCCGGCGACACCCTTTCGGTGACGGTCAACCGCTTCAACGACACGCTCGCGGGTCACGACTCCGCCGACCTCGTCATCGACTACACGAAGACGAACCTCGAAATCCGCACCGGCCCGGCCAAGACCCAGAAGTTCGCCGCCGACGGCGCGAAGGGCAACCTGATCCAGGCTTCGAGCAATCTCTCCCTCACGGTGGGTGACTTCTTCTCCGCGACGGGCGGCTTTGCCTTCGAGAAATCGCGCGGCACGGTGACGCTCGCCGACGGTCGCGTGGTCGACGCCGATCTGATGACGATCGGCATCAGCAACCTCGATGCCTTCGCGGGTCTGAATCACGGCGGCGACGACGAACTGGGCCTTTCGCTGGCTGAAGGCGACATGGCGCTCGCGCTCGTTGCCGACCGCGCGAATCCGGCCTGGCGCTGGATGGCGCTAAAGGCGCAAGCCGGCACGGTTGCCTTCATCGGCCTCGACGGCGTCACGGTCGAAGGCAAGGGCCTGCTCGTGGAGGTGAATCGCAACACCTCCGCCTCGCACAACACCGTCCTCAATCTCGATCTCTCCGGCACGCTCGGCACTGTCACCTTCACGCTCGGCTCCAGCAGTGGCTCGCTCGAACTCACCGGCGACTCGACCGACGAGCAGATTCTCGCCGATCTGCAATCCACGCTCGAATCCATCACCGGCATCGGTGCGGGCAACGTGCAGGTCTTCGGCAACCGCGGCGAAGGCTTCACGATTGAGTTCGTCGGCGCGCTCGCGGGCACCGATGTCACCGGCCTCAGCGTCGCGACCGTCGCGCCGACCGTCACTTCCGACGTCACCGAGATCGTCGCGGCCAAGCCCGGCGCGAGCGAAGTGCAGTTGCTGACGATCACCGCGGCTGCCGGCACCTACGCCAGCTTCACCCTCAGCTTCCGCGACCAGACCAGCGCGCCGATCGTGGTCGGCTCCGACAACACCGCGCTCGCCGCTTCCATCCAGGCTGCGCTCGATGGGCTCTCCACTCTCGGTGCCGGTCAGGTCACCGTCACGGTCGACAGCTCCTCGACGGCCACCGTTCGCCGCTTCCGCCTCGCCTTCGGTGGCACGCTGGCGATGCAGGACGTCCCGAACGTCACCGCGCGCCTCACTGAAGCCGGCCTCATTCAAAACGCCCGCTACTCGCTCACGCTCGGCACGGGCACTTCAACGCTCACGTTCACTTACGGCGCCGCCACCGCGCAGGCCGCGATTCTCGAAGCCGACACGTCCGCGCAAGTCATCGCGAAACTGAAGACGGCGCTCGAATCCCTCACCGGCATCGGCGCCGGCAACGTCAGCATCACCGGCACGCGCACGAACGGCTTCTCGATCGAATTCGTCGGCGCGCTCGCCCGTCAGCCGGTGACCGGACTCACCGTCGCGACGACGCTGCCGGGCATCACTTCGGACGTCGTCATCCTCCGCAACGCGACCGCTCCCGCCGCCAACGTCCAAGCCATCGTCATCGACGACGTGCTCCTGAAGGGTTCCGGCACCTACCGCCTCTCGCTCAACGGTGTCGACACGATCGCGATCCGCTACGCCGGCAGCGATGTCACGAACAACGCCCGCTACATCCGCCAGGCGCTCGAAAATCTCGTTACGGTCGGCGCCGGTAACGTCACGGTCACCTTCGATCAGTCTTCGACGATCAAGCACCAGCGCTACGTCGTCACCTTCAGCACCAAGGTCGCCGTGCGCCACTTGGCCACGATGACGGTCGACAACAACAAGCTCAGCTACGCGGTCGTCTCGGTTTCCGCCGTCACGGCCGGCACCGCGGCCGTCGGCCAGCAGCAGCAAGTCACGATCGTGGCTCCGACTGGCGCTGGCACGTTCCGCCTCCAGATCGTCGACAACGGCAAGACCTACACGACCGCGCTCCTTAAGGTCGGCGCGTCAGACGCCGATATCGCGAAGGCGCTCACCGCCGCGTGGAGCCCGGATTCCTCCGGCTACGTCGAGGAAACCTCCGCGGGTGTTTACGTCGTCACCTTCAACCCGTCCTCGTTTGGCGGTCGCACGCCGCAGCTCATCACCGTCCTCGCTACCTCGACCGGCCCGGCCGCCACGCTCAAGGCGATCACGGTCGGCGGCGCGAAGAAAGCTGTCGCGGGTGCCGCGTCGGTTGCTTGGTCGACCACGACGCAAGGTGCCGCGCCTGTCGGTGAAGTTCAGCACCTCGTGATCGGTCAGGGCGTCGGCGGCACGTTCACGCTCTCGCTCACGCTGGATGGCCAGACCTTCACGACCGCTGCGGTCGATCTCGACGCGACGGCGGACGAACTCGTCACCGCGGTCTTCGATTCCCTCAAGGCCACCTACGCCACGCTCACCATCACCGTTACCGAATACGGCAAGCGCACCTGGGACATCGCCTTCGAAGGCGACCTCGCTGGCCGCAACCTGCCGGACCTCGTGGTCACGCTCACGCTCGCCGTGACGGACGCCGCGCTCACGACCGAACAGGTCGGCGAAGTGAACCCCGACGGCGGCGAGACCGTGATCGATTGGGAAGCGCAGCCGCTCGACGTCGCCACCGGACCGTCTTCCACGACGACGCTCGATATGGCCGGCTCCGACGGCAATCTGCTGCGCGCGGTCGGCTACGTGCGCATCCAACTCTTCAGCTTTGTGACGCTCGCCGGCGAGTTCGCGTTCGAGAAGAAGGAAAACTCGCTCCCGAAGACCGATGGGGCAGGGGAGGACATCTACGACATCCTCACGATCGGCTCGAGCGACGCCTACGTCTTCGCCGGCATCGGTGGCCCGTATTGGACCGACTCGAACAACGACGGCCGCATCACCAACGCCGACACGCCCGCCGCGGACGGCGCCGTCGGCATCGCGGTCGGCGGGGTTACCGCGGGCATCGCGATGGTCAGCGCGAAGGACGCGCCGCAGATCGTTTATACCGGCGTCAAAGTCACCGCTGACACGGCCACGCTCGTCGGCCTCGGCTCGCTGCTCACGATCGACGCCAAGGGCATCACGGTTGAACTCAACCGCGCCAACGACCGCAGCGATGCCGCCGCCACGCCCGCGGTGTTCGACTTCACGCGCTTTGGCAGCGGCGCTGGTCTCTCCGTCCTCACCGGCAACGGCACCGATCCGGTCGTGCTCAGCTACGACGAGAAACTTCTCCGCGTCAGCATTGCCGACGCGACGATCGCCGTCTCTGAGTTCGTCTACATCCGCGGCTCCATTGCCTTCGAGACCGGCCCGGTGAAGAAGATCAAGGACACCGCCGGAGTGGAGCAGGAGGTCAACACCCTCACGCTCGGCGGCGCGAATCTCCACGTGTTCGCCGGCATCGGCGGCCCGTATTGGACCGACTCAAATAACGACGGCGTCCTCGACAGTAACGATACGCCCAACGCCGACGGCGCGGCCGGCATCGCGCTCAGCGGCGTCAGCGTCGGCATCGGCATCTTCACGCCGACCGCCGCCGACAGCACCACCAGCTACCTCGGTCTCAAGGTCGTCGCCGACAACGCCGAGTTCATCGGCGTCGAAGGCCTCACGATCGAAGCGCACGGCATCGAGATCGCCGTTAACCAGGTGAAGTCCGACGACGAGAACGCCGACGCACTCGACTTCTCCACGCTGCTCGATGGCGGCTTCTCGATCGCCACCGGTGGCGACGACGTCGTCCTCGATTTCGATTCGATCCTCACGCGCGTGACCGTCGCCGACGCGACGCTCGCGATCTCCCAATTCATCTATGTCCGCGGCGGCTTCGCCTTCGAGAAGGGCCGCGAGATGGAAGTGAAGACCACCACCGGCGGCACCAAGACCGTCAACGTCGTCACCTTCGGCATGAGCAACGTCCACGCCTTCGCCGGCGTCGGCGGGCCGTATTGGACCGACTCGAACGACGATGGCAAGGTGGACTCCAGCGATACCCCGAACGCGGACGGCGCGCTCGGCATCGCGCTCGGCGGCGTCAGCCTCGGCCTTGCGCTCTTCCGCTCGACCGATGCCAGCGACACCACGAGTTGGACCGCCCTCAAGGCCACGGCCACCAGCGCCGACCTCGTCGGCATCCCCGACATCATCACGTTTGAGGCGCGCGACATTTCGATTGAGGTGAACACGGCCTCGCGCCCCGGCCTCGTCGGCCCGCCGTGGCCCGCGTCGATCGACTTCTCGCAGCTCACCGACGGCGGCCTCGAAGTCGCGACCGGTGGCGATCCGATGAAACTCGACTTCAGCTCGCGCCTGCTCCGCGTCGTCGTGGGCGACGGCACGCTCGCCCTCGGCAGCTTCGTCTACGTGCGCAGCTCGTTCGCCTTCGAGCAGGACCAGCTCTACACGCTCAAGGACACCGACGGCACCTCCCGCAACGTGCGCGGCATCACGGTCGGCGCGTCCAACGCCTACGTCTTCGCCGGCGTCGGCGGCCCGTATTGGACCGACTCCAACGCCGACGGCAAAATCACCGGCGACGACACCCCGAACGCCGATGGCGCCGTCGGTCTCGCGCTCGGTAATGTCAATGTCGGCCTCGCGCTCTTCCGCCCGACCAATCTCGCCGACAAGACCCGCTACACCGCGCTCTCCGTCGATGCCGAGACGGCCAGCCTCGTCGGCCTCGGGTTCCTCAATCTCACCGCGCGCGGCGTCAGCGTGGAAATCAACACCGCCTCGAATCTCGACGACCCGGATGCCACGCCCGCGCCGCTCGACTTCACCAGCGCCACCGGCGGCAAGCTCGACGTCGTCACCGGCGGCACGCCCGTCGCACTCGACTTCGACGCCGACCTCTTCCGTGTGGCCGTGCGTGACGCTTCGCTCTCGCTTTCGGAGTTCATCTACCTCCGCGGCGGCTTCGCCCTCGAAAAGTCCAGCGCCGCCACAATCGCCGACACCGCCGGAGCGGATCAGGACGTGTCGCTCCTCAAGATCGGCTTCGCCAACGCCTACCTCTTTGCCGGCGTCGGCGGCCCGTATTGGACCGACTCGAACAACGACGGCGTGCTCAATGCGAGCGACACCCCGAACGAGGCCGGCGCCCTCGGCGTCGCGCTCGGCAACGTCAACGCCGCCCTTGCGATCGCGAAGCCCACGGACGCCGCCAACACCGTCGCCTACGCGGCGCTGAAGGTGACCGCTGATTCCGCGACGCTCATCGGCCTCGGCGATCTCCTGACCATCGACGCGCGCGGCATCAGCGTCGAAGTGAACACCGCCTCCGATTCCGCCGACGCCAACGCGCAACCTGCGGTGCTCGATTTCTCGACGCTCGACGGCGGCGGCCTCACGGTCGCGACCGGCGGCGACGAGATGCTCCTCGATTACGATTCTCGCCTGCTCCGCGTGGCCATCGCTGACGCGACGTTCGCCGTCTCGGAGTTTGTTTATGTGCGCGGCGCGTTCGCCCTCGAGGCGGGTAAGACGATCGAAGTCGCGACCACGGCCGACGGCTCGCCCACGAAGGAAACCACGGTTCTCACCCTCGGCACGGACAACGCCTACGTTTTCGCCGGCATCGGTGGCCCGTATTGGACCGACTCGAATAACGACGGCGTCATCACCAACGCCGACACACCCGATGCCGATGGCGCCATCGGCGTCGCGCTCGGCGGCGTCCGCGTCGGCCTCGCGCTCTTCAAGCCGACCGATACGGCCGACACCGACAGCTATTTCGCGCTGTCGGCGCGCGCCGACTCGGCGTCCATCGTCGGCTTCTCTGGCTTCACGCTTTCGGCGGGCGGCGTCTCGATCGACGTCAATCAGGTGCGCTCGACCGACGGCGATGCGCCCGCGCTCGATCTCTCCTCTCTCGAGAACGGCGGCCTCTCGGTCGCGACCGGCGGTGAGTCCCTGCTCCTCGACTTCGCCAGCCCGTTGCTCCGCGTTTCCGTCGCCGATGCGACGCTCGCGGTCTCGCAGTTTATCTACATTCGCGGCGGCTTCGCCTTCGAGAAGGGACCGACGGTCGACGTCACCGATACGAACGGCGACACGAAGTCCGTCCGCACGCTCACGTTCGGCGGCGCCAACGTCCACGTCTTCGCCGGCCTCGGCGGGCCGTATTGGGCCGATAGCAACAACGACGGCGTCATCGATTCGTCCGACACGCCGAATTCCGATGGCGCCATCGGCATCGCGCTCGGCGGCGTCGACTTCGCGCTGGCGATGCTCACGCCGGTCGACGAGGCCGATCTCAGCCGCTACACCGCGCTGAAGGTCACGGCGGATTCCGCCGAGTTCGTCGGCCTGCCCGACGCGCTGCAGTTTGCTCTCAACGGCATCACCGTCGCCTACAATCAGGCGACCGGCCCCGACGCGACCGGCCCCCCGGCATTGGACTTCACGAAGTTGTCCGGCGGCGGCCTTGAGGTCGCGACGGGCAGCGACTCGCTCACGCTCGACTTCGACCAGTCGGTCCTGAGCGTCTCCGTTGACGATGCGGAGCTGAGCATCGCCAATTTTGTTACGGTCAGCGGTTCCTTTGCCTTTGAAAAGACGGCCACCGATCTCGCGGTGGTCGCGACCAACGTGAACGCCGGACTCAGCGTCGGCGACTTCGCGGTGGGCATCGACAGCGGCACGCTCGGCATGAAGCTGTTCGCGGATGGCGGCGTGGCGCTCGAGGCGTCCGGCCACTTCTACCTGACCGGCCTCGACTTCGCCGGCGTGACGGTCGACACAGTCGCCGTCCAATACAACACGAGCGGCAACGACTACTCCACCACGCCGCTCGTGCTCGACATCAACGGCATCAGCGCGTCGATCAGCGCCGAGTCCGGCACTGCCGCCTCGCCGTTCGTCGCCTTCAGCGCGATCGGCCTCGAGGTGAATCTCGGCGATGTCGTCAAGATCGCCGGCGACTTCTCCTTCTCGAAGGGCACTGACGCCGTCGGCGCCTCCATCGTCAAGGTCGGCGTGGCGAACTTCTCCACCGAGCTCGGCGACGGCACGACGACCTACTTGAAGGTCCACGACGGCTCCGGCGCCTTCCTGTTCAACTCGGCCGGCTACATCGCGAGCGTCAGCGCCAGCGTCACGCTGCAGAACGTTCCCGGCATCTCGATCAACGACACGACGTTCACCGTCACGCTCGCGAACCTCACGCAGGCGGTCGACGAGACGATCACGGTCGGCGGCTCCAGCTACGCGTTGAAGGCCGACGCCGGCTCGCTCGTTAAGGTCGTCGCCGATCCGCTCAACCTCACCGTGCTGGGCATCACGCTCTCCGGTCAGTTCGGCTTCGAGCAGACGACCGACACTGCCGGCAAGAAGCTCATCGTTGTTTCCGCGGCCAAGATCGCCATCGACAACTTCGCGGGGCAGGGGAGTGGCGGCAGCCCGATCGACGTCAATAACGCGCAGGGCCTCTTCGTCATCTCCGATGCGGGCATCGCCGGCACGCTCTCGTTTGTCGCCGACATCAACTTCGGCGTGTTCTCCGCTGGTGCGACGCTGACGTTCGAGATGAACGACACCGGCGAGGCCGTCACGGCCACCGGCGTCTTCGGCACGGTCACGCTCGATGCCGGCCGCTACACGCGCATCGTCCTCAACGATCTCAAGATTTCGTTCCCGGGCGTCGAGATCACCGGCGACTTCAGCTTCAAGACCGCCACGGTCAACGGCGTCAGCAAACAGGTGATCGTCGGCTCGAACGTCGAGATCTTCGTCGGCGACAACGTCGGCGGCAGCGGCATCGGCATCCGCCTCACGGGCGGCGAGGCGATCTTCCTCCAGGAGGGCGACCTCAACGCCGGCCGCGTCACCGGCACGGTTTCGCTCGAAGGCGTCACCGGCGTGACGCTCGCGGCCACGATGACGCTCCGCCTGAATCAGTTCACGGATGCGCTCAGCGAAACCGTGATTCTTAACGGCGATACGATCGACCTGACGTTCTCGTCCGAGGAGACGGACGGCTTCATCCAATTCGTCGGCACCGACGTCCAATTCTCGATCGCTGACGTCGTCGACATCTCCGGCAACTTCGCGTTCACGCGCTCTACCGACAAGTTCACCGTCGGCGTCACCGACGGCGAAATCTACCTCGGCTCGCCCCGCACTGACGCTGACGCGATCGGCCTGCTCATCACCGACATCGAGCTCGGCATGGTTGTCTACACGAACGTGGCGGGCAAATACGCCTTCTCCGGCGAAGGCTCCGTGACGTTCGTCGGCCTCGACGGTCTGTCCGCCGCGGCGGATTCGCTCGGCCTGAAGTTCGGCGTCGCGATGAACAAGACCGGCGCCGCGCTCACCGAGACGATCGCTGTCACCGACACGAAGTCCGTCACGCTCACCTTCACCGACGGCAACGCCAACCCGATCTTCAAGGGCGGTCTCACGATCAAGGTCGGCGATGTCTTCACGCTCAGCGGCACGGTCTCGTTCCAGAAGCAGACGAACGGCGACGTGACCATCACGGTCGAGGAAGCGAGCCTCACGTTCGGCGGCGGCGATTACGGTCTCTCCGGCGAGGCCGAGATGAAGCTGACCAAGACGGACGGCTTCAAACTCGTCAGCTTCGGCATCACCGGCGCCAAGATCGCGGGCACGACGCTGACTTTCGCCTCGGGCGCCGCTCCGGCCCCCGGTGAGACCAGCGCGCCCACGCCGCCTACGGCTCCGACGGCGACCAACAACATTTCCGTCGGACCGCTCAGCTTCGAGAAGCCGGGCGTGTCGCTCGCCGACTTCTCCTTCAAGGGTGGCAAGGTCGTCATCACGCTCGAACTCTCGCTCGCGAAAGCCTCGCTCGCGTTCGGCGGCTCTTCCTCCGCAGGCGCGCAAAGTTCCTCCGGCATCAAGGCCGAGCTCACCGGGCTGACCGTCGCGTTCGACATCGGCGTCGACCTCGCGGCCGGCTTCTCCGTTTCGCCCACGGGCAAGTGGAGCGTGCACGCCAACGGCCTGCTCATCACCGTGCCGAGCGTCCTCAAGATCACCGGCTCGAACATCGACATCGCCTACGACCCCGCCGCCGGCGACGAGCAGGAACTCTTCGCGGCCGACGGCCTCGCGATTTCGATCCTCGCGTTGCCGGGCAACACCATCACGGGCGAGGTCAGCACGTATCACGACGCCGAGACGAACAAGGACATCCGCGGCATCGTCGTCACCGGCAACGGCTTCACGATCGGCCAGGCGCAGATCACCGTCGGCGGTCCGTTCAAGCTCGGCAGCTTCCTCACGCTCGACGACGTCCGCGTCGGCGTCACGAACTGGTCGGTCAACTTCGACGGCAGTGCGCAGCCGGCCTTCAACGGCTCCATCTTCATCGCCACCGGTGGCGCGAGCCTGACGCTCGGCGGCGCGTTCACCGCGAAGGTCAAGGACGGCACCGACGTCGGCACCGAGGCGATGCGCGTCGGGCTGTCGTTCACCGACGGCAAGGTCGACGGACTGATCTTCAAGGTGGACACCCTCGACATCACGATCGGGTCGTTCCTCCACCTGTTCGCGACGAACTTCGACCTCAACACGTCCGCCGGTGACGACGAGGCGATGGCCAGCTTCGGCAGCGTCGGCGCCGACCTCACCATCGGCTCCCTCACGCTCGGCGGCGAAGCGCGCAACTTCTACATCACCGGCGACGGCACCTTCCGCACCGGCCATCCGACGGAATCGAACAAGCCCTTCGCCGTTATCCTCCGCATTGGCGACGCCAACGGCGATAGCTTCAAGTGGCCGTCCTGGCTCCCGATCCACATCACGCAGCTCGGCCTGCAATGGAAAGACTTTGAGAACGACCCGGGCACGTTCGACATCATCCTGTCGGCGAGCATCAACGCCACCGTCTCCGGCTTCAGCTTCACGGGCACGGTTGACGACATCATCATCCGCCCGAGCCTGCTCGCCGAAGGCAAGTTCCCGGTGGTCGATATCGGCGCCCTCGGCGTCGTCGTGGGCGGCAACGGCATTTCCGGCGGCCTGATCGGCGGCATCCTCAAGGTCAAAACCGACAACACGCTCGGCGACGCGCTCACGCCCGAGGCGGATATCGCGGACCGCATCTTCTTCGTCGGCGTCCAGGGCTCGATCGAGATTCCGGGCGTGGGCGGCATCGGCATCCGTTTTGCCCTCAGCGAACTCGGCCCGCTCGGCGTGTTCCTCAACATCGATGTGCCGATCATCCTCGAGCCGACCACCGGCATCGCGATCGGCGACTTCGCGGGCAGCGTGGACTTCTTCAAGACGCTCCCGTCGATCGACGATCCTCGCGCCCTCCGCGACTCCCAGTTCAGCGTCGGCGCCCTGCCGACCGCCGAAGGCTGGCTCGCGTCCGTCAAGCAGCAGGTCCTCAATCAATACATCGCCGTGCAGGCCAACCCGGCGCTCGGTGGTTTCGGCGCGGCGTTCACGCAGCCGATGCTCATCAAGGGCTCCGCGAAGATCTTCGACGCCTACACGTCCGAAGCGTCCTTCAACGGCCAGGTGGACATCATCATCAGCACCGACGGCAAGATTCTCATCGGTGGCAAACTCAACTTCGCGGCCGATCTCCTCAGCGTCAGCGCCAAGATCTACATTGATGTTTCCAACATCTCCAACGGCGCAGCCACCGTCCTCTTCCTCGCCGATCTGCCCGACCAGTTCCCGCTCCTGACGGTCGACGGCCGCCTGAAGATGGGCTTCCGCAACGCCGCCGGCGAAGAGGTCGAGATTCCGGTCATCTCCACCGCGGCGATGGACCGCACCCTTACGCCGACGCTCACGCTCGCGTCGCTCTCGACGATCACCGAGCCGATGCTGCCGACGTCGACCACCGTTACCGATCCGCCGACGACGCGCCTCACGAAGAACGCCAACGGCAAGTATTACATCGACGTTGTCTTCGATCCCGACACCGGCGTGCTCGACTACGGCTCGGTGCTCGATGTCGGCCAGGAAGCGACGCTCAAGTTCATTCCCGCGGGCAGCTCCACCAGCCAGACGATCACGCTCAACGGCCGCCCGACCGGCTTGGCGTCGTCCACCGACAGCAACGGCAACGTCACCTACACCGAAGTCACGGCAGCGTCCGACGAAGCGCTCATCGCCACGCTGAAAGAGCAGGGGATCCTCCGCTTCCGCTACGAGATCGACGACGCCAGCTTCAGTTGGGCCGAGGGCACGCTGCAACTCGAAGCGATCGACGGCTCGTTCCTCGTCCGCGCTTCGAATGCCCCCACCGCCAAGCTCTACTCGCCCGCGATCACGCCGAGCACGGCGACCGATGCCGGCAAGCTCAACCTCACCAAGGACGGCGACAACTACTACCTCGACGTCATCTACGCCCCCGGGACGAAGGGCACGCTCGATTACGCCTCGATCCTCGACGCCGACGCCGAGTTCACCGCGAAATTCGTCACCGTCGACGGCACGACCATCGACCTCACCTTCGACCCGACGCCCGTCGGCATCAGTGTTACCACTCCGACCAGCGGTGCCGATGCCGGCAAGATCGTCGAAACGAAGGTCACGGACTCCGCCACCCTGAAGAAGGACGGCATCCAGCGCTTCCGTTACAAGATCACCAACGCGTCCTTCGCGTGGCAGCCCGGCACGCTGCAGGTCACCTTCACCGCCGGTTCCGTTTCGCAGACCACCCTCGGCAGCACCACGCCGGCCACCAACGACAGCAGCAGCTTCACCGCGGTTATTTCCGGTCCGACCATCCGCCTCTCCTCGACCGGCGCCAGCGGCACCACCGCCATCAGCGCGCTGAACCGCCAGGGCTACATCGACTTCCTCATCACTCCGACGACCGGCTCGACCTTCGCCGATACCGTCACCACCGGCCCGACGATCACCATGTCCGGTTCGGGCACCGGCAGCGCGGTGCTCAGCCTCTCCGGCGTGCGCCAGAAGAACAGCAGCGGTGCCTACACGAACGTCTTCCGCTATGCCTTCAGCGGCGCGTTCGGCGCCGGCAACGTCACGTTCTCGCTCGCCGCCGGCGCGGTCACCGATTCCGCCACGTTCAAGAACGTCGCCAGCACGCTCAATCTCACCGTCGAAGGCAGCACCGGCGCGCTCGCCGACATCAAGAGCGGCGCGACGATCAGCCTCACGGCATTCAAGAATGCCGGCTACATCGACATCACCTTCGCGCCCGGCATGGGCACGAAGCTGAACACCACGTCGATCACCGACAGCGACGGCGAATTCACCGTCACGCTCTCCGACGGCAGCTCGCTCACGATCAACGGCACGCCCACGCAGCCCGGCGCCCTCGCCGGCTCCAACACCTGGCGCTACTCCTTCACGGGCACGATCGTCTCCGGCAAAGCCACGCTGAAGTTCCTCGGCGGCACCTTCACCGACGACAAGGGCACCGACAACATCGACACCACGGTCACGTTCACGCTGGGCGTCGGCACGGCGGCGGCGGCGAGCTTCAACAACGGCAGCTCGCTCGATGCCACCAAGCTGAACGACGCCGGCTATTTCGACGTCACCCTCACCGGTGTGAACGGCGCGGCGATCGACGCCACTTCGGTCACCGCGGGCGACCTCGCGCTCACCGCCTACCGCACCACCATCGTCTCGGTCACGGGCGCCAATACCGACGGCACCGCCAACACCTTCACGTCGACGGCCACCCACGGCTTCTCGAACGGCGACGTCGTTTCGCTCTCCACCGCCAGCACGCTCCCCGGCGGCCTCACGGCCGGCGATTACTACGTCATCGTCGTCGACGCCTACACCTTCAAAATCGCCTCGTCCTCGGGCGGTGCCGCGATCGACTTCACCACCAACACCGACACCGCCGGCGCGAAATACTACTTCACGCGCCGCGGCGCCGACGTGACCGGCGTCTCGATCAGCAGCGTCGAACAGCTCACCGGCAGCGACGGCAAGCCGAGCAACGTCTTCCGCTTCCACTTCACCGGCAGCTTCACGCCCGCCAGCTCCGCCGAGACGATCCGCATCGACCTCTCGATGGCCAACGCTGCCTGGAAGGACGCCAACGGCGCCGAGTCCGCCGCGTTCTCCGCGTCCCTCGTTGTCACCAAGGCGGCCGAGCAATTCTTCATCAACCTCTCCGGCGGCGTCTCCTTCGGCGAAGGTCTCGTTCAAAACGGCCTCACCGACGAGCCGCTGATCGACGTCCGCGGCTTCGTCGACTTCGCCGCGATGAGCGTCCCGGGCGGCGGTGCCCGCTTCGAACTCAACTTCGGCGGCACGGTCCGCGTCATCTACCTCGGCAACCTCGGCTCCGCTGCCGGCAAGTTCATCTACGACGCGACCACGCCCGCGAACGATCCCGACCAGCTCACCGCGGCCGACTTCTTCCGCGACTTCGGCATTTCGATCGATGCCGGCAGCTTCCTCAACGAGCTCAAACTCCCGAAGATCTGGGGCGTCATCAAGGTCGAGACCAACCTCGACTTCCTCAAGAACCTCGGCCTCGACGTCAAAGTCGCCGGCACGCTCCAGCTCAACACCACGAAGCGCGACAAGGTCGAAACGATCACCCTCGAAGGCATCCCCGGCGACCTCATCGCGGTCGACGCCTTCATCTCCAACCCGACGTCCAGCGACATCACCTCGCTCGACGGTGGCACGTTGACCGCCGGGATGCTCGCCGTCTTCGCCAATGCCGGCAAGACCCTCGGCGACGGCTACAAGGTCACCACCGTCATCGCTGGCAACGCCTGGCGCATCGACGACAAGGCGAGCAAGAAGCAGTATTTCATCCAGCTCGGCTCCAGCGGCGCGCTCACCGATACCGGCACGCCCACGCAGGTCCTCAACTTCCGCGGCGAGACCCAGACCTTCACGCTCGCCGCCAAGACCCTCCTGATCGGCGCCTACGCCTACGCGAAGTTCTCGATCAACGACAGTGAGATCTTCCGCATCAGCGGCGCGTTCTCGTTCAAGCTCTCGACCTCGAGCCTCGAAATCTTCGCCGATGGCCAGATTTCCCTCACCCCGGGCGGCAACCACCTCTTCGACATGCGAGTCCAGGCGCTGTTGCTCATCGGCAACATCCCGCTCGGCGACCGCGACCACAACGGCATCAATGACGGCAAGGTCATCGGCATGGCCGGCAAGTTCAAGCTCGGCGCCAGCCTCAACCTCCCGAGTTTCGAACTCGGCGGCACGCTCGAACTGCTCCTCAATAGCACGAGCCAGGACATCCTCTGGTCCGTGCCCACGTTCCTGCGCGGCGCGACCGGTTACGACACCATCGAGATTTCCGGCCGCCCGCCGAAGTTCGCCGACGGTTACGATCCACGCGCCGCCGCCACGACCGATCTGCTTGTGCCCGACACCGCGCAATCCGCCGCGCCCTACGTCGCCATCGGTGGCCTCGCGCACGCCAATGTGCTCGAAGCCATCCGCTTCGACGGCGCCTTCCTCTTCTCGATCAGCGGTAACGGCCTTATCCTCGCCGCCGTCGTCAAGACCAAGCTCGAGATCCCGGGCACCGGCGTGACGCTCTTCGAGATGACCGGCACGGTTTCGCTGGTCATCGATTCCGAAGGCGTCCGCGGCTACGCCTCGCTCACCGTCTACAACGCCCCGGGCCTGCCGCCGCCGTTCAACCTCGATGAGGCCGACTTCAAGCTCCTCATCAACACCTCGAGCGCGCAGCAAACCGTCCAGGCCTACCGTTTCGACGACTCCAACAAACTCGTCGCCGACACCGTCGTCCTGCGGCCGCAATTCTTCCAGTTCGTCGCCTCGGCGAAGATCTCGTTCGTCATCGCCGGCGCCAAGGCCGCGACGCTCACCGGTCGCCTCGAGTTCACGATCGATGCCGACTCGGGCTACGTGCAGGTGCTCGTCAATGCCGAGGCCGCCGTTGCCAGTGTCACGCTCGGCACCGCGTCGGGCGGCATGCGCATCGGCGTCGCCAACGGCACACCGTATCTCGCCGCCTTCATCCAGATTCAGGTCGGCATCGGCACCAACGCGGATTCCGGGCCCACGGACGGCGCGCAGGAGATCATCGGCAACGTCTTCCAGATCCAGTTCAAACTCGCGTTCTTCCTCAACACGAACACCGACGACATCCGCCTCGGTGGCGTGTTGCTGAAGGGCGGCGAGCTGAAGCTCGCTGCGTCCGGCTTCATCCAGTTCCAATTCCCCGGCATCGACACCGGCTTCCGCATCGAAGGCGAGTTGTCCGTCACCGTGAACGGCGACGGCTTTGAGGTGACCATCTCCGGCCTGATGACCGTGAAGGTCCTCGGCGTCGTGATCTTCAAGGCCACCACGCTGGGCGCGCTCAGCGTCTACAAGATCGGCGAGACCAGCGGCGTCCCCGTCTACGGCTTGGCCGGCCTGCTCAGTATCACGATCGACGCCGACAGTCTGCTCAATGGCAACGGCTTCGGTTTCGCCGCCTCGTTCCGCTTCGAGGTCAATACCACCAACGCCGCGAAGACCTTCACGTTCGGCTCGACCTCGGCGACGCTCGAAGCCGGCGTCTACGCCCGCATCCGCGCCGACGGCTACCTCTGGATGGGCACGCCCGAAACCGGCTTCCGCATCGACGGCACCTTCTACCTCGAGGTCGGCTCGCGCGGTCTGATCATCTCGGTCACCGCCGACATCTCGCTGCGCATCGCGAGCACGAACGTCATCACGTTCAACGGTCTCGCCGCCCTGATCATCGGGCCCAAGGGCATCGCCGGCAAAGTCTCGCTGAGCCTTTCGCTCGACATCGGCTTCCTGGCCATGAACGGCGCGGCGGTTGTCGAAATCAACACCACGGGTGAGGCCATCGCCACGATCGGCACCGCCACGGTCAATTTGCCCGCCGGTCCCTACCTGCGCCTGCACATCGACGGCGCCATCACCCTCGGTGGCCTGCTCGATCTGCAAGGCGAGGCGACGTTCTCCATCAAGGGCCTGCAGGTGAACATCGAAATCGCCGCCATCGCCAACCTCGACCCGCTCGGCCACCTCGCCGCCGCTGGCACGCTCTCGTTCGGCGCCGAAGGCATCTGGGGCAGCGTCGAGCTCAGCGGCGCGCTCGACGGCTTCGGCGTCGTCTCGCTCGACGGCCACTTCCGCCTCGCGCTCAACACCACGAACTCCACCCGCTCCGTCAAGGTGCTCGATGTCGATCCGAACAGCGGCCAGGTCGCCGGCCTGAAGAACGAGGACCTCGAGCCGCTCTCCATCGTCGTGAGCTTCGGCGGCAGCTTTAGAGTCGGCTTCTTCTCCATCGAGGGCGGCGCCTACCTGAAGCTCAGCGCCAGCGGCTTCGAGATTCGTTTCAACGCTTCGCTCGACCTCAAGCTCTTCGGTCGCCTCTCCGTGCGCGGTGCGGCCGCCATCGGCGTCGAGAACGGCACGCCTTACTTCATGATCGATCTGGGCCTCGGCGTCAGCGTGCTGTCGATGGGCCTGATCGAGATCTCGGGCACCTTCACGCTCAAGCTCGATACCCGCACCAGCTTCTTTCAGGTCGCCATCGCGATGAAGCTCAAGATCTGGGTCTTCGAGGTGAACGGCGCCGCCTCCATCACCGCCACGTCGGAATACTTCGAGATTCGCATCAGCAATCTCTCGATGAATTTCTTCAACATCATCACGGTGAAGCTGAGCGGCTACGTCCGCTCGAACGGCCAGTTCGAGTTCACCGCCTCCGCCGGCATCCGCCTCGATTTCGGCCCGGTCTATTTCTACGCCAACTTCTCGATGACGCTCGCGAGCTGGGGCTTCTCCGTCTCCGGCTCGGCCGGCGCCGGCGTCGAGATCGACTTCGGCCTCTTCTCGATCGATATCTCGATCGGCTTCAGCTTCTACCTCTCGTTCAACTTCCAGAAGGGCACCGCTACCTTCAGCTTCTCGATCGGGCCCTTCGATATCGACGTCACCTGGAGCTTCGGTGCTCCGCCCATCCTCGCCACCAAGCTCGGCTCGACGCTTCGCCTTAACATGGGCGTCAACGCCAACGCTCGCGGCGCCGGCTACGACACCGACAACAACGAGAGCTTCGTCGTCACCCATGTCGGCGGCTCCAAGGGCAACGAGACCATCCGCGTCGCGGCCATGGGCTACCAGCAGGATTACGGCGGCATCTCCAAGATCCTCGTCAACGACGCCGGCAACGGCAACGACACCATCACCATCGCCGCCGGCGTCCTCGCCGACACCGAAATCAACGGCGGCGTCGGTGACGACAAACTCTACATCGCCAGCAGCGGCACCAACATCCTCCGCGGTGGCGCCGGCAACGACACCCTCAAGGGCGGCCCCGCGAACGACTTCATCTACGGCGGCGACGGCAACGACAATATCGACGGCGGCGGCGGCAACGACCAGCTCTACGGCGAAGCCGGTAACGACTCCATCATCGGCGGCCCGGGCGACGACTTCATTGTCGGCGGCAACGGCACCGACACGCTCAACGGCCAGGAAGGCACCGACACGTATTGGTTCACCGGCGACTTCGGCGCCGACTCCATCGACGACTCCGGCAGCGACGCCGCCGACATCGTCGACCTCTCGCCGATCACCGCCGTCACCACCTTCAACCTCGGCAGCAACTACATCGCGACCGTCGGCGGAAACTCCGTCACCGACACCAACCGCACCACCGAAGTCTGGAAGGGCGGCTCCGCCAAGGATACCTACAACGTCTCCGCGACGAACACCAACAGCGTGTTCCTCCTCGGCGGCAGCAATGAGGACACTTACAACGTCACCTTCGGCAGCCTCCAGGGCGCTGTGACGATCGACGACGCCAACAGCGACAGCAACGTCGACGTCCTGAATCTCACCTCGTCCGCCGCCGGCCAAATCCGCGTCTCCGACAGCGCCGGTGACTCGAAGATCACCCAAGGCACGCAGGTCGTGAACTACGACCCCGGCTACAACAACGTCGAGACGATCAACATCGTCGCCACCGCCGCGCCCGTCCTCGTCACCACTTCGACCGGCAGCACCGAGGTGCTCAACCTGCGCCGCGACTTCACGGTCAACTCCGCCTCGCTCGCTTGGACCGGCCGCCTCCACGCCGCCACCTTCGACGTCCAGACCGCCTCCACGATCAACGTCGACTACGACGTCGTCGCCCGCGCCAACAGCCCGGTGACGATCCACAACACCTCCGGCGACATCAACCTCAACGCCGGCATCTATGGCGCCTCCGACGATGGCTTGGTCGGCAACGGCACCAACGTCATCACGCTCACGTCCGACACCGGCGCGATCACCACCACCGGTCGCGGCTGGCGCACCGGCACTGGGCCTGGCGGTTTCCATACCTGGCTCGATTGGGCCCTGCGCTTCGCCAAATACACGCTCGCCTCCGTCAACTTCGACTCCGGCCGCATCGAGCAAGCCGGCGCCTTCACCTGGGAGGAGACCCTCTACACGGCCAATGGCACCGAGCTCCGCGCCGCCAACGGCGCCTTCATCGAGGCTCAGCTGGGCAAGCTCGTCATGAGCGCCGCGCAGGGCGTCGGCCGATCCCTCAGCGGCAGCGCCATCAGCCCGCTCTCGATCTTCAGCAACATCGCCGAACTCTCCGTGAACACCCCGCTCGATAAGGGGAGCTACGTGATCACGATGAAGGACGTCACCAACGTCGCCAGCTCCACCTCTGGCCGCCTCGAACTCGTCAGCCTCTTCGGCACGCAGACGATCTCGCAGCCGATCAACACCACCACCGAGATCATTCTCTCTGGCAATCAGCTCAACGTCACCCAGCCGGTCACCAGCACCAACACCATCTACGTTTATCCCACCAACCCGTCCCTCGCCATCCTCTTCATCCCGACGGCGGCCAACGCCGGCGCGGTCCCGGGCGCCAGTGGCGGTCTCGTTCTGACGCAGAGTGAGCTGAACAACATCATCTCGAGCAACGTGGTCTACTTCGGCTCGCCCGAACTGCTCAGCCGTCTCTACATCGGCGACCGTTCGCTCACGCCCATCGTTCTGGACGACCCCAACGTCGTGCTCCGTGGTGACGTCATCTACGTCAATTCTCCGCTCCAGACGCAGCGTCTCTACATCATGGGCGACGGCAGCACCACCACGCTGTTCGCCGACATCACGGGCATCTCCACCTTCATCAACGACACCGTCGAAGTCTCCGGCAACCGCACGATCACCGCCACCGCCGGTAGCATCCTCATCGGCAACCCGGGCGGCCAGATCGACGGCGTCGGATCGGGCATCAACAGCCTCACGATGAACGCCACGGGCTCCATCGCGATCGACAACGGCGTCGGTCAGAACAAGCCCCTGCAGAACCTCACGCTGAACGCCGGCACCTCGATCGACATCGGCGGCGCCGTCACCCTCGGCGGCAACCTCACGGTGCAGAACGGCACCACCGTCCGCTTCCGCGGCGCGGTCAACGTCACCGGCGACCTCACCATCACGAACGCCACCGACATCGTCTTCGACGGCCCCGTCACCGTCACCGGCAACCTCAACATCGCCAAGGGCGCGAACATCACCTTCTCCGGCAACGTCGCCGTCAACGGCAACGTCACGATCGGCAGCGCCGCCGCCTACTCGAACATCGCCACCATCACCTTCTCGCCGAACGCCCGCTTCGACTTCAACGGCGCCGCGTCGCTCTACGCCAACTCGAACATCATCTTCGGCAACGCGGTCGGCGGCCTCGGCGGCATCTATCAACCCGACAGCCTCACGCTCGGGACGAACGCCACGCTGACCTTCTCCGGCAACGTCAACCTCGGCAGCACGACCCCGCTCTCCGTCGTCAAGGCCGCCACCGTGAACGTCTCCGGCACGCTCACCGCCGGCGCTGTCACCATGAGCGGAGTGACGGGCAACATCACCTTCGCCCTCACCGCGGTGGTCGCGTCGCTCGACATCACCACTTCCGGCAGCGGCTCCACGACCCAGATCAGCCTCAACACCCTCGAAATCGGTTCCGGCAGCGCCGTCATCACTGCCGACCAGATCGCCGTCAACGGCACGATCTCCGACACCGGCGCCGCCTCCACGCTGACCCTCAAGCCTTACACCACCGGTCGCCCGATCGTCGTCGGCAACTCGCCGCCGTCCGCCACCACGCCGACCCTCGCCAACCGCCTCGACCTTTCCGCCTCCGAGCTCGGCCTCATTCTCCCCGGCTTCACCGTCGTGAACATCGGCGACGCCAACGCCGGCACCGGCACGGTTTACCTCGGGTTCATGGGCTCGCAGATCTCCACCGGCGAATACTTCAACAAGACCCAGATCTTCGGTGGCTCGATCGTCGTCACGCGCGACCAGGACATCAACGCCGGCGCCTCCGAGCTCCGCCTCGTCGCCCGCACCGGCGACATCACGGTCAATGCCCGCCTCGGCTACGCCGGCGACAATACCAATGACGAACGCAACGCCTGGCTCCGCCTCGAAGCCGCCGGCAACATCGTCGTCAACGCCGGCCTCTACGCTACCAACCGCATCTCCCTGACCGCAGGGCAGGGGACCGGCAGCGGCAGCGTGACCGTTTCGGCCACCGGCTCGCTCACGACGTCGAACCCGAACGCCGCCAACCGCATCATCGAGATCGCTGCCGGCCTCACCTCGGGCAACATCACGCTCACCGCCGCCAGCGCCGAGGCGCCCATCCTCACCGCCGCGGGCACTTCGACCATCGCTCTCCTCGCGCGCGGCGGCTCGATCACGCAGACCCAAGGCCGACTCGTCGCCGAGTCGCTCGCCGCACAATCCGCCAGCGACATGACCCTGCGCACCACGATCGCGCGCATCGGCGCCGCGACTTTGGGCGGCTCGATGTTCGCCGACGCCAATGACCGCGCGGTGAACGGCATCAATATCACCGGCTCCGGCTCGCTCTCGCTCACGGAGACCGACGCGCTGCAGATCGACCGCATCCAGACCGTCTCGGGTAACGCTACCGTCACCACCACGAACGTCGGCACGATCTCGGTCAACACGATCACTTCCACCTCGGGCTCCATCACGCTGAACGCCGCCGGCGCCATCGCGCGCATCGGTGTCGGTGTCCACTTCACCAGCTCCGGCCAGCTCACGCTCAACGCCGAAACCGGCATCGGCACCGCCGCCGCCGAATTGAATCTCTCCGTCGGTTCCGTCCAGGCGACGAACAACACCTCCGGCGATATCTACCTGCGCTCGCTCGGCACCGTGACCGTCGTCGGCACCGGCCTGCGCACGCTCGCCGGCAACGGCTCCGTTCGCCTCACACTCAACTCCGGCGCTCTGAACGTGAACGCGCCGGTCACTGCGCACGGCTCCGGCACCGTCACGCTGACCACCACCGGCGGCGTGCTCACGCAAGCCGCCTCCGCCGCCATCACCTCCACCTCCGGCAACATCGCCCTCAGCGCCGCCGCGGTCACGCAGAACGGTGCGATCCAGACCGGTTCGTCCGCCACCATCGGTGTCACCGCCACCACCGGCGCGATCACGATGATCGATGGTGCCACGACCACGACCGACACCGGCGCGATCACTTACAGCGCCGCGACTTCGATTGCGGTCGCAGCGATTTCGTCCACCTCCGGCAACCTCACGCTCACCGCCACCAACGGCGCAATCACGGACAGCACCGCCGCCGAGACGCCCAACCTCGCCACCACCGGCCACACCGCGCTCACCGCCGCCACCGGCATCGGCGCCAGCGGCGCGGCCGACATCGATACCTCCGTCAACACGATCGAGGCCACCAACACCACTTCCGGCGCCATCTACCTCCAGGAGGTCAACGCCCTCACGATCACCGGCACCGGCGTGCGCACGCTGGCTGGCAACGGACTCATCGACGTGAAGGTCGACGCCGGCAACTTCACCGTCAACGCCGTCGTCACCGCCCACGGCACGGGCACGGTCACGCTCGCTGCCGACACCGGCACGCTCACCACGAACGCGGCGGTTTCGTCCACGACCGGTGCCCTCACGCTCACGGCCGACATCATCGCGCAGAACGCCAATGTCACCACGAGTGGCACCGGCTCGATCACCTACACCGCCGACGTCGGCTCGATCACGATGGCGGACGGCACGACGACCTCTGCCGCCACCGGCGCGATCAACTACACCGCCGCCACCTCCATCGCTCTTTCCACCGTCACGGCGACCTCTGGCAGCATCACGCTTCTGGCCACGTTGGGATCGATCACGGACAACACGGCGGCGGAGAGTGCCAATCTCACGACCACGGGTCAGACGACAATGACGGCGGCGACGGGGATGGGAGCGGCAGGGGCTGGGGACATCGACACGACGATCAACCAGTTGCAGGCGACGAACACGCTTTCCGGATCGATCTATCTGCAGGAAA
>JAEYUW010000010.1 GCA_023432225.1 Verrucomicrobiota bacterium
GGAAGAGCGTCCAGTGCGAGCGCGACTCCATGCGCTTCATGAACAGGTCGGGAATCCAGTTCGCCGTGTTCATGTCGTGCGTGCGGCGGCGGTCGTCGCCGGTGTTACGACGGAGTTCGAGGAACTCAAAGATGTCGTTGTGCCACGACTCGAGGTAGGCGCAGCCGGAGCCCTTGCGCTTGCCGCCTTGGTTGACGGCGACGAGCTGGTCGTTGTGGAGCTTGAGGAAGGGGATGACGCCCTGCGACTCGCCGTTGGTGCCGGCGATGTGCGCGCCGGTGCCGCGGACGGCGGTCCAGGAACCGCCGAGGCCGCCGGCCCACTTGGAGAGCTGGGCGTTTTCGGCGATGCCGCGATACATGATGCCTTCGAGGCTGTCGTCGACGTAGTAGAGGTAGCAGGACGAGAGCTGGGAGTGGAGCGTGCCGGAGTTGAAGAGGGTCGGCGTGGACGAGCAGAAGCGGCGGCTCTTGTAGAGCGTGTAGAGTTGGAGGGCCCAGGACTCGCGGTCGGATTTCTCGTCGAGGAAGAGGCCCATGGAGACGCGCAGCCAGAAAAACTGCGGGGTCTCGAGGCGGCGCGAGCGCTTGCCGGTCTTGTCGATGATCAGGTAGCGATCGTAGAGCGTCTGGACGCCGAGGAAGTCGAGATCGAGGTCGGCCGACGGGTCGATGGCGGCGGCGAGGCGGGCGAGGTCGTATTCCTTGAGGCGCGGCGTGAGGCGCTTGATCTCGATACCGCGGGCGACGTAGGTGGCGAAGGCGGATTGGTGGGCCTTTTTGAGGGCGCCGATGCCGTCGCGGACGATGTCCCAGCCGAGGACTTCCTCGTAGATGTAGGTGAGCTGGATGCGGCCGGCGAACTTGGCGAAGTCGGCGTCCTTTTCGATGAGGGTCTTGGCGTTGAGGACGATCGTGTTGTTGAGGTCGCCCTGCGCGATGTTGTCGAAGGTGGAGCGGCGGAGCTCGGCCTCGATCTGGTCGGACGTGAGGCAGAGGTTGAGGCCGATGGAGGCGAACTCGATGCGCTTCTGGAGATCCTCGCCGTTCCAGAAATACGTGGAGCCGTCGGCGCGTTGGACGACGATCATGGAGTTCTGGCCCTGCGGCGGGTTGGCGGAGGCGTCGGCGGCGGCCGCGTCGGCTTCGGGCGCGGCGACGACATCGCCGGCGTGGCGGGCGGCGGACTCCTGGGCGCGCGAGGCGTGGCGCATGGCGCGGTAGAGAATGTAGTCCTCGGCGACCTTGAAGTGGCCGGCCTTCATGAGCTCTTCCTGGACCATGTCCTGGACTTCCTCGATGTGGAGGAAGGCCTGCTTGAGCTCGGCGGCGCGCTGGGTGACGGCGCGGGCGATCTGCGGGGCGGGAGCGGAGTCCTTCTTGAGGGAGAGGAAGGCCTTGCGGATGGCGATCTCGATCTTGGCCTCGTTCCAGGGGACGACCTGGTTGTTGCGGCGGATGAGTTTGACGGTGACGGTCGGGTGCTCGCGCGAGGCGCCGAGTTTCTGGGCGCGCTTGTGGAGGAGGGATTTCGCGACGTCGTGGGCGTTGTTGTCGACGAGGGTTTTCTCGATGAGCACGTAGAGATCGTGGAGGGAGACGCGGAGCGGGCCGCGGGTGAGGGCCTGCTTGGTGAGGTTGGTGGCGACTTCGCGGGTGACGTCGGCGACGAAGCGCTGGTTCTTCTCGTTGAAGATGTCCTTCTCGCCCTTCGCGAGCATGAGGTTCGCGAGGGACTTGCCGACGGTGTCGGCGACCTCGGCGAGGTCGAAGCGCTCGGTGCCGTGCGGGCAGAGGACCTCGACTTCGGGGACGGTCACTTCGTCGCGAAGGACGTCGCGCCAGTTATAGTGAGGCTTTTGGTCCTGCGGCGTGCCGGTGTATTTTTTGAGGACGAGGTCGGTTTGGACGGAAGAGGAATCGCTCATGGAGATAGTGCTGTGCTGTCAGCGGGGAATTTGGGACGAACGGAACGGACGGGCGGGCGGACGGAGGGGTAGGAAAGGGAGGCGCGAAAAGCGGGGCGAAAGTCGGACCAACCTGCGCTCGGAGAGCTTCGGCTGGTGAGTCGCCCCGCGACTGCGGGACGACTTAAAGCTCGTCGTCGCTGGTGTTCTGGAGGGCCGACGATTTCTGGTATTCAGTGACGCGGCCTTCGAAGAAGTTTTGCTCCTTCTTGATGTCCATCATCTCGGCCAGCCAGGGCAGCGGGTTCTTCGCGCCCGGGTTGAGCGGGGCGAGTCCGCAGCCTTCGAGCCGGCGGTCGGCGATGTAGTCAATGTAGGTAACAAATTCGTCGATCGCGAGGCCCACAGCGTTCACGGGCAGGCAGTCGCGGATGAACTCCTTTTCGAGGGCGATGGCCTCGGCCATCGTCTGGCGCAGCTCCTCCTTGAACTCAGGCGTCCAGATGTCGCGGTTCTCCTCGATGAGATCCATGAAGAGATTCCGGAAGAGCTCGATGTGGTTCGACTCGTCGCGGAGCGTGTAGCGGAACATCTGGCCGATGCCGGGGAACTTGTTCTGCCGGTAGAGGGAAAGGATCATGCCGAACAGGCCGTAGAACTGCGTGCCCTCCATACATTGGCCGAAGATGAAGATGTTCTTCGCGAGGAGCTGCTTGTTCTCGAGCTTCGTGAGATCGAGGTCGCGGCGGAGGGCGTTGGAGGCCTTGTTGACGAACTGGTTCTTCTTATCGATCGACTTGATGTCTTCGAACATCGCCTCGCACTCGTGCGGGTTGATGCCGAGCGAGGAGATCATGTAGAGCAGCGAGTCGGCGTGGATGTTCTCCTCGTGCGCGTGGCGGCCGAGGACGAGCTTGAGCTCGGGCGCCGTGACGAGTTCGCGGACGACGTGCTGGATGTTGTCGCCGACGATGCCTTCCGCGGCGGAGAAGTAGCCGATGCCCATGCGTATGATCCAGCGCTCCTGATCGGTGACGGATTTCGTGTCGCGCCACTGCTCGATGTCCTTGCCCATCGGGATGTCTTCGGGCTCCCAATGGTTCGCCTTCATCTTTTTGTAGAGATCGTAGGCCCACTGGAACTTCAGCGGCAGGAGGTTGAAGTAGGGGACTTGGCGGCCGTTGATGACCTTTTTGCCGGCGAAGGCGGCTTCGGCTTTTTCCTGGTCGAGGACGAACGTTTTGGTGCCGACTTGAAAGGATTTGAGCATGGCTAACGCGTGGGTGTGTCGAACGTGAAACGGGTGTGTTTTGCGGAGAGGCAAAACCATCCTCCCGTGGTCATAGAAGCGCGCAGGACGCCCAAGCGAACCGAAGTTGCTGGAATTTCCTCACACGTTGCTGACCACCACAGGATGTGGCTGCCCGGAACCAAGGGCACTACTAATGGTAGTGGCCTATACCCCGTCAATTTTTTCTCCGGCAAATTGCTGACATTTTTTGGTGGACAAAAAAATCACCGAAATCCGGTGCGCTGCGGTGTGGCCGAGATTGCGCGCGAGCACGCATTTCAGAGCGAAAAGGGTCTCAAGGATTGTCGGGCGCGCATCGCCGAAAAACATCTTGACGTGCAGTTGTGCGGCCCGTGCTCGGGTTTTCAGAGGAGAATTGCGCGGACCTTTTGCGCGAGAAAACAGCCCGTGCGTTTCTCCTCTGAAAGGCACGGCCGCGCGGGAGCCCGGCCCCCTCCATGAACAGACGAGAGGGTATTGGCGGTGAGCAGGCGGTCTGCGAGTGAACAGCGCAGTCGCAGCAGAGGCAGCGAGCGTTCCGCGCAGGAGCGTCGCTTGACGGCACTCGTGTGTCGGCAAGCGACGCGACGCGACGGCACGAACTGCAGGGCCGGAAAAAGAAGAAGGCGGCTGCGTTGCCGCAGCCGCCTTCGCGGGAAATCAGATCAGCGTTCGCTTAGAACTCGTAGCGGGCGCTGAAGAGGATGGACCAGCGGGTCGCGGCGGGTTCGCCGCGGCCGAGCGACGGCGCGAAGCCGGAGCCGACGTAGGACTTGCCGTCGACCGAGGTGGAATAAGTGCCGTTGGCGAGGGCTGAGCTGACGCTCGAGTAAACGTATTGGCCCTGGCCGCCGTTGGCGGTGGCGTCGAACGCGACCGAAGCCACGCCTTCGCGTTTCACGAAGAACTGGTTCGAACCGCGGATGATGCCCCACTTGCTGTTGAGCAGGTTGCCGATGTTCAGAATGTCCATGCCGAGGACGAGCTTGTGGCGCCAGCCGGGCAGCGGGACTTCCTGCTTGAGGCTGAAGTCGAACTGGTTGACCCACGGATAGCGGAGCGAGTTCGCGTTCGAAACTTGTCCCTCCTTAAGACCGAAGCGGTCGACGATCTTGAAGAAGTTATCCTGGTCGGCCGTCGTGGCGAAGCGCACGCGGGTGTCGCCGGCGCGATTTGGGACGTAGATCAGATCGTTCTGGGTCTGGGCGTCGCCGTTGGCGTCGTTGGTGAAGACGAGGCTGTAAGGATAGCCGCTGCGGCCTTCATAGAGCACCGACGCGGTGGTGCGGTAGCCCTTGAAGAACTCGAAGTCCTTGGTGACGTTCACGAGGAACTTGTCCTTGATCTCGAGCGAGGCGGCGGTGACTTCCACGGCGTTCGCGTTGAAGATCGAGCGGTTCTGCCAGTTGGACGCGGCGACGGAGGAGGTGCCGAAGAGCACTTCGTTCGCATTGGTGCGGACATACGAGGCCTTCCAATACCAGCCGTCCTTCTTGCGCGGGCGCTCGATGGAGAGGGCGATGGTGCGGTTGTCGCCTTTGTCCGTGTTGGCGATCTTGATCGTGCGGTTCGTGAACAGATTGCTCACGAGGCGCGTGTTGTTGTTGGTCGAGGTATTGGCCGTGTAGTTGTTGAAATACATTTCGCGGCCGTCCGGACCGGTGCGTGACGCGGCCAGATTGATGTTGGTGTAGAACACGTCTTTGACGGTCCACATCTGCTCAATTTCGACGCTGGCCTTAAGATCCCAGAAGGGCAGCTCACGCTCGATAGCGAGGTTGGCCTTCCACTTCGAGGGCAGCTCGAAGTCCGGGTCCATGAACGCGACCTGCTGGGCAGGGGTGCCGCCGGCGGTCGGCTGGTTGTTGGGATCGGCGGAGACGGTGGGAGCTTGGCTGGACGAAACGCCGCTGATCGGGTTGGTGCCGGCGGAGTAGGTCCGGAAGTTCATGCCGGTGTTCGAATAGCTATTGGAGATCCAGACGCGGGGCGCCTTGCCGTAGAAGAGGCCGATGCCGCCGCGAATGGTCGTCTTCTTGCCACTGAAGTCAGGCTGCCAGTTGAAGCCGAAGCGCGGCTGGATGACCTTCTTGCCATCGTAGCTGCCATCGTTGCGGACGTTAAACGTGTTGAAGAACGTTTGGTTGAACGGAATGGCATCCGGCAGCTGCGCGATGTCGATGCGCGCGCCCAGATCGAATTTCAGCGTGGGCGAGAAGCGCCAGGAGTCGTTCACGAAAAGGCCGACGTTGGCTTCGGAGAAGATCGCGGCCGGCTCCACACCGGAGATAATCTGATTATAGGTATAGGTGCGGTATTGGTTGCCGGGAGCGTAGTTCAGGAAGTCGTTCAAGCTGTTGAAGCTGTAGGAACCATACGCGTTCTGAACGAACAGATTGTAGATGTCAGCCGTTTCATACTGCACACCGGCCTGCAGGGTCATCTTGTCGTTCAACTCGTAGGAGGCGAACGCTTCGGCGGTGTCGGTCTTCACGTCGAGGATGTTGGCGTGACGGCTGACTTCCGTGCCGAAGGTGATGAACGAGGTGTTGGAGGAGCCAGGGACCGCGACGTTGCGGATTTCGACGGAGGGTTGCTTGGTGCTGTTCTTGGGCTCCGAGTGATACTTGCTCTGCGAGTAAGAAATCTCGGTGTTGAGCTTGTCGTTCCAACGGCTGACCAGTTGACCGAAGTAGGTCTTGTTTTGGATGTCCTGCTGATACCAAGCGGAATCGTAGGAGAAGTTATTTTCCGAGATGCCGGAACCGAAGCCGGGGAAGGTCGGGCGCGAGGACTCGACGTTGTTGTAGCGGAAGGTCGCACGGTGGTCGGCGTTGATCTGCCAGTCGACCTTGGCGAGGATGTTGTCGTCGGTCAGGCGGTTGGTGGACGGCGGGGTCGGGCTGCCGGGTTTGAAACCGAGGGCGGTGGCCTTGGCCGTGATCTGGCTGATGACAGCGCCGTCGACTTGCGAGACGGGGCTCGGCGGAATGCGGTCTTCGCGGACGGACTCGTTGGAGAGCGCGAAGAACAGCTTCTTCTTGATGATCGGGCCGCTCAGCGTGTAGCCGAAGGTTTCTTCGGTGAAGTTGGCGATCGGGCGCGGAATCTCGTCGATGTCCTGCGAGACGGTCTTGAAGCCGTTCAGCGTGCGGCCGCGATAGGTGTAGTAGGCGGAACCGTGGAACTGGTTCGTGCCGCTCTTGGTGATGGCGTTGATCTGCGCGCCAACGAAGCCGCCGTTACGGGAGTAGTAGGGCGAGGTGTTGATCGCGAGCGCTTCGAGAGAGTCGAGCGGGATGACGTTACGCTCAGCCGCGGTGTTATTGCTGTTGAGACCGAACGGGTCAGCCGCGCTCACGCCGTCAACCTGGATGCTGTTGTAGCGGTTGGAGACACCGGCGACCGAGATCGCGCGGTCCTGCGGGTCGCGGTTGTAGCTGATGCGCGGATCGAGGCGAGCGAGGGAGTTGATCGAGCGGTCGCCACCGGGAAGATCGCGAATGTCCTTCGCGTTAAGGTAGGAGCCTGAACCCGTCTGGTTCGGGTCGAACATCGTGTCGACCGCGGAAGCGGTCACTTGGAACGCCTGGAGCTGCACGACTTCGCTGCGCATTTTCAGGTTCACGTCGGCGCCTCGATCGATGTCGAGGTAGACTTCGCGAACTTCGGTGTTAGCGAAAGTCGGCGCAACCGAGGTGACCGTGTAGGGGCCGCCGGGGCGGAGGCCGCGCAGCACGTAGGTGCCGTCGGCGCGCGACGTGGTCGTGACAGCCGAGCCGGTGGGCTCGTGCGTGACCGTGATCGCCGCGTTGGCGACGGGTTGGCCCTGGTCGGTGAGAACGGTGCCGTTCAACGACGAGGTCGTGATGACTTGAGCAATTGCCGGAGCCGAAACGAGGCTCAGCGCGGTTGCCACAAGTGCGATAAACCTAACGAACGATTTATGCATGGTGCAGATGCAGGTGTTGGTGTTGGAAAACCTAGAGGAACCACTCCAAGGTTTGAATGGCCCAGCGAACGCCCGCACTTTGGCTGAGTCAAGCCCTCATCCCCCTCTTCACCGGCACTGTGCGGTGGATTTTTCCGGAGCGTAACAAAGGCGCGATTCCTCCGCGAGGGACGGGAGAAATTCCGGCGCTGGAGGACACTGAACGGCGCGTTTGAGTGCTTCGACTCACAATCGAAGCAGGAGCGTAGGCGTAGGTGGCGGAAAGACGCGCGAAGCGCCGGGTGGTGCCGGGGGGCTGGCCGCCTGAAAGGATGCTCCCGCATTCCGGCGATCGCGCGTGCGTTGCCGGTGCCGGGACCGCGGCGAGCTTCGGCCAGCGCGCCGGAAAATAAAAAAGCGCGGCGCAACGAGCCGCGCTTTTCGAAAAGCGGATGGGGAGGTCTGGGTTTACTCCGGTTCACTCGCCGAAGCCGCCCATCGCGGGCATTGCGAATTTCTGAAAACCAGCCGGTGGCGCGAAGAGATCCGCGGGCAGCGTGCCGGGCTCGATCTTCTTCGCCGCGAGACGGAACTTCTCCTTGCCGCGCGCATCGCGGCTGACGACGCGCAGCGGGAACCAGCCCTGCTTGCCCTTGAGCAGCTTTTCCCACGCGGCGCCTTCGGTCTTGGCTTTGCGACCGCCCATCATCCCGCCCATCGGGTTGCCGCCGCCGAGTCCCATGAACGTGCCGAGTTGTTCGGTCACCCACAGCGCGGTGGAGTCGCCCTTGTCGGTCATGAGCCACTCCTCGCAATCGTAGCCGAGGATCTTTTCGGTGCGGCCGGTCTTCTCAATCTTGGCCTCCTTCGCCTCGGCGCCGTCCCCTTGCTGTGCCGGACCGCCGCGCATCGGCATCACCATATACATGCGCTCGCTCGGCATGAGAATGGTCATCTCCTGTTTCGCGGCGTTCATGATCATGGCGGCGCCGCGGGCTTCGCCGGACTGCGGCTCCATGCGCACGAAGTCGCCCTTCATGGCGAAATCGATGACCTGCTCGCTGCCCTTTTCGGCGGTGATCCCGAGCGAAACTCGACCTTCAAACGCGAAAGCGCTCGTCGTCGCCAACGTGGCGACGACGCCGATCCATCCAGCATGGAGAAATGTTTTCATGGTGCGCGGATGCTAGGGCGCGGCAATGCGTGCTCAAGCACGCGAGCGGTCGCGAAGGCCCGACTTTCGCCTAGGAGGAGCGCCGACGCGACGGCGCGCGTGTGCTTAGCCGATGGGCGAGTTGCGCGCAGCACATCGGGCGTTGCGTCGCACGCCGCGGTGCCAATCCTCGCGCGCATGGTTTCCGAGTTTTCGATCACGCGCACCGTCGAGTTCGCCGAGACGGACATGGCCGGAATCATGCATTTCTCGAATTACTTCCGCTGGATGGAGTCGTGCGAGACCGCGTTCTATCGCTCCATCAACCTGCCGCTGATCTCCTTCGTGCCCGGCCAGGTCGTCGGTTGGCCGCGCGTGAACGCCACCTGTGATTTTCGCGCGCCGCTGCGGTTCAACGACTCGGTGGAGGTGCGCCTCTTTGTGAAAGACATTCGCACTCGCGCGATCGTGCTGGGGTTTCAATTTCGCAAGATCACCAAGGGGAAAGCCGATCCGGAGCCGTGCGCACAAGGCGAGATCACCGCCGTGTGCGTGACGAACGACGGCAAGGGCGGCATGGTGGCCGCACCGCTGCCGGAGGCGTTTCGCGCGAAAGTGCGCATCGCGCCGAAAGCGACTTGGGCGAGCGAGGACTGAGACGGAAGGTGGAACGCGTTGACCTCAACGCGTTCAAGGACGTCCGCTGACGAAGGCGAGTCCGAGCGCATTGAGGTCAATGCGCTCCACCTCGTGGCGGGGCGTGCAGTTATTCTGTCGTCGATTTTGCACGTTCGAATCCAGCCCTCGGAGCCAAGTGCGGCTGCATTTCCACTTAAACCGGCGCAGTGGCGCGAGCAGGTTCGTGGGAGCGGGGCGAGAGACTCGATGAGTCGTTCGCCGAACGAGGCGTAAGCGGCGGCGAGGTGCGCCTCACAGGAGAGGCTGGATAGTCTTCCAGACCGTCGCGGCGACGATACGGTGGCCAGCCGGCGTGGGATGAATGCCGTCGGGAAGATTCAACTCGGGAATGCCGCCCACATTTTCCAGGAGAAAAGGGATGAGCATGGCCTGCGTGGATTCCGCGAGTGACGGATAGATCTGCGCGAAAGCGTCGGCGTGTTCGCGGCCCATGTTCGTGGGGATTTGCATGCCGGCGAGCACGATGGTGACGCGCGGATACTTCGCGCGGACGCGCTCGATCATTGTCTGCAGGTTCGCGCGCGTGACCTCGGGTCCGATGCCGCGGAGGCCGTCGTTGCCGCCGAGTTCGATCACGAAAATGTCGACCGGTTGCCGCAGAATCCAATCGAGCCGGCGCAGACCGCCCGCAGTGGTCTCGCCGCTCAGGCCGGCGTTGACGACTTTCCACGGCAGACCGGCGGCATCGATTTTCTTTTGGAGCAGCGCCGGGTAAGCCTCGTCGGGATCCACGCCATAGCCGGCGGTGAGGCTGTCGCCGAAGAAGATCAGCGTCTTGGTCGCGGGGGCTGCAGCGTTCATCGCAACCGCGCTGAGGAGCAGCAGCACAGCGAACCGTCCACCCTGGCGAATGAGCCGTCCGACGAACAACTTTGCACTTTCGAGGGCGTTGGGTGTGTTACTCGGCATCGCGCCCCATGAGTGTTCAAAACATCCTGAAAGTCGAGCACCTCACCAAAACCTACGCCACCGCCGCCGGCGGACTCACCGTCCTCAAAGACGTGAGCTTCGCGCTCGATCCCGGCAGCACGTGCGCGATCGTCGGGCCCTCGGGCTCAGGCAAGACGACGCTGCTCGGTCTCTGCGCCGGCCTCGACCAGCCGACGAGCGGCGCGGTGCATCTCGCCGGGCGCGAGATCGGCCGCATGTCGGAGGACGAACGCGCGTTGGTGCGCAACGAAAGTGTCGGGTTCGTATTCCAGAATTTCCAACTGATCCCGACGCTCACGGCGCTCGAGAATGTCCTCGTGCCGCTCGAGCTGCGCGGCGACAACACGCGAGAGAAAGAGGCGGCGGAGTTGCTCGCGCGCGTCGGCCTCGGCGACCGGCTCGACCATTATTCGATGCAGCTTTCCGGTGGCGAACAGCAGCGCGTGGCGCTGGCGCGCGCCTTCATCAACCGGCCGAAGATTCTCTTCTGCGACGAACCAACGGGCAATCTCGACGGCGACACGGCGCACGCGATGGTGGACTTGATCTTCGGCCTGAACCGCGAGCGCGGCACGACGCTCGTGCTGGTGACGCACGACCTTGAACTCGCCAAACAAACCCAGCGCATCCTGCGGTTGCGCAGCGGCGCCGTCGTGAGTGACGAACGCGTGGGGTAGGAAGATTTTGGTCACCACGAAAAACACGAAACACACGAAAATGGGCCTCGATCATGAGTGAGATCATCTATCGCGAAGAGTCCTACAAAATCATGGGGGCGTGCTTTGAGGTGTATAAGGAGAAAGGTTGCGGTTTCCTCGAAGCCGTCTTCCAGGAGTGCCTCGAGTTCGAGCTGAGTGATCAATGCATCCCTTTTGTCGCACACCCGTCGCTCCAACTCACCTACAAGGGGCGACCGCTCAAGCAGACCTATTCCCCAGACTTCATCTGCTATGGGAAAATCGTCGTCGAAATCAAAGCTGTGTCTGCCTTGATCGACGAGCATCGCGCGCAAGTTCACAATTACCTCCGCGCGACGGGGCATCGCCTCGGACTGCTCGTTAACTTTGGGCACTTTCCCAAAGTCGAGTTTGAGCGTATCGCCCTCTGACTTTCGTGTATTTGGTGTATTTCGTGGTGGCATCCTCCGTCTCCTCATGAACTTCATCCTCAAAATGGCTTGGCGCGATACGCGGGCTTCGCGGCGGCGGTTGTTGCTTTTCTCGCTCGCGGTCGTGCTCGGCGTGGCGGCGCTCGTCGCGGTCGGCTCGCTGCGAGATAACTTGCGCGCCGCAATCGAGGACCAAACGAAAGGTCTCCTCGGCGCCGACCTGGTCATCACCTCGCGCGCGGCGCTCACGTCGGAGGCGGAGCAGTTCATCGCCGGTCTCGGCGGCGAACAGGCGCGCGAGATCGCCTTTAACTCCATGCTCATCGCGCCGAGCGCGGGCGGCGCCACGCGCCTCGTGCAAGTGCGCGCGCTCGAAGGGGCGTTTCCTTTCTACGGCGAATTTCAGACGGAGCCCGGCGACGCCCGCGCGCAGCTGGCGAACGGGGCGAACGCAATCATCGAAGAAGGCGTCGCGGTGCAATACGGCTTGAAGCCGGGCGACACCATCAAGCTCGGCACGGGAGAGTTTCGCGTCGCGGGCAGCTTGCTTAAAGTCCCGGGCGAATCTGCCGCGGGCGTCACGACGCTCGCGCCGCGCGTTTTCATTCCACTCTCGACGGTGAACGGCACCGGCTTGCTCAAGCAGGGCAGCCTCGCGCGCTACCGTGTTTACCTGAAATTTCCGATCAACACCGACGTCGAGAAAATGGTGCGCGATCTGCGCGAACGGTTCCGCGAACTGCGGCTCGGCTTCGACACGGTCGAAGAGCGCAAACGCGAACTCGGCGGCGCGATTCAGAACGTGAATTCGTTCCTGATGCTCGTCGGTTTCTCGTCGCTGTTTCTTGGCGCTATCGGCGTGGCGAGCGCCGTGCACGCGCACGTGCGGCAGAAAATTCCGACGGTGGCGGTGCTGTGCTGCCTCGGCGCCAGAGCGAGCAAGGCTTTCGCAATTTACCTCGTGCAAGGCGTCGGGCTCGGCGTCGCCGGGGCTCTCGGCGGCGCGGTGCTGGGCATCGGCGCACAGCTGCTGTTGCCGACTTTCCTGCGCGATTTTCTGCCGTTCTCGTTCGAGTTTTTCGTCTCGTGGAAATCCGTCGCGAGCGGCGTGGGCGCGGGCGTGTTGATCAGCGTGCTCTTCGCGCTGCTGCCGCTGCTTGAAGTGCGCCGCGTGTCGCCGTTGCTGGCGATCCGCTCGGCGTTCGCTGATGCTAACGGCGGCGGGCGGATCGATTGGCTGCGTGTGCTGCTGCTCGTCATGATCGTCGCGATCGTGTTCGCGTTCGCGATTCTGCAGACGGGGCGGCTGCGTTGGGGCGTGGGTTTCGCGGGCGCGCTGTTCGTCGGATTCGCGGTGCTCGGCGGGCTGGCCAAGCTGATCGCGTGGATCGCGCAGCGGTTGAATTTGCGCCGGCTGCCGTTCGCGTGGCGGCAGGGCGTGGCGAATCTTTATCGGCCGAACAACCGCACGGTGCTGCTGCTCGTCTCGCTCGGCATGGGCACGTTCCTGATGATGACGCTCTACCTCACGCGCGACACGTTGCTCGGGCAGCTGCGCGTGATGGGCGGCGGCGATCGGCCGAACTTGATGCTGTTCGACATTCAGGACGATCAAGTCGAGTCGGTCGCGAAGATCGTCGCCGACAACGGCGCTCCGGTGCGCGCGCAGGCGCCGATCGTGACGATGCGCATCAGCGCGTTGAAGGGACGGCCCATCGCCGACGTGTTGAAGGATAAAACCGTGCGCATCCCGGCGTGGACGGTGCGGCGCGAGTATCGCTCGACGTATCGCGGCCAACTCGCCGACACCGAGCGCGTCGTCGCGGGAAAGTTCGAGGGCCAGGCGCCGGCGGGTGCGACGAGTGTCCCCGTTTCGCTGGAGGAAAATCTCGCGCGCGACCTCGGCGTGGCGCTCGGCGATGAGATCGAGTTCGACGTGCAGGGCGTGCCGGTGAAGACGGTCGTGGGCAGCTTGCGCCACGTGGAGTGGCAGCGGCTGGCGCCGAATTTCTTCGTCGTGTTTCCGCAGGGCGTGCTCGAAGGCGCGCCGAAGTTCCACGTCATGGCGTTGCGCGCGACGGACTCCGGTATCTCGGCGCGCGTGCAGCAGGCGGTGGTGCGTGAGCATCCGAATGTCTCGGCGATCGATCTCGGGCTGATCCTGCAGACGATCGACGGCGTTTACGCGAAGGCGTCGTTCGTCGTGGAGTTCCTCGCGCTGTTCACGGTGGTGACCGGCGTCATCGTGCTCGCGGGCGCGGTGTTGATCGGTCGCAGCCAGCGCGTGCGTGAGAGTGTGTTGTTGCGCACGCTTGGCGCGACGAAGCGGCAGGTGAATCGCATCATGCTCGCCGAATATCTGGCGCTCGGCACGCTCGGCGCGGCGGTCGGCGCCGTGCTGGCGGTCGGCGCGAACTGGGGACTGGCGCGTTTTATCTTCAACATGAAGTGGTCCACGCCGGCGCCGGAGGTGCTGGTGCTCGGCTGGCTCGCGGTGAGTGCGGTGACGGTCATCACCGGCCTGCTGTCGAGTCGCGGCATTTGCGATCATCCGCCGCTGGAAGTGCTGCGGCAGGAGACGTGAGTAGGGCCGGCTTCAGCCGGCCCGGATAAATGTTGATCGCGGGCCGAGTGCGCGAGCACCGTGCAAACTGGACCGGCTGAAGCCGGTCCTACGTCGCGCGGCGAGAATTCCTCTTGTCAGCGTGCGTTCGGCCTTCGTCACTCGCGCGATGTCTGCACGCCACCTCACGTTCCACTACACGCTCCGCGACGCCAACGGACGCGTGCTCGATACGTCGCGCGGCGGCGGTGAACCGCTCGGGTTTGTCGAAGGCTCGCAGGAGATTGTGCCAGGGCTCGAAAAAGTGCTCGTGACGATGGCGGCGGGCGAGCGCCGCGATGTCGTCGTGCCGCCGGAGGAAGCTTACGGATTGCGCGAGGCGGAAATGGTTCAACGGATTCCGCGCGCGCAGTTGCCGATCGAGGGCGAGGTGAACGTCGGCGACCAGTTTCTCGCCGGACCGGACCGACACGCGCCGGTCGTCACCGTTGTGGCGGTCGAGGGCGACCAGGTGACGTTGGACGCGAACCATCCGCTCGCGGGGGCGACACTGCATTTCGACGTGGAGATCGTGGCGGTGCGGCCGGCGACGCCGGAAGAAGCGGCCCGTGTCAAAGGCGACAGCTGAGAGTTGCGCGCGGAGGGCGGATTACTACGGTCCGCGGCTCCCTTCATGAAAGTTCTCGGCATCGACATCGGTGGCTCGTCCTTCAAGGCCGCGCCCGTGGACACCAAAACCGGCCGGCTGCTCGCGGAGCGTTTCCGCGTGCCGGTCTCGAGCCCGTGTTCGCGCGGCGAAGGTCTGGCGGCGACCCGGCAGATCGTGCAGCACTTCAAATGGAAGGGCCGTGTCGGCATCGGTTTTCCCGCGATCGTGCAGGAAGGTCACATCGGTGCGGTGGGGAATCTCGGTCCAGAGTGGGAACAGCAAAACGGCACGCGGATTTTCTCGAAGGCGACCGGTTGCAAGGTCGCGCTGGCGAACGACGCCGATGCGGCCGGTCTGGCCGAGATGCGCTTCGGCGCGGGCAAGGGGCGCGACGGCACGGTGCTGATGTTGACCTTCGGCACGGGCATTGGCTCGGCGCTGTTTTATCGCGGGCAACTTTTCCCGAATGCGGAGCTCGGCCACATTCCGTGGGAAGGCGAGCCGATCGAGTGGTTCGCGTCGGCGGCGGTGAAGACGAAGCTCGATCTCGATTGGAAGGAATGGACCGATCGCGTGAACGTTTATCTGCGCGTGGTCGAGCGACTGTTCTCGCCGGAGCTGATCATCATCGGCGGTGGGATCAGCCAAGATCACAAGATGTGGTTCAAGTTTCTGCGGACGCGCGCGAAAGTCGTGCCGGCGAAACTGCATAATGACGCCGGCATCGTCGGGGCGGCGCTGGCGGCGGAGTGATCGTCGGCGCTTCCGTGGTCATGGACAGGCCCGTCACCATCACTCGAGACGTGGCCCGAAAATTTCTGAGCACATGCTTTTCTGGAGGGCGGCGCTCCGTCGCCGCCTTGGCTGATCGCGGCGCTGACGGAGCAGCGCCCTCCAGGCGTTGTTTCCGAATCGGGATCGTGCCGTTCGATGGCGACGGGCTCTCAAGAACGAAGAGCTGAGATGAGCGAGAAAAACGCAGCGCGCGTGCTGATCGTCGGCCAGGGACTCGCCGGCACGGCGCTCGGGCTGGAGTTGGAGCGCGCGGGGGTGCCGTTTGCCATCGCGAGCGATGGCCACGCGCGCGCGGCGTCGATGGCGGCGGCGGGACTTGTCAATCCGGTGCAGGGGCAGCGGTTCGTCAAGGTGTGGCGCGTGGAGGAACTGCTTCCGCTGGCCGAGCGCTGGTATCGCGAGACGGGAGCAGCTGTCGGTGCGGAGCTGTGGCATCCGCTGCAGTTGCGGCGACTTTTTGCGAACGAAACAGAGGCCGCGCGTGCGGCGCGGAAGCTCGCGTGCGGCGAGTTGACCGGTTTCGCGAGCGCGTTGGCGGGCGGCGAGGGACTGCACATTTACGGCGCGGCGTGGGTGGATTTGCCGGCGCTGTTAACGCGTGCGGCGCAGCGCTGGCGGGCGCGCGGTGTTTTGCGGGAGGCGAGGGTGACGCGAGAGGATCTGCAGACGGACGCGGCGGGTGTGACGTGGCAGGGCGAGCGGTTCGGCGCGGTGGTCTTGTGCGTCGGCGCGGGAACGCTGGTGCGCGAATTTTTTCCGGAGCTGCGGTTCGAGGCGGCGAAGGGCGAGATCGTGCACGTGTCGGGCGCGGAGTTGCCCGTGGGACACGCGGTGAGTGGCGGCAAATGGGCGATCGCGGACGCGCCGGGGCAGGCGAGGGTCGGAGCGACTTACGAGCACGGTGTCGAGGACTGGGCGCCCACGGCTGCGGCGCGCGAGGTGTTGTTGGAGGCCGCGCGTGCGCTCGTGCCGGGGAATTTGGCGGTGCGCGCGCAGCGCGTGGGCGTGCGAGTGAGTTTGCCCGATCGCTTGCCGGTGGCGGGCTGGCGAGACGGCGTGCGGATCGGTGTGTTCGGCGCACTCGGGTCGAAAGGCACGCTGTTTGCCCCGTGGATGGCGCGACGGTGGAGCGAGGTGCTGGCGGGAGCGACGAGTGGCTGGCCGGATGCGTTGAGTGTGGTGCGGCGGGCGGCGGACGTGTCGCGTGAAACCTGAACGCTCGTCGCTGGAAACCGTTCGTTGGTCCCATTTTCGGGACAATTAATCCGCTTGAAGTTGGTGTTCATCGGAAGCACCAAGTCGGCTTTATCATGACCGAGCACCGTGTCGTTCGCTGGGTGATCCTTGCGGCCCTTTGGGTCTTCGTGGGGTTCGCGCTGAGCACGGAGGTCTATTTCAACACGCGCGTGATGGAGCCGAACGTGGCGTTCTGGTCCGTGGCGCAGGGACAGTTTCAGCGCGCGGTGTTGTGGGCGGTGCTCGTGCCGGTCGTGGTGTGGTTGCGCGATGCGATGCCGCTGGACCGCGGGCGCTGGGTGGCGGGCATCGGGTTTCACGTCGCGATGAGCTTCGTGTTCATGGCGAGTTTCTATCTCGTGCGCGTGTTTGTGGCGATGGTCTCGGCCGGGCACTCGCTCGAGGGTTTTTGGGCGTGGGCCGCGAAGGGCTTTTACGGACGCAATCTGATCGACGTCGTTTACTACTGGTCGGTGATCGGCGTGACGTATGCGTTGCGGATGCGCGAGCGTTACCAGCGCGAGTCGCTGCGGACGGCGCAGCTCGAGGCCAAGCTCGTGCAGGCGGAGCTGAAGGCGCTCAAGCATCAGCTGAATCCCCACTTTTTGTTCAACACGATGAACACGATCGCCGTGCTCGTGCGCGAGCAGCGCAACGACGATGCCGTGCAACTCATCGCGCGACTCAGCGCGCTGCTGCGGACCTCGCTCGAGAGCAATCGCGTGCACACGGTGACGTTGCGGCAGGAGCTGGAGTTCCTCTCCCGCTATCTCGAGATCCAGCAGGCACGGTTCGGCGAGCGGCTGCGTTACGCGGCGGACGCGGAGCCGGAGGCGCTGAGCGCCCTGGTGCCGAACCTGTTTCTGCAGCCGGTGGTCGAGAATGCGATTTTGCACGGCGTCGCGCAGAAGGCGGCGCCGGGAGAGGTGAAAATTTCGGCGCGCGTGCACGGACGACGGCTGCAGGTCGAGGTGCATGACGATGGCCCGGGTTTCGATGTGCGCGAGGCGCCGTTGGCGGAAGGCGTGGGCCTGACGAACACGCGCGAGCGGCTCGCGAAGCATTACGGGACCGATTACCAAATGGTGTTGAAGAGTGAACGCGGGCGCGGCGTCACGGTCAGCTTGGTGCTGCCGTTCACGACGACCGGAGCCCCCGCTGGCGCATGAACAAGATTCGAACCCTCGTGGTGGATGATGAGCCGGCGGCGCGCCGGGGCATCGTGTTGTTGCTCGAACGCGACCCCGACATCCTCGTCGTGGGTGAAGCCAGCTCCGGCGCGGAGGCGGTGGAGAAAATTCAGGCGAAACGCGCCGACCTGGTGTTTCTCGACGTGCAGATGCCGGAGATGAACGGCTTCAAGGTGCTCGAAGCCCTCGACGCGTGCGGGGCGCAGCGGCCGGCGGTGATTTTTGTCACCGCGTTCGACCAGCACGCGCTGCGGGCGTTCGAGGTCAACGCGGTCGATTACCTGTTGAAGCCGTTCGAGGACGAGCGCTTCTGGTCGGCGCTCCGCCGGGCCAAATCCGAACTGGTGCGCCGCCAGACGGACGCGTTGAGCGAGAAGTTGTCGGATCTGCTCCACCATCTGCAGACCAACGTCGCAGCGCCGGCGCCGGCGACGCCAGCGGCCGCGACTGCCGTGACGGCCCCGGCCGAGGCGTCGGGTGCGCAGGAGTCGATCACGCGCGAGCGCATCCTGCTGCGATCGGGCGGCGAAATCTACTTCGTGAAGGCGGAGGACATCGACTGGATCGAGGCCGAGGGCGACTACATGAAATTTCACGCCGCCGGTCGCGTGCATCTGTTGCGCGAGACGATGGCCCACCTCGAGGAGCGGCTCGATTCGCGGCGCTTCATCCGCATTCACCGCTCGACGATCGTGAATATCGACCGCGTGAAGAAGCTCAGCCCCTCGTTCGCCGGTGAATACGCGGTCATCCTGCACGACGGCACGAAACTGCGCCTGAGCCGAGGCTACCATGATCGCTTGCAGGATTTGATGCGTTCGGCGCTGTGAGCCGTAGCGGGAGCTTCCAGCTCCCGTGTCTCAATCGCGAGCGGAGGGACGGGCGCAGGAATCTCCTGCTCCTTTCATGGTGTTACCATCAGATCGCCGGCGGTGGTCGGAATGATCGCCCCGCCTATCCCGGCGGAGGGCCGTTTGTCCCAAAACTACTGCGACTCTGGGCCACTTCGGGTGTTTTTGCCTCGTTCTTTGGCTGGTCCTGCCGCGCGCAGCATAAACCGAACAGGTTTGGGCGTTCGTCGTGCGGTTGCCCTGTGTCGTCGCAATGCCGTTTCATTTTTCGGCAAATCCCGCATTCCTCCTCTCGTTCGTAGTTATCAGTTGTGTTGCAGAGGGGTCCTTCGGGGCCCCTCTGTGTTTTTGGGAGGCGGCGACGACGCAATAGTTCTGGCCAAGCGCGCACGCTAATTTTAGTCCACTTCGCTCCTTTCGCTCCTGATACCTATGTCCTCCGCCGCTCCTCAGCCCGCTGCCGTCACCCCGACCGCCGGGGCCAAGAAAAAGTCCAAGAAACCCGTCTGGCTCATCCTCGGAGCCGTCGTGGTGCTCGGTGTGGTAATCGCTGCTGCGGCGGCCAAAGGCCGCGCCGCAGAAAAGCCGACCCAAGTCACGATCGAGAAGGCTTTCGTGAAGACCATCACGCACGTCGTGACCGCCACCGGCAAGATTCAGCCCGAGACCGAGGTGAAGATTTCACCGGAAGTCGCCGGTGAGCTGATCGAAATTCCCGTCGTGGAAGGCCAGATGGTGAAGAAGGGCGACCTGCTCGTCCGGATCAAACCCGACTTCTACAAGGCCCAACTCGAGCAGCAGGAGGCCGCACTTGCCTCGTCCCGCGCGTCTTCGGTGCTCAGCCAGGCGCGGCTCACCAAGGCCGAGCAGGACTTCAAGCAGGCGAACGATCTCTATCAGAAGAAGCTCATCTCCGACGCGGAATTCATCGCCGCGCAGACAAATCTCAACGTGGCCAAGGCCGATTTCGATTCGTCGCTCGCGCAGATTCGCCGCACCGAAGGTTCCGTCGACCAGTCGCGCGACCAGCTCAACAAGACCACGATCTACTCGCCCATGGATGGCTCGATCATCTCGCTCACGAGCGAAGTCGGCGAGCGCGTGGTCGGCACCAATCAGTTCGCCGGCACGGAAATCATGCGCATTGCCAATCTCAGCGCGATGGAAGTCCGCGTGCGCGTGAACGAAAACGACATCGTCAACGTGAAGGTTGGCGACCGCACCATCGTCTCCGTCGATGCGTTTCCGGGCCGCAAGTTCGAGGGCGCGGTGGCCGAGATCTCGAGCTCTGCGCTCACCAGCGGCGCCCAGAGCGCCGCGGCGCAGCTCATCGCCTCCGCCTCGGATGAAGTCACCAACTTCCTCGTCAAGATCCGCATCAAGGACAACGACAACCGCCTGCGCCCGGGCATGAGCGCCACGGTCGACGTCGAGACGCAGACCGTCGAGAACGTCATCGCCGTGCCGATCCAGTCCGTCACCGTCCGCGCCGCCGGCGGCAAGACGACCGAAGAGCTCGCCGCCGAGGCCGCCAAGGAAGCCAAGGAGCGTTCCGGCAACGATCTCGACGTCGCCAGTGAGCGCGCCGATGCCCGCCGCAACCGCGAGAAGCTCCAGCGCGTGGTCTTTGTGAAGAACGGCGACAAGGTGGCCCTCCGCCAAGTCGAGACGGGCATCGCCGACAATTCGCACATCGAGATCAAGTCCGGTCTCAAAGCCGGCGAAGAAGTAGTGTCCGGCAGCTATGCGGCCATCAGCCGCACGCTGAAGGATGGCGCGAAGATCATGGTCGAGACCCGCAAGAAAGAGGAAAACAAGTAACCCTGGGTAGGGCGCGGACACTGCTCCGCGCCGCGGCGGCGAGAGGATTCGCCGCCCTACCTCCCGATCCCATGTCCGTTCCCGCTCCTTCTCCCGCCGTCCGCCGCGACTACCGCACGCCCGGCCCGCTCGTCATCGACATTCGTGGAGTCACCAAGCTCTACAAGATGGGCGAGGAGATCGTGCATGCGCTCCGCGGCGTCGCGCTGCAGGTGCATCGCAACGAATACCTCGCGATCATGGGCCCGTCGGGCTCCGGCAAGTCGACGCTCATGAACATGCTCGGCTGCCTCGATACGCCGACCAGCGGACACTACGAGTTCGCCGGCAAGGACGTCTCGAGTATGACCGACGACGAGCTCGCCGACATCCGCAATCGCGAGATCGGGTTCGTGTTCCAGACGTTCAACCTTCTGCCGCGCTCCACCTCGCTCGCCAACGTCGAGCTGCCTTTGATTTACGCGGGCCTGCCGGCGCACGAACGTCACGAACGCGCGCGCCAGGCCTTGCATGACGTCGGTCTTGGCGAACGCATGAGCCACAAGCCGAACGAACTCTCCGGCGGTCAACGGCAACGCGTCGCCATCGCGCGCGCGCTGGTGAACAGCCCTTCGATCATCCTCGCGGACGAGCCGACGGGCAATCTCGACTCCCGCACGGGCGAGGAGATCATGCAGCTGTTCGAGGATCTCTACGCCGCGGGCAACACGATCATCGTCGTCACGCACGAGGAAGACATCGCCCGCCACGCCCGCCGCATCGTGCGCTTGCGCGACGGATTGATCGAATCGGACGTGCGGCAGGTCTGATTGTGGATTTCGGAATGCGGATTGCGGATTACCGAACCATGAAAAGCGACGAACTCAAAAATCGGACGAAACAGTTCGCTTTGCGTGTTATCCGCCTGACCGATTCGCTGCCCCGCCGCATGTCGGCTGATGTGCTGGGGCGCCAGTTGCTGCGCTCGGCGACCTCGGTCGCAGCCAACTACCGCTCCGCTTGTCGCGCCAAGTCGCGCGCCGATTTCATTTCCAAGATGGGCACGGTAGAAGAGGAGGCTGACGAGTTTTCCCTTTGGCTGGAACTCATCGGCGAATCTGGCCTCCTGGCTCCCGCCAAACTCGACGCCTTGCACCAAGAAGCGGAGGAGCTCACCGCGATTGCGGTCGCATCCATCCGCACCGCCCGTCGCTCGCCAGCCAATCCGCAATCCGCAGTCCGCAATCCGCAATCGCGATGAAACGGTTTCTCTACGAATTCTCCGAGTCCGTGCGCATCGCCGCGGCGCAGATTCGCGCGAACAAGATGCGCTCGGTCCTCACCGCGCTCGGCGTCATCATCGGCGTCGTCGCGGTCACGCTCATGGGCACCGCCATTCGCGGCATCGACAAGGGCTTCGCCAACAGCCTCGCGCTGCTGGGCGAGGACGTGCTTTACGTGCAGAAATGGCCGTGGGGCCCCGTCGAGGATTGGTGGAACTACGTCAATCGTCCGAACCTCAGCCCGGCGCACGCGGAGCAACTCAACCGCGTCATCGAGAACACCAATAATTCGCTGCTCAGCTTCGCCGTGCCGGTCGTCGGCCGCGGTTCCACGCTGAAGGTCGGCGACGCGAAGGTCAGCGGCGTCTTCACGATCGGCACCACCGCGCCCTATGCGCAGATGACCGGCACCGAATACAAGGAGGGCCGGCTGTTCAACGAGACCGAAGCCGAGTCCGGCACGCAGGTGTGCGTGCTGGGCTACGACGTCGCGGAAGCGCTGCTGCCGAATCGCGACCCGATCGGCGAGACGGTCTTGATCAGCGGACAGCCCTTCTCGGTCGTCGGCGTTTTCGCGAAGCAGGGCGAGTTTCTCGGCATGTTCAGCTTCGACAACCAGGTCGTGATCCCGATCAAGGCTTTCCAGAAATACTTTTCGATCCGCCGCGGCGCGGAAATCCGCGTCAAGGTGATCGACAAGACCAAGCTCGCCGCGGCGAAGGACGAACTCGTCGGCGCGATGCGCCGCGTGCGCGCGCAGCTGCCGGGTGAGCGCGACAATTTCAACATCAACGAGCAGGAGGCATTCAAGAAGCAGCTCGATCCGGTTAAGGGCACGATCGCGACGATCGGCTTCGTCATCACGGGGCTGGCGCTGTTCGTCGGCGCCATCGGCATCATGAACATCACCTTCGTGTCCGTGAAGGAGCGCACGAAGGAGATCGGCACCCGCAAGGCACTCGGCGCGCGCCGCCGATCGATCTTGATGCAGTTCCTCGTCGAAGCGGTTTCCATCGCACTGATCGGCGGCTTGGTGGGCCTGGCGCTCACGGCCGGCCTCGTGCAGATCGCGGCGCAGGCGTTCCCGAGTTTCCCGGTGAGCGTGTCGTTCGGCATCGTGGCGCTCGCGGTCGGCACGTCGGTCTTTGCCGGCGTGGCGGCGGGATTCGTGCCCGCGTTGGGCGCGTCCCGCCTCGATCCGGTGGTGGCGTTGCGCTACGAATAATTGGCCATGAAATTCTCCGAAATCCTCCGCATGGCCGTCGGCTCGCTCGGCGTGAATAAGCTCCGCTCCGGCCTCACCATGTTCGGTATCACCATCGGCGTGTTCACGGTCATGGGTGTCATGACGGCGGTCACCGCACTGCGCAGCTCGATCGAGACGGGGCTGAGCTTCCTCGGGACAAACATGTTCCAATTCGCCAAATACCCTGTGACTGGCGGCGGCGGTGACGAGGGCGGTCGGCGCCGACGCATCGAATTGCGCCGCGACATCACGCTGGATCAGGCGATGCGTTACCAGCAACTCATGGCCGAGACGGCGAATGTCGTTTGCCTGAAGGTGTTCAACAACGGCGCGCCGGCGCACGCGACGTATGGCGGCCGCAAGACCCAGCCCGGCCTCACTTTCGGTGGCAGTAACGAGCACTTCCTCGCCGCGAATCAGTATTCCATCGAGTCCGGCCGCAACTTCACGGCCGACGACGTGGAATACGGGCGCCCGGTGATCATCATCGGCCAGGATCTCGTGACGCGCTTGTTCCCGGCCGAGAATCCCCTCGGCAAGGTCATCAAGATGAAGGACCGCACTTACACGGTGATCGGCACCTTCGCCTCGAAGGGCAGTTCGTTCGGCAACAGCGGCGATGCCATCGGCATGATCCCGATCACCCGGTTCATCACGGACTTTGGCGCCGAGCGTGTCACCGTGAACATTGCCACGCAGGCGCCGAGCCAGACGCTCTACAACGAGACGATCGACAAGGCGGTGACGGCCATGCGCGTCGTGCGCGGCCTGAAGGCGGAGCAGGAAAACGATTTCGAAGTCTACTCCAACGACTCGCTCCTCGGCGCGTTCGCGAAGGTCGCCGATGTCATCGCGGCCGGCTCGTTCCTGATCAGCGGCATCGCTCTGGTGGCGGCCGGCGTCGGCATCATGAATATCATGCTCGTGAGCGTGACCGAGCGCACGAAGGAGATCGGAGTGCGGAAATCCCTCGGCGCCCGCAAAAAATCGATTCTGTGGCAATTCCTCATCGAGGCGGTGACGATTTCGCTGATGGGCGGTGTCGCGGGCATCCTGCTCGGCGTCGCGGTCGGCAACGGCCTGGCGATGCTCCTCAACGCCAGCGCGGTCATCCCCTGGAATTGGGCGGCAATCGGCCTCATGGTATGTTCCGGGATCGGCATCGGCTTCGGTTTCTATCCGGCGTGGAAGGCCTCTTCGCTCGATCCGATTGAGGCGCTGCGCTTCGAATAGTCCCGCGACGACTGGTGCGGCTGATTGCGGTGCGCAAAATCGCGTAGCCCGCACCTGCGTGGTTGCGGCGGCTCCCCTTCGGCGTTCGTATCGCGCGGACCTGTGAAATTTACCCTGAAGCTTAACCCCGCTTGGCGGCGCCATCTGCCTCCGGGCGACCGTCGCATTTGGCTGCTCCGCTCCATCGCGCTGCGTCTCGACCGCGGGATGAAGCTTTCGTGCACGGCGGAGGTTTTGTGGAAGCGCCTCCTGGTCCTCGCGGCCGGCAGCTTCGTTCTGCTCTACCTTCTGGCGTCGTCGGCCCTCTACTACTGGTGGGATCGTGTTCCCGGCAATCAGGTGACCTGGTTCGATGTGGTGCTGGCGCCGGTGCGCAGTGAACAGCTGCGGCAAAAGCGCGGTGACAGCGCCATCGCGAACGCCTTGATCCGCCTGCGCGAGCGCGACGGCGTCGAGGCCTACTATGGTCTTCGCGCGGGTTTGACCCGCTCACCCGCGAACGCGGCGGGTCGCGTGGCGCTCGCCCGGTTGATGCTCGGCGGCGATCCGCAAGGGGCGCTGACGATTTTGGAGAACGGCCTAGCTTACTCGCCGAGCAACTTGGAATTGCTGCGCACGCTCTTCGCCGTCTATGCGGCGCAACAGGCGAGGGTGGCGGCGCTCGCCACGACCGAGAGACTGCTCGCAAGTGCGCAACAGCCGCCGCTCGACGCGGCAGCCCGGGTCTGGGTGACGCAAACGCGCGCCGCCTTGCTGCTCGCCGAACGCGAAGCGGCCGGCGCCGAACAAGCGTTGGCACTCCTGCCGACGGAAATGGATACCGCGCCCGAATCGCGGAGCCGCTACCTGCGCTTCAACGCGCTCGTGCAACTGGGCCGCTATGACGACGCGCGCCGCGTGCTGTCCGATTTCCCGTCCGCTTCCGGAGAGGCGGCCCGCGCTGCGGCCGATCTCGCGATTGCGGCCGGCGACGCGGCGGCGCTCGAGTCCGCGCTCACGCGATTGAAAGCAGCCGCTCCCGCTCAGCCGACGCCGCTGATCTTCGCCTTCAACGCCTGGCATCAGATGAAGCGCCTTTCGCTGCGCGATCGCACCGAGGCGGAATTCTTCAATTTCTTCGGCGCCAGCGACGCTGCGCTTCAGCTTTTCGCGGCCACGGCAGTGAATCTCGAACTGCCCGATGTCGTGCGCCGCACCGAGCAGGTGGCCATGGCGAACCGACTCAGCCCCTTTGCGTTTCGCGTGCATCTCACCGAGCTGGCGCTGCGTCGCGGCGACGTGGACGAGGCGTTCCGGCGCTTGCGGGAATGGGAACCCACGATCGAGACGCTTGCGCCGACGCAGCGTTTTTATCCGGAGTTCGTCCGCCGTCTCGCGCGCGCGAGCGTGCCCGGCGGCGAGGCGCAGAGCGGCGGCTTGGTCAATCACCTCGGTGAACTGCGCGGTCGCGCCACGGTGGGCATGTATGAACTCGCGGTGAAGGTTCTGGCGCGCGCGGGCAATTTTGCGGGCAGCCGGGATGTCATCGATCTCGGGCTGCGTCGGTATCCCGCCAGCGACCCGCTCCGGCGCCTGCAGCCGGAAATCGTTGCCGCGCTAGAAAAACAAGGAGCGGCGAAAACCGTCGCCTCCACCGCGGCCGCGACGGCGGCTCCGATGCTCTCTATGCCCGCGACCGCGGCGGAAGCTTTGGCTAAATTGGATGCAGCGCTGGCGATGGAAGCCTTCGGCACCGCGGGCGATTTGCTGCGCGCCATCCGCGCCGCGCGGCCGGCTTGGTTCGAAAGTGCGACGAGCGATCTGGCGCGGCGGGAGACGGAACTCGCCGTGCTCGCGCAAGACCCCGCGACGGCGCGCGTGCGGGTGCACACTTACCTCGAGCGGCCTCACACCGAAGCCGATCTGTTGGCGCTCGTGCAACTGGCCGAGCGGCTGGCGCGGCGCGATCGCCTCGCTGAGGCGCGCTTGCTGCGCGACGAGATCATGGCCGTGCAACCGGGCGACGCGGTCGCCCGCGCATTCGAACAGCTGGCCTTGCCCGATGACCTCGCGGCGGTTTCCGCGACGGCAGACGCGACGCTCGCCGAGATCAATCGGGCGTTGCGGCAGAGCCGGGCTGAAGACGCCTTGCGACTGATCGAGCACGTGCGGCAGAAGTCGCCGCCGTGGCTGGCCGACGCTCGCACCGAACTCGGCGTGGCTGAGGTGCGCGTGCGCCTCGCGCTCGATCAGCGGCCGCGGGCGTTGGTGGCGCTGAAGGAAGTGGTCATCCGCCCCGGGGCCTCACGCGCCGCGGCGTTCAAGCTGGTGCGTCAGCTTCTGGCCGAAGGGCAGCCGGATACGGCGCAACTGCTCGCGCGCGAGATTGCCCGATTGCTACCGGACGACAAAGCCGCCGCGACGCTCGTGCGCGAGGCTTCGGCGCCGCTGCCGGGGGTGGAGTAAGGAGATTAAGGAAATTTTTTATGCGACTGCGTCTGCGCACTCACTCCGAATGGCGGCGTAAGCTGCTCCCGACCGACACGCGTTGGTGGCTGTTGTGGGCCGTCGGCCTGCGCGTCGAAGCGCAGCGCGAGCCGGTGTGGGACGTCGCGTTCTACTGGAAGAGATTCCTCGTCGCGCTGTTGTTGCTGGTCACGGCAGGCTACGCCGCAGGCGTGACGGCCTTGTATCAGTGGTGGGCGCGGCAACCGGAGACGCGTGTCGCGTGGCTCGACATCGCGGCGGCGCCGCTGGATCGGCAAAAATTTCGCGAACAGCGCGGCGAGCGCATGATCGCGCTGGGGCAGGCGAAAGCCGAACGCGGCCGCCTCGCCGAAGCGGTGTTCGATCTCCAGGCGGGATTGACGCGGGCCCCGCGACACCTCGAGGGGCGTCTCACTCTCGTGCGCGTGTGGACGGTGCTGAATCGGGAGCGGGCGCTCAAGGTCACGGAAGACGGGCTGCGGTTGCGGCCGGATGAGCCTGAACTGCTCGGAGCGTTGTTCGAACTTTACGCGCTGGCGGGAGCGGACGCGCGGGCGCTGGCTCTCAGCGCCGAAATGCTCGCTCCGGAGCGTCAGCCGCCGCTGCCGACCGCGGCGCGCCGCGTGGTGGCAAATGCGCGGGCGGCCTTGCTGCTGCCGGCGCAGGCCGAAGAGGCCTTGCGCTTGTTGGAGACCTTGCCGCTGGCGGTGGGCACGCGCGCGGAGCAGCGCTCGCTGCGATTGAAATTACAGGCCTTGCGCCAACTCGGGCGCGAAGCGGACGCTGCCGCCTTGCTGGCGCAGTTGCCGCGCGACCCGGAGCGCGGCGCGCGGGTCGATGCGGAGCTGGCCATTGCGGCGGGCGACGCGGCGGCGTTCGAGGCGGCCCTGCGCCGACTGAAGGTGGAGTCAAAGGAGCCGATGCTGACCTCGCTCCTGGCGATCCGGGCATGGCATGAATTGAAGCGCCCGACGTTTCGGGCGGCAGCTGTGGTGGACTTCATCCGCTTTCACGGCGGCGAAGAGCGGGCCTTGCAGGCGCTCGGTGCGTTGGCGGTGGAATTGGATCTGCCGCTGCTGTTGCTGCGGGCGGAGCAGGAGGCGGCGAAGCAGCGGTTCAATCCGTTCGCGTTCCAAGTGCACCAAACCGAGCTGGCGCTGCGGCGGGGAGATCTCGAAGAAGCGCGACGCCGCTTGCCGGCTTGGGAAAGCACGATGCCCGAGTTGCCGGAGCAGCAGCGGGACCTGCCGGAATTTTTTGCGCGCCTGGTGCGAGCCGCGGTGGAGGACGGCGAAGCGCAGAACGCCGCGCTGGTGGCCCACGTGCAACGCAGCGGAGCGCGTCTGACGGCGCGGTTTTTCAAGCTCGCGATCGAGACGCTCGAGCGAGCGGGCAATGTCGCGACCGCAGCACAGGTAGCAGATCTCGGCGTGAGATTTCTCGCGCTGAACGACGAGTTGCGCGAGATCCAGCAGCGGTTGAGCGAGCGCGTGGCGCAGCAGAAAATCGCCGCGGCCCGCATGGGAATGGCCGCGACCAGCCCGACGCCCGCGGAGCGGCGGACCGCGGTGGACGCGGCGGATTTTGCGGATGGCGCGGCGGTCCTCGCGGCAGTGGATGACGCGTTGGCGGCGCGCGATTCGGCGCGGGCGCTGCGCATCATGCAAGCAGTCCGGCGCGCGGCTCCGACGTGGTTGGGCGAGATCGCGCCGGCGCTGGGCATGCGCGAGTTTCGCGCGCGACGAGCGCAAGGGGAGATGCCGGCGGCCATGATCGCGTTTCGCGATTTGGTGCTGAAGCCGGGCCTGCCGCGGGCGGCCGCATTCCGGTTGGTGCGCGAATTGATCGCGGCCGGCGAAGGCGAGATGGCGTTGCAGCTCGCGCATGAGACGGTGCGGCTGGTGCCGGGAGAGCGTGCGGCGACGGTTTTGCTGAAGGAGGCGGAGGCCGCGGCGCCTTTGCCCAGCCTGACGCCGACGGAAGACAGCGAGTCCGAAAAGAAGTGAGGCCGGCGGATGCCGGCCTGGTTGAATTCTCGTTCGCGACCGATGCGCGCGGTCGCGGCTGTGTTTAGGGCCGGCTGAAGCCGGCCCTGCTTAACCGCGGCGCAGTTCCGAGCCGCGGAACTTGATGATGAAGCGGTGAACCTTTTTCTGCCGGCAAATGATCTTGCCGGTGGCGAGGTCGAAACGGTCCGGCACGTCGATGCGGATGATGTCGACGACGGCGTGGTAGCCGCGCTCGGAGAAGATATCGATCAGCATCGCCAGCGCCTGCGGTTCCTCGAGGATCGGGTCCTCGCTGTTGACGTTGGAGTGACCGGAGATCGCGTGGCGCCGGACGATCGGCATGATCTTTTTCTCGATCAGGGCGATGACGCGGGCGAAGAGCTCGGGCTGGTTCAGCGCGTAACCGTCGAGGCGCTTGACGAGTTCCTGGCGCGCGTGGACGACGATCTCGCTGGCGAGCGGCAGCGTGCGGAGCTGGTCGTAGGTGCGCGGGTCGAGCTCGAGCGAGCTTTGGTAGGCGAGTTCCTCCGCGATGGCCTGCTCGACTTCGCCGAGCGGTCCCTGCGCGTTGACGAGGTGGTAGTGGAAAACGTCTTTGAGCGAGAGCAGCGCGTCCCAGGTTTGCTCCTTGAACACGCGATAGCGGCGGGCGGCCAGGCTTTCGTCGAAGTCGGTGGCGCGCTCTTCCCAGAGTTCGCCGCGACCGGAGGTGCGGACTTCCTCGTTGTGTTCCTTGGATTCGCGACCGCGCTTGAGCTGGCGGCCGATCGATTCCTTCTCGTCGACGAAGAGGACAACGATGTGGACGATCGGCTGGCGGAAATGAATGCCCAGCGGCGTGCCGTAGAACTCGCGCCAGAGCTGAATCATTTTCTCGTAAAGCATCTTCAGGCACTCGACCTGCACCTTCGTGCGCGGGAAGCCGTCGAGGATGACGCCGTCGCGATATTCCGGGCGCAGCAGGTGGCGGAGCAGCACACTGAGCACTTCGCGGTCGCCGATGAGATTGCCGCCTTCCTTGAGGCGTTTCATCTCTGGTGTGTCGAGCAACGCGCTCATCACGATCGGCGCGCAGGTGAGGCCGCGGGCTTTCAGAATGTAGGGCGTGTTCGTGCCTTTGCCCGCGCCGGGTGCGCCGCCGAGGAGGATCAGTTCCTTGGGGAAGCGGAGATTCTCGCGACCGAAGTCCGCCTCGAGGTCCGCCCAGATCGGCTCAAAAATCACGGCGGCGTCCTTGATCTCGAGATCAGGGGCGGGCGTGATGGGCTTGGCGGCGGATGCTTGGGCGGGTGTGGGGGTCATCGGGCGGTCGAGCGCAGCGTAGAATGCGAGGGGGGCGATGCGACAAAAAAGGTGGTCAGCCGGCACCGATTAGCGGAAGTTCCGCCGGTGTCGTCAGGTCTTCTTCCGCAGCAATTGAGGCGCGGCTTCGAGCTGGCCGCGAGTGACGCCGAGCTGGTTGATCAGCTTGAACTCGCGCCACAATTCCGCGCCGGTGATCTCGCCGCGCAGCAGCTGACGGTAGCGGCTGACGGTGCGCTGCAGTTCGTCGGCGGACTCGTTGAGAAACTCGATGCGGAACGACCGTGCGCCGAGCGCGAGCAGGCGGTCGAGAAACTCGGCGCCGGTTTGCGCGCGGGAATTGTAGACCGTGTTACGGCAGCCGGCGTCGGCCTTCAGCGGATGCTCGGCGCCGATGCGGTCGCGCAAACGGACATCGTGCCGGTCGCACGGACGGCCGCAGGAACGATAATCGGTGCCCGTCGAAAGGAACGCGCAGAACACGCAATGCTCCATGTGAAACATCGGCATGTGCTGGTGCAGCGTGATATCGAACCACTCGCCTGGCGCGCGTTGGAGCAGTGCCTCGAGTTGCGCGACGTTGAGATCGTAGGAAGCGGTGACGCGCTCGAGGCCGTAGCGCTCGCGATAGTAGGCCGCGGTGAGCGGATTCGCGACGTTGAGCGAGAAGTCGCCGCGGCGGCGGTGATCCGCGAACCATTTCAGATGGTCGTAATTGCGGACGAGGTAGCCGTCGGCTTCGCACGAGAGCACCTGCTTGAGAATCCACTCCTCGCCGGGCTTGAAGACGCGCGGCGGGATGACCCAGAGGGAGGACGATTGTGGATTGCGGACTTCGGATTGCGGATTGGCGGCACGGGCGGCCTGCCATTGGCGGAAACGGGTGAGCGCGTCGCGGTAGTGTTTTGGGTTCTCGAACTCGCAGTAGAAAGTTTCGACGCCTTCGCACGCGAGCGCCGCTTCGAGCTGGGCGAGACTGCGCACGACGACGATGAGTTCGGGGTGGAGCGCGTTGACCTCAACGCGCTCGAGCGGCTTGGGGTCAAGCCGCTCCACCTTTTCGCGCAGCGTCCAGCGCTTCGGCGCGGCCCGCTGCGCGTCGAGATCGGCGACGACGCGGCGACGGAGATCGTTCAGCTCGCTGACGGCGAGGTGCACAGCGCCTTCGAGCTGGTTGGTCAACTCGCCGAGTTCGAACGGCGTGCCGCCGAGCCGTCCGAGTTGGTCGCGCAGTCGTTCGGTTGAGAGCGGTTGCTTTTCGGCGGCGACGAGCGGCGACGCGGATTGTGCCTGCGCGACGTGGCCTTCGGCATCGCGAGCGATCAGCGTCAGCGGTGCGCCGGCGTGGCCGTGCACCTCGAGGTCGACGGGGCGGCGGAAACGAATTTGATCGCCTTCGAAGGTTTGGCGGAGGCGGCGATCGAGTTCGGGGTCGTTGGTTTTCCAGACGCGGTGGCCAGCGCGCACACGCTCGAAATCGATATCGCCGCGACCGAAGCGCAGGACTGTCTCCGCGCCGCGGGGCTGCACTTGGTAGACGCGGCCGCCTTCCTCTTGTTGTTCGGGATTGCCGGCGTCGAACACGATGCCGTCGCCCGGCTTGAGCGGCGCCTCGAGCGCGAGGGCAACGAAGTCCGGGCCGACGCGCGTGACCGTGCCGAGGAACACGCCGCGTTTCGTGCCGAACCGGGCGTGCGCGAGCTCTTGGTTGTTGATGCCGCGGAACCAGCCGGTGTAGAGGCCGCGCGAGAAACTCATTTCCAGTTCGTAGCGGGCCGCGGCGGGATCGAAGGCAGCGCTGTGCGCGTTCGGTCGTTCCGGCACGTCGACGCCGGCCTCGCGCAGCGCGCGATCGAGGGCGGTGCGATAAACGCGCGTGATCGTCGCGACGTATTCGGGGGATTTGAGACGGCCTTCGATTTTTAGCGAGGCCACGCCGGCGCGAACGAGGTCGGGCAATACTTCGAGGCCGGCGAGATCCTGCGGGCTGAGCAGGTAGCGTCGGTCGCCGAGTTCGACCTTCGCGCCATCGGAGATCAGCTCGTAGGGCATGCGACACGCTTGCGCGCACTCGCCGCGATTGGCGGAGCGGCCGCCGAGCGATTCGCTGGTCAGGCATTGGCCGGAGTAGGCGACGCAGAGCGCGCCATGCACGAAGACTTCGAGCGGCAGCGCGACGGCGGCGGATTTTTGCGCGGTCTGGATCGCGGCGATCTCGGTGAGCGAGTTTTCGCGGGCGAGCACCACGAGATTGGCGCCGAGTTCTTTGGCGAACTCCACGCCGGCCGCGCTCGTGACGGTCATCTGCGTGGAGGTATGAATCGGGAAATCCGGCGACAGCGCGCGGATGAGGCGACAGATGCCGACGTCCTGCACGATCGCGGCGTCGACGCCGGCGGCGATGATCGAGCGGAGATAAGTTTCGGCGTCGGCGAGTTCGTCGGCGAAGACGAGCGTGTTGAACGTCACGTAGCCGCGCACGCCGCGGCGGTGCAGGAACTCCATCAGGCGCGGCAGGTCCGCGACGGTGAAGTTATGCGCGCGCATGCGGGCGTTGAAGCGCTCGAGCCCGAAGTAGATCGCGTCGGCGCCGTTTTCGACGGCGGCCTTCGCGCATTCCCAATCACCGGCCGGCGCGAGAATCTCCGGACGCGCGGGTGCCGCCGCGGGTGCGGAGGCGGGCGTCGGGAGAGTGGCGGGCGAGTGGGACACGCAATGCCTCTGTTACCGCGGGAAGGTAGGTCTGCAACTGATAAGCGGGGGCCGGCGCGGAACTTTGGGAGCGGGGGGCGTCTATACTTCCATGCAGAAGGCAAAACTCATCCTCCTCGCGTTCGCCCTGGGCGGAACGATGCTCGTGGCGCAAACTCCGACGACTCCCACGCAGCCGGGGCGGCCCAGCGCCGATGAGATGGCGCGCGAAGCCTATGTGAACGCCGCGTTGTTGCAGGTGCAGGCTTATCGCAAGCAGATCGATGCCGCCGCGAAAGCGGGCGGGGGCGAACAGGCACAGGCACGATTCGCCGAGCCGAATCGGTTGCTCAAGGAACTCGAGTTGCTCATTGCACGACTGCGTTCAGCGGCGCCTTCGGAATTTGATGTCGTGAAGGCCAACTACGAGCGCATGCGAGTGAAGCTCGACGCGTCGCTCGGGCGTTCCGGCTAAGGGATTTGGCCAGGGATTACGCACTGCGCGAGGCTGGACGTGAGGCGTGCGGCGCAGCGGCGCGCAAGCGTGCGGCGAGATAGACCGCGATGGCGAAGGCGACGACCGCGAGGTAGCCGACGCGCGGGTAGCCTTCGAGGCGTCCGGTGAGGGCTTCGCGGGTCACGAACACGCCGGCGATCGTGTTGGCGAGGGCGCTGGCACCTTGTTGCACGGCGGAGTTCACGCTCATGAACCCGCCGCGGTAGCGCGCTTCCACGGAGTTGGTGATGAGCGCCATCGCCGGCGGAAAGCGACCCGACATGCCGATCATGAACAGGGTCGTGACAGCGAGCGCGACGACGACGTGCACGGCTGGCAGATGCGTGAGCAGCAGGGCGGAGGCGCATGCCAGTGTGGTGATGGTGGCAAAGACGTGGAGCTTGTCGTGCCGGTCGGCGAGACGGCCGAACCACGGCATCGTGAAGAACGTGAACGCGCCGCCCGCCAGGTAAACGAGCGGGAGTTGCCCCTCGGTCAGGCCGACGTTCGTGACCATTGACGGCGCCATGAACGGGATGATGCAGCCGCCGGCGAACACGAGGACGGCCGAGAGCGCAAAGCCGCGCAGATGGATCGGGTGCGTGCAGATCTCGCGCATTTGTTGCAACGGATGGGTGTCCACCGGATGAGGCGGCAGCGCAGGCAGCGCGCGCCAGCCGATCACGCCGATGACGAGGCTCATCGCGGCGAGGAGAAAAAACGGCGCGTGCCACTCGAAGGCGCCGGCGAGCGCGAGGCCGGTCGGCACGCCGAGCACGGAGGCGATCGGGAATGCCGTCATCACCACGCCCATCGCGGCGCCGCGGCGCTCGGGCGGGATCACGTCACTGACGGCCGCGGTCACGACCGATCCGGCCAGACCGCCGAACGCGCCCGCCGCAAAACGCGCCATGAGCAGAATGGGATAAGTCGGGGCCAGTGCGCAGGCGAGGGTGGCGAGAGTGAAGCCGGCGTAGAGGAAGAGCAGCGCGCGCTTGCGATCGTAACGATCGAGCAGGAAACCGCCGATGAATCCCGTGAGCGCGGCGGCGATGCTGTAGGCAGCCACGAGCCGGCTGAATTGCGCCGGGCTGATGTCGAAGACGCGCATCAGGTGGGAGCCCAGCGGCATCAGGATCATGTAATCCATGACGTGCGTGAACTGGACCGCCGCCAAGGTGAAGAGCAGCAGGCGTTCGTGGATGCGAGGCGTCGCGGGCATGAAGCGGTCGAGGCTTCTTAGATTTCGTCGGTGCGCAACTCAGCTTCGTGTTCCGCCCGGGGGCCGAAAGGGCGGGGTGGTAGCCGCTGCGGCTTGCAGGGGACCGACGACGGCATGAGCGGCGTCGGAGAAAATGCGCGCACCTTTCGTGTGGTGGTGGCGGTAATGGCGGATGAGCGAGATTTCGCGCATCGGCATCTGTCCGGAAAACTTGCGATAAACGAGGCCGGCCGGGTCGTTGGCGGTGCGGGCGCTGCGCGGCAGCACGCTGATCCCGGCACCGAGTGCGATGAGGGTTTTGGCGGTGGAGAGCTGCGCGGCACGATGGGCGATCCGCGGCTCGAAGTCGTGGTCGCCGAGCAGCCGTTGGACGAGTGTCGCGGTCGAAGAACCGGTGCCGAGCATCACGAAATCCTGTTCGCGAAGGTCTTCGAGCGTGACGCTTGCCGCGGTCGCGAGCGGGTGGTTGGCGGCGACAGCGAGCAGGAGCGGCTCGGAGAACAGGGCCGAGGTTTCGATTCGCGGCTCGTTGACCGGCATGGACACGACGCCGAGATCGAGTTCGCCATCGAGGACGGCCTGGACGACGGTAGGTCTAAAATCTTCGCGGCTATGAAGTTGTAGGCGAATGTCGTTCGCACGACAGTAGGCTACAACGGCAGGCAAAAAGAAGTGGGCAACGGTCGGAATCACCCCGACCGACACCCGGTGGCCATGTGCAGGGTCCTCTTTGATTTCGCGAATGGCGTCGTCGGCTTCAGCGAGGATGCGATGGGCGCGCTCAAGGAGGAGTTCGCCGGCGTTCGTAAGAGTTACCTTGCGGCCGAGGCGATGAAAAAGCGTTTGTCCAAGCTCTTCTTCTAGGTTTATAATCTGCTGACTTAGAGAAGGTTGAGAAATAAAACAGCGCGCAGCGGCTTTGGTGAAATTGCCCGTCTCGGCGACGGCGACGAAATAGCGGAGCTGGTAGATTTCCATAGTTAAAAACTATGGGATGGATAGAAACGAAGTATTTCTCCTATTGCAAGGCCCGTGGTAATCTCTGCCCCGTCAACAAGACATCCAACCAAAGTTCACCCACATGAACACCAAGACTCTCCTCCAATCCACCGCCCTCACGGGCACCCTCGCCGTCGTTTTCTTCGAACTGGCGAAGGTTAATACCGATCTCCCGCTCGTTGGCCTCGTCGTCGGCTACGTCGCTGCGGTGGCGATCCTGGCCTTCGCGGCCTTCGACGGCGCCAAGCGCGCGTCCTAACAAGTTTCAGCCGAAAGCATAGTGTGCAAATGAGGCCCGGGTTAGGGGTAGCCCGGGCCTCTCTATTTTCTCTCCGCGCGAGGGCCGGTTCAGCACCGGCCCTTTTTCTTTTTGGGCGGCGCGAGTAATGGCAGGACCGGCTGAAGCCGGTCCCACTGCCCGGTTGCGTGAATCTGACGCCGGGATAAACAAAAGTCGTCCGGCATGACGCTTTTCAGGAAACAACCACCCATGGAGGCCACTCGTGCATCCACATCCTGGAAAGACTGGTTCGACGCTTACGGACCCAAACTGCTGCTCTGTGCGCGGCAGTGGACCCGCTCGCTGGCGGACGCGGAGGATGTCGTGCAAGAAGCCTTCGTGCGCTATTGGCGCCACCAGCGCGAGCTGCCCGGCGATCCGCAGGCCTTGCTCATCACTTCCGTCCGGCGGGCCGCGCTTGATCTGGCGCGCCGCGAGGGCCGGCGTGCGGTGCGCGAGGAAAAGGCCGATGGCGGCCTCGAGGAGCGCGAGGGGATTTTCGAGCCTTTGCCCGGCGATGGCGACGAGCGCCGCGCCGAAATCGAATGCGCGCTCCAGCGCCTGCCCGAAGAGCAGCGCGAGGTGCTCGTGCTCAAGATTTGGGAGGAGCTCACTTTCGAACAAATCGGCGAGGTGCTCGCCATCTCGCCCAACACCGCCGCGTCGCGCTACCGCTATGCGCTCGGCGCGCTGCGCAAAGAATTAAAGCCGCTCAGTTATGGATGACACGTCACTCCAGGATCTGGAAAACGAACTGAAGGCGCTGCGCCCGCGGCGTCCGTCCGTTCTGCTCCGCGCCCGGGTGGAGCATGAATTTTCCCAATCGGCCGGCGCTGCGCGTCCCGCCGCAGCCGAGAACAAACCGGCAATCGCCACCGCGCCGCGCTACACCTCCGCGACCACGCTGCGTTCGTGGAAATGGTTCAGCTGGCAAATGGCTGCAGCCGCGAGCGTCGCGCTGGCGGTTTCGCTCGGAGTCTGGCGGTGGCAAAGCGCCGGATCGCCTGCCCCCGTCGCGCCGGAGCAGGTGCTGGCGAAAAACGCGATCACGCCCGCGGAGGATGCCGCGGTCCCCGCCGCGCCGCCTCCGGCGTCGCGCGCGCTCGCCGCACGCGACAGCTATCGCCCCGTGAAAGCCGCCAACGTCCTCTACGATTTGCAGGACGAGGGCCCCGTCTTGCTCGAGGACAACACACCGGCGCGCCGCGTCCGTGCACGCTATGTCGACACCTACACCTGGAAAAATCCGGCCACGAACGCCTCGCTCAAATGGAGCGTCCCGCGCGACGAAGTGCGCGTGATGCCCGCCCGCTTCCAGTGAACTCAACCGCTATTTTCCTTATGAAATCCAAACTGACCTTCCCGCTCCTCACTCTCGCTCTCCTTTCTGTCGTCAGCGTGCGCGCCGCCGACGCGCCCCCGGCGGCGCCCGAGCCCAAAGTGGAAAAGAAATCGCGCACCATCGTCGTCCGCCACGGCGCCGAGGACGCCCGCGAAAAGGAGAAAGTCACTTATCTCGGCGTCGAGACCGGTCCGGTGCCCGAGGTGCTGGCCGAACACCTCGGCCTGCCGCAAGGCTTCGGCCTCACCGTTCGCTCCGTGGCGAAAGACAGTCCCGCGGCGGCAGTGCTGCAGAAAAACGACGTGCTCCGCAAACTCGCGGACCAAGACCTCGTCGACGCCCGTCAGCTCAGCGTGCTGATTCGCGCGAAGAAGCCCGGCGACACCGTGAAGTTGACCATCGTGCGCGCCGGCAAGGAGCAGGTGGTGACGGCGACGCTCGGCGAGCGTGAGGTGCCGAAGATGTGGGATTTTTCCGACCGCGCTGATGGCATGACCGGCCTCCGTCACTTTAGCGAAGAAGGGCCGGCCATCGAGCGCCTCCGCGAGTTGCCCGGCATCGCGCGCGACGAGCTCAATGACGTGCTGCGCATCATCGGCCGCGAGCGCGGCAACTGGTTCGGCGGCAGTCCCCGCGTGCACGTGTTCAAACGCCACGGCGGCGGCTCTTCGTTGCTCAACATGGCCGAAGGCAACTTCGTCTACTCCGACGATGAAGGCTCGATCGAGATCGCGGCCGCCAAAGGCCAGCGCGAACTCACCGTGAAGGACGCGAAGGGCAACGTGACTTTCCAAGGACCGATCAACACCGACGAAGAACGCGAGAAGCTCCCCGCGGAGGTGAAGAAGCGCCTCGGCAAAATCGATTCTGCGACGATCGACTTCGAAGCTGACGACTCCCTCGAGCAGGAAGGTGCGGCGGTGAAGCCGGACAAAGCCAAGACGAGCGGCGAGCTCAATCACGACGCAGGCCGCCGCATGCGGCACACGCTGCGCTTCTAAAACAATTTCGGCGCGATAGGTGTGTCGCGCCGAGTGTGTGAAACGAATCGAGGCCGTCCGCGTGTTGCTGGACGGCCTCGCTCGTTAGCGGAGAGTTGTTACGTCGCTTACATCGGCGGCAATTCGGTGCCCTCGGGCGCGGGGCGCTTGAGGAAGATCGAGGCGATGAGGCCGACGATCGTGCAGATGAGCGTGGTCATGAAGAGCGAAAGGATGAGCAAGCCGACGGGGCTGTAGGTGAGACGCACGCCTTGCTCCATGCCGGCGAGCGCCTGGTCGGTTGCACCGGCCATGTTGGGCTGGCTCTTGATGAATTCGATCAAGTAGTCGACGAAGCTGGGATTGATGAACTTGAAGTGAACGAAGGCGTAGATGCCGCCGATCAAACCGGCGTAGAGCCCGATCATCGCAGCGGAGCCGACGCCGCGTCCATAGCTCAGCGATTTGTGTGCGGAGTCTTCGCGGACTGCGCGGATGCCGAGCGTGGTCACGACGATGATCGCGACCCAGGTCACGTATTGAAACCATTGTCCCTGGGCGATGTTCTCGCCTTGGTAGCCGAGAAAAAAGCCGACGAGCGTCAGCCCGATGTTCGCCAGCGCGAGATAGATACCGTAGGTCAGTGTGGTGCTCATACGCGTCGAGCAGAGCCGATTCGCGCGACGCGTTCAATACGCTAAGGACAAACGGCTCTGCGCGCGGATGGGCGGCAGAGCCCGGGAGAAGCTCAGCGGTTGTCGCCGTCGAGCACGCGGCCCAGGCCGCCGAGAATCGAACCTTCTTCGCGTCCGCCGCGACCGGTCTGCGGTGCGGCTGCGACGATGCGCCCGGCGAGCCGCGAGAAGGGCAGCGATTGCAGCCACACTTTGCCGGGGCCTCGCAGGCGCGCGAAGAAGAGGCCTTCGCCGCCGAACAGCGCGGATTTGATGCCGCCGACAAATTCGATGTCGTAATCCACACTCGGCTGCAGCGCGACGAGGCAGCCCGTGTCGACCCGCAGGCCCTCGCCTGGGGCGAGCACGCGTTCGTAGAGTGTGCCGCCTGCGTGCACGAAGGCGAGGCCGTCGCCGCGCAGCCGTTGCATGATGAAGCCCTCGCCGCCGAACAGGCCGACGCCGATACGCTTTTGAAACGCGATGCCGATCGTCACGCCTTTCGCCGCGCAGAGAAACGAGTCCTTCTGCGCAATGAGTTCGCCGCCCATTTCGCCCAGATGCATCGGCATGATCTTGCCAGGATACGGTGCGCCGAACGCCACGCGGCGCTTTTGCGCCGAGCGATTGCCGTAGACGGTCATGAAGAGCGATTCGCCCGTGAGGATGCGCGTGCCCGCGCCGAGCAGCGAGCCGAGGAAGCCGCGGTTTTGTTGCGAGCCGTCGCCGAAGATCGTCTCCATCTCGATGCCGTCGTCCATGAACATCATGGAGCCGGCCTCGGCGATCACGGCTTCGTTGGGGTCGAGCTCAACTTCGACGAACTGCATGTCGTCGCCGCTGATGCGATAGTCGATCACGTGCATTGGATTCATGGCGAAAGGACCCGCAGCGTCGCAGAAAAGTCGCGCGCGCACAGGTTGAATTTGCGCGCAGTTTTCCATCCACGCCGTGCTGCGGGTGACGCCATCAGCGGCGCGAGAATGTGTGCAGGCTTGCGCGATTCATCGGAGGTTTTTCTCGCGTGCCATCGGAAAATCGGGCGGCAGTGCACGAGAAATTTTCACCAATTTGCGATTATCGCATTTACAAAGGCGTCAGGCGGATGCATGGGTTGCTCACAAGTTATCCACGTCGATGGAATCCACACTGAGTGGGGTAAAAAATCCACCGCAGCATCACGTTGGCGCGAAGGTTAAGACCTACGTTCTCGATACGAACGTCCTGCTGCACGACCCGCAGTCGCTCTTCAAATTCGAGGAGAACAATCTCGCGATTCCCGTCGAGGTTCTCGAGGAGCTCGATGCGATAAAAAGCGAGCAGTCGACCGAGCGCGGTCGCAATGCCCGCCGCGTGCACCGGCTCCTGCAGGAGCTGTTACCCGACTCGCACTCGATGCACGAAGGCGTGAAGCTGCCGAACGGCGGCACGCTCTCGATCATCATCAACCGCTACCTCGTCGAGAACAACTGGTCTACGCCCGCGATGCAGCGGCTGCGTGCGGTCGTCTCGGACTTCACGAAGAAGGACAACCGCATCATCGCGGCCGCTCTCTTCGTGCAGGAAACTTTTCCGCCGCCCACGATCCTCGTCACGAAGGACGTCAACGTGCAGCTGAAGGCCCGCGCGGTCGGGCTCGAAGCCGAAGACTACCTCAACGACAAGGTCCCCGAGGCGCCCGACACCGACTCGTATCAGACGCTGCCGCTCGACGTCTACGACATGCAGCGGTTCTTCTCCGAGGGGCAATTCGCCGTCGACGACGACGTCGCGCACAAACTCTACCTCAACGAATACGTCCTGCTCATGACGCCCGAGGGCAAGACCGCGCCCGGCCGCTATTACGGGCAGGGCGTCGTGCGTCGGTTGCGTTTCCCGGAATTCGTGAAAGCCCCCGGCGGCATCCCGATCCGTCCGCGCAACCTCGAGCAACAGTTCTTCATGGACGCGCTGATGGACGATTCTATCTCGCTCATCACGTGTTTCGGCAAAGCCGGCACTGGCAAGACTCTCCTCTCCACCGGTTGTGCGCTGCACCAAATCACCGATCCGGAAAACGCGCGCTACGACGGCCTCTCGATTTCGCGCCCCGTCATCGCGCTCGGCAAAGACATCGGCTTCCTCCCCGGTTCGCTGGAGGAGAAGATGAAGCCGTGGCTGCAACCGTATCACGACGCGCTCGAGGTGCTCATGCCCTCGAAGCCGCCGAAGGAGCCGCAATTCGCCGCAAAGAAGGTCGGCAAAAAGAAGCGCAAGCACGACGAGATCATTGGCAGCATGACCGCGCCGCAGCCCGCGCACGGCGGCGGCAATGGCAACGGAAACGGTCTTCCGCCGATGAAACCTTACGAGCGTCTGATCAAGAACGGTCTCGTGGAGATCGAGGCGCTCTGCTTCATCCGCGGTCGGTCGATTGCGCGACGTTTCTTCATCCTCGATGAGGCGCAGCAGCTCACGCCGCACGAGGTGAAGACGGTCATCACGCGCATTTCCGAGAGTTCGAAGATCGTGCTCATCGGCGATCCCGCGCAGATCGACAATCCCTACGTCGACGCGCGCAGCAACGGCCTCGTCTTCTGCCACAATCGGATGAAGGGCCAGTCGCTCCACGCGCACGTGAAGCTCTCCAAAGGCGAGCGCTCCCGGCTCGCCGAACTCGCGGCGGATTTGCTCTGAGTCGCCAAGTGTCGCGCCGCGGTCGCGCTCACCTCGCCGCCGCAAGTTTTCCCCGAGCAGCCGACGTAAGTCGGCTGTTTCGTTTTCACGTCTGCTCTGGCTCGTCAGCCGCTCAATCGGGGCGCGAGGCGTGCTAAGTTGCGCGCTCGCGCGCCACTCTCTCGATCCGCTCGCGCGTCACTCCGCCTTCGCGGGTTCTTCCTTCGCGGGCGCGGCTTCGTCTTCGCTCTCTTCGTCCTCTTCGTCACTGTCGACCAGGCTCGGTTCGCCTTTGCGATGGGCAACCAGCTCCATGATGCCGGCGAACAGGCCGGTGAACATCAGGTCGCCGAAGAGGGTGTTTTTGAAAAAGTAGATCGTGGGCGGAAATTCCGGATGTCCGATCGTCAGCGCCTGCCACCAGCCGGCTAGCGTCTTGGCGTAGAACGGATCAGACCACCAGGACTGCGTGTTCGTCACGATGTAGAAAAGCAGCGCGCCGAACAGACTGCCGTTGAGCAGCCACAGCCACGACTTGCGCGTCGCCACCCAGCGACCGATCAGAATCGCCGCGGCGAAGCACGCAAAGCGCGCAATGTAGCCCGCGGTCGGCAGGGTGTAGCCGTATTCGCGGGCGTAGAACCAGTTGATGTAGATGTCCGACGCGCACAGCGCCACGAACGGCACGGCCCAGGTCCAGCGTTTGCGGAAATACACCGCACCGCAAAACGCGATCGCCATGATCGGCGAAATGTTGGCGAAAGAAAAATCCATCGTCGCCAGCACACGGAAGAGTGCAGCGATCAGAATGAGAACGATGGGCAGCCACATGACGCGTCAACTAGTGGGAACTCTGCCCCGGAAGACAAGCGCGCGGTCTGTCCTTAGCCGATGCGACGGATGCGCAGTCGTTTGCTGGAAATTTCTATCTCGGGCATCGGACGAACGCGAACGGCGAGGTAGGTTGCGCGCTTGCGCGCAACTCGATCGAGTCCCGGCACGAAGAAGTGGCGCGACGAGCGCGCCACCTACTTTTCGCAGGCTATGCGGGCACTCTCGTGCCTCTCACTCGCTCTCCGCCTCGCGGGCGAGCAGCCAGAGCAAATCAGACACGCGGTTCAAATACTGCAGCAGCAGCGGCCGCACGGTTTTTCCCTGAGCGGCGAGCCCGGAGACGCGCCGCTCGGCGCGCCGCGCGGCGGTGCGGGCGAGTTCGAAGGCCGCGGCATGCACATTCGCTCCGGGCGTCGCCCAGCCGTCGAATTTCGGCCCGCGCGCCTCGATCGCCGCGACCGCTTGATCGATGCGCGCGAGTGCGGCCTCGTCGATTTTCGAAAACTTCGAGGCGGCGTAGCGCGGCGCGTCGGCTTCGGCGCAGGCGATCTCGCCCATCAAAGCCACGAGCTCTTGCTGGATGCGCTCGAGCTCGGAGCGATCCGCGCCAGACGGCTGCGTTGCCTTGGCGAAGCCGATGGCGGCGTTTAGCTCATCGAGCGAGCCGACGGCTTCGATTTGCGGATGGTGCTTCGGCACACGCTGGCCGTAGAGCAGGGAAGTGGTGCCGTCGTCGCCGGTGCGGGTGGCGATGGAGCGGGCGGACGGTTTGGCGGCGTCGGGCATGGCGCCGCTCACTTCTTGGCCGCTTCGCGCGTCTGCTTCTTCAGCGCCTTCAGCTGCGGCTCGAGCTGCGCGAGCGTTTCCTTGTCCATGCGCGAGATGAAGAGCACGCCATTCAAGTGATCGGCCTCGTGTTGCACGCAGCGGGCGAACAGGCCGTTGCAGCGCAGCGTGTGCGGCGTGCCGTGCTCGTCCTGATATTTCACGGCGATCTCGTCGGGGCGCATGACGTCGCCGCGGATTTCGGGAAATGACAGGCAGCCTTCTTCCATCGAAGTCTGCGGCTCCGGGATCGCGTCAATCGACGGATTGGTGATCACCATCGGCATGAAAAGCTCCAGCGGCGGCTTGGCGCCGTCGAGTTCCCAGTCGAAATCCACGTCCGTCTCGCGCAGATCAATGACACACAGCTGGATCGCCTGTCCGACCTGATGCGCGGCCAGACCGATGCCATGCGCGCTGTGCATTGCATCCACCATTGCGGCTGCGAGTTTGCGCAACGCCGCATCGTGGGTCGTGATTTTCGCGCCCTTTTTGCGGAGCACGGGGTCGTCGTAGTGAACAATTCGCAGCGGCATGGGTCGTATCGTGCGCAGCGTATTTGTCCGCGCAAGTTGCGCGCAAATAAATAGTTTTCCGCCTGCGCCGCACCGCGCTATGTCCACTCGCATGTCGAAGCCCGAAACCGCTCTGCCCAGCACCATTTCTGTTGCTTGGGTCGCGGGCGTGTTGGCGGGCGTGGCGCTGATTGCCGTGGCGTGGCTGTTGCCGGTGAACGTGAAGTCGCTCAATCCCGCGCTGCTGCGCGAAGCCGGGCGCGACACGCCGACGGTCGCGGCCTTTGCCCGGTCGTTGCTCGACCTCGATCGTCCCGGCCCGGCCGAGCTCGTGCTCGATGCGGCGCGCACGGTGAACGATCCCGGCGCCGGTGCTGTGGGCGTGATTTTTACGGACTATCAGAAACGTCACCGCGACATGATTCCGTGGGGCGGCTGGGACCCGGCGCTGGAGCCGCTGCTCGTCGGTCGCACGGCGGCGTCGCCGGCGGAGTCGACGCCGGTGCTCAAATTCCTCGTGACCACGCAGGCGCGCGACACGTTGCGGAAATACCTTTCGATCTCCCGGCTCTCCGGTGTGCAGGCGCTGTTGAAAACGGCTGAGCTCACGACCACGCAGCGCTTCGTGCCCGCCAACCGCCCCGGCGGCCAGCCGCTGGACGCGGTCATTCTGCTCGCTGCCTACCTGTGGCAAGCCGAACGCCTCTCGCCAACGCTGCAGCGCGAAGTGCGTTCCCTGGCCGAGACCGCCGTGTCCACCGGTCAAATGGGTGCGCTCGAGGAATTCTATCTCGATCTCCTCACGCTCGGCAAACGCCTCAACTGGGTGCAGCTCTCCGAACTACTCCGCACCGCCTCGAACCCCGGCACTGTCGCACAATTCGCGCACCTCACGCGCGTCGCGCCCGAGCACCTGCCGATTATCTACACCGCGGCGCTGATGACGCGCTCGGCCGACGGCGTGGCGCGCTACCTGATCGCTTTCGGCAAACCGGGCGCGGAAAATCTCCGCCTCGCTCTCGCGAACGGCGAAGGCGCCATCCGCCAGCTCGTCACGCGGCAAGCGCCCGTCGTGCAGAGCGCCGGTCTCGAATTCGAGTTCGGTGCGGGCTTCGTGCTGCGCCATCCGGAGCTGGCGGTGTTCGCGAAATACGCGGCCTTCCTCGTCGGCGTGTTTCTGCTCTTTCGCTCGATCGACCTGCGCCTGTTTTTCCCGGAGGAGAAACGGCTGCACGGCGCCTTTCCGCGCATGGGCAGCGGCGTGCTCGCGAGCATCCTGACGTTCATCTTCTTCGTGTTTTCCGAGCCGTTTCTCCTCAAAGCCGCGGCCGCCACCGAATACCAGTTCCGGCTCATCATCCCGATCCTCGGCCAGACCGCCACGCAGGCCATCAAACAGACTTCAACCAACGCTCCCATCATGGACACCGCCACCATCCTCTCGATCACCGTCTTCGCCGCGCTGCAGGTCGGCATGTATGTGATTTGCCTGCTCAAGCTCGCCGAGGTCGACCGCCAATCGCTGCCGCCCGCGATGAAGCTGCGGCTCGTCGACAACGAGGAAAATCTCTTCGACGGCGGCCTCTACATCGGCATCGCCGGCACCGCCACCGCGCTCGTGCTCCAGGTCATGGGCCTCATCGAGGCCAATCTCCTCGCGGCCTACTCGTCGAATCTCTTCGGCATCATCTGCGTCGCGCTCGTGAAAATCCGCCACGTGCGGAACTACAAGCGCAAGCTCATCCTCGAGGCCCAGCAGGCCGCTCCGCTCGTCGCCTGACCGGCCGCCCACGCGCCGTCATGAACAAGACGCTTCTCCTCATCATCTGCGACTTCCTGTTGCTCAACCTCCTCGCGCTCACGCGCTGGGAGAAGGCCGAGCCGCAGCGTCCACTCGACACCCCCGCGCCGACGGCCGTGTCCGCCGCCGCCGCGCCCGCGGTGAACGCCGACATGGTCGAACTCATGCGCGTTTCCCTCGAGGACGAGAAAGCCGCCCGCGACCAACTCGCCGCGCAACTCAACACCACCACCGGCACGCTCACCGAGCGCGAGAAAGCCCTCTCGCAACTCGAGCAGCAGAAACAGCAACTGCAAGGCGCGCTCTCCTCGACGACCGCCGCCGCGAAGGAACTCGAGAAAAAATACTCCGAGGCCACCAACGAGGCGTTCCTCACCAAGGAGCAGCTCGCCAAGATGCAGCGCGAGCTCGAAGAGCGCCGCGCCGAAGCCGAGCGTCAGAAAGCCGAACTCGCCAAGGCCGAGCGCGCCAACGCCGAAGCGCGTCAGCGTATCGAATCGCTCAACGTCGCCGTGAAGGTCGCCGAGCAGGAAAAGCAGCTCATCTCGCAAAACCTCACCGAGGCCAAGCAGCAGATCGAGGTCGAGCGCCAGGAGCGCGCCAAGGTGCAGGAGCAGACCACGCAGCTCGCGCAAGGCGTCGGCCAGCTCGCGGCCAAGTCCACCGAACTCACGCAGGAGATCCGCGACAATCGCCCGGTGAACCCGAACACGCTCTTCGCCGAGTTCCTCAACAACCGCGTGCAACTGCACGTCACGACGCGCCGTCCCGGCCTCTTCAGCCCGAGCGTGAAGGATAAGGATTCGCAGACCGTGCTCGTGAGCGACGGCGCGCGCGTCTACGCGCTCGCGCACCTCAGCGATACGCCCTTCTCACTCATGTGGGAAAATCCGCCGAACTACGACCTGATCGCCGGCCAGCTCACGCGCGGCTCGTTCAAGGCGCCGGCCAGCGAACTCCGTTTTCTCAACGCCGACCCGCGCGTCGTCGTGGTGCCGCTCGACGATTCGCTCGCCGCCGTCATGGGCGCGAAGGTTTACAAGCTCGCGAAGGAGCCCTTCAAGTTCCCGTCGGTGGTGCTCGTGCGCGCCGACGACGGCCGCTACGGCGAGACGCATTTTCGCATCGACGCGAGCCGCCCCGGTTACGTGAAGATCGACAATCGCATCTCGACGCGCCTCTTCGGCGAAATCGCGCCGAAACGCGGCGATCTCGTCTTCGCGCAGACTGGCGACCTCATCGGCATCATGGTCAACAACGACTATTGCGCCGTGCTCAGCGATTTCAGCGCCGCGCAAACGATCGCTGCGGGGGAGAGTGTGGTGCAGAAGAACACGGACGCCGTGTTCCGCGATCTCGCGAACCGCTGGCTGAGACTCGATACGCCGCTCCAGTGAGTAGGGCCGGCTTCAGCCGGCCTGGATTGATCGCGTTGCGTTTGAAGGCGCCGAGTTCGGCGCTGCTTTCGTTTCGCGTGTTGTTGGACCGGCTGAAGCCGGGTCCTACCGCACGCGGCGCTACGTTCTTGAACGTCCGCGCGCGCGCCGCCTGAATCCGCGGCGTGCTGCCGCCGTTCATCGAGTCGTTGGGACTCACCGATCCGTGGACCTACTTCGGGGTCTTCCTCGTCGCGTCGCTGCTCATGTTGTGGCGGCTCGAGGCGATGCTCGATCACGGCCTCGAGGGCACGGCGCTCGGCACGCTTGTGATGCCTTACTGCTCGGGCCTCGGGAACCTGCTCTTCGTCTTCATCGTGATGCAGCGGCGTGGGCCGGCGCAGGAGGTGTTGACCAACTGTCTCGTGAACAACGTGACGAATCTCACGCTGCTGCTCGGTCTGCCGGCGCTGATGTTTGGTTTGCAGGTGACGGGCGGGGCAAAGCCGGCGACGGGAAAAAGCGGCGGCAAGAAAGGGAGCGCGAAAAGCGGTGGTGGGGCGGGAGGCGCGGGGGCGGCGACCGGCGCGCAGATCAATCGCTTGTCGCTGCTGTTGACGCTGACCGCGGTGCTGTTCTTCACGGGCGCGACGTGGCTGCTCGCTGACGACGGCAAGCTCACGCGCACGGACGGGCTGATGCTCGTGGGGCTGTTTCTGTTTTGGCAGACGTTTCAGGTTTTCGACGTGATGAAGCACAACGTGCAGCGCCGCGCGTCGTTCGGGGTGTTGTTCTACGTCGACCTGATCGTCGTGCTCGCGACGGCGTGGGCGCTCTACGAGAGCATCGACTGGCTCGTGACGTGGATCACAGCGCAGAAGTCGGGCTTTGTGAGTGCGGCGAATCTCGGCTGGCTGAGCGGCTGGCTGATGGTGCTGCCGAACGCGTTGCTCGCGCTCTACTGGGGGTGGAAGCGGCGCGCGGATGTCGTCTACAGCTCGCAGGTCGGTGACGGACACATCTGCATTCCGCTGTGTCTCGGGATTCTCGCGCTACTCGTGCCCGTCGGCGTGCCGCCGCTGTTTGTGACGGGACTCTTCTTGATTGGCGGCGCGGTGATCGTGCACGCCTTTTGCCTGCTGGCGTTTGGCGGATTGCCGCGCTGGGTCGGTGCCGTGTTGCTTGGCGCTTACGGGTGGTTTGTGTGGACGGGATTGTTCGCGTGAGTAGGGCCGGTCTCCGACCGGCCCAAGAGCATCGTCGCTTGGAGGTCCGGCGTGCGAGCGCGGCTTGGTTTGGGCCGGTTGAAAACCGGCCCTACGCCGAAGGGCTGCGGGAGTTTCGCGCGCTCGGCGCGGCGCAATCATACCGGCTCGCCGGAAAGCTGGAAGACTTCGTTGCCGCCGGTGGTGAGGTAGCGGCCGAGTTCTGAGCCGGGGAAGCTGCCGAATTGGCCGGGGTGACAGCGCAGCAGTCCTTCGCGCGCGAGGCGCACGATGCTGCGGGCATTCAGATCGACGTCGTTGCAGAAAAACGGCGGACGCGCGCGGTTGGGCCACATCATCGAGCCGCGCAGGACGTCGCCGATGATCGCTTCGCCGGAGGCGAGGACGACCGAGACGGAGCCGTTGGTGTGGCCAGGGGTCGGGAGGACGTTTCCGCGCACGCCGTAGGGTTCGAGCGAGAACGCTTCGCGGAAAAGGATATCGGGTTCGAAGGCCTGGAAATCCTCGTCGACGTAGGGGCGAATCAAGCGGCCGAGCGGGCCTTGCGCGGCGAGCACGCCGTTTTTGCCGGTGCGGGCGAGGTGCGCGTCGTTGGCGTGCAAAGCGACGGGCCGCCCGCTGCGCTGCCGGAGATCGGCGGCGTTGCCGGCGTGGTCGCTGTGGCCGTGCGTGAGGAGGATCAGCGCGAGCTGGCGCGGCTCGATGCGGTGCTGCTTGAGCGCGGCGAGGATGCGCGGCAGATCGCCGGGCGCACCGGTGTCGACGAGCACGGGCTTGTCGCCGAGCAGGAGGTAGCAGTTCGAAATCGCGCCTTTGATACGGACGATCATGAAGACACCACGTCCAGCAAAACTGTGGACGCGCGATTTCGCAACGCCGCGCTAAAACTTCAGGTGTTTGACCGTGAGGCCCTGGTTGATGAGCTGCTTGAGCGAATCGATACCGATGCGGATGTGCGAGGAGACGTGGTCGCCATCTACCTTGCGGTCGCTCTCCCCGGTCTTCACGCCTTCGGGGGTCATCGGTTCGTCGGAGACGAGCAGCAGCGCGCCGGTCGGAATTTCATTGTGGAAACCGGTGATGAAGACCGTGGCGGTTTCCATGTCGATCGCCATGACGCGCAGGCGCGCGAGGTATTTTTTGAACTCGGCGTCGTGTTCCCAGACGCGGCGATTCGTCGTGTAGACCGTGCCGGTCCAGTAGTCGCGGCTGTGGTCGCGGATCGTGGTCGAGATGGCTTTCTGGAGTGCGAACGAGGGCATCGCGGGCACTTCGGGCGGAAAGTAGTCGTTGCTCGTGCCTTCGCCGCGGATCGCCGCGATGGGGAGGATGAGGCTGCCGACCTTCGCGCGGTGTTTCACGCCACCGCATTTGCCGAGGAAGAGGACCGCCTTCGGGTTGATCGCGGTGAGCAGATCCATGACCGTCGCGGCGGTCGCGCTGCCCATGCCGAAATTGATGATCGTGATGCCGTCGGCGGTGGCGGAGCTCATCGGCTTGTCGCGGCCCATGACGGGGACGTTGTGCCACTGCGCGAACGTTTCGACGTAGGCGTCGAAGTTGGTGAGAAGAATATACTGGCCGAAGTCCTTGAGCGGAACGCCGGTGTAGCGCGGCAACCAGTTCTCGACGATTTGTTGTTTGGTATCCATGCGAGCTGTTTTGCCCGCAAAAAATTAGCCCCGCGTTCCGGCGGGGCGAGGCTAATTTAGCTGGGATGCGGGCGACGACAGATCAACGCGGGCGCAGCGCACCAATTTATTCAATTCCCTGAGCGCCGCCGCGGCACGAAGCCGAGATCGGTGGCCTTCACCGTGTGCGTGAAGCGCGTGACGCCCTGCTTGTCGGTGCACGTGAACGTGAGCGCGCGCTCGGCGCCTTCGCCGGTGAGCGCGACCGTGCAGAAGTTCTGATCGCCCACGAGTGTGTCCTTGAGCACGTAGGGATCGCTGGCTTTCACGCTCTTCTCCACTTCCCACGAGCCAGCCGCCAGCGGCGACGAGGTCAGCTCGTAAACCCACGGGCCGTTCGGCTCGAGACGGCGGCGATAAACACCGCTGTGGTGCACGTCGCCCGTGAGGAAGACGACGCCGGTGAGGTTGTATTCGCGGATGAACTGGAGGAGCTCCTCGCGCTCGCGGCGGTAGAGTTCGTGCGGCTCGCCGCGCGGCTCAGTCTGGAGCATCTGGTTGCCGGTGCCGATGAACAGGAATTTGAAATGGTTCAGCTCTTTCGCCTGCAGCAGCGATTGCTTGAGCCATTCGAGCTGGCGGCGGCCCCACTGGGATTTGGTCGGATTAGTGTCCTGGTTCAGCGTCGCGGCGTCGCGGTGATAGTGGTTATCGAGCAGGAAAAACGCGGCATCGCCCCAGTAGAATTTCGTGTAGACTCCGGGATTGTCGCGTTCGCCGTAGCTGGGGTTGCCCCAGTAGGCTTGGAAAATCTTCAGCGCCTCGTCCTTGAACTCGTAGGACCAGTTCGAGTCGTTCGGGCCGTAGTCGTGATCGTCCCACGTGGCGTAGTGGTTCATCGACGCGAGCAACCGGCGCATCTCGGGAATCGCGCGGTCGTGCTGCGGACGATACCAGAGTCCGCTGATCGAGTCGTAGTCCGGCTCGCGCCAATACCAGTTGTCGCCGAGCCACACCATGAAGTCGGCGCCGGTTTCGCCCATGAGCTCGAACGTGCGCGTGGTCTTGCCGTAGCCTTCGCCGGGGCGGTCGAGTGCGGGCTCGTTGATGTAGGCGCAGGAACCAACGAGGAACTTGAAATCGGGCGGCGGCTTGCGCCACGCCCAGAGCTCCTGCGTCTTGAACGTCGTCGGGAACGGAAAGGTCTGCGGCTTGCCGTCGATCGAGACGGTGTAGTCGTAGCGCGTGCCGGGCTCGAGCAAGCCGGGCCGGAAATGAACAATCTGTCCGGCGGCCGGATGCGCGGTGAGATCGGTGCGCGTCAGCGTTTTCTTGGTTTCCGGTTTTCCGGAGACCCAGTAGTCGAGCGTGACGGACTTGGCGTCTTTCACCTCGAGCCAGACGAACACTTCGCGATGCGCGCTGTAGCCGAGCATGGGGCCGGAGACGAGTTGCGCGGCGGCGTGGGCGAGCGAGACGAGAAAAAAACTGAGACAGAAAAGAGCGAGGAGGGGGCGCAGGTGAGATCGCATACGCGGTTACGAAAAGCGCACTGCCGCCGGACGCAATCCGGGAGCGCTACGAGTGGGTGACGCCGGCGCCTCAGCGAACGTTGCCGTGCGAGCCACGCCGCGGAGATCGGTCAGCGTGCGGCTGCTGGCCGGCCGCTCAGCACGCGCTCCATGAAGGCCGGCATGATGATCCACGCGCCGCGGACGATGGAGAGGTGATCGAGCCCGCCCATCTCGTGGAATTCCACGAACGGGTGCCCGAGATTGCGCAGGCTGGTGACGAAGAGCGCGTTTTCCTCGACGCGGTTTTTGAACTCGATGGCGCGGTCGCCGAGGATGCAGCAGATCGGCGGCAGATCCTTTGCCACGTGAAAGAGCGGAGCGAACTCGTCAATGATCGGGCGCAGCTCGTGGCCCGTGTCGCCGCGGAGTTTCTTCACGTGGAAATGCGTCGTCACTTGCGCGCTGACGAGCATCAGACCGGCAAGTTCCTTCGGGGCGTGGCCGTGCGCCGCGAGCCAGCGCGGGTCCATGCCGACCATCGCGGCGAGGTAGCCGCCGGCGGAGTGGCCGGCGAGGAAGACCTTTTTCGGATCGCCGCCGCGTTCGGCGATATGGCGCAGCACCCACGCGACGGCGGCGGCGGTATCTTCGAGGTAGGCGGGATGCTCAGCGGCCGGCGACAGTCGATAGGAAACCGCCACGACGCCGACGCCGGGTTCATCGATCTGAGGATAGTGGCGCTTGCCGCTGGTGAGCCCGCCGCCGTGCAACCAGATCACGGTGCTGAAGCCGGACTGCTCGGGCAGGCGGAGGTCGAGCCGGCATTGGTTGCGGCGGTAGTTGTCGGCGGAGGCGAGCACGGCGCCTTCGAGATAGGAAACGTCGAGTTCCTCGCGAACGGCGGCGGCGAGCGAAAGGCCGCACGCCGCCAAACAAAAGACCCACACCCGGACGAGACGCTTCAGCATCCGCCCAAGCTGAAGTTCACTCGCCAGCTTGGCCAGCTGTTTGGTGTAAGCGCGCGCGTGCGGCGCGCAGTCCGCTGAGGGCGAGAACCGCCAAGCCAAACCAGAGTGACGGCGCGCCACCGCCGCCGCCACCGCCGGATCCGCCGCCGGATGGAGGCGGCGGCGGTGCACCGGTGACGGTGAGCGTGGCCTTGTTGCTGGTGACGCTGCCGAGTTCGTTCGAGACGACGACGGTGTAGTCGCCGGCTTGGGCCGCGCTGACGAGTCCCAGCGTGAGCGTGTTGCTCGTGGCTCCGCTGACCGCGGTGTTGTTGAGAAACCATTGGTAGGTGGGCGAGGGCGTCGTCGCGGCCGCCGTGACGGAGAACTGTGCGCTGCCGCCGGCGGCGACCGTCAGACTTTGCGGCTGCGCTGTGATGCCTGGAAGGTAGCCGAGCAGTTCGCCTTTGCGCAGCACGGTGCCGAGTTGGTCCATGACGTAGAGGTTGTCGCGGGCGTCGGCACGGATGGCGGTGGGCTCGAGAAAGCCGGCCTTGTCACCGACGCCGTCGCTGGAGCCGAACACGCCCGGCACTCCGCCAATGACGACTTCGTTTCCTTGCCCGTCGCTCAGCCTCACGCTGGCGGAATCCACCAGCGCGAACAGGCCGGCCTTGGTAAGCGCGAAGCTGGCGGGGGCGCGGGTCGTGGTGACTCCGCCGGCGGTGGTTTTGACCGTGAGGTCGCGGCTCAGGGTGGTGACTTCGCCGAGTGGCGTGATACGGCGCACGAAGCAAACCTGGACGTTGCTGCCGTCGTAAGTGGCGTCGAGAAAAACGCCATTGCCGCCGCTGTCCGTGATGAGGGAGTAGGCGCGACCGATCCGGGCGGATTCGCCTTGTCCGTCCTTGATTTCGGCGGTCGTGCCGCCGGCGACCACGGTCCAGTCGCCACTGACGGAGCGACGCAGGATCTGGGAAGTCGGGGCGAGGCGAGTGGTGTCGTAGCTCGAATACGTCCAGAAGTTCCCGAGCGAATCGACGGCCAGACCGTGGCGTTGCGTATAGTTCCAGCCGCTGGTCTCCACCAAAGGGAAGGGCTCTCCGATGGACTGGGAGCGGTAGAGCCGATAAAAACCGCTCGAGGAATCGGCGAGGTAGATGTTGTCGGCCCCGTCGATCGCCAGCCCGACGGGCTGGTGATAAAAGTAATAGTCGCCGACGAGCGTCACGGTTCTCACTTCGCCGGTCGGTGACACTTTGCGCACGACCGAGCTCGAACGGTGCGAGGGGCTGCTCATGCTGGGGGCGAAAGTTCTCTGCGCTTCCGCGACCCAGATATTGCCGGCGGAGTCGAGGCTCAGGTAGGACACGTCGTCGAACGTCGCGCGAGTCCCCAACCCATCGCGAATCCCGCTCGGCGTGCCGGCGTAGACGGCGGAGTCGCGCGTGATCGCGGAATCGGATTCGCGCGTGAAATACCAGCGGCCGCTGGAGTCGACGGCTACGCCCAACGGCATCGTCGGGTCGTCATCAAACGTGCCGAACCACGCCGTGGTGGCAGGACCGGTGGACGTCACGGTGCCGCCGGAGAAATGGTAGCCACCGGAGCCCAGCCGCAGGTAGTCGTAGGTCGCGTAGATGTTGCCCGCCGCGTCGTTGAAGATGGCGTGCTTTCCCGTGCCGGTGCCTAGATCGCTGAACGACGGCTGGGCGGAAAATTGGCCCGTCTGATCCATGATCGCGATGAAGGCCACGTATTGGCCATAGGAGGTCTTCGAAAAACTCCAAAAATAGAGGCGACCGCTGCCGTCGATCGCCGGGCAGTCGTGAATGCCGACGGGAAGGCTGTAGCCCCAAATGTCCACGGTCCCCGCGGGAATGGTGATGGTCTGCACGGTGCCGGCGGAAATTTTGCGCAGGCCGGTATTGAAGAGATAAACGGTGCCGTCCGGCGCGACGGAGAGCCGGTCGGGCGCGTCGAAGAGCGCGGCCGTGGTGGCGGCGCCATCGGCGGAGCCGCTTTTGCCGACCTGTCCGGCGAGCGTCGAGACGACGCCGTCGGGAGTGATCTTGCGAATCGTGTGGTTGCCGGTGTCGGCGACATAGACGTTGCCGTTGGCGTCGACGCCGATGCCGCGCGGCGCATTGAAGCGTGCGGTGCTGCCCGGGCCGTCCGCGGCGCCGGCCGCGCCACTTTTGCCGGCGAGAGTGGAGACGATGCCTTGCGGGGAAATCTTGCGGATCGTGTGGTTACCGGTGTCGGCGACGTAGAGATTGCCGTTCAGGTCCGCCGCGAGTCCGCGCGGATGATTGAAACGCGCGTCGAGCGCGGGTCCGTCCTCGTCACCGAGCGTGACGCGTCCGGCGAGCGTGGTCCAGCGATAGACCGGTTGAGGCATCGCTGCCGACAGGAGCACCGGAACGATGGCCGCGTTGAAGATGCAGCTTGCGGCGAGGATCGCACGGATCATGCGCTGACGCCGAAGGGAGAAGGCGGGAGTAGTCATACGAGGCGGCCCGCCGGAAACGACAGTCGGAGCGAACGAATCCGCTATCGCGGCTCGACTCTTCTCCGGCCGAATTCGCGCGCGCGGTTAACGCAGGCGCTGGCGCCAAACGACGAGCGCGACGACGGCCAAGCCAAACCAGAGCGACGGTGCGCCGCCACCACCACCACTGCCGCCGCCGGAGGGCGGCGGGGGCGGGGCGTTGGTGACGGTGAGCGTCGCTTTGTTGCTCGTCACGCTGCCGACTTCGTTGGCGACGACGACGGTGTAGTCGCCGGCGTCGGTGCTGCGGGCGCTCGACACGGTGTAGGCGGCGCTGGTGGCGCCGGCGATCGCGGTGCCGTTGAAATACCATTGGTAAGAGGGCGTCGCGCCCGCGGACGCTTCGACGCTGAAGGTCGCGCTGGCGCCGACGTTCACCGTGGCGCTCGCGGGCTGCCGGCTGAGCGTGGGGGCGCGGCCGACGAAGACCGCTTTGCGAATGGTGCGGCCTTCGTCGTCGATGACGTAGAGGTTGTCGTTGCGATCGAGCGCGAGCGCGGTGGGCCGGGAAAAGCGCGCGGTGCCCGTCAGTCCGTCGTCAGCCCCATCGTTGCCGGGCGAGGCGCCGATGAGGGTGTCCTCGCCGTTGCGAGCGATGCGGCGGATCGTATTCACGCCGTAGGAATACGCGCGGGACCAGCCGAAGCTGTCCGTGCGCACAACCGACTTGGCGCTGTAGGAGAGAAAAATGTTTTGCTCACGGTCGACGACGAGCGCGCTCGGCGGGCAAGGGCCGCCGTCGACGCTGACGGTCCAGTTGGCGTTCTCGACCAGCGTCGTGACCGTGCCGGCGGGCGTGATTTGGCGCACGTAGCTCGCGTTCTCCCACGAGTCGATGACGTAGAGATTGCCGGTGTCGTCGGAGCACAGGGCGACCAGGGAGTTGAATTTCGCGGCGTTGCCGGCGCCGTCCTGTTTGGTGGTGGCGGAGCTGCCGCCGGCGATGGCAGTGAGCGAGCCGCCTTCTTCGTAGCGATAGACGATTCCGTCGTAGGCAATCAGGTAGAGTTTGCCGTCGGCGGTCACGGTGGATCCGCGGATCGCCTGCCAGAACGTCGGTGGCAGCGGCAGCGTTTGCCAGGTGTCGTCCGTGCCACGGCGGAGGAGACGGTTGCCGGCCTGGTAGATGGAGGCGAGGAGGCGGTCGTTCGCGTCGCGCGCGAGGCTGAGGTTGCCCGGCTGGTAATCCATGCTGAATTGCAGCGGCACCCAGCTGGAGGAGGTGATGCCCGCGGGGGGGATTTGGCGCAGCTTGAGTTGCCAATACGGCTCCAGCGAACCGTAAGTGGTGATGCGGTCCAACACCCACACCTCGCCATTGCGGGCGACGGTGAGTGACTCGGCATCCGTAAAGCGGGCCGTTGCTCCGGTGCCATCTTCACTGCGGTTGGAACCCGCGGTGCCAGCAAAAATGGGACCGTCGGAGGAGGCGATCGCGCTGTCGCTCGCCCGCGTGTAGAACCAGCGGCCGGTGGACGCGTCGACGGCGATGCCGCGCACCTCATCCATCTCGCCGAATACGCCGACGAAAATCGTCCGCTGGGTCAGCGCGTGGGTCGCAGGATTGTAGGCCAGCCCTTCGCGGAAGCCGGGCGTGCCGCCGATGCCCGGATAGTTGTGCGTGAGATAGAGGTTGCCGAAGACGTCGTTGAAGATCGTGGGCGCGCTCCAGCCGAGGGTGGAATAGTCGTTGGGGAACCACCAGAGCGTCAGCGTGCCATCGGCTTCGCGGCGGACGAGGCAGCGATTCACCGAATAGTGCACGTCGGTGACCGATCCGCGGAAATACAGGCGGCCGTTGGCGTCGGCAGCGAACGCGCCGAGCGACACGCGCACGGCGCTGCCGTCGGCGGCGCGGGCAGTCTCCGGAAGTTGCAGGGTAGTGACCTGACCGCCGGCGATTTTGCGCAGGCCGTGGTTCTCGAGATAAACGGTGCCGTCGGGCGCGACGATCAATCCGCTCGGAGAGTCGAACCGCGCACTCGCCGTCGCGCCGTCGGCGTAGCCGGCGTTGCCCGTCTGGCCGGCGAGCGTGCTGACGACGCCGGTGGGCGTGATGAGCCGAATCGTGTGGTTGCCGGTGTCGGCGACGTAGACGTTGCCGTTGGCGTCAACGCCGACCGATTCGGGGCGGTTGAACCGCGCGGCCGAGCCGGTGCCGTCGGCGCTGCCGGGCAGTCCCGCGCGGCCCGCGAATGTGGAGACCAGGCCGGTTGGCGTGATCTTCCGGATCGTGTGATTGCCGGTGTCGGCGACGTAGAGGTTGCCCAACGCGTCGCGCGCGAGTCCGTGTGGGTGAGCGAAGCGTGCGTCGGTCAGAGAACCGTCCTCTGTGCCGACAGAGGCGCGACCGGCGAGAGTGGTCCAGCGATAAACCGGCAGAGGAAGAGCGGACTGAGCTGCGGTCTGCGGGGGCGCGACGAACAAAAGAGCGGCGACAGCGGCGAGGAGACGGACGACGGTGCGAGGAACGGACGCACCGGAAAGAGTGGCGGGAAATGTTTTCATGAGCCGTCGGCTACATGAATGACCATCGACGAGGCCGATCCCGCTACTCCGGCTGAGCGTTCCCGGCCGGATATCCGCTTCCGCTCAGCGCGCTGCGAGGGCGTTCTGCGTGTTCAGGTGCTCTTCGCCGGTGTATTTCGCGGACTGCTCGTCGGCATGGTAACTGGAGCGAACGAGCGGGCCGGATTCGATGACGCCGATGCCGAGTTCGAGGCCGAATTTCTTCCAGTGCGCGAATTCCTCCGGCGGCACCCAGCGGTCGATCTTCCAATGCTGCGGCGTGGGCTGCAGGTATTGGCCGATCGTGAGGATGTCGGTCTTGTCGCTCGCGATGTCGCGGATGCATTGCTCGATCTCGTCCTGGCGTTCGCCGAGGCCGAGCATGATGCCGGTCTTCGTCGTGAAGCCGCGGCTCTTGGCGTGCCGGAGCACAGAGCGGCTGCGGTCGTAGCGGGCTTGCACGCGCACGGGCTTTTGCAGGCGCTCTACGGTTTCGACGTTGTGGTTGAAAATGTCAGGCTTGGCGTCGAGCACGATGTCGACTTGATCCAGGTGGCCCTTGAAATCCGGCACGAGCACCTCGATGGCGCACTGCGGGCTCTTGTATTTCGTGGCCCGGATCGTGGCGGCCCAGACGCTGGCGCCGCCGTCCTTCAGATCGTCGCGGGCGACGGAGGTGATGACGCAGTGGCGCAGGCCCATTTTCGCGACGGCATCGGCCACGCGCGCGGGCTCGCCGAGGTCGAACTCCGTCGGACGGCCGACCTGGATCGCGCAGAAGTTACAGGAGCGCGTGCAAATGTTGCCGAGGATCATCACCGTCGCGGTGCCGCGCGACCAGCACTCGCCGATGTTGGGGCATTGCGCGGATTGGCACACCGTGTGGAGCTTGCTCGATTCGACAAGGGCACGCGTGGCTTTGTAGCCGGGGCCGGAGGGCAGCTTGGCGCGGAGCCAGTCGGGTTTGCGCGAGGTCGGTGTCATCGGGAGGAGATACGAAAGGACACGAAGGCGCCGGAAGGACAAGTGGGTTTTGCGCGGCCGGCCGGCTATCGCGCGCGCTGATGGCGCGGCGGCGCCGGTTAATCGCGGATAATCAACGAAGTTGCTCGCGCAGGCGGCGCGCGTCGGCGTTGCCGGGCTGGAGTGTGAGGACGCGGTCGAGCGTCGTGCGGGCGGCGGCGGTGTCGCCGGCTTGCGCGAGGACGGCGGCGTAGTTGAGCAGCAGGCCGGGATCGTCGCGGCGCAACTCGACGGCGGCGCGGAACTGCGCGACGGCTTCGGTGGGCCGGCCGGTGACGGCGAGCGCGGTGCCGTAGTTGACGCGCGCGGTGAGGTTTTCGGGGGCGAGCGTGGTGGCGCGGGCGAGGTGTTCGAGCGCCTCGGTCTGACGACGCGTGGCGAACAGCGTGCTCGCGAGATTGCAGTGCGCGGCCACGGAGTCGGGTTGCTCGGCGAGGAGCGCGCGGTTGATCGCCTCGGCTTCGGCGTAGCGACGGGCGCGGTGAAGCGCGCTGCCGAGATTGAGGCGGGCGTCGGTGAGTTGCGGCTGGCGATGCAGGGCGGATTCGAAGCTCGCGATCGCCTCGTCGACGCGGCCGAGCGCGAGCAGGGCGTTGCCGCGGTTGAAATGCGCGGCGGCGAGCGTCGGGTGTTGCGCGATCGCCAGATCGAACTCGTGCAGCGCGTCGCTCACGCGTCCGGCGCGCAGCAGCGCCTGGCCATAGTTGTTGTGTGCGAAGGGAAACACCGGCTCGAGCGCCACGGCGTTCGCGAACGAATCGAGGGCGTTGGCGGAACGACCCGCGGCTTCGAGCGCAAGGCCGTGGTTGACCCAGGCACGGGCGTTGCGCGGCGCTTTCGCGATCACGTCGGACCAGAGCGCGAGGTCGGAGTGATAAGTGCGATTGCGGGCGTAGGTCGCGAGACCGGCGGCGAGCGCGAGCATCGCACAGACGTAAGGCGTGGCGCGCGGTTGCCAGCGATACGCGGCGAGGACGAAGAGCGTGACGATCACCGCGAGCGCCGCGTAGAGGCGGTGCTCGGCCATGAATTGCGAGGCGACGGGCACGACGCTCGAGCTCGGCGCGAGCAGGAGGAAAAACGCCGCGCCGGCAAAACCGAGTGAGGGACGCCGGACGAGAGCCCACAGCGTCGTGGCGAACAAGGCCAGCAGCGCCACCAGAGCGGCGAGCGCGCTCGCGGCGAATTCCGGCGGGCGTTGCCCGTAGTCGAAGACGAGCGGATGCGGCCAGAACGCGAGGCGCACGTAGCGCAGGATCGCAGCCGGTTGGGCGAGCGCGTAATCGAGCGCGGAGGCGGTGCCGAGTCCCGCAGTGCCGCCGCGGTTACCGAACACGGCGAGTAGCGCGCCGAGCAGCAGCCAGGTCGACGCGAGGGCGAGCAGCGGGCCGCGGAAGCGTTGCCACGTTTCGCGCCAGCTCACGGTGAGGAAGGCGCGGGCGTAGAGCGCGGCGAGGACCGGGACGACGACCGTCGTTTCCTTCGCCGCCATACCCGCGAGGCAGGCGAGGAAAGCGGCGGCGAACCAGCTGCGGGCGAAAGCGTAGAGCGTGCCGAACGCCAGCAGCGCCGCGAGCGATTCGGCGCGTTGCGAGAGATACGTGACCGACTCCGTTTGTAGCGGATGCAGCGCCCAGAGCGCGGCGATGGCGAGGGCGAGCCAATCGGCGTCGGCGCCGAACCGATCGCGCAGCGGGAGGGTGCGTAGCGTGCGTCGGACAAGGCCGAAGAGCAGCAGCGCGGCGGCCGCATGGATCGCGAGATTGACCGCGTGATAGCTCCAGACGGCGTGGGCGCTGAGCGCGTAGTTGAGCGCGAAGCTCAGATTGAGCAGGGGGCGGCCGGACACGGTGTCGCCGCCGACGGGCGGAGCGAGGGGGCCGGGCGCGAGCGGCCAGAGGTGACGAATCGATTCGTTCGCGGCGAGCGATGTGACGTCGTCGAACAGGAACGGCACCCCGAAACTGTTGCTCCACGCGAGGGTGATGGCGGCGAGCAGCAGCGCGAGGCCGAGGCGCACGCGGCGGTCGAGAGGCGCGGCGTCGGGCGTCGGTTGGCTCATGCCGTCGCGCCGGCGAAAAACTCCGGCAGGCGCGCGCGGAACTCCTCGGCGAGCGCCTGTTTCACGGCGGCGAAATCGACGGGGCGGTGCAACTCGAGGTGCATCGAGGTCACGGTGCCGTCGGCCGCGGTGATGCCGCAGGGGATGATGCCGGTGAAGGGCGCGAGGTCGGTGTTCACGTTGAGCGCGAAGCCGTGGAAGGTCGTCCATTTTTTCACCGCGACGCCGATGGCGGCGATCTTGCGTTTCTCGATCCAGATGCCGGTTTTCCCGGGGTTGCGACCGGCGGTGAGTCCGTAGCGCGCGACCGTGGCGATCATCACGTCTTCGAGGAAGCGCAAGTAGGCGTGCAGGTCTTTGCGCGGAGCGAGATTCACGATCGGGTAGCCGACGATCTGGCCCGGGCCGTGATAAGTGATGTCGCCGCCGCGGTTCGTCGTGACGACCTCAATGCCGCGACGCGCGAGTTCGGCGGGGTTCCAGAGGAGGTTTTGTTCAGCGCCGCGGCGCACGCCCATCGTGAAGACCGGATGGTGTTCCGTGAAGACGAGCGTGTCGGCCGCGCGGCCGTCGTTGCGGGCGGCGACGAGTTCTTCCTGCCGTCGCCAGGCGTCGGCATAGGCGGTGCGGCCCCAGTCGACGACGTCGAGCGCGAGGGAGTTTGACGGGGCGTGGGATTGGTCGGACATCGGAGCGGAGGCGGGCGGTGGTTTCACCAGCCGAACCACAGGCAAGCGACACCGATGGCCATCGTGGCGCCGAGGACGGCGGTGACGTTGCGCCGGAGGATGGGCGAACCGAGCGTGAAGGCGAAGCCGGCTTTGAGGAGCGAGTTGGCGATGGCGGCCACGATGACGGCCTGCGTGGCGAGCAGCGGGAGGACGGTGCCGTCGTTGCGATTGTTCGCCATGAGCAGGGCGATCGCATCGAGGTCGGTCAGGCCGGAGACGAAGCTCAGCGGCAGCAGGCTGCTTTGCAGCTGGAGCGAGGTGGCGGCTTTCACGAGGAAGGCGACGGCTGCGTAGATGACGGCGAACTTGATCGAGACGCTCAGCGAAAGGGGATTGTGCAGCGTTGGCGGACTCACGGTGGAGTCGTCCTTGCCGAAGGCGAGAACGGCGATCGAATAAAGCAGACCCGGCACCGCCATCAGCCCGAAGGGGACGAGCAGCGAGAGCGCGAGTTCGCGGTTGATGACGCCGACGACGACCAGAATGCGCGCGAGCATGATCGTGCAGGCGAGCACGACGGCGACGGCGTAGCGGGCGGAGAGTGCGGGCTCGTCCTTGCTGCGACGGCTGAAGGCCAGCGTGGTCGCCGTGCTCGACGCGAGCCCGCCGAGCAGACCGGTCGCGGTGATGCCAGCGCTGCTGCCGAGAAAGCGCATCATCAAGTAACCGACGAAGCCGAGGCCGGAGATCAGCACGACCATCAGCCAGGTGGAGTAGGGATTGAAGGCGTCGAACGGGCCGTAGTTCTGGTTCGGCACGAGCGGCAGGATCACGCCGGTGATCGCGACGAACTGGAGCATCGCCCGGATGTCCCCGCCGGAGATCGTGCGCGTCCAGGCGTGGATCGTTTGCTTCAGACCGATGACGACCGCGGTGAGGCCGGCCAGCACGATGGCGGGCTCGGTGAATCCCCATTGCACGAGCGCGCCGATGAGACAGGTCAGCAACGAGGCGGCGAAGGTCGTGCTGCCGGGCGTGGAGCCGTTGCTGGCGGAACGCACGTGGCTGGCCGTCAGGTGCACGGCGACCACGGCGAGCAAGACGGGCAGGATGGCGGTGGAGTATTCACTCGTCAGGTGCGCGCCGATGCAGCCGAGCAAAGCCCAGAGCGTGTAGGTGCGCACGCCGCCGAAGTCTGCGGCACGATCCGGCTGACCGGATTGATCGATCCATTGGCGGATCAAACCGACCAAAGCGCCCAAGCAGGCGCTGACAACGATCGCGACAAGTAGCGGTGACACAGCGTCGCACGCTAGGCGCAAAGCGACTTGAAACAAGCGTTTCCGGGTTGGCGCGAAGCGTTGGCCCGGCGGGGAAAGGCGGCGCGCAGCCCTGGATGGCCGCGTTCGCAGCGGTTACCGGCGTGAAATTGAGCTGACGGCACAAGCACGATCGCTCACGGTCGGAATCCGAATGAAATTCTTACTTCGCGGTGTGCTCTGGAGCGTGGGAACTTGGTTGGTGCTGGCCGCGACGGCGCCGGGCCTCGCCGCCGCGACGCGCGCCTGGCTGATGCTAAATCCCGCGGCGGAAGACTCCCTGCTCGTGACCGATCCGGCCGAGCAGCAGCGATTGGAGAAAGGCGGCTGGGAAACCGATGCGGTGTTCGGGCTCTTCAGCGAGGGAGACGCGCGCCGCTCGGCCTTGCAGCGCTTGTTCAAGCAGGAGAAAGGGAACTCCTATCGGCTGCTGAGCGGGCGCGCCGACGAAGTCGAGGCCGCGAAACGCAGTGGCTTTCAGCTGGAAGGCGCGATGGGTTTTGTGGCGCTGACGCAGACCGCGCCCGAACTGGTGCCGGTGAAACGCTTCAAAAAAGGCGAACGGTTGCTCTGGATCGCGGGAGCGCAGAATCAGGCTTGGGCGAAGGAGGCCGGCTGGCAGTTCGTGGGGGATGATTTCTGGGTGTTGCCCGACGGGAAATAGCCAGGTGGGTAGAACCCAATTTCCGTTTGCCCCCCGGCGGGCCGCGCCTAATCGTGCGCGGTTCCATGAGCGAGAACCAGCAGGACATCACTCACGACCAGTTCGCCGTGCGGCGCCAAAAGCTGCAGGAAATGCGCGCGGGCGGCTTCGATCCGTTCCAAGCCAACGCGGCGCAAACGCACTTTTCGCAGGACGCCAAAGCGCTCTACGTCGACGGGCAGGATTACGTCGCGGCCGTCGCCGTCGCCGGGCGCCTGGTGACGTTCCGCGTGCAGGGCGGCAGCTCGTTCGTGAAGATCCAGGACCAGCAGGGCCAGATTCAGCTCTATTTTCGCAAGGACGTGCTCGGCGAGGAGCGCTACGGCGTGTTCAAGAAGCAACTCGATCTCGGCGACATCATCGGCGTCACGGGCGCGCTCTTCAAAACCAAGACCGGCGAAATCACGGTGCGCGTCGACGCCTTCACGCTCGTGTCGAAGGCGCTGCGTCCGCTCCCGGAAAAGTGGCACGGTCTGACCGATCCGGAGCAGGTCTATCGCCAGCGCTACCTCGATCTGATCGTTAACGCCGAGTCGCGCGCGCGCCTGATGTTGCGCAGCAAGATCGTGGCGAGCATCCGCTCGACGCTCGCGAAGCGCAGCTTTTTCGAAGTCGAGACGCCGGTGCTCGAAGGCGTCGCGGGCGGCGCGGCGGCGCGGCCGTTCACGACGCACCACAACGCGCTCGGCGCGGACTTTTTCCTGCGCATCGCGCTCGAGCTGCGCCTGAAGCGCCTGCTCGTCGGCGGCTACGATCGCGTGTTCGAGATCGGCCGCGTGTTCCGCAACGAGGGCGTCTCGCGCAAGCACAACCCCGAGTTCACCATGCTCGAGGTCTATCAGGCTTACTCCGATTTCCAGGGCATGATGGAGCTGCTGAAGGCGATCTTCGCCGATCTGTGCCGCGACGTCATCGGCACGACCGAGATCAAGCACGCGGCGAGCGGCCAGATGATCAACTTCGCCGGCGAATGGCGCAGCGTGCGCTATTTCGACCTGATCGACGAGACGGCGGGCTTCGCGCTCAGCTCGTTCCGCGGCAAGCCGGAGTATCGGGACAAGGCGGTCGAGGCGTGCCAGAAGCTCGGCCTCGAAGTCCACGCCGGCTGGGAAACGCATGAGGTCGTGAATGAGATTTTCGGCAAGAAGATCGAGCCGACGCTGATTCAGCCGACGTTTGTCACGCATCTGCCGAAGGAGCTGTGCCCGCTCGCCAAGTTGAACAAGGAAGACCCGGGCCTGATCGACGTCTTCGAGTGCATCATCGGCGGCATGGAAGTGGCGCCGGCCTACTCGGAGCAGAACGATCCGTTCGTGCAGCGCGAGATGTTCGAGAAGCAAGTGGGCGAAGAGAAGCAGAACCTCGACACCGACTTCCTGCTCGCGCTCGAGCACGGCATGCCGCCCGCCGGCGGCATGGGCGTCGGCATCGACCGCCTCTGCATTTTGCTCACTGGCGCGGAGAGCATCCGCGATGTGATCTTGTTCCCGTCGCTCCGGCCCACGACCGCGCCGTCAGTCTAATTGCGGAATGCGGATTGCGGAGTGCGGATTGGCGTGCTGACCTCAGCCGCGCTTCGGGAACACATTCTGCAATCCGCAATCTGAACTCCGCAATTCCGCGATGCCCTGGCCGATCTACCTCGCCCTCAAGCAGCTCTTCCCGACGGGGCGGGTGTCGTTCTTCACGCTGATCTCGATCGTCGGTGTCGGACTCGGCGTGGCGTTGATGCTCGTGTCGACGAGCGTCATGGGCGGCTTCGGGCATCAGATCCAGCGGATGATCATCGACACGCAGGGCGAGCTGCAGGTGCGCGCGCGCGGCGTGCTCGATCAACCGCTCGCCGCGGCGACCGAGGACGCGTTGAAGAAGCAAACCGGCGTGGCGAACTTCGCGCCGTTCGCGGCGGGGGTTGTGATGCTGGAGTTCCAGCGGCGCCCGGCCTTTCCCGCGATCACGGGTTTCGACGTCGAGCGGATGAAAGAAGTCATCCCGCTGCAGCGTTACCTCATCTCCGGCCGGCTCGACGATCTCGACGACGACTCCGTCATCTTGAGCTCAATCCTCGCTCGTTCGCTCGGCGTGCGCGTCGGCGACAATGTGAGCGTCTATTCGCCGCTGATGATGGAGCGCTTGAAGGCCAACGAAGTCATGCTCCCGCGCGAAGTGCGCGTGGCTGGGATTTTTCAGATCGGCCACCAGCAACTCGACAGCTCCACGGTGTTGTGCTCGCTGCGGCTGATGCAGGATCTCTACGGTCTCGGGCACACGGTGCACGGCTACAACGTCCGCTTGAAAGCCGGTGCCGACGAATACGCCGTGGCCGCCGCGCTGAACGACGCGCTGCCGCCGCAAGCCTACGCGCTCACGTGGTTCGAATCGAACGCCGACTTCCAGGCCGTGCTCAGCTTTGAGCGCAACATGATCTTCTTCCTGCTCACGTTCATCATCGTCGTCGCGGCGTTCTCGATCACGAGTTCGCTGCTGATGTCGGTCGTGCGCAAGACGCGCGAGATCGGCCTGCTCGCGGCGATGGGCGGCAAGGCGCGCGACGTCGCGCTGTGTTTTTGCGCGCAGGGCCTCGTGATCGGCGCGGGCGGCACGGCGCTCGGGCTCGGGCTCGGCTTCGCGTTGCTGCACTGGCGCGACAACGTCGTGCAGCTCATCGCGCGCTTCACGATGGGGCAGGAGGCGTTCGTGAAGTTCTACCAGTTCAGCTCGCTGCCCGCGCACACGGCGCCGAAGGACGTGGCGATCATCGTGGTCTTCTCGCTCGCTGCCGCGACGCTCGCAGGTCTGATTCCCGCCTGGCGCGCCGCGCGCCTGAAACCCGTGGAGGCGCTGCGCAGCGAGTGAGCGCGCCAGGATCGAACCGATGGCCACAAAAAGCACAAAGAGCGCAAAAAGGCTGAGCGAAAGAGTCCGGCGTGCCCTTGTAGGGCTCGACCTTGTGTCGAGCCTGGTCCGCGCGCGCGGCGCATGTCTCGGCTGGTCGCCAGGCCTCACACAAGGTGAGGCCCTACATTTTCGCTTCGACATCGCGCGGCCCGGCGACGGCCTTTTTGCGTTTTTTGTGCTTTTTGTGGCCAATCCTTCTGGGGACCTCCGCCATGTCTGACGCCGCGCCCGTCCTGCGCGCCGCTGGCGTGCGCAAAAATTACCGCAGCGGCGACGTCACGCTTGAGGTGCTGCGCGGCGTGGATGTCGCGATCGCGGCGGGCGAGAGCGTCAGCATTCGCGGCGAGTCCGGCTCGGGCAAAAGCACCTTGCTCAATTTGCTCGCTGGTCTCGATCGTCCGGGTGCAGGCGAGATTTTTTGGGGCGCCGAAGCGACGGCGAAACTCACGTTGAGCGAGCTCACGGCGCGCCGCGGGCGGTTCCTCGGCATGGTTTTCCAGGCCTATTATCTGATCCCGGAAATCGACGCGCTTGCGAACGTCCTCATGGGCGCGCGCATGCTCGGTTTGCCGACGAGCGCGCAACGCGAACGCGCCGCTGCGCTGTTGAAGCGCGTGGGCCTCGGCGATCGCGGACATCACGTGCCGGCGCATCTTTCCGGCGGCGAGCGTCAGCGCGTGGCGGTGGCGCGGGCGTTGATGAACCGCCCGCCGCTGCTGCTGGCCGACGAGCCGACGGGCAATCTCGATGAGCGCACGGGTGATGAAGTGATCAACCTGCTGCTCGAAGTCTGCGCCGAGGAGAAGACCGCGCTCGTGCTCGTCACGCACAACGCCGCGCACGCGGCGAAGACGCAGCGGCAGCTGTTTCTACATCAGGGCTGCTGGCGCTGAGGACGTGCGGGTCCGGTAGCGGAATTCGTGAGAATCTCGCGGATTGAGGCGAAAGCCTCACGGCTTCCGCTACCTCCACTTAGTCCTCGCGGCATCTTTTGCATGGCCCCGCGTGCGGCGCCCGCTACCGTCACGCGCATGGCTAAGTCCAAGATCAAGTGCGGCGTCGCGGGCGTCGGTTCGCTCGGCCAACACCACGCGCGCATCTATGCGTCGCTCCCGAACGCCGAGCTGGTCGGCATCTTCGAAACGAGCGACGCGCGTGCGGCCGAGATTTGCGCGAAGCACAACTGCCGGCGCTTCGCCACGCTCGCCGAACTCGGCGCGGCGTGCGAAGCCGTCAGCGTCGTCGTGCCGACCGATCGTCACGAGGAAGTCGCGCTGCCGCTGCTGGCGGCGGGCTGCCACTTGTTGATCGAGAAGCCGCTCTGCGCCTCGCTCGACGAGGCGGAGCGCGTGCTCGCGGCGGCGCAGAAAGCCGGCCGCATCGTGCAGGTGGGCCACATCGAGCATTTCAACCCGGTGATGAGTTACCTCGAGAAACACACCGGTCGGCCGCAATACATCACGACCGAGCGTCTCGCCCCTTACACGACGCGAGGCACGGAGGTCGGCGTCGTGCTCGACTTGATGATCCACGACATCGGCATCGTGCTCGCGCTCGTGAAATCGCCGATCCGCAAAATTGACAGCGTCGGCATCGACGTGCTGTCCAAGACCGAGGACATCGCGAACGCGCGCATCGAATTCGAGAACGGCTGCGTCGCGAACCTCAGTGCGTCGCGCATGGCGTTGAAGAAGAATCGCGAGATCCGCGTCTTCCAGGACAATGCCTACCTGTCGCTCGATTTCATGAACCAGAAGGGCCATCTGGTGAAGAAGAGCGACATCATCGCTTATGGGCTGAAGCTGAAGATCGGCCTCGCGAAGGCGGGCGACGCTTCGTCGATTCCGGTGCACGAGATTCCGATCGAGAAAGGCGAACCGCTGGCGATCGAGCTGGCGCACTTCCTCCAGAGCGTGAGCGAGGCGACACAGCCCAAGGTCGGCGCGGCGCTCGGCAAGTCCGCGCTCGAGGTGGCGATCGCGATCACGGATCAGATCCGCAAAGCGAAGAAGTGAGGCGGTCGGAATGGGAACCACGAAACACACGGAAGACACGAAAAGGTTTTCGAATCCTGTCATTCTGAGCGGAGCGAAGAATCCATGGCCCCCGGACATGGCGCCACGCTCAACCACACGGATTCTTCGCGTCGCGCAGAATGACGAATTCCTCGGATAACGATGTCTGACGCGCTTCCGCATCTTCCTCCTCCGGCCACTGGCGCGGTCGACCTGCTCGTGGTCTCGGCGGAGCACTCCGGCGATGCGCATGCGGCGCGGATGGTGCGGGAGTTGCGCACGAAGCAGCCGGGCGTGCGCGTCTGCGCGCTGGGTGGGCCGCGCCTGGCGGCGGCGGGCGCGCAACTGCTGCGCGATCTCACCGTGGGCTCGACCATGGGCTTCGCGGTGCTGGCGAAGATTTCGTATTACCGCGCGTTGATCGCCGAGATCGTGCGCTGGGTCGGAGAACACCGGCCGCGGGCGGTGTGCTTCGTCGACTCGTCCGGGCTGAACCTGCGCATCGCGCGCGGCTTGTTCGAGCGCGGTCTCTCTGCGAAGGCCGGCGGGCCGACCAAGACGCTTTACTACATCAGCCCGCAGATTTGGGCGTCGCGCGCGGGGCGGCGGTTCGCGATGGCGGAGCATCTCGATGGCGTCGCGGCGATTTTTCCGTTCGAACCCGAGGTGTATGCGGACACGGCGTTGCCGGTCGAGTTTGTCGGGCATCCGTTTTTGTCGAGCGATTACGAGTTGCCGGTCGCGTTCGATCCCGCGGGGCCGGTGCTGTTGCTCCCGGGCAGCCGGCGCGCGTTGGTGAAGCGTTTGTTTCCGGTGCTGCTCGGCGCGTTGGCGGCGTCGGGGACGGAGAAGCGCGCCGTGGCGCTGTATCCGAGCGAGGAGATCCGGGCGCTGCTCGCGCAGCTGGCGGCGGCGTCGCCGGTCGGTGCGCGGGTCGACTTGCGGCCGGGTGGTGGCGCGCCGGCGGGGGGCGCCGCGGTGCTGACGGCGAGCGGGACGATGTCGCTCGAGTGTGCGTTGGCGGGCATTCCGGGTGCGCTGACCTACAAGACGGATCCGCTGACCTATTTTCTCGGCCGGTTGATCGTGAAGGTGGAGTTCATCGGCATCGCGAACTTGCTGCTGAAGGCGCCGATGTATCCGGAGCTGATTCAAGGTGCGGCGACGCCCGAGGCGCTGGCGGCGCAGTTGCGCGAGTGTCTGACCGACGCCGCGCGCATCGCGCGCACGCGGGAGCAGGCCGAGCGGCTGCGCACGTTGCTGCATGCGCCAACCCGGAGCAGTGCGGCCGATTGGGTGTTGCGCCACCTGGCCTAGAAAAAGAACTGGCGAGCGGCTCCGTGCGGCGCATCGTGGTGAGCAATGCTTCGGCGTGTCTCCTCCCTCGCCATGGCCCCGTCGAGCTGGCGTCTGCCGCTGCTAGTGGGCACGCTGCTCCTCCTTCCTACCCTGGCGGGCTGGTGGCTGGTGCGATGGGAAATGCGTCGGCTGGAAGAGGAGCGATTCGAGCGTCTCTCGCGCCGGCTCGCTGCCGCGATCCAAGGGGCGTTTCGTCCCGCGGAACAGGCGATGAACGGCCTCGCGGCGGTGTCGCTGCGCGGCGAGGCGCCTGCGGCGGCGGAGTGGAGCCTTCACGTGCAGCGGGCGGAAGATTATCTGCAGGACGGCGTGGTGGGGCTGGGCTTCGTGAAGCCCGTGGCGCGGAGTGCGGTGGACGCGTTCGTGGCGGAGCGCCGCCGGGCGGGCTATCCCCAGTTTGAAGCTCAGCTCACGAGTGCGCACGAAGAGCTGTGGTTGGTCAGCGCGATGGCACCGCTGCGCTGGAACGAGCGCGCGCTGGGCGTTGACGTAGGGGCGGGCACGAATCGCCGCGCCGCGGCCGAGCTGGCGGCGCGCACGGGTAAATTCGCGCTTTCCGCCAAGATCAACCTCATCATCGGCGACGCGACGGCGCCGGGCTTTCTCCTGTTTTTGCCGGTCTTTCGCGGTGAGACATCGTCCGCCGACGTGAACGCGCGGGCGGCGGCGCTGCACGGCTGGGTTTACGCGGCGCTGCGACTGGATCACCTTTTTCGCGGCGCGACCGAGACGGTGAATCGCCAGCTGGGCTTTGAGTTGTTTCAAGGAGCGGGGGCGGACGCGACTGCGCTGATTCACGCGGAGAGCGGAATGGTGCCGGCCGGTCCGTCCGATGCCGGCGTCCAGGCCCGGGCGAAGTTCGAGAAGGATCTGCCGCTCACGCTTTATGGCCAGCCCATGCGGTTGCGCGTGCGCACGCTGCCCGGCTTCGAGGTGGCGGGCGAGACGCACACGCCGGAGGGGCTGTTGGTGGGCGGAATACTGCTGGCGGTCCTCGCGACGTTTCTTGCCCGCGCGCTCATGACGTCGCGCACGCGAGCCCTCCAACTGGCGGAAAAAATGACCGTCGATCTCCGTCGCGCCGAAGCGGAGGCGCGGCGGCTGGCGCTGGTGGCGCGCCATACCTCGAATGCCGTCGGGCTGGCGGACCGCGAAGGGAAGGTGGTGTGGCTCAACGAAGGTTTCACCCGGCTGTTCGGCTACACGATCGAGGAGGCGCGCGGGCAGTTCGCACCCGGTTTGATCCGCGGCCCGGGCACGAGCGAGCACCTGTTCGCCACAATCGTGCAGGCGATGCGCGAGGGTCAGGCGACGCACGGTGAGCTGCGGAGTTACGCGAAGGACGGCCGGGAAGTCTGGACGGACTTCGAGATGCAGCCGCTGCGCGACGACAGCGGAGCCGTGACCGGTTTCATGTCGATCCAGCTCGACATCACGGCGCGCAAACACGCGGAAGAGGAACGGGCGCGGCGCGAGGAATTGTTTCGTTTCATTCTCAACAGCCTGCCGGTGGGCGTGGCGTGGGAGTCGTTCGAAAGCGCGGGTGAACGACACTGGGTGAACGATGCGGCCGTGGTCATGAGCGGGCTCTCGCAGACGGATGCACTCGATCCCGCGCGCTTCGAGGCTGTGACCTTGCCGGAGGACTGGCAGCGCCAAAAGGAGGCGCACGCCCGGTTGCGGCGTGGTGAAATCGACCAGTTCACCGTCGACAAGCGCTACGTGCAGGCGGATGGCAGCGCGCGTTGGTGCATTCTCCATGTGCGCGCGTTCCGCGACGCGGCGGGCAAGATACTTCAGGAAGTCTCGGTCATCGGGGACGTGTCGGAATTGAAGCGCACCGAGCACAAGCTGAAGCAGCAGGAGGCGTTGTTCCGCTTCATCTTCGAATCGGTGCCGGTCGGGTTGTCGTGGGCGGTGCCCGGACAGGACGAGACGCGCATGGTCAACGCCGAGCACGTGCGCATCACCGGGGTGCCGTTGGCGGCGTCGAAGGACCAGGCGGTTTTCGACCGGGCAACGCATCCGGACGACGCTCCGCTGCAGGCCGCGCTGATGGCGCAGATGCAGACGGGACTGATCGATCGCTTCACGCTCGAGAAACGCTATGTGCACCCTGATGGGCGGCTGACCTGGGTGCAGCTCTCGCGGCGGCTGTATCGCGACGAGCGCGGACAGCCGGCGCAGGAGCTGAACGCGCTGGTGGACATCACGGCGTTGAAGGAGACGCAGGCGGAGCTCGCCCGCGCCAACGCCCGGGCCGAGCAGGCCGCACAGGAGGCGCAGCAAGCGAATCGCGCCAAGAGCCAGTTCCTCGCGGTGATGAGCCACGAGATCCGCACGCCGATGAACGGCATCATCGGCATGACGGGACTGTTGCTCGAAACGCGGCTCGACGCTGAGCAGCGGGATTTTGCCGAGACGATCCGCACGAGCGGCGATGCGCTGCTCACGATCATCAATGACATTCTGGATTTCTCGAAGATCGAGTCCGGGCACATGGAGCTGGAAAACACGGAGTTCGTGCTGCGCGACTGCGTCGAGGGCGCGCTCGATCTGTTGGCCGCGCGAGCCAGCGAGAAGCAGCTCGATCTGCTCTACGAGATCGCGGATGGCACGCCGATGTCGGTGTGCGGCGATCCGATGCGTCTGCGGCAGGTGCTCGTGAACCTGCTCGGCAATGCGCTCAAGTTCACCGAAAAGGGCGAGGTCGTGCTGTGGGCCGGCCCGGCGGGCGGAGCGGGGGCGCCCGTGCCGCGGCTGACGGATGACGAGCGCACGCCGGTCGAACTGTTGTTTTCCGTGCGCGACACGGGCATCGGCATCGGGCCGGAAGGCATCGCGCGCCTGTTCCGGTCGTTCACCCAGGTCGACGCGTCGACGACGCGCAAATACGGCGGCACCGGTCTGGGCCTCGCCATCAGCCAGCGCCTGGCGGAGCTCATGGGCGGACGCATGTGGGTGGAAAGCGAACCGGGCCGCGGCTCGACGTTTTTCTTCACCGTCAAGGTCGAGGTCGTGCCAAGCAAGCCGAGGCCGTTCGCGCAAGGCGCGCGGGCCTCGGTCGTGAATCGCTCCGTGCTGATCGTCGACGACAACGTGACGAACCGACAGATCCTCGGTCGCGTGGCGCAAGGCTGGGGCATGCGCGCAACCGCGGTGGAAAGCGGACCGGCCGCGTTGGCGCTGCTGGCGGAGGGCTCGCGTTTCGACGTCGCGATTTGCGACATGCACATGCCGCTGATGGATGGCGTGACGCTGGCCCGCCGTCTCGGCGAGCGGGAAGCGGCGCGCGGCATGCCGCTGATCCTGCTCTCGTCCATCGGACAACGGCCGCCGCCCGGACTGTTCGTCGCGGCGCTGACCAAACCGGCGAAGCCTGACCTGTTGCTCGAGGCCATCGCGCGGTCGCTCGGCGCCGTGATGCGCACCTCTGATTCGGCGCACCCGATCGCGCCGGCCACGGGTAAGCGGGCCGAGCGATTGCTGCTGGCCGAGGACAACGCCGTGAACCAGAAGGTCGCCGTGAGTTTGCTCGCGAGCCTCGGTTACACGGCGGACGTGGTGGAGAACGGTTACGCCGTGCTCGATGCCCTGGCGCGGCGTTCCTACGATGTGGTGCTTCTCGATGTGCAGATGCCCGGCATGGACGGGCTGGAGGTGGCGCGCCGGCTCTGCGCCACGCAACCGAATCCCGCCACGCGACCCTGGCTGGTGGCGCTCACGGCCAATGCCATGCAGGGCGATCGCGAACAGTGTCTGGCGGCGGGCATGGACGACTATCTGAGCAAGCCGATTAAAAAGGCCGATCTGGGAGCGGCGCTGGAGCAGGCGCTCGCCGGCCTGCGCCAACGCCGGGAATCCGGCGGCGCCTGAGGCGAGACGCATCGGTGGCGCCATTTTTTCGGTCAGGTGCGGCGCGGCTGTGCCGATGGAAGAGGGAAAATGCTACCTCGCGCCATCCCGAACCGCCTCCTGCGGAGCCGGTGGCTGCCGGCGTTGACGCTGGCGGTCGGCGGGAGCGCGACCTTGTTTGTCGCCGCCAATACGAAAGTCTGGACCCCGCACATCGGCTCCGTGCACGCCGGTTTCCTGCTCGGCGCCGGCGCGGTGGTGACGTGGTTGATGACGGCGCTGGCCTGGACGACCGTCAATTTGCACCGGCGCTCCCTTGTGCTCGCCGAGCGCATGACCGCCGAAATGGCCGATCGCGAGGCGCAGCTGCGCTTCATCCTTAACGCTCTGCCGATGGGGGTCAGTTGGGTGCGTCAAGGCGAGACCACCGAAAGCTGGATCAACGACGCGGTGCTGCATCTCAGCGGCCTGGACCGCGAGCAGGCCCTCGACCCGGAGGCGCTCCGCGCCGTGACCCATCCCGATGACTGGGCGACGCAGCTCGCCTACCAGGAGCGGTTGCACCGGCGTGAGATTGACCACTACACGATGTTGAAACGCTACCTGCTGCCCAATGGCGCGGTGCGCTGGTGTGAGCTGTCCGTGCGCGCGTGCCGTCCGGAGGCGTTTGGGCCGCTGGAGCAAGTCTCGGCTGAGATCGACATCACCGAGAAGATGCAACGCGAGGCGGAACTGCACGCGGCGATGGAGGCGGCGGCCTCGCTCAACGAACAACTGGAGGAGCTGATCACCCGCGCGCAGCAATCCGCCGACGAGGCCAATCTCGCGAGTCAGGCCAAGAGCCAGTTCCTCGCGATGATGAGCCACGAGATCCGCACGCCGATGAACGGCGTGATCGGCATGACGAGTCTGTTGCTCGACTCGCCGCTCACGCGCGAGCAGCGCGAGTTTGCGGAGACGATCCGTGCGAGCGGCGAGGCGCTGCTGACGATCATCAACGACATTCTCGATTTCTCGAAGATCGAGTCGGGGCGCATGGAGCTGGAATGCGCGGAGTTTTCGCTGCGCGAATCCGTCGAGGGCGCGCTCGACGTGCTGGCCTCGAAGGCCGCGGAGAAGCACATCGACCTTCTCTACGAGATCGCCGACGGCGTGCCGAACAATGTGCGCGGCGACGCGACGCGTTTGCGTCAGGTGGTGGTGAACCTGCTGGGCAACGCGCTGAAATTCACCGCCAAGGGCGAGGTAGTGCTGACCGTGAAGACGCAGGCGCTGCACGACGGGATGGCGGAATTGCTCTTCGCCGTGCGCGATACCGGAATCGGCATCGCGCCGGAGGCGATCGGGCGTCTGTTCCAGTCGTTCACCCAAGTCGACGCTTCGACCACGCGGAGATACGGCGGCACCGGACTGGGGCTGGCGATCAGCAAGCGCTTGGTGGAACTCATGGAGGGCCGCATGTGGGTCGAGAGCACCCCGGGCGTGGGCTCGACGTTCTTTTTCACGATCAAGCTCGAGGCGGCGGCGAGCAAACCGCGACCCTTCGTCAATCCCGCCCGCACCCTGCAAGGGCGTCACCTGTTGATGGTGGACGACAATGCGACCAACCTGCGCATTCTGGGCGAACTGGCCAAAGGCTGGGGCATGGTGCCGCACGGCGTCGCGGAGCCGGCCGAGGCGCTGCGCCTGTTGCGCGCGGGCCGGCATTTCGATGTGGCGGTCCTCGACATGCAGATGCCCGAGATGGACGGCCAGATGCTGGCCCGGAAGATCCGGGAGATCCTCTCGCCGGAAGAGTTGCCGCTGATGTTGCTGTCGTCGGTCGGCAATCGCGTGAAGGAGGGGCTGTTCGCCGCCAACTTGCTCAAACCCGTGAAACCTTCGGCGCTCGTGGATGCCTTGTCGCGGGTGCTGGGGCCGCGGGCGGACGACGGGGCGGTGGCGATTGGAGCCGGGCCGCCTGCACCCGTCGCGGCGGTGCGCGAGCCGGAGTTTCAACAGAGCGAGCGCTTGCTGTTGGCGGAGGACAATCTCGTCAACCAGAAGGTCGCGCTGCACCTGCTGAAGAGCATCGGTTACTGCGCCGACGTGGCTGGCAATGGGCTGGAGGTGCTCGAGGCGCTGCGGCGCCAGCGCTACGACGTCATCCTGCTCGACGTGCAGATGCCGGAGATGGACGGGTTGGAGGCGGCGGCGCAAATCTGCCGGCTCTTCCCGTCGCCGGCGGCCCGTCCGTGGATGATCGCGCTCACGGCGAACGCGATGCAGGGGGACCGCGAGCTGTGCCTCGCGGCGGGAATGGACGACTATCTCGCGAAGCCCATCAAAGTGCCGGCGCTCGCCGAAGCGTTGTTGCAGGCGAGAGAAAAACTCGCCGCCCGGGCGAATCTGGCGGCGTGAGCGCGCGCGGCTGAGGATACGCTCACACGTTCCAGGCGGACGCGTGCCGTTGGCGCCGAACGCGGCAGGTGGCGCGCTTGCGCGTCACAGGGGGGAGGCGGGCGAGAAAGTTGCACGCCAGCGCGCAACCTACGCGGCGGCGCGAGCGCCGTTGAGCAGCCGCGGACGTCAGTCCGCTGGGTTGAGGTCTCTCTCGCGTAACGGTCAGCCGACTCACATCGGCGCCGACGAGGCTCGCCGCCGATGGTCGGGGGCGGTGCGGCACGGACCGCCGCGCTTACGCGTGCGGTTTCGGCGTGTTGTTCGTCCCGAGAGAGTGGGCGACGGCGGGCCAGAGTTGCGCGGTGCGCTCGGCGAGGATGGCGCGGCATTTCGCGACTTCGGCCTGGCGCTGCGCGAGGTTCGACTCGGCGATCTGGGCGAGGTCGTCGAGATTGTAGACGTAGACGTTGCCGAGCTTGGCGCACTCGGGCTCGATGTCGCGCGGCAGGGCGAGGTCGATGAGGAAGATCGGCCGGCCGGCGCGCTTCTTCATCGCGGCAGCGATCAGGTCGCGCGTGATGACGGCGTTCGGCGAACTGGTGGAACTGGCGACGACGTCGGACGCGGCGAGCAATTCGGGCAACTCTGCCATCGTGGCGGCCCAGCCGCCGGCGGCGGCGGCGGTTTCCTCGGCGCGGGAGAGAGTGCGGCTGGCGACCGTGATCGATTTCGTGCCGCGGCTCTGGAAGGCTTGCGCGGTTTTCAGACCGATTTCGCCGGCGCCGACGACGAGCACCTTGGTGGAGGCGAGTTCGCCGAAGATTTTGCCCGCGAGGTCGACCGCGACGGTGGCGATGCTGACCTGGCCGGCGCCGATCGCGGTGTTGGTGCGGATGTGCTTCGCGGCCTGGAAGGTTTTTTGGAAAACGCGATTGAGGACGGGGCCGGTCCACTTGCGCTCGAGCGCCTTGTCGTAGGCGCTCTTCACCTGGCCGAGGATCTCGACCTCGCCGACGATCTGCGAGTCGAGGCCTGAGGCGACTTCGAAGAGGTGCGCGATGGCGTCGTGGTTGTCGCGGCGGATGACGACGCCGTCGAGTTCGGCGGGCGCGCAACCGGTGACGTCGCTGATGGTGCGGCGAACGGCATCGGCGGAGTCCGAGTTCTCGGCGACACCGTAGAGCTCGACGCGGTTGCAGGTGTTGAGCAGGGCGAACTCGCGGACGCCGGGTGTGGTGCGCAGGCGCTCGGCCAGCTGGTTGGCGCGGGCTTCGTCGATCGCGAGCCGTTCGCGCACCGCCATGGGCGCGGTGTGGTGGCTGGCGCCGAAGAGAACGAGGACGGGTGACTGGCTCTCCATGGCTCAGCGCTCCGGCGTCAGCTCCACGTGATGTGGGCGGTGATTGGCGTTGATGGGGCCGAGCGACATCATCGCGAGCATGAACAGCACGACGCAGGCCCAGGAAAAGCGAACGGCGTAGAGCACGCCGCGCCAGCGCAGCACGAGCGCAAAGGCGTAGACGAACCAGACGGCGAGGGTGACGAGGAGCTTGGGCCAGTGCACCGAAGCGGTGTCGCGCACCCACCAGGAGGCTCCGACGCAGAGCGAGACCGTGAGCAGGCCGACGCCGGCCATCAGCATGCGCTGGTTGATCTGGTCGAGTTGCACGACGGACGGGAGGAACCAGAAGAGGCCGTCGAGTCGTTTCTGTTTCAGCGCCCAGTTTTGCAGCAGGTGCATGATGGACGTGAGGGCGAGCAGGCCGAAGACGCCGTAACTGAACACGGCGAGCGCGGCGTGGAACTCGATCCAGGGATTATTGCCGAAAAGCTTGGTGCCGCGCGTGAGGTCCCATTGCGGGATGGCGAGCGAGATGGTGGCGAGGCAGGCGGCGTAGCCGGAGGTGAACAGGCCGAGCAGCGAGACGCGGAAGGCCGGGCCGACGATGAAGTAGAGCACCATCGCGGACCAAGCGACGAACTGGACAATCTCGAACTGATTGCCGAGCGGGCAGCCGCCGTGCGCCAAGCCGCGCACGTAGAGGCCGGCGGTCTGGGTCGCGAGGCCGAAGGCGAGCAGCAGGTTCAACAGCGTCCGCTCGCCGGTGGCGTGCTGCTTGCGGAGCAGCTTGATGCAGCCCACGACAAACCCGGCCAGGTAAAGCAAGGTGCCGAGCCAGAGGATGCTGCGGTCCGTGAGCATGGAATTCATCGGTCGCCCACTGTGGGGGGGCGCGGCGGGTCCCGCAAGTGCCGGCGCACTGTATCATTTGACGGATTTGTCTCAGAATTTGCGCTTCAAAAGAGGGCTACGGCCGCCAGCGACGTTGTAGGGCGGGGTCTCCTGACCCCGCCGAGCGAATGGCGACGCGCGCGGGACGGCGGGGTCGGGAGACCCCGCCCTACATGTGTCTGCGCGCGCCTAGACGCGACGGCGCAATTTACCTTGAGCCGTCGGGCGGGTCGCGCGCTAGGCTGGCGCGATGCAGTTCTCATCGCCTCACGGCTGGCGCGGGTGGCTGTGGCCGATGGTGCTGGCCGCGGTGATCGTGTGCGCGTCCGGTCGCGGGCAGGTGGCGGCGCCGAACATCGTGAATTTCGACAAAGCCGCGCATTTTTTCATCTACGGGCTCCTCGCCACGCTGGTGGCGCGCAATGGCTTCGTGCCGGGAAGCGCTTGGCTGCCGATCGTCGCCGTCTCATTGTTCGGCCTCACGGACGAGTGGCACCAGAGCTTCACGCCGGGGCGGAGCGTGGAGGTCGTCGACTGGGTGGCGGACACGGTCGGGGCGATCGTGGCCGTGAGCGCCTACGCGCTCTGGCCCGCTTATCGATTCACGCTCGAGCGAACGCTATCGCGGCGCGGCCGGAGTTGAAAACTGGCCGCGGATGCGTCCAACTTGCCCGCCGCATGAATCCCGCTGACGCCCAGAAGGAAATCGCGCTGCTGCGCGCACAGGTCGCCCATCACGACGAGCGGTATTATCGCCAGGCGCAGCCCGAGATCAGCGATTTCGAATACGACCAGCTGAAGCGTCGGCTGGCTGACCTGGAGGACCAGTTTCCGGAGTTTGCCGTCAAGGATTCGCCGACTCAGCGCGTCGGCGACGATCGCGTGCAGGGTTTTCGCGAGGTGGCGCATTTGCAGCGGATGCTCAGTCTCGACAACACCTACAGCGAAGAGGAGGTGCGGGCTTTTCACGCGCGGTTGGCGCGGTTGTTGGGAACCGAGGATCTACATTACACGGTCGAGCCGAAGGTCGATGGCGTCGCGATCAGCCTGACCTACGAACGCGGCGAGTTCGTTCGTGCGGTCACACGCGGGCGGGGCGACGTGGGCGACGACGTCACGGCGAACGTGCGCACCATCGCGACGCTGCCGTCCAAACTGGCCGCGCTTCCGGACACGCCGGTGCCGGAACTGGTCGAAATTCGCGGCGAGATTTACCTCACGGCCGCCGAGTTCGAACGTCTCAACGCCGAGCGTGCCGCCGCGGGCGAAGAGCTTTACGCCAATCCCCGCAACACGGCGGCCGGTTCGCTCAAGCAACTCGATCCCGCCGAAGTCGCGCGGCGCAAGCTCTCGCTCGTGTGCTACAGCCTCGGTCACTGCCAACCGCCGATCATCGAGACCCAGGCGGGCTTGCACGCCAGCCTGAAGGCGTGGGGGCTGCCCGGCGTCGAGCGCATCTGGCACGCGCGGGGCATCGACACCGTCTGGGCCGCGATCGGTGAACTCGATCGCCTTCGCCGCACCTTCGCTTACGGCACCGACGGCGCGGTGGTGAAACTCGACGATGTCGCGCTCCAGCGCGAGGCCGGCTCCACCGACAAGGCGCCGCGTTGGGCCATCGCCTACAAATACAAGCCCGACACCGCGCGCACGCGTCTCAAAGCGATCACGATTCAGGTGGGCAAGACCGGCATCCTGAGTCCGGTGGCCGAACTCGAACCGGTTTTTCTCGCCGGCAGCACGATCAGCCGCGCGACCTTGCACAACGACGACGAGATTCGCCGTAAGGATATCCGCATCGGCGACCTGGTCGAAATCGAGAAGGCCGGCGAAGTCATCCCGGCCGTGCTGCGCTCGTTTCCGGAGGAGCGTCCGGCGGGCGCGCCCGAGTTCGACCTGCCTGCCGCGGTGGGACACCGCTGTCCGGTCTGTGGCGGTCGGATCGCCAAACTGGAGGTGGCGGACGCGGAGGCGCAGGGCGTGGCGTGGAAGTGCCAGAACTACGATTGCGCGGCGCAACGCACCGGACGGCTCGGTTTCTTTTGCAGCCGTCGTGCGCTGGCGATCGATGGCGTGGGCGGTGTGGTGGCGGCGAAGCTGGTTGAACTCGGCCACGTGCAGGATCCGCCGGATCTCTACGACGTGCCGCTCGAAACCCTGGCCACGCTCAATCTGGGCACCGCGGAGGAACCGCGGGTGTTCGGCGAAAAGAACGCCACCAAGGTCGTCGCGGCGCGCGAGGCGGCGCGCGGGTTGCCGCTCGAAAAATGGCTTTACGCGCTCAGCGTGCCCGACGTCGGCGAATCCACCGCGCGGGAGCTGGCGCGTCGCCATCGCAACTTCGCCGAGCTGACGGATTCGGCGGTCCTGCGCGCCGTGCTGCAACGGGCGGAGCTCGAGGCGGAGAAGGACCGCGAAAGTCCGAACTCGAAGAAAAATCCGCCGAAGGATGAAGCGGATCGCGAACGCCGGAAGGCCCGGCGCGTGGAGATCGAGGCCGAGATCAAGGCGCTCGATGGCGGCGTGCTCGCGGGAGTGCCGTCGGACATCGGCCCGGCCGTGGCGGCGAGCACACTGGACTTTTTTGCCAGCGAGCCCGGGCAGCGATTGTTGGCCAAGCTGGCGAAGCTCGGCATCGACCCGCAGGGCACCGTTGTCGCCGCCGGTGTGTTCACGGGGAAAACTTTCGTGCTCACCGGCACGCTTCCTACGCTCTCACGCGACGAGGCCGGCGCGAAGATTCTCGCGGCCGGCGGCAAGGTGTCGGGCAGCGTCAGCAAGAAAACGAGCTACGTGCTCGCGGGTGAAGAGGCCGGCTCGAAGCTCGAAAAGGCGCAACAGCTCGGAGTGCTCATCATCGACGAGGCGGAGTTTCGGCGGATGTTGGAGGCGTGAGATAGAACGCGCCGATCCGACGCGTTCAGGTCAGCGATAGAGCGTGGCGAAATTCGTCAGAATTTCGCCGCGCTCGCAGACGGCGAAAGCCTCACGGCTTCCGCTACGTCACGCCGATCGTCAGTGCAGCTCGGTTGGCAGGCCGGGCGGCAGCTCGGCGCGGGCGCGCGCTTCGCCGTCGACGGAGATCGGGCCGGCGCCGGCGATCGTCACGACGCTGAGCAGCACCAGCACGAGCGCGGAGAGCTCGAGGGATTGGCTGGCCGCCAAGAGCCCTTCGCCGCGGTGGATGAGAAAAGCCGCTCCCGCGAGCACGGGCAGCTGCACGGCGGCGGCGACGCGTGTGAGGATGCCGAAGGCGAGCATGATGCCGCCGATGAAGTGGGCGAGCGTGACGTAATGCAGCATCGCCGCCGACAGCAGCCAGGATTGGCTGGCGCGCGCGACGAGTTCGCTGACGAATTCCGTGCGCGTATTGGTGATGAGGAGCAGGCCGCGAACGAAGAGGGCGAGGCCGAGGAAGATTCGGATCAGATCGAGCCACACCTTCGGATGGGCTTCCGCCCAATCGAACCATTGACGCAGTTTGTGCATGGAGCCTCCTGACGTGGTTGGGAGAGCCGGCGGGCGTCGTGTCCGCCGAATGCGCGGGAACGTAGCAGCGCGAGCGACCGCGTCAAAGGGGTCGTTTGTAGCGCAGCGCAGGAGTGGGGCCGGTTTCCAACCGGCCCAATTGAACGTGGTTCGCGGGAGCTGGCGGCGAATGTCGCTGCCATTGGGCCGGTCGGAGACCGGCCTACTCAGAAGCCGTGGCGCTGGAGCTGCATCTGCAGCTCGCGCTGGAAGGACTGCACGTCGGGCGCGCTCGGCTTGTAGCCAGGTTGGCCGGTGTCGAGCATCAGGCGGCCGTATTGGTCGAGCGCCCATTTGCCGCTGACGCCATCACTGAAAGTAACGCTGCCGCTCATCGCGAAGCCGGGACGCACGACGCGATCGAGCTCGACGGTGACGCCGCCGGCGCCGGCGGGGGCATCGGGCATGGGCTCTTCTTCGGGAAATTCGTCGGCGTGAAGCTCATCTTCGTCGTCGGCGTGAGCGTCGCTCGCGCTCGAACCGAGGCCGACTTTTTCCTTCAGCTTGTCGAGCATGCCCTTCTTTTCCGGGGCGGCGGGCGCAGCGGCGCGCGGTGCGACGGCAGCGGCCTTGGTCACGTCGGTCGTGTCGACCTTCGGCGCCGGGTCCTTCAGCTCGAGTTCGAGGTCGTCGACGAGGAAGCGAACGTCGCGATACGTCAGCGAAATCTTGAACTGCTCGCCGAGCTTCTTCTGCACGGCGGAGAGATTGTCTCCGGCGGCGATCCAGGAGGCGACGGCGGCTTTTTGTTCGGGCGTGAGAGTCATTGCTTGGGCGATTTTCGATTTTGGGTTTTCGATTGCAAGCGCGGTGCCGGGCGGTGGGGCAGAATTGTTAGCCGAAACGGGGCGGGGTGCAAATGGGGGAGAGTTCGGCGCGTAGCGGAAGGCGTGAGCCTTTCGCTGTCCGAGTGCGGCGAAATTCTTACGAATTCCGCTACCGATTCCTGCGCTACTCTGAAAACGCAACCGGCCGGGCTTTCGCCCGGCCGGTCCGTGTTATCAGTGTGTGTGCTAACGAGAGTCGTTACTTGGAGAGCTGCGCCTTGAGGAAGTCGACGCTGCCGCGCACGGAGTCGTCGGTCTCCATCATGTTTTCCACGGTCTTGATCGCGTGGATGACGGTGCCGTGGTCGCGGCCGCCGAAGGCGTCGCCGACTTCCTGCAGGGAGTGGCGCGTGAGCTGGCGGCAGAGATACATGGCGATCTGGCGCGGGAACGCGATGGCGTTGGGCCGGCGCTTGCTCGTCATGTCGGAGTGGCGGATCTGGTAATGATCGGCGACGCGCTTCTGGATGGCTTCGATGCTGAGGCGGTTTTGCGCCTCTTCCATGAGCACGTCCTTGAGCAGGTTTTCCGCAGTGGGAAGATCGAGCGGCTTGCCGGTGAGCGCGGAGTAACTCGAAACCTTGATCAGCGCGCCTTCGAGGCGGCGGATGTTCTTCGAGATGTGCTGCGCCATGAACTCGAGGACGGGCATCGGGATGTCCATCTTGAGCGAGGCGGCTTTGGTGCGGAGGATGGCGACGCGGGTCTCGAGGTCGGGCGACTGGATGTCGGCGGCGAGGCCCCATTGGAAGCGCGAGACGAGGCGCGCCTCGAGCGCGGCGATCTCGGTGACGGGGCGGTCGCTGGAGAGGACGATCTGTTTACCCGATTCGAAGAGGTCGTTGAAGGTGTGGAAGAATTCTTCCTGGATGCGCTCCTTGCCGGCGAGGAACTGGATGTCGTCGACGAGGAGAACGTCGACGTTGCGGTAGCGCTGGCGGAACTTCGTGAGCGAGTTCTCCTGGATGGCGTGGATGAACTCGTTGGTGAACTTCTCCGTGGAGAGGTAGGCGATCTTCGCGTCGGGGTTGCGCTGGAGGATGCTGTGCCCGATGGCGTGCATCAGGTGCGTCTTGCCGAGACCGGTGCTGCCGTGGATGAAGAGCGGGTTGTAGGCCTGCGCGGGAGCTTGAGCGACGGCGAGCGAGGCGGCGTGCGCGAGCTGGTTGTTGGCGCCGACAACGAAATTCTCGAACGTGTTGCGCGGATTCAGCGCGCCGGCGGTGGCGAGGCGCTCGTCGTAGCGGATGGTGCGCGTCTTCGCGGTGGTGCGGTGGCGGGCCGGCTCGACGCGGACCGGGACGGGCGTGCTGACGCCGGTGGCGGGATCGGCCTTGCGCAGCGAGACGTGGACCAGGCGACCGGCGGTCAGGCGGATGCGTTGCGAAATCAGGTCGAGGTAATTGTCGTGAATCCAGATCGCCGCGAAGTCGTTCGGCACGCCGAGCACGACGGCATCGTCATTGGCCTCGAGGCAGCTCATCGGCTCAAACCACATCTGGAACACATCCTCGGGAAAGAGACCTTTAAGGTCGCACTTCACGGTTTCCCAGAGGGAAGTTTGGGGCGCAGGATGAGGCATGGCTTGGGTGGCGGACGCAGGCTTATTCACATCGCCGGTTTCGGAACGTTGCAGCGTCCACCGCACAGGGTCAGCAAGTCGAGCCTCGGTAGGGAAAATTGGGTCTCTGGCAAAGGCGTCGCGGCTGTGTGGGGCAGGGCCGCGGAAACGCATCATGGCCAGCGTCTAGGGGGCATATCCTAGTCGAGGAACGGACTGAGTGTCGCAGGGAAACCGCAAAGAACAAAACGAGCGGGTGTTCGTTAAAGGAGAAGAGGACGATAACGTGAATCAAAAAATGCGTTTCAACGCTATGTTTCCGACAACTTGTTCACAACTGCGGGAGCATAACTTTCGGCATTTTTTTGTTGCCGCGAATTTCCCCTGCGCGGGGAGAAAATCCTCCTCGGAGATCGGTAATTCGGGCGGGGGCGGCGCCGGAAAATCGCGGAGGCGGCGCGCCGGTGCACACGAATTGTTGCGGTGGCTGGCACGCGAAAATTTTCGCGAAAAGGCGTGGCGCGCTGCGGCGCGGGATGATTCGAAGCCGTGCGGAGAGTGCGCGAAGCGAGAAGTGGCGTGGTGCGCGCGAGGCCGGCCAGCAAAGGAGCGGGAGCTTCCAGCTCCCGTGGTGCGGCGAGTGCGGAGAGGCGGGAGCTGGAAGCTCCCGCTACCTTGGAGGCGGCCTTGCGCCGCTGGCTTCGGGCGGCGAGTTGCGCGTCAGCGCGAAACTTGATGCGGCTCGGGGTCGACCCACTTGCCGTGCTCGCGGATGAGCGCGATGAGGCGCGCGTCGGCTTCGCTCTGCGGGATGTTGTATTGGACGCAGTTCTTGCCGACGTAGAGGTTGATCTTGCCCGGCGCGCCGCCGACGTAGCCGAAGTCCGCGTCGGCCATTTCGCCGGGACCGTTCACGATGCAGCCCATGATGGCGATCTTCACGCCCTTGAGGTGCCCGGTCTGCGCGCGGATGCGCTGCGTGGTCGTCTGCAAGTCGAAGAGCGTGCGGCCGCAGCTCGGGCAGGCGACGAACTCGGTCTTCGAGATGCGCGCGCCGGCACCTTGGAGGACGTTGTAGGCGAGTTTCGTCGCGCGCGGGGCGTCGGCTTCGGTCTCGATGCTCACGAGATCCCCGAGACCGTCGCAGAGCGAGCCGCCGGTGAGGAACGAGGCTTCGAGGAGCTTGGAAAGGAAACTGTTGTCGCCCCGCACGGCCGTGGTGGGCGTGTTGCGTATCCACACCGGCGCCCGCGAGCCGGCGGCGCGGAGGAATTCGCGGAGGCGACGATACGCACCGGTCGGATGGCCGGCGTTCGCGCCCACGCTGCTGCGGGTGAAAATCAGGCGCGCGTCGCCGAGGCTGCGGACGGTATCGAGCAGCGCGGTCTCGGCGTCCGCGGCGAGATCGACGGCGAGAAAGTGTTCGCGCTCGCGCACGAGGGCGGTGAACGCCTCGAGTTCAGCGGCGTCTTTGGCGCCGAAGCGCCGGCAGATCACGACGCGACCGCCGTCGGGCGGCAGCACGGCGGCGAAATCCTGCGCGATGAGCAGCGGGCCGGCTTCGACGACGAGGAGCTGCACGGGAAGCGGCGTGCGCTTGAGCGTGTCGGCGAGTTCGGCGAGATCGCTCGGCGTGTCGGCGCGGACGAGCAGACCTTCGGCGGGCGTGTCTTTGAGTTTCGGGTCGGAGAGCTGGCGGGCGACTTCGGCCACACGATTGACGGTCCCGGCGCTCACGATCACGCGCGGCGGCTGTTCGCCGCCGGCGACGCACGCGGGCGAAAGTTCGAGCGGCGCCGTCTCGCGGCGCGTGTAAACAAACGGATCGACGGCGTCGGTGACGGGAAGCTGAGAGCTGAGCGCTGAGGGCTGAGAGCTGTGCCATAGGCTCATCGCCTTGTCGGCGATCGCGCGGGCGACAGGGATTTCGTAGACGGAGTCTTCGGTGAGCGAGACGCGGATCGTGTCGCCGAGGCCGTCGAGCAGCAGGCTGCCGATGCCGATGGCGCTCTTGATGCGGCCGTCCTCGCCGTCGCCGGCTTCCGTGACGCCGAGGTGGAGCGGATAGGCGCGGTGGGCGCGGTCCATTTTTTCGACGAGCAAGCGGTAGGCCTGGATCATGACCTTCGGATTGCTCGCCTTCATCGAGAGGACGATGTCGTGGAACCCGTGCGATTCGCAGATGCGGACGAACTCGAGCGCGCTCTCGACCATGCCGAGCGGCGTGTCGCCGTAGCGGTTCATGATGCGGTCGGAGAGCGAGCCGTGGTTGGTGCCGATACGCATGGCGCGGCCGAGTTCCTTGCAGCGCTGCACGAGCGGCGAAAAGGCCTCGTGCAGGCGCTCGAGTTCGGCGTCGTAGTCGGCGTCGGTGTATTCCTTGACCGCGAATTTCTTTTTGTCGGCGTAGTTGCCGGGGTTCACGCGGATCTTTTCCACGTGCTCGACGGCCTCCATCGCGGCGTTCGGCAGGAAATGGATGTCAGCCACGAGCGGGATCGCGCCGAAGCCTGCGGCGTTGAGGCGCGCGCGGATATCTTGCAGGCATTTCGCGGCGGGAACGTTCGGTGCGGTGACGCGCACGATTTCGCAGCCGACTTCGGCGAGTGCGATGGATTGCTTCACGGTCGCCTCGATGTCCTGCGTGTCGCTCGTCGTCATCGACTGCACGCGGATGGGATGGGCGCCGCCGATGCCGATGGAGCCGACCTTCACCTCGACGGTGCGGCGGCGGATCGTGTGGAAGCGGGAGGCGCAGTAGGACATGGCGGTGAGAAGTAACAAGTCGCCGAAGGAACAAGTGGCAAGAGGCAAGGCGGGCGCAGGGGAGGACTGAAGACGGAGCCCAGAATGGAGAAGACGGAAAACGGGAGGACGGAGGACGTGGCCGCAGACGGGCGCGGTGAGTGGCGCGGACTTGTAGGGCTCGACCTTGCGTCGAGCCTAGCGTGCGAGTGCGGCGCGTGCCACTTGTGCGGGCGAGACCTCACACGAGGTGAGGCCCTACAAGCGTTGGCGTGCCGCGCGAGCGTGAGGTGGTCGCCGCTGTCCCAGTGGCGACGCGCGGGGACCGGCTGAAGCCGGTCCTACTTGGCCGACTCGGCGGACTTTTTCTGCTGCTCCACCTGCTCCTTGGCGGCGGCTTCGGCGCGATAGTCGCGCACGAGACGGCGGAGGTCGCCGAAGACCGTCACGTAAAGCATCATGCCGAGCAGCAGCACGACGAAGACGCTTTGCGCCGTGGCGATGAAGTTGAGGGGCAGTGGGCGGCCGCGCAGTTTGCCGATGGTGGCGAAGAGAATGTGGCCGCCGTCGAGCACCGGGATCGGGAGCAGGTTGAAGATGGCGAGATTGATGTTCACCAGGATCGCGAACCATGTGGCGAAGCGCAGCGGGTAGTCGGATTGCGCCGCGTCCCAGAAGCCGCGGCCGATGCCGATCGGGCCGGACAGGTTCGACGCGCTGACATCGCCGCGCGGGCTGATCAGACTCCAGAACGTGCGGAACGTCGTTTCAACCGTGTCGGAGAATTGGTGCCACGGCGTGTCGTGGAGCAGTTGGTAAGGCACGGTCAGGCGCAGGCCGTTGAACGGATTCGGCTTCTTGTCGTCCAGCGGCGGCACGGTCACGTGCGCCTCGCCGCTCGTGCGCGCGAGCGTGATTTCGGTGGGTTGTGTCTTGTTTTTCGCGAGGTGATCGTAGAGCTGATCAAAGCTGTGCAGGCGCGCGCCGTTGAGTCCGACGAAGCGGTCGCCGGCTTGGAATCCGAGAATGGCCGCCGGAGAGCCGGGCTCCACGGCGTCGATGACGGGCAGGTAGGCGGCGGCGACGCCGATCTGCCGGAAACGGTCTTCGCCGGCGCGCACGGGTTGGACGGGGATGTCGCGCGTCGCGCCGTCGCGCTCGATCGTGAGCACGGCGGAACGGTCGCCGGACTCGCTGACGCTGGTGCTGAGCACGAGTGCGCTCTTGAATTGCAGCCAATCGTTCACCGGCCGGCCGTCGACTTGGCGGATGACGTCGCCGACTTGCAGGCCGGCTTTGGCGGCGGGGCTTGGGACGTCCTGCCCGTCCACTTTGATGGTGGCGGCGACGTAGCCGATCTTGGTCGTCGTGATGCTCTCCGGCGCCGGGCGGCCGATTTGCCAGAGGATGGTCGCGAGCAGGAACGCGAAGATGAGGTTAAACACCGCGCCGGCGACGAACACGATCACCTTGGTCGAGTAACTGATCGGCGGGAGCGACTTCACGTCGATCGTGCTGCCGCCTTCGAGTTCGGCCATGTCGGCCAGCTGCGGGAGCGCAACGTAGCCGCCGAGGGGCAGCCAGGAGACGCGGTAATCGACGCCGTCCTTGCCGCGCCAACCAAAGATTTTCGGGCCGAAACCGATGGAGAAGCGCTCGACCTTCACGCCGCGGCGGCGCGCGGCGAGGAAGTGGCCGAGTTCGTGGACGAAGATCGAGCCACCGAAAAAGAGCACGATCAGAAAGATCGACCAGACGGTGCCGAGGACGGACGTGAAAAATTCCATGAGGGGCTAAGCGTGGGAGGAAAGGAGAGAGTGCGCGACGCGGCGGGCCTCCGCGTCGGCGGCAAAGACATCGTCGAGCGCGGTGGGTTCGGCGGATTTCACGCGGGCCAGAACCTGTTCCACGGTCCGCGAAATCGCAAGGAACGGCGTGCGTCCCGCCAGGAACTCCGCGACCGCGACTTCGTTGGCCGCATTGTAGATCGCCGGGGCGGTGCCGCCGGTCGCCATCGCCGCTTGGGCGAGGCCGAGCAGAGGAAAGCGTGCCGGGTCGACGGGGCGAAAATCGAGGCTGAAGGTTTTTTCCAGGCTCAGCGCGCTGACTGTGGCGCTCGGCGCGCGATGCGGGTGCAGGAGCGCGTGCTGAATCGGAAACGTCATCGACGGCGGGCAGAGCTGCGTGAGCATCGAGCCGTCGGAAAACTCCACCAGACAATGCACGATGCTCTGCGCGTGCAGCACGGCCTGGCACTGTTCGGCGCGGAGATTGAAGAGCCATTGTGCCTCGATGAGCTCGAGGCCCTTGTTGGCCAGCGTGGCGGAGTCGACGGTGATCTTCGGGCCCATGGCCCAGTTCGGGTGCTTGAGGGCGTCGGCCACGCTGGCGGAGGCGAGGCGCTCGAGCGGCCAATCGCGAAACGCGCCGCCCGACGCGGTGAGCACGATGCGATGGACTTCGCTCGCACGATGGCCTTCGAGGCACTGAAAAACGGCGTTATGCTCGCTGTCGACGGGGAGCAGCGCGACGCCGTGCTCGCGCGCGGCGGCCATGACGAATTTGCCGGCCATGACGAGCAGTTCCTTCGAGGCGAGCGCGATGGTCTTCTTCGTCGCGATGGCGGCGAGCGCGGGTTGCAGGCCAGCCGTGCCGACGACGGCGACGAGGACGGTGTCGGCCGCGTGCATCGTCGCGAGTTCGGTCAAGCCGGCGAGGCCGCCGTAGAACTTTGTGCCGGTTGGAAACGCGCCCGACGATTTCGCGGCGACGAAGGACTTGTCGTCGTAGAGCGCGACGTGGCGAACACCGAACTCGCGCGCGATCTCGGCGAGGCGGGCGTGCCGGCCGTGGGCGGCGATGCCGACGAGTTCGAGGCGGTCGCGGTGGGCGGCGAGGACCTTCAGCGTGCTTTCGCCGATGGAGCCGGTGGCGCCGAGGAGGACGATGCGACGTTTGGGAGCGGTGTTGGCCACGGGTGCGAGCGGCGTTTATGAAGGTGCGCTCGCGGCGGGAACAGCACGAAATTCAGAGAGCCTCCCGCGAATTACGTGGATCGGCACGAATGCCGGGCGAGATGTCGACGCCGATTCATTCGCGGAGATTTTCGAAATTCGCGGGCCTCGTTTGGGACGCTCGCGACCACGTCGTGCCTCGCGGGGCTGATGGCCCCGCCTCCACTCGCTCAGCTCAGAAACAGGAATGCCACGTAGGCAACCGGCGCGGTCAGGATTAACGAGTCCGTGAGGTCGAACGCACCACCGATGCCCGGGATCATCTTGCCGGAATCCTTGATGTCGGCGCGACGTTTCATCGCGGACTCGATCAAGTCCGAGACGATCGTCACGAGCGCGATCGGCGCTCCGATGAGGGCGGCGATGCCGGGCGTGAGCGATTCGGGGACATAATCCGCCGCCAGCCACGCGATGAGCGCGCCGATGCCGGCGGAGGTGAGCACGCCGCCGATGGCGCCTTCCCAGGTTTTCTTCGGGCTGATGTTGGGCGCCATCTTGTGTTTGCCGAAGGCCATGCCGGTCAGCAGCGCGCCAACGTCGCAGAATTTGGAGACGGCCACGACCCAGAGGCACGCCACGAGACCGTCGCGGGCATCCGCGTAAATGAGCATCAGCCGCACGAGGAAGTGCAGCATGAACGGCACGTAGAGCAGGCCGACGATCGTCGCGATGAGCGACTCGATGCGGTTCGTGTTGTCGCGCTCGAAGAGAATCCGCACGCAGAACACCACGACCGCGAGCGCGAGGAGCGTCGGGGCGAAGCTCGGGGGCTCCTCGCCGGCGAAGAAATATTCCGTGACGTAGAACGGTCCCGCGGTGATCAGCACCGAAAACGTCAGGCTGATCCAGCGGAACGGCCGGAAGCCCATCTTTTCCGCGAGCTGGTAGAATTCGTGCAGCGTCAGCGCGGCGAGGATTGTGAGGATGGCGACGGCGGCGTGCGGGCCGAAAAACCACAGGCTGCCGAGGATGATGCCCCAGAGCAGGAGAGTGCTGAAGATGCGGGAAAGCACGGGCGGAGTAAGGCTACCCGTATTAGGCGGGGCCAGCCTGGATTTGTTCCGTCGTGGCGCCGTAGCGCCGCTCGCGCCGGCCGAATTCCTCGCACGCGGCGACCAGGTCGGCGCGGCCGAAATCGGGCCACAGCGTCGGCGTGAAAATCATCTCCGCGTAGGCCAGTTGCAGCATCAGGAAATTGCTGAGCCGCAGTTCGCCGGACGTGCGGATGAGCAGGTCCGGCTCCGGCAGGTCCGCCGTGTAGAAGTAGCGGTGGAATTTTTCCCAGCTGACTTCGGCGGGGTTCTCCTTCCCGGCGCGGACGGCTTCGGCGTAGGCGCGCGCGGCGTCGGCGGCTTCGGTCTGCGCGCCGTAGTTGAGCGCGAGGATCAGGTTCCACTCGGTGAAGTGCTTGGTCGCCTCCTTCACGCGCTCGAGTTCGCGGCGGACGTTCTCCGGGAGAGCTTCGATGCGGCCGATGGTGCGCAGCCGCACCTTTTCCTTGATCAGATTGTTGAGTTCGCGCTTCAGGAAAAAGTCGAGCAGGCCCATCAGGCCGCTCACCTCGTCGCCGGGACGCTTCCAGTTTTCCGCGGAGAACGCGTAGAGCGTCAGGTAGCGGATGCCGAGTTCGCGCGCGGTGTCGACGACCGTGCGCACCGTCTCCACGCCGCGGCGATGGCCTTCGAGGCGGGGCATACCGCGCTGTTTCGCCCAACGGCCGTTGCCGTCCATGATGATGGCGACATGTTGGGGAACTCGGGCCAGGCGCGGTGTGCTCATGGAACGCGCGATTCAGCGGGCGGGCCGCGCGTTTGACAAGGCCGAAGCCCGGCGCTTGCGTGGCGGCATGGCTTCGACTCCGCTGACGCCTGATGAAATCGCCGCCGCGCTGCGCGAGTTGCCCGGCTGGTCCTTCGAGCGCGATGCGCTCGCGCGCACGTTTCAATTCGGCAGCTTCCGCGAGGCGATGAGCTTCATGGTGCGCGTCGGCTTCGAGGCCGAGGCGGCCGACCATCACCCGGAGTGGACGAACGTCTATAACCGCGTCGCGATCCGCTTGAACACGCACGACGCCGGCAACAAGGTCACGGCGAAGGACGTGGCGCTCGCGAAGAAGATCGCGGGACTTTCCTGGGTGAAGTGAGGCATTGAACCATGCTTAACACGGGCGTGCGGGCCAGGTGGAGCGCGTTGACCGCAACGCGCTCGGGCGAGAACGCGTTGCGGTCAACGCGTTCCACCTTGTCTACAACGAGACGCGTCGTCTGCGGCGCACTCGCACTGTGGTTTGGCGTGGCGAGCTTCGCCGCCGATAAGCTCGGCGCCTCCCCGCTCGCTGAGCACGTCGGCGCCGTCGACAACAGCCTGCTCCGCATCGAGAGCGGCTACGACGCGCTGCTGTTGCGCGTGCACCTGATCCGTGCGGCGCGCGAATCGGTGGAGCTGCAGACGTTCATCTGGACGAATGACGAATGCGGTCGACTGCTGCTCTGGGAATTGATCGAGGCGGCGCGGCGCGGTGTGAAGGTGCGGCTGATCGTCGATCAGATGTTTTCGGAAAAGGACCCCGCGGTGATGGCGTTTCTCGCCACGGTGAGTCCGAACTTCGAGCTGAAGCACTACCGCCCGGCGTTCGCGCGCGTCGATCCGTCGCTGTGGCAACGGCTCACGGCCGGCGCGCTGTCCTTCCACGGGACGAATCAGCGCATGCACAACAAGGTGATGATCGTCGACGGCGCCGTGCTCGTGACGGGCGGACGCAATGTCGAGAACACCTACTTCGACCACTCCACCGAATTGAACTTCCGCGATCGCGACGTGCTCGCGACCGGACCGGTCGTCGCGACGGCGCGGAAATCGTTCGAGGAGTTCTGGGCGTATCGTCACGCCGTGCCGAGTCGCGAGCTGCGCGACGTGGCGCGCGAGATCGCGCGGGGGAAATTCCGCCGCTACGACCGGCGCGAAGACTGGGATTTCGGCGGACTCTTCGGCGCCCTCGGTCGCGAGGCGGACGATGCGGTCGTGGTGCGCGAACGGTTCGCGGCGCGGCTACGGCCGGTGCGGCGCGCGGTGTTTATCAGCGACGAGCCGGGCAAGACGCGCGGCTGGTTCGGTCCGGCGGCGCGGCTCACGCGCGAATTGCGCTCGGCGCTCGAGCAGGCGCGCAGCGAGATCGTCATGCAGACGCCGTATCTCGTGCTCAGCCCGGCGGCGCGGCGCGTGTTCGCCAAGCTGCGCGAGGAACGCCCGGGGCTGCAGTTTCGCATCTCATCGAACAGCTTCGCGTCGACCGACAACCTGCTGGCCTACTCGGCGAACTATCGGCTGCGCGGCGTCTACATCGAGCAACTCGGCCTCCAAGTGCACGAATTCAAGCCGCGACCGGCCGCGCTGCCGGAGTTATTCCAGCAATACCGCGCGATGGAGGAGCGCGCGGCGCCGCGCCTCGCGAAGGGCGAGCAGAAGCGCGCGCCTTTTCTCTGCGTGCACGCGAAGTCGCTCGTGGTGGACGATCGCGTGGCGTTTGTCGGCTCCTACAATCTCGACCCGCGTTCCGAGCGGCTGAACACCGAGGTCGGCCTGATCGTCGAGGATGAGGAATTCGCGCGCGGCTTGCGCGCCGAAATCGAGCGCGACCTCGCGCCGGAGAACAGCTGGGTGATCGCGCAACGCGATTTCCCGCTCGGCCTCGACAAGGTCAACAGCCTCATCGAGGGGCTGGTTTCGATCACGCCGTTCGAGGTCTGGCCGCTGCGCAACACGTCGAGCTTCGACTTGCGGCCGGGCGCGCAGCCGGTGCAGCCGAGCCATCCCGAGTTTCATCGGCGCTATCTCGAAGTCGGCTCGTTCCCCGGCACCGACGGTCTGCTGAGTCAGAAGGAAATCCTGACGCGCCTCTACAAGGCGGTAGGCGCGCCGCTCACGCCGGTAATTTGAGGACCGACGGAAGCGGCGCAGGCGGCGGGATTTCTAGTGCGACGGCGGCGCCGACGGAGCGTCGTGCACGCTGCCGTGTTGCGAGCACTTCACCTTGTAGGTGCTGCCTTCGAGTTCGGCGCTGTAGGTGCCGCCCGTGGGGCAGGCCGGCATCTGTTGCAGGATTTTTTGCGGGCCGACGATTTCGTCCCACGTCCCGGGGCCTTTGCCGTTTTCGAGACTATATTGGTCGAGCGCGGCCTCGAGGATGCGTCCGTTGTTGAAACAGGCTTTTTGTTGCGAGGCTTGACGGACTTTTTGAAACGCAGGAATGGCCATCGCGGCCAGCATGCCGATCACGACGACCATGATCATCGCGCTCGCGGGTGAAGCGGTGCCCATGCCGCCGCCGGGCATGAAGGCTCCGAGGACGAACGCAAAGGGATGCCGCGGGGCGCGCGCGGGCGTCTGGCCCTCGCGGAGGGCGAGCACGTCCACGACGCGGCGCGACAGCGTGGGGTAGGTCGAGGTGAGTTCGTGCAGGGAAACGAAGAAGCCGCGGTCATCGGTGTATTGGGCGGCGTAGGCGGCGGCATCGAGCTGCGGGCCGCGTTCGCGTCCGCCCGCGAGCACCAGCAATCCGCGCGCGGCCGATGTGACATCGCCGGCGGCGAGCGTGCCGTAGCGGTCGCACGAAGTCTCCCAGGCGCGGCGGTAGGCGGGACCGATCAACGGAAAAAACAGTCCCGGGGCGAGAAGCGCGTGTTTGAGCGGGTGGTTGCTCTGCAAGTGACCGATCTCGTGGCCGAGGAGAAACTTCATCTCGCGCGACGAGGGTCCGAGTGCCTCGATGAGGTCGGAGTAGACGACGACGAAGTTACGGCCGGTGTGGCGCATCGCGAAGGCGTTGAGCATGCCGCCCGCCTGGAGCAGGTAGAGAGCGGGGGGCTGCTTGACGCCGAGCGTCGCGCACACTTCGCGGAAGGTCGCGGCGAGCTCGGGCATTTGGCGTTCGCTGACCTTGACGGCTTCGGCGCGCAGGTAGGCGGCGAGCAGGCCGTTGCCGAGCCAGATGAAAAAGGCGATGAACAAGGCGTAGGGTATACCCACGATCGTGAGCGCGAGGCCGAGCCACACGAGGACGGAGATGACCACCACGAAAGCGAAGTAGGTGCTTTCCTTGGGCGCGTTGAGTGAGGACGGCGCGAGGCCGACCGGGGGCATGAGCGGGGCGGATTCCATGGGGAAAAGACGAAAAACGGTGGCCCGCGGCGAAACTGCCAGCGGCGCCGTTGCCGTGGCGATGCGAAAAAAGCCGCGGACGCGCGGCGTGGTCCGGCTCAGCTCTCCACGTGTTCGGCGAGTCCGGCCAGCATCGCTTCCTCGTGGTCGAGCAGCTGCTGGAGCGGACGGTGCGTGTCGGCGGTGATGATGTTCTGGTGGAGAAGTTCGGCGAGCGCGTGACGCTCGGCGCGCAACGCGTGCAGCCGGTGCTTGCGGCCCGATCGGCGGCGCGCTTGGGCGGCGGCCTGGGTCTCGCCCTCCGCCGTGAGTTCGGCGAGGCGGTGTTCGTATTCGGCGATCACGACGCCGAGCGCGGCGATTTCCTCGCGCGACTGCGCGGATTGCTCGAGCTCGCGCAGGCTGGCGAGCCCATGCTCGACAGCGCGGATGCGGGCGATGCGATCCTCGCGCACGCGTGTGTCGTCGGCGGGCAGGCGGAGTTTGCAGATGAGGTGTTCCAGCGTCGTGCCCTGCACGAGCAGCGTCGTGAAAATCACACCGAGTGAGAGGAAGATGACGATGTCGCGACCCGGAAACGGCGAGCCGTCCGCTTGGAGCAGCGGGATCGAGAGCGCCGCGGCGAGAGTCACGCTGCCGCGCATGCCGGCCCAGCCGGCGGCGAGGACCATGGGCCACGACGGGCGCTCCTCATCGCGGCGCACGCGCCGCGAGAGCAGAAACGGCAGATACGCACCGGGAAAAATCCACGCGAGGCGCGCGAGGATCGCGGTCAGCGAGATGGCCGCGGTGAAGAGGGCGAGCTGGGCGACCGTGTAACTTTGCGCCACCGCGGCGAGCAGCGCGGGGAATTGCAGGCCGAGCAGGATGAAGGCGAGACCGTTCAGCCAGAACAGCACGACGGACCACACGGTCCACGTCGTCTGGCGCGCGCGCACGCTCATGCGCAGCGGATCGCGCCAGCCCGAGTAGAGTCCGGCCGCGACGACGGCGAGGATGCCCGAGAGCTGGAGGTGGTCGGCCGCCAGATACGCCGCGTAGGGCGTGAGCAGCGAGAGCGTCGTCTCGATGAATTCGTCGGAACTCCCGCGGCGGTTGAGCCAATCGCGGACGCGCCCCACCGCCCACGCGATCACCAAGCCGACCACCAAACCCGCGAGCGCCACCCACAGGAAGTCCAGCGTGGCGCGGCGCACGGAGAACGATCCCGCGAACACGGCGGCGAGCGCGAATTTGAACGCCACGAGACCGGTGGCGTCGTTCATGAGGCTCTCGCCGTTGAGCACGGTCGTGAAGCGCGGCGGCACTTTCAGGCGGTGCGTAATCGCGTTCACCGCCACGGCGTCGGTCGGCGACACGACGGCGCCGAGCGCGAAGCCCATGGCAAGCGGCAGACCCGGGATGAGCCACCACGCCACGAAACCGACGACGAGCGTGGTCAGCACCACGAGCCCGGTGGCGAGCATCAGAATGGGGCGTCGCGCCGCGAGGAAGTCGCGCAGCGGCATCATCCAGCCGTCGGAAAACAGCAACGGCGGCACGAAGCAGAGAAAAAAGAAGCCGGGATCGAGCGTGACGCGCGGGAACTGCGGCAGCAGCGCCACCAGCGCGCCGCCGAGCGCAAACGTGATCGGCTGCGGCCACGGCAACCGGCGTGCGACGACGCTGAGCGCCGCGAGCAGCAGGATCAGCAGGAGAGCGAGTTCGAAGGCAGCCATGCGTGGAGCGCCGGACTTGTTGTCCGGAAGGCGCTGCGATGGCCACGCGAAAGCGCGGAGGACGGAAAGCGGAGCGCGGCGGATGCGGCGCCGCGAATTGCAGGGCTCGACCTCGCGTCGAGCCTCGCGCGCGCGGGCGGCGCGTGCCGCGTTCGGATGCGAGGCCTCACGCGAGGTGAGGCCCTACCGCTTTATCCGCGCCGCCGGGTAGGTGGCGCGCTCGTCGGCGAACGGTCCACGAGCGGCGACGCGGGGGGAGTTGCGCGGCGAGCGCGCAACCTACTTGGCGACGGGTGAAATGCGATACCGCGCGCCTCAGTGCGGCGGCTGGCGCAGGTAGCGGCTCACGGCCTGCGTGCGCGAGTGGACCTGGAGCTTTTCGTAGATGCGGCGGATGTAGGTGTTCACCGTCGGCACGCTGACGCCGAGCGCGTCGGAGATTTCCTTGTAGAGGTAGCCTTTGCTCAGGAGGTCGAGCACGGATTGTTCGCGGGGCGAGAGCGATTCGAGGCTCTTGTCGACCGGCGGAGCGACGGTGAACGACTGCACGACCTTGCGCGCGATGCCGGCGCTCATGGGCGAGCCGCCGGCGACGATTTGCGCGATGGCGGCGAGCAGGTCTTCGCGGCGCGTGCTCTTGAGCAGGTAGCCGGTGGCGCCGGCGGCGAGCGCGGCGAAGATGTGCTCGGGGTCCTCGTAGACCGTGAGCATCAGGAACTGCGTTTGCGGGAGCAGCGGTTTCAGGCGGCGCACGGCCTCGACGCCGTTCATCTCGGGCAGGTTGATGTCCACGAGCACGACGTCGGGTCGGAGCTGCGGCAACTCGGCGATCGCGGGCGCGCAACGCGAGTAGGCGGCGAGCAATTCGAGCCCGGGCGCGCCCGAAACGAGTTCGGTTAAAATCTGCCGCGTCGGATCGTCGTCTTCAATGAGCGCGAGGCGGGTTTTCATCGGCGAGAGGTGCAGGAGAGAGGGGAACGCGGAAGGTGACGGCGGTGCCGCCGGCGGGAGCGGGAGCCACCGTGCAGCGGCCGCCGACATCCGCCATGTGTTGCTGCATGTTGACGAGGCCGTTGCCCGAGGCGAGCCCGGGCGCGGTGCCGCCCGCGCGTTCGGCGAGACCGCGGCCGTTGTCCGTGACGGTGATGGTGAGCTCGCGCTCGGTGGCGGCGATGCGGAGCGTGACCTCGGTGGCCGCGGCGTGCTTGACGACGTTGTGCAGTGCTTCGCGGCAGCACAGGAAGATCGCGTGGCGCAGCTGGCTTTCGAGCGTCGCGGCCGGCGGCGGGTTGGGCGATTCGAGGCGGCAACGGATGCCGGCAGCGCCGAGCAATTCCTGGGCGAAGTTGCTGAGGTAGTAAATGAGGCTCTCGAGGTTGTCGTGGCGCGGATTGACGGCCCAGACGATCTCGTTGAGCGCGCGAGTGACGCTGCGGGTGGACTCGTAGATTTTTTCGAACGTGCCCGCGTGCGCGCCGGCCTCGCGTTGCGCGGCCTGCGTCAGGAGGCTGATGCGCGTGAGCGTGGCGCCGATGTCGTCGTGGATGTCGCGTGCGATGCGGGTGCGCTCGCGCTCGATGGCACGGGCGTGTTCGGCGGCGCGCAGGCGGCGTTTCAGTCGACGATGCGACCACGCGCGGGTCGCGGCCCAGATCGAACCGAGAAGCGTCAGCGCCACCGCGAACTCAAACCACGGCTGCCGCCACCACGGCGGATTCACGACCAACGTGAGCAATGGTGGCTGCAGATGCCACGGGCCTCCGCCGTTGCTCACGCGGGCGGCGAGCGTGTAGCGGCCGGGCGGGAGGCGCGGGAAGGTCGCGATGCGATCGGCGCCGAGCACGGTCCAGTCTTCGTCGAATCCCTCGAGGCGCACGCGGAGCTGCGTGCTCTCCGGCGTCGCGAGATTCAGCGCCGAGAGCCGCACCTGCACTTTGCGGGTGGCGGGCGGGAGTTGGATCTCGGAGGCGACGGCCTGGTCGCGATCGTCGAATGTGACGCGGGCAACACTGACCGCCGGGACGCTGTCGCGCCCGCTCGCCACGATGGCCGGGTCGGTGCGGAGCACGCCGCGGCGCGTGGCGAACCAGAGCGTGCCGTCGGGGTCCTTCCACGCCGCGGGTTGGTAGAGGCCGAGGCAGGAAAGCGGCGGCACACCGTCGTCCTGCCCGAGCAGGATGGTGTGGACGAAATTGGCCCGGCCCTCGGCAAACGCCCGGATCTGCGCGCCCGGCGCCCAGCAGACGCCGGTGCGCGTGGCGAACCAGTAGCGGTCGTGGTCGTCGACGAGCAGCTGGCAGACATTGGTGTTCGTCAGACCGGTCTCGCGTTCCAGATAGCGTGCGGCGGCGAAATTCGGGCCGGACAGGATCGCGACGCCGCGCCGCGTGGTGCCGACGAGCAAGCGTCCGTCTGCTTCGAAACGGATCACTTGCAGCGCCCCGCAGTCTTCGGCTCCGGCGAACGGCACCGGCACGAAACGTTCTCCGTCGGCCGTCGAGCGGAACAGGCGACCGTTCGCCGCGCCGAGCCAGATGCGGCCTTGCGCATCCTCGGCCAACGCGCGCACCTCGCGGCCGTCGAAGCCGCGCGTCGCGTCGAAATAGGTCAGCGTGCCGTCGCGCCAGCGGGCGACGCGATCCGGGTCGACGGCAAGCCAGTAGTCGCCGTTGCGGGCGACGAACGTGGCGCGGATGTTGCGCAGGGCGTTCAGCGGTTCGATGCGCTCGAGTTTTTCCGGCTGTCCCGCCGTCGTGCGGAAGACGCCGAGGCCGCTCGTGATCCACACGCCGCCATCGGGAGCCGGGTGCACGGAGCGCGCGCTGAATTGCCGCCAGCCTGCACGCCGCGCGATCGGGTCGACGGTGCCGTTCTGCACGCGAGCGACGCCGCCGTCGCGGTTGGCCAGCCAGGTGGAGCCCGCCGCGTCGGTGGCGACGGTGTAGCTGTAATTGTCGAACAGGCCGCGGTCGCGATCGAAGAGCTGGTGCGCCTGCGCGCGCAGACGGTTGAGGCCGCCGCCGTCGGTGGCGACCCACAGGCTGCCGTCGCTGTCCTCGCAGAGTCCGGCGATGTCGTCGCTCGAGGTCGGCGCGCGCAGCAGATGGCCCGCGATCCAGCGAAACAGTCCCTGCGAGCGCGTGCCGAGCCAGAGAAAGCCGTTGCGGTCCTCGAGCGCGACTTGGACGAAGTGCGCCACCAACTCGGCCGGCAGCGCGCTGACCTCAACGAAGGCGTTGCCGTCGGGCGACGCGCGCCAAAGGGAGGTGCGGTTGATGAGCCACACGTCGCCGGTGCGGCTCGAAACGAGGCGGAGATCGGTCTCGCGCCCGGTGAGTTTCACCTCGAGGCAACGCTCGCCGTCGATGCGGTGCACGGTGCTGCCCCAGGCGATCCAGACGCGCCCGGAGGCGTCGCTGGCGAAGGTCGGCGGCCGGTTGTTGCCAGCGCCGGCGGGCAACTCGAAGCGGGTGACGCTCGCGCCGAGGCGACGCAGCAGCGTGCCGTCCTCGCAACCGATCCAGCGTGCGCCGTCGGGTGCGTAGAAGACGGCGCGCGGTGCCTCGCCGGCGAGGACGGGCTCGGGTTCGAAAACGAAGGCGCCGTCGCGCCAGAAAAAGCAGCCGGCGTCGGCCTGGCCTTCGGCGCGATTGCCGGGGAGCACCGCCGTGCCGTGGTCCCGCGAGTTCGTTGGCACGGTGCTGAATCCGCGCGGAAAGGCCCCCGCGGGCGCCGCGACCGGCTCGAAGGTGGTGCCATCGAACCGCCCGAGCCCGGTTTTGCTCACCACCCACAGAAAGCCCGTGGCGTCCTGCCGCACGCCGACAAGGTCGGCCGAGTTGAGTCCGTCGCGCTCCTGCCAATGGCGCAGCGTGTAGGCGGGCGGCACGTGGGCGGGCGGGGCGGAGGCCGCGCGGAGCATGGCGGAAGCGGCGAGCGTCGCGAGGAGAGCGAGCGCGACCAGCGCCCGTCGCGGCGAGCGCGGGAGCCGCAGGGCAGGGAAGGGGTGACCAATCATGGGGCGGACCGACGGAGCGAAGCGGGGTCACCGACGCATCGCAACGCTGGTTCGTCGGCCCGCCGGTGAGCGGCGTCGTCAGAATTGACGACGAGACGCGCGGACGCGGTCTGGTTCATAGTGGGAGCGCCGTGTGCGGCGGAGGTTTGCGTTCCCCGGATAAACGTTCGTCGCGCGCGGTTGCTGAATTTCCCCGCCGGTTTCGCGGCCTCACCCCTCGGTCGTTTTTCACCCCATGCTCTCCGCTCTGGTTCGTTTTGTGCGCCGCCCCGTCGGGCGCGGCTTGGTTTTTCTCGCGGCGCTGTTCGCGATCGGCGCGCCGCTCGCGCGCGCGCAACTCAAATGGTCCGCCTACGATCCGGCCACCGGCGCGTTGCTGGCGGGAACGACGTTCGAGCAGGCGGCGACGTTCGACCCGGCCACCAACAGCTATGCGCTGACCATCCCGGCCAATTCGGCGGTCACGTTCGTCACGACGAACTTCATTCCCGTCGACCTGATCAAGCCTGCCTCGGGCAGCACGACGCAGACGATCACGTTCCAGATGAAGTCGTCCGCGGGCGGTTTCAGCACGGTGAACAAATTCACCAACTTCGGCCTCTTCAAATATCCCGCCGGCAGCGCTCCGTCGGCCACGTCGAACAACGCCACGACGCACTCCGGCCTCTGGATGACGGCCTACAACAACGGCTCGACGACCTACCAGACGAAGCCGTGCGGCAGTCCGAACTCGGGCGCCTACAGCTTCGCCTCCGGTCCGGACTACAAGCTCGCTTCGAACAACATCACGCAGAGCGCGACCGGCTTCGGCCTCGGCACTTCGCGCGCGACCGGCGTCGGCACCATTGCGGACAACACGCTTTACGACGTCACGTTCCGCGTGCGCGCGAACTCCGCCGGCACGACGCAAATCGGCAGCTCTTCGACGCCCGACAGCAGTGCCGGCGCGGTGTGGGCCGACAACGCGACGGGCGGCGCGACGTTCAAGCAGGCCGTCTATAGCAGCACGAGTAACAACGGCTTCACTTGCCCGGCGGGTTTCAACGAGTTCGCGTTTTACTTCGAGAACGGCTCGGGCAGTCCGGTCACGCTCACGCTGTCCAATCTCAAGGCCTACACGAGCGGCGGCACGGGTTTTATTCTGGGACCGGCGTATTTCAGCACGCAGCCGCCGGCGAACATCACCGCGACCGTCGGCGGCCCACTGGCGATCACGGCCGTGCCGGTTGCCGCGTCGGTGTCCGGCGGACCCGCGACGACTTATCGTTGGCAATTCAGTTCGGACGACGGCGCTAATTATGCGGATCTCGATACCGACGCGAACGCCTCGGCGGCGACCGCGTCGCTCTCGCTCACGAATGTCCAGTCGGGTCAGGCGGGCAAATATCGGCTCAAGGCGACGACCACCTACACCGGCGCCGTCAGCGGCGCCACCACGCTCACGAGTTACAGCGACGCCTCGACGATCACGGTGACGACGGATGCGCTCCCGCCGTCGATCGTCACGCCGCCGGCCAACGCCTCGATTCTCGTCGGGGGCTCGAACACGTTCACGGTCGTGGCGGGCGGTTCCACGCCGTTCAGTTATCAATGGAGCCGCAGCACCGATGACGGCGCGAACTACACCGCTATCTCCGGGGCCACGGGTTCGAGCTACACGTTGTCCGCGGCAACGCTCGGCGACACGGGACTCTATCGCGTCACCGTCACCAACTCCCAAGGCGAAGCCACCAGCGATCCGGCCACGCTCACCGTCCAGCAGGCGCCGGTGATCAGCGCGCAACCGGTCGGCGGCAGCATCGCGCCCGGCGGCTCGATCACCCTCGCGGTCACCGCCACCGGCACGCCCGCGCCCACTTATCAATGGAAGAAAAACGGCGCCGCGATTTCCGGAGCGACCTCGTCGTCCTACACCATCAGCTCCGCGACCGGCGCCGACACCGCCAACTACACCGTCACGATCACCAACTCCGTCGGCAGCGTGACCAGCGCCGCGGCGTCTGTTGCCGTCGTGTCGGCGACCATGCGCGCCACGACGCTCACGCCCGCCGCGAGCGGCACGCGCAATCCCGACACGCGCCTCACGATCACGTTCAACGAGACGCCGACGGTCGGCGTCTCGGGCTTCCTGCGCATCTACGACGCGTCGAACGACGCCATCGTCGATACGATCGACCTAACGGCCGCCACCGCGGCGCGCGACACGTTGCGCGCCAGCAGCACGCTCGCGACGCAGTTGCTGCCGGTGCAGTCGAAGCCGATCGGCGGCATTGCGGTGAATTTCAATTATTACCCGATCACCGTCTCCGGCAACACGGCCACGATCCATCCGCGCAACGGCGTGCTCGCCTACGGCAAGACCTACTACGTGAAGGTGGACGCGGGCGTGTTCGTGAACGCCGCCGGCGAAGCCTTTGCGGGCATCGCAGACGCGACGACGTGGCGCTTCAGCACGAAGGCGAGTGGTCCCGCGGGCGGCACGACCAACCTCACGGTCGCTGCGGACGGCTCCGGCGATTTCGACACCGTGCAGGCGGCCCTCGATTTCCTCCCCGCGAACAACACCACGCCGACGACCATTCGCGTGAAGAGCGGCACCTATTTCGAGATCATCGGCTTCCAGGCGAAGCACTACGTCACCCTCGTCGGCGAGGACGCCGACACGACGATCATCACTTACCCGAACAACAACACGTTCAACAACGTCTCCGGTGGCGTCTACCACCGCTCCACGTTTGTCGCCCAGAACGTCCACGACTTCACCATCGCGAACCTCACGATCAACAACACCACGCCGCAGAACGGCACGCAGGCCGAGGCGCTGATCATCAACGGCTCGAGCGCCACCTCCGGCCGCAACCTGGTCACGCGCTGCAAATTCTTCAGCTACCAGGACACGGTTCAGTTCAACAAGCAGACCTACGTCAGCGACTGCGTGATCTGGGGCGACGTCGATTTTCTCTGGGGCGACGGCCCGACGTTCCTCGAGAACTGCGATATCCGCATTCTGCGCACCGGCGGCTATTTCACCCAGATCCGCAACGGCAACGCGAACCACGGCTACGTGTTCGTGAACTGCCGCTTCACCGCGCCCGCCGGTATCACGGGCGCGTTCTTCGGTCGCATCGATCCGACGAGTTTCCCCTACAGCGAAGTCGTCGTGCTCGACTCCGTCATCGGCGACGGCACGAACAACGCCTTCCTCGCCACCTCCACCAGCCTCGGCAGCTTGGGCTACGCCACCGGCTGGTTCCTGCTCAACGGCGTCACCAACGCCAACGCCGCGGCGAACATGCGCAACTGGGACGCCAACAATCTCGACGGCACCGGCGCCGCGACGAGCAATCCCGACAGCAACGGTTTCACCACGATGCCCACCGACGCCACCACGCTCGCGAACTACCGCAGCGCCACGTGGGTCCTCAACACGAACATGGCCGGCACCGTCAACGGCTCGTGGACGCCCGCGCTTGCTCCGCTCATCGCGAAAGATCCCGCGGCGCAATCCGTCGCGCTCGGCGACCCCGTCACGCTCAGCGTCACCGCGCTCGGTGTGCCCGCCGTCACCTACCAGTGGTATCGAGACGGCAACGCCATCGACGGTGCCACCTCGGCGACTTACACCATCGCCGCCGCCGGTGCGGGCGACGCCGCGGCCTACACCGTCACGATCACCAACACCGCCGGCTCGACCACCAGCGCGATCGCGCAGCTCACCGTCACGGGCGTGGTTGTCGCGCCGACGATCCTCACGCATCCCGCGTCGGTCACCATTGCCGAAACCGCCAGCACCACGCTCAGCGTTACCGCCACCGGCACCGCGCCGCTGAGTTACCAATGGAAAAAAGGCGCCGACGAAATCTCCGGCGCCACCGCGAGCACCTACACGATTTCGAACGCCACCAGCGCCGACTCCGGCAGCTACACCGTCGTCGTCACCAACGGCGCGGGCTCGGCGACGAGCAACCCCGCGACCGTCACCGTGCGCGGCGTCGCAGTTCCCGTCTACAACGGTTACGCGGCCACCGTCACGGGCGGCGCCGCCGGACCGACCGTCACGGTGAGCAACGTCACCGACCTCAAAAATTACGCCAAGGCCGCGACGCCCTACACGATCATTGTCTCCGGCACGATCGACCTCGGCGAAAGCGGCCGCGTGAACGTCACCTCGAACAAGACCATCCGCGGCGCGACCGTCGCCTCCACGATCCTCGGCAGCGTCAACATCAGCAATTGCGACAACGTCATCGTTTCGAACCTCAACATCTCAGCCAACACCGGCCCCGCGGCTGAGAACGACGGCGTCACCATCGCGGCATCGACGCGCGTGCTCGTCACGAAATGCACGATCTACAACAGCACCGACGGCAACCTCGACGTCATCAACGGCTCCGACCTCGTCACCGTCTCCTGGTGCAAATTCTACTACACGCGCGATAACGGCCATAACTTCTCCAACCTCGTCGGCTCCTCCGACACCGACACGGGCACCGGCAACGGCCTGACGAATTACCGCGTCTCGTGGCACCACAACTGGTGGGCCACCGGCGCCAAGCAGCGCATGATCGCGTGCCGCTTCGGCTCGTCGCACATGTATAACAACCTCTGGGACTGCGCGGGAAACGATTACTGCACCGAATCGCGCAACATCGCCGCGATCCTCTCCGAGCATAACTACTACGACGGCGTGAAGGACCCGCTCGCGAAGCGCACCGCGCTCGTCACCGACGTCGGCTTGCTCATGACGATCGGCAACATTTTCAACGCCTGCACCGGCTCGCAACTCGTCAGCAGCGACGCCGTGTTTTCCGCCCCGTATTCCTACCGGTTGTTCGCCGCGTCGGCCGTGCCCGCGCTGGTGCGCGCCGGCGCGGGCAACACGATCGAGGACGCTCCCGCCGAATACATCGCCACCGTCTCCGGCCCCGCCACCGTTTACGCCGGAGACACCGTCACGCTCACCGCGGCGCCGAGTGGTTTCACGCCGACTTCCTATCAATGGCGCTACAAGAACACCGCGATCTCCGGCGCGACGTCCGCGACGCTCACACTCGGCGACGCGCAGGACGCGATCGAAGGCGCCTACACCGTCGTGCTCGGTCTCGACGACGGCAGCTTCGTCGTCACGGCGCCCTACACGTTGAGCGTGGATCTCTCGCCACGCCAGACGTGGCGCCAGACGCATTTCGGCACGATCGCCAACACCGGCAACGCGGCCGACACTGCCGATCCGGATGCCGACGGTCTGTCGAACCTCGTCGAATACGCGCTCGACCTCGACCCGAACGCCGCCTCCGCCACCGGCACGCCCACGATGAGCTCCGATGCGGACAACTGGATCTACACTTTCACGCGCCCGGCAGCGCGGGCCGATGTCACTTACGAGGTCCAGGCCTCCACCGATCTCGCGACGTGGGACTCGGCGGGCGTGACGCTCTCGCTCGTCTCGACGACCGACGGCGTCTCGACCTACGCCGCCACCTATCCGCGCGCCGCGGCCGACCGCATTTTCTTCCGGTTGAAAATCTCTTCGCCGTGACGGCATCGCGCGCGAGGCGGCGGCGTCATGCGTTCACACGACATGACGCGCCGCGCCCCGACTGGTAATTTCTTTCACACCCCTCGCGCCCGCCGTTTTGCGGCGCGCCCACACCCCTCGCCCCCATGAAGATTACTGTTCGCCGCCTCGCTGCGTGCCTGGCCTTGTTGCCGTTGGCCACGTTCGCGCAATCGACCCTGTTTCACACCACGTTTGGTTCGGATACCACGAACCTGGCGTCCTACACGCCGACGGCGTCTTCCACCAACTGGAACATCGCCTCCTCGAAGAACTCCACTTCGTCGGGCGTTTCCGGCAGCGGCCTGAGTCTTGTGCTCCCGTCCACCAGCTCCGGTTACGTGGAGGCGCAAACCACGTTTTCCAACGCGGGCGTCACGCTGTCCAACGTCGGCGACTACGTCACGGTGACGACCACCTTCACCGCCAACAGCAACATCCTCGCCGGCACCTCCGGTGGCTCCTGGCTCGCCCTCGGTCTCTACAACAGCAATGGCTCGAAACCGCTCAATACCCTGACGAACACCGGGCTCGATAAAACCAAAACCACCGCCACCACCGGCGGCACCGCAGGCTGGACAGGTTATTCCGCCGTCATCCGATCCGACAACGCGGCCGGCAACAGTTCGGGCTCGAGCGCGCTCACGCTGCGCGCCGCGCAGACCACCGGCACGCTGACGAACGGAGCCCAGGCGCTCTCCTACAGCGGCGACGGCGGCTACAATTATCCGGTGGGCACTCACCTGATCTCGTCCAACACGGATGCTGCGACCGGCGACGCGCTGACCAACGCCGGCATCTACACGCTCACCTACAATATCCTGCTCAGCGCCGCCAACACCTACACCGTCAGCACCAATCTCTACGACGGCAACGGCACCGCCGGCACGAACCTCGCGACGCTCAGCGGCACCGCCAGCGGCGCGACGTTCCTCACCGGGCCGTTCGACGGCTTGATGATCGGCTACCGTTACAGCGCCACCTCGGCGGCCTCCAGTCTGACTCTCACCGACGTCACGATCACCTCGAACGTCGCCTCTGCCGTGCCTGAACCGTCGACCTACGCCGCGCTCGCCGGTCTCGCCGCGCTCGGTCTCGTCGCGTGGCGCCGCCGTCGCGCGATCTGAAAATATCTTTGGGATTAGGTGCGCCGCGCCGGGGAAAGCTCGGCGCGGCATTTTTGCGTCCGGGGGCGAGATCGATGCCGCAGCCGGCCCGACAGGACGCGACGCGCCCGGCCCGAGCCGCGTTCGTCTCTTGTTGTGACGTCCGGGGAAATCGTGTCGTCGCAAAACGACAGGAGGGAAGTGGGCGGGGCTGCTAGGATGAGCGGGTTAACCCGGCGCTTCGCGGCGGCGGGCCACGCACACACACGATCCTGTCCCTCCACGTTCGATGAAGCTCGCGATTCACCGTCTGAGCGCCTGTTTGGCGCTTCTGCCCACTCTGGGATTTGCCCAGTCGTCTGTCTTTAACACGACGTTTGACGCGGCCCACAACGCCCTGAACAGCTCGACGTTTAACATCACTGCGCAGGGCTCGACGTGGAACGTCGCCTCGTCGACAGATGCGCGTAGCTCCTCGCTCAATGCCGGGGGCTTGACCCTTACGATACCGTCATCGACCCCCGGTATCGTGGAGGCCCAAACGCGCTTCACGACCTCGCCGATCACGCTGTCCGCCAATGGCGACTACGTGAAAGTGGTGACAACTTTTTCGGGCACGAATGTTCTGCCGACCGGAGCAGGCAGCACCTCGCAGTTGAACATCGGTCTGTTTGATTCGGCGGCGAACAATCCCTTGGCGGGTTTAAACAATGCTGGATTGAGCACGCTTCCTATAGGCGAAAATACCAGCGGCGGTGCGCAACCTTGGGAGGGCTATGTGGCCAAGATCGTCGGGGGGACTTCGGGGGCTGTCAGCGGGGTCTATCAGCGGGCGGTGCAAAACATCACCGCACTGACCTCGAACAATCAGGACCTGCTTTTTTCAGGTGCGACGGGTGGCTACAGGAATCCAAACGCTGCGCCCATTGGTTCATCGAATGCGGCTGGCGTGTGGGCGCCGTTAAGCAGTGCCACGCCTTACACTTTGGCTTTCACCATCACGCGTGCCACAGCGGATTCCTACACGATCGGCTACGAACTTTTCAGCGGCAGCGGCACTGGTGGCACTACGCTGGCCAGCTACTCGGCGACCACCACTACCACGAACTATTTGTCCAATCTGACTTTCGACGGTCTGGCCATTGGTGCCCGATACAGTGGGGCCGCGGCCAGCGATATCACCTACTCCTCGCTCTCGGTGAGCACCAATACCGTCTCGGCCGTGCCCGAGCCGTCGACCTACGCAGCGCTGGCCGGTCTGGCGGCCCTGGGGCTCGTTGCGTGGCGCCGCCTCGGCGCGAGGACGTAACGGAGCACGGCCGCATTTAGACTCCTCCGTCGCGCCGAGATTGTTCGGCGCGACTTTTTTGTGTCTGCCGAGGCCGTTCGCTGCCGTCTGGATCGATAGGGAAAACCATTTGCCCGCGTGGGGACCGCGGGTAGCGTCCGCCCATGAGTGACTTTGCTCCCGCCGCCGAGGTCGCCTCCGCCCGCGATCTGCTTGCCCGTCTCAAAACTACGATGCGCCAGACGATCCGCGGCAAGGACGAGGTCATTGATCATACGCTCGTCTGCCTGCTCGCCGGCGGCCACCTGCTGATTGAGGACTTGCCGGGCGTCGGCAAAACCACCCTCGCTTACTCGCTGGCGCGCGCGATGGACGCGACGTTCTCGCGCATCCAGTTCACCAGCGACCTGCTGCCGAGCGATGTCACCGGCGTGTCGATCTACGACGAGACGGTGAAGGAGTTTGTGTTCAAGCCCGGCCCGGTGTTCGCGAACATCGTGCTCGCCGACGAGATCAACCGCGCCACGCCGAAGACGCAGTCCGCGCTCCTCGAAGTGATGGATCGTGCGAAAGTCACCGTCGACGGCTCGGCCCATGCCGTCGGCGCGCCGTTCATGGTCGTGGCGACGCAGAACCCCGTGGACTACGAAGGCACGTTTCCGCTGCCCGAGAGCCAGATGGATCGCTTTCTGATGCGCCTGCACATGGGTTATCCGCAGCCGGGCGATGAACTCGATATCCTGCGCGCCGCGAAGACCAGCTACGACGCCATCGCGCTCGATCCGGTCGCGACGCGCACGGAGTTGCTGAAGCTGCAGGCGCTCACCGCGAAGGTTTTCGTTGAGGACAGCGTGCTGGAATACCTCTTAAAAATCGTCACGGCCACGCGCACCGAGACGGAGTTCAAGGCCGGCGTGAGCGTGCGCGGCGGTCTGGCCCTGCGCGCGGCGGCGCAAGCGCGCGCGCTGTTGCTCGGGCGGGATTTTGTGATTCCCACCGATGTGCAGGAAATGGCTGGACCGGTTTTCGCGCATCGACTCGGACTCGCGCGTCAGACGTCCGATGCGCTCGAGGAGCGCCGCACGGTGCTCGCGGCGTTGCGGCGGATCGTCGGCGCAATTGCGGTGCCGGAATGACGATGAGTGAACCGCCGACAGCGGCGCTCGACTGGCATGGCCCCGGTGCGCGCGCCCGCGCTCGCACAGCGTTTTCGTGGCAGGCGCTCGTCTGGGCGCTGATTTTTCCCGCGAAGCGCCATCGCATCGGCGTGACCGTGCCGGGCATGTTCCTGATGGGGCTCTCGATGGGCATCGGCACCGCGGCCTACAACACGGCGAGCAACATCCTGTTCATCACGCTCTCGCTGTTGCTCGCGTGCCTGCTGCTCAGCGGACTGCTGTCGTGGTTCAACTTCATGGGTGTGTGCTGGCGCGTGCGCCCACCGGCGGCGTGGCGCGCGGGGCATGAGACGATCGTCACGATCGAGGTGCAGAACACGAAGAGCTGGCTGCCGACCTACGGCTTGTGGTTCGATCTCGCGACGCATCCGCGCGCAAAGGCGTCGGAGCCGGAGCCGGATTTGAAAAAAGAAAAAGTGCGCGACGTGCTCGCCGCCGCCGAGCGCGCCGTCACGCGCGGGCGGGTGTTTCTGCGCGAGCGGATCGAGCCGCGCGGGAAGTGGACGCTCGAGTGGGTGCACAAGCCGGAGAAGCGCGGCGAACACGTGCTCGCGCTCGAGGCGGTCGGTTCGTTTTTTCCGTTCGGTTTTTTGCGGAAGAGCGTGGGCACGGGCTTGCGGCGCAGCGTGATCGTGTGGCCGGCGCAGGTGGATTATCAATGGCGCGGCGCCTTGGCGGCGGCCGGCGGCACGCAGGGGCAGCGCTCGGCGCGCACGGGCACCGGTGAGGATTTGCTCGCCTTGCGGCGTTACCAAATGGGCGACTCGCATCGGCTCGTGCACTGGAAGGCGAGCGCGCGGCTGGGGCAGCTGATGGTGCGGCAGTTCGCAGCGGAGAGTCCGCAGGGCTTTGTGCTGTGCGTGGACGCGCCGGCGGAATTGTGGGTGCGGCCGGAACAGTTTGATACGCTGTGCAGCTTCGCCGCGACGCTGGCGGAGGACTTTTTCGCGGCCGGACGCCTGCCCGCCGTGAGCGTGAATGGCCAGTGGGTCGACACGCGGCGCGTGCGGGATGTGGAGGCGGTTCTGGATTTGCTGGCGGTCGCGGAGCCTGTAGGGGGGGGTCCCCCGACCCCGCCGCGGACGGCGGCTCATGCTTTGCAAACGGCGGGGTCGGGAGACCCCGCCCTACAACGGGCTCGCGCGGCGGGCCGTAACCTCATCACGTTCGCGCCCGAAGGGACGCGTGGTGTCACGGCCTACGTCGACGGCGTGCCGACGGCGTCGGCTTGAGCGAGCGAATCGAACGGAGCAGATGGCCACAAAAAGCACAAAAAGTTCGGGTGCAGGCACGCGGTCTAGCGGCGTCTGTCGTGTCCACATGAGAGGGCGCAGCAAGACTGCGCCCCTACAGGTCGGGCAGCGGTTCGGACTTTTGGGTTTTTTTGTGCTTTTTGTGGCCAATCGGTTGGGAGGCCTGCGATGAGCGCCTTGCGGCCTCAGCTCACGCTCGACGAACTGCGGCGGCTCAAATGGCTGCTCGGCGGCGCGCTCGCGCTCGTCTCGCTGTGGACCGTGTTTTTCCTCGATATCGAGGCGCTCGGACTCGTGGCGGTTGCGAGCACGGTGATTGGTGCGGCGATCGTCTGGCCGCAATTGCCCGCGCGCGTGCCGGCGCTGGTGTGGCGGTTGGCGGTGCCAGCGATCATTGCGGCCGTCGCGGCGGATTTTTATTTCAGCACCGAGACACTGCCGGTGCTGATCCGGCTCGCCGTGCTCCTCGTGCTGTATCGCGCGGTGGCTTACCGGCGGAAGCGCGAGGACCTGCAGCTGATCGTGCTCGGGCTGTTTCTCATCGTCGTGGCGGGCGTATTGACGGTGGCATTGGAGTTCGCGGCGCTGCTGCTGGTGTTCACGGCGTGCGCGCTCGGGTTCCTGTTCGTCGTGACGCTGATCGACATGGTCGACACCGGACCGCGCGTGATGCGTCCGGAGGAGATGCGCGAGGCGCCGGCGTGGGCGCGTGGTGCGTGGCGGCCGTTCCTGACGCGGCTGCGCGCGGTGGCGGATTGGCGGCTGTTGGGCTTCGGCAGCGTGCTGTTTGTCGGTGTCGTCGGAATCTCGGCGCTGTTGTTTTTGCTCATCCCGCGCTTCGAGATCGGGAGCAGTTTCTTTTTGGACAAATACATCACGCGCAAGAGCCGCACCGGTTTCTCGGAGACGGTGCGCTTTGGCGACGTGAGTGAATTGGTGCAGGACAACAGCGTGGCGCTGCGCGTCGACTTGCCGACCGGGCCGAAGCCGACCGCCGATCTCTACTGGCGCCTCGTGACGCTCGACGAATACACGCCGCGGGGTTTTCGCGTCTCGAGTTGGATGAAGGCGCATCTGCGCGCGAGTCAGGGCGTGCGCCGCGTGGTGCCGGGCGGCGGGGCGTGGACGGCGGGGGCGATGCTGCCGGGAATCTGGACTGTTTACGTCGAGCCGGGCGTGAGTCGCTACCTGCCGCTGCCGGGATCGTTTGCGGTGCTGCGGCTCCGCGAGGCGGCGACGGTGCAGGTGAGTCCGCCGAACCGGCTCGTGGCGTTGCAGAACGAGCCGATGAGCATGACGGCGTTTCAGATCGAGGGCATTTCATTGGCGCCGATCGTGCGCGACGCCGGCTTCGCGGCGCTGCTCCATGGCTGGGTGCGCGGCGACGAGGCGTTGCGGCGTGGCAAGCGCTACGATGCACGCACGACGCTGGCGGGACCGACGGGAGTGGACAACGAGGCCATGCTGCAGCGCGTCGTGCGCGAAGTGACCGGCGGGGCGGCGTTGCAGCCGGAGCAATTCGTCGAGCGGGCGACGGAGTGGCTGCGGAAGCGGCACGCGTATTCGTTGTCCGTGCGCATGCCGCGCGGCGCGGGTGATGACATCGTGCGCTGGCTCGATTCGAACGAGTCGGGTTTTTGCGAGCATTTCGCCTCGGCGTTGACGGTGCTGTGTCGCGCGGCGGGGCATCCGGCGCGCGTGGTGGCGGGTTTTCGGGGCGGCTCGTTGAACGGTTTCGAAGATTACCTGATGGTGCGCAATTCAGACGCGCATGCGTGGGCGGAGGTTTTTAATGGACACGATGCGTGGGTGCGCGTCGACCCGACGCCGGGCGGCGCGGTGGGCGAAACGTCGAGCGCGATCGCGCAGGCGGTGGAGCGCGAGCGCGACAGCAGTTGGACGGCGCGGTTCGATAGCTTGCGTGTGCTCTGGTATCGGCGCGTGGTGAGTTTCGACGCGCGTCAGCAAGTGGAGCTGATGGATAGCGTGAAGAATGCCACGACGAGCACGGGCGATGTGTTGCGCGTGCGGCTCGAGGAGTGGGCGAAGCGGATCAAGGCGTGGCTGGCGCAGCCGTGGGATTGGGCGCGAGTGGGGCGTGTGGTCGCGGGCGTGGCGGTGGTCGTCGCGGCACTGATCGGCGGCGTGCGCGTGGCAGGGTGGTTTTCGGTGCATTGGCGGCTGTGGCGCAATCCGGGCGCGTTCGACCCGGTGCGGCGCGAGGCGGGGAAGGCGCTGCGCAAAATTGCGGAAGGCGGATGGCGGAATGCGGAATCGCCGGAGGTTCGCGGGGTGACGGCGGAGTTGGAGCGGTTGCGCTATGGGCGGCGCGAGACGTGGCCGGAGCCGCGCGGAGTGTTTCGACGGGCGCGGCGGGTGATGCGCGGGTAATGCGTGAAATGAGAGTAGGGCCAGTCTCTGACTGGCCCGGTGAATTCTTGTTCGCGGGTTGGACTGGCGAGCGATGGTCCAACTGGGCCGGTTGAAAACCGGCCCTACTTCAGGCGAAAGTCCGGCTTCGCGGCGGCGGGTGGCGCGGTTTTCTTTTCCCAGTATTTCCGGATGATCGTGTTCGCGACGGGGCCGGCGTTGAGGCCGCCGCCGTAGGTCTCGCCGATGGTGTCGCCCTCAAGCATCACGGCGATGGCGATTTCCGGATTCTCGACGGGGGCGAAGCAAATGAACCACGCGAAGTTGATGTTGCCGGTCTTGCCATCGATCGTGACCTGCTTCTGCGCGGTGCCGGTTTTGCCGGCGATACGCACGCCGGTGCGGTAGGGGCCGAGCTGGGTGAGCACCTTCGCGGTGCCGTGCGTGGTGGTGCCTTCCATGCCCTCGACCAGGGCTTCGCGCTCGTGGTCGCTCAGGCCGATGGGTTCGGTGCGCTGGCGCGGAGCGTTCGGCCGGTGCAGGATGGTGGGGACCGTGATCGTCTCGTTGCGCGCGACCGAGGCGGCGAAACACGCCATCTCGAGGGGCGTGACGAGCAGAAAGCCCTGCCCGATGGAATAGTTCGCCGTGTCGCCGCCGGACCATGGCCCTTCCTCCGGACGCTCGCGCTTTTTCCACGTGGGATCGGGCACCAACATGCGGCCGGTTTCGCCCGGCACTTCGATCCCCGTCTTTTTGCCGAAGCCGAAACGTCGCGCTTCCTCGGCGATGCCGTCCGCGGTCGTGAGGCGCCCGGCTTCGTAGTAGTAGATGTCGCAGCTCTGGGCGATCGCCTCGGACAGGGTGATGTTGCCGTGGTGCTGGTGGCCGTTGTCGCAGTAGAAATTGCGGTTACCGATTCGGATGATGCCGTCGCAATAAATGATCGGCCGGTCGGGCACGATCGCGGCGCGACGCAGCGCGGCAATCGTCGTCAGGATTTTGAAGGTCGAGCCGGCGGGGTAGGCACCGCTGATCGCCTGGTTGAGCCATGCGCCGGAGGCCTCGATCTCCTTGGCGTAAGCGGATGAGAGTCGCGGGACGAATTTGTTGAGGTCGTAATCGGGCTTCGAAGCCAGCACGAGCACCTCACCGGTGCGGACATCGACAGCGACGGCGGCGCCTTTTCGGTCGCCGATGGCTTCTTCGGCGGCGAGTTGCAGGTCGATGTCGAGCGACGTGGTGAGGCTCTGGCCTTGGACGGGTGTGCGCGTCTCGAGCGGCTTCGGCATCTTGTAGCCGGCGTAGTCGACGCGGTAGATCGCGCCGCCGGCCTTGCCCTGGAGCGCGTCTTCGAACTGCTTTTCCAAGCCGTCGCGGCCGACGGAGCCCTTCATTTTGAAGGTGAGCAGGTCGGCATCGCCGAAGTCCTCCGGGTCGGGATCGTTGTCGACGCCGACGTAGCCGAGCACGTGCGCGGCGGCGCTGCCGTAGGGATAGTGGCGGACGCTCGCGGCCTGGACTTGCAGCGGTGACGTGACCGGCAGGCGCTCGACGAGGCGGGCGTATTCCTCGGGCGTGAGGCCGTCGAGGAGCGTGTAGGGCAGCAGACGCGATTGCGAAAAATGGCGGTTCAGGTCGCGGGCGTCGATTTGCTCGCGGCGGCCGAGGATGGTGTTGACCTGATCGAGGAAGCGCTGCGCCACCGCCATGCGGACGATCTGATTGACCTGGCTGGCCGAAGGGCGGTCGGACTTCGGGAGGGCGCGGTAGTTTTGCACGACCTTGTTGAACTCCGCGGCGAACTCGGCGCGCAGCTCGGCGAGGTTGAGCACGACGGAGAAGCGTGCGCGGTTCTCGACGAGGGGGCGGCCCTCGCGATCGAAGATCGTGCCGCGCGGGCCGGGGATGATGATTCGGCGCTGGCTCTGGCGGCGCTCTTCTTCGGAGTTTTTCCAGCTCTGGAACAGCTGCTGGTAGCCGACGCCGGCGGTGAGCACGAGCACGAGCAGCGCCACGATGCCGTAGAAGGCGAGCAGGCGCGGGTTGCGCGCGGCGTGGGTTTCGATCGGGGCGGAGCTCACGGCAGCAACAAAGGGCGTGGCGCGCAGAAAATCAAAGCTCGACGCGCCGGCCGGTTTCGGGATCGAGGCGGGCGCGGGCGAGCAGCGCGGCGTTCAGGCCCATGAACCACGGCGTGACGAGCGCGATGACGAGTTGCGAAGCGATCAGATCGACGAAGACGCGCAGCCACGCGCCGGCGGGGCGGGGATTTTCGCCGATGACGAGCGTCGTGAGCGCGAGGATGAGAAAAAGATTGGCGAGCAGCGCAACAACGGTGGCGAAGATCGGCTCGTCGCGCGGGAAGCGGCGTCGGCCGTAAAGCAACACGGCGTGCACGAAGCCGAGCAGCACGAGATGGGCGCCGAACGGCGTCGGCGTCAGTGCGTCGAAGGCGAGACCGCTGAGTGTTGTGGCGAGGAAGCCGTGGCGGTAGTCGAGCTTGAGCGCGGCATACGGCACGAACAGACCGCAGACGTAGATCGCGATCGCGTAGGGCGCGAGGTAGTGGTTCGCCAAGCCCGTGAGCCAAATGAGCAGGAGGTTGGCGAGCAGGACGAGCAGCCAGCGGATGTCGCGGGATTTCATCGGCGGCTCGGTGGCGTCGACGCCAGGTGTAGGGCGGGGGCTCCCGACCCCGCCGAGGAGGTGACAACGCGTGCGCGCGACGGCGGGGTCGGGAGACCCCGCCCTACAACGTCGACACGGAGAATCGGTGCGGCGCGCACGGGCTTCACGGCGTGTCTGGCGACACCGGCACGAGCACGGTCACTTCGGTGAGTGCGCCGAGGCGATCGTCGAGCCGGACGTCGCCGGTTTGAAACAGGCCGTCCGTCGACGGTTCCAGATGGATCATTTCGCCGATCGTGAGTCCGGCAGGGAAGACGCCACCGAGGCCGGACGTGACGAGGCGCTTCGGCTGATTGGCGCGGGCGGCAATGTCGAGCGCGACAAACTCCACCGTGCCGCTCGGCGTTTTGAAGGCGTCGTTCACGCCGCCTTGGTAGGAGACCGGACGGCTGTCGCCTTCGGCGCTCGCCGCGATGCGGAAGGTCGGGCTCGAAACGAGGTCGACCACGGCGGTGTAGGCGTAGACCTCGACCACGCGACCGACCACACCGCCGACGAACACGACGGGCGCGCCGACGGGGATGCCGTAGTTGCGGCCTTTGCGGATGACGAGGCGCTGCCACCACGCGGTGAAATCGCGTTTCGCCACGCGGGCGGGCTCGGAGCGGTAGGCGGGGAGCGGCGGGAGCTTGAGGAGGTTTTCGAGGCGGAGGATCTCGGCGTGGAGTTGCTCGTTTTCCTGGAGGCGCAACTCGTAGGCGGCGTTGAGGCGCGCGAGGTCGCGGCCGGCTTCGATGATCTCGTTTTTCGGGCGCGTGCGCAGCGCCCAGAATTCCTGGAGGTCTGTGACGTAGGACTGCGCGGCGGCGAACGGGGCTTGCAGCTCGAAGAACGTGACGCGCGTGAAGGACTTCACGACCAGCGGCACGAGCAGCCAGAGGAGCAGCACGAGGCCGAGCGTGGCGAACGGGCGGGCTTGATCGAAGCGTTGGTGGGGCGGCACGGTGAGAAGTGGCCTAGTGCCTCAGGACTCGCTGTGGCGTGGTAGGTTGCGCGCTTGCGCGCAACTCGAATGCCGAGCCCTGGCGGAACGAGTGGCGCGGCGAGCGCGCCAGCTACTCTGCGGCGCGCGCGACAACTTTGTCACCTGATCGGCCCCTGCGCGGCGGAGTAGGGCCTCACCTCGTGTGAGGCCTCGGATGCGAGCGCGGCCCGCGCCGCGAAACCAAGCGAGGCTCGACGCGAGGTCGAGCCCTACATTCGAGTCCCAGCGCGGGCTGAAGCGTCGCGCCACCGGAAGATCAACGCACATGGTGCGCACGGCATCAGAAATCCGACGCGATGCGGTAGAGCTCGTCGATGTTGTTCAGGAACACGCCGGTGCCGTTCGCGACGGCGGAGAGCGGGTCATCCGAGACGGTGACGGGCAGGCCGGTTTTTTCCGAAAGGAGTTTGTCGATGCCGCGGATGAGCGAACCGCCGCCGGCCATGACGAAACCGCGGTCGACGAGATCGGCGGAGAGTTCCGGCGGGCAGCGCTCGAGGGCGGCGCGCACGGCTTCGACGATCGAAGCGATGGTGTCGGCGAGGGCTTCGCGGATTTCCTGCGAGGTGATGTGAATCGTCTTCGGCAGACCGGCGACGGAATCGCGACCCTTGACCTCCATCGCCAGCTCCTGGTCGAGCGGGTAGGCGGAGCCGATGGTCATCTTGATTTCTTCCGCCGTGCGCTCGCCGATGAGCAGGTTGTAGGCGCGCTTCATGTAGTTGATGATGGCGAGGTCGAGCTCGTCACCGGCGACGCGGATGGACTTCGAAAAGACGATGCCGGAGAGCGAAATGATCGCGATCTCCGTGGTGCCGCCGCCGATGTCGACGATCATGTTGGCGGCGGGTTCGTCGACGGGCAGGCCGACGCCGAGCGCGGCGGCCATGGGCTCGAGAATGGTGATGACTTCGCGAGCGCCGGCGTGCGTGGCGGATTCCTTCACGGCGCGCTTTTCGACTTCGGTGATGCCCGAGGGAATCGCGACGACGACGCGCGGCGAGACGACCTTCGAGTTGTTGTGCACCTTTTTGATGAAGTAGCGCAGCATCGCCTCGGTGATGTCGAAGTCGGCGATGACGCCGTCCTTCATGGGGCGGATGGCGGTGATGTTGCCGGGGGTGCGGCCGAGCATCTTTTTCGCCTCGTCGCCGACGGCGAGGACCTTGCGGGAGCCGGTGTGGACCGCGACGACGGACGGCTCACGGAGCACGATGCCCTTGTCCTTCACGTAGACGAGGGTGTTCGCGGTGCCTAAGTCGATGCCGATGTCGTTGGAAAATAGTCCCAGCAGTTGGTTGAACATGTCGCGGTAGCAGGGTTTCCGAATCAAAGCCGCGCGCGAGCGAAATTGTCAAAACCAAAGCCGTTGAGCGGCGGAGGTTTGGAGGATGCGGCGCGTGGTTCGAGGCGGCGCAGACAGCGCGCGGCGACCGCGTGGTTGTTCGCACGCGGCCTTGGTGTGCTCGCGTGGGTGGCGTTGCAGCGGAGTGGCGCGCAGAACGATTCGTTGCGTCGAAAGCGGGCGGTTCGCGAAGGCGCGTGCATCCGGCGGATTCATCGCGGGCCTTCCCGCGTTCGTTGGCGGTGCGAGCGGTTTTGCGGGGTGAGTCGTTGGGGCAGCATCGCGCTCGCGGCACGAGGTTCGCGGTGCCTGCAGAGGCGCTGGAGCGCACGGCGCCTTGGGTGGGCAGATTTTTTAGGCGAAATGGATGCCGGTGCTTGACGCGAAGGAGGATTGCGCACTTTTCGGACTGCATTCGTGGCGCGCGACGACGCGGGCGAGAGTTCTCGGGCAGGCACGCGGCCGGATGACTCGCCGATGTCTCGGTTCGTTGCGCGAGTGACGCCCCTTTTTTCGCAATGTCAGGCATCAACCTCATTCAAGACCTCGCGGTGGTCATGCTCGTGGCCGGATTGGTCGGCTGGGTGTGTCATCGCATCGGGCTGTCCGTCATCGTGGGCTTTCTCGCCGCGGGCATGGTGATCGGTCCGTTCACTCCACCGTTCTCGCTCGTGACCGACGCGGCACGCATCGACACGCTGGCGCAGGTCGGCCTCGTGTTTCTGATGTTCTCGATCGGCATGAAGCTCAGCCTGCGCCGACTGCGGCGGCTCGGGATGTCGCTGCTGATCGCCACGGGCGTCACGGCGTCCATCGTTTACAGTCTGTCGCGGCTCGGTTCGCCGCTGCTCGGTTTTTCGAGTCAGGAAGCGGTGTTTTTCTCGGCGATGATCATCGTCTCGTCGTCGGCGATCATCGGCAAGGTGCTGCAGGAAACCGGGCTGAACCACGACAAGTCGGGCCAGATGGCGATGGGCATCACGGTGCTCGAGGACGTGGTGGCGGTGATCTCGCTGGCGCTGCTCAATTCGGTGGTGCTGCTCGGCGGGATGGGCGAGGCGAAGCTCGGTGAGACGATCGGCATCATGGGCGCGTTCGTGGCTTTGGCGGGCGTCGTGAGTCTGTTGGCGGTGCCGTGGCTGCTGCGCAAACTGAACGAGTCGGCGAACGAGGAACTGCAGACGCTGATGGTGGCGGGTATGATGCTCGGCTTGGCGCTGATCGCACAGCGCGCGGGGTATTCGTTGGCGATGGGGGCGTTCATCCTTGGCTCGATCGTGGCGGAGACGCCGCATCGGGCGCAGGTGGATCGCGTGTTCGAGGGCGCGCGCGACATGTTCAGCGCGGTGTTCTTCGTGTCGATCGGCATGCAGATCGACGTGCGGCTGCTCGGCGACTCGTGGGCGCTCGTGCTGGGCGCGTCGGCACTGGCGTTGACGGTGCGTATTTTTGCGGGGACGGCGGGCATGCTCGTGACAGGCGCGAAACTGCGCGAGGCCACGCGCGTGGGTCTGATGGTGACGCCCATCGGCGAGTTTTCGTTCATCATCGCGCAGCTCGGCACGAGTTCGGGCGTGATCCCGGAAAAATTTCGGGCGCTCGCGGTGGGGCTGTCGTTGGTGACGGCGTTCGCGGCGCCGATCCTGACGCGGCGCTCCGTGGGCATTAGCGATTGGCTCGATGCGCGGCAGCCGGAGTGGTTCAAGGCGTGGCTGGATCAGCATGGCCGTCTGCTGGAGCGGCTGCAGGCCCGGCAGAAGCGCAGCGTGTTGTGGCAGCTCAGCCGCAAGCGCGTGATTCAGATCGGCCTCGAGGTGCTGTTGGTCACGGGCATGCTGGTGTTCGCGGATCCGTTGTTCGCGGGGGTTCAGCGGTTCCTGCCGGACGAAACGCTGTTCACGGGCGCGCCTCGGGTGATTTTCTGGGCGTTGCTCGCGCTGGCGATATTGCCGCTGCTGCTCGCGATCTGGCGGAACTCCTCGGCGCTCGCGATGATCTTCGCCGAGGTGACGACGAGCGAGCACCCGCAAGGGTTGCGGTTGCGGACGTTCGTCGAGGGCGGGCTGAAGGTCGCGCTCTTCGTGGCGATGTTCGTGTGGTTGAGCGCGCTCGTGCCGATCGCCAGCCTCGGACGTTGGTTTCCGTTGGTGGTGGTGACGGTGCTGGTCGTGGTGGGGTTGCTGCTGCGGCGGAAGCTGAGTTACTGGCACAGCGTGCTCGAATTGGAATTGCAGGAGCGTCTTGTCGAACAGGGGCCGAAACTCACGGGCACGGCGGCACCGTTCCTCGCCTCGCATCGCGAGTGGCATCTCAAGCTCAGCGAATGCGTGTTGCCGGACCAGGCGGACGTGCGCGGGCGCACGATCGGTGAACTCGCGCTGCGCAAGCGCTTCGGTTGCACCGTGGCGGGCGTGGAGCGCCAGGGCGTGATGATCGGGAATCCATCGCCGCAGACCGCGTTGTATCCGCGTGACAAAATTCTGCTGCTCGGCGACGCCAAGCAGACCGCGGAGTGTCGCGAGTTTTTGTTGGCAGCGACGGGAGCGGCGGCGTCGTCAACCTTCGACGAAGTACGAATGGAAATGGTGCCCGTGCCGGTGGGGAGCGGCTTGGCCGGACGCACGCTGGCCGATCTGGCGCCGACGCGTCACGTGGGCGTGCAGGTGGCCGGCGTGAATCGCGGCGGCGTGCGCATCCTCAATCCCAGCGGCGACGAAAAACTCCTCGCGGATGACGAGGTGCTCGTGCTCGGCACGCCGGATCAGATCAAGGCGTTCAAGGTCTGGGTGCACGAAGGAGCGGTGTGAGGCGGCTTCCCTCACGCGAGGGTCGAGAGAAATAAAAAAGCGCGCCGGAGAGGCGCGCTTGAGATTCGCAGCGAGGCGAGGGGAGCTCAGTTATTGCGGAGCTTGCTGGCGTCGTTGCCCGCCGGCGCGTCGGTCTTTGCGGCCGGCTTCTTCTCGTCCTCGTCGTTGTCCGCTTCTTTCGACGCCTTCTTGAACTCCTTCACGGACTGACCGAGGCCCTTGGCGAGCTGCGGGAGTTTGGCGCCGCCGAACAGGAGCAGGATGATGATCAGGATGATGATCAGTTCCGTGCCACCGAGGCCGAAGATGCCGGCGAGAGGGAAAGTGACGTGGGACATGGTGAGCGGAGGCTACTTTGTCGAGGAAGTGAGTAAAGGCGCAAACCGACGCGGTTAGTGCGACGAGGACGGCGGGAAGCCGCCCAGGAACGGCGGCAGCCCGCCGAGCGGATTGCCCGGGCGACCGAAACCGCCGGGCATGTTGCCCGGACCGCCCTGCTTGATGAACTGCGGCGGGATTTGCGGCGGCTTCTTGAGCAGGTTCTGCGGGTTGTCGATCTGCTCGGCGTCGAAGAAGCCGTGCAGCTGGCGAATGCGCGTCGGGTGGCGCATCTTGCGGAGCGCTTTGGCCTCGATTTGGCGGATGCGCTCGCGGGTGACTTTGAATTGCTTGCCGACTTCCTCGAGCGTGCGGCTGTAGCCGTCGACGAGGCCGAAGCGCAGCGTGAGCACGCGGCGCTCGCGCTCGGTGAGCGAGTCGAGGACGTCCATGATCTTCTCACGCAGGAGCGAGAAGGCGGTCATGTCGTAGGGATTCTCCGCGGACTTGTCTTCGATGAAGTCGCCGAAGCTCGTGTCGTCGCCGTCGCCGACGGGCGATTGGAGCGAGATGGGCTGCTGCGCCATCTTCATGATCTGCTGCACGCGCTCGACGGGCAGGTTCATCTCCTCGGCGACTTCCTCGGGCGTCGGCTCGTGGCCGAATTCCTGGAGGAGCTGCTTCTGGACCTGCATCACCTTGTTCAGCGTCTCGATCATGTGGACCGGGATGCGGATGGTGCGGGCTTGGTCGGCGATGGAGCGGGTGATGGCCTGGCGGATCCACCACGTGGCGTAGGTGGAGAACTTGTAGCCGCGGCGGTATTCGAATT
>JAEYUW010000026.1 GCA_023432225.1 Verrucomicrobiota bacterium
GACGGCGGAGCTTGGCGTCGAAGTTGAAGCCGCCCGTGCCGAGGCCGCCGGCCTTGAGGATCGAGACCATCGCGAGCGTGAGTTCGCGGACGTCGGTGTTGAACTGGTCCGTGTCCCAGCCGAGGAGTTGGTCGCCGGTGTTGGCGTCGATCGAGCCGAGCATGCCGGCCGCGGCGGCGACCTCGATCTCGTGTTGGAACGAGTGGCCGGCGAGCGTGGCGTGGTTGGTCTCGATGTTGAACTTGAAGTATTTTTCCAGGCCGTAGGTGCGCAGGAAGGCGATGCCGCTGGCGACGTCGAAGTCGTATTGGTGCTTCGTGGGCTCCTTCGGCTTCGGCTCGATGAGGAACTGGCCCTTGAAGCCGATGGCCTTGGCGTAATCCACGGCCATATGCATGAAGCGCGCGAGGTGGTCCTGTTCGCGCTTCAGGTTCGTGTTGAGCAGCGTTTCGTAGCCTTCGCGGCCGCCCCAGAAGACGTAGTTTTCGCCGCCGAGTTCCTTCGTGACCTCGAGCGCCTTCTTCACTTGCGCGGCGGCGTAGGCGAAGACGTGCGCGTCGGGATTCGTGGCGGCGCCGCACATGTAGCGCGGGTTCGAGAAGAGGTTCGCGGTGCCCCAGAGGAGCTTCACGCCGGTGGCCTTCTGCAGCTGCTTGGCGTGCGCGATGAGCTTGTCGAGATTGCGATTCGACTCGGCGAGCGAGCGGCCCTCGGGCGCGATGTCGCGATCGTGGAAACACCAGAAAGGCGACTCGATCTTGGTGCAGAATTCGAACGCGGCGTCCATGCGGACTTTCGCGACGGAGACCGGGTCCTTGCCGCTTTCCCACGGGCGCACGATCGTGCCGGGGCCGAACGGATCGGAGCCGACGCCGCGGAACGCGTGCCAGTAGGCGATCGAGAAACGCAGGTGCTCTTTGAGCGTTTTGCCGTCGATCCGCTCGGTGGGATCGTAGTGCTTGAACGCGAGCGCGGTGCCCGAGCGCGGGCCTTCATAAGGAATGCGGCCGATGCCGCGGAAATGTTCAGGGGACTTCTTCATGGCGGGTGAAAACGAGGAGCGAGTAGCAGCAGAGCAGAGTGGCCGCGAGATTCTTGCGAGTCGCGTCGTTGCACAATCGCCGCCCGAGCCTAACATTAGACTTGAGGAGCGCTTGCGCGCGGTGTGCGCTCTCGCGAGACAGGAAGCCGCTGCACCCCGCACCCCTTGCATGAACGAACGCCGCACTACGCTCGCTGACGTCGCGAAAGCCGCCGGCGTTCACGTTACGACCGTTTCCCTCGCGTTGCGCAACCATCCGCGCCTGCCGTTGGAGACGCGCGAGCGGTTGCAGGACCTCGCGCGCAAAATGGGCTACACCCCGGACCCGCTGCTGCGCGCACTTGTCGCCTACCGCGGTCGCACGATGGAGCGCCGCGCGCCATCGACGCTGGCCTACGTGACTAATTGGGATTCCGCGGTCGGCTGGAAGAAAGTGACGGCGCACCCGAACTTCTACGAAGGCGCGAAGGCGAAGGCGGAGGAACTCGGCTACAAGCTAGAGCATTTCTGGATGCGCGAACCCGGTCTCACGCACGGTCGCCTCAGCGGCATCCTCGCGGCGCGCGGCATCAACGGCGTCATCATCGCCTCACACCAGCGCGAGGCGGACGACTCGATCCACTTCGAGTGGCAGCGCTTCAGCGCGGTGAAGATCGACTATTTCCCTCACAAGCCGGAACTGCACAACGTGACGAACGACCAGTGCAGCATCATCCGCCTCGCGATGCAGCGCGTGATCGCGGCGGGTTATCGGCGCATCGGCTTCGTGATGCACCGTGGCTGGAACTACAGCGTCGATCACCTCTGGTCGGCAGGCTTTCTCTGCGAACAGGCGAATCTGCCCGTGCGCGATCGCGTGCCGATGCTCCTCTTTCCCGACGCGGAGCCGATCGAGGATTGGATGAACGAGTCGAAGACCGACGTAATTGTGCCGGCCGATCGCTTTCAGGAGTGGTATGAGCGCTACGAGCCCGAGGTGATCATCGCGAAGGGCTCCTTCGTGCTGCCACGACTCGAGGAGATGAAAATCCGCGTGCCGCGCGATGTCGCGTTCGTCGATGTGTTCCTCGACAGCTTCGACGGCAAGCTCGCCGGCGTGCGCCAGAATTACGAGACGGTCGGCGCGCTGGCGGTCGAGATTCTGGCCGGTCAGCTGCACCACAACAAATTCGGCGTGCCGACGATTCCGACGACGACGTTCGTCGAAGGCACGTGGTTCGATGGTGCGTCGTGTCCGGTCCCGGCGCGGCGCTGAGGCGGAGGGGTAACCACGAAAAACACGAAACACACGAAAGGAACCGCAACGAAGTAGCGCAGGCGTCCCGCCTGCAAGAACGACCGAAGCAGGCGAGACGCCTGCGCCACCCAGCCTTTTCGTGTATTTAGTGTGTTTCGTGGTTTCTCCAGCTTCTCCCTCTCTCTGAAAATTTTCCCATGAGCATCTACCTTGGCATCGACAGCGGCACGCAAAGCACCAAGTGCGTGGCGCTCGACCTCACAACCGGTCGCGTGATCGCGGAAGCCCGCGCGCCCCACACCCTGATCGCCGGCCTGCCGGCCGGTCATATGGAGCAGCACCCGCAGGAATGGGCCGCCGCGCTTGAGCAGGTGATCGGCGAAGTCGCCGCGAAGATCGACGGCGCGCGCGTGCGCGGCATCGGCATTTCGGGCCAGCAGCACGGCTTCGTGCCGCTCAACGAAAGTGGCGCGGTGATCCGGTCGGCCAAGCTCTGGTGCGACACGTCCACGGCCGCCGAATGTGCGCTGCTCACCAAGAAGCTCGGCGGCACGAAGGCCGTCATCCGCGAGACCGGTTTGCCGTTCCTGCCGGGCTACACCGCGGGCAAGATTCTCTGGCTGAAGCGCCACGAGCCGGCAAATTTCAAAAAGCTCCGTCACGTCCTGTTGCCGCACGACTTCCTCAATTTCCATCTCACCGGCGCATACTTCATGGAAGCCGGCGATGCGTCCGGCACGGCGCTGTTCGATGTGCGCCGTCGTCGCTGGTCGGCGAAAGTGTGTGCGGCGATCGATCGCAAGCTGATCGATTGCCTGCCGCCTGTCTCCGACTCGCGCGCCGCAGCCGGCAAGCTGAAGCCGGAGCTGGCGCAGCGCTGGGGCTTCACGGGCGAAGTGATCGTTTCGGCCGGCGGCGGCGACAACATGATGGGCGCGATCGGCACGGGCAACGTGTCGCCGGGCGTTGTCACGGCGTCGTTCGGCACGAGCGGCACGATCTACGCGTTCAGCAAGCAGCCGGTGATCGATGCACGCGGCGAGATCGCGGCGTTTTGCTCGTCCACCGGTGGCTGGCTGCCGCTGCTGTGCACGATGAACGTCACGCTCGTCACCGAGCAGATGCGCGCGCTCTTTGGCGCGGATCACGCGGCCATGGAGTCTGCGGTGGCGGCGACGCCGGCGGGTGCGGACGGTTTGCTGCTGCTCCCGTATTTCACCGGCGAGCGCACCCCGAACCTCCCGAACGCGCGCGGCGTGCTGCATGGCATCTCGCGCGACAATACGACGCCGGGGCATCTGATGCGCGCGGCAATGGAAGGCGTGACGATGGGCATGAACTACGGCCTGCGTCGCCTCGGCGAGCTCGGCATCAAGCCGCGCGAAATCCGTCTGACCGGCGGCGGCGCGAAGTCGGCGGCGTGGCGCCAGATCATGGCGGACGTTTTCGGCGTGCCGGTCGTGAAGATGGTCGAGGACGAAGGCGCGGCGCTCGGCGGCGCGTTGCAGGCGGCGTGGTGCGATGCGGGACGTCGCGGCGAGAAACTCGATCTCGCCAAACTTTGCGCGCGCACGGTCGCGGTCGACGATGCGAGCCGTTGCCGGCCGGACAAGAAACGCGTGCGGCTCTATCGCGCGGCGCAGGAAAAACACGACGCGTTGAGCGCGGCGATGCGGCCGTTCTTCGGCTGAGCGATTCGCGCTTTGGCACGTAGCGGAAGCCGTGAGGCTTTCGCTCTGGTTCCTGGCGCCTCAGGCGAAATTCTCACGAATTCCGCTACGACGCGGCGTCGCACTTGCGGCGAGGCGCCGAAGCGTGCGGGTTGAGGTGGCCGACGCTTTCCTCCGCAGCGACAGAAAGGATGCCGCGTGCATGGCGCCGCCGCAGGCTTGCCGGAGCGTAGGCGGGGTGTAGCGTCGGCGCACATGTTGCTCAACCGACACCGCGGCCTCACGGAACTGCACCATGCGGTCGCGCTGCTGCTGGTCGGCCTGTTCTTCTGGGTTTATGCGCAGTTCACCATCGAGTTTCTGTCGGAGGTGGTGCGGCTGACGCGGGAGACGGTGCTGATGCCCTATTTTATCAGCGTGGTGCTCGGGATGTTGTTGAGCGGGCGCAGCGCGGGTAACCAGGGTTGGAAACTCACCGAATTCACGGCGAGCGATGCGCTGGCACTGGCGACGCGGCAGGTGGGCATCGTAGCGCTGGTGGTGTTCGCGATGATGTTCGCGACGCAGGACCGGAGCATCAGTCGTTTGTTTCTCGGCAGTTTTCTCGTGTTCACCTGGGCGGGACTGGCGGTATTGCACGCGACGTTGCCGCGCCGGCTCGCCCGTCTTGTTTACGGCGGGGGCGCGCGCATTCCCGCGTTGGTGCTCGCGCGTGCGGCGAACGTGCCGGAGCTCGAACAGTGGCTCGCGGCGCGCAAGCATCTCGGGCTCGATGTCACGGGCTGGGTGTCGTGGGAAGCGCTGGACCGCGTCGCGGCACCGCCGTTGCGCGGCTGGCTCGGGGAAGCGACCGAACTGGCGGAATTGATCCAACGCGGACGGATCGGCCAGGTGGTTTTTTGGGAATTGCCCGAGGAGGCGGAGCCGGTGCGTCGTGCGGTCGAGGTTTGTCAGACGCAGGGTGCGCGCGTGTTGCTCCGCCAGAACATTGACGAGCGGCTGGGGCACCGCGCGGTGTCGATCGAGGTGGCGGGGCAGTATTATTTTACCCTGCACGACGAGCCGTTGGAGGAGCCGTTGAACCGCGCGCTGAAGCGGCTCTTCGATATCGCCGTGGCGCTGCCGGTCGTGTTGCTGGTGCTGCCGCCGCTGGCGTTGATCGTGTGGCTGGTGCAACGGCGGCAATCGCGGGGGCCGTTGCTGCACATTCGCGCGCGCGCCGGCGAGCAGCGGCAGAATTTTTCCATGCTGAAGTTCCGCACGATGCACGTGGCGGCGGTGGATGATCGTGCGGAGGTCAGGCAGGCCACGGCGGACGACGCGCGCGTTTATCCGTTCGGCCGTTTTCTCAGGCGGCACAGTCTGGATGAGTTTCCGCAATTCTGGAATGTGCTGATCGGCGACATGAGCATCGTCGGGCCGCGGCCAGTGATGCCGCTGCTCGATGAGGAGTTCGAGCGTCGGGCCAAGGCCTACCGCACGCGCCATTACGTGAAGCCCGGGATCACCGGACTGGCGCAGAGCGAGGGTTTTCGCGGGGAAATTACGACGCCCGAGCAACTGGACGAACGCGTGCGCCGCGATCTGCAGTATATCGCGGAGTGGTCGATCTGGCTGGATGTGCAGATCACGTTCCGGACGTTGCGGCAGGTGTTCGTGCCGCCGAAGTCGGCGTATTGAAAAGTAGGGCCGGCTTCAGCCGGTCGGGCTCGATCGTCGGTCGCGATTCGACTCGGCGAACGCTGTTGCATTGGGCCGGTTGAAAACCGGCCCTACTGTCAGAAATTTCGCGTGTAGGTCGCGCCGGAAGCGTCGCGGAACGTGAGCGAACTCGCCGTGGCGCCGGCAAGTTTAATGCCCAGCGCATGGTCGACGGTGTCTCCGACGCGGTAAACCCGGTCATTCATCAGGACCTTGGCATCGGTGCCGGCGCCGACGCGGATGCCGGCGACGCGGAAGGCTTCGATCGTTTCGATCATGCGCAGCGAGGGCGTGGATCGCTCACCGGTGGCAGTCGGCGTCGGGGCCGGGGCGGGCGACTTGGGTGTTTTTTCAGCCACGAGGGGCGAGGCCGACGTCGTCGAAACTGCCGGCTGCGTCGTCACGGCGGGAGGCGTGTTCACGACCAGCACCGGTTCCGGAGCGGGTGTGGTCGAGGCAGGGGCAGGAGTCGCGTCGGCGGTGGGGCTGCGATCGGCGACTTTCAGCGGCGCCACTTCGGCAACCGGCGGCGTTGCGGCGCGCGAGGTGTTTTCTGCGGCGGGTTTGCTGCGGAAAAAGAAAAACGCTCCGCCGGCGATGACGAGGCCCAGCAGCGCGCCGGCGCCGACGAGGAGCAGCTGTGGATTGGAATTGTTGCCGGCGCGCGTCGGACGTCCGGAAAAGACCGGACTGCCGGGCAGGGGTGGTTGGGATTGCGGGCTGTCGCCGGTGCGCTGGCGCTGGGCCTTTTTGAGCGCGTCGTTGATGAGGCTCATCGCGTCAGTCGGTCAGGCGATCGAGATCGCGCGAGGCGCGGCGGGCATCCCAGTAAGTGACTTCATCGGAGTCGCGAATGAAAGCGGAGAGCAGCGCCTTGTCACAGAGATTATTGATGATGCGGGGAATTCCCCGGCTGTGCCGGTAGAGGTGGCGCAGCGCCCATTTCGTGAAGGTGGGGCGTCCGGCGCTGCCGGCGAGCGTGAGGCGGTGATGGATGTAGTGGTCCATTTCCTGCCGCGTCAGCGGGCGCAGCTCGTAATGGACGAGGATGCGCTGGCGAAGTTGGCGCAGTTCCTCTTGGGCGAGTTTATCCTTCAGCTCGGGCTGGCCCATGAGAACGATTTGAAGCAGCTTCTGTTTGTCGGTCTCGAGATTCGAAAGGAGCCGCACCTGCTCGAAGACTTCGAACGACAGATTCTGGGCCTCGTCGATGATGAGCACGATTTCCCGGCCGGCGGCGATGCGGGCGAGCAGCACCTCGTTCATCTGGGAGACGAGGTCGTTCTTGCTGCGCGCGAGGTGCGTCTCGCCGAGCTCGGTCATGATCGCCTTCAGCATCTGCGTCTCGGTCAGGCGCGGATTGAGCACGAGCGCCGTGTCGTAGTGCTGCGGATCGAGGTCGCTGAGAAATTTCCGGCAGAGCGTCGTCTTGCCGCAACCGACTTCACCGACGAGCACGATGAAGCCTTTCCGCTCCGTGACGCCGTATTTAAGGTGTTGCAGCGCTTCCTGGTGGGGCGGGCTCAGGTAGAGGAACTTGGGGTCCGGCGTGATGTGGAACGGCATCTCCGTCAGACCGTAGTAGCTCTGATACATTGGGCCGGGAGTATCCCCGGCGGTCCTCGAAACGCACGAAAATTCGCTGTTAACCAAAGCTCAAAAAGCGTTGCCGCTCAGCGAACCTGCGCGCTTATTTCGGGGCTCCTTGAACTGGAACAAAGTCATCACCTCCGTCTTCGTCGCGTTATTCGCGGGTGTGGCGATTTGGGCGGGACTTTTCTTTCTCGAACTTTACCGCGATCTCTCGCTGTTGCGCGCGCAGGAGACCAACAACCGCCGCAAATTGTCCGAAGCGGAGGCGAAGCTCGCGGAACAACAGCGCTACCTCGCGCGTCTCCGCAGCGATCCCGCCCTCGTGGAGGAAGTGATCCGCAAGAAACTCGGCTACGTGCGCGACGGTGAATTCATCTTCCGTTTCCCCGACGACAAACGCCTCCCATGACTCACGACGCACTCATCGCGAAATTCAACGCGGCCGGCCAGGGCCAGGTCTTCGCCTTCTGGGCGCAGCTCAACGAGGCCGAGCGCGCCGCGCTGGCCGCGCAGGCCGCCGAGATCGATCTCGCCGAAATCGCGCAACTGCACCGCTCGCTCGTTGTCGAGAAGGCCGCGTCCGTCGCGAACGTGAGCGGGCTCGAGCCCGCGCCCTACGAGCCGCTGCCGTTGCAGGGCGGCGACGCGGCGAAGTGGGCGCAAGCGCGCGCCGCGGGCGAGGAAGCGTTGCGCGCGGGACGCGTGGCGGCCTTCGTCGTCGCGGGCGGACAGGGCACGCGCCTCGGTTACGACGGGCCGAAGGGCACGTTCCCGGTGACACCGGTGAAACGGAAACCGCTCTTCCAAGTCTTCGCGGAAAAGCTCCTCGCTGCCGGCAAGCGTTACGGGAAACCGCTGCACTGGTTCATCATGACCAGCCACGCGAACCACGCGCAGACCGAGGCGTTTTTCGAGCAGCATGATTTCTTCGGCCTCGATCGTCGCCACGTGCATTTCTTCCGCCAGGGCCGGATGCCGGCGGTGAACTTCGACGGCAAAATTCTCCTCGAAACGAAGAGCAGCATCGCGCTCAGCCCCGATGGTCATGGCGGCTCGTTGCGCGCGCTCCATCGCAGCGGCGCGCTCGATCTCATGGCGCGCGAGGGCATCGACACGCTCAGTTATTTCCAAGTCGATAATCCGCTCGTGCGCTGCATCGATCCCGAGTTCATCGGCTTCCACCTGCTCGCGCGCTCGGAGATGTCGAGCAAGATGGTGCCGAAGGCCTACGCCGAGGAAAAGGTCGGCCACTTCTGTGTGCAGGACGGCCGCCTCGTGGTCGTCGAATACAGCGACATGCCGATGGCGATGCAGCGCGAAACGCGGCCGGACGGTGCGTTGCGCTTCATCGCGGGCAGCATCGCGATCCACGTCATCGATCGCGAATTCGCGCGCCGCATGGCCGCGGGCGGCGAGGGCATCGCGTTGCCGTTCCACCGGGCCGACAAAAAAATCCCGACCGTCGACGCCGAGGGCAAGCCGGTGAAACCCGAGAAGCCGAACGGCGTAAAGTTCGAGATGTTCGTCTTCGACGCGTTGCCGTTTGCGAAGAATCCCATCGTGATCGAAACGAATCGCGCCGACGATTTCAGCCCGGTGAAGAACGCCGAGGGCGTCGACTCGCCGAAGACGTGCAGCGAAGACCAGCAACGGCAGTTCGCGCGCTGGCTCAAGGCCGCAGGCGCCAGTGTGGCGACCGATGCGTCCGGCCTGCCGGCGCCGAAGATCGAGATTTCGCCGCTGTTCGGCTACGATGCTGACACGGTGAATGCGTCGTGGCAAAAACGACCGGCGCCGGTGGCAGATGGGCTTTATCTCGAGTGAGCTACCCGGCCACAGAGGAGCCTCAGCAAGGTAGGTGGCGTGCTTGCACGCCACTTCGTCGACTGTGGATTGACTCCATTCGCGCGAGTTGCGCGCAAGCGCGCAACCCACCACGCTAACTAGCTAATTTCTCTCTGTGTCCTCTGCGACCTCTGTGTTTAACTGATCTTCCTTTCTCTCATGTCCACTCCGCTTCCCTCCAAAGTCCAAGCCGCCGCGCAGGCGGGCCAACTGCTTCCCAGCACCGTCGAGAATCTCACCGCGTGGTGGCAGGGCGGGTTGCCCGCGTGGGCGCAGCAGAGCATCGCCGAGCTGATCGAGCGCGAGCAGTGGTCCGAGCTCAACGACCGCTTCTACCGCTACCTCGAGTTCGGCACCGGCGGCATGCGCGGCCGCACGATCGGCGCCGTCGCGGCGAAGGCCGAGACCGGCACGCTGTCCGCCTCGGGCTCGCCCGAGCACGCGGGTGTCGGCGCGAACATGCTCAACGATTTCACGCTCGTGCGCGCCGTCGTCGGTCTGCACCGCTACGTCGCGAAATACCTCTCGGCGCAAAAGAGCGCCGCGAAGCCGCGCATCGTTATCGCGCACGACGTCCGCCATTTCTCGCGCCACTTCTGCGAACTCGCGGCCTCGACCTGGACGCGTCTCGGCGGCGAGGCCTACATCTTCGACGGCCCGCGCTCCACGCCGCAGCTGAGTTTCTCGGTGCGCTGGCTGAAGACGCATTGCGGCGTCGTGATCACCGCGAGCCACAATCCGCCCCACGACAACGGCTTCAAGGCCTACTTCGAAGACGGCGCACAAGTCATCGCGCCGCACGACAAGGGCATCGTCACCGAGGTCAACGCCGTGCCGCTGTCCGCGGTGGGCGAGTTTCTCACGGCCGATATTTCCAAAGTCACCACGCTCGACCGTGACGCCGACGAGGCTTATCTCAACGTCGCCGCGCAGGCCGCGATCGATCACGACCTCGTGCGCAAGGCCAATCTCCGCGTCGTCTACACGAACATCCACGGCGTCGGCGGCGTCTCCACGATGCCGCTGCTGACGAAGGCTGGCGTGCAGGTCACGCAGGTGCCGGAGCAGGCGGCGTTCGACTCGCGTTTTCCGACGGTGAAGTCGCCGAATCCTGAGAACGCCGAGGCCCTCGCCATGGCCGTCGCGCTCGCGGAGAAGGGCGGGCACGATGCCGTGCTCGCGACCGATCCCGACAGTGACCGCATGGGCGTTGCTGTCCGCAATCGCGCCGGCAAACTCGAGCTGCTCACGGGCAATCAAGTTGGCGCGCTGCTGGCCGACTACCGCGTTTCCAAATACAAGGAGCTCGGCTGGATTCCGAAGGAGGGCACGCAGAAAGCGTGTCTCGTGAAAACGTTCGTCACCACGCCGCTGCAGGATGCGATCGGCAAGGCGCACGGCGTGAAGGTCATCAACACGCTCACGGGCTTCAAGTGGATCGCCGGCAAGATGGGCGGCTACGAGCGCCAGCTCGCGGCCGCGATGGGCGCGGGCTTCAACTACGACGCCACGCCGTTCCGCGAGCGCGCGAAGCTGCTCCAGCAGCACAGCACGTTCTACCTCTTCGGCACTGAGGAGAGCTACGGTTACCTGCCGAACGATTTCCTGCGCGACAAGGACGGCAACGCGGCCTGCCTGATGTTCGCCGAGCTCTGCGCGTGGGTGAAGTCGCGTGGCCTCACCGTGCCGGAGTATCTGGACGAGATCTACCTGCGCTGCGGCTTCTTCCTCGAGGGCGTGATCAACATCTACTACGAGGGCGCGAGCGGTGCGGCTAAGATCAAGCGCATCCTCGACACTTACCGTGCCAGCCCGCCGAAGAATTTTGGCAGCGTAGGCGTGACTCGTTTCCAGGACTTCGGTCGCGAGAAATTCTTCGACGCGGACGGCGAGCAGATTCCGGCGCAGGACCTCTACCTCGTGACGCTGGCGAACGGCTATTCGTTCGCCGCGCGCGGCAGCGGCACCGAGCCGAAGATCAAGTTCTACCTCTTCGCGACCGAGCCCGTGAAGGGCGCGGCCGATTTGCCCGCCGCCAAGGCGACGGCGAAGGCCACGCTCGACACGCTGCGCGCCGCGATCGAGGCCGACGCGCGCCAGCGCGCGGAAAGCTGAGTCGCGGTCGCCGAGACCGCAGAGCGGATCGATGGGAAAGCGCGAGAGAGGGGAGAGGCCGTTGTCCTCAACGGCCCTTGCGTTGTGCGTGCGCCTTTAAGGGCGGTTGTCCCAACCGCCCCTACCGAACAGCAAGATAGCCCTCCTCAACGGCGGCGGCTGGCCGCGGATCGAAGGTAGGGCCGGTCTGTGACCGGCCCGAGTGCAGCGCCGATTCCTTCTGAGCCGGTCGGAGACCGGCCCTACTCCGAAGGGCTGCGGTTATTGGCCGGCGAGCTTGCGCGTGATCTCCTCGGTGAGTTTCTGCACGAGCGCTTCGACTTCCGGGTTCGGCGCGGCTTCGCGCGGAGCGCTGGGCGACTCGCAGACGGCGCCGGGGCGGAAGTCGGTCGTGTCGCACAGCTCGCATTCCTTGAGCGAGGCGCGCGGGTCAGGCATGCCGAGTTTCTGGCGGAGATTGATCAGGTCCTTGAGATGCTCGGTGCTGAACCGATGCAGTCCCGTGCCGAGGCCGGCGGCGATCCACACGGTGCGGCAATAGGAATCGATGTTCTCCATCTTCCAATAGGCGTCTTCGACGTCCTTGCCCCAGCAGATCACGCCGTGGTTCTGCATGAGGACCGCCTGGTGATCGACGCCGACGCGGCCGACTTCATCGGCGTTCTCCGGCGTGCCCGGCGTCTTGTATTCGGCGACGCCGATCTTGCCGAGGAACACTTCCGCCTCGGGAATGAGGCACGAGGGAATTTGGGCGTTGGCGATGGCGAAGGCGGTGGCGTGCGGCGGGTGTGCGTGCACGCAGGCCTTGGCAGCCGGCTGGCGCTTCATGATGCCGAAATGCGTCTTGGCCTCGCTCGTGCGGACGCGCGTGCCGGCGAGCTGGTTGCCGTCGAGGTCGACGAGGCACATGTCCTCGGGCTTCATGAATCCCTTGCAGATCAGCGTGGGCGTGCAGAGCGCGAGATTGTCGCCGACGCGGATGGTGATGTTGCCGCCGTTGCCGTCGGTGTAGTCGCGCGTCCAGAGGCGCGAGCCCATGTCGCACATGCGCTGCTTGAGGACTTGGATCGCGGGCGAGTTGAAGAATTTTTCGATCTCAGCCGGCGTCTTCGGATCGGTGCCGGGCGTCCACTTGAACTCGTAGTCCGGAATCGACGGCGCGGCCGGCTTCGCGGCAGCGCGGGCGGGCGCGGCGTAGTTGGCGGTGCCGTTCATCGTGGCGCGGCCGGTGTAGCGGGTGCGTTCGTTGACGTAGTCGCGCGCGGAGGGCGTCAGCATGGCGTCGGCCGGGATGGCCTGACCGGACTTGGTGAGCGCTTCGACTTCGCTGAGAGTGAGGACTTGAGGCATGGGACGAGAGAGTGGAGAGGGAAAATGAAAGTGGCGTTAGCGTGGCGGCTGGTAGTCGACGCGGTCGACGAGGCAGGCGCAGTAGGCATCGACGGGCGCGTCGCCCTCGAACGGCTGTGAGGCCTCGGCGCCTTCCGTGAAACCGATGATGCTGCCGAGCGTCGCACCGAGTTCGTCGAACACGACGAGCGTGGAGCCTGGGGCGAGCGGGGCTTTCGGGGCGCCCTTTGGCATCGCGCGCGCGGCGGCGGCAAACTGGTCGCGCGTGAACGGCTGCACGAGCAGGAGACTGCCCGCCGAATAGACGGGCTCCTTGAGCGTGAGCGTGACGCGGCCGATGACGGTGCCGAGGCGCATGGGTTGGGTGAGTAGCGAGTAGTGAGTAGCGAGTAGTCGGAAGCAGTGGCGCTATTTTGTGCGCGCCGGCTGGTCTCCGTCGACGATGCCGATGATCAGGTTGCGCAACGGCGTCTTCGGGTCTTTGACGAGCTGGCGCGTGGCCGAGCCGTCGGTGGAGAGGATCACGCGCTGGTGCAGGCCGGCGCCGAGCGGGTCGACGGCGAGGACGGGCGCGCCCTCGTCGCGGCCTTCGGCGTCGAGCGGCTGGCAGATCACCGTGCGCGTGCCGTGCATGCTGGGATGGCAGGCCGCCGCCACGATGGTGCCGTCGATGCGCGCGTAGTTCATGGGAGTAGGGCCGGCTTCAGCCGGCCCAGCGGACGACCTGAGGGACCGGCTGAAGCCGGCCCTACGGCACGCGGCGCTGATGATATGCGGTTCGCGCGCATCAATAGATCCGCAGGTTGTCGACCATCACGCAGCGGCGCGTGCGGGTGAACGTGCGCGGCGTCGTGATGCCTTCGCCGGTCGTGGTGGCGATCGAGTAGGAGAGATAACCTTCGCCGCCGAGACCGAGGCCGGCGGTGCAGGCGCCGTTCTTCACGAACAAGGTCGTGTCGAGCGCGCGCGCCATCGCGGTCATGTGGTCGACGTTGAGCGAGTGGATGATCGCGGAGTGCTTGTAGCCGTGCTCGGCTTTCACTGCGCCGGCGATGCCTTGCTCCACGCTCTTCACGCGGATGATCGGCAGCATCGGCATCATTTGCTCCTCGTAGACGAAGGGATGATTCTCGTCGGTCTCCGCGAAAAGAACCGGTGTGTCGGCGGCGACATCGACGCCCGCGTGCTTCGCGAGCACGGCGGCGTCGGCGCCGACCAGCGCGCGGTTCAGCACCGCGTGCGAGCAGCCGCCGGCATCGGGCTTCATCGAGAACGCGGCTTTCGTGAGGCGGTCGAGCTGGTTGCCGTTGAGCTGCTTCGCGCCGTGGCGCGAGAGGGCGGCGATGAAGGCGTCGGCGCACGAATCGAGGACGAAGACTTCCTTTTCGCCGATGCAGAGCAGGTTGTTGTCGAAGGCGGCGCCTTCGATGATCTTCTTCGCGGCTTGCTGGACGCAGCCGGTGCCGTCGACGAGGACGGGCGGGTTGCCCGGGCCGGCGCAGACGGCGCGCTTGCCGGACTTCATCGCGGCGGCGACGACCATCGGGCCACCGGTCACGCAGAGCATGCGGACTTCGGGGGCCTTGCAGAGCGCGTCGAAGGATTCGAGCGACGGTTGCTCGATGGTGCAGACGAGATTCTCGATGCCGAGGGCGGCCTTGATCGCTTCGTTGTAAGTTGCGACCGCGAGCGCGGCGGACTTGGCGCCGCCCGGGTGCGGGTTGAAGACCACGGCGTTGCCGGCCGCCACCATGTTGATGATGTTGCCGGAGAGCGTCGGGATCGAATGCGTCATCGGCAAAATCGCCGCAATGACGCCGAAGGGCGTAAACTCCTCGAGCGTTATGCCGTGATCGCCGCTGCGCGCGTCGGGGCGGAGCCACTCGACGCCGGGAACGAGCTTCACGATCTCGAGCTTGCCGACCTTGTCGGGCAGGCGGCCGATCTTGGTCTCGGCGAATTCGAATTTGCCCCACTCCTGCGCTTTTTGCGCGCAGAGCGTCTTGACGATCTCGATGACCTTGGCGCGGCCGGCGATGCCGGCGGCGGAGAGTTTCAGGAAAGCCTGGTGGGCGGCGGCGCAGGCGCTCGGAGCGTCGGCGAACACGCCCGGACGGCGGCTGCTGCTTACGATGACGGGAGCGGCGTAGCTCGCGGGAGCAGGCGCGGCCGCGGACGAGCGGCCGAAGGTTTTCACGACTTCCTCAACGACGCTGCGCACGAGCGCTTCATCAATGGCGAGAGACATGGTCAGGCAATGCGGTTACCGAGCACTTCGACGGTGTCGACGAGGCCGATGACGGCGGCGTCGATGGGGAGAGATTTCATGCCCGCGGCCTGCCGGGCGGAGCTGCCCTGGCAGAACAGCACGAGGTCGCCCGCGCCCGCGCCGAGCGAATCGACGGCGACGATGGTGTTGGAGCCGGGACGGAACTGCGCGGGTTTGGCCTCGTCGACCAACATCGGGCGCAGGAGCAGGAGTTTGCGGCCACGCATGGTCTCATCCTTCTTGGTGGAGACCACGGCACCGATCACGCGGGCGAGAAACATGGGCGGACGAGTTGAGAGCTGAGAGTGAGGAGCGGAGGGAGCGGGAAAGCTCCGCGCCGCTCGCGGAGAACAGCGTGCGCGGCGGTGACGCGACGCACGCGGCGAAAGTCGAGTCCGGTTACTTCTTCGCGGCCGGCTTCGGCAGCACGACGGCGATCTCGTCGTGCGGGCGCGGGATGACCTGCACGCTGACGACTTCGCCGTAAGCCTTGGCGGCGGCGGCGCCGGATTCGACGGCGGCCTTCACGGCGGCGACGTCGCCAGTGACGACGGCCGTCACGAGGGCGTTGCCGACCTGTTTCATCGGGCCGACGAGGGAGACGTTGGCGGACTTGAGCATGGCATCAGTGCCGGCGACGAGCGCCGTGATGCCGCGAGTTTCGAGGAGACCGAGGGCGGATTGGGCCATGGTGGGTAGTTTGGTTGAGAGTTGAGGGATGAGAGTTGAGAGAGGGATCAGCGCGTGACCTGATGGCCGGCGAGGAGGCGGGCGGCTTCGCGGGCGACGACGAGTTCCTCGTTGGCCGGAATCGCGAAGACCCGCGTGCGCGAGCCGCAGGCGGTCAGATCGGACTCGGGCGCGTTGGTGGCGTTGCGCTCGCAGTCGAGATGGAGGCCGAGATCGGACAGGCCCGCGCAGACGGCTTCGCGGAGCCAGGCGGCGTTTTCGCCGATGCCTCCGGTGAACGTGAGTGCGTCGCAACCGCCCAGATCGAACCAGAACGCGCCGACCCAGTGGCGGATCGAGTGCACGTAGACATCGAGCGCGGTCTGCGCACGTTTGTCGCCTTTGTCGGCGGCGGCTTTGATGTCGCGCAGGTCGTTGCTCACACCGGAGAGACCGAGCAGGCCGCCCTCCTTGGTGAGCGCGCGGTCGGCTTGTTCGGCGGTAAGGCCGAGGCGGCGCATCGCGGTGGCGGTGGCGGCGGAGTCGAGGTCGCCGACGCGGTTGTTCTGCGGCAGACCGGACTGCGGGCTGAGGCCCATGCTCGTGCCGATGGCGACGCCGTCGGAGATACCCGTGACAGAACTCGAGCCGCCGAGGTGGCAGGAAATGACGCGCACCGGAGCGCCGGGAATGACGCGCGGGCCGTCGAGATAGAGGCGGCGGACAACGGCGGCGACATCGTCGCGACCGAGCAGTTCGGCGGAACGCTCCGCGATAAATTTGTGGCTGGCGCCGTGGAAGCCATTGCGGCGGATGCCGGCGGCATACCAAGACTCTGGCACCGCGTAGCGGCGCGCGTAGTCGGGCACCCATTGGTAGAATGCCGTCTCGAACAACGCGACGCGCGGCACGCTGGGCAGGCGCTCGCGGAAGACGCGCAGGCCTTCCGCGTAGGCGGGATTGTGCGCCGGAGCGATGTCGGCCGTGGCGCGGAGCGCCGCCTCGACGCGTTCGTCGGCGAGCACGCAGCCCGTCACGTCGCCACCGAGCACGGTCTTGAACGCGACGGCGGCGAGATCGGCCGGCCCGCGCACGAGTCCGGCGTCGGCGAGTTCGCCCAGCGCCTGATCGATCGCCGTGCGATGATCGGTCACGCGTTCAAAACCGCCTTTGGCGAGGAGACGCGCGGAGGCGTCTTGCAGGCCGAAGAGGCGATACTTGAACGAGGTGGAGCCGAGGTTCGCGACGAGGATGTTCATGGGACGCGGTGGGCGAGTTTTGAAAAATGCGGAACAGGTGAGTGGGGTGGAACGCGTTGACCTCAACGCGTTCTCGCCCGAGCGCGTTGGGGACAACGCGCTCCACCTGGATTGGGCGGCCTGCTGATCAGGCAACCCACTTGCCGAGACCGGCGAGGTCCTCGTGCGGGCGCGGGATGACCTGAACGGCGACGACTTCGCCGACGCGCTTGGCGGCTTCGGCGCCGGAGTCGACTGCCGCCTTCAGCGCGGCGACGTCGCCGCGGAAGAACGCGGCCACGTGGCCGGAACCGATGGTTTCGTAGCCCGTCATGGTGACGTTGGCGGCTTTGAGCGCGGCGTCGGCGGCTTCGATGAGCGCGCACAGACCCTTGGTTTCAATCATGCCGAGTGCTTCTTGAGCCATGGCGAAAAGGAATTTCGAGGTGGGAGGTTTTTAGAAACCGAAGTGCTTCAGCAATTCGGCGTGCGGACGCGCGATGACGTGGGCGCAGACGAGCTCGCCGACGCGCTTGGCGGCGTCGGAGCCGGCTTCGACCGCGGCTTTGACGGAGCCGACGTCGCCCTTGACGATGACGGTGACGAGACCGCCGCCGATCTGGATCTGTTTGGCCAGCGTGACGCCGGCCGCCTTCACCATGGCGTCGCTGGCTTCAACGGAGCCGACGTAGCCTTTGGTTTCTACCATGCCGATGGATTCACTCATGAGGATGGGGATTGGAGTTGGATGCGATGGGTTGGAAAAACGGTTCAGCGGATCAGCTCGACCGGCGTGCCGGGCCCGAGGCCGCAGGCGTTGCCCTCGTCGGTGTCGATGTGCACCTCGAGTTTGAAGTCCGGCGAGACGCGCACGAGCATGCGGTCGAACGTGATGCCGGCCGGGCCGCCGATGCGGAGCTTCATGAAGTCGCCGGCCTTCACGCCGTAGAACGCGGCGTCGTCCGGATGCATGTGCGCGTGCGGCGCGGCGCGGATGACGCCTTCCGGCAACTCGAGGAAGCCGGCCGGACCCATGAGCATGCAGCCCGGCGTGCCCTTGATGTCGCCCGAGGCGCGCAGCGGAATCTCGAAGCCGAGCGAGATGGCGTCGGTGTAGGCCAGCTCCACTTGGTTGAGGTCGCGGCAGGGGCCGAGGATGCGGAGATTCGAAATGATGCGGCTGCGCGGGCCGATGAGCGTGACGCTCTCCTCGGCGGCATACTGGCCAGCCTGATAAAGCATCTTCTTCGGCTGGAGCTTGTGGCCCTTGCCGAAGAGCGTCTCGACCGCCGCCTGCGTGAGGTGGCAGTGGCGCGCGCTGACGTTGACCACGAGCGGGCGCGGCGCCCTGGCCGCGGTGGGCATGGGGAGGTTCAGCCGCTGATAAACGAGGCGGCGGACGACGTGTTCGATCTCAGCCCGATGGGGCAACGCTGGGGTGGAACTCATCTTGAGGAGATTGGATTGTGCCAGAAGGCCGGAAAGGGCGCTGGTCGTTGTTTGGCTTTTGCTGTGCGTATATGCGCGGTTCCGCTCATATCGCGGATTAGGTAGGGCCGGCTTCAGCCGGCCTGGTTGGGCTTACGATCGGTGATTGCGGAAGCGAAGAACATGGAACTGGGCCGGCTGAAGCCGGCCCTACACGATCTCGCGGTAAACGTCCGGGTGCGGGCGCGGGAGGACGACGGCGTCGACGAGCACGCCGGCTTCGGCGAGGACGAGCGCGCCGGCTTTCACGGCGGCGTCGACGGAGGCGACGTCGCCGGTGAGCGTGCAATACGCCTTGCCGCCAAGCGCCATGGCGAGGCGCAGCTCGAGCAGCGTGACGTTGGCGGCCTTTGCCACCGTATCGGCGGCGCGGATGAGCGCGGCGACGCTGAAGGATTCGATCACGCCGAGCGCGCCGTTGGCTTGGGGAACCTGCGCGCGGCCGATGGCTTCGAGGACTTCCGGCTGGATGTTGGCGATGACGGTCTTGTCGATGAGGAAGCCGTCGGCCGCCTCGGCGCCGGCGGAGATGGCGGACTCGACGGAGGCGGGGTCGCCGCCGATGAGGACCATGTATTTGCCGGAGCAGATGGAGCGGCTGAGCAGGAGGCGCACGTCGCCGGCCTTCAGCATCGTGTCGGCGGCGCGGAAGCCGGTGGCGACGCTCGAGAGTTCGAGGAGGCCGATGGATTTCTCTTTCATGCGGAGCGGGAGAGGAGGATTTCGGTGGCGGTGACGGCCTCGACGACGCCGGCGAACGGCGCGTGCAGGCGGGAGCCGAGTGCGCCCGCGGGCGGCTCGGCGACGGTGTCGCCAGCGGAGACACGCGCGCCGACTTGCACGAGCGGCTGGCCCGGTGCGCCGGCGCCTTGCTTCAGGCGGAGACGGACGCGGGCGGGCGCGAGCGGTTCGGCGCGGAGATGCGCGGGAGCGTCGAGGCCTTCGAGGCTGAGTTTGCGCAAGAGGGCCTTGATCGGCACGCGACGGCCTTCGCGCATCGGGTGCGGGCGCGGCGTGGTGGGGCCGGACCATTTGCGGTTGGCGGCGCGCAAGGCGGTTTTCGCGTCGTCGCAGGCCTCCTTGGGGAAGAGCTGTTCGGGGCACGCGTAGAGCGTGCAGAGGCCGCAGGCGCAGCAGAGCGCGGCCCAGTCGTTCCAGTCCTGTTTACCGGTGGCGTTGAAACCGAGGCCGCGCATCACGAGGTGCGGTTCGACGCGGTAACCGAGCAGGAAGCGCGGGCAGTATTCCGTGCAATAGCGGCACTGGTCGCAGGCGGATTTGCCGATGCGCGCCTTCGCTTCGGGCGGCGTGAGCTTGCGCTTCACGACCGGGTGCTCGCGGGAGAGGACGATGACGCCGGTGGAGGTTTTGGTGACAGGGACGTCGAGGTTGGTCGTCGTTTCGCCCATCATCATGCCACCGAGGCAGAGCACGGGATCGGGCACGGTGGCGCCGCCGGCGGCGGCGATGCAATCGGCGAAGCTTGTGCCGACCGGCACGGCGAGCGTGACCGGCTCGCGCACGGCGCCGGCGATCGTGAGGTATTTCAGCATGACGGGACGGCCCTCGGCCGCGGCGGCGATGTTGGCGAGCGTCTCGACGTTGTTGACGACGACACCGGCGTGGATCGGCAGGCCGGCGGCGGGAATGAGGCGGCCGGTGACTTCGTGGACGAGATCGTATTCGTCGCCGGCGGGATAGTAGTCGCCGAGCAATTTGACGACGACGCGCGTGCCGGCGCAGGCGGCGGTGACGGTTTCGACGGCGTGCTTGTTCTTCGCCTTGATGGCGACGACGCCGGTGGTGGCGCCGACGGCGTCCATGGCGAGTTCGACGCCGCGCACGACGTCGCGCGCACGGTGCTCCATGACGGCGGCGTCCTTGTGCAGCAGCGGCTCGCACTCGGCGCCGTTGGCGATGACGGTGTCGGCGCGTGCGCTGAGTTTGACGTGGGCGGGGAAGCCGCCGCCGCCCGCGCCGACGACGCCGGCGAGGCGGACGTGTTCAGCCAGATTCATCCGTAGTTGCTCCAGGTGGGGCCGTGTTGAGGGCGGTCAGGTTCATGACTTTCAACTGGCGTGGAGCAGCTGACGGGAAGGGATCTTGATGCCGGCGGCGGCGAACTGCTTCGCGGGTGCGTCGGTGATGAGGCCGGCGAACTCGCCCCAGCGGGCGACGCGGTGCGGCGTGGTGCGCCCGAGCTTCGTGGCGTCGAGGCAGAAGAAGGTTTTTGGCGTGCGCTCGCAGACGGTTTTCTGGAACGCGGCGATCTCGGGGTGCGAATTGCTGACGCCGTCGGCGTCCATGCCTTCGCCGCCGAGCAGGGCGACGTCGAAGTGCCAATTGCTCAGCGCGCGCACTGCGTCGCCGCCGAGCAGCGCGGCCTGGCGCCGGAGGAAAGTGCCGCCGAGGACGTGCAGGTCGATGTCCTCATTCGTGCCGAGCACGGTGGCGACGGAAAGATTGTTGGTGACGAAGGTCAGCCCGGCCGCCGCGCCGCGCTTGCGGCCGAGAGCGCGCGCGACGGCGAGGATGGTGGTGCCGGCGTCGAGGAAGATGGTGCCTTTCGGCGGGAGCAGCGCGAGAGCGGCGACGGCGATCTTTTCCTTCGGGCGACGCGCGCGCTGCGTGCGCTGGGCGAGGGACTCGAACGAGGCGTTGTAGTCGGCCAGCGCTCCGCCGCGGGTGCGGGTGATGTGGCCTTCGCCGGCGATGACGGCGAGGTCGCGGCGCGCGGTGGCTTCGGAGATTTCGAGGCGCCGGCAGATCTCGGCCACGGGCAGGAAACCGTCGACGCGGATGAGTTCCCTCAGCCGTTCCCGGCGAGCATTGACGATGTCGATGGCGACGCGCACCGGTGCGGAGGGGACGAAATTATATGAGCGGAGACAATCATAAAGGCTGCGCACGGATTTCCGGCGCGCTGCGCGTTTATTGCGTCGTAGCGGGACCGAAGCGGCGGAGGTTGCGCCATGCCTCACGAACCTAGTCGGCCACGCGGTGAAGTTCGTCGCGGCCGGGCGTGGGCCGGAAGTCAAATCAGGGCGTGAACGCTTGGGGCCCCAGGTGCGGGGCAATTTCGCAGGCAACGGCATCGGCCTGCCGATCGAGCACTCGTCGCGGGTGTCCCAGATGTTCGAGCGCCTGCACCCGGGCGGGAGTCATGAAGGCACGGGCGTGGGCCTCGCGATGGTGCGCCGGGCGGCGCAACGCATGAAGGGCAGCGTCGGGGTCCGGCCGGCCGCGACCGGCGGACGGTCTTCTGACTCGACTTGCCGGCGGCAGAAGCTGGCGGAGGATCAGGCCTGCAGCAGGCCGACCACCAGGCAAATCAGGCCGCCCGCGACGGCCAGGCCATAACCGAGGATCGTCGCGGCAACCTTGAACCGCTCGAGATTGTCGGCGGCGACCCAAGGATTGTTGTTCGCGGTGAGTTTGCTCCACATAGTAAACCGTGGATCGGCGTGGCTCGTTAGAACTTGAGCGTTTTTTCTCGAAAAAAGATGCGAAGGTGCGGACCGCACAGCGGTGTGGGGTGCTGCACCATATACCGGCCGGGGATTTTACCTTGGTTTGGTGTTGTCACGCTCAGCAGGCGGTTTGGATTGGCTGCGGATGCACGACATTTCTCGGGTCACCCCGATTGCGTTCGGTCTGACCACGGCGCGGTTCTGCGGACTGCGGGCCATGCGTGTCGGCGTTTCGCGCCTCGCGGGTTAGCTGGTCGGCGGGATGACCATCGGGCCGCACACGGCCGGGTTTGCGGGCGATGTGGGGCTGGCGATGCGGCGGAAGTCGTGATCGTGGGCGACGGGCCGGTCGGGCGGGCGATTGAGCACCGAGTCGACGAGGTCGGGTTGTCGCACTTGGTCGTCGAAATGAATGTCGATACCGTGCTGGCCCTGCAGGGGCAGGGGAAACGCGCGCTATCTAAACCGGACTCATGCAGTTGACGAAGATGACCGAGCTGATAGTCCGACCTCGGGAGTAGGGCCGGTCTCCGACCGGCCTTTGGCTGTGAGCGAGAGGCCAGTCAGAGACTGGCCCTACCGGCGGCATCAGCGATCGCGCCGGACGCATGCATGTGACACTGGCCGCGATCGCGCTGTCGGTCCTCCTGCAGGCGCACGCGCGGGCGGATGGGTTTCGGCCGGTGGAAGCCGGCTTTACTTCACGTGCACAGGTTCGATTTGCCAGATGTCGCGAGCGTATTCGGCGATGGCGCGGTCAGAGGAAAAATAGCCCATGCGCGCGACCGTGAGGATCGAACGACGCGTCCAGGTGTCGGTGTCGCGGAAGGCTTCGCCGACGCGTTGCTGGCAATCCGAGTAGGAACGGAAGTCGGCCAGCACGAGATACGGGTCGTGCGTGCGGAGGTTTTCCACGAGGGGCGCGAAGAGCGTGCGGTCGCCGTGGGCGAAGTGGCCGGAGGCAATCAGGTCGAGCACCTCGCGCAGCTCGGCGTCCTGCGCGAGCACGTCGCCGGGGCGATAGCCGGCGGCGTGGCGGGCGGTGACTTCGGCGGCGTCGAGGCCGAAGAGGAAGAAGTTGTCGGCGCCGACCTGCTCGCGAATCTCGATGTTGGCGCCGTCGAGCGTGCCGATGGTGAGTGCGCCGTTGAGGGCGAACTTCATGTTGCCCGTGCCGGACGCTTCCTTGCCGGCGGTGGAGATTTGCTCGGAGAGATCGGCGGCGGGGTAGATATCCTGGGCGGAGCGGACGTTAAAGTTCGGGAAGAACACGACGCGCAGGCGATCGCGCACGGCGGGCGCGGCTTCGATGGTGGCGGAGAGGCCGTTGATGAACTTGATGATGAGCTTCGCGAAACGATAGCCCGGGGCGGCCTTGCCGGCGAAGAGGAAGGTGCGCGGCGGGAGGTCGAGGGCGGGGTTCTGCCGCAAGCGATGGTAGAGCGCGGCGATGTGCAGCGCATTCAGGTGCTGGCGCTTGTATTCGTGGATGCGCTTCGCTTGCACGTCGAAGAGCGACACGGGCCCGGGGGCGATACCGGTCTGGCGGGCGAGGATGCGGGCGAGGGCAGTCTTGTTGGCGAGCTTCACGCGTTGCCAGTCGGCGCGGAATTCGGCGTCGTCGGCGAACGGTTCGAGATCGCGCAAGCGCGCGAGGTCGCGAATCCAGCCGTCGCCGATACGCGAGGTGATGAGGCGCGCGAGGCTGGGGTTGGCGAGGGCGACGAAGCGTCGCGGTGTGACGCCGTTGGTCTTGTTGGAGAATTTTTCCGGCCAGAGATCGTGGAAATCGCGGAGCACGGTCTCGGCGAGCAGGCGCGAGTGGAGCGCGGCGACACCGTTGATCGCGTGCGAACCGACGCAGGCCACGTGCGCCATGCGCACGGAGCGTTCGCCGGCTTCGTCGATCAAGGAGAGGCGGCGGACCCGTTCGTCGTCGCCCGGGAAACGCGCGCGCACTTCGTCGAGGAAGCGGCGGTTGATCTCGAAAATGATTTCGAGGTGGCGCGGCAGGATGCGCGCGAAGAGTGGCAGCGGCCAGCGCTCGAGGGCTTCGGGCAGGAGCGTGTGGTTGGTGTAGGCGAAGGTGTGGCGCGTGATGTCCCACGCCGCGTCCCACGGCATCTCGTGCTCGTCGACGAGGAGGCGCATGAGTTCGACGACGGCGATGGCGGGGTGCGTGTCGTTGAGCTGCGCGGCGTATTTGCGGTGGAAGTTCGCGAGCGAAGGATCGCGCTGGCGGTGAATGCGGATCATGTCCTGCAGCGAGCAGGAGACGAAGAAGTATTGCTGCTCGAGCCGGAGCTGCTTGCCGGCGGGGGCCTCGTCGTTGGGGTAGAGAACTTTCGTGATGTTCTCCGAGGCGACTTTGTCGAGCACGGCGCCGTAGTAGTTGCCGGAGTTGAACGCCTGGAAATCGAAGGACTCGTGCGCCTCGGCTTTCCAGAGGCGGAGCATGTTCACGGTTTTCACGCCGTAGCCTTGCACGAGCGTGTCGCAGGGCGTGCCGACGACGACGCGGTCGGGAATCCAGCGGACGCGGTAGGTGCCGTGGCGGTCGTGGTAGGCTTCGGTGCGGCCGCCGAGCTTGAGCGTGAAGGCGATTTCGGGGCGTGCGATTTCCCACGGGTAACCGAGCCGGAGCCAGCGGTCGCTGCGCTCGACTTGCCAGCCGTCGCGAATCTCCTGGTCGAAGATGCCGAACTCGTAGCGAATGCCGTAGCCGATCGAGGGCAGCTCGAGCGTGGCCATCGAATCGAGGTAACACGCGGCGAGGCGGCCGAGGCCGCCGTTTCCGAGACCGGGTTCGGCTTCCTGCGCGAAGATCTCGTCGGGATTCCACCCAAGTTCACCGATGGCCGCGACAAACGGTTCTGTGAGCCCGAGGTTGAGCAGGTTTTTGCCGAGCTGCGGTCCGATCAGAAATTCGGCGGAAAGGTAGACGGCGGTGCGGCTGGCGTGCTCGTAGTAGGAGTGGGCGGTCTCGACCCAGTGGTGCAGCAGGCGGTCGCGGACGGCGTAGGCGACGGCGAGATAGCGATCGTGCGGCGTCGCGACTTCGGGGAAGCGCGCGAGCATGCAGAAGAGTTTCTCGACGATGTCGCGTTTGATGGCAGCGACGGAGTTGTCGACTGCGAGCGGGGCGGGAGCCGGGGAGTTCATGGCAGCAACGCTGAAGGGTGAACCCGGCTGGGCGGCACCGCTCCCGTGGTCGGGCGGCGGGCCAGTCGTGCGTCGCGCGAGCGGCGCGGGGATTTTCTACTCGGGGCCCCGCGCAGCGCCAAGGGCAAATACAGCGCGGCTCGGGCGCGGGGCCGCGGGGATTTCTCTGTTCTCTTTACCGAAGGTCAGCGGGCCGAGGCCAAACACCAGATTCGGCGGGGCGTAGTCGATGCCCTGCTTCGGGGAAGGCGCGCCAGCCTCGGGCCGCGGGCCGTTTCAGGCTTCAGCTGTGATAGAGCGCGTAGGCGACGACGACCAGACAGCCGAAGGTCGATCCGAACAGCGCGAGGGTCGCCGCAGCGAATTTGATCCGTTCGCGACGGTCGGAGGTGATCCAAGCGTTCTCGTTGGGAGAGGAGGATAGCGGCAGGCGCATGCGCTGAGAGAAGTAATCTGAGCGAGCGCGGAAAGCATTTCCGTTCCGAGGCGCAAACTACCGGCTGCGTTCAGCAAAGCATGCACATGGCGCGGGAACTTGTCCCGGTGCTTGCGCGTCAGCGGCGGCTCAGTGTGCGAACACGCCGTAGATCAGCAGGCCAAAACCGGCCGCGACGGCGGCAACCGAAATGACGACGGTGGCGACCGTTTTGAGACGTTCGCGACGGTCAGAGGCGATCCAGGCATTGTCGTGCTTAGGCATAATAAAACCGAGCATTCGCGAGAGAGTCCGGTGTTCCTCGGAATGAAAAGTGCGCGTCGACGAAATGCGGCAGATTTACGACTTATTGGTTTTTGGTGAGGGCCACGGAGTGGGCTGATGGCGTTGGCAACTTGCGTGAATAGTTGGTCCGGTCGGCAGAAATCGGCTCCTCAGCTCGGCTGTCCCGGGTTTCGCTCCGCGGGTGCATTTGCGTCCTTTCCGCCCCGTCGGGTCGCTGTTCTGCCCGCGCGGCGTTTTCTCCGTTGTGGTTTTGTCTTTCCTCGCGCTCGCGGCGTCCGGTGGTGAATCGAAACCGGACACCTTGATCAGCCGGCCGAAACGGGTGTATCAGGCCGTGCGCCTCACTGGCGCGGCACCGGTGATCGATGGGCAGCTGGATGACGCGTGCTGGCGTGACTTGGCGGAGTGGCAGGGAGAGTTTCGGCAGCTGACGCCGAACTATCAGGCGCGCCCGACGCATCCGACGCAGATAAAAATCCTCTACGACCATCGGCACGTTTACGTCGCGATGCGCGCCAGCGATGATCCGATCGCGGCGCGTTCGCGCCAGGCGGGCAACCGCGACGCCTTCGTGGGCGACATCATGGGCGTGACCTTCGACAGCTATCACGACTTGCGCACAGGCTTCGAATTCGACCTGACGGCCTCGGGCCAGAAACTCGATCTGCGTCTCGGCAACGATGATTGGGACACGACGTGGAACGCGGTGTGGACGGGCAAGGTCGCGCACGACGAACACGGTTGGACGGCAGAGTTTTTGATTCCGCTGAGCCAGTTGCGCTACGACCCCAAAAACACCGTGTGGGGCCTGCATGCGTGGCGCTGGATCGATCGCAAGAAAGAGGAGTCCAATTGGAACCCGCTCGCGAATGACGACTCGGGCTTGGTGAAGTCATTCGGCGAACTCCACGGCATGACCGACTTGCCGAATCCGCGGCGCGTTGAGTTGCTGCCGTATGTTTCGGCGCGGATTGAGACCGAGCCGGCACGCGCGCGGCGCAGCGATTTCAAGGCCGGGCTCGATGCGAAGATCGGCCTCACGAGCAACATCACGCTCGACGCGTCGCTGTGGCCGGACTTCGGCCAGGTCGAGGCGGACGCGGCGGTGATGAACCTGACGGCGTTCGAAACGTTTCAGACGGAGAAGCGGCCGCTGTTTCTCGAGGGAAAAGACATCTTCGATTTCACGTTCGGCGACGACCGCGTGTTCTATTCGCGCCGCATCGGGCAGCCGCCGAGCTACCGTCCTGCCGGGCTTGCGGGCGACTATCCGACGGAGACGACTTTGCTCGGGGCGTTGAAAGTTTCGGGGAAGACGGGGCAGGGGTTTGCGTTCGGCGCGCTCGCGGCGGCGACGGAACGCGAGGCCGTGACGGTGATGGACGCGAATGGCGGACGCTCGCTGGAGGTGATGCCGCGAGCGGTGGACGTCGTGGTGCGCGGTCAGCAGGACCTGCGGCGCGGCGACACGGTCGTCGGCGGCATTCTGACGCACGTGCGGCGTGAAATTGGCACGGACGAGCTCGCGGCGCGGTTGCCCGAGGAGGCGACGACGGTCGGCGTCGATGCGATACACTACTGGGGGCAGCGGATGTATTTTGCGCAGGCGAAGGCGGTCGGCACGCTGGTGCGCGGCGATCCGCGCGCGATCAGCCGGTTGCAGCTCAGCTCGGCGCGGTATTATCAGCGTCCGATCGATGGCCGCAGCGATTACGATCCGACGCGCGAGGAGTTGTCGGGTAGCGGGTGGCAACTGTCGGCGGGCAAGGCGAGCGGTGGCCGCTGGCGCTGGTCGGAGAATCTCGCGGTGAAGGCGCCGGGCCTGGAGTTCAACGATCTCGGTTATCTCGCGAAAGCCGACCGCGTGGAGCAAGGCACGGAGATCACTTACATCGTGAAGGAGCCGAAGGGCTGGTATCGGACGTTCGAAATCGAGTTGGAGCAATACAGCCACTGGACGACGCGCGACGAACATCTGGGCTCCGGCATGGAAGCGAGCGCGTCGGTGGATTTTCGCAACAAGTGGGAGGCGGCGGCCTCGCTCGCGGTGCAAGGCGAGGGGAATGATGCGGTGGCGTTGCGCGGCGGGCCCATGGTGCGTTTGCCGGCGCACGTCGGCTGGTCGGTGTCGTTGAGCAGTGACAGCACCAAGCGGTTGGCGGGCAAAATTTATGCGAAGGGCGCGGAGGCACGCGACGAAGTGTTCAGCTCGGGCAGCGTGGGCGCGAAGATCACGGCGCGACCGTGGCCGGCGCTGATGGTGTCGGTGCAGGCGGACGCGACGGAGCAAGCGGACCGGCAGCGCTACATTGCGCCGACGGCGCTCGGCGGAGGCTCTTCGGCGCCGGAGTGGTTCGTCTCGCACCTCAAGGGGCGGTCGCGCTCGCTGGCATTACGGGCGGAATGGCACCTCCGGCCGGAGCTGAGCGTGCAGTATTACGGCAATCCGTTTGGCTCGACCGTGCGGCAGAGCGAATTTCGGCGCGTCGTGGCGCCGCAGGCGCGTGAGTTTGACCGGCGCTTCGGCGCGGTGCTGCCGGCGGTGTTCGAGAATGGAAGATACCTGATCGATGCGAGTGGCGACGGCGTGGCGGATTGGGCGCTCGCCGATCCCGATAACAACGGCGCGAGCTTCCACTCGAATCTCGTCGTGAAGTGGGAATACCGGCGCGGCTCGATGCTGTATTTCGTCTGGGCGCAACAGCGCGAAGGCGCGGAGGCCGGGCGCGGAGTGGATGCGTGGTCCGCGTTGAGCGATCTGCGCGGGCGAGCGCCGAGCAATCAGTTCATGGTGAAGCTGACGTATTGGTTCTCGGCGTGAGGGGGCGCCTCGCCCTACCGGGGCGCCTGCGCTCGGAGGGCGACGCGTGGTTGTTCGCGCAGAGGGCAGGCAGGCCACCCGAAGGGCGAAAGCGTGGTCGTCAGCGCGTCAGGTGGTCGTCGCTGTCCCCAGCGACGACGCGAGTGAGATTAAACGCGACCGAAGTGGCGTGTGCTTTGGCGGCGAGAGGACATGGTGTCGCGTTCGTGCGTCTGTCGCCGCTGGGACAGCGGCGACCACCTCGGAAAAGAAAAGGCGCGCCGGGTGAGGGCGCGCCTGGAGAGTGGAGACGAGTTGCTCGCTCGGTGCGGCTCAGACGAGCAGCAGGGCGGGCTTCTCGAGCAGGTCTTTGATCGCGGCGAGGAATTGCGCGCCGAGCGCGCCGTCGACGACGCGGTGGTCGCACGAGAGCGTGAGCGTCATCGTCTGACCAACGACGATCGCGCCGTTCTTCACGACCGGCTTGGTGACGGTCGTGCCGACGGCGAGGATCGCGGAGTTCGGCGGGTTGATGATCGCGGAGAACTTCGTGACGCCCATCATGCCGAGGTTCGACACGCAGAAGGTGCCGCCGGTGAACTCGTCGGGCTTGAGCTTCTTCTCCTTGGCGCGCTTGCCGAGCGGCTTGGCCTCGGCGCTGATCGCGAAGACGGACTTGGTGTGCGCGTCCTTGATGACCGGCGTGATGAGACCGTCCTCAATGGCGACGGCGAACGAGACGTGCGCGGCGCTGAAGTATTGGATGCCGGTGCCGGTCCAGGAGGCGTTGACGGCCGGGACGCGGCGGAGCGCTTCGGCGCTGGCCTTGAGGACGAAATCGTTGACGGAGAGCTTCACGCCTTCGGCTTCGAGGCCTTCGTTGAGTTGCGCGCGGAGGGCGAGCAACGGTTCGGCGTCGACTTCGATTTCGAGGTAGAAGTGCGGGATGGTCGTCTTGGCCTCGAGCAGGCGCTTGGCGATGGTCGCGCGCATGTTCGTGGCGGGGACGGTGCGGTCTTCCTGCAGCGGGCCGGTGCGCGACGGCGTGCCGCCGGTGAAGGCGGCGCCGGACTTCGCGGCGGCGGCCGGCGCGGCGGACTTGGCCTGAAGCAGCGCGGGATTGGCGACGGCGGCGAGGACGTCGGCCTTCACGATGCGGCCGTGCGGGCCGGTGCCGGCGAGGCCGGCGACGTTGAGGTTGTTTTGCGCGGCGATCTTTTTCGCGAGCGGGGAGATCTTCACGCGGCCTTCGGGCGCCGGAGCGGCGGCGACGGGTGCGGGAGCGGGAGCCGGCGCAGCGACCGGAGCGGGCGGCGGAACGACGGGCGTGGGAGCCGGAGCCGCGGGGGCCGGAGCGGCGGCGGGCGCAGCCGGAGCGGGCGCGGCAGCCTTCGGCGCGGGAGCGCCGGCGGGAGCGTCGACCTGTTCACCGGGCTGGCCGACGGCGCAGAGCGGGGCGCCGATGGCGATTTGCGAGCCGGCAGGGGCGAAGATCTTGAGGAGCGTGCCGTCGAAGAACGACTCGAGTTCCATCGTCGCCTTATCGGTTTCGACTTCGGCGAGCATGTCGCCGGACTTCACGGCGTCGCCTTCCTTCTTGAGCCACTTGACGAGCGTGCCCACCGACATCGTGTCGGAGAGCTTCGGCATATCGATGATGTTGGCCATGGGAATTAGTAGTGAGTAGCGAGTAGCGGGTAGTGAGTAGGACGAGAAGCGGGCGAGTGCCGGGGAGTTTTCGGAGCGTGATGCTCGCTACTCGCTACCCGCTACTCGCTACTTCAGTGAGCTCATTTCAGCACTTCGAGCGCGGCGGTGAAGATGCGGTCGACGTTCGGGAGCTGGAGCTTTTCGAGCGGCGGGCTGTAGATCGCGGGGGAGTCGATCGAGGTGACGCGCTTGATCGGGGCGTCGAGGTCGTCGAAGGCTTTTTCCGCAATGATGCAGGCGAGCATCGCGCCGACGGAGCAGAACGGCTTCGACTCCTCGACGATGAGGACGCGGTTGGTTTTGCGGACCGAGTTGAGCACGGTCTCTTCGTCGAGCGGGCGGATCGAGCGGAGGTCGACGACCTCGGCGTTGATGTTGTGCTTTTCCTTGAGGAGGTCGGCGGCTTTGAGCGCCATCTGGATCGGGCGGCCGTGGCCGACGATCGTGAGGTCGGTGCCGGCGCGTTTCACGTCGGCTTTGCCGAGCGGGATGAGGTATTCGCCGTCCGGGACTTCCATCGACTCGCCGTAGAGCATGGTGTTTTCCATGAACATCACGGGGTCGTTGTCGCGGATGGCGGACTTCATGAGGCCCTTGGCGTCGTAGGCGTTGGACGGGACGACGACCTTGATGCCCGGGTGATAGGCGGCGATGCCCTCGGGCGTGTGCGAGTGCGTGGCGCCGACGTTCGTGCCGCCGTTGGCGGGACCGCGGAGGACGATCGGGCAGTTGATGAGGCCGCCGGACATGTAGCGAATGTTGGCGGCGTTGTTGAAGATCTGGTCGAAGGCGACCGTGTAGAAGCTGAAGAACATCAGCTCCATGATCGGGCGCATGCCGAGCATGGCGGCGCCGACGCCCATGCCGATGAAACCGGCTTCGGAGATGGGCGTGTCGATGATGCGCTTCGGGCCGTATTTGGCCAACATGCCTTCGGAGACTTTGTAGGCGCCGTGGAACTGGCCGACTTCCTCGCCCATGAGCACGACGTTCTCGTCGCGCTCGATTTCCTCGCTCATGGCGTGGCGGAGGGCTTCGCGGTAGGTGATGACGGGCATGGCTGTTTAAAAGTAGTGAGTAGCGAGTAGCGGGTAGTGAGTAGGTGGCGTGCGGCGGCTTAGTCGAAGAAGAGGCTGCCGACGGATTTGCGGTCGGCGGGATTATCGGCCTCCCAATACACGTGCTTCTTCACGTCCTCGACGGTCGGGAAGGGGCTCTGCTCGGCGAATTGCGCGGAGGTCTCGGCTTCGGCGCGGGCGGCTTCGTCGATTTGTTTGATCAAGGCTTCGTTGAGCACGCCTTCGGCGAGGAGCTGGCGCTCGTAGGTCATGATCGGGTCCTTGTTCGCCTTGTATTCCTCGATCTCCTTTTTCTCGCGGTAGGTCGTGTCGGGGTCGGCGACGGAGTGGCCGCGGTAACGATACGTGCGGATCTCGAGCACGCTCGGCTTCGACTCTTCGTGCGCGAGCTTCAGCAGGCGGGCGAACTTATCGCGGACTTCGAGGACGTCGTGGCCGTTTTCAGAAATTTCCCAATTCATGCCGTAGGCCTCGGCGCGCTGCGCGAGCGACGGCGCGGCGGAGGAGCGGGCCTGGCTGGTGCCCATCGAGTAGCCGTTGTTCTCGACGACGAAGATCACCGGGAGATTCCAGAGCGCGGCGAGGTTGTAGGCTTCGTGGACCGCACCTTGGTTGACGGCGCCGTCGCCCATGAACGCCATCGCGGCGCCCTTGCGGCCCTTGTATTTCAGCGCGAAGGCGAGGCCGGTGCCGAGCGGGATCTGGCCGCCGACGATGCCGTGGCCGCCCCAGAAATTGCGCGACGGGTCGAAGTAGTGCATCGAGCCGCCCTTGCCCTGCGAGCAGCCGGTGACCTTGCCGAAGTTTTCCGCCATGCACTCGTTCATGCCCATGCCGACGGCCAGCGCGTGACCGTGGTCGCGGTAAGCGGTGATGATGTGGTCGTCCTTGTTCATCACCGAGGCGCACGCGACGGCGATCGACTCCTGGCCGATGTAGAGGTGGAGGAAGCCGCCGATCTTGCCCTGCTGGTAGGCGCGCAGGCAGCGCTCCTCGAAGCGGCGGATGCGAACCATGTCGCGGTAGAACTTGATCAACTCATCAGCGCCGAGCTTCGCGTTCACGGGCGCTTGGCGGGAGTTGACGGCGGGTGCGCCCTCGTCGGGCTTCTTGGGTGTGGAGGCTTTCTTGCTCACAATTAGTTCGAGTTTGAAATAGTTTTTGGACGCCAAGGTCCTAAGTTGGGGAAGCGCGCAGAAACACAAGCGAAACTTCAGGCGGCGCCGCTTATTACGCGGCCGGTCGGTCACCTGATACGCTGGGCGGCGCGCGATGATTTGGGCTGGGTAGGGCGCGACCACTGGGCGCGCCATGAAGGCGGCGCCACGTTCTCAGCGGGCCCAGCGGTCCCGCCCTACCGCACGCGGCGTGAATGTGCCGTCGCTCGAGCGGGGGGCCGGTTCTGCCTCACTTCGCGCCGGTGATCTGCTCCACGGTGATCTGGATCGGCGACACCGAGCAGTCCGCGCGCAGCGAAACGAAGGTGTGGCGATACTGGTCGTAGATCGGCCAGAGCGCTTTTGCGTCGGTCTCGGGAATCTCGAGCGTCTTGATCTGCTCGCGCGACCAGAACGCGAATTTTCCTTCGGTGATATCGGCCGGCAGCGATTCCAGCGGCAGTTTGCAGTGAAACAAAAACATCAGCCAGTGATTGTGCCCCTGATAGGCTTTCTCGGCGATCATGGCGAAGAGGTGCAGGTCGCTGTCGGCCACCTTCAGGCAAACTTCCTCTTCGATCTCGCGCACGGCGCACTGGAACGGTGATTCGCCGGTCTGCATCTCGAGCTTGCCGCCGATGGGCGACCACACGCCGAGGTTCGGCTGCTTCGCGCGCAGCATGAGCAGCAACTCGCCGGCGCGGTTCTCCAGGAACACGAGCACGCTGATCTTGTAGGGTAGGGCGGCGGAACTCATCGCGCGAGCCTCAGCGGCGCGGCGCGGCCCCTGCAATCAGATTGTCAGGTTGCCACGCACTCTAGCCTTGCCGCGCTGTGCGTCGCCCGGACACTCGGCACCGCCCCCGAATGCGCTCCTCGCGCGTAGCAATTCTCGATTGTGGCGCCAGCCACGTAGCCGCTGGCGTTTTTGCACGCAGCGGCACACGGCTTCGTCTCGAGCAATTTGCTTGGAAATCCCTGGCGGTGCCTTCCGGCCGGGAGGAGGAATGGCCGGAGGCGTTGGGCGCAGGCCTCGGTGAGATCGCCCGGACGCTTCGGTATCGCGGTCCCGTGACCGTCGTGCTGCCCGGGCACTTGGTGCTGACCAAGTTTATCAAGACGCCGCGCGTCGACGCGGCGAAACGCGATAAAGTCGTTCGCTTCGAGGCGCAGCAAAACATTCCCTACGCTCTCACCGACGTTGCGTGGGGCCATGTCGTCACCGGTGAGTCCGACCTCGATCTCGATGTGATGCTCTGCGCGGCCAAGCTCGAAGCGATCGACGCCGTGTGCGCCGCGGTGGAGTCGGCGGGATTCTTGCCGCGCGTGCTGATGCCCGGCGTGCTGGCTCTGCGCACAGCCGCAGAGGCGGCGACGCGTCCCGGCGACGAGCCGGTGTTGTTCGCCAATCTCGGTGCGCGCTCCACGACGCTGCTCCTGCGCGAGAACCGCCGCATGCACGCCCGCACGCTGGCGCTGGGCGGGCACCACGTGACCCAGCAACTGGTCGAGAATCAGGATTGCGATTGGGAGGCGGCGGAGGAGTGGAAAACGTCGGGCCGCAACACGGCCGTCGTCGCGCCCGCCGTGGAATCTTTTGCCACGCGCCTCGGTCAGGAAATCACGCGCAGCGCGGTGCACTTCAAGCGCACCGCTGGCGCCGCCAGTCCCGCGCGCATTCTGCTCACCGGCGGAGCGGCGCGCACGGAGGGCCTGGCCGAGTTGCTGGCCGCGCGCCTGAATGTGCCGGTCGAGTCGTTTGATCCGCTCGCGGCCGTGGAGATCGCGCGCGCCGCGGCCGATGCGGGCGTGGCCGATGTCGCGGCACAGCTCGGCGATCTCGTCGGCGCGGCGCAGGCCCATTTCGCCGCGGAGAAGGCGACGATCAATCTCCTGCCGCCGCGCCTCCAGAATCTGGAAAACACGCGCCGCCGCCAGCCGTGGCTGCTGGTCGCGGCGGTGCTCGCCGCAGCGGCGTTCGTGCCGCCGCTGCACTATTACCGCGAGTGGGAAGCCGCGCTTCAGCGCAAGACCATCGCGCTCGACGCTGAGATTGCTCCGTTGCGCCAGCGTGAGGCGCGCAATCGCGAGAACCTCGAGAAGCTCGCCGCGCTCCAGCAGCAAATCGCGGCGCTGCACGGCATCGCCGCGCGGCGCGCCAGATGGCAGCAGTTGTGTGCCGATTTGCAGGAACGCTTCGTGAAGGTCGAGGACGTCTGGCTCGAGCGCATGCATCTCGCCAACGGTTCCTCCGCGACCGATGGACCGCTGCGCGTGGCGATTTCCGGACGCATGCTCGATCGCACCAATCCGCTCGCGAAAGTCAGCCCTGACATCTACCGGCGCGTCACCGAGCTGCTGTCGAGCGTGGTCGAGTCACCGTATGTCTCAGCGGTCGAGAATGAGCGTTTCGACAATGCCCAGCCGGGCATCCTCCATTTCGACGTCGTGCTCGTCGCCGAGCCGACACAGCCGCTCTGACGATGATCTGGCTGAAGAAAAATCCGTTGTTTGCGGCGTTGATCTTCTCCTGTGCCGCGGCGTGCCTGGCCCAGGCGTGGTTCATTTACGAGGCGCGCGAGCGCGGTCGGCGCGCGGCGATCCGGCTCGAGGCCAAGCGCGGCGAACGCGACTGGCTGGCCCGCCAAAGCCCGGCCTTGACCGAGGAGAATACGCGCGCGATCGCGGCCGACGTTGCGGCCGCCGAGAAGCGTCTGGCGGAACTGCGTGCGACGCTCATCGGCAAGACTTGGTTGCCGGCCGCGCCGGCCCGGCCGATCGATGCGTATTTCGCCCTCGCTTCGTTCAACGAGAAGATGCGCGCGCTCGCCGTGCGTGAGCAGATCGCCCTGCGCAAGGAGGAACGGTTTGGTTTTTCGACCTACGCCAACGAGGGCCCCGAGCCCGACCTGCTGGGTTCAGTGCACCGGCAGCGCGTGGTGATGCAGCATGTGCTGGAAACGCTCTTCGAAGCGCGCCCCAAGTCGCTCGTCGCCGCCGTGCGCGAGCGCCCGTTGACGGACGCGCAGTGGGCGGCGCGCCGCGCGGCGGCGGCGAACGCGGGGGCCCACGGGAGCGAGACCGCGGCCGCCACGCCGTCGACGCGTTCGGCGGGGCAGCTCGCGGATTTCTTCGAGCCGGACTCGCGCTTGCGCCTGCAGGTGCCGGCGATCGCGGACGGCGAGCTGTATCGCGTGGAGTTCACGGGCCAGACGCAGGCGCTGCGCGCGTTTTTGAATGCCCTCGCCAAGTCTCCGTTGCCGCTCTTCGTCCGCGCGGTGGAGGTCGAGCCGGACACCGGCGAAATTGCGTCCGCCAGCGACAGCATTCCTGCCGGTCCGGCGGCGGTCTCCGCTTCCGTGCCGCTCGTGACGCAGAATTTTTCCAAGTTTGCCGTCGTGCTCGAATGTGTTGAAGTCGCGCCGGCCTCCACCGCACCGTCACCATGACTTTGCCCCGTTTGCTTACCTCCGAGAAGGCGCTGGCGTTGTTCGCGTTCGCGCTGACCGCGGGCACCGCGGTGTGGTGGTGGCAACAGCAGGCGCTGCTGCACCGCCTGCACGCGGAACGCGTGTCGGCCGAAATGGCGGGCGCAGCCTACACCGCGGCGACGCTGCCGGAGTTGCCGGCCGCCGGTCGTGCATGGGGCAAGCCGGCCACGCAGTCGTCGGGCTCCGGTTGGACTTACGAGCTCTTCACTCCGCCGGTCATCTACTACCACGCGACGGCGCGGACGTTTACTGTCACGCCGCCGCTCTACCTCGCCGAGACGAACAACCTGCCGTTCGGACTCGAGTTGGTCGCGGTGAAACGCGAGCCGTTTCGTCTGCAGTTGGTCGGCTACGTCGGCGCGCCGGGCGACTACACGGCCGCGTTCGTCAGCGCACAATCGCCCGAGACGCTGCTCGCGCGCTCCGGCAAGCGCTTCGACCAACTCGGCCTCGCGCTGAAATCGTTTGATATCCGCCGCATCCCGCTCGATCCGCGCGCCGCGCAGCCGATCTACGACGTCGCAGCCGTGGCTACGCTGCACGACGAACGCAGCGGCACCGAAGTGACGCTCGACACGCGCGGGCCGAAGCTCACGGACACGCCGCTGGCCGTGCTGCGCGTCGTCGCCGACGCGAAAGGCAAGCCGCGCGTGCTGCATCAGGGCGACACGTTTCAGCAGGACGACGCGACGTTCCGCGTCGAGCACATCCAGCTGGACCCGCCCGAGGTCGTCGTGGCCAAACAAACCGCCGGTCTGCCGTATCCCGAGACGCGCGTGCTCAAGCCCGCGGCGACCGCGCAGGCCGCTGACGCCACGGCGACGGCGAAGCGTTTCAATGCCGCGACCGCCCAGCCCGGTGTCGCGAGCGGTTCGTCCCGCCCCTGATTTCGCATGCCCCGTTTCATTCTCGTCCTGTGCACTGCGCTCGCCTTGGTGGCGGGGCTCGGTGTCGCCCGCCAAACTGAAGCTGTCCCCGATGCCTCCGAGGCCAAGATCCGCCTGCTCTCCGAGGCGCTGCGTGCGCGCGACAGCGGCAACCTGGCGGAAGCCCGCGCGAAGCTCGAGGAACTGCTCAAGCTGACACCAGGCGACGCGACGGTGACGCGCCTGCTTGCGACGATCAATCAGCGCAGCGAAACAAAAGTAACGGTCAGCGGCGGCGTGGTGGCACCGCCGAGCGAGGCCGAACAACTCGCGCAAGAGGAGGAACGACGCCTCGCGACGGCCCTGGCGGCGGCGAACGAGAACGTGCGCGCCGCGCGCGGTCTCGCCGTCGATGGCCAGTTCAGCGCCGCGCTCGACAAGCTGGCGCAAACGCGCCGCGGCTTGGCCGAGAATCCCGCGACCGCGCCCACGCTTTCGGAGATCGATGTCGCCACCGCGGAAATCACGCGCGCCCGCGACGCACATTTGGCCGAGATTGCTGCCGCGGCCGAGCGCAAGGCGGCGGAGGCCAAAACCGTTTCCGCGCCCGCGCCGGAGCCCGCGGTGGTTGCGGCGCCGTCCGCGCCGCCGGAAGCGCGCGCTCCCGTGGCGACGCCGATGCCGGCCGCGCCGGCGGCGAGCCCCGAGTTGCGCACGCTCATCGCGCGCGGACGCAGCCAGTATCTCGCCGGCGATCCGTCCGCGGCGGCACAGACTTTTGCCCGCGTGCTCGAACTCGATCCCGGCAATGTTGAAGCGGGAAAGTTCATGGCGCGAATCGCGAACGATACGGTCGACCGCAACGTCGACCGCACGCAAACCAGCGCGCAGCTCCTGAATGAAGTGGCGCGCGCCTGGCAGCGTCCCGGCGTCTACCAGGAGCCGCCACCGGGCGCCGCGAGTGACAGCGGTCCGTCGCCGCTGCTCGAGAAATTGAACCAGATCGTGCTGCCGGAGGTGAATTTCAGCGGCATGGAGCTCGGCCGCGTGATGACGTTCCTCGGCGTCGCTTCGACGGAATACGACACCAGCGGCACGACGCCGAAGGGCGTGAACATCGTGTTGCTCGACCCGTCGGGCGCGAATCCCGTGGTGAACAACATTACGCTGCGCAACATGCCGCTGAAGCGCGTGCTCGACCTCGTGACGCAGGCGGTCGGCTACCAATACGAAGTGCAGGCCGATGCGGTGATCGTGCGCTCCGGCGGCGAGCAGACGACGCTCGATACGCAATTTTTCCCGGTGTCACGGTCGACCGTGTTGCGCATGACGGGGCGCGGAGCGGAGGTGAACGCGGGCGGAGCGGGCGATCCGCTGGCCGGTGGCGCCAAGGCGATCGGTGCGTCGTCGCCGAGCGTGGAAGGCGAGGGGCAGTCGATCCGCAATTTTCTCCAGCTCGCCGGCGTGAGCTTCGAGAACACGCCCGGCAGCACGCTGGCGTTCGACGGTTCGCAACTGATCGTCACGCAGACCGGCCGGAACCTGGAGCGCATCCGCAACATCCTCGCGCGCTACAGCGAGGTGCGACAGGTGGAGATCGAGGCGAAGTTCATGGAAGTGCAGGATGGCGCGCTGGAGGAACTCGGCGTGAATTGGAGCATCGGCAAGAAGGCGACGCAGCACAGCGGCGCGACGGTGACGAATTACGCGACGAGCAACCGCTCACTTTCGGGAGCATTTAGTAACAATGTTGTTGGTTCGGCGGGCTCAATAGTCCGTGGAAATAGCGACACAAAGACTACGACCGAACAATACGATGCAGATGGAAAGTTGACTGGGAAAACAATCTCTACGACGTCCGGCGATTCTGGTGACTCCGTGCCGATCATAAACAATCCCCCTACAATTCCAGGCACGAATAACCTCGGCCTCGGCGCCAATCCGCTCGCGGCCGTCACGGGCATCCTAGGCGAGTTCAACGTCAGCGCCGTCATCCGCGCGCTCTCGCAGCGCAGCGGCACGGAATTGCTCAGCGCACCGAAGCTCACCGTCCTTTCCGGCAACCCCGCGACGATCACCGTGGCGCAGGAACTGCGCTATCCGCAATCGTATGGCCAGGTGCAGAGTCAGGTCGGCACCGGCAGCGCGAGCGGCGGTGGATCGGCGGGCGTCACGATCACGGCGGGCACGCCGCAGGAGTTCACCGTGCGGAACATCGGCGTGGAGTTGAAGGTGACGCCGACGGTCGAGGAGGACGATTACAGCATCAGTCTCGATCTGAACCCGAAGGTGACGGAGTTCGAAGGCTTCGTGGAATACGGCGGCCAGAGCGTTGCGGTGTCGGGCAGCACGACGGTCACGGTGCCGTCGGGTTTTTATCAGCCGATCTTCGCGGTGCGTGAACTCACGACGAAGGTGACGATTTGGGATGGCGCCACGCTCGTCATGGGCGGGCTCACGCGCGAGGACACGCGCAAGACGAACGACAAGGTGCCCGTGATCGGCAATCTGCCGGTGCTCGGGCGGTTGTTCCGCAGCAACGGCGAGAGTGCGCAGAAGCGCAATTTGCTCATCTTCGTGACCGCGAATCTGGTCAGTCCGGGCGGCTCGTTGAAGAAGCAGTCGGTGCGCGGTGCGCCGATCGGGACGATTTTTCAGAATCCGACGATCGTCACGCCCGCGGGCGCGGCGGGACGCGAAGGGAAGAAGTAATACGGTAAGCGAAAAGTAGCGGGAGCTTCCAGCCGACCTCTGCGTCGTTGTAGGGCTCGACCTTGTGTCGAGCCTCACGCGCGCTCGCGGCGCATGCCGTGCTCGCGGCCGAGGCCTCACACAAGGTGAGGCCCTACAAATGAGCGGGAATGCCGGCTGGAAGCCGGCGCTACTTGAGTTTCGGTTTGCCCGCGCGCGGACAGGCGATTGCGTCGGGCGCATGGCGAAATGGCTGCTGCTGGATGGCTACAATCTCGCGTTCCGCGCGTTCTACGGAATGCCGGAGCTGACGCGCACGGATGGATTTCCGACGGGCGCGTTGCACGGTTGGGTGAAGAGCATCTGGCGGTTGCAGGACCAGGAGAAGCCGGACTTCACGCTGTGTTTCTTCGATCTCGGCGGCGCGCAGGATCGGTTGGCGCTGCATCCGGAATACAAGGCGCACCGCAAGGAGACTCCTGAACCGCTCGAGCGGCAGATACCCGTCATCAAGGAAATCACGCGGGCGATGGGGCTGGTGGGGATCGAGCTCGACGGCGTGGAGTCGGACGACTTGGTGGCGTCGCAAGCGCGCGCGCTCGCAAATGCCGGCCACGAGGTCTGGATCGTGAGTGCCGACAAGGATTTCGCGCAGTGCGTCGACGATCGGATCAAGATCATCCTGCCGCCGCCGACCGCGAACCCGAAGCTCGGCTGGCGCACGATGGACGCGGCGGGCGTGGTGGAAAAGTTCGGCGTGCCGCCGGCGAAGATCGCCGAGTATCTCGCGATCGTCGGCGATACGTCGGACAACATTCCCGGCATCGATGGTTGCGGGCCGAAGACGGCGGTGAAGTGGTTGAGGGAACACGGGTCACTCGAGGGATTGATTGCTGCTGCGGCGACGCTGAAGCCCGAGCGGTTCCGCGAGCAGGTGGCGGCGCGCGCGGAGGATCTCCGGCGGAATTTGAAACTCACGACGCTGCGCACGACGTCGCCGCTGCCGTGGGTCGAGCCGGGCACGCCGGACACGGCGAAGCTGTTTCCGCTGCTCGAGTCGATGGAGATGAAGTCGACGCTGGTGGAGGCGAAGAAGCGCTATACGGGGCAGCAGGAGTTGTTCTGAAGCGCGTTGGAGTTGGCGCACGGAGAGAACGCGAGTGCGGCGGATGCCGAGGACGAGCGTCGAACTTTGCCCGCGGATTACGCGGATTGGCGCGGATCGCGCTTTCGCACCCAGTGCCTTTATCCGTGTTCATCCGCGTGATCCGCGGGAAAAAGAGGCAGTTGGACGCGGCGTATGCTCACGTGCGTGGCGAGCGATGGCGCACCGGGCGAAAAGCCGGTCGGAGAGCTGCCCTACTTAAACTTCAACTATCAACCTCGATTCGTGTGAGGCGCGTTGCGCTTCACACAGCCGGCGGCTCGAAGATGTAGCCGATGCCGTGGACCGTTTTGAAGCTGTCGAGCGTGAGGCCGTTGTTCTGGAACGCCGCGCGGACTTTCACGATGTATTGGTCGAGCGAGCGGCTGCGGACGTCGGCGTGGATGCCCCACACGGAATGAATGAGTTCCTTGCGCGTGATGACGACGTGGCGGTGCGTGTTCAGGTAGGCGAGGATGCCGAGTTCCTTGCGGCCGATCTTGTGCGCGACGCCGTTGGGAAACTCGATCTCGAGCCGGTCCGGGTGAACCTTGGCGCCAAGGAATTCGAACGGCTGGTCGACGGTGCGGACGTTTTTCGTGAGGTTGAAATCCTTGTTCGATTCGGCGCGGCGCAGCACGGCGTTGATGCGGGCGACGAGCTCGGCGTAGCTGAAAGGCTTGGTGATATAGTCGTCGCCGCCCATGTTGAGGCCTTTGACCTTGTCGGCCTCCACGCCGCTGCCGGTGAGGAAGATCGTCGGGACATGGATGTCGCGCTGCTTGAGGTCGGCGAGGAGTTGGAAGCCGGAGGCGTCGGGCAGGTTCAGGTCAAGGAGCAGCAGGTTCGCGAAATTCCGTTCGAGGAAGCGGAGCGCGGGGGCGCAGCGGTCGTAGGGCTGCGTTTGCATACCGACGTTTTCCAGTTGCTCGCAGATGATCGACGAGAGCTCTTGTTCGTCTTCAACAACGACGATGAGCGGACGGGGAGCAGCGCACATGGGATGGAGTGACAGGTGGGTGAACCGACTCGGAAGTGGCGCGGAGAGCACCGGCTTCGCAGGGGTTTTTACAATTGTGCAGTGACTTGTCAAAGCCTTGTTCGTCACGGGGAAGTTGCGCTTCGGCGCGCAGAGTTTACTTGTGTTTCGCCGCGGCGGTCCGTTCCCTCGCGCGAATCTGTCGGCTCACGCCACGAATCCGAATTTCACGTCATGAAAGTCACGCTGGGTCTGCTCCAACACGCCTGCTCCGCCAAACCCGCGGAGAACCTCAAGAAGACGCTCGCGCTCGCCGAACAGGCGGCGAAGAAGGGCGCCAAGATCATCTGCACGCAGGAGCTGTTCCGCTCGCAGTATTTCTGCCAGGCGGAGAACCACGATTACTTCAAGCTCGCCGAGCCGATCCCGGGTCCGAGCACCGAGGCGTTCCAGAAGATCGCGAAGAAATACAAGGTCGTGATCATCGCCTCGCTGTTCGAGAAGCGCGCGAGCGGCCTCTATCACAATACCGCCGTCATCATCGACGCTGACGGCTCGCTGCTCGGCATCTACCGGAAGATGCACATTCCGGACGATCCGCTCTACTACGAGAAGTTCTACTTCACGCCCGGCGACACGGGCTTCAAGGCGTGGCAGACGAAATACGGCAAGATCGGCGTGCTCATCTGCTGGGACCAATGGTATCCGGAAGGCGCGCGCCTCACGGCGTTGCAGGGCGCGGAGATTCTTTTCTACCCGACCGCGATCGGCTGGCACCCCGGCGAGAAAGCCGAATACGGCACCAACCAACACGGCGCGTGGGAAACCATCCAACGTGCGCACGCCGTTGCGAACGGCTGCTACGTCGCCGTGACGAATCGCATCGGCGTGGAAACGCCGGAAGGCGGCGACGGTATCGAGTTCTGGGGCCAGAGCTTCATCGCCGGCACCAGCGGCCAAATCCTCAAGAAGGGCAGCGTCGACCAGGAAGAGATTCTCCTCCAGGAAATCGATCTCGAGAAAGTCGACGTCACGCGCACGCACTGGCCATTCCTCCGCGACCGCCGCATCGACGCCTACGGCGACCTGACGAAGCGGTTCCGCGACTGAGTTTGCTGTAGCGCAGGCGTCCCGCCTGCCCAAACACCGACTGCAGGCGGGACGCCTGCGCACCTTTCCGTGTCCGCCAAAAAATCCAAGCCAACCGAAAAGACGAAATCGAAGCCCGAGACGCCCGCCGCACTCGGCTTTCGCATGCCCGCCGAATGGGAGCCGCAGGAAGCCGTCTGGCTTTCCTGGCCGCACAACTACGACTCGTGGCCCGGCCAGTTTCGCCCGGTGCCGTATGCGTTCGCGCGCTTCGTCACGCAGATCAGCCGCTTTCAGCACGTCCGCATCAACGCTGCCGCTCGCCTGCACAAGCGCGCCAAGCGCTTTTGCGAAAAGGCCGGCGCCGACATGTCGCGCGTGACCTTCTACGATCACCCGACGAACGACGCCTGGTGCCGCGACCACGGCCCGATTTTCGTGAAGAACGACGCGACCGGCGAGGTCGCGCTGACCGACTGGGCCTACAACGCCTGGGGCGGCAAATACCCGCCCTACGATCTCGATAACCAGATCCCGCCCAGCATCGGTGAAAAGCTCGGCCTGCGCCGTTTCGAGCACGACATGGTTCTCGAGGGCGGCTCGATCGACGTGAACGGCCAGGGCCTGCTCCTCACCAGCGAGCAATGCCTGCTGAACAAGAACCGCAACCCGCACCTGTCGCGCACGCAGATCGAGAAGAACCTGAAGGACTATCTCGGCGTCACGAAAATCCTCTGGGTCGGCGACGGCATCATCGGCGACGACACCGACGGTCACATCGACGACATCACGCGCTTCTACAAGCCCGACGGTTTCATCACCTGCGTCGAGCCGAACGAGCGCGACAAGAACCACAAGATCCTCGCGGAAAACCTCGAGCGCCTGAAGTCGTTCCGCACGCCGGAGGGCAAGAAGTTCTCGATCGTCGAGCTGCCGATGCCGAAGCCGTTCGCGTTTCAGCGTCAGCGCGTGCCGGCGAGCTACGCGAATTTTCTCATCATCAACGGTGCGGTGCTCATGCCGACGTTCCGCCAGAAGGTGCGCGACGCGCAGGCGCTCGAGATCGTCGGTAGCTGTTTCCCCGGCCGCGAGGCGATCGGCATCGATTGCTACCACATGATCTGGGGTCTCGGCACGCTGCACTGCCTCTCGCAACAACAACCCGCCGCCGGCAAAGCCTAACCTGAGCGCGCGGCACCGCGCCGTCGTGTAACTTCAGTCCCCGCTTGCTGTCATTCTGAGCGCAGCGAAGAATCCAGACGCGCGCGTAACCGTCTGGATTCTTCGCTGCGCTCAGAATGACATGCCTCCAAACATGAAACGCCTTTTCTGTCTCCTCTCGCTGCTCAGCCTAGTCTTCCTCGCCGGCTGCGAATCCCTCGAGTCGCGCGTGCGCGACCGCTTCACCGACGTGCCGCCGAAGACGCAGACGGTCGACGGCGATACGCGTGCCGTCTACTACGCGGCGCAAGCGGCGTTCAAGCGCCTGGACTTCAACCTGACACGCTCGTCCGTCGGTGATCTTCGGGTCGAAGCTGCGAGCCGCATCAACACCAGCGTGGCGTTCGCCGACTCGCGTCAGCTTGTCGCGCAGGTGACGATTGCCTCCGTCGGCCCAACCCAGTCCGAGGTCAGCATGCGCCTCACGGAGCAGGTCGAGGCACAGGGCCTCGGTGGCCCGAACGAGCGGCCGCTGCGCGAGCACGGCTTCTACGAGACGTATTTCGCTGTGTTGCAGCAGGTTTTGTCCGAGCAAAAGGCCGCGCCGGCCGAGCCGCGGCGCTGATCATCGGGAGGGCGCCGCTCCGTCGGCGCCGAGCCGAAAACGTGGCGGGAGCCGAGCGGCGGCGACGGAGCGCCGCCCTCCAAATATGCCCGCGCGGACGCGATTTTCGGGCGGCGGATTTTTCCGCTTGCCGGGCAGGGGGCCTTCCGGGACTTTCGTCCCCTTTCGCGGCGTTCTTCGTCACAGCCGGTGCTGCCGCGGCACTCCCACCGGCCTTTGCTAGAAACAATCAACCCACGGATCCGCAAGGGTCCACCGCCTGGAAGGCGCGCGGCGTCGGAGTGCGACGTTCGTCTTCGGCACACAGTCAAATGAGTTCGTTAATGGAACAGCTGCTCGAGCAATCCTCCTTCGACAAATTGAAGGAAGGCACGATGGTCCCGGGCACGATCACGGAAATCCGCGCCAACGAAGTTATCGTCGATATCGGCGGCAAAGCCGAAGGCTCGATCCCGGCCAATGAATTCTTCGACCTCGGCGAGCTGCAAGTCGGCTCCTCGATCGAAGTCCTCCTCGAGAAGCTCGAGGACAAGGAAGGCAATCCCGTCCTTTCCTACGAAAAGGCTCAGCAGAAGAAGAACTGGGAAAACATCCTCACGCGCTGCAACGAAGGCTCCATCGTCTCGGGCCGCGTGAAGGGCAAGGTCAAGGGCGGCCTCCTCGTCTCCATCGGCGTGGACTCCTTCCTCCCGGCCTCGCACATCGACATCCAGCCGCCGAAGAACCTCGATCAGTATCTCGGCCAGACCTACGACTTCAAGGTCCTCAAAATTAACCACGAGCGGAAGAACATCGTTCTCTCCCGCCGCGAGCTCATCGAAGAGCAGCGCCAGCAAAAGCGCCGCGACCTCCTCGAGAAGCTCCAACCCGGCCAGGTCCGCAAGGGCGTCGTCAAGAACATCACCGACTTCGGCGCGTTCATCGACCTCGACGGCATGGACGGCCTGCTCCACATCACCGACATGTCCTGGGGCCGCATCGGTCACCCGTCCGAAATGCTCAAGCAGGGCGAGGAGATCGAGGTCATGGTCATCGACATCAACCGCGAGAAAGAGCGCGTCTCCCTCGGCCTCAAGCAGACCAAGAACAATCCGTGGGACAACATCGACCACAAGTTCCCGGTCGGCGCCAAGGTCCGCGGCAAGGTCGTCAACCTCGTCCCCTACGGCGCGTTCATCGAACTCGAGCCGGGCGTCGAAGGTCTCGTCCACATCACCGAGATGTCCTGGACCAAGCGCATCAGCAAACCGTCCGAACTCCTCAAGGTCGGCCAGGAACTCGATGCGGTCGTCCTCGGCATCCAGAAGGACGAGCAGAAGATCTCGCTCGGCCTCCGCCAGCTCGAGCCCAACCCGTGGGATATGGTCCGCCACAACTACCCGGTGGGCGCTCGCGTCCGCGGCAAGGTGCGCAACATGACCACCTACGGCGCCTTCATCGAACTCGAGGAAGGCATCGACGGCATGGTCCACGTCTCCGACATGAGCTGGACCCGCAAGGTCAACCACCCGTCCGAAGTCCTCAAGAAGGGCGACGAAGTCGACGCCATCGTGCTCGACGTCGATCCGAACCAGCAGCGCATCAGCCTCGGCATGAAGCAGCTCATGACGGATCCGTGGACGGACATCGACGCGCACTTCCGCATCGGCGACGTCGTTCAAGGCACCGTTTCGAAGATCGCCAACTTTGGCGCCTTCGTGGAGCTGAAGGACGGCATCGACGGCATGGTGCACATCTCGCAGATCAAGGAAGACCGCGTCGAGAAGGTGAAGGACGAGCTCAAGCCCGGCCAGCAGGTCACCGCGCGCGTCGTGAAGATCGACCGCGACGGCCGCCGCATCGGCCTCTCGATCAAGGCCGCCAACTACTCGGCCGAGCAGCTCGCGCAGGAGACCGCCTCCTACGAGCAGTTCACCAAGCAGAGCCACGGCACCGACCTCACGAACCTCGGCGATATCTTCGACGAGGCCGCGAAGAAGGAATAAGCGCCTCTGCTTCGCGACTCTCGCGAAACACTCTCAAGGCGCCCGCAGCGATGCGGGCGCCTTTTTCTTTTCGTAGGTCCGGTCTGTGACCGGACCGGGCCAGTCGCAGACTGGCCCTACGGCCCGCGCGCGAAGCCTGGCGAGCCACGATCTCGTATCTCAGCTCCTTTTGTGATTGCGAGGAGCCGGAGCGACGAAGCCACCGAGCGGAGCGAGAGCATGACATCCAGCGCGCGCTGGATCGCCACGCCCGACTACGTCGGGCTCGCGATGACAAAAAGGCATGATGCCTGTCGCTCAGCCGCGCGTGAGTCCGCAGCCATGTAGGTTGCGCGCTTGCGCGCAACTCTCCCATGAACCCCCTTCGGTCTCGTTTGTTCAAGTGGCGCGGCAAGCGCGCCACCTACATTGCCGCGAGCGTTCGAGATAGCACGAAAGCTCGTCACTCCTCCGTCGTCCGCCGCCGCCACGCGTCCAGCAGCACCGCGGCGATGATGATGCCGCCGGTCACGATTTCCTGCACCCAGTTTGACAGGCCGACTTTCGTGCAGCCGTTCGCCACGACGCTCATGATGAGCGCGCCGATCAGTGTTCCGACAATCGTGCCCTGACCGCCGGAGAGGCTCGCGCCGCCGATCACGACCGCGGCGATGATGTTCAATTCGAGGCCGACCGCCGTCGTGGGATCGCCTCCTGTCAGATAAGAAAATTGCAGCACGGCGCCGAGTCCGGCGAACAGGCCGCCCAGCGCATAGACGAGCACTTTCACGCGCTCCACGGGCACGCCGCACAAGCGAGCGGTGAGCTCATTCGAGCCGACGGCGAACACGTGGCGGCCAAAGCGCGTGTAACGCAGCGCCAGTGCCACGATCACGGCGAAGCCGAGCATCAGCCACACGCCGCCGGGCAAGGTGCCGCGGTCGCCCAAGAGCATGAATTTGTTCAGCCAGGTCTCGTCAGGGTAAATCGGTTGCTCGTTGGCGAGGCCCTTCGCCGCGCCGCGCAGTGCGCCCATCATGCCCAGCGTGACGACGAACGGCAGCAGCCGCAGCCGCGTGATCAATGCTCCGGAAAATGCGCCGCACGCCGTCGCCGCCGCGATACCGCCGAGCGCGGCGAGCAGCGGGCTCCAACCGGCGTTCAACAGTCGCGCGATCACGATCGTGCCGAGCGCGATGATCGAGCCGACGGACAAATCGATGCCGCCGGCGACGATCACCAGCGTCATGCCGAGCGCGGCGATGCCGATAACGGCGGTCTGCTGGAGCACGATGGCGAAGTTGTCCCACGTCGCGAATGTCGACCACTCGAGCGAGGCGAACAGAATGCACACGGCGAGCAGGCCGAAAAACGGCCCGAAATTCACGAGGCTGCGGCGGGCGAGACTGGGAGCGGGTGCTTCAGACATGTTCGGAAGAGGCGGCGCCGGTCGCGGCGAGCATGATGCTATGCTCGGTCCACTCGGCGGCGGGCAGGGCAGGGCTGAGTTCGCCGCGGCACATCACCGCGATGCGGTCGCAGGTGCCGAGCAACTCGGGCAGGTAACTGCTCACCATGAGCACGGCGCGGCCCTGGCACGCGAGTTCGTCGATCAGGCGGTAAATCTGCTGCTTCGCACCGATGTCGACGCCGCGCGTCGGCTCGTCGAGGAGGAGCACATCGGCGCCGTTGCGCAGCAGGCGGCCGAGCGCGATTTTTTGCTGGTTGCCGCCGGAGAGCTGGCGGGCGGATTGTTGCGGACCGGCACAACGCACGCTGAGACGCGAAATCCAGTCGCGCGTTTCGGCGGCGAGCGCTGCGGGACGGATGAAGCGGCCGAGTCGCGGCAGCGTCAGGTTTTCCTCGAGGCTGCGATCAAGCGCGAGGCCTTCGTCCTTGCGGTCCTCGCAGAGGAAACCGAGGCCTTGCTCCCAACGGTGCAACGGCGAACTCGGGCCGGCGTAGGTGCCGACACGGATTTCTCCGCTTCGCACGACATCGAGCGCGAAGATCGTGCGCAGCAATTCGCTGCGGCCGGCGCCGACGACGCCGGCAAGGCCGAGCACCTCGCCACGGCGCAACGTCAGCGAGGCGCGGCGGGGTTTGCGCGCGCCGGCGACGGCGACGCATTCGAGGACGAGCTCGCCGGGCGTGCGGGGCGAGCGTTGGTAGAGTTCGTCGACGTTGCGGCCGACCATCAGCTCGGCGATGCGGTCCTTGGTGGTGTCGGCGGTGCAACCGGTCGCGACGGAACGACCGTCGCGCAGGACGGTGTAGCGGTCGGTGAGTGCCTGCACTTCCTCGAGGAAATGCGAAATGTAGATCACCGACTGGCCCTGGTCGCGCAGGCGGCGAACGAGCGTGAACAGTTTCTGTGCGTCGACCTGCGTGAGGCTCGAGGTCGGCTCGTCCAGCACGAGCACGCGGCAACCGAGCGCAAGCGCGCGGCCAATTTCGATGAGTTGTTGCTCGGCGACGCTCAGGCGGCCGGCGGGCGCGTCGAGCGGGATGTCGGCGCGGCCGAGTTGCGCGAGCGTCTCGGCGGCGATGCGACGCGATTCGGCGTGTCGGACGAGGAAGCCGCGGCGCGGCTCGGCGCCGAGCACGAGGTTCTCGACGACGCTGAGGTGCGGTGCGATCGCGAGTTCTTGGTTGACCATCGCGACGCCGGCGCGGCGCGATTCGAGGGGATTGCGCGGAGCGAAAGGCTCGCCATCGAGTTCGAGCGCGCCGGCATCGGGTGCGTGCACGCCGGAGAGAACCTTCATCAAGGTGCTCTTGCCCGCGCCGTTTTCGCCGACGAGGGCATGGATTTCGCCAGCGCGGACTTCAAGGTCGACGCCGTCGAGGGCGAGCGTGGCGCCGAAGCGTTTGCGGATGCCGGAGAGGCGGAGACGCGGACCGGACACGGTCGGTCAGTTGCCGATGACGGCGCGGACTTCAGGGGTGCTGATCGATTGCGGCGTCACCAGCACGCAGCCGGTGTCGACGATCGCGTCGACCTTTTCTCCGCGCAGGTGACGCACGGCGGTCGTGACGCCGAGGTAACCCATCTTTTGCGGGTTCTGCGCGACGAGCGCCTGGATGTCGCCTTTCTTGAGGGCGGCGAGGAGGAAGGGCGTGGCGTCAAAGCCGACGAATTTCTTTTTGCCGGCGAGGCCGGTCTGGCGGAGCGCGAGGAGAAGGCCCTGTGTGCTGGACTCGTTCGGCGCGAAGACGCCGTCGGCTTCGCGGATTTTGTCGATGAGGTTCATCGCGGCGTCCTGCGCGGAGGAGATCGTGGCGCCGGCGTAGCGGTTCTCGACGAGAAGCTGGATGTCGGGATGGGCCTTCAGCACTTCGAGGAAACCGGCTTCGCGCGCGGCAGTGCTGGCGGAGCCTTCGGAATAGCGGAGCAGGACGACCTTGCCCTTGCCGCCGAGGAGGCGGACGAGTTCTTCGCCGGCGAGTTTGCCGCCGAGGTGGTTGTCGGTGGCGACGAAGCTGACGAAGTCCTTGCCGGGTTCCGCCTTGAGTCCGGAGTCGAAGATCACGACCGGAATGTTGCGTTCCATGGCGCTTTTCACCGGCGTGCGGAGGGCGGTGTCGTCGAGCGGGGCGAGGACGATGGCGCTGACGTTGGAGCCGAGAAATTGCTGCACGACACCGATCTGCTGCGCGCGGTCGTCTTCCTTGAGCGGGCCTTTCCAGAGGATTTCGACGTCCAGTTCTTTTCCGGCCTGGCGGGCGCCGGCTTCGACGGATTTCCAGAAGCTGTGCGTCGTGCCCTTGGGGATGACGGCGATTTTTTCGCCGGAGGCGCTGGCCGAGGCGGCCAGCAATGTGAGTGAGAGCGCGACAGGAGCGAGCAAACGCGAGAGCGTCATGGGGAAGCTGGGGTGAACGTTGAGGAGCCGCTCGCGGGGGAACTAAACAGCTCGGAAAGCAGTGCAAAATTGTGGAGTGAGTCGGCCGACCGCAAGGGCGGTTTGCACTGATGACGCTCCTCAATTCTGAGGATTGAAAAAAAGGCGCCCCGCGAAACGGGACGCCTTGAAATCAGTCGTGATGAGCGGACCTGAAGTGGGTCAGCTGTTGCTGTCGGAGCCGTTGCGCGCGAGGTAGTCGCGGATCGTCTGGGCGCGTTCCTCGGCGCGGGTTTCCTGCTCGATTTCGTCGGCGGTGCGCTGCTTGTCGTGCTTCGCCATCTGGCGGCGAATCTTCGAGAGCGCGAGATACTCGAGCTGGCGGATGCGTTCGCGGGTGACTTTGAACTTCTTGCCGACCTCTTCGAGCGTGAGCTCGTCCTTGCCATCGAGCCCGAAGCGGAGCCGGATGATCTCGGCTTCGCGCGGTTCGAGGGAGTCGACCATGGCGCGGAGATTCTCGCGGAGGTTGCGCTCGCCGAGATCAGCGTCGGGCGCGATGGTGCTCTCGTCGCCGACGAGATCGCCGAGCGTGGCCGAGTCACTGTCTTCGCCCACGGGAGCGTCGAGCGAGGCCGGGCGGACGCTGACGGTCTTGAGCAGCGCGATCTTGTTGATCGGCATCTGCATCTCGTAAGCGATTTCCTCGTTCGAGGGTTCGCGGCCAAATTCGTCCGTGAGCGCGGCGATGGTGCGGCGCATGCGGGCGATCTTGTCGACGAGGTGGACGGGCAGGCGGATCGTTTTCGACTGGTTCGCGAGGGCGCGCTTCATCGATTGCTTGATCCACCACGCGGCGTAGGTGGAGAGCTTGCCGCCCTTGGCGGGGTCGAAGCGTTCGACGGCCTTGATGAGGCCGAGATTGCCTTCGGAGATCAGGTCCATGAGCGGGAGGCCCATGTCCTTGTAATCGTAGGCGATCTTCACGACGAGGCGGAGGTTCGCCTTGATCATGTGGTCGCGCGCCGCCTTGTCGCCGCGCTTGATGCGGGCGGCGAGCTTGATCTCTTCTTCAATGGTGAGGAGCGCGGTCTGGCGAATCTCGTTCAGGTAGAGCTGGAGATTCGAACGTTCGTCGCGGCGGTCGACGGGCGACGGCTTGTCGAACTCTGACTGGGCCGCGGTGGGCGCCGGTTTGATTTCGGGGCGGACGGTGAGACCTTCGTCGACGGAGGGAATGGAAACAGGTTGAACGCGGGCGGGGGCGGTTTCTTCGACAGCAGTCGGCGCAGCGCGGAGAAGCTTTTTGCGATGTGGCATGGCGTGGATAGATTGAGACACGGTGGTCATTTCAACCGACGTCCTGCACATTAGATGCCGGACAGCGTTTGGAAATTCCCAGACGTCGTGTTTGACCCGAATTACGGCTATCTGTGCCGTTCGGATGCCGAACAATCACATCTTCTCAGCCAAACCGATCGCTTTGAAGAGGGCGCTCGCCTTATTAATCGTCTCGAAATACTCCGTCGCGGGCACCGAATCAGCCACCAGACCCGCGCCGGCCTGCACGTGGACTTGACCGTCCTTAAGCAATGCCGTGCGCAGAGTTATGCAGGAATCCAAGTTGCCGTTGTAGCTGAAATAGCCCAGCGCGCCGGCGTAAGTGCCGCGCTGCGTCCCTTCAAATTGGGCGATTAACTGCATCGCGCGAACTTTCGGCGCGCCGCTGACCGTGCCGGCAGGGAAAGTGGCGCGGATGAGGTCGAATGCGGAACGTTCTGGCGCAAGTTGTCCCTCCACCTGTGACACAATGTGCATCACGTGCGAGTAGCGCTCGATGGTCATGAACTCGGGCACTTTCACGCTGCCGTAGCTGCACACGCGGCCGAAATCGTTGCGGGCGAGGTCCACGAGCATGAGGTGCTCGGCCTTTTCTTTTTCGTCGGCGAGCAAATCCTTTTCGAGCGCCACGTCTTCCTCGGGCGTCTTGCCGCGCGGTCGGGTGCCCGCGATCGGGCGGATCTCGGCGAGTCGTCCGGTGAGGCGGACGTGCACTTCGGGCGAGGCACCGACGAGCGCGAAGTCGCCGGTCTCGAGGATGAACATGTAGGGCGACGGATTCACCGTGCGCAGCGCGCGGTAGAGATCGAGCGGCGACTTGTTGAATTCGCGGCTGAAGCGCTGTGAAAGCACGATCTGAAAAATGTCACCGGCACGGATGAACTCCTTCGAGTCCTCCACCATTTTTTCAAAGCTCGCTTGCGAGTGGTTGCCCGGCGGAACGGTGATGCCGTCGAGTTCGGCGAGTTCGGCCGGGGCGATGGGGCAGGGCTGGCGGAGGACGCTACGGAGGCGCTCGATTTCCGCGACCGCCGCATCGTAGGCTGCGCCGGCGTCGTTGCCGATGTGGGCGTTGACGATCAGGCGCAGCGCCTGTTTTACGCGGTCGAAGGCCACGATCGAGTCGCACAGCATGAACCACATCATGGGCACGCCGAGATCATCGCGGGCCGCGAGCGGCACGGTGCGCTCGACGCCGTGGATGTATTCGTAGCCGAGGTAGCCGACGGCGCCGCCGGTGAACGGGGGCAGACCGGGCAACTCGACGGGGCGATACTGCTGCATCTCGCGTTCGAGTTCCTGCAGCGGATCGCCGTCGCCGGCTTTGGCGGAGATGATTTTGCGCGGGTTGCAGCCGACGAAGCTGTAGCGCGAGAGGTGTTCGCCGCCTTCGACTGATTCGAGGAGGAACGCCGGGCCGCGCGCGCGGAGTTTCGCGAACGCGGAGACGGGCGTCTCGAGGTCCGCGAGCAATTCCGCGGCGACCGGGATGACGTTGCCCTTCGCGCTCAGCGCGAGGAATTCGGAGCGGGACGGATGGACGCGCATTACTCGACGGTAACTGACTTCGCGAGGTTGCGGGGTTTGTCGACATCGCGACCGAGTTCGACCGCGATGTAATAACTGAGCAGCTGAACAGGAATCGTGGCGACGATCGGCAGCACGGCCTCGTGGCATTCAGGAATGGGAATCACCTCGTCGGCCAAGCCCTCGGGCAGTTTGCAGGAGTCGGTCGCGACGGCGATGACCTTGCCCTTGCGCGCCTTGATTTCCTGCATCGAGGAAACGACCTTGTTGAACATCTCGCCGCTCGAGACGAAGAACACCGACGGGCAGTGCTCGCTGATCAGCGCGATGGGGCCGTGCTTCATCTCTGCGGCCGGGTAGCCTTCGGCGTGGATGTAGGAAATCTCCTTCAGCTTCAACGCGCCTTCGAGTGCGACGGGGAAGAGTGACAGGCGCCCGAGGAAGAGCATGTCGCGGTAGTGCGCGTAGCGCTTCGCGATGCCGCGGATGTGGTCGGCCTGCTTCAGCGCGGTGCGCACGAGATCCGGAGCGCCTTTGAGGGCCTGCACGATCTCGGTGCCGTCGCTGAAGCTGAGGTCGCGCATGCGGCCGATGTAGAGCGCAAGCATTGCGCCGATCAGCAGCTGGGACGTGAACGCTTTCGTCGAGGCGACGCCGACCTCGGGGCCGACGTGCTGATAAATGCCGCCGTCGGCCTCGCGGGCGATGGTGGAGCCGACGACATTGTTTACCGCGAGGACCTTGTAGCCCTTGCGCTTCGCCTCGCGCATGGCGGCGAGCGTGTCGATCGTCTCGCCCGACTGGCTCATCGTGAAGAAGAGCGTGTTGGGATCGAGCGGCGTGTTGCGGTAACGGAACTCCGAGGCGTAATCGCACTCGACCGGCACGCGCGCGAACCGCTCGATCAGGTGCTCCGTCACCATGCAGGCGTGCAGTGCAGTGCCGCAGGCGAGGAGTTGGAAGCGCTCGTAGCTGCGAAATTCGTTGGCACTGATGTTGAGGCCGCCGAATTGGGCCGTGCTGCCGTCCTCGGAGAAGCGGCCGCGCATCGTGTTCTCGAGCGCCTGCGGCTGCTCGAAAATTTCCTTCTCCATGAAGTGCGCGTAGCCGTTCAGCTCCGCGTCGGAGATCGACCACGTGACCTTGTCGATCACCGGGGATACATCGGCGGCAGCGAGCGTGGTGATGGAAAAATTCTTCGGCGTGAGGTGCGCGACTTCGCCATCCTTGAGGTAAACGACGTTTTGGGTGCGGCTGACAATCGCGGCGACGTCGGACGCGACGAGGCTCTCGCCGTCGCCGATGCCGAGGATGAGCGGGGAGCCTTTGCGCGCAGTGACGAGTTCGCCCGGCGCGTCGACGGCCATCACGACGATGCCGTAGGTGCCTTCGGCGTGGCGCAGCGTTTTGCGGACGGCGGTGACGAAGCGGCTCTCGGTCGGATCGCTCGGGACGGGCTCTTTTGCGTAATGATACGCGATCGCGTTGCAGAGCACCTCGGTATCGGTCTCCGACTTGAACGTATAGCCTTTGTCCTTGAGGAATTTTTTGATCGAGGCGTAGTTTTCGATGACGCCGTTGTGGATGAGCGCGATCTTGCCGTCGCTGCTGACGTGTGGATGTGCGTTGGCATCGGTGACTCCACCGTGCGTAGCCCACCGGGTATGCCCCATGCCGTAGCTGCCGGTTAACCGGAGCTTCGCCGCCTCGGGTTCCAGGTTGGCGACGCGTCCGACCTTCTTCGCGACGGTGAATCCTCCATCCTGCCACACGGCGACTCCGGTGGAGTCGTAGCCACGATATTCCAAGCGTTTCAGCCCCTCGAGGATGAGCGGAGCTGCTTTATTTTTTCCGACGTAGCCGACGATGCCACACATACGTTTTGGTTTTGTCTGGCGATTTGAGAAGTCGCCAGAATGATACGCAAGGCCTTTAGCTTACCATGCCGAACCCGAAGCAAGTTTTGTCCGTCATCATGGGAGGCGGTCGCGGCACGCGACTCTTCCCGCTCACGAAGGAACGCTGCAAGCCCGCGGTGCCGCTGGCCGGAAAATATCGCCTCGTCGATATTCCGATCAGCAACTGCATCAACTCAGGCTACAATCGCATCTTCCTGCTCACGCAGTTTCTCACTGCGTCGCTGCACCGACACATCAACAAGAGTTTTCATTTCGACGCCTTCAACGGCGGGTTCGTCGACATCCTCTCGGCGGAGCAGACCGAAAAGAGCAGCGCGTGGTATGAAGGCACGGCCGATGCGGTGCGCCGCAATCTGGTGCATTTCAACAGCCACCGCCACGAAATCGTCCTGATCCTCTCCGGCGATCAACTCTACCGGATGGATTTCGAGAAGATCGTGCAGCAACACATCGAAACGAAGGCCGACGTCACGATCGCTGCGATCCCGTTTCAGGTTTCGAAGGTGGAGGGACTCGGCCTCATGCGCGTGGCGGACGATCTGACGATCTCCGAGTTCGTCGAAAAGCCGAAGGACCCTGCGATCATCAACGGTCTGGCGATGAGCGATACGCTCGAAGCGCGGCTCGGCACGAATCAGAGCGGCGAAAAGCGCTGCCTCGCGTCGATGGGTATCTACGTTTTCAGCCGCGAAGTGCTGGCCCGCGCGCTCGACAACACGATGAAGGATTTCGGCAAGGAGGTCATCCCGAGCCTTCTCGGCAAGGCGAAGATCTGCAGCTACATCTTCGAGGGCTACTGGGAGGACATCGGCACCGTGCGGGCTTTCTTCGAGGCCAACCTCGCTCTCGCGCAGCCGCTGCCTCCGTTCAATTTCTTCGATCGCAATGCCCCGATCTACACGCACGCCCGCTATCTGCCGGCGTCGAAAATCAACCATTGCGATATCGATCACGTCGTCATCGGCGACGGCTGCATCGTGACCGATTCGAAGCTGCGCCACTGCCTCATCGGCATCCGTTCGATTCTCGGCGAAAACTCGGATTTGCAGGACGTGGTCATGATGGGCGCCGACTACTACCAAACCGAAGCTGAGCTCGCCGCGGACAAGAAGGCAGGGCGCCCGCCGTTCGGTGTCGGTCGTAACTGCAAAATTCGCCGCACGATCATCGACAAGAACGCGCGCATCGGCGACAACGTGACGCTTTCTCCCGAGGGCAAGGCCGACGGCGAGTATCCACACGACATCATCATCCGCGATGGCGTGCTCTGCGTCTGCAAGGGCGGCGTGATCCCGTCGGGTTTCACGCTCTGAAGCCTCGTCAACTCGAGCGCGGCGCAATCACGCCGTGCTCAGTTTCGCAGCGGTGTCGGCTTTCGCGTCAGCAGGATGATCGCGAGGCCGGCAGCGATCAGGAAAAAAGAATAGAACGTTCCCCGGCTCAGGCCGAGGATCAGCGAGATGCCTTCATCCGGCTCGCGGAAGAGTTCGCAGAACATCCGCACCAGCGCGTAGCCAACCAGGAACTCGCCCGCCAGGCGGCCGGGCTCGCGGCGGGCCACGTCGGTTTTCCAGAACCGCCATTGGACAAAGAACAGCAGCAGCAAGCCTTCCGTCGCGGCTTCGTAGAGTTGTGACGGATGCCGCGGATCGGTGCCGCCGCCCGTGCGCATGAAGATTATCGCCCACGGAACGTCGGTTTTTTTGCCCCAGAGTTCGCCGTTCAGGAAGTTCGCGAGGCGTCCGAGAAAAAGACCGACCGGCGCCGTGCTCACGATCAGGTCGCCGAGGTGCAGAAAAGAAACCTGACGCTTCCTCGCGAACACGACGAGCGCGAGTGCAATGCCAATGAAGGCACCGTGGCTCGCCATGCCGCCTTCCCACACGCGCAGCAGGGCCATCGGTTCCTCAAGGAAAACCCGCGGTTGGTAGAGGATGAAGTAGCCCAGCCGTCCGCCCAAAAACGTGCCGACGACCACCGTCAGCACGAGATCCATGGCCGCGTCGAAATTTAACGGCGTGCGACCGGCGCGGTAGTAGCGGCGCAGCAGCCACCCGCACGCGACGAAGCCGAGCAGGTAGGCGAGCCCGTAATAGCGCAGGCCGAAATTTTCGCCGAAGCGGACGAGAAATGGTGTCGGAGTGTGGACCCAGTAGGCGAGGGAAAGCACGCGCAGGAACGTGTGTGCTGCACGTCCGGCACACAAATTCTTTTAACCGGGTTCTCGGCCCATAATGACTAGGCGCGGCGCCAGAGTTTCCTTGCGCGAGGCGGGAGCGGGTAGCTTAGTGGCCCAATGAGCGCACTGAAGACCACACCCCTAAACGCGTTTCATCGCCGGAATGGCGGCCGCATGGTGGATTTCGCGGGCTGGGACATGCCCGTCCAATACAAGAGCATCCTCGACGAACACAAAGCCGTGCGTCAGCGCGCCGGTCTGTTCGACGTGAGCCACATGGGCGAAGCCGACGTCAAAGGCCCCGAGGCGCTCAAGTTTCTCCAGCACTTGGTTTCGAACGACTGTTCGAAACTCTTCCCGGGTCGCGTGCTCTATACGGTGATGTGCTACCCCAGCGGCGGCGTGGTCGACGACTTGCTCGTCTACATGCGCGGCACCGACGACTATTTCCTCTGCATCAACGCGGGTAACATCGACAAGGACATCGCGTGGATGCAGGAGCAGGCCAAGAGCTTCAACTGCACGGTGACGAACCGCTCGGCCGACTACGGCCAGCTCGCCATCCAAGGCCCCCGTGCCGTCGAGATCGTGCAGGCGCTGACGAAGACCACGCTCGCCGACGTGAAGTATTACCACTTCACCGATGGCGAAGTCGCGGGCGTGAAATGCATCATCAGCCGCACCGGCTACACCGGAGAAGACGGCGTCGAACTTTACTGTGCCGCCGCAGAAGCCGAAAAGCTCGCCGAAGCCGTCTTCGCTGCCGGCCAGCCGCTCGGCCTCGAGCTGACCGGTCTCGGTGCGCGCGATTCGTTGCGCCTCGAGGCGGGATTCCCGCTCTACGGCCACGAGATCACGCAGGACATTAATCCGATCAGCGCCGGTCTCGGCTGGGTCGTGAAGTTCGACAAAGGCGCCTTCGTCGGTTCCGACGTGCTCGCCGCCGAGAAGGCCGCCGGTCCGAAGCAGAAGGTTGTGTTCTTCAAGACCGGTGATCGACGCATCGTGCGCGCCGAGACGCCCGTGCTCAACGCCGCCGGCGCAACCGTGGGTCGCGTCCTTTCCGGCACGTTGTCGCCGATCCTCAACGAGGCGATCGGGTCGGCACTCGTCGATGCCGCCGCGACGAAGGAGCCGCTGTTCGTCGACATCCGCGGAACGAAGCTCCCGCTGCAGCTCGCCAAACCGCCCTTTGTGCCGCTGAAGAAAAACTAAATGCTTTGAATGCCGGTAGCGGCGGTCTATGACCGCCGAGACAATTTTCCGAATCCTGCCGGCGGTCACAGACCGCCGCTACAGACAAAATCTCAACGAAAATTTCTTCCCCCATGAGCAACATTCCCTCCGATCTCAAATACGCGAAGTCCCACGAATGGCTGAAGGTCTCGCCCGATGGCACCGCGCTCGTCGGTATCACGGATTACGCCCAAAACAGCCTCGGCGACATCACGTTCGTGCAGCTGCCGAAGGTCGGCGCGACGTTGAAGGCCGGCGAGTCGTTCGGCGTCGTCGAGTCCGTCAAGGCGGCCTCGGACGTCTACGCTCCCGTGGCCGGCACGGTGCTCGAGGTGAACAAGGCGCTCGATGCCAACCCGGAGAAGGTGAACAGCGCGCCTTACACCGACGCGTGGATGCTCAAGCTCAAGCTGGCCAATCCCGCCGACGCGGACTCGCTGTTGACGTCGGAGGACTACGCCAAGGTTACAGGCTGAGCGGGATTTTTTTCTTTCGACGAATACCCCTTGCGCGCGCCGCGGATTTGGCTGATTTTCCGCGGCGAATGTCGCCCTTGAATCGCCTGTTTGTGGCCGGCTCGGCCGGTCTGGTCCTGTTTGTCTCCGGTTGCGCGAAAAAGGAGGCTGCGGCGTCAGCCCCCGCTGCGCGGGCCAAGCAACCGGTTGAGGTGGTCGAGATTGCCCGCCGCGATCTCGTCGAATCGCTCTCGCTCGTCGGGTCGCTCGCGCCGAATGAAACGGCGCAGATTCGCGCCGAGGTCTCAGGCCAGGTGCGCGCGGTGCTGTTCGAGGAAGGCGAAGTCGTGGCCAAGAACAAGGTGCTCGTCCGCGTCGACGACGCCGAACTGCGCGCGCAGGCCGCGCAAGCGGAGGCGCGATTCCATCTCGCGGAACTCAATCTCAAGCGCAGCGAGGATCTGACCCAAGCGAAGTCCATGTCACAGGCCGAGGCGGATCGCACGCGCTCGGAACACTCCTCCGCCCAGGCCGAGTTACAGCTGCTGCGCGTTCGTCTCGCCAAGACTGAGATCAAGGCGCCGTTCGACGGCATCGTCGGCGCGCGGACGATTTCCCCGGGCGACTACATCACCGCCGCCACGGTCATCACGACGCTCGACGACCTCAGCCGGCTCAAAGTGGAATTTCAAGTGCCGGAGCGCTTCGCCGAACGCGTCAAGCAAGGCTCCGCGTTTACCCTGCGGGCGCAGACGCCGACCGGCGAGGCGCGCGCGGAAGGGGAAGTTTATTTCGTCTCCTCGGTCATCGATCGTCAGACGCGGTCGACGCAGGTGAAGGGCTACATTGGCAAGAACATCAACGGTCTGAAACCGGGCATGTTCGCCAACATCGATCTCGTCCTTCAAGTGCGTCGCGGCGTGCTGACGGTGCCGGAAGGGGCCGTCCTGACCACGCCGAAAGGCACCCAGCTGATCGCAGTGCGCAGCAAGGGCAGCGACAAGGTCGCCGAGATGGTGCCGGTCACGCTGGGCCTCCGGGAGAGAGGGCTGGTTGAGGTGACGCCGATCCAGGCGGAGACGCTTGCGGAAAAAGATCCGGTCGTCGCCTCCGGGGTGGGCGGGTTGATGATTTTTCCGGGCACGGTGCTTGAGCCGCGGCCGCTGCGACAGGAATTCCGCATCGGAGAGTAAGCCATGGTCCTCTCCGACGTCTCAATTCGCCGCCCGGTCGTGGCGCTGGTGGCCTCGATCATCATCGTGCTCGTCGGCCTGCTGAGCTTCGCGCGCCTGCCGGTGCGCGAGTATCCGCTGATCGATTCCCCGATCGTAACCGTCGACACGAGTTATCGCGGTGCGTCCGCGGAAGTCGTCGAGGCCAAGGTCACCGAACCACTCGAACGCGAGATCGCGTCGATCGACGGCATCCGCGTGATCCGCTCGGATTCTCAGGAGGAAAGTTCGCGCATCACGGTCGAATTCAATCTCGGCCGCAGCGTCGACGACGCGGCGAACGATGTGCGCGATCGCGTCAGTCGTGCCCGCGGACGTTTGCCGGACGAAATCGAAGAGCCGCAGGTCACGAAGGCCGACGCGGACTCGTCGCCGGTCATCACGCTGACATTCTATTCCGATCGCTACAGTCGCCTCGAAGTGCGCGAGATGGTCGAGCGCATCGCACTGCAGCGCCTCCAGACGATCCCGGGCGTCGGCTCGGTTGGCGTGCGGGGCCCGCGTTACGCGATGCGCTTGTGGGTCGATAGCGATCGGCTCGCCGCACACAGCCTGACGATCTCCGACGTCGAGAACGCGCTCCGCCAGCAGAACATCGAAATTCCGGGCGGGCGCATCGAGTCGTCGTCGCGGGAGTTCCCGGTCCGCATCGAAGGCCGCATGACCCAGGTGTCGGAGTTCGAGAACCTCGTGCTGGCCACCCGTGGCAGTCATCAGGTGAAATTCTCCGATGTCGGACGCGTCGAGCTCGGCGCGGAGGAATACCGTTCGGAAAGTTATTTCAAGGGCCAGCCGACGGTGGGCGTGCAGGTTTTGCGACAAGCTCAGGCCAACGTGCTCGATGTGGCGAACGGCGTGAAGGAAATGATCCCGTCGCTCGAGAAGGACCTGCCGGATGGCGTGTCGGTTTCGGTCGGATTCGATAGTTCGGTGTTCGTCGATCGTTCGGTCAAGGAGGTCTACAAGACGCTTTGGGAAGCGTCGATTCTGGTCGTGTTGATGATTTTCCTGTTTCTGCGCGATTGGCGCGCGACGCTCGTGCCGCTGGTGGCGATTCCCGTCTCGATCATCGGCGCCTTCGTGGTGATGAGCTGGATGAATTTCACGATCAACACGCTCACGTTGCTCGCGCTGGTGCTCGCGGTCGGCCTCGTGGTCGACGACGCGATCGTGATGCTCGAGAACATCTATCGCCGCATGGAAGAAGGCGAAGGTCCGATCCATGCCGCCGTGTTCGGCGCGCGGCAGGTGGCATTCGCGGTCATCGCCACGACGCTGACCCTCGCGGCGGTGTTTCTGCCGGTGGCATTTCAGTCGGGCCAGACGGGGCGGTTGTTTTTCGAGTTCGGCATCACGCTGGCGGTGTCGGTGCTCGTATCCGCGTTCGTGGCGCTGACGCTGACGCCGATGCTCTGTTCGCGCGTGCTGAAGACGAAGATTGTCGATGGCCACGCGAAGCACGGCTGGTTCTACGAGAAGACCGAGCCGCTGTTCGTGAAGCTGAATGCCGCGTTCGAGCGCACGCTGCGCGGCGCCATGCGCACGCAGGTGCTGGTGTTGCTCGGTGCGCTGTTGTTCACCGGCCTCGGCATCGGTTTGTATTTCAAATTGCAGCGCGAGCTGACGCCGCTCGAGGACCGCGGCATCTTTACCGCCAACCTGATCGCTCCCATCGGTGCGACGCCGGAGTATCTGCGCACCTACTCCGTCGATATGGAGCAGATGATCCTCAAGATTCCGGAGATCGAGCGCACTTTCCACCGCACGGGTGATGGCGGGCGCGCGTTTGTGTTCGCGACGCTCAAGCCTTGGGAAGAGCGCTCGCGCAAGACTCAGGAGGTAGTCGCCGATTTACGCCGGCAGTTTCAGAAGGAAGTGACCGGCGGCCAGGCGGTGGCGAATCCCGTGCGGCCCTTCGGCCGGGGCCCGCGTGGCGGCAGTAGCGGCGTGTCTTTCGTGTTGCTCGGCAGCGATTTTGACGAGCTGCAGCGACTCGGCGGCGAGTTTCTCGGGCATATGCGCGACAGCGGCATGTTCGTGCAGCCGCGCGTCGACCCGTCGCCCACGAAGCCGCAGCTCGACGTGCGCATCGATCGCGCGAAGGCGGCAGACCTCAAGGTGCCAATCAGCGCGGTGGCCTCGACGCTCGAGTCGCTGCTTGGCGGCCGGCGCGTGACGGAATTCCAGCGCGGCAACCAGCAGTATTACGTCATGGTGCAGGTGACCGATGAAAACCGCGCCACGCCGAGCGATCTCGCGCGCCTCTACGTGCGCTCGGCGGACGGCGTGCTCGTGCAGTTGTCGAACCTCGTCAGCTGGTCCGAGAACACGGTGCCGGAGAGCTACCCGCACTTTAACCGACTCCGCTCCGTCACGATCTCCGGCCAGATGGCGGAGGGAAAAACGATCGGCGACGGCGTGCAATTCATGGAGGAGGCGGCGAAGCAGGTGTTGCCCGCGGCCTACACTTACGCGTGGGACGGCGAGACGCGCGAGTTCGTGGAGAGCGGCAACGACACGCTCATCCTCTTCGCGCTCGCGCTGGTGTTCACATTCCTGATTCTCGCGGCTCAGTTTGAATCATGGATTCACCCGGCGACGATTTTCACCGGTGTCTTCATCGCGGTGGCCGGCGGTTTGCTGGTGCTCTATTGCACGCGGTTCTGGGGGCCGGCGATGACGGACAATCTGTTCTCACGTTTCGGCCTCATCATGCTGATCGGCCTGGTGGCGAAGAACGGCATCTTGATCGTCGAGTTCGCTAATCAGCTTCAGGTGGAGAAGGGGATTGGCGCGGCCGAGGCGGCGTTCGAGGCGGCGACGATCCGCTTCCGTCCGATCCTCATGACGTCAATCTCGACGGTGCTCGGTGCGGTGCCGATCGCCTTCGCTCATGGTGCCGGCGCCGAGACGCGCAATCCGATGGGCATCGTCGTTGTGGGCGGTCTGATGATCTCGACCATCATCACGCTTTACGTGATCCCAATCGTCTACGTGCTGATGGACAAGGCCTGCGTGAAATTCACCGGCCGGCACAGCGCGCACGGCCTCGTGAAGGCGCGGGAAATTCAGGAAGAGACCGACGCAATCGCCGCGGCGGGGGCAGGCTCGGGACATTGAGCCGGACGCGGTAATCTCGGTAGGGCCGGCGGTTTTGGAGTAGCGGGAGCTTCCAGCTCCCGTTTCTCCTCGCTTGTCCAAATGCAGGAGCTGGAAGCTCCCGCTACCTTGAAGAAAAGAAGTCGCTGAACCGTGTTCGCCCCAGTTGACCGCTTTCGCGAGCTAGGGCACGTTGAGGCATGTCCTGGCTCGAATGGCTCGAAGCGCTCAGCTATGCGGTGACGATCATCGGTCTGCCGATGGCGATCTTCGTCTATATTCTAGACCGGCAGAAGGAGCGGATGAACGACGACGAGGAACTCTACCTGCAGCTCGCGGACGATTACGAAAAATTTCTCAAGCTCGTGCTCGAAAACGCCGATCTGCGTCTGACGACGGCGAAGGCGGGCGCGGTGCAGTTGACCGAGGAGCAACTCGAACGGCGGAACGTGCTGTTCGAAATCCTCATCGCGGTGTTCGAGCGTGCCTACATTCTCGTCTACGAGGAGAAAATGAGCCGCCAAGCCGCGCGGTTGTGGTTCACCTGGGAGGATTACATGCGCGCGTGGTGTCGGCGCGCCGATTTCCGGGGGATGCTGCCGAAGCTGCTCGAAGGAGAGGATGCTGACTTCGCGCGGCACATCACGCGGATCGCGGAGGAGGAAAGACGTTCCGGCGCCACGGCGTGAACCTGTGGTGGCCCGCGGTGATCGCCGCCGCGAAACGCAACGCAGCTATCGGTGTATCGCGGAAAGAAAAAGGGCGGCTTGCGGCCGCCCTTTGTTGAATGCTTGTGCGCAATTCGCGCGAAGCGGACGACGCTTACTCGTCGCTCGCCTTGCGGGAGGCGCGCTCGATCTTGCGGCGCTCGGTTTCCTTGAGCACGCGTTTGCGCAGGCGGATGTTCGCCGGCGTGACTTCGACGAGTTCGTCGGCGGCGATGTATTCGATCGAGCGCTCGAGCGAGAGCTTCGTCGCGGGCGTCAGGCCGGCGGCGACACCTTCACCCTGCGAGCGGAAGTTGGTGAGCTTCTTTTCGCGCACGGCGTTGACGGCGATGTCTTCGTTGCGCGGATTTTCGCCGATGATCATGCCTTCGTAGACGCGCTCGCCGGGGCTGACGAAGAGCTTGCCGCGCTCCTGGCACATCACGAGGGCGTAGGCGGTGGTTTCGCCGGCTTCGGTCGCGATGAGCGTGCCGGTGAGGCGCGTCAGCACTTCGCCGACGTAGGGGCCGTATTCCTTGAACAAGTGCGACATGACGCCGCGGCCGCTGGTGGCGTTGACGATGTCGATTTCGAGGCCGATGAGACCGCGGGTGGTGATGACGGCTTCGATCATCGTCGTGGAGTGGTGCTTCTCCATGTTCGTGATCTGGCCCTTGCGGTTGGCGAGATTCTGCATGATCGCGCCGACGCACTCGTCGGGGACTTCGATCCAGACGCTCTCGTAGGGCTCGTGGCGTTTGCCGTCGACGATGCGCTCGATGACGGTCGGGCGGGACACGGTGATCTCGAAGCCTTCGCGGCGCATCGTCTCGACGAGGACGGCGACCTGCATGGCGCCGCGCGCCTTGAGGTTGAACACGCCGGCGCGGTCGGAGTCTTCGACGCTGATGGAAACGTTGGTCTTGATCTCGCGGAAGAGGCGCTCGCGGACCTGGCGGGAGGTGACGAGCTTGCCTTCGGTGCCGACGAGCGGGCCGTCGTTGACGCCGATCTGCATCTCGAGCGTCGGCGGGTCGATCTGGGTGAAGGGGAGGGCGTGGCCGTTCTCGTCGGCGGTGATGGTGTCGCCGATGTCGATGTCCTCGAAACCGGAGAGACCGACGATGTTGCCGGCCGTGGCGGTGGCGGACTCGTTGGTGCCGAGGCCGGAGTATTCGAAGACCTTGGTGATTTTCGCCTTCACGCGCGCGCCGTTGGCGTTGCGAATGACGTGGACGGTGTCGCCGATCTTGCCGGTGCCGCCGAGGATCTTGCCGATGGCAATACGGCCGACGTAGTCGCTCCAATCGATGTTGGATACGAGCATGTGGAACGGCTCGTTCGGTTTCGCGAACGGAGGCGGGACGTGTTCGAGGATGGTCTCGAAGAGGGGCGTCATGTCCTTCTTCTCCTCGCCGAGGTGATACATCATGTAGCCGTCGCGGCCCGAACCGTAGACGACGGGCGCGTCGAATTGCTCCTCGGTGGCGTTCAGCTCCATGAGGAGCTCGAGCACCTTATCATACATTTTGACCGGGTCCGCATTGTCGCGATCGATCTTGTTGATGACGATGACGACCTTGAGACCGTGTTGGAGCGCCTTGCGGAGCACGAAGCGCGTCTGCGCTTGCGGGCCGTCGTAGGCGTCGACGAGCAGGAGCACGCCGTCGACCATGCGGAGGGCGCGCTCGACCTCGCCGCCGAAGTCGGCGTGTCCGGGGGTGTCGACGATGTTGATCGTCTTGTCCTGCCAGTGGACGGAGGTGTTCTTGGCCTTGATGGTGATGCCCTTCTCGCGCTCGAGGTCCATGGAATCCATGGCGCGTTCCTCGACTTGCTGGTTGGCGCGGTAGGCTCCGCCCTCCTTGAGGAGCTTATCAACCAAGGTGGTTTTCCCGTGGTCGACGTGGGCGATGATGGCGATATTGCGGATGTTCTGGTTCATACCGGGCGGCTCGTGGTGAGAGAGAAAAGGGTTCACGGTGCGGCCCGTGCCGAGGCTTGGCAAGAAGGAAGCTAAAGGCAATGCGGCGGGCGAATGTGGCGGGAGCATCCTGCTCCCGCGTTCGTTCGCTCAGCCAATCGAGAGCTGGAAGCTCCCGCTACTATGTCGGCTGGAAGCCGGGCGCTGGCGCGAAAACGCAAAAGGGCCGGCCCAATCACGGGCCGGCCCCTTACTATGGCTTGGAAAGGTATCGAACCCACGGACAACGCGCCGGGCCAAGCTTTTAAGCTCGTGGTTCCGGGCAAAAGTTTCTGCCCGGCGCGCTGTCGAAAGGGTTCTACTAAAAGAAAAAGGCCCGAGCTCCTTGCGGAGCCCGGGCCAAATTCGGGGGTGGGCGTTCGCCACGCACTCTTTCCCATTCACACTTGTTAGGCGCTCTCGCCGGTTGGCGGGCCAAGTGTTTCCCGACGCTACTCACCGCGGCAAGCGATGCTCTCGGTCTCATAGCGGGACCGTCCCGGCCCTTTCAGGCACAGGATCTATCGAGTGAGGCCTCTACGCCCGGTTCGGTGACCACCTGCCGGTGGTTCGCTCGCCGGACGGGTGCTGGGACGCCTGCAAGAATACAGTTCGCACCGGCACCTTGACCACGGGGACGGCCACCGCTTTTGGCAGTGCGTTGGCCCCGTGCGACGGGTCTGACCTCTTACCTCTCAGGCTGCGTTCGACTTGCAGTTGGGTGATCCCGGTTTGCGGGACCGCCCCATCTTGGAAGGCTGGCGGGTTGTTGCCATCCCGCGCCGCTCCACGCCGCGATCATTCCTTTGCGCGCCCCGCCGATAGCGTCAGCCGGGCCTTTTGGAGGGCTTTTAACTCTCCCGAAACGATCGCTGCGTTCTGGTCGTGCAGTAGCAGCCGTAACCCTCTGGGTAACTGCATCGGTGCAAGGCCCGAAACTGGCCTTGGACCTGACTCGGCTCGGACGCGGTTTCTAATTCGCGCCTCGCCGCACAGCTCCTAGTCGCATGACTGGACCGGTTGCGACACCGTCCAGAGGAACTGGTGATATATGCCTGTCTCCGCTATTCGCAGAGGAGGGGACGATCGCACCAGCTGCCATCGCCCTTTCCCCGATTGCTCGGGATTATCCCAGCCGCGCCTTCAACGGGTTTTTCATGCCGCCGCGCTGCGACTGTTCTATCAAGGAACGCGGATAATGTGCGATCGCGCGCATCGGAAGTCTACCTTCTCTTACCACCAAGTTGCTCACCTCGGCGCGCCATGCCACGCGGTGAATAACTTCTGAACCGCCGCTTGCTCGCAGGTTGTTCACAGCCGCTGATGCCTGTCGCGCTGTCAGTCCCGTGCGCGGTAGGGCAGCGATCCGCAAGGATATGCACGGCTCGTGTCCGCGGCTCGACGCCGCGCCGCACAACTACGGGCGAGCGTTGCCATAGTTATTCCCGATTCGATGCGGACGAGGTCGGTCGGTCCGCGCGAGGCCGGTGGGCGCACCGGCGCAAGCACGGCTCTACGAAGCGCGCGAGCGGGCCGATTGTTCGGTGGGGCGTGCGGTTTCTTGGCGGCGCTTTTCGAGTTTCGCGCGGAGGTCGGCGGCTTTGGGATGCCCAAAGGTTTCCGCCTGCTCCGCGAAACGCACCGCCTCGTCGAGCGGTGGCGCGCCCTCAACGCGGTTGAAGGTCAGCGCGGCGAGGAAGAACATCGCGTCCGAGTGATTGCGGTCCGCGGCGGCACGGAAATAGGTCAGCGCCTTCTTCTCGTCCTTCGGCACATCGGTGCCGAAGTAGTAGAGCTGGCCGAGATAAAAATTCGCCTCGCGCGACGTCGTGGCGGCCCGCTCGAACAGCGCGATGCCTTCGGCGGTTTTCTTTTCCTTCATTCGATCCATGCCGAGTTTGGTCAGTGCATCGCCGTCGCCCTTTTTCACGGCGAGGTCGAAGTATTTCCTCGCGCGCTCCGGATTCTTTTTCACTCCGAGGCCGGCGAGATAGCATTCGGACAGGCGGTTGTAGGCGTAGCCGGCGAGGAGATCGCTTTTGTGGTCGAGTAATTGCTTCAAAATTTTCGTGGCGTTCTCGTAGTCGCCTTTGCGGATGAGGATGTCGCACATCGTGGGTAGCGCGCCGGGATAAAAGAACACCATCCGGCGCAGCCAGAACATCGCGCGATCGAGATCGAGCGAGACGCCTTTGCCGGCGATGTAGAAGTTCGCCAGCCGGCGGAGGGCCTCGAAGTCGCCGTTGAGCGCCGCGAGGCGGTAGTGATACGCGGCCTCCGTCAACGTCACCGGCACGCCTTCTCCCTTCTCGTGCATCTCGCCGAGAATGAGATGCGCCTTCTGCCAACCGAGCGACGCCGCCTGCTCGTAATAGCCATAGGCCCGGCGGTAGTCCTGCGGCGTAACGCTGCCCTCGCGGTAAATGTCGCCGAGGTTCTGCGCGGCGACCGCTTCGCCGCCGGTGGCCGCGGCCTCGAAGTGCTCGAGGATTTTGGCGCGCAACGGCGCGAGTTCGATCCCTGGCGCTGTGGCCGCGCGGGCATTCAGGCGCGCACGGTAGAGCACGGCGAGGTTGTTGTGCGCGGGCGTGTAGTCGGGCTTGAGCGTGAGGCAACGCAGGTAGAGTTCCTCGGCTCGCTTCTCGTCCTTGGTCACTCCGCGACCCTCAGAGAGCGCGAGGGCAAAATTTCCCATTCCGCCGACGTGGTTCACTTCGGCCGCCTGCCGGTAGAAGTCCGCCGCGAGCTTCGCGCCTTCTTCCTTCGACTCGTCCATGCGCCAGTAATACCTTTCATGCAAGAATCCCAACTGGCTCAGCGCCGGGCCATCCTTCGCTTTCGCGGCTTTTTTCAGCCAGCGAAGTCCGGCGTCGAAATCGTTTTTTTCGTAGCGCGCGTCGGTCAGGAGCAGTCCCCAGAGGTATTGCGCGCGCGGGTCATTCTTTTTCCGCGCCCACGTTTCCATCAGCTCGATGAGTTGCTCGCGAGAGATGAGGGTCGTCGGCGCTTGCCCGATGGTGCCGAGATAGCAGATCAATTCGGATTCCTGGTATTTCTGAAAAAGCGCGGCGGCCTTCGCGGGGTCCTTCGCCGTGCCGATGCCGTTGGCGTGGCAGATGGCGAGATTGTCCATGGCGAGTTGGTTCTTGGGCTTGTCGCCGCCGCCGGCTTTTTCGAGCCACGCGAATGCCTGGGCGAGATCGACCCGGCCCAGCCGTCCGTCGGCGTGGAGCAGCGCGAGCTGCAGCATCGCCCAGCCTTCGCCGTTTTGCGCGGCGAGTTCATACCAGCGGGCGGCCTCGGCGGGGTTGTATTCCTTGGATTTCTTGTCGGCGAACTGCGCCGCGATTTTGTTTTGGAGCCCGGACTCGATTTGCTGGCCGATCGCGTCGGCGCCCTCCTCGAGATCGGCGATCGCGAACTCATCGACGAGTTTCAGCGCGGAATAGTTGTGAATGAGGTTCACGCCAAGGCGCGCGGTCAGGTGGCGGCTGCGTTCGAGCATCGCGTGGGCTTTTTCCAGATCGCGGGGCACGCCTTGGCCGAAGGCGAAATTAAGCGCCGCGGTAACTGCGGCTTGGAATATGCCGTCGCGACCGTCCGGGCCGGCGCTGGCGGCAGCGACGAAATGCTCCTGCGCTTCCGCGAGCTTTTTCTGCTTCGCGAGCAGCGCACCGAGGAGAAAGTGCGCCGAGGCGCGCGCAGCATTCGCGGGATCGCCCACCTGCTGGCCGACGATGCCGCCGTCGTCGTTGTTGGCGCCGAACTCAAAGTCGGCCGGCGGCGTCGGGCGTGAGAAATCTGTGTCGGGCGCGATGGCCTTGCGTAGCCATTCGGTGGCCTTCTCCTCGTCCTTGCGCGTCCCGGTGCCGGTGACGCTGCAAGCGCCGAGCGAGACCAGGGCAAAGCCGTTGCCGCGCTCGGCGGCGAGGCGCAGCAGGTTCACGGCGCGGCGCTCGTCCTTCTTGAAACCATAGCTGCCGGTCAGGTGGCATTGCGCGAGTTGGACCTGGGCGTGAACGAACTCGAGGTCGGCGGCGGCTTGCAGCGCGGCTTTGCCGGCGTCGCGTTCGGAAGGGAGCTTGCTGCCCAGCAGCTTGATTGCCTGCCAATATTTTTCGGCGGAGGGATCCGGCTTCGCCGCCGGAGCGGCCTCGGTGCCGTCGTCATCGTCGTGCTCGATGGCCGGCGCGGTGGGCGCCGCGGGCGGGGGCGGATTTTGAGCAATGGCGCTCTGCGTCAGACAGAGCGTCGCGAGGAGCCAAAGGAGGCGGTGCATTGAGAAATTAGAGAGAAGCAGGTGCTGAGGCCGGTTCGTCCGCCCACGCCGCGGCAAGGCGCAGCGCCTCACGTAGCGGGATGTCGAGCGCGGTGCGCTCGCGCTTCAGTTCGGGATCGATGTCGGGCAGGGCGGCGAGCAGCGCCGCAAGTCCGCGATCAAGCTGCTCCTCCGACCACTCGGAAGTGACGAGTCGCGTGCGGAAACAAGCGCGCCAGGCGAGCGGACTGCGTTCGGTTTGCAGTGTGAAATCGCGCAACGCCTCGCTGACGAGCGCGGGGTCGGGCGCGCGTCCGGCCCCGCGGGCGAACGCAGTCGCAAGCGCCGCAGAGTCGCCGGAGAATCGCGTGAAATCGATCTGGCTCGCACGGAGCTTCCGGGCGCGACGTGTTTCGGTTTCGACGACGACCGAGGCGAACGACGTCGCCGCCTGCGCGCGCAGTGCCGCGTCGCTCGCGGCCGCAGCGTTCGCGATGGCGGGCAGATCGACGGTTTCACTGGGGAAAGCGTCGTTCACCGCTAGTGCGCGCCGCGTGCGGCGCAGTTCCTCGCGGCGCGCCCGCTCGGTGGCGTGCGCGACGGTGCGTGCGTCGAGTTGCAGTGGCCGTTTGGCGGGCTGGAGCGAATCGCGCAGCTTGGCCTCTTCGCGCCAGAGCCGCCACTCGGGCAATTGGTCAAGGTCGTCGTTCGCACGGTCGCGCAGACGCTTGAGGACGGCGGCGGTGACGGTCGCGCTCGTCGTGGCATCGGCGGTCGGGTTCGGATGCACCGCGACGGTGAGTCTATCTTCCGCGAGCGCGCCGGGCAGGTCGGCTTCGCGGGATTCCGCTTTGCCGCCGGGACCGGGCAAGGTGACGTCGGACGCGACGCCGGCGCGTTGCACGGGGCCTCCGTCCGGCAGGTAGAAACGTTGAGCGGTAAGGCGCAGCGTGCCCCACGTGCTCGTCTCCGCTTTGGGTAGCCGGGAAGCGGCGGCGAGCTCGATGTAGTTTTGCATCGTGCCTTTCCCGAACGTCGTGGGCTCGCCGACAATCACGGCGCGGCGATGGAATTTCATCGCGCCCGCAAAAACCTCGCTGGCCGACGCGCTGTGCGTCGTCGTCAGGACAATTAGCGGGCCGCGGAAAAGCGGCGGTGTATCGTTGGCCGTGCGCAGTTCCTCGGATTTGCCGTCGGGTTGCCGCGTGTGCAGCACCGTGGATCCGGGCGCGAGGAACAGCCCGCTCAGGCTCACGGCTTCGGTGAGCGCGCCGCCGGGGTTGCCGCGGAGGTCGAGCACGACGCCGTCGAGTTTTTCGACATTCATCGCCGTGAGCAGTTCGCGGACATCGCGCGTGGCGCTCGACGAGAGTTCGTTCTTCGATCCCGAAGCGTAGAATGTCGGCAGGCGCACCCAGCCGATGCGCCGTTCGCGATCGTGCGCGTCGCGGAGGCGCGTCACGCCGCCCACGGCGCGATCGCCGGCAGAGATCACTTCGGTGCGGGTGAGTGTCACTTCCTTGCGCTCGCTCGTGCCGGCGGGACGGTAGGCGAGGCGGAGGGTCGTGCCGGCTTTGCCGCGGACCGCGGTGACGATTTCGCGCAGGCGCATGGTGCCCGCGTCCCGCCATTCGCCGTCGCCTTCGGCGAACGCGACGATCGTGTCGCCGGGTTCGACATTCGAGTGCAGATTGGCGGCGCCGCCGGTTTCGAGGCTGTCGACGACGCAGCGACCTTCGCGTTTCGCGAGTTGCAGGCCGACGCCAGCGAGCGATTGCCCCATCGCGACCGAGAATTCGTTGGCCGAGTCCGCGGAAAAATACCCGCTGTGCGGATCGTAGGCACGGATGACGGAATCGAAAAAGCGCTCGCGCACCATCAGCGGGTCGACGCTGCGCACGCTACGTTCGAACTCCGCGTAGCGTCGCGCGATCTCAGCCCGGGCGGCGGCGGGCGTGCGGCCGGCGACGATTTCCTGCAACACAGCGTCCTTGAGCTGTGTTTTCCAGCGGGCGTCGGCTTCTGCGGCGTCGGGGGCCGGCTTGGGCTCGGCGGTCGGATCGATGAATTCCTCGGCGGTAAACTCAAAGTCGCGCTCGAGCCGCCCACTGATCCACCGGACGCGTTGCGCGACGCGGTCCTGATACAGCTCGAAAATCTCGAACGCTGGCTGCAGATCGCCGCGTGCGAGGTAGACCGATTTCAGTGTTTGGCCGAAGCGGCGGAAAATAAACTCGCCGTCGCTTTCGAGCAGAAATTCCGCGCGCGGGTCGAGCTCGTTAAGAAACCCTTTCAGCAGATCCTGGTTCTTCAGCTCGAGGAACGGGCGCCCAGAATAGTGGTAATTCTGCAGCAGCTCGAAGACGAGGCGCGCCTCGCGTTGGAGCTGACGGCTCTCGGCGGTCGTGAGTTGGTCGCGCAACGCTGCATCGAGCGGCGGAGCGGAGCAGACGAGGAGAAATGTGAGGAGGACAAGGGGGCGCGCGAAAATCCGAAGTGACATGAGTTGGCCCACCAAACTGTGCCCTTTCGCGCGCATTGCCGTCAATCGCGAGATTCCGCGCATCCGCCTTGCGCCAGTCGGGACGTCCCGCTCAATCGTGACGCCTCATGCCCGATCCTCGCCAGCTTCCCATCTACGAACTTGAGCAAAAGCTCGTCGACTCGCTGCGCGCGCAGGGACGCCTGATCGTTCAAGCGCCGACGGGTTCGGGCAAGTCGACGCAGGTGCCGCAGATGCTGCTCAATCACGGCCTGCTCGGCGAGCGGGGTGAGGTGGTCGTGCTCCAGCCGCGTCGCCTCGCCGCGCGCATGTTGGCCAAGCGCGTCGCGGAGGAAGTTGGCACGCGGCTCGGTGATGTCGTCGGTTATCAAATCCGCCTCGACTCCCGTGTGAGCGAAGCGACGCGCATTCGTTTCGTCACCGAGGGAATTCTGCTGCGGCAAATGTCCTTTGATCTGACGCTGCGCGGCATCAGCGCCATCGTGTTCGACGAATTTCACGAGCGGCACCTCTACGGCGACATCTCGCTCGCGCGTGCGATTCAGATCCAGCAGACGCGCCGCCCTGACCTGAAGCTCGTCGTGATGTCCGCGACGCTCGATGCGGCGTTGCTCAAAGACTACCTCGCGCCCTGCGAAGTGCTCACGTCACAAGGGCGCACGTTCCCCGTGCGGATCGAATACCTGCCGAAAATGGTGAACTTCGAGCACGATCCCGTGTGGGCCGTCGCGGCGCGCGAGTGCGAACGCGTCGCGGCGCAGACAACCGGCGACATCCTTGTGTTCATGCCGGGCGCATTCGAGATCAGTCGCACGGTGCAGGAGATCCAAGGCTCGCACGCCTTGCGCGGTTTCGCGTGTTTCCCATTGCACGGTGAACTGCCGCCGGAGGCGCAGGATCGCGCGGTCGCGCGTTACGAGGCGCGCAAGATCATCGTTTCGACCAATGTCGCGGAAACCTCGCTGACCATCGACGGTGTCACCGCCGTCGTCGACAGTGGTCTGGCGCGCGTCGCGCGCTACGATCCGCATCGCGGCATCAACACGCTGCTGATCGAGAAAATTTCCGTCGCGTCCTCCGACCAGCGCGCCGGCCGCGCCGGCCGCACCGCGCCGGGCGTGTGCCTGCGTTTGTGGACCGATCGCGAGCACGCGCAGCGGCCGCTGCTGGAGTTGCCGGAGGTCAAGCGTCTGGATCTCGCCGAGGTCGTGTTGACGCTGAAAGCTGCCGGCATCGACGACATCTACGGATTTCCGTGGCTCGAGAAACCGGAGCCGAAGGCGCTCGAGCGGGCCGAGACGCTGCTGGAGGATTTGGGAGCGTTGCATGGAGTAGGGCCGGTCTCTGACCGGCCCAGTTCGACAACCGCAATCGGTAACGTAACCGGGGCCGGTCACAGACCGGCCCTACTCAAAATCACCGATGTCGGTCGCCGCATGCTGCGCTTTCCGATGCACCCGCGTTACGCGCGCATGTTCCTTGCGGCGCAGGAATACGGCTGCGTGCGCTCCGTCGCGCTCATGGCGGCTCTCACGCAAGGGCGCAACTTCCTGCTCCGCGGTGTCGATCGCCGCACCGAGGAGGCGCGCGAGGAGGTCTTCGGCGCCGAAAGCGAGTCCGACTTTTTCCTGCTGATGCGCGCGTGGCGCTACGCAGAGAAAGCCAATTACAACATGGACGCGTGCCGCCGCCTCGGCATCCACGTCCAGGCCGTGCGCCAGGTCGGCCCGTTGTTCGAGCAATTCCTCGAAATCGCCGCCGCGGAGAAACTCGACGTCACCGAAAAGCGCATTGATGGCGTCGCCGTGCGCAAGTGCGTGTTGCTCGGCTTCAGCGACCACCTCGCACGTCGCCTCGACAAGGGCACGCTGCGTTGCGAGCTCGTGCACGCGCGCAAGGGCGTGCTCGCGCGTGAGAGCGTGATTCAGAATTCGCCGCTGCTCGTCGCAGCCGAGATCACCGAGATCGAGAGCCGCGGCGAGGTGAACACGCTCCTCAACCTCAACACGGCCATCGAAGAAGGGTGGCTCAAGGAATTGTTTCCCGACGATTTTCAGGATGCCGCCGGCGTGGTTTACGACGAAACCCAGCGCCGCGTGCTCGCACGCAAGGAGCGACGTTTCCGCGATCTCGTGCTCGAGTCGAAGCAGACGGCCGACGAACCGCCGGAAGGACAGGCGGCGGCGCTCCTCGCGCGCGAAGTGCTGGCCGGCCGCATTCAACTCACCGAGTGGAACGAAGCGGTCGAACACTGGATCACGCGCGTCAATTGCCTCGCGAAATGGTGGCCCGAACTTGAGGTCAACCCGATCACCGACGCCGACCGCGCCACGCTGATCGAGCAAATCTGCTACGGCAGCTACGGCGCGCGCGAGTTGAAGGATAAACCCGTCATGCCCGTTCTGCGCGACTGGTTGCTCGCCGAGCAACTTGCCGTGCTCGACGAGTATTTGCCCGAGCGCATCGAGATGGCCAACGGTCGCAAGGCGCGCGTTCGTTATGAGAAGGACGGCCCGCCCGTGCTCAGCGCGCGCATTCAGGAACTCTACGGCGTCAGTTCGAAATTCACTCTCGGCCACGGCCGTGTGCCGGTGAAGATCGAGGTGCTCGCGCCGAATCAGCGCCCGATTCAGGTCACCGACGACCTGTCGAATTTCTGGCGCGAGCAGTATCCGAAAATCAAATCCGAGTTGTCCCGCCGCTACCCGCGGCACGAATGGCGCTAGGGTATGACGCCAAGCGGCGTTGAGCCGCGTTGCCGACCACCGCAAGTTGCCTCCGCCCCGATGTCCGCCGCTCAGCCCACGCCACACCACGCGATCGACGAACTCCCGCTGCTGCGCGCTGAAGTGCGCACGCTCGGCGCCCGACTGGGCTCCATTATCGAGCGACTCGAAGGCACGCCCACCTTCCAACTCGTCGAGGAATTGCGCGTGCTCGCGAAGGAGAGTCGTGCGGGCAAGGCGGCTTCGGCGGAGAAACTCGCCGCGCGCGTGCGCAAGTTGACGCCGAAACAGGCCGCCAATCAAGCGATGGCGTTCACGCTGTTTTTCGAACTCGTCAACCTCGCCGAGGAGAACTTTCGCATTCGGCTCCTGCGCGCGCGCCGCGCCGACGCCGAACACCGCAAGGAATCCATCGCCGCCGCCATCGCGGAACTCAAACGTCGCGGTGTGCCGGCCGACGAAGTTCAGGCAATCCTCGATCAACTCGACATCGAACTCGTCTTCACCGCGCATCCGACCGAGGCCAAGCGCCGCACTTTGCTGACGAAATTGGCCGCGCTCGCCGAGGTGCTGCGCCATACCTCCGTCGCCGAAATGGCGACCAGTGCGGAGATCGAGTGTGAGATCGTTTCACTCTGGCTGACCGATCGCGGCCGGCCGACGCCGCCGACGGTGATCGACGAGGCGCGCACGGGTCTGTGGTATTTCGAGCGCACGCTCTACCACGTGCTGCCGGAGTTGCAGCGCGATCTCGCGGCGACGCTGGCGAAGCATTATCCGACCGTGCGTCCGCCCCAAGGCTGGCTGCGTTTCGGGTCGTGGATTGGCGGCGACCGCGACGGCAATCCTTACGTGACGGGCGACGTCACGCGTGAGGTGCTCAAGATGGAGCGCGACCTCGCCCTCACCGCGATGGGCCGCGGCCTGCAACGGCTCGGCTGGTCGTTGACGCTCTCCTCGCTCCGCGAACCGGCTTCGCCTGCGCTCGCGCGCGTGGCCGAAAAACTCGGGCGCCACTCCGCCGATTGGGACGAGATCAAACGCCGGCACGAATTTGAGCCGTATCGGCTGCTCGTCTTCACGTTGCGCTCGCGCTTGCGCGATGTGAAACATCCGCTGACCGAGGCGGAGCTGCGCGAGGCGCTCGCCACGGTCGACGCCAGCCTGCGCAAGAGCCGCGCCGCGGTGATCGCCGACGGAACGCTGCGCGACGTGGAGAGCCGTGCGGCGACCTTCGGCCTGCACACGGCGCGCCTCGATCTCCGGCAGCATTCCGCGTGGCACGCTCGCGCCATCGCGACGCTGCTCGCGCGCGATGATTACCCGGAATTGCCGGAGAAGGAGAAGTGCCGGCTGCTTTCCGCGGCGATCAAGTCGCCGCCAGCCGCACCGGCACACGCGACGGGCGACCTGAAGGCGGCGCTCGACTCACTCGAGGCAGTGCGCGGCGCGCCGACGGAGGCGCTCGGCCTCTACATCGTCAGCATGACGAACGACGTCTCCGATCTGCTCGAGGTCGTGCTGCTGCAGACCGTCGCTGGCACGCGGCTGCCGGTGTCGCCGCTGTTCGAGACGCTCGACGACCTGAACAACGCGCCGCGCGTGCTGGAGCAATTGTTCGACAATCCGGTTTACCGTCGCTGGTTGAAACAACAGGGCAATCACCAGCACGTGATGCTTGGCTACTCGGACAGCAACAAGGACGCCGGCTTTCTCGCGGCGAACTGGGCGCTCTACGAGGCGCAGGAAACGATTTCCGCGGTCGTGCACGGACGCGGCATCGGCCTGACGCTTTTCCACGGCCGCGGCGGCAGCATCGCGCGCGGCGGCGGTCCGGCGGCGAAGGCCGTGCTGGCGCAGCCGGTGGGCTTGCGCAACGGCGGCATCCGCATCACCGAGCAGGGCGAGGTGCTTTCGACGCGTTACCACGACGTCGACATCGCGCACCGCGTGCTGGAGCAGATGGCCTACGGCGTGATTCTCGGCTCGCAGGCGGCGCGCGCGGAGCGCAAGCCGATCGATCCGGCGTGGCCGGCAGCGATGGCGGCGATGAGCGCGCACAGCACGGAGGTGTATCGTGCGCTGGTGCACGACCCGGAGTTTTTAACTTTCTGGCAACAGGCGACGCCGATCGACGAGATCGGCGAATTGAAACTCGGCTCGCGTCCGTCCTACCGCAAAGCCGGCCCGCGCACGCTGGCCGATCTCCGCGCGATTCCGTGGGTTTTTTCGTGGATGCAGAGTCGCTTCAACCTGCCGGGTTGGTTCGGTCTCGGCTCGGCGCTCGAGCAACACGCCGCGCGCGAAGGTGGGCTCGAAGAGCTGCGCACGATGTATCGCGACTGGCTGTTCTTCCGTCTGCTGATCGACAACACGCAGCTGACGCTCGGCAAAGCCGACCTCGGCATCGCGCATGTCTACTCGGGTCTCGTTGTGGACGCGACGCTGCGCGAGCGGATCTTCGAGCGGATTGCGGTCGAGTTCCGCCGCACGGAAAAATGGGCGCTCGCGGTTGCTGGTCAGCATCACCTGCTCGGCGGCGAGCCGGTGCTCGCGAACTCGATCAAGCAGCGCAACCCCTACATCGATCCCTTGAATTACCTGCAGGTGGAGATGATCCGCCGCCTGCGCGCGGGGAAACTAAGCGAAGCAGCCCGCCGCGAGGCGAAGCGCGTGATCGAGCTCACGGTGAGCGGCATTGCGGCGGGGTTGAAGAACACGGGGTAAGGGCAGTAGCGCCGGCTTCCAGCCGGCATTAGTCGGAGCGGGTAGGTTGCGCGCTTGCGCGCAACTCTTCGATGGACGCTGAGAGTGGCGCGACAAGCGCGCCACTTACAGCCGGAGCGGCGATTTGCCGTAGCGCAGGCGTCTCGCCTGCTTCGGCGTTCGTTGCAGGCGGGACGCCTGCGCTACTTTGCGTTCACGAATACCAGATACATCGCGGCGTGCGCGGGATTCGCCTGTTCCGTGTTCGGACCGAAGGTGAGGCTGCTGGCGCCGGTGAGTTGACGCGTGAAGAGCGTGAGCGGCACGCCGTTCACTGAGATTTTTTCCGCGGCCGGTGCGAAATCGGCGAGCCACGGCGGACGCGGCAGGCGGTCGTCGTGGGCGATGGTCACGACGGCGGCGCCGGCGGTCGCGAGTTCCATCAAGTCGAGGGCGTGATAGCGCGCGTCGCCGTTGGCCACCTGCACCCAATCGGCGCCGCGGAGCGACGCGGGCAGGTTCTTGAACGGTGACTCGACGTCGACGTAGGCGTTGCGGCCGTTCTGCGCGTTGGTCTCGACGTGCACGATCGCAGCGTTCGGACCGGTGTAGTTGAAGTTCTTGATGAAGCGTCCGGCTTGGCCGGCGGGGATCGCCGCAACGGCGTCGGCACGCGGCGCGAGTTCAGCGGGCTGACGCTGCGGCTTCGCGGGGAGCGGGAATTTCGGCCACGCGGGTGGTTCGTCGGCGGAGACGGCCCGGGGCGCGAGCGTAACGGAGGCTTCTCTTAATCCGGCGGAGACGGCGCGGATGGTGACCGCACCGGTCGCGGCGGTGCTACGGAGAGCGACGCGGTTGATGCCGGCTTCGAGGTCGAGGTAGGTGTGGTTGATCGAGTCGGTCTTGCCGCTGTTGTAGCCGCCGCGCCACACGGCGGGGCCTTCCACGGCGAAGTCGACGCGCTGCTGGAAGGTCGGCACGCGTTCGCCGTTGGCGTCGACGGCTTCGACGTCGAGGAGCGAGACGTCGGCGCCGTCCGCGCGCCATCCGTCAGGACCGGTGATGGGCGTCAGGCGCAATGCGACGGCGGGGCCGGCGGTGTGCTTCGTGGTCGTGGCGGCAACCGCGCCGGACTTGTCGTGGGCGACGGCTTTGATTTCGCCGGGTTCAAACGCGACGTCGCGGAACGTGTAGAGGAAACGGTTCTCGGGTTGCGCGCGGCCGAGTGAGCGTCCGTTGACGAACAGCTCGACCTCGCCGCCGGTGTTCGCTGCGACGTAGACGTTTTTCTTGGTGCCGGCGGGGTAGGACCAGTGGCCGATGAGGTGCGCGCGGGGCTCGTAGGTGAACATCACCTGGCAGACGAAGTATGCTTCCTTGGGCAGGCGCACGCCGTCGACTTCGCCGCTGGTGCGTGCGACTTCCACGGCGACGCGGCCGCCGCTGGTGCTGTCGGAAAAAATCCAGTTGGCGCCGCCGGCATGGTGATCGGGGCCGAGTTTGGTGACGTAGTGTTTCACCTGGTTCACGGCGAATTGCTCGGAGGTGAGCTGGTAGGTTTGGCCTTTCGCCTCCGGGTAGCCGAAGTTCGGCGGGGAGGCGTCGTCCCACACGCGCCGCGGCGACTCCTCGCGGTTGTATTCGCCCTCGACGACGGGCAGGCGCGCGATTTCGCGGCCGCCTTCGGTGCCGATGCCGACGTCCATGAACTCGGCCGTGATCTGATCGGCGCGGCGGTGCGCGTAGGCGCGGCTGCCGTGAGGATCGTAGCTGGCCATCAACGCGCGCAGCTCGGCGGCGTGTTCGCGCGAGACCTTTTGGTTGCCGCCTTCCCAGATGAAGATCGAGGGATTGTTGCGATAATAGATCAGCACGTCGCGGAAATTGGCGACGCGCAGCGCCCACGCGCCGCCGACGGTGTCGTGCTCGCCGTCGCCGGCGGGTTGCAACGTCACGAGGCCGAGTTCGTCGCCGGCACGGATCTGCGCCGGACTGCCGGGAACGTGGCCCCAGCGGATGAGATTGCCGCCGGCGTCGCGCATGAGTTGCGAGGTGTAGGCTTGCAGCCAATCGGGGAGAGCGGCGCCGAGGCCGGGCCATTCGTTGGTGGATTTCTGGCCCCAACCGTGGAGCTTGGTGTGGGCGCCGTTGATCCAGAGTCCGGTCGCGGCGTCCCAGCGGATGGCTCGGATACCAAGGGGGATTTCGGTGCGGTCGATTACGGCATCGCTGTCGCGCAGTTCGATCGCGCAGCGGTAGACGTGCGGGTAGCCGGGTTCCCAGCGGCGGGGTTGGGCGAGCTGGGTGGTTAACTTGAAGGTGCTGGTGGCGCCGGCGGCGAGCGCGACGGCGTCTTCGCTCCGCCAGACTTCGCGGCCGTCGGCATCGGAGAGGATGACGCCGAGCGTGAAGCGAGCGTCGCTCGTGCGCTGGTTAAGGATGGGAATTTCAACGCCGACGTCGGCGGATTCGGCGGTGACGTTCGTCGCGTAGACGTAGGGGCCTTCGGTTTGGAGAAAACTGTAGAGCGGCAGCGTGACGTGGAGTGGATCGGTGACGTGGAGACGGACGTTGCGGTAGATGCCGCCGTGCGCGGGATGCCAATGCGGGTTGTTCCAGGGGATCTGGTCGGCCTGGAGTTCGTCGAGAGTGTCGGGGATTTGCGCCATCAGCTGTTGCGAGAGCTGGGCGAGATTGGGGTGCGTTTTCTCGTTGGTCGCCGCTTGCGGTGCGAGCGACGGATCGAGCGGGTCTTTCTGGAAGCGATTGTCGACCATGACGGCGAGGACGTTGGGCGCGTCGAAGCGGAGGTGGGACGTCAGCTCGAAGCCGAACGGCGTAAAGCCGCCCTTCGCGGTGCCGAGCTTCGTGCCGTTGAGATAGACCTCGGCGATTTGACGCACGGCTTCGAACTCGATGAAGACCTTTTTGCCGCGCCACGCGATCGGCGCGGTGAAGTGTTTCCGATACCACGTGCGGCCGGACCATTGCTGCTGCTCGCCGCGGTGTCCGGGTCGCGACCAGTTGTCGAAGGTGTCGACGTCGTTGAACGTGTGGGGCGTCGACACGCGCTCCCAAGCGCCGTCGTCGAAGGTCGGCGCGCTGGCGTTGATCGGGTCGGATTTCGTGAAGCGCCAGTCGGCGTTAAAGGTGACGGTGAGGCGTTCGGCGTGGAGCACGACGGCGACGACGAGTGCAAGCAGGATGAGGGGCAGACGACGCATGGCAGGGGTGCGAAAACGGTAGGCAAGTGAGGCGGCTCAACAACCGCGAAACGCGCTGGCCGTATCCCTCAAACTAGGGATGCGGGACGACGAATCGGGATGGAGGCGTAAGTTTCCGCCTGCATCCTCGGAGGAATGCCGGCTGGAAGCCGGCGCTACTTGAGGAACTCGGCGACGACGCGGTTGAACTCGGCGGGAATTTCCTGGAGCGCGCCGTGCGTGGCGTCGGGGAAAATGTGGAGTTGCGCGTGGGGCAGCCCCGCGGCGATGGCGCGCGTGCTCGGCTCGGGAATCATGTCGCGTTCGCCGGCAACCACGAGGGCGGGGCAAGTGATGCGAACGAGGTCGGCGCGCGTGATCGGCGTCTGATCGACCATCAGCACGAGGTGTTGCTCGAGTTGGAGCAGGTGCGGTGTGCGGTCGCCGGCGGCGAGCTTGGCGCGCACGTCCGTGAGTTCGGCGCGCATGCTGGCGAGGTCTTCCGGTTTCAGCGCGGCGACGTCGAGATTGGCGCCGGAGAGCGCGATGCGGCGGACGCGTTGCGGATGACGCAGCGCGAGTTGCAGCGCGACGATGCCGCCGTCGCTCCAGCCGAGGATGTCGGCGGGCGCGGCGTGGAGTTGCGCGAGGAGTGCGGCGACGTCGTCGGCGATTTTCTCGTAGGTGAGGGGAGTGGCGCCCATCTCGCTGCGGCCGTGACCGCGGCTATCGATGGCGATGACTTGGCGCGTGGTGCGGAAAAAATCGATTTGGTGCCGCATCGCGGCGAGATTGCCGCCGTTGCCGTGGAGGACGACGAGCAGCGCGGCTGGGCCGGCGCCGTAGGTTTCGTAGTAGAGACGGATGCCGTTGACGCTCGCGGTGTGGCCGTGCGCGGGGTCGTTGCCGTAGGTGGGGGCGGCGGGCGGAGGGGTGTCCGCCGCGCGCCCGATGGACGCCGCTGAAATTGCGCCGAGAAGGACGAGAGTGCGGAGGATCATCGGAGCACGGCTCGTCGGGACGACTCGCCCTACCTAGGCCGGCTGGAAGCCGGCGCTACTTCTTTTTCCCGTTTTTCGGGACGATGTTCAGGTAGGTCTTCGCGAGCATCTGCGACTCGTAGAACTCGACCAGGCGCACGCCTTCGCGGGGCTTGATCAGGTCCTTCTTCGTCGCGTGGTCGATTTGCTGCTTCACGCGACGGCAGAGTTCTTCCCACTGGTATTGCACGCCCTCGATGACGTCGGCGACGCGGGAGCCCGCGAGCGCTTCTTCAATGTAGAAGCCGTTGGGCTCGTCGTCTTCAAGGAACACGTGGACCTCGTTCACGCGGCCGAAGAGGTTGTGCAGGTCGCCCATGATGTCCTGGTAGGCGCCGGTGAGATAGATGCCGAGGTAGTATGACTGCCCGTGCTTCAGCGGGTGGAGCTGGAGGTAGTCCTTCTGATCCTGGAGGTCGATGAAGCTGCCGATTTTGCCGTCGGAGTCGCAGGTGATGTCGACGAGGATGGCGTTGACGGTCGGCTTCTCGTTCAGGCGGTGCAGCGGCGTGACGGGGAAGAGCTGCTTGAGCGCCCACGAGTCGAGGAGCGACTGGAAGACCGAGAAGTTGCAGACGTATTGGTCGGCGAGGAGTTTTTTGAGGTCGTGCAGTTCCTCGGGCTGGTAGCCGGAGGCGTTGCCTTCCTTGTCGATCTGCTCGCAGACCTGCCAAAAAATTTGTTCAGCGGCGGCGCGGTTCTCGAGGTCGAGGTAGCCGAGGTTGAAGAGCGAGAAGGCCTCTTCCTTCTTCTGCAGCGCGTCGTGGTAGCGTTCGAGGCGGCCGAGCTTGGCCTTGTTTTTCAACAAGACCTCCATGTCGGTCACGATTTTGTGCTTCGACTTCGGCTGATGCTGCTTGCCGAGGGATTCGCGCTTGTTGATGCGCTCGAAGACTTCGACGACGAGCATCGAGTGCGGCGCGGCGACAGCGCGGCCGGACTCGGTGACGATGTCGGGCACCGGGACGTTCATCGCGGTGCAGATTTCGCGGACGTTGAAGACGATGTCGCGCGCGTATTCGTCGAGCGAGTAGTTCATCGACGACTCGAAGTTCGTGCGCGAACCGTCGTAGTCGACGCCGAGGCCGCCGCCGCAATCGAGATAGCCCATCGGGAACCCCATCTTCGAGAGCTGGCAATAGAAGCGCGCGGCCTCCGTCACGGCGGCTTTGATCGTGATGATGTTCGGCACCTGCGAGCCGATGTGGAAATGCACGAGGCGGAGCGACTGCTGCATCTTGGCGGCGCGCAGTTTTTCGACCGCGAAGAGGACTTCGGCGGTGTTGAGGCCGAACTTGGCGTTGTCGCCGGTGGAGGACGACCACTTGCCCTCGCCGCGCGTCTGGAGCTTCACGCGGAAGCCGATCATCGGCTTTACGCCGGTTTCCTTCGCGAGGCGGATGACGCTGTCGACCTCGGAGAGTTGCTCGATGACGATGATGATCTTCTTGCCCAGCTTGCGGCCGAGGAGGGCGAGCCGCATGTAGTCGTCGTCCTTGTAGCCGTTGCAGATGATGAGGCGCTGCGTGCCTTCGTGCATCGCGAGGGCGATCATCAGCTCGGGCTTGGAGCCGGCTTCGAGGCCGTAGTTGAAGTCCTTGCCGGCGGCGACGATCTCGTCGACGACTTCGCGGAGCTGGTTGACCTTGATGGGGAACACGCCGCGGTATTCGCCCTTGTAGCCCTCGTCCTTGATGGCCTTGCGGAAGGTCTCGTTCAGCTGGACGACGCGGTGGCGGAGCTTGTCCTGGAAGCGGATGACGAGCGGGGCCTTCAGGCCCATGCTCACGGCCTCGTCGACGACGTCCATCACGCGGATGCTGCGGCCGTCGGCGATCGGCTCGACCTGGACGAAGCCGCCATTGTCGACGGAGAAGTGATTGGCGCCCCAGCGCTTAAAACCGTAGAGGTCCTCGGATTGAGCGGCGGACCAGTTGGAAGCGGATTTGTTCTTCAAAGTGCGAGAGGCAGACGGGCAGGGTTAGGCTTGCTTTTTGTTGAGCCGGTTCGATTAATCGCCGTTTTCATTTTTCAAAACAGTCGAAGAATCAATGACCAAATTCTCCCTCTTCCTCGCCCAGGCTCAACCCGCGGCTCCTTCCGGTGGCGCTTCGATGCTCATGCAGATGCTGCCGCTCGTGCTGATGTTCGGCGCCATGTATTTCCTGCTCATCGCTCCGCAGCGCAAGAAGCAGAAGGAGCACGAGAAGATGCTCACGGCCCTCAAGGCCGGTGACGAGATCGTTACGACCGGCGGCATCTACGGCACCATCACCAGCGTGAAGGACGATCGTTTCGTCGTCCGCATCGGTGCCGACAACCAGAAGGTCGAAATCGGCAAGGGTTTCGTCCACGCGCTCGTCAAGAAGGACGGCGCCGCCTGAGTGCGTTGCGCGGTGTGCAACCGCGTCCCGCTGCGCCCGGCGCAGCCTCTACCCTTTAACAAAATACACCCATGCTCAGTCGTCATCTCTGGAAACTGATCCTGTCCGCTGCCATTGTGGCGTGGGCAGTGTCGTCGATGCTCCCGCTGAAGGACCGCGACTTCGGTCAATATGCCCGCAGCGAGGCCGAGGCCAAGCAGGCGGACTTCAACAAGCTCATGACCAAGGTCAGCGAGCGCGTGCAGGCGGGCCAGGCGCCCACCACCTTCGTCGCCCTCAAGCAGATCGCGCGCGATGAGAAGATCGATCTCTCGCAGTATTTCCCGCAGCTCCGCCTCGAAGCGAACCTCAAGAATATCGAGAAGCGCAACGCGCTCGTGCTCGATGAACTCCTGAAACGCTCCAAAGGGCGCCTCCAACTCGGTCTCGACCTCAAGGGCGGTGTCGCCTTCACGCTCGAAGTCGACGAGCAGGTCGTCGCGAAGTTCAATCAGGATACGCGCAAGGAAAAGCTCGATAAGGCGATGGAGATCATCGGCGCCCGCGTGAACAGCCTCGGCGTTTCCGAGCCGATCATCCGCGCGGTCGGTGAAACCCGCATCGAGGTCCAGCTCGCGGGCATTACCACCAAGGACAACCCCGAGGTGATGAACAGCCTCAAGAAGCCGGCGCGCCTCGATTTCCGTCTGGTGCATCCGTTCGTCGCGCCGCCGCAGGAAGTGCCGCCGGGTTACGAGTTGATGGCGCTCGAAAACGAGGGGCGCGGCGGCGAGATGTCCGTCGAAGAACTCTACATCAAGCGCATTCCCGAAATGACCGGCGCCGGCGTCGCCGACTCCTATCCGGTCATGGATGAATTTGGCCGCTTCAAAATCATCCTCCGCTTCACGAAGGAAGGTCAGCAGCAATTCGCGCAGGTCACCAAGACCATCGCGGACGAAGGCCAGCGCGCCGGTCGCCTCGGTCGCCTCGCGATCGTGCTCGACGGCAAACTCTACTCCGCGCCGACCGTGCGCGAGCAGATCAACAGCGACAGTGCGGAAATTTCCGGATCGTTCACCCAGCGCGAAGCGCAGGATCTTGCCGCGGTGCTGAACAACCCGCTCGACGTCCCGCTCGTGGTCAAAGAGCAGAATGAAGTCGGACCTTCGCTCGCCACCGACGCAGTCTCGAGCGGCGTGCGTGCGGCGATCATCGGCACCGCTGCGGTCTGCGCGTTCATGATTACCTTCTACGCCACCGGCGGCATCGTTGCGGTGCTTTCGCTGGTGGTGAACATCGTCATCATCCTCGGCACGATGGCCGCGCTCGGAGCGACCATGACGATGCCCGGCCTCGCCGGTATCGTGCTCACGATCGGCATGGCGGTCGACGCGAACATCCTGATTTTCGAGCGCATGCGTGAAGAGCTCGCGCTCGGCAAGTCGCTCACCAGCTCCAACCAAGCCGGCTTCGAAAAGGCGCTCACCACGATTCTCGATGCGCACTTGGTTCAGCTCATCATCTGCGCGATCATGATCTGGCTGGGCACGGGTCCGATCAAGGGCTTCGGCTTCACGCTCCTCATCGGTGTGATCTCCACGCTGTTCTCGGTGCTCATCACCGGCCACATGTTCATGGAAATCCTCGTCGATGCGGGCCTGAAGAAAGTCACGATGCGCCGCATGCTCGGCGACCTGAAGGTCGACTTTGTCAAATACGGCAAGCCGGCCGCGATCGCCTCGGTTGCGTTGGTGCTCGTGAGCTTCGCCTACGTCATCTTCCAAGGCGACCGCATCTACGGCATCGACTTCGCGGGCGGCGACCAGGTCACGGCCAATTTCAAGACGAAGATCGACGCGGCGGCCATTCGCCATCTCGCCGAACAGAGTGGAGTGGGCGAGGTGAACATCACTTACGCCAGCGACCTCGGCAGCGGCAAGGAGCAGCTGAAAATCGAGACCGCCTACGGCAAGTCCGATCAGCTCTTCGCGGCGTTGCAGAAAGCGAATCCCAACGCCGGCCTCGAGAAGGTGGGCACCAGCCAGATCGGCGCCACGATCGGCAAGGAGATCAAATGGAACGCCATCCTCTCCGTTGGCGTGTCGATGGTGGTCATTCTTCTCTACATCGCCTTCCGCTTTGAATTCGGTTTCGGCATCGGCGCCATGGCGTCGACGCTGCACGACATTCTGATGAACATCGGCATCTTCGTGCTCTTCGGCCACAAGTTCTCCGCGCCCATGGTGGCGGCGATCTTGTGCGTCGCGGGTTACTCGATCAACGAAACCGTCGTCGTGTTCGACCGTATCCGCGAGGAGTTGAAGCTCAACCCGACCGGAAACCTCCGCGACATCATCAATCACGCGATCACGAAGGTCTTCGCCCGCACGATCATGACGGCGACGACCACGTTCCTCGCGGCGCTCGCGCTGTTCATCTTCGGTGGCGGTCAGCTGCACGACATCGCCTTCACCTTCCTCGTCGGTATCGTCACATCGACGTTCTCGGCCATCTTCATCGCCGCCCAGGTGTTCTACTGGTGGCACAAGGGTGATCGTAAACACGTCGAGGCTCACCACGACATCGCGCCCAAATACGAGTGGGCCGGTTCTTCCCGCGCTTCGGAATAAGCTGATCGGGCGCCTCACGCTCGCTTCAGCTGGTTCCCGCAAGCGCGGAATCAGCCGCGGCAGCGCGCGCCCCTCAGGCCATGCGCTGGAACTATACACCGGTCCACGCGGAAAGCGTGGCTGACCTTGCGCGTCAGCTCGGCACGAACGAAATCGTCGCCGAGCTGCTCATGCGGATCGGCCACGCCGAGCCGGAGCCTTGCACGCGTTTCTTGCAGCCCGCGCTCGCGACGCTCGGCGATCCGTTTCTCGTGGCGAATCTCGACGCGACCGTCGCACGACTCATCCGCGCATTGGAGCGCCGCGAAAATGTGATCGTGCTCGGCGACTACGACGTCGACGGCGTGAGCAGCACCACGCTGCTCGTTGACGTGCTGCGCCGACTCGGATTGCAGCCGCGCTACGTCGTGCCGCGCCGTCTCGAAGAAGGCTACGGCCTCACGCGCATCGCGATCGATCGCGCGCTCGAAGTGGCCAAACCGGACCTGTTCATCGCGCTCGATTGCGGCACCAACTCTCACGACGAAGTCACGCATCTGCGGTCACTCGGCGTGGACGTGATCGTGGTCGACCACCACCGCTCGAAGGAAACGCCGACGTTCGACGCGCTCCTGATCAATCCGCACGTGCACAACGTCGCCGACGATCATTCGTGGCGGCACTGCTGCACGGTGGGCCTCGTCTTCAAGCTGCTGCACGGTCTGCTCAAGCAGTTGCGCGCGCAGAATTATCCCGGCGTGATGGATATTCGATTGCGCGACTATCTGGACCTCGTGGCGATGGGCACGATCGCCGACCTCGTGCCGCTGGCGGGCGAGAACCGCATTTTCGCCAAGCACGGCCTGCACGTGCTCGCTGGCACGCAGCGTCCCGGCTTGCGCGCGCTGATGAACGTGGCGGGCCTGAAGCCCGAGAACGGCCTCGCGCCGGTCGATGTTTCGTTTCGCCTTGGACCGCGCATCAACGCCAGCGGGCGTCTGGCCGACGCGTCACTGTCGGTCGATTTGCTGCTCAGTCAGGATGCCACGTTCTGCCGCGGTGCCGCGCAGCAACTCGACGACCTCAACAAGGAACGACAGGATATCGAGCGGCTCATCACGGAGCAGGCCGAAGCTTACGTGGAAAAGCAGTTCGCCGACGCATGCGGCTTCGTGTTGTTTGACGAGGCTTGGCATCCCGGTGTCGTCGGGATCGTCGCGGGTCGCATCTCGCGCAAGTTCAACCGCCCGGCCATCGTGCTGGGCAACGAAGGTGATCTGGCGAAAGGCTCTGGTCGCGGTGTGGCGGGAGTAAACCTGGTCGAGTTGCTCGGCGATTGTCAGGCTCACCTTGAAAGCTGGGGCGGACATCCGATGGCGGTCGGCGTTTCGCTGCGCAAGACGCGGATCGACGACTTTCGCACCCAATTCAACGAGGTTATCCGTGCCCGGCGTGGTCTCGATGCCTGCGAACCGGTGATCGAACTCGCCGGCTGGCTCGATGGGGAGCAGATCACCGAACGGTTGATGGACGAACTCGATCAGCTGCACCCGTTCGGCCAGGGGAATCCCGAGCCGATCTTTGGCGTGCGTGGCCTGCGGCTGCGCTCGCGGCCGGAAATTTTCAAGGAGCAGCATTTTCGCTTCACTGCGGAAGACGTGCACGGGCGCCGACTGAGTGGCGTGGCTTGGAAACTCGCGGAGAAACTGCCGCCGATGGGGCAGCCGCTGGAACTGGCGGTGCAGCTGAACTGGAACTTCTACGCGGGTCGCAAAACGCTGCAGCTCGAATTACTCGACTGGCGCGTTGCGTGAGATGGCTGCACCGGCGAAAGCGCACTTGTCACGACGTGGAACGCCGGACTCCTTGATGCGCGCGAGGCATGTTTGAGACGCTGATCAAATATTTCCAAGGTTCGCCCCTGGCGTTGTGGGGTCCGTTCGGCGTGTTGATCCTGTGTGGACTCGGCCTGCCGCTGCCCGAGGACATCGTGCTGGTTTCAGCCGGCGCGCTGGGGCAGATCGACGGACGATCGTGGATCAGCGTCAGCGCATTGATGTATGCCGGTGTGATGATCGGCGACTCGACGATTTTTCTGACCGGGCGATACCTCGGGCAGCGTCTGCTGGCGACTCACTGGTTTCAGCGCTACCTCTCGCCGGCGAAGCAGGAGCGGGTGGAGGTTTATTTTCACCGCTTCGGATCGATGGTGCTGTTCGTCGCGCGCTTTCTGCCCGGCTTGCGTGCGCCGGTTTTCTTTACGGCGGGCTCGATGAAGGTGCGGTATTGGAAATTTCTTTTCTTCGACGGGCTGGCTGCGCTGATCAGCGTCCCGTTTTTTGTCTGGCTGGGGCATTGGCTCTGGGCCGAATTCCACGACGATCTGGAGCAACTCGATCGCGTGCTCGCGCGTTCGCAATCCTACACGCTGTTGGTATCGGGATCACTCGTCGCGATCGTAGTCCTCGCCATCGTGGTGCGAATCCGGCGGAAGCGGGCGAGCCACGAGTGAGCGCGGACGGTCCGGCAGATACGGTCGTCACCGAAACCAGCCTTCCTGAAAAAATCTGCTTGCGGCCCCTGGACGAAATTCGCTTAGTTTGCCGCTCTGTTACGCAGCCGTAGCTCAATTGGATAGAGCATCTGACTACGGATCAGAAGGTTTGGGGTTCGACTCCCTACGGCTGCGCCACTCTCTCGCCCCGGCGAACGAAAGTTCACCGGGGCGAATTGTTTTTCGGGACCAGCATCTACGGCGCGGCGCGTGTTGAAGAGACGGAAGGCGTTGATGTCTGTATTTTCGTTGACAGCTATAAATGTCATGAAATTTATCGCCTGAGAAAAATGCCAACCCCGGCACCCCAGTTCGATTTCTCCGTGTTGCGCACGCTTCGCGAGCAACGGGAGATGACGTTGGCGCAGCTTTCTGAGGCTTCGGGCGTGTCGGTGGCGGTCATCTCGAAACTCGAGCGCAACCAGCAATCGGCTGAGCTCGAGACGCTGTATCGGCTCGCGCGCGCGTTCGGGCTCAGTGCGACGGACCTCATGGCGATGGCGGAGTCGCAACTCGCGCATCGGACCGACGAGAAAGCCTACCGATCGGGCGATTTCAAATTCCGCCAGATCAAATACGCGAACGTCGTCGCCCACGTCGGCAGTGCGCCGGCCGGCGCGAAAGTGAATCGCCCGGAAGTCCACCACGACGACACCGAGGTCTGCTGGGTCACCGAGGGCAAGCTGCGCCTCGTGTTGCCGCATGAGACGTGCGAACTCGGGGCAGGGGAGAGCATCCAGTTCGACGCGATCCAACAACACACCTACGAGGCGATCGCCGATTCGCAGTTCGTGATTCTCCACCTCCGCAAAGACAAACGCTACTGACCTGCCGCTCGCTTTCTTCCCCATGCAAATCGACTCCAACCTCCAACCCGCCGCGCTCGCGCCGGCGTTGACGCGCTTCTGGCAACTCTCCGGCTCGAAGATCGATTCCATTTTCCGCAGCTACGATCCCGCGAAGGGTTCGCCCGTCTTCACCGTTGCCGGCAAATACACCGCGCGCGGCTGGACCGAGTGGACCGAGGGCTTTAACTACGGCTCCGGGTTTCTCCAATTCGACGCGACCGGTGAAAAGCGTTTCGCCGATGCCGCGCAGAAGCTCACCGTCGACCGCATGGCCTCGCACGTTTCGCACGTCGGCGTGCACGACCACGGCTTCAACAACCTTTCGACCTACGGCAACTGGCTGCGCCTCCAACGCGAGGGCAAGCTCCCCGCGACGCACGTCGACTTCTGCGAACTCGCGTTGAAGGCCTCCGGTGCAGTGCAGGCTTCGCGCTGGTCCACGATCAACGGTGGCGGCGGCTACATCTACTCGTTCAACGGTCCGCACTCGCTCTTCGTCGATACGATCCGCTCGGTGCGCATCCTGATGGTCGCGCATAAGCTCGGCCACCGCCTCATGGGCGAAAACGATGCCGCGCACTCGCTCCTCGATCGCGGCCTGCAGCACATCGACGCGACCGCGAAATTTTCGATCTACTACGGTGAAGGCCGCGACAGCTACGACGTGCCCGCCGAGCGCGGCCGCACGACGCACGAAGCGGTGTTCAACCGCAACGACGGCCGCTTCCGCTGCCCGAACTCGCAGCAGGGCTTCTCCGGTTTCACGACGTGGACGCGCGGCCTCGCGTGGGCGATGGTCGGCTTCGCGGAGGAACTCGAGTTTCTCAAAACCGTCAGCGACGCCGAACTCGCGGCGCTCGGCGGTCGCGAGAAATGGGAAGCCGTGCTCCTCAAGGGTGCGCGCGCGACCTGCGACTGGTTCATCGCCAACACGGCGAGCGACGGCATTCCGTATTGGGACGGCGGCGCGCCGCACCTGCATCGCCTCGGCGACTGGCGCTCGCGTCCGGCCGAGCCGTTCAACGACTTCGAGCCGGTCGACTCCTCCGCCGCCGCCATCGGCGCGCAGGGCCTGTTGCGCCTTGGCCGTTACCTCGGCGAAAACGGCGAAGGCAAAGCTTACTGGCAGGCCGGCCTCACGACGATGCGGACGCTCCTCAGCGACGCCTATCTCGCCACCGCGTCCGACCACCAAGGGCTGCTCGTCCACACGGTTTATCACCGTCCAAACGGTTGGGACTACATCCCGCCGGGCAAGAAGGTCCCGTGCGGCGAAGCCTGCCAGTGGGGCGACTATCACCTCCGCGAAGCCGCGCTCTACCTGCAGCGCATGATCGAAAACAAGCCTTACTACACCTTCTTCGGCTGCCTGAAATGAGCGATCAGCCATCAGCTTTCAGCACTCAGCTCGCTCTGAGTTGGCTGATCGCTGAGAGCTGAAAGCTGAACGCCTTCCCGCCACCTCCCATGCCCTCCGCGTCTCCTTTGCCCGATCTCAGCCGCCTCTGCATTCACACGATCACCACGAAACCGTGGGCGATCGAGACCGCCGCCGCGAAGTTCGCCGCCGCGGGCGTGAAAGGCATCACCGTCTGGCGCGACGCACTCGCCGGCCGCGACATCGCTGCCACGGGCAAAATGCTGCGCGATCACGACCTCAGCATCGTCTCGCTCTGTCGAGGCGGCTTCTTCCCCGCGCTCACCGCCGAAGGTCGCACAAAGGCGCTCGATGACAACCGCCGCGCCATCGCCGAAGCGCATGCACTCGGTGCGCCGCTCATCGTGCTCGTCTGCGGCGCCGTGCCCGGCCAGTCGCTCGTCGAGTCGCGCAAGCAGATCGCCGACGGCATTGCCGCGTTGCTGTCCGATTGCCAGGCCGCCGGCGTGAAGCTCGCCATCGAGCCGCTGCATCCGATGTATGCCGGCGATCGCTCGGCCGTGAACACGCTCGCGCAGGCGAACGACATGGTGGAGCAACTTCGCTCTCCCTTCGTCGGTGTCGCCGCCGACGTCTACCATCTCTGGTGGGACCCGGCGCTCGAGCGCGAGATCGCGCGCTGTGGCAAACTCAACGCGCTCTTCGCCTATCACGTTTGCGACTGGCGCACGCCGACCGTCGACATGCTCAACGACCGCGGCCTTATGGGCGAAGGCTGCATCCCGCTCCGCCAAATTCGCGCGTGGGTCGAGGCGACCGGCTACCGCGGTTTCAACGAAGTCGAAGTCTTCTCCACGCGTCTCTGGGCCAGCGACCAGGACGAGTATCTCGCCAAGATCGTCCAAGCCTACCGCGACCACGTCTGAGCGCGCGGCGCGCGCAGCTCTCAGCCATCAGCTTTCAGCTCTCAGTTTCAAACCACCGAACCCAACCCTAAACATCCATCCTTCCTCAGCTGACAGCTGAACGCTGATCGCTGACCGCTCCCTATGAAAGTCCACACCCTCGGCATCATCATGAACGGCGTCACGGGACGCATGGGCACCAACCAGCACCTCATCCGCTCGATCAAAGCGATCATCGATCAGGGCGGCGTGAAGCTCTCCGACTCTGAAGTCATCATGCCCGACCCCGTGCTGGTCGGCCGCAGCGAGGAAAAGCTCCGCGCGCTCGCCGCCCGCACCGGCGTGAAGCGCATCTCGACCAACCTCGACGCCGAGCTCGCGAACCCCGCGAACCAAATCTATTTCGACGCCACGCTCACCGGCCAGCGCCCCGTCGGCGTGCGCAAGGCCATCGCCGCGAAGAAACACATTTACTGCGAGAAGCCCACCGCCACCACGTCCGCCGAAGCGCTCGCGCTCGCAAAGGAAGTCACCGCCGCCGGCCTCAAGAACGGCGTCGTGCAGGACAAGCTCTGGCTCCCTGGCCTCGTGAAATTGAAGTGGCTCATGGACCAGGGCTTCTTTGGCAAAATTCTCTCCGTGCGCGGCGAGTTCGGTTACTGGGTCTTCACCGGCGAGCACGAAAAGCTCCAGCGCCCGTCTTGGAATTACCGCAAGGAAGACGACGGCGGCATCATCGTCGATATGGTCTGCCACTGGCAGTATGTGATCCAGAATCTCTTCGGCGATATCAAGAGCCTCACCTGCCTCGGCGCCACGCACATCCCGCAGCGCTGGGACGAGGCCGGCAAACCCTACAAGTGCACCGCGGACGACGCCGCCTACGCGACCTTCGAGCTGACCAACGGCGTCATCTGCCACTTCAACTCCTCGTGGACGACCCGCGTCGACCGCGACGACCTGCTTACGCTTCACGTCGACGGCACGCACGGCACTGCGGTCGCCGGCCTGCGCGATTGCAAGGCCCAGTCGATCGCCGCCACGCCGCGCTGCGTTTGGAATCCTGACATCGACAGTCCGATCAAGTATCGCGACGGCTGGATGCGCGTGCCGGACCAAGGCGTTTACGACAACGCGTTCAAAGTCGAGTGGGAGCTCTTCCTCAAGCACGTCGTCACCGGCTCGCCGTTCCAGTGGAATCTCTTCGAAGGCGCCAAAGGCGTCCAACTTGCCGAACTCGCCCTCAAGTCCTGGGCCGAGCGCAAGTGGGTCGACGTCACGCCGCTCCGCTAACGCACAAGCTTTCGGCTCTCAGCTATCAGCTGTCAGCAAATCCAACTACTCAACTCGAACTCTCCAGCTGAAAGCTGATCGCTGACAGCTGATCGCTATGAAAAAAGTAGCACTCGTCACCGGCGGTTCGCGCGGCATCGGCTTCGGCATCGCCGAGAAACTCGCGGCCGAAAAGTGGGATCTCGTCATCAACGGCATGCGCCCTGAGGACCAGGTCGCCGAACCGCTCGCCGCGCTCGCTCGCCACGGCGTGCGCGTCACCTACGCGCGCGGCGATGTCGGTTCCGCCGACGGCCGCGCCGCCATCCTCGCCGTCTGCCGCGAGTTCACCGGCGGTCGCGCGCTGAATCTCCTCGTCAACAACGCCGGCGTCGCGCCCAAAGTCCGCGCCGATCTCCTCGAGACCAGCGAGGAGAGCTACGACTACGTGATGAACACGAACCTCCGCGGCGTGTTCTTCCTCACGCAGGCGATCGCGCGCGACATGGTCGCCGCGAAGAAGGCCGATGCCGCGTTCAGCGCCGCGATCATCACCGTCAGTTCCGTCTCCGCGACGATGGCCAGCATCAACCGCGGCGAATACTGCATCGCCAAGGCCGGCCTCGCGATGCTCAACGAACTCTTCGCCGCGCGCCTCGGCGCCGACGGCATCCCGTCCTACGAGATCCGTCCCGGCGTGATCAAAACCGACATGACTGCGGCCGTGACCGAGAAATACGACAAGCTCATCGCCGGCGGCGCGTTCGTGCAGCCGCGCTGGGGTTTCCCGGACGACGTCGGTCGCGCTGTCGCAGCGCTCGCGCGCGGCGATTTCCCGTATTCCACCGGCCAAGTCATTCTCGTCGACGGCGGGCTCACGATCCCGCGCCTCTAATTCCGTCAAAGTCGCGCAGGGCAGGGGCTTCGGTCGGAATTTTCGCGCCTCACCGGGCAAGTTGCCGGCCGCGGGAGATTTCCTTTGACACCCCCCGGCGCGACTCTCTTCTTCTATCGTTTTTATGAAAGTCGTTTCCTCCATCAAATCCGCGAAGACGCGTCACCCTGACTGCCAGGTCGTCCGCCGCAAGGGCCGCATCTACGTCATCAACAAGACCGACCCGCGCTACAAGGCGCGCCAGGGCTGAACTAAACCGATTTTCGCCGTGAAAGAAAAAGTCCATCCCGCTCTCAACAACGTTTGCTTCCTCGATATCGGCACGGGCAAGCGTTTCCTCACCAAGTCCACGATGAAGTCCGCCCGCACCGAGAAGATCGACGGCGAGGACTACTTCGTGATCGTCCGCGACGTCACGATGGACTCGCATCCCGCCTATACCGGCGAGAAGCGCCTCGTCGACACCGCCGGCCGCGTCGAGAAGTTCACCTCGAAGTTCAAGCGCGGCGCCGCGAAGAAATAACGCGCGCACGAAAAGCGACTTTCCCGAAGCCCTCCCGTTGCGGAGGGCTTTTTTATTGGCTCACCACGAAACACACGAAAGACACGAAAAAGGGTAGGCGCCCGGGCCTTTCGTGTTTTTCGTGTGTTTCGTGGTTCAACCCAAACTCCTCTGCTTCGACTGCGACTCCACGCTCAGCGCCATCGAAGGCGTCGACGAATTTGCGCGCCTGCGCGGTGAGGAGTGTTTCCGTCAGAGTGAGCAGATGACGCGCGATGCGATGGAAGGTCGCATTCCGCTCGAAGAGATTTTCGGCAAACGCCTCGAGTTGATCCAACCCAACGAGTCGGACGTCGCGAAAATCGCGAATCTCTACGTGCGCGAAATCGAACCGACCGCGCATGCGACGGTCGCCGCGGCGAAGGCCGCCGGCTGGACCCCGGTGATCATCAGCGGAGGGTTCATGCAAGCCATTCGGCCACTCGCCGATTTGCTGGGCATTGCGCGCATCGAGGCCGTGGCGCTGCAGTTCGACGGCGCCGGCCGTTACGCGGGCTTCACGCCGCACCCGGCGTCGCGCCGTGGCGGGAAGCCCGAGGTCGTGCGCCAATTGCGCGCCGAATTTGAGCCGAGCCGCGTCGTCGCTGTTGGCGATGGCGCGAGTGATTTGGAAATGCGTGATGAGGTTGACCTTTTCGTGGGCTTTGGTCGCTATGCCGAGCGTGCCGCTGTGAAGGCGGGCGCGCACCGCTTCGTTCACCGCCTCGACGAAATCCTACCTCTGCTCGCGTGATCAATCGACTGCTTCGTCTCGGTTTCATTGTTGCTCTGTTCACGGCCGTTTCGCTCTTGGCGGCGGCCTCCGCCCCCGCAGAAGCTTTTCCCCGTGCGGTCGAAAGCTATGGGGCCATGCCCGGCGCCTCCGCGTGGGAAGTGGTCAAGGCGCGGGCCGCGGCGGAGCCGTTCAACCTCGTCGCGACAGTCATCTTCGTGCTCGCGGTGCTGCACACCTTTGCGAGCGCGAAAATTCGGCACTGGGCCCACGTCATCGAGGAGCGGCACGTTGCGAATTTGAAACAGAAAAACGGCCGCGAGGACCGTAACGACGACGGTCAGCCCGACGAGGTCAGCTTCTGGGGGCAGATCCTGCATTTTCTTGGCGAGGTCGAAGCGATCTTCGGCTTCTGGGTGTTGGTGCTGCTCGGCGCGATCGTGTGGTTCAAGGGGCTCGATACCGGCATCCATTACCTCAGCCACACGGTGAACTACACCGAGGCGCTCTTCGTCGTGATCATCATGACGCTGGCTTCGACGCGACCGGTCTTGCGGCTCGCGGAACAGGCGATGCGCGCCGTGGCCATGCTGGGCGGCGGACGGCCGGTGGCGTGGTGGCTGTCGATTCTGACGATCGCGCCGCTGCTCGGTTCGTTCATCACGGAGCCCGCCGCCATGACGATCGCGGCGCTGCTGCTCGGCAAGCAGTTCTACGCGCTGAATCCGAGCAACCGGCTCAAATACGCGACGATCGGCTTGTTGTTCGTGAACGTCTCGATCGGCGGCACGCTGACGCACTTTGCCGCTCCGCCGGTCTTGATGGTGGCGGCGGCGTGGGGCTGGGACATGAAATACATGTTCACGCACTTTGGATGGCACGCGATCACCGGCATCGTGCTGTCGAATCTGGCTTATTTTCTCTTTTTTCGCCGTGAGCTCTTTGCGTTGCGCGCGGCCGCTGACACCGGCGCTGACGGCGAGTCCGTGCCGGCGTGGGTGACGATCGTGCATTTGCTGTTCCTCGGTTTCACCGTGTGGATGGCGCATCACCCGGCGCTGTTTATCGGCGGGTTCCTGTTCTACCTCGCGTTCGCCCAGGCGACGGCGCACCACCAGAACAAACTCGATCTGCGCGGACCGCTGCTCGTCGGCTTTTTCCTCGCCGGCCTCGTCGCGCACGGCGGGTTGCAAGCGTGGTGGATTCAGCCGGTGCTCGGCAGTCTCGGCGAAGTGCCGCTGTTCGCCGGTGCGACGATCCTGACGGCGTTCAACGACAACGCGCTCATCACGTATCTGGCGACGCTCGTGCCGGGATTCACGGAGGAGCTGAAGTTCGCCGTTGTCTCGGGTGCGGTCACCGGTGGTGGCTTGACGGTGATTGCGAATGCTCCGAATCCGGCCGGGCAATCCATTTTACAGCGCTATTTCCCGAATGGCGTCTCGCCGCTCGGTTTGTTCCTCGGGGCGCTCGTGCCGACGCTGATCGTGGCGCTCTCGTTTATGGTGCTGTGAGCGCGTTGAGCGTGGCCGCACTATGAGAGTGGCGGGATCTTCCAGCTCCCGCTTCGGGGCAGGCTCGAAAAACGCGGGAGCTGGAAGCTCCCGCCACCTTGTGAGCCGCGGCGCGGGCGTTGCCGCTCAGAGCTGGATCGGCATACCGACCTCGATGATCTGCATCGGCGGCAGGCGATAGTAATCGCGCGCTTGCTGGGCGTTGCGGCTGAGGAACGCGTAGAAGTGTTTCTGCCACTCGAACATCTTCGTGTTGCCGCCGGTGAGGATCATCTCGCGATTGAAGTAGTAGGTGGCCTCGTTGAGCTTCAGCGGCACGCCGGCGGCCTTCACCTGTTCCATCAGCACGGAAACGTTGGGCGACTCCATGTAGCCGTAGCGACCGATTGCGCGCCATACGCCGTGGCCGATTTCCGAGACGGTGAGTCGCTCCGCGTCGGGCACGAGGGGAACCTCCTCCGTCACGATCGACAGCAGAACCACCGTTTCCTGCAGCACCTTGTTGGCCTTGAGATGGTGCAGAAGCACGAGCGGCGTGCCCTTGGGGTTGCCGGCCATGAAAACGCCGGTGCCGCGCACGCGCGTCAGACGCTCGCTGCAGGCGATGTCGCTGAGCTCAGCGTCTGTGATTTCGTTGGCGTAGATGCGGCGGAAGATCTCCGTCTTGCCGATTTTCCACGTGGTCATGATGGCGAGGATGCCGAGGGCGATCATCACCGGCAGCCAGCCGCCGTCGGCGAACTTGTGGAGATTGGCGCTGAAGAACGCGAGGTCGATGGCCAGGAAAGGCGCGCAGACTAGCGTCGCGCGCCACGTGGCCCAGCCCCACGCGCGGCGCATCACCACGAAGAGTGCGAGCGTGGTCACCGTCATCGTGCCGGTGACCGCGATACCGTAGGCCGCGGCGAGGTTCGATACCGACTTGAAGCCGTAGACCGTCAAGATGGCGCCGAGGGCGAGAAACGCGTTCACGAGCGGCAGGTAGATTTGTCCTCGGTGTTGGTGGCTCGTGTGCAGCACCGTCAGGCGGGGGAAGTAGCCGAGTTGGACGGCCTGGCGGATCAACGAGAACGCACCGGAGATCAGCGCTTGGCTGGCGATGATGGCGGCGAGGATCGACAAAATCAGCAGTGCGAGGCGCAGCGGTCCCTCCGGGGCGAGTTCAAGGAAGGGATTCTGAACGGCGTCGGGGTGAGCGAGAACGTTCGCGCCCTGGCCGAAGTAATTCAGCGTGAGCCCCGGTAGCACGATGGCATACCAGCCGGTGGTGATCGCCTTGCGGCCGTAGTGGCCCATGTCGGCGTAAAGCGCCTCGACGCCGGTGATGGCGAGGATCACCGAGCCGAGCAGCACGCTCACTTGTGCCGGGTGCGAGACCAGCAGTTCGAGGCCGAGCAGGGGATTCAGCGCCGGCAGCACCACGGGATTCTTGAAAATATTCCACGCGCCGAGCGCGCCGAGCACGAGAAACCACACCAGCATCACCGGGCCAAAGATCCGGCCGATGAACTCGGTTCCGCGGTGCTGGAAAGCGAACAAGCCGGCTAGGATCGCGCAGGCGATCGGCACCACCCACGGCGCGAATCGCGGCGACATGATTTTAAAACCTTCACTCGCGCCGAGCACGGTGATGGCCGGTGTGATGATCGCTTCGCCGCACAACATCGCCGCGCCCAGTAGCAGCACGAAGGTGCCGAATCCCAGCGCGCCGGTCGCCGTTCGGTCCAGGCGGCTGAGCGCGAGCAACGCAAAGATGCCGCCTTCCCCGCGATTGTGCGCGCGCAGCACAAACAGCGTGTATTTGACGCTCACCACCGCCACGAGGGACCAGAAGACCAGCGACAGCACGCCGAGCACGGCTTGGGTCTGCTCCACGGGAGGCAACTGCTTCAAACACTCCTGCAACGTGTAGAGAGGGCTGGTGCCGATGTCGCCGAACACCACGCCAAGGGCGCCCAACGTCAGACCGACCTTCGCGACCTTCCCTGTGCCTTCCGATTGCATTGAATGGGCCACTGTTGGGCAAGCGCGCAGGACCTTCCAGCCCATTCCGGCCGGCAGGAAATACCGCTTGACGGCTCGACGCCGGAAACCGGCGCCGGCGAAAACGTTTGCCGCTCAGATATTTTCGCCGAGGTTGATCGATATGAATCCCGCTTGGAAGACTGCGAAAAATTACGAGGACATCATCTACCAGAAAGCCGACGGCATCGCGAAAATCACGATCAACCGACCCGAGAAGCGTAACGCCTTCCGCCCTCAGACGGTGTTCGAGTTGCACGAGGCGCTGCTCGATGCGCGCGAGGACCAGAAGATCGGCGTCGTGCTCCTCACCGGCGCCGGCCCGGCCAAGGACGGCAAATACGCCTTCTGCGCCGGCGGTGACCAATCGGTGCGCGGCCACGGCGGCTACATCGACGCCAAGGGCGTGCCGCGCCTGAACATTCTCGAGGTGCAGAAGCTCATCCGCTCGATGCCCAAGGTCGTGATCGCGCTCGTCGCGGGCTACGCGATCGGTGGCGGCCACGTGCTCCATGTGATGTGCGATCTCACCATCGCGGCCGATAACGGCATCTTCGGCCAGGTCGGCCCCAAGATGGGCAGCTTCGACGGCGGCTTCGGCTCCAGCTATCTTGCCCGCATGGTCGGCCAGAAGAAGGCGCGCGAAATCTGGTTTCTCTGCCGCCAATATAACGCGCAGGAAGCGCTCGCGATGGGCCTCGTTAACAAGGTCGTTCCGGTCGCCGAGCTCGAAGCCGAAGGTATCGCGTGGGCGAAGGATATTCTCCAACGCAGCCCGCTCGCGATCCGCTGCCTGAAGTCCGCGTTCAACGCCGAACTCGATGGCCAGAGCGGCGTGCAGGAACTCGCGGGGAATGCCACCATGCTCTACTACATGACCGAGGAGGCGAAGGAGTTCATGACCGCGCAAAAGGAGAAGCGGAAGCCCAAGGCCGAGCAGTTCCCGTGGCTGCCGTAGTGTAACGCCGGCTTCCAGCCGGCTGACGCGTCGCCGTCGCAACGAGGTAGGTTGCGCGCTCGCGCGCAAACTGCAGGCGTGGATGCGGCGAACTCCGCGGCGGTTAAGGTCGAAGCAGTGGCGTGGCGAGCACGCCACCTACCAAGCTACGAAAATCTCACGCGCTCAGCTCGAAGCGTGCGCGGGTTCCGCGCTCTCGGCCCAGACCACGAGCCAGCCGCTTTCCTTGTCGGTATAGACGATCGGCGTAGCCTTCGGATCGGCGACTTCGACAAAGTCGGCCCGCGCGGCGATCACGCCTTCGCTCGTGGCCGCGGGCATCGGCACCGGACGTTGCACAAACAAAGCGAGTGCGATCGCGGCGGCGGCCGCCAGAGGAGCGGAAAGCCAGACGACGGGCGCGAGGCGTCGTTTTTTGCGCGGCGCGGCGGTCTGCTCGCCGACCGCGCCACCGTGGATCTTCGCCTGCACGGCGCGCCACTCCGCGTCGACGTCGGGTAGTGCCACCGCGTGAGCCTCGGTGCGGACGCCCTCCAACGCCGCGGCGAGATCGGCGCGGAACTGCCGGCAACTCGCGCACGCGGCGACATGCGACGCGAGTTCGGCGTGCTGCGCGGGAGTCAGCACGCCGTCACGTTCGGCAAGCAGCAGAGGTTCGGCGCTGCGGCAATTCATGGTGGGTTGAGGAGTTCTCAGAAGAACAGGAGCCGGGTGTTGTTACCAGCGGCGATCATGCCGGTCGTAGCGACCGCGGCTGTCGTAGGAGACCCACACGCGATCACGGCGGATTTCGTAGTGGCCTTCGACATAGCGGCGATAGGGGCGGCCCCAGTGATCGCGCTCCATCGTCCAGAAGCCGGGCACCCACACGCGGGTGTGGACATCGCGCCAGTAACCGCGCGGAGCGTGGTGGTAGGCCGGACCGTAGTCGCGGTAACCGGCTTCGACTACCACGGCGTCCGGGCCGCGATGTTGGTCGGCAAGGACGGAGCCGACGATCACGCCGCCGATGAAACCACCGATCGCCGCGCCGGTGTCGTTGGCTTGGGCGGTTTTCGGGGTGGCAAAGGCGAAAAGGGTCACGAGCGCGAGAGCAAGAGCAGCGAGTTTGGTCTTCATGAGTTGTTCCCGTGTTGGGTTGCTCTTGGGACGCGTCGCTCCGGCGGCTTATTCAAAATTCTCGATTCGCCGTTATTTCGCGACGATGAACACTGCGTAAACTTCTCCGGGGGAGCGACCTGTGGGTGGACCGCCGAGCACGGCCGGGACGCCGGGGCGGAAGGTGATGCCGGTGTTGATGAGCGTTTTCTCGCCGATGTTCGCGGCCCAGCGGACGCGGAGTTGGTAGGGATTGCTGCCGGCCTCCAGCGTGAGTTCGTGGCCCTGGCCGACCATCAGCGTGGTGGTTTCGTTGGCGCTGATACTTCCGCGGTCGCTGCCTTGGTATTCGAACGATTCGAAGCGCATGATGCGGCGCAGCGTCGGCTCGTAGTCGGCGAGGCGCGGGTCGCTTTTGCCGCCGCGTTCGTTCGACGCCGTGATGAGGAACGCGTGCAGCTGCACGCGTTCGGCGGCGACGGCGCGCAGGGCAGGTCCGGCGACGAAGCCGAGCAGCAGCAGGAAGGTGAATGTGAGACGATGCGTTTTCATCGGGAAACTTGGATTTTTTTCGCGAGCATTTTGCGGGCGTGATAGAGACGCGACATCACCGTGCCGATCGGCAGGGCAGTGGCGCGCGCGATCTCTTCGTAGGAAAGGTGTTCGACTTCGCGGAGGGTGAGCACCGCGCGATGTTTCGGTGGCAGCGCGTCGAGCGCGCGCTGGAGTTGCTCGCGGCGCTCTCCGCCCTCCGCCTCGTCGCGTGCGGTGGCGTCGGTCGACGGCTCCGCGACCACGACCGCTTCGGGCGGCGTGTCCTCGCCGGCGCTGGCGAACGGCAGAAACCGGTCGAACCAACGGCGGCGCTTGCGGAGATGATCGAGAGCTTTGCGCACGGCGATGGGATGGACCCAGGTCGTGAACTTCGCTTCGCCGCGGAAATTCGGCAACTCGCGCCAGACCTTGACCCACACGTCCTGTGAGACGTCGCGCGCATCGTGTTCATTCCGCAAAATTCCAAACACCACTCGGAAAACAGGTTCGTAATGCGCGCGCATCAACTCGCCGAACGCCGCCTGGTCGCCGGTGCGGGCGCGCGCGAGCAGGTCGGTGGAATTGGCGGGGTTGGTGTCGGGTTCCGGCACGAGGCGAAGAGGACAGGGAAGGACGGCGCGCAGTTCCTTACGCGAGCGTCGCGCGCGCGTCGAGCGGGAGGTCGACGTGCACGAGGCTGCGGTTGACCGCGCGCTTCCACCAGCCGCGGTGGCAGAACGGATACGCTTCGCCGAGGGCGATGTGGTTCGCGGCATTCTCGTCGAGCAAGGGGTGGTGAAACACCGTGCGGGCCGCGGGCCACGCGGGCGCGGGCGCGCCGAGCTCGCTGGCGAGCAGCGCCACCTCGCCGAGCCGCACGGCGCCGTTGTCGGTTGCGAGCAATTCGCGGAGCAGATCCGCGTTCGTGCGGGCCGACGAAGCGATGACGCGCCCGCGGCGGAACTCCAGCTCGATGCCCTCGATTGTCGTGCCGGCGTGGCAGACGGGACGCGACACGCGGACGGTGCCTTCCGCGCTGTGGCAATCGGGGGCGGTGAACACTTCCTCGGTGGGCAGATTGATGACGTGACGCACGCCACGTATCGTCACCTGCGCGGCCGTGCACCAGTGGTGCTTGGCGGGCAGGGCGAGGGTCAAGTCGGCGCCTGGGCCGGTGAATTTCACGGTCGCATGGCGCGCGGCGTTTAGCCTCTCCGCCGTCGCGGTCAATCGGGCCAGGTGTTCGTTCCAGCGGCCGACGGCGCCGTCCTCGCCGGTGGCGCGGACGCTGTCGAACACGCAGCGCCAGAGCGCGGCGAGGCGTTGGTCGCTCGGCAGGTCGGCAAACGTCAGCGCGGCCCAGCTCGGCGACGGGGCCGGCGCGATGCACCATTGCGTCGCGCCGCGCACGAGTTGTTGCACGATCGGGCCGAGGTGTCGCCAAGTGATCTCGTGTTGCGCGGCCAGATGTGCCGCGGGCACGCCCTCCATGAGCCGCGGCTGGCTGCCGGTGAGGAAAAGAAACGCGCCACCGCGGCGGAGATGATGCGCGAGACGCAAAGTGTTCTGCTCGACGAGGCGGTCGAATGTGCCGCGTTGATCCGCCTCGGCCATCGCGCGGATTTCCGCGCCCGGACTCCAGAGCACTTCGACGTCTCCGCCTCCCACCGCGTCGGCGGCATGGCGCACCGCGTCGACGATCACCTCCGCGCTTCGGGCGACGCCTTGTTGATCGTAAGGATCGGTGACGAGCAGCTTCTGGCGTGGCTGCAGATTGACGCCGATGCGCACAATCGCATCGGCGTAGTCGCGCAGACGGGCTTCGAAGTCGGTCATCACGCTTGCAACAAGTGGAAATGATCCACGATCCGCCGCGCGGCGTCGGGCGCGGTCAACTGCCCGGTGTCGATGCGCAAGTCGGTGCGCGGAATCTTTGGCTCATCGAACGCGCCATCGGCGCGCAGTTGCGCGTAGAGCCGGACGTCGGTGAGCTTGTGAAATTGCCGGCGTTGCGCCGAGCCGAGGCGGTCGGCGATCTGGGCTTCGCTCGCGTGGAGTTTCACGGAGTGTAGCGCGACCGCGGCGCGTGCGCCAAGGTCGTGAAACAACCAGTCCACGAACGCCGCCGGCACGGTGTTCTCGGGATTGAACGTGGAAATGAGCCCGGGCGGACGACGCTCGACGGCACGCGTGAGGTGCACGCGCCAGCCGGCGTCGCGTTCGGCAATGAACTCCGGGGTGCCGAACGCGTGGCGCTGCAACACGGCGTCGACGACGATGTGATTGTGAAACAGCTCGTATCCGGTGAGCGCGGCCAATTCGCGACCGACGGTGTATTTGCCGGTGGCGGGCGCGCCGTAGAGGAAGACGAGGTGCATGGACACAGCGCCACAGTGCAGTGCGTTCATCGGTGCGTGCCGGATGGCACGTCAGGTAACGGGCAAAGCAGGCTCACGGGCCCGGCTTGTAGTCGGGATTGAGCTCGAACACCTGGATCACCGCGCGTTCCGAACCCGTGTAGGCCGTGCCTCCGACGTTCCAAACGCTGCCGCCGTTGCGTCCGCCGGCGGGGCCGGCGTCCACCGCTTCGCCGCCCACGACGTAGATGCGGTTGCCGAGCGTAATGGCCGCGGAGCGGCGTGTGTTCAGGAAGCCGGGAGCGATCTTCGTGGTTTTGCGCGTGCTCAGTTCGTAGGCGAGCACCTGTTCGCCCACCTCGTAATCGCCGAAAAGGAACACCCAGCGCCCGAGGAAAGCTGCGCTGTGCGTGCTGACGGTCTGTCCGAGCTTGGGCAGGCGTTTCCAAACCTGCTCGGCGGGCACCCACATCTCGACCTCGTCCCTGGCGATCTTGCTCGAGTAGCCGCCGGGCACGAGCGCGAAGGCACCGACCACCACGACCGGCGCGTCGCGTGGCGTGGGCATGGGTGGACCTTGGCGCCAAGTGAGCGTGGGCAGGTCGAGTATCTCGACCTCGTTCGTTTGCGCGTAGTAGCGACCGTCCTTGTGCTTCGTGCCGCCGACGAGCCAGCCTTCGTTGCCGATTTTGACGGTGCCGAAGCGCGCGCGTGGACGCGGCATCTTGCCGGCGGTGGTAACCTTGCCCGTGGCAGGATCGTAAACTTCAATCATGTCGGCGTGCGGGCGCTCCGTGAGGGTATAGGCTTCACCGCCGAAGAGGTAGAATTTCCCATCGTGTTCGAAGACGCCGTGCTGGCGACGTGCGATGAAGGTGCCGTCCACCTTTTCTGTTTTTCCCGTGCGGAGATCGAGTCGCTCGGCGTCTTGAACTGGCGCGGTCCCGATGCTGCCACTGCCGCCGAAAATGTAGAGGTAGTCGCCGAGCGGGGCGATGGCGGCGCCCATCCGGGCGCGCTGCATCGGAATATCGGCGACTTTGACGATCGGACTCTTGGTGTCGGCCGCGTGGGCGATCGCGACCAGGGCGGAGATCGCAGCGAGCCACGCGAGGGCGCGCCGGGAGAGTAGCGACTTCATGACCGCGAGCATGCCGTTGCGGTGCGATTCGCCGAGTCAGAAATCGCCGACGCAGAAAACGAAAAAACGCCGCCTCGGAACGAGGCGGCGTTGGAAACGGTGCGAAGCCGGGCGGCTTACTTGCCGAGGCTCCGGCGGAGGTCGTCGAGCTGGCCGGCGGAGCCGAGCAGCACGTTGCGCGAAGCGATGAACTTTGCGTATTCCTCCATGTAAACCTTGCCCGGCGGGCGGAAGTCGAACTCGGCCGGCTTGTCGCGGAAGAACTCACGGTGCACGCGCGTCCAGACGAGGCGGCCGTCGGTGTCGATGTTGATCTTGGCGACGCCGAGCTTGGCGGCGGGGAGATACTCGTTCACGTCGAC
>JAEYUW010000027.1 GCA_023432225.1 Verrucomicrobiota bacterium
CTGAAAGGGGGAGGGTTGGGGAGAGGGTCGAATGGTAGCGAAGAAGAGACCCCCACCCGACGCGCTGCGCGCGTCGACCTCCCCCTTTCAGGAGGAGGCGAGGACGGAGCAAGCGGGGACGCGAAGAATGACTCATCAAGTCAGGTCATCCTCTTCGCCGATACCTTCAACCGTTATTTCGAGCGCGAGAATCTCGATGCCGCGGTCAAGGTGCTGAGAACCGCGGGCTACGCGGTACATGTCGCGAAGCCCGTGGATGGTAAGACGCGGCCGCTCTGCTGTGGCCGCACCTTCCTGTCGGTCGGTGCCGTCGATCAGGCGCGCGCGGAAGCCGAACGCACGCTGGCGGCGCTTCAGCCATACATCGACAATGAAATCCCGGTGGTCGGCCTCGAGCCGAGCTGTATCCTGACCTTCCGTGACGAGATTCCCGCGCTGGTGAAATCCGACGCGGCGCAAAAGCTTTCCGCGCTCGCGCTCACCTTCGAGGAATTCCTCGCGCGCGAGCACAAGGCCGGACGGCTCGATTTGAAACTGAAGTCCACGCCGCAGCGCGCACTGGTGCACGGCCATTGTCACCAGAAGGCATTCGAAGCCTTCAGCCCGGTGCAGGCCGTGCTGAAGCTCGTTCCCGATCTCACGGTCGAGACGATCGAGTCGAGTTGTTGCGGCATGGCAGGCGCATTCGGCTATGCTGCCGACACCATCGATGTGTCTGTCGCGATGGGTGAGCTGTCGCTGCTGCCGGCGGTGCGAAAGGCTGAGGGAGATGCGATCATCGTTGCCGACGGCACCTCGTGCCGGCATCAGATTCACGACGGCACCGGCCGCGAGGCGGTGCATGTCGCGCGCGTGCTGGCGCGCGCGCTCGACGCGGATTCCGCCGCGGCGGTGCGCTGACGCGCTTCTCGTCTGGCCGCGCTTACTTGCGCCGCATCGCCTCGGCCAGAGCGGCGGCCAGCGCGCTCTGCGCCGCGGGCCGCTCGGGCATGCGCTGTGCGCCACCCTGTGAGCGGCCGCCGCTGAACTTGTCCTTGCTATCGGCCGCGTGGCCCGCATTGGCGCGCGGCGCCGCTGCCGCGCCGTCCTTGCGCATGGTCAGGCCGATGCGCTTGCGTTTCACGTCGACCTCGACCACGCGCACCTTCACCACATCGCCGGCCTTCACCACCTCATGCGGGTCCTTCACGAAACGGTCGGCCAGCTGCGACACGTGAACGAGGCCGTCCTGATGCACGCCGATATCGACGAAGGCACCGAACGCGGCGACGTTGGTCACGGTGCCTTCCAGCAGCATGCCGGGTTTTAGGTCGGAGATTTCCTCGACACCGTCGGTGAAGGTTGCGGTCTTGAAGCTCGGACGCGGATCGCGGCCCGGCTTCTCCAGTTCGGTCAGGATATCTCGCACGGTCGGCAGACCGAAGCGCTCGTCGACGAATACGCCCGGATCGAGCGCCTTCAGCGCTGTACTGTCGCCCATCAGCGAGCGCACATCGCGGCCGCAGGCGGCAACGATTTTCGAGGCGACGCCATAGGCCTCCGGATGGACCGACGATGCATCGAGCGGCTCGTCGCCGTTCGGGATGCGCAGGAAGCCGGCACAGAGCTCGAAGGTGCGCGGTCCGAGCCGCGCGACTTCAAGCAGTTGCTTGCGATTCCTGAAGGCACCGACCTTGTCGCGATGCGCGACGATCATCTCGGCGAGCGATGCGCCCAAGCCTGAGACTCGCGCCAGTAACGGTGCCGACGCGGTGTTGAGATCGACACCGACCGCGTTGACCGCATCTTCCACCACCGCGTCGAGCGAGCGCGCCAGCCGGTACTGGTCGACATCGTGCTGATATTGCCCGACGCCGATCGACTTCGGTTCGATCTTGACCAGTTCCGCCAGCGGGTCCTGCAGCCGGCGTGCGATCGACACCGCGCCGCGCAGCGACACGTCGAGACCGGGGAATTCAGCGGCGGCGGTGGCGGAAGCGGAGTAAACCGACGCGCCGGCTTCGCTCACCACCACCTTGATCGGCTTCGGCGGTGGCATGTCGGCCAAGAGATCGGCGACCAGCTTGTCGGTCTCGCGGCTCGCCGTGCCATTGCCGATGGCGATCAGTTCGACCTTGTGGCGCACGATCAGCCGGCCGATTTCGGCCTGCGCCCCGCGGATATCGTTGCGGGGCTGGAACGGATAGACCGTGGCGGTTTCCAGCAGCTTGCCGGTGTTGTCGACAACAGCCACCTTCACGCCGGTGCGGATGCCGGGGTCGAGGCCGATGGTCGCGCGCGAACCGGCCGGCGCCGCCAGTAGCAGATCCTTGAGATTGCGCGCGAAAACCTGGATCGCTTCTTCTTCGGCGCGCTCGCGCAACTCGGTCATCAGATCGATCGACAATGTCAGCGCGAGCTTCACGCGCCAGGTCCAGCGCGCGACATCCATCAGCCATTTGTCGGCAGCGCCTGCATCCGGACGGATCGCATAGGCGCCAGCGATCATCTGCTCGACCGGCTTCACCGGCGCGGTGCTGTCGGCATCGATCTCGATATCGATCGTCAGGATATCCTCGTTGCGTCCGCGCAGCATGGCCAGCGCACGGTGACTGGGCGTCGTCGCCCAGCGCTCGGTGTGATCGAAATAGTCGGAGAATTTCGCGCCGGCCTCCTGCTTGCCGTCGACGACCTTGGCATGCAGCGTGGCCTTGTCCTTGAGATAGGTGCGCAGGCGGCCGACCAGATCGGCGTTTTCCGAGAAGGTCTCGACCAGAATGTCGCGCGCGCCATTCAGCGCCGTCTTGGTGTCCGGCACATCCTCGGTGATGAACTGCGCGGCGAGCTCAAGCGGCACCACTGTACGGTCGGAGAGAATGGTTTCGGCGAGCGGGCCGAGTCCGCGTTCGCGCGCGATCTCGGCGCGGGTGCGGCGCTTCGGCTTGTAGGGCAGGTACAGGTCTTCCAGCTCGGCCTTGGTCGTCGCCGCGCCGATCTTTGCTTCGAGCTCATCGGTGAGCTTGCCCTGCGAACGAATCGATTCGAGCACGGTGTCGCGCCGCGATTCGAGATCGCGCAAATAGGCAAGGCGCTCCTCCAGCTGGCGCAACTGCGTGTCGTCGAGTCCGCCGGTGACCTCCTTGCGGTAACGCGCGATGAAGGGAACAGTCGCGCCTTCGTCGAGAAGTCCGATCGCAGCGGTCACCTGC
>JAEYUW010000034.1 GCA_023432225.1 Verrucomicrobiota bacterium
CGCTTCACCCGCAGATTGGCGTGATCGAGTATCCGGAACGCTATGACCGGATGCTGCTGGCCGACGTCCCCGGGTTGATCGAAGGCGCGAGCGAGAACCGTGGCCTCGGCCACCGGTTTCTGCGGCACATCGAGCGCTGCGCCCTGCTCATGTTCCTGATCGACATGGCGGCCGGGGATCAACGCGACCCGCGGGAGGATTACACCACGCTGTTGCGCGAACTTGAATTGTACGACCCGGCCCTGTTGAAAAAGCCGCGTTTGGTGGTCGCGAACAAAATGGATCTTGAGTCGGCCAAGGGCCACTTGGCCAAGTTCAAGCGCCGTCACAAAGTCGACATCCTGCCGATCTCCTGTGCCACCGGAGATGGGGTGGATGACTTAAAGGAGGCGCTCTGGAAGCGGGTCCGGAAACCCCGTGGCACCAGCCCCCGGCTCAAGCGGACCGCCGTCTGAACCGAATTACCCTCCCATGTCCACAGAACACCGGTCGCTCCTGATGCGTGCCAACCGTCTGCTCGGCGCGCAGTTGGTGGAGCAGAACTACGTGAAGATCGAGGACCTTGAGAAAGCCAATGAGAGGCTGCTCGAGCTGATCAACACCGGCACCCCGCGGCAGACGAGCGTCCTGGGCATTCTCGCCTACGAGCTCAAGGCGGTCCGCGAGGAGGACATCCTCATGCACCTGTCGGAGCATGAGCGACTCGGGATCGTCGACCTGCGCCACTACGAGGTGAATGACGACGTGAAGAAGACCCTCGATGTTGGCGCCTGCTGGGCCACCTGGTCGCTACCGTTCGATCGCGAGGAGGACATCACGAGCATCGCCACCGCGTACTGGCTCAGCCCGGCGGTGCGCACGTTCTGGGAAAAGCACTACGGCGGCGAAATCATCTGGTACGGCACCACCCTCGAGGTGCTGGCCGACTACTTGGAAAAACTGGTTGTGCCGACGCCCGTGGGGTCGGCTGAAACGTCCGCGGTGACCGCTTCCTGACCATGCCGCTCGGAAAGATCCAGTCCCAGATCGTCGACGCCTTGGTGGAGGCCGGCCGGCTGAGCCCGGACCGCCGCGCGGCCATCGCCACCATCCCGGAAGACATCACGGGTGACCGACTCGACAAGCTGCTGCTCGAGGAGAACAACATCTCCCATCTCCAGCTGCTGCTGGCGAAAGGGAAGGCGTTCAACCTGCCGGTCTTCCACGTCGCCCGCTACCGGACGCACCCGACGACATTCGAGCGCGTTCCACAGGATTTCTGCCGTGAGCACAACGCGCTGCCCGTCGGGCAGGTCGGCGACCTGCTGCTCGTGGCGATCGCTAATCCGTTCGACATCGCGCTCGCCGGCAAGCTGCAGGAGATGACCGGACTGCGGGTTGTGCGGATGCTCGCCCGCGAAAAGGAGATTCAGGAGAAGTTCGCCCGGCCGGACCAGGCGCCCACGGACTTTGCCGATGTGGTCGAGGCGATCGGCGCGGAATTCTCCAACGACAAGGAAAACGAAGACGACCTCACGGACGAGGAGAGCGGGCCGATCATCGACCTCGCCAACCGGATCATCGAGGACGCGTACTTCAGCGGCACCTCCGACATCCATATCGAGCCTTGGGAAAAGGAGGTCGTCGTCCGCTACCGCATCGACGGTGTATGCCAGGAGAAACTACGGCTGCCCTCCAAGGTCGGCCCGGCGCTCGTCGCGCGTTTGAAGATCATGTGCAACCTGGACATCGCCGAACGGCGGTTGCCGCAGGACGGGCGCATCGTCTTCAAACAATACACCCGCAAGGGGCTCGACGTCGACTTGCGCGTCTCGACGGCGCCGTTGAACCACGGTGAAGGCGTGGTCATGCGTATCCTGGACAAGCAGAAGTCCACGCTGCCCATGACGGCGCTCGGCTTCTCGGAGGAGAACCTGAAGCGCTATCGTGACGTCATCCGTCAGCCTTACGGCATGATCCTGCACTGCGGGCCGACCGGCTCCGGCAAGTCGATGACGCTCTACTCGGCGCTCAACGAGATCAACACGCCCGACATCGTCATCCGCACCGCCGAGGATCCGATCGAATACACGCTGCCCGGCATCAACCAAATGCAGATGCATCGGCAGATCGGTCTGACGTTCGCCGCCGCGTTGCGCGCGTTTCTCCGTCAGGACCCGGACATCATTCTCGTCGGCGAAATCCGCGACAAAGAAACGGCGAACATCGCCGTCGAAGCCGCGCTCACGGGTCACTTGCTCATCTCGACGCTGCACACCAACGATGCTCCCAGCACGGTCGCGCGTCTGACCGACATGGGCATCGAGTCGTTCATGGTGTCGTCGTCGCTCGTGTGCGTCTGCGCGCAACGCCTCATGCGCCGCGTCTGCAAGACCTGCCGCGTCGCCTACGAACCGGAGGGGCGCGAGCGCGACATCATGGAACGCGCCATCGGCTGGACCGGCGGCACGATTTTCAAGGCGAACCCGAAAGGTTGCCCGAAATGTGGCGGCACCGGCTACAAGGGCCGCGTGGGCATCCACGAGTTGATGGTGACGAACGAGGAATTGATCGAAGGCATCAACAAGGAACTCGAGACTGCCGAACTGAAGAAAATCGCCATGCGCGGCGGCATGAAGACGCTCCACCAGGACAGCTGCATCAAGGTGAAGGAAGGCCTGACGACGCTCGCCGAAGCGCTGAGCACCGTGCCGCAAGACATGGAACTGCGCGGGTAGGGGCGCGGCTCGAAGGTAGGGCGAGTCTTCCCCGACGAGCCGCTGCGGAGTTTGGGCCACAAAAAGCACGCGATAGGAAATTCGTAGCGGCAACCTGTTACCGCGGGCTACATTTCGGAGTGGCCACAAAAAGCACAAAAAACGCAAAAGGTCGGAGGAGCTACTGCTGGCCTCTGTGCCCTCTGCGTCCTCTGTGTTGAAACTGCATCGGTCGCGTCGCAGCCCCGCCGTTTTTGCGCTCTTTGTGCTTTTTGTGGCCCATCGGCAGTGATTTCCTGCCGTCCTCCGCTATGTCCTACTGGCCTGAGTTCCTGACGATTGTTGTCGCGCATGCGCTTGCCGTCGCGAGTCCAGGACCGGACTTCGCGCTCGTGTTGCGCCAGAGCCTCGCGCACGGCCGACGCGTTGCGGTGTGGGCGAGCATCGGCATCGGCAGCGGCATCGCGATCCACGTCGGCTATTGTTCGCTCGGGCTCGGTCTGCTGCTGAAGGACTCGCCGGTCGCGCTCAACGTCGCGAAATACCTCGGCGCCGCCTACCTGGCGTGGGTCGGCGTGCAGGCGCTGCGGGCGAAGCCGCGCGAAGGCGATATGGACTTGTCCGAGGGCGACGCCGCGCCGACGAACCGCGCGGCGTGGGTGCAGGGTTTCATCGTCAACGTCCTCAATCCGAAGGCGGCGTTGTTTTTCATTTCGCTCTACGCGTTGCGCGTGAGTCCGCACACGCCGCCGTTGCTCAAGTTCGGCTACGGCGTGTGGCTCGTGCTTGCGACGATGGCGTGGTTTTGCCTCGTGTCGGTGTTGTTCACGCAGGCGGAGGTGCGCCGAAGTTTTCTCCGCCACGGCCACTGGATCGATCGTGCGCTGGGCGTAGTCTTTCTGGCGTTCGCCGCGGCGCTCGTGCTGGCGAAGCTGGGATGATTCGCCGCGCCTACTCGATGCGGCGGAAGAAAGTGCGGCTTAGCTCCGGTGACCCGTCGGGGCTCTTCTCCAGCAGTTGCGACTCAGAAACTTGCACGAGATCGCCCGAAAACCCGGCAACGGCGTCCATGAGAAAACGAATGCGATAAATGGTGGAATGCGGAACGCCGAGCGCGCTCCGATCGAGCAGGTCGACAATTTCGATCTCCGTGCCACGCGGCACGGTGCCGATTGGCGTGTGATAGCGGTTCGCGATGCTCACGCTCGCGAGAAAATACCAGGTAATGGTTTTGTCCGGATACTTGCCGTAGGCTCCGTAGAGCGTCAGAGACTGGAGTGTGACGTAACGAGCGCCGGTTCGTTCGCCCGCCGGAATCGGCTTCGTGTCGAGCATGATGCAGCCGGCGAGCAGCAGTGCGACGACCGATAGGCAGAAAGCGGCAATGCGCATGCCGCTTTCCTGATCCGTCGTGCTGCGCTGGTCAATTTCTCACACGAACACCCCGCCGCCTAGCAGTTCCTCGCCGCGGTAGAGCGCGAGGATTTGGCCGGAGGCGAGGGCGCGTTGGGGCGTGGAGAAACGGAGCGTGGCCGCGTAAACGGCTTCGCCGACGCGGCTCTGCGCGTCCGGAATGAACTCCACCGGCACGCGCGGGTCGCGGTAGCGGACGCGGCACTCGAGCATTGTCGGTTCGGTGATCGGTTCGCCGATGAAGCTCAGACTGTGCACGCGACACTCGTTCGTCCACAGGCCGGGCGCTGCGGGTCCGTCGAAGGCCACGAGCAGCGCGTGGTCGCTCGCGCGCTTGCCGACGACGACGTAGGCCTGGTTGTCGGTGTTCGATGGAATGCCGATGCCTTTGCGTTGACCGATCGTGAAATAGTGCAGCCCGCGGTGTTCGCCGAGCACGATGCCGTCAGTAGCGCGCACGATCGGGCCGGGTTGCTCCGGCGCGTAGGCACGGAGGAAGTCCGCCATTTTCACTTCGCCGATGAAGCAGATGCCCTGGCTGTCCTTCTTCGTCGCCGTCGGCAGGCCGGCGCGTGCGGCCAGCGCGCGCAATTCGGGCTTCGGCAGATCGCCGATCGGGAAACGGGCGAACGCAAGTTGCTGCTGATTGAGCAACGCGAGGAAATAGGACTGGTCTTTGTTTTTGTCGGCTCCCTCAAGGAGGGCGTAGCGCGTAGCGCAGGCGTCTCGCCTGCCTTCCGCTGGAGAAGGCGGGGACGCCTGCGCTACTTCCACCCGTCGCGCGTAGTGTCCGGTCGCGAGGCCCTGAAATCCTTCCGCACGGGCGTAGGCGGCGAACACGCCGAACTTCACCCGGCTGTTGCACATGACATCGGGATTCGGCGTCAGTCCGCGCTGGTAGCCGTCGAGCAGGTAATCGACCACGAGCGAGCGGTATTCGCGCATCAGGTTCACGACGCGGAACTCCAAGCCGAGGCGGTCGCACACGGCGCGCGCGTCGTCGATGTCCTGCATCCACGGGCAGTGGCCGATGACATTGTCCTCGTTGATCCAGTTCTTCATGTAGGCGCACACGACGTCGTGCCCCTGTTCCTTGAGGAGCAGGGCGGCGACGGAGCTGTCGACTCCGCCGGAAAGGGCGACGAGGAGGCGTTCGCGGGCCATGTTTTCTTAGGGAAACGACGTTCGCGTCCGACGGAACTCAAAACTTGCGTCGCGGATTTGGTGCGGACGTCGCCGCTGCATCGTCGTGGGCTCGCGGCGTGCGCGCGCTCGACAGGGCGACCGCCGAGTCTACCGTGTGCCGGATGAAACGATTTCTCGATGCGGGGATGGTATGCGGCGCAACGCCCAGGAGGCGTGCGGCCGGCCGTCACGGCATGTTAGGTGCTCAGGCGAAGGCCGTTTCCGCTTTTTACCTCAATCTCGGTCGCCCCGCACTCGATACGCCAGCCAACCTCGCCGCTTGAACCAACCCGAACATCGCATCCTGCGCGCGTGGCTCACTTCTGCGTCGAGCGGTATCATCGAGCTCGATGCCGACTGGAACGAGGACCTGCTGCCGTTGCTGGCTCCCGGCGAGAAGGCCTATCAACTCGACTCGCTCGAGCCAGCGGCGCCGGAGGTTTACGCTGAGGAAGCGGGCTACTTCGTCGACGCGGCGGGACAACTCGTGTTCGTGCTCGATCCGAGCGAGCACGCGGGCATCGATTTCGAACACACGTCGCTCTACATCGGTGGCGATTTCAACGGCTGGGGCGAGGCCATCGGCCGCCCGGAGTGGCAGCTGAAGAAATCCCAGTGGCTCGGGCGCGACACGTGGACGCTCGCAGTGCCGGTGGCGGCGGAGCTCCTGCGTGATCCGCCGTTGCGCTTCAAGTTCGTCACGGGTGACGCCCGCTGGCTTGCGCTTTCGCCGGACGCGACCAACGCCGCGCCGGATGGTGATGGACACGTCAACCGGCTCTTGCTGCGCCACCGCACCGGACGAAATCTCTTCGCGTTCACGACGAAGGCCCCGCTCGAGCCGAGCCGCGCCTATTCCGTCGTTCACCTGCGCGACGGCCAGCAATCGCCGAAAATCCGCCTGCGACTCGGAAAATTTTTCCACACGCTGAAAAGCGACCTCCCGCTCGGCGCGATCGTGCGCAAGAACGAGACGACCTTCCGGCTCTTCGCGCCGCGTGCCAAGACGGTGCGCGTGTCCGTCAGCGAACAACTCGACGCACCCGGCGGCCCGCACGTCTACGAATTGGACAAGCGCCTCGAGGACGGTGAGTGGCGTGGCGTGTGGGAGGCGCGGTTGGATCAGAACCTGCACGGTTGGTTTTATTGGTATAACGTCAGCGGCCCACAGAACGTTTTCGGAAATTTCCATCCGAACCAGCGCCTGCTTGATCCGTATGCGCTCGCGGCGGTCGGCCGCGACGGCCCGGGCATCGTGCTCGATCGCGTGTGGGTGGGGCAGGGCGATCGGGGTTTTCGGACGCCCGCGTGGCAGGACCTCGTCGTGGCCGAGGCGCACGTGCGCGATCTCACGGCGCATGCGCCCGTGGAACTCACGAGCGAAGAACGGCGCGGTTTTGCCGGTCTGAAAAAATGGGTCGAGAGCCCGGACTTTTATCTGAAGCGCCTCGGGGTGAACGCGGTCGAGCTGCAGCCGATCCAGGAGCACGACAACGCGACGCTCGACGAATACCAGTGGGGCTACATGACCACCAATTGGTTCGCGCCCGCGAGCGCCTACGGCACCGCGCCCGAGCGCGCGGCGCAGGTGAAGGAGTTCCAGGAACTCGTCGCGGCCTTCCACCGGCAGGGCATGGCGGTGATTCTCGATGTGGTCTACAACCACGCGGGCGAGCCGGCGCACCTGATGTTCATCGACAAGCTCTACCATTTCGAACTTGGCGACGACGGCGCGCTGACAAATTGGAGCGGCGTCGGCAACGATCTGCGTTGTCGCTCCGCGATGACGAAGCGCCTGATCATCGACAGCCTCACGCACCTGATCGAGGCCTACGGCGTGGACGGCTTTCGTTTCGACCTCGCCGAGCTGATCGGTGTCGGCGTGCTCACCGAAATCGAGACGGCGCTGAAGAAAGTGAAACCCGACGTCATCCTGATCGCCGAGCCGTGGAGTTTCCGCGGTCACATCGCCGACGCGCTGCGGCCGACCGGCTTCGCCTCGTGGAATGACGGCTACCGGAATTTTCTGCGCGAGTATGTCCATGCCAACGGAGCCGCGGACAAGCTGGAGTATTTTCTCAAAGGTTCGCCGTGGCACTTCGCGTATTGGCCGGCGCAGACGGTGAACTACACCGAGTCACACGACGACCGCACATGGCTCGATGAGATCACCGAGAACGGCGACAAGAACGGTTTCCGTCCCACGCTGAACGATGTCCGTCGCACGCACCTGATGGCGGCGATCCTGTTCGCTTCGATTGGCATTCCGATGGTCTCGGCGGGGCAGGACTTCCTGCGTTCGAAGCACGGTGTGAACAACACCTACCTGCGCGGCGACCTCAACGCGGTCGATTACCGCCGCCTGCGTCGTTACGCCGGCACGCACGCGTATTTTGCCGAGTGGATCGCGTTCCGCCGCTCGGCCGCGGGGCGGCACCTGCGCTTGTGGACCCGGCCGAGCGAGGGATTTTTCCGTGCGTTCGCGGGCGCCGACGGTCGGTCGCTCGCGCTCGTCTACAACGCCGACGGCAGCAACGGCGCGCAGAAACTTCTCTTCGCCGTCAACCCGCAGCAGGACGATGTCACGATCGCGCTCGGCGAGTGGGCTGCGCATGACTGGCGACTCGTCGCGGACCACGCGCGCTTCTACGATCGTCGCACGGCGCCGTCGGGCACGGTCGCGTCGGAATTATTCGTGCCGGCGCTCGGGTGCGGGCTCTGGGTCAGCGGAGAGTAAGTTTTCGGCAAGAATTGCGCGAAGATTCGGCGGAATTTCGCAGCGCCGGTTCTTATGTCACTGCAAAGCGCGGAATCACCCGCGCTGTGCCGGTTCCTCACTTGCCAAAGCGGGGGCGCGGTTGTTCATTTGACGCTCCTAACGTTCGTTCTTCAACCCACTCCTCTTATGGCAGTCAAAGTCGCTATCAATGGTTTCGGCCGCATCGGCCGCCTCGTGTTTCGCGCGCTCGTTGAGCAAGGCTTGCTCGGCACCGAGCTCGATGTCGTCGCCGTCGGCGATATCGTTCCGGCCGACAACCTCGCCTACCTGCTCAAGTATGACTCCACGCAGGGCAAGTTCCAGGGCACCGTCGGTTCGAAGAAATCGGCGGCCGACAAGGCCGAGGACGATGTCCTCGTCGTGAACGGTAAGGACATCCTCGTCGTCAGCGCCAAGACCCCGGCCGAACTGCCGTGGGCCAAGCTCGGGGTCCAACTCGTGATCGAGTCGACCGGCCTCTTCACCGAGTGCAAGAAGGACGACCCGAAGAGCGCTTACGGCCACATCGTCGCCGGCGCCAAGAAGGTCATCATCTCCGCTCCGGCGAAGAACGAAGACATCACGGTCGTGATGGGCGTGAACGACGACAAGCTCGACGTCACGAAGCACACGATGATTTCCAATGCCTCCTGCACCACGAACTGCCTCGCGCCGATCGTGCACGTGCTCCTCAAGGAAGGCTTCGGCGTCGAGGAAGGCCTCATGACGACCATCCACTCCTACACCGCGACGCAGAAGACGGTCGACGGTCCCTCCAAGAAGGACTGGAAGGGTGGCCGCTCCGCCGCGATAAACATCATCCCGTCCTCGACCGGCGCCGCCAAGGCCACCGCGCTCGTGCTGCCGGAAGTGAAGGGCAAGCTCACCGGCATGTCCTTCCGCGTGCCGACGCCGACCGTTTCCGTCGTCGACCTCACGGTCAAGACCACCAAGGCGACCTCCTACAAGGAAATCGCCGCCGCGATGAAGAAGGCCTCCG
>JAEYUW010000041.1 GCA_023432225.1 Verrucomicrobiota bacterium
CCGAACAGAAGACGAAGGTCGCCTACAAGGTCGGCACGATGATCGAAGTCCCGCGCGGTGCCCTCACCGCCGACGAGATCGCGCAGACGGCTGAGTTCTTCAGCTTCGGCACGAACGACCTCACGCAAACCTGCCTCGGCATGTCGCGCGACGACTCCGGCTCGTTCCTCGGCGCCTACCAGGAAGCCGAAGTGTTCAAGAAGAACCCCTTCGCCTCGATCGACCAGAGCGGCACGGGCCAGCTCATGCAGATCGCGATCCAGAAGGGCCGTTCGACCCGCGCCGACATCAAGCTCGGCATCTGCGGCGAACACGGCGGCGATCCGGACTCGGTGAAGTTCTGCCACAAGCTCGGCCTCACCTACGTCTCGTGCTCGCCGTATCGCGTGCCGGTCGCCCGCCTCGCCGCCGCCCAGGCCGCGATCGCGGAGGCCAAGGCCGCGAAGAAGTAAAGCAGCTCTCAGCGATCAGCTGTCAGCAATCAGCTCTCCGAGCCCCGACGCGAAAGCGCCGGGGCTTTTTCTTTGGCCACAAAAGCACCAAAACGACAAAACGCAGGGTATGAGGCGTCGGCCCCGCCGCCGGTCTTGCGCGTTTTTGTGCTTTTTGTGACTCGTTCTCTCGGACGCTTTCGCGTGCCGCGCGGCGAATCAGTGCCGGGAGTCTGAAACGATTAAACCGCCTGCGAACGACGACGCAGCCACACCGCCGCCAAAGCGCAAATGCCGGCGATACCCGCATAAGTTGCCGGTTCCGGCACTGCGCTCGCGCTCGAGACGACGATCGCGTTGAGAATCACGCCGTCTTGGTGGCCCGTGCCGCCGTAACCGGCCGAGGCCGCCGCGCGAAACGCAATCTCTCCGTTGCCGTCCGCGGTCGCTTGAAAGCTCGTATAGCTCGCCGTGGTCTGCGACACGGACGCCAGCGTGACCAAGGAGCCGTTCGCAACGAACGCCTCCTCGCGCGCCGCAAAATTGCCCGAATAATAAAGCACCGTTACCTGATACGAGGCGCCCACGTTGAGCCCAGAAAACGTCAAATCCACCGCGCCCGGCGAGAATCCCACCGTCTGCAGGAGGCTGCGCAGTGCGTTGTCGTCCGTCGACGATTGGGATGCAAACGGGTCGCTTGAAATCGCGTTGAAGGGATTAAAATTCCACCCGATCGACTGTCCCGTGAACTCCACGCCCTGCCACGTCACCGCACCGCCGTTGATGTTGTAGGCGTAAACCACCTGCGACGGGGTGAGCGCCAGTCCGTCGCCCGGATCGCCGCCGGTGAAAGCCACGGTGGTCTGGGCCGCAGCCGAGGACCAAGCAAGAAACGCGGCCAAACAAGCGCCGCCCAAACGAAGAACCGCCAGCGTGGAGTGAGTCATCGTGAGTGTGTGAACCGACCTCATCGACCGATCGCAAACCTCCTTTAGCACAAAAGCACCCATCGATCACACAACCGCTCGGTCCAGTCGTGAACTGGCCCCATGCCACCCGCCCGACCAGTCCGTGCCGTTTCACTTCCGTGGTCGGGCTATGCGGGAACACCGACTCATGCGCTTGCGATTGCGCACGCCACGCGCAGCACAACCGCACCGCGCTCAAGCCGGTGAATGCGAGCGCGAAAACAGAACCTCAGCGCAGCCGCGCCAGATCGATTTCGAAGACCACCGGGTAAAAGGCCGCGGACTTCAGCCAGCGGCGCGTGCCGCACTCGCCCACTGACCAGAGTCGGTCAGTGTCGCCCGCTACCAAGCCTTCGATGCCCGGCGGCGCGGCGTGTCGGGCCAGCTCGCGGCCGGTCACCGGATCGTAGCGGTAAAGCCAACCTTCCTTCTGCACACTCGCGCTCAGCCAGAGTTGGCCCGCGCGGTCGAACGCGACACCTTGCACCAGCAGCGGAATCGCAAACTCCCGACTCGCGTCGGTAGGCCGGAGCGGTGGCGCGCGATGCGGCAGGAAAATTTTGGCGACATCCACCGCATAGAGCCGCGGTGGCTCGGCCCCTTCGCGAGCGAAACGGCCAAACCACAACTGCCCTTCGTGCACCGTCACGAACGACGGCCCCATCGCGCGCTCGATCGCGCGCCGGCCGGTCACCATCGCGCGCCCGGTCGCCAACGAGCGCTCGAGGTCGAGCCGCAGCAGCGTGCCGAAATTGGCCACGTAGCCGTTGTTGCCCTCAATCGCGAGGCCGCCCGGATGCTGGATGTCGTCGGGCAGCGCAAACTGACCACACACCGCACCCGTGGCATCGAGTTCGAAGACCCGGCCCTCGCCCAGCGGCTGCGACTCATCGCGACTCTGATAAGTGATAACGAAAAAACGCTCGCCCGCCCGCGCCACCGCTTGCGGCACATAGCCGTCGTCGAGTCCCGGCGACCAAGCCCACGCGCGCAGCGCCGCGGCGTTGGGCATCACGCTTAGTTCTTTGGTCGTGTAGGTCGGAGCCCGGCCGCCGATCGCAGCCGCAGCGGGCATCGACGTCGTCGCGACCGCACCGAGCGGCAGCGCGAGGAGCAGAGCGAGCAGCGTCGATTTCACGGCGCGCGTTTCCGAAACTCGACCATCACGTCCGGTTGATCGACGAACATGCCGTCGACGCGCAGTTCGCGCAGCATCAAGTGCAGCAGCGCATCGGCGTTGGGCGCAAACTTCGGCAGTGCGTCCGTGCGGAAGGTGTAGGGATGCACGACCAAGCCGGCGGCATGCGCGCGCGCGACGACGTCGTTGGGCTTCGTCATGCCGTTCTCACCGACCGCAACGAGGTGCTGCATCGAAGGCCCGATGCCGTCGACCCACTGGGCGAGCGAGGCGAGTTTTTCTGCTCTCAGGAGCTCCGTGTTGTCGCGCGTGGAGTCGATGCGCGGATCGTCGCTCTCGCCGCCGCCGTGACGGCCGATCAATTGCACCAGCTTGCCCTTGAAACCAAGTTCGTCGCGCAGGCGCTTCACCTCCACGATGTCGAAGCATTGCAGAAAAAACCGATCCTCCTTCGTGCGATACCCGTGGCGGGCGAGCACCTCGAGCACGATGGCCGAAATGTCCTGCCCCTGCCGACGGTGCCACGCGGGCGCCTTGATCTCCGGATAAACACCGGTCTTTTTTCCGGTGCTGCGGTTGAGCCCGGCAATAAATTGCAATTCCTCTTCCAGTGTCGGCACCGAAAACGTCGCTTGGCCAAGCGGGAAACGCTGCGGATAGACCGCTTGGCCGGTCTTGGGATCGAAGCGCTCCGTCACTTGCAGCTGCTTGATCTCCGCCAGCGTGAAATCGATCGCGTAGAAATGTCCGTTCGCGCGCTGGCGGCCCGGGAAGCGCTTCGCGACATCGGTCACGGTATCGATTTCGATGTCGTGCAGGACGAGCGGCACGCCGTCCTTGCTGAGCACGACGTCCTGCTCGAGGTAGTCGGCGCCGAGCGCGTGCGCGTAGCCGATCGCCGGCAGCGTGTGCTCCGGCAGGTAGCCGGACGCGCCGCGATGGGCGATCACGAGCGGGCTGCGTTCGGCGGCGAAGCCGAGCGTGGCCGCGACCAAGAGCGGGAGAACGAGCGTCATTTTTTTCATCTCGAAGAGGAAACCGTGCGGTGTCCGAGCGTCAGCGCGCTAAAGCCGATCGCGAGCACGCAGCAAACCACCATCGTGCCGAACACTCCCGTCCAGCCCCAATGGTCCGCGATCCAACCCACGCCGGTGCCAGCGATCGCCGAGCCGAAAACGTAACCGAAAAATCCCGTGAAGCCCGCCGCCGTGCCCGCCGCTTTTTTCGGCACGAGATCAAGCGCGTGCAGACCGATGATCATGATCGGGCCATAGACGAAAAACCCGATCGCGATGAGCGACACCATGTCGATCCAGAGCGGACCGTGGCGATTCAACCCGTAAACGACCAGCGCCACGAGTGTCAGCGCCATGAAGAGAATCGTCGCCGGCGCGCGCCGTCCGCCGAACACCTTGTCCGAGACCCAGCCGCACAGGATGGTGCCGGGAATCGCGGCGTATTCGAACGCCGCCCACGCCCAACTCGATTGCTGAAACGAGAACCCTTTCGCCGTTTGCAGGTAGGTCGGAATCCAATCCACGACGCCGTAGCGCACGAAATAGACAAACGCGTTCGCCACCGCGATCGCCCAGAGGAAGCGATTCGGAAAAACGTAGACGAAGAAAATCTCGCGGAACGACAGCATGCGCTCGTGATCCGCCGTGTAGTCCTCCGGATAGTCCTTCCGGTATTCCTCGACGACCGGCAGCCCGCAGCTCTGCGGCGTGTCGCGCAACAGCCAGGCGACGACAAGGGCGCACGCCGCCGCGATCAGCGCGTTGAAATAAAATTTCGCGCCCCAATCGTGGAACAGCATCACGCCCGCCAGCGCGAGCGTGGCGACGAGACCGCCGCCGACGTTGTGCGCCACATTCCACAGCGCGACGGTCACGCCGCGCTCCTTGGGACTGAACCAGTGCACCATCGTCTTGCCGCACGGCGGCCAGCCCATGCCGTTGAACCAGCCGTTCAACGACTGCAGCACGACGATCAGCGCGAGCGAACTGTAGATCGCCGGCACGGTGCCGAACGCGAACGTCACCGCACTCGTCAGCAACAGGCCGATCGTCATGAACCAGCGCGGATTCGAGCGATCCGACACTGAGCCCATGATGAACTTCGACACGCCGTAGGCGATCGAGAGGCCCGTCATCGCCGAACCGAGCGCCGCCTTCGTGTAGTGCGGGTATTCGCGCAGGATGTCCGGCATCGCGAGCGCGAAGTTTTTGCGCACGAGATAATACGCCGCGTAGCCAATGAAGATGCCCGCGAACACCTGCCGGCGCAGCCGCCGGTATTCGGGATCGATGCGTTCGGCGGGCAGCGGCGGAGCCGGAGGACGGGGACGAAGCAGAGAAATCACTGGGAGCGACTCAGGCTGATTTGACCAACGCGGGGTTCACTTCGGCCAAGGCTACTTCCTCGGAGTAAGCGCGCAACTCCTGCGCCTTCCGCGCTGGCGTCCAGCCCGCGGCCTGCGCCATCCACTCGGCCACCTGCTCCGTTGGGCGGTCCGCAGCACGGTGCCAGTAATGCCAGCCGCTGCGCCGCACCATCACGTCGGCGAGATGCTGCGCCCACTCGCGCTCGACGTAGTGGCGCACCGCGGCTTGCGTGCACGGCGGCGGCTGAATCGAACTGTAAGGCGTCTGTTCGTTATCCAAAAGCAGCGGCTGTGTGGCGGTGCGGCAGGTCTCCGCTTTGACACCGAGATGCGCGACGATCTTGTCGACCGCCTGCTCGGACATGAGTCGATAAGTCGTCAACTTGCCGCCCGTGATGTCCCACCAACCGGGTTGCGAGGACTTGATCTCGTGCGCCCGCGAAATGTCCGACGGTGATCCGTCGGCATTGGCGACCAGCGGCCGCAATCCGGCCCACGAACTGATCACGTCCGCCGCGCCCAACTGAGCACGCGGGAAGAAATGGTTCACTGACCGCAACACGTAGGCCACGTCGTCGGTTTCGACCGAAACGTCTTCCGGCGCGCCCGAGTAATCCGTGTCCGTTGTGCCGAGGATCACGCGCTCGCCCCATGGGAGCACGAAGAGGATTCGTTTCCCTTCCGTAATCACGACCGCCGACGGCACCGGCAACCGCGAGGCGTCGACGACGATGTGGATGCCCTTGGTTAACCGGAGATGCACGTTGCTGTGCGGCATCTTGTCCGCCCACGGACCGGTGGCATTGATGACCGTGCTCGCGCGCACGGTGCAGGTGGTGCCGGCAAGACGATCGTTCAGCGTGCACTCCCAGCGGTCGCCCACGCGTTGCGCCGAGCTGAGCTGAAGGTAATTCAGCACCATCGCGCCTTCTCGTTCGGCGGAGCGCAACGTGTCGAACACCAGGCGCGCGTCGTTGGTCAGCGCATCGTAGTAGCGCACGGTGCCGCGCAGATTTTCCGTCCGGAGATTCGGCAACATCGTGCGCGTCTCGGGCAGGCCGAAAGCGCGCGACGGCGCGAAGTTCCGACCGCTACAGAGCAGATCGTAGAGCTTCACCCCGATGCGCAGCTGCCAGAGCGGCGGGCCTTCGCCCTTGTAAGCCGGGAAGATGAACCCGAGCGGCCGCGCGAGGTGCGGAGCGATTTCGGCGAGCGTGCGCTTCTCCATGCTCGCCTCGCGCACCAAGCCGATTTCGCCCTGCGCGAGATAACGCAGACCGCCGTGCAGCAGCCGGCTCGACCGGCTGCTGGTGCCGTAGGCGAAGTCGTGTTGCTCCACGAGTCCGACGCGCAGGCCGCGCATCGCGGCGTCGCGGGCCACGCCAGCGCCGACGATGCCGCCGCCGACGACGAGCAGGTCCAGGGGCGCAGCAGTCAGCTGCGCCACCGCGTGACGACGAGAGTCCAGAGAGAACGGAATCATGAAGCGAAGGGCCGGAGCCCGGTTGGGGTCGGCTTAGAACTTGCGACTAAGCTCGAGCACGAACTGACGCCCGCGGACGTTGGCCGTTCCGGCTTGGTAGCCGTATTGCTCGTCCGCGAGCGGCGGAATGGTATCGAAGACATTGTTCACCGCAGCGCGGACCGTGACGCCCTTCAACAGGTGCTTCGCTCCGCCGGGGAAGCGGTAGGTGACGGAAGCGTTGTGGTTGATGAACGGCTCGACGCGATAGAGGAAGCGCGTGACGCCATTGTCGTTGAAAACCTTGATGTAGTCGGGACGGCCGAGCACTTCGTAGACGGCCGCGGTCGTGGCCGCGGAAGTGTCGACGAACGATCCGTAGTAGCTGGTGAACCAACGCGCCGACCACGCGCCCATGCGCCAACCGGCGCTGGCACTCGCGCGCCACTTCGTGCGGCCGTTGCGGCCGAGTTCATCCAGCGCGGCGGCGCCGGGCTCGGCCTGCGACCGACGGAGCACGTAATGCGTGGAATCGCCCGAGAGCGTAAACGTTCCCCAGCGCGTCTTCGGCGAACGCCAGTCGAAACCGAACTCGTAGCCCTGAATGTCGCGACCGCTGAGATTGATGTAGTCGTCGACCACGCTGACGATCTCGCCGACCGGCGCGCGCTTGGTGGCGTTGGTGGGCTGCGCCGCGTTGTAGGCGGCGAACGCCGCGCGGTCCTCCGCCGTGAGCGCCTTGCGCGTGACGTTGCGGTAGCCCGCGTAGTTGGCCGTGCCGGAGCCGAGGTCGATCTGATCGATCGATTTGCCGGCCGCGAACGCCGCCTGCATCGCGAGATCGAGGATCAACTCGTCGCGATCGATCACGGCCTGCGCGCCCATGTTTTCAATGACCTTGTCCTGGTTGATCGCGAAGTAGTCGAACGTGAGCGAGAGACCGCGCACCTTCGGCACTTCGAACACGAAGCCGGCCGTCCACGTCTGCGCCTCTTCAGGCACGAGATTCTGATTGCCCTGACGATAGCTCGTGCGTTGCGCGGTGTTGTCGGAAGCGAGGCCGGTCACCTGGAAGCGATAAGGATCGTCCGCCGAGATCTGGCGACGCAACGCCGTGACGTTGGTCTGCACGAGATTCGGCGCGCGGAACGACTCCGCGACCGAGGCGCGGAGCTTGAGGCGCTCGAACGGATTCCAGAGCAGGCTGGCCTTGGGCTTCAGCGTGTCGCCGAAGATCGAGAAGTGCTCGTAGCGGCTCGCGAGCGTCAGCTCGAGTTCCTGCACGAACGGCTTGCGGTTGGCGCTCGTCACGAACGGCAGCGCGACTTCCGCGTAGCCGGCGTAAATGGTCTGATGCGCGCTGATCGGCACATTCGAGCTGAGCGCGAGGAAATCATTGTCGTTCTCGCGCATCAGCGGGAATTCACTGCCGGAGCCGGGCGGATTCAGGCCGACGTAGGCGGCGCGTTTGTCGTCGTAGGTTTCGTAGCGGACCTCGACGCCGCTCGCGAGGCCGACCTGTCCGCCGTTGAAGAGCTGCCAAAGTCGGCCGTTCACCTTCGCGTCCCAGAGGAACAGATTGGTGCGGCCGAAGCGGTCCTCGTCGTCGTAGAGCGGCTCGAGGATCGACGCGGAATTCGAGTAGGGCTTGTCGACCACGATCTGGTTGTTGGCGATTTTGAACGTGACCGGGAACGGATTGAACGCCGTCGCGTCCGTGCGATTCAGCGCAGCACGGAGGCGGGACTCGCGGACCTGACTGTGCTCGTATTCGTGCGTCTGGGCGCCGGACGCCATCAGGCCGGTTTCCCATTCCCACGACGTGCCGAAGGTGCCGCGCAGGCCATTGAGGAGGCGATACGAGTAGCTGGTCACTTCCGTCTCGCGCGAGCGGAAGCCGCCGCCGGTGTTTTGTCCGGGCGAGATGCCGGTCCAGAGCGAAACATCGGCCGGCGTGCCGACGAGGCGCGGCGTGCCGTCGGCGTTCGGCGCGCCGGTCGGGTGGTAGAAGCGCACACCGAACGGATTGAACGGATTCGAGGCGGGCAAATAGATGCCCTGATCGTCCGTGTTCTTGAAGTTCACCGGCTCGCGTTCCGTCACGGACTTGGCCGCGTAGAAAAGGAAATCGCCGAACCAGCGGACGCGACCGTTCAACGGCCGATCCATGAACGCGGCAAACTGCACGCGATCGGATTGCGGAATCAGGACCTTCCAGTTGTTCCAGTTGGAGGCGACGGCGTTCTCCGCGCTGTCGATGTTACGCGACGGTGCCGTCTGCTTGAAGAAGATCGATCCATCCGCGCCGGGATAGAGGTAGAACATGCCCGCGCTCGACATCGTCGCGACGCCCGCAGCCGGGCTCGTGCTCGTGGTGATGCCGATGTTGCCGGTCGGACGAGAGCCGACGAACGTGAGATAGTCCGACTGAATGAAGCCGCGCTGCCACTGGCCCCATTGGTTCACACTGTTGGAATTGTTAAAATCGTTATCGCGCACGGTCGTGCCGTTCGCATCGACGATCGGCTGGCCGTTCCACGGCGCGGGCAGATTGCGATTCAGGCGCAGGTCCGATTGCGCCGCCCAATCACGATCGCGCGCCGCCAGCATGTCGCGATGGAAAACATCGAGCGCGAGCGCCACCCGCGTTTTTCCCATCTCGAAGCTGTCGTAGGCGGAAGCAGAGAACTCATTTGCCCCACCGTGTTGCGTCACCGAGGTCGAGAGTTTCACGCCGCGCCCTTCGCCGCCCGGCATGATGATCGTGTTGACCACACCGGCGGCCGCATCGGCGCCGTAGATCGCCGATGCGCCATCGCGCAGCAGCTCGATGCGCGTGACGAGCGCACGCGGCACGGCGTTGATGTTGGCCGCGAGCGACGGCACGCCGTTCTCCGCCATCGAAATCGGATGCGGCGCCATGCGGCGACCGTTGATGAGCGCGAGTGTGCTGCCGGAGCCAATGCCGCGCAGGTCGACCGACGCCACGTCGCCGCGCGCGAGCTGCGGGCCGTTGTTCAATTCACTGATCGCCGACGGCTCGGCGAAGCCGACCGTCTCGAACAGTTCAGCCATCGTGGCTGCGCCGCGCGCCTCGAGATCTTCCTGCCGGATCGTCGTCACCGGCAGCGCGGTCTCGCTGTCGACCCGGCGAATGTGCGAACCGGTGACCGTGAACGTCTCGAGCGTGACCACCTGCTCCTTGTTACTTGGCGCCGCCCCGCTCGTCGCTTCGGGACGGCTGCCGGCGTTTTTTTCCACGGGCACATTTCCCTTGGGCGCACGTGTGACGCGGAAGATGCCGGACTTCTCGTCGCGCACCGCTTGCAGCTCCGTGCCGTCGAGCAGCTGTCGCACCGCCTCCGCCGGCGCCAGTTCGCCGCGCACCGGTTTCGTCGTCACATTCGCGGCCACTTCGGTCGAGAACAGGAGTTCGACACCTGCCTGCGTCGAGAACAAGCGCAGCGACGTCTCGGCGGGACCGGCCGGAATGTCGAACGAGCGCGCCGTCGGCTCGGCCGCATTCAGCAGCACGGCCAGCAAAAAGATCGGCAACAAGCGCAGCCGGCGCAGGGCCAGTCGCGGGGTGAACGTCGTGGAGGGTTCGGAAACGCGCAGTTGGTTCATGAGGGGGGATGGCGGCACCGTGGCATTTCTGGCGCAGGGCCGTTGCTATTTCGACGCCGCAACCACGGCGTTCCCCCACAAAGTATTTCTGCTACCGGGCCGGATAAATCACGATGCGGTCCGCTTCGGTCTCGATCCGCACGCCGAAATCGCTCCGCAACGTTGCCGTGAGCGCCTCGATGCGATCGGCGCGCAAGGTGCCGCTCAAGCGCAGCTGTCCGAGCGCCGGATGCGCGAGCACCAGCTTGGTCGTGTTGTGCTCGTTGAACTGCGCGACCACCTCGGAAAGCGGCGTGTGCGACAACGCCAGCCGCGGCACGCGCCACGCGAGGCGGTCGGCCATTTCGTCCGGCGACACCGAAGTAATCTCCGGCGCGACTGCGGAGCGCGGATCGATCCGCGCCCGCCGCCCGGCCGTGAGCGACGCCAGCACTTGCGGCGGGTCGTAAGCACTCTCGTCCGCCGCCGGCACTTCGCGTTTCTCCACCGCGACCTTGCCTTCAGTGACGACAACATCGACGCCGCTGCTACCCAACTCGACGGCAAACTCGGTGCCCACGGCGCGCACGTCGACGCCGGAAGCTTTCACGATGAAAGGTCGTTCGGGATTCTTCGCGACGGCGAAGTGCGCTTCACCGTGCAGCAGCGTCACGCGGCGATATTGCGCGGTGAATTCCACCGCGATCTCCGCGCCGTCGCGCAAATCGATGATCGTGCCGTCGCCGAGCACTTGTCGCGCAGGCTGCAGCACCACGACGGGCGCCGAGGCGATCTCCGGCACATTCGCCGGCTCCGGGGCCGATGGCACCAGCGCAAACCAGCCGATCACCACCGCGGCCGCCAGCGCCCCCGCGGTCGCAAGCCGACGGTGGCGACGACGACGAGCACGATGCTCGAGTCCGGAAAGAACTTCCTCCGTCACGCCCGCCTGCGACGGCCAGTCGAACTCGGAACGCGCCGCGCTCGCCCGCGCGAACGCCTCGGCGTGCGCCGGATCCGCGGCCAGCCACCGCTCGAACGCTGCGCGCTCGGTGGGGCGCAACCCGTGATTCCGTCGCGCCACCCACGACGCCGCGACGTCCGTCAGCGCCGGGTCAGGCGCATCGGAGCGATCACGCGGATCAGCTGGCAGCTCAGGTTTCATCGTCAAAGAGGGAGCTCACTCCGCGCTTCTGCAGGTAGTCGCGGCAGCGCGCGAGTCCGCGCGTGAGTTGGATTTCAACGCCTTTTTCCGAGATGCCGAGCTGCGCCGCGACTTCGCGCTGAGGCACGAACTTGAGTTTGCGCAGAATGACGACCTGGCGGCACTTCGGCGGCAGGTCATCGATCGCGGCGATGAGAAGCTGGATTTTTTCATTGCGACTCACCGTGGCAGCCACGGCGCGCCTCTCTTCTGAGACGTTTAAGGTGGCCAGATCCCCCACAGGATCGATCGGCGAACGGCGCTCGTGTCGCAGGACGTCGAGCGCGAGATGGCGCGCCACTTTGAACAGAAACGCGCGGGCCGAGGCGATGGGCTGGGCCGCGCGGGCCCGCCACACCCGGAGAAACGACTCCTGCACCACGTCGTCCACGTCCCGCACCGCAGGGAAGGAGCCATGGAGATAGGACCGCAACGACGACTCGTGCGGGTGCATTTCCTCGACGAACCAACGGGAGTGGTCCGTTTCGCGCGGGGGGTTCACTGGGGGTTCAGACGGTTGGGGGACGGTCGACACGACCTTATTCAAGCCGCGTCACCCTTCCGAGATGCGAATCGAAACCGGAGGCGGCGAGCCGATTTAACCTGCTCGTTGCAAATATAGTTTGTGGGGATTGCGCCCATTCGGACGTCTGCTGAACAGCGACCCCACGGAACGCGTCGCACGCACCCGCTGACAGACAGCGTGAGATTCCCCGCCCACGACGCTGGCCTTTTTGGTTTTGCCGAAGAGGAGGAAGTGACGTTCTTTCCCCCACTCTCCCACCTTCCATGAAACTTACCCGCTCCCTCTTCGCCGCGCTGTTGCTCGGCTTTGCGTTTGCCGCGTCCAGCGTCGCTCAGGATGCCGCCCCGGCCGCTCCCGCGCCGTCTCCCGTGGCCGCCGAAATGCGCGCCATCGTCGCCAAGATTCAGGCCAAGATGAAGGCCAACCAAGTCGACGCCACGGCGCTCGCACCCGAGATCGCGGAGTTCGACGCGCTGCTCGCCAAGTTTCCGGAGAAAAACGACGAGACCGCGCAGGTCGCGTTGATGAAAGCCATGCTCTATCTGCAGGTCCTGGACGACGAGGTGACGGGCAAAAAGGAACTCGCCGGGATCGTGCAGAATTACCCCGGCACCAAGGCCGCTGCCCAAGTCGGTCGCATCCTCGAAAGCATCGAACGCCAGGCGAAGGCCAAGGAAACGCAGAGCAAAGTCATTGGCACCGCGGCTCCCATGATCGACTTCGACTGGGCCTCGCAGGACGGCCTCAAATCGCTCGCCGACCTCAAGGGCAAGGTCGTCGTCATCGACTTCTGGGCCACCTGGTGCGGCCCGTGCGTCGCCGCCATCCCGAAGAACATCGAGCTCGTGAACAAGCACAAGGACCAGGGCCTCGTGTTCATCGGCGTGCACGACGCCAACTCCGGGTGGGACGGTGCGCAGGGGATGGTGAACGACAAGAAGATCAACTACCCCGTGGCGCTCGACCACGACGGCGGAGTCTCTGCCAAGGCGTTCAACCTCGCCTTCTGGCCCACCTACGTCGTCATCGACAAGAAGGGCACCGTGCGCGGCGCCGGGATGCTCCCCAACCAGGTCGGTGAGGCGGTCAAGCTCCTCCTCGCCGAGCCCGGCCCCGTCGGCGCCGGCGCAAGCGAGAGCAGCGGCGAGTTCCCGGACACCTATTACTACGGCGGCGCCGCGCGGGCGGCGAGCGCGAAGGCCATCGAGGGCAAGGCCATGCCCGCCTTCACCGCCGAGGAGTGGCACGGCGCCGCGCTGGCGCCAGCCGAGACGAAGGACCGCGTGCTGGTCGTGCACTTCTTGGCGAGCGGGAACGCGCCGTCCATGGCGCAGGCCGCCGAGCTCGCCGCGCTCGAAAAGGAAATGGGCCCGCAGGGCGTGATCGTTGTCGGCGTGTGCCCGGGCGACGATGCCTGGGCGGATGTCGTCAAGCTTGCCGAGGAGGGCAAGATCCCGTCGCGCCTGTGCCGGGACGCGGCCGCCAAGTCGGAGGGCCCGGTGAAGGCACCCGGCGCCACCGCCGAGGCGCTCGGCGTGCGCTACATGCCGAGCACGATCGTGGTGGACCGCACCGGCAAGGTGCGGGCGTCGGGCGTGCGCATCGACAAGGTGAAGGAGCTCGCCTCCAGGCTCCTCGCCGAGAACACTACCAAGA
>JAEYUW010000005.1 GCA_023432225.1 Verrucomicrobiota bacterium
CGTTCGCGCGGAGCGGCGCGGCTTGACGGGTGCAAAACTTGCACGGCCGCGGCGATGGTCGTAGGGAAGAGGCATGGCTGAATCAGTGCTCAGCGCCGGGCTGAAACCGGGGGCCTCGGCCGAGCCGGAGAGGCGGGATCCCCTGCTGTTGAAAGGGGAAAGTGCGGCGATCCGGCGCGTGCAGCAGGCGGCGCTGGCGGTGGCGGACACCGACGTGACCGTCCTGATCACCGGCGAAAGCGGCACGGGCAAGGAGCTGGTCGCGCGGACGATCCACCAGCACAGCATGCGCGCGGCCGGACCGTTCATCTTCGTGAATTGCGCGGCCCTCGCCGAGCCGTTGCTCGAGGCCGAGTTGTTCGGCTACAAGAAGGGAGCGTTCACCGATGCCCGGACCGACAAGCCGGGCCGCTTCCAACTGGCCGACGGCGGCACGCTCTTTCTCGACGAGATCGGCTCCCTGTCGCTCGCCACCCAGGCGAAGATCCTCACCGCCATCGACGACGGCAAAATCCGCCGTCTCGGCGCGACGCGCGAACTCGCCGTCGACGCGCACCTGATCGCCGCCAACAACCAGCCGCTCGCCGAACTCGTGCGCGCCGGCAAGTTCCGCGAGGACCTTTTTCACCGCCTGCATTTGCTCCACGTCACGCTGCCACCGCTGCGCGAACGCGGCGCCGACATCGTGCCGCTCGCGCGCCACCTGCTCGCGCGCCTCGCGCAGCGTCACCGCCGCGGCGCCGTGGCGTTCACCGCCGCGGCCGAGCGCGCGCTCGTCGCCCACGGCTGGCCGGGCAACATCCGCGAGCTCTCCCACGAAATCGAACGCGCCTTGATCTTCAGCCAAGGCGCCACGCTCGACCTCGCCACGTTGACCGCGCCCGAGCCCACCGCGGTGTCCGACTCGCCCGCGACAGCCGCGTGGCGCAATCCCACCTGGCGACTGCCCGAGAGCGGTTTCGCCATCGACGATCTCGTCGAGTCGCTCGTGACCGAGGCGCTGCGCGAGACCAACCAGAACGTCTCCGCCGCCGCGCGCCGGCTCGGCGTGACGCGCGAATTCCTGCGCTACCGTCTCGCGGCGCGCCGTCAGCTGCCCCCGGAAAATGGTGGCTGACACCCATGCGCGTGCCGCGACGCGCTCGATCGTGGTGGTCTGCAACCACTCATCCGTGCCGCTCGCGCGGCTCGTTTTTTCCGAAAAATTTCGCAAACTTCTCCGGCGCAACAGCGCTGCACGGCACTCCGCCGCACGGCACAGTTCTCGCAATTAAGTCCGGCATGAAACCTATCCCTCGTTTCGCTCTGCTGCTTTCTGCGCTCACCGCCACGGCCCTGACCGCTCTGGCCGCCGAACAAACTTCCTCCAGCTCCTCCTCGTCCAGCGGCGGCGAAGTGCGCGAAACCCCGCGCAGCTACACCGACCACACGACCACCTATCGCGTCGACAACAGCTACAGTAATTTCAACTACAGCTCCGGCTTCGGACACTTCGGCAGCTATCCCGGCCCGTTCACCAGCGGCTACTCCACCACCGTCACGGTCCGCCGGCAGATGATTTTCCTGCCGCCGACCCCGCCGGCTCTCGGTGAAATCGTCCCCATCACCCGTCAGCGCTCGACTTCGCTCACCGCGATGACGCTGCCGCCGATCCTGCGGAATTGCATCTACGACACCTTCTACGCGCCGCTCAGCGCGCTGATGTATTCCGAGGATCTCTCGCGCAAACGCCGTGAGACGCTCGACGGCTACATCGCCGCGCGCCTGCAAGCCGCCAACGCCCTCCGCACCAAACTCGAATCTCTCGCCAGCGCCGACCCCGACACGCGCCAACGCGAGCTGAGCTCCTTCGCGGCCCAACAGACCCCGCAACTCGCCGCGCTCGAAACCACCGCCGACGGCATTCGCGACAATCTCGTCAACGGCTCCTGGCTCCAAAGCGGCGTCGATTGGGACGACCTGCGCCAATGGCGCCTCGGCGACGACACCCGCTGGGAATCGCAACTCGACGAGATCAAGGTGATCGTCGGTGCCTCGTTCTTCCAGGACGGCCTCTCCTCGGAACAACGCCTCCTCCTCCGCGAAATGGCCATGGAGCTCGCCGACAGCCTGCAAGCGCCCGACGCGGACATCTCCCTCGGCACACCGGGGCCGTATTTCTATTTCTCGCCGTTCACCGCGCGCATCCGCCTGCCCGCCGGCCTTCCCGCCGAACTCGAGGCGAAGATCGAAGCCTACCGCGCCAAGAAAGCCGCGCTGAAGCACCAGTTGCGCGACGCCCTCTACAAGACCGACCGCGCCTTCTTTGCCAGCACGCGCATCAACGCCGTCAAGGCACTCGCCGCTTCGCAAGCGCCGGAGTTCGCCGCCGTCGAGCAACTCGCCGAGGAGATCCGCATCGGCCTCGCTCCGTTCCCAAATCCCGCGCGCCCCGCCGCGATCCCGTTGCCGGCGCCGTTGCTGAAACGCATCTCCGCCTACATGGCGCAGAAGAACGCCTGGCAAAAAGAGATGATGGAAAAGCTCAACGTGCTCCGCACCCAGTTCCCGGACGACCGCGTCGAGTTCTCGCGCCTCGACGGCGCCCCGAGCATCCAGATCGTCCCGAACCGCCGCGCCAAAGCCGACACCACCGCCAAGCGCGACGCGGCGATCACCGAACTCGCCACCTTCAACGCCGGCCAACGCAAGGACTACGTCGCCCTCGCCCGCGAGAAGGAGCAACTCACCACCGAGATCACGCAGGTCGCGACGTCGCTCATCGGCCGCCAGTCCGCCAAGACGATCGACCAGCAACTCGCCGTCTTCGATCACGCGCTCCGCCAACAGGAGACCTGGCTGCGCTACAGCGACTATGAGTTCGCCGTGCTGCAACCCGGACTCTCCCCCGAGCAACGCCGCCTGCTCTTCGGCGCCGCGCTCGAGAAACTCGACCTCCCGTTGCTCAACCGCTGACGGCTACGCCTCTCACAAACCCATACTCCGTGGATAACGCGGATGAACGCAGATGAAAAATATCCGCGTCCATCCGTGTAACCCGCGAGCGATTGTTTCCCTCTCTCCGAACTGAAAACCACCGCGCTGCACTTCCTGCGTCTCGTCACCGCCCGGCCTGGCATCGTTGCCACCGCGGCGGTGCTCGCGTTGGTGGCCGTGTTCACCGCGCTGCTCCTCCCCGTCCGCCATCAACTGCGCGACGAGATGCAGCGCACGCTCATCGATCGCGCGGGCGCGATGCTGCATCCGATCGTGCTTCAACGTTTCGCCGGCCAGCCGGCGGGATCGACCGACAGCGACAATCTCCGCGCCGTGCTCCACAGCGCCGAGCAACCCGGCATGCTGGCGATGGCCGTGTTCGACGAGCAAGGCACGCTGCTGCAGGCCGTGCCCGCGTCATTGCCTTTCGTCGACCTCGCGCCCGACGACTACCTCGAACTCACGCGGCTGCAGCCCGTCAGCCGCTATCATCCCGAGTTTCTACTCCACACCACGTTCGGCTCCGACGACACGCCGATGGCCAGTTCGCCGGTGTTGGAAGTGTTGTTGCCGCTGCACCGCCCCGGCGACACCCGCCTCGCGGGCGCCGTGCAATACTGGATCGATGCGCGCGCGCTGGCCGACGACCTCGACGCGATCGAAGCGCGCATCGGCCGCCAGACGCAGACCACGCTCGCACTGGGCGCGGCCCTCGTCGGGCTCGTCGTCGGCTTGTCCTACTGGCGCCTGTCGCGTGCCCAACGCGAAATCGCCGAGCGCAACGAGCGGCTCATCCGCGCCAACCTCGAACTCTCGCTCGCCGCCAAAGCCTCCGTGCTCGGCCAGATCACCTCGCATCTGCTCCACGGGTTGCAAGCTCCCGTCGCCGGCCTGCGGGCCGTGATGGCCTCGCGCAGCCAGGGCGAGGCGGGCGAAGACTGGCAAACGGCAGCGGACTACACCGCGCGTCTGCAGCAGATGATCCAGCAAACCGTCGCCATGCTCGGCGAGCGGCAAGCGCACGTTTCCTACGAGCTGACGGGTCCGGAATTCGTCAGCCTGTTGCGCGAGCGCCACCGCGCCGCCGCCAGCGCGCGCGGGGTCACACTCCAGTTTGAAACCGAGCACGCGGCCGGCTCGCTGCCGAGCCACCGGGGCAACCTCCTCGCCCTGGTCGCCGGCAACCTGATTGAAAACGCCATCGAAGCCACGCCGCGCAGCGGCGCGGTGCACATCACGCTGTCGGCGGTCGCCACGGCGTGGCGTCTGCGCGTCGCCGATGCCGGCCGCGGCATTCCGCCGCAGGTCCGATCAGCGCTTTTTCAACCCGGCCGCAGCACGAAACCCGGCGGCACCGGACTCGGCCTCGCTATCAGCCACCTGCTCGCGCGGCAAATCGGCGCCGAGCTCACCTTGTGCGAATCCGGCGCGCACGGCACGACCTTCGAGATCGTTTTGCCGGTAAACGAACCGCCGGTCTGACAATCGGCATCGCCTGGCCCAGAAGCAGCATTGCTTTCGCCAAGGTGGACCCTAAACGTCCGCTCCGGCTCCCACGCATGCCTGCCACCAAACGTCTCTCCGTCCTCGTCGTCGACGACTCGACCCACATCGTGGAGTTCGTTTCCGAGTTGCTGCGCCGCGAGGGCCACGACGTGGTCAGCGCCTGCTCCGGCCGGGAGGCGTCGGCGATTCTCGATTCCGTGGCGGTCGACGTCCTGATCACGGACGTGCTGATGCCGGACGGCGACGGCATCGAGTTGCTGCATCGGCTGCGACGGACGGGCCGGGTGATGCCGCGCGTCGTGGCCATCTCGGGCGGCGGGCGTTACGTCGATTCGCAAAACTGCCTCACGATCGCCGCCGGTGCCGGCGCGCAGGTCTGCCTGAAAAAGCCGTTTACGGACGTGGAGCTGCTCGCGGCGCTGGAAGCGAAGGGGTGACCTCCTTGTCGCGCCCGCAGGAAAACGCGCGCGATTATCCCGAGCGGCGCCGAAGCCTTCTGGCGTAGGTCCGGTCTCTGAACGGACCGCGGTCGGCCGCGCGCGTCAAACGGGCCAGTCACCGACTGGCCTGCTCCGTCTCACGCCGCGCTGAAGCGAAACTCCGTGCGCGTCTCGTAGCGCGCGCCGGGCCGCAGAACGGTGTCCGGAAAATTCGGGTGGTTGATGGCGTCCGGAAAGTGCTGCGTCTCGAGGCAGAAGCCGCCGCGACGCACGATCGTGGCGCCGTTTTTGCCGACAGTCGCGCCGTCGAGAAAATTGCCCGAGTAAAACTGCATGCCCGGCTCCTCGGTCCACACTTCCAACACGCGGCCGCTCGCCGGCTCGCGCACGCGCGCCGCGAAGGCCAGCTGGCGCGTCGGACCATCGAGCACGAAGTTGTGATCGTAGCCGCCACCGATCCGGAGTTGCTCGTGCGCCGCATCGATGCGTGCACCGATGAGGTGCGGCGTCGTGAAATCGAGCGGCGTGCCACCGACGGAGGCGATTTCGCCGGTCGGAATCATGCCCGTGTTCACCGGCGTGTAGCGCGAAGCGTTGAGCGTGAGCTCGTGATCGAGAATGTCGCCGCGGCCTTCGCCCTTGAGATTGAAGTAGGCGTGCTGGCAGAGATTCACCGGCGTGGCGCGATCGGTCGTGGCGGCATAGTCGACGCGCAGGACGTTGTCCGCCGTGAGCGTGTAGCGCACGCTGACGTCGAGGTTGCCCGGATAACCTTCCTCGCCGTCGCGGCTGTGGTAGCGCAGCGTGAGCACCGGCGCTTCCGGTGTCAGTTCAGCGGTGGCCGTCCACAGCACTTTGTCGAAGCCGACATTGCCGCCGTGCAGGTGGCAGGGCACGCCGTTGGGCGTGTTGTTTTTGGCGAGCTGATAGGTTTTGCCGTCGAGCGTGAAGCGCCCATCGGCGATGCGATTGCCCACGCGGCCGACCACCGCGCCGAAATAGGGCGAGCCCTTCGCATAATCCTCGACGGAGTTGTAGCCGAGGTTGACGTCCTCGAACTGGCCCGCGCGATCCGGCACGAGCAGCCGCACGATAATGGCGCCGTAATCGGTGATGTCCGCGCGCAGGCCGCGAGCGTTCGTCAGCGTGTAGAGCGTGGCGGCGCGACCGTCCGGCAGTTTGCCGAACGGGGCGGCGGTGATCGTGGAGACGGATGCGGAACGTTTGGCAGACATGGCGAAAAGGGAGAACAGCGCGACGCACAGTCTCTCGCACTCTCACCGATGGTCAAACGCTAGCACGGCGCGCGTGCGTCAAGATCGGCGACTGCCTATTCAAAGCCAAACGATGAGCCTAGATCTTCCAGCTGCCGTTCCCTGCGCGTGCGATCCGGCATAATGCGGGTCAAAGTCATCCAAAAGGCCGGCGAATGATCTGTGTGTTTAAGGTGGCAGAGTTCGTGCACGATCACGTAGTCGATCAGCGAAACCGGAGCGCTCATCAGACGCCAATTGAAGCGCAGCACGCCGCCCTTCCCGCAACTGGCCCAGCGCCGGGATTGACTCGCGATCAAGACCCGCAGCTTTTGCCGCGCCCCCACTTTGGGCGTCCAGCGCTCCACCCGCTTGGCCAAAAAATCCTGCGCCTGTTGCGTAAACCACGAGACGAGTCGGGCCCGGATTTCCGGCCGCGGCAAAGCTCTCTTCGACCGCGAAGCCACTTGCAGGAATTCGCCTTCCAACAGCACGCGATCTTCGGCCGCTCCCGCGCAGAGTCGCAGGCGGTGCTGGCGTCCGAGAAAGTGAAACGTCTCGCCGTTCACGAACTCCCGGGGCGGGCTGGGGGGCGGAGTCTCGCTCCAAGCCTCGGCCCATCGTCGCTCCAGCCAATCCGCCTTCACGCGTAGAATCTCCACCAGCTTCTCGCGTTTGGTGCCGAGAGGCGCGCGCAACGTCACGCGGCCGTCGGGAGCGAGTTGCAACGCAATCGTGTGCTGACGCTGCGCGCTGCGAATCACGCGCACCGCGATCTCCGGGCCGCCCGCCCTCAATCGATGACGCAAAACACGACTCATCGGCCGAGGCGGTGCCGCGCCAGCTCCATGAGGCGCAGGGTCAGCGGTTCCAACTCGTCTAGCTGGTAACCGGCCGCGCGCAGCTTCTCCTTGATGCGCCGGCGCATCAGGCGCTGCACGTCGTCTTTTTGCGTCCAGTCGATCACGGCCAACTCTTCCAAGGTGCGCAGAATCTCCTCGGCCAGCTCGCGGCGCGAGTCGTCCACAGAGCCAGGCTGGCTGCTGCCATACGAGGCCTGATCCTCCGCCACGGCACCCGGCGCACCCGATTGCGAATGGTCATCGAGCAGCCGGTAAAAGGCGTAGGCACGCTCGTCGCTGAAGCCGAGTTCGCCGGCCAAGCGGCTGGCCGCGCGCAGCTCTTGGGCCACGCCTTGGAGGCGACGCAGTTGCTCGACGGCCTGCAGGCGCTCTTCGCGAGTCGCCCGAATGACTTCCTCCAACCGCTCCCGCAGCGAGCGGTAGAGCACGGGATTTTCGTCGGCGCGCACGCTGATCTCGTGCGTCAATGCGTGCTTCATCTCGCTCGCTTGCGCTTCGGGACTGCCGAGCGTCCGCACGTAGGCGTCGAACTTCTCGGAGAACACGGATACCGGCGCTTCCAGCAGGGTGGTCACGCCTTGGGCGCGCACGTAGTCGCTGATGAGTTTGCGGGCCTTGGCTCCACAGGCGTTCAGATCGAGGGTGTCGTCGCGCAGGCGACGGCGGGCGGCGAGGTGCACCAAGCCGAGCCATTTCAGGTCGTCGGCGTAGGGCAGCGCCTCCGGTTGCGGCAGCACTTCGTCCATCGCCCGCGCGAAGGCGCGGAAGGCGAGCTGGAATTCGATGCGGGCCGTCGTCGCTTCCAACCGCGCGACCCATTCCTCGACATCGTGGCGCGGCAATCCGGCAAAGAAACGCAGCGTGGCCCGGCGCGCCGCTTCGAGGTCACGCAGGCGGTCCGACAGCGGACGAAGCACTTCGCCGACGTTGCTGATGTCGGCCGGGTCGAACAGCTCCTCGCCAGCCTTCAGGCCCAGCGCTTCCTGGAGGTTCTCCGAAACACCCCAGTAGTCGACGATGAGGCCGTAGGTCTTGCCGGCGGCCGTGCGGTTGACGCGAGCGATCGTCTGCAGGAGGTCGTGCTCCACCGGGCCTTTGTCGAGATACATGACCTGCTCGACTGGCGCGTCGAAACCCGTGAGCAGCTTGTCGCAGACGATGAGGAAGGCCAACGGATCGCCGGGTGTCTTGAAGCGTTCGATGAGTTTCTGTTCCTCGTCCGGCGAACGGCGATGGACTTGCAACCGCGCCGGATCGCCGGGCGCTATGGTGATGACCACCGCGCACTCCAAACCTTCGGGGAGAAGTTCACGCAGGATTTCGCCGTAGGCCACGGCGGCTTCGCGGCTGACGGCGACCACCTGCGCCTTGAAACCGTTCGGCCGGATCCGCTCCTCATAATGCTGCACAAGGTCGAGCGCGATGGCCCGCAGACGCTCCCTGACCTCGGCGAGGGCCGACTTGGTAGCATAGCGTGCCTTGATCCGTTCGCGCTCCTCGCGGCTGTAGGTCGCGAACATCCGGTCGAAGAGCTGGTCGATGGTCCGGCCTTCAACATGCAGCTCGGCCATGCGCGGTTCGTAGAGGATCGGCACCGTGGCGCCGTCCGCTTCGGCGTCCTGGATGCGGTAGCGGTCGAAGACGGTGCCGAAGACGCGCGGCGTGCTGCGATCGCGTTTGTCGATCGGCGTGCCGGTGAAGCCAAGGAAACAGGCCGCCGGCAGCGCGGCACGCATCTTGGCGGCGAGTTCGCGGTATTGGGAGCGGTGCGCCTCGTCCACGAGCACAAACACGTTTGGCTCCGTGCTCCAAGCCGGTTCATCGGTCGCGCGGTCGCCGAACTTTTGGAGCGTCGTCAGCACCGTCCGGCCGCTGCCAGTCGTAAGCAGGCTGCGGAGCTTGGCGGCGGAATCGGCAGGCTCGGGATTGGGGAAACCGCAGTGGGCAAATGTGGCGGAAATCTGCCGGTCGAGGTCCACGCGGTCGGTCACGATCACGAGCAGCGGGTTTCTGAGGTCGGCCGCGCGGCGGAGCGACACCGCGAGCCAGAGCATCGTGAGCGATTTGCCCGAGCCCTGCGTGTGCCAGACCACGCCGCCGCGCTGGCCGGGGGTGAGGGCGGAGCGGATGCGTTTGACGGCCCGTCCGACGGCGCGGAACTGCTGGTAACGCGCCAGCTTCTTTACCGTGCGGCCGTGCTCGGTCTCGAAGGCGACGAAAGTGCGCGCCACCTCCAGCAGGGTTTCACGGCGGAAGAGGCCGCAGAGCAGGCGCTCCTGCTCGTTGAGCTCGTCGGCGGTGTCGCGGCCGGTCAGGTCGCAGAGTTCGCCGTCGGTCAGCGGCCAGGCGTCGCGCCACGCGGCGTAGAAGCGGGCGGGCGTCAGCACCGTGCCGCAGCGGGCGCGCGTGCCGCAGGTGGCGACGAGCACCTGGGCGGTGTGGAAGAGGGCCGGTGCCCCTTGGCCCAGGAAATCCTCGCCCGCCTCCTGGTAGCGTTCGAGCTGGCGCACGGCCTCGCCGACCGGGTCGGCGAGGTGCGGGCTCTTACACTCGATGACGGCAAGCGGGAGGCCGTTGACGAAGACGACGAGGTCGGCGACCACGCGGCGGCGGGCGCCGCGGACGACGAACTGGCGGGCCACGGCGAATTCGTTGCGCTCGGGGTGCTCGTAGTCGATCAGGCGGATGTCGCGGCCCTGCTGGCCGCGCAATTCGCCGAAATGGTGCTCCACCGACATCCCGTGGGCGATGAGGGTGTGGAGCTGCTGGTTGATCTCGATCAGGCCGACGGCTTCGGGCGCGGTGACGGCGCGGAGCACGCGGGCGAGCTGGGCGTCGGTGAGCGGCGGGCGGGACGGGTCGGCGGCGTCCTCGTTGAGTTCGCGGAGCTTGGCGGCGAGACGGCGGACGAGGATGGCGGACGAGGACGATTCGCGGGCGGCCTCGACCTCGGCGGGCGTGAGGACGCGGTAGCCGAGCCGGCCGAGCAGGCGCAGGGCCGGTTCCTCGGCAAGGTGAAGTTCGTCCTGGCCCTCGATGCTCATGATTTGATGCGGAGTTCGCCGGTGAGGAGGCGGCGGGCGAGTTCGCCTTTCACGCGCTCCAACGCCGCGAGCTTGCGCTCCTCGGCGTCGATGCTTCCGGCTAAATTTCTATCCAGTTCCACGATCTCTCTTTGCCTCGCTAATGGCGGAATCGGAATCTTGAGGGCCCGAATAGCGTTCTGGCTCAGGTTCGCCATGCTGCCAGACCCTCCTGTAGACGTGCCTTCGATTTGCGCGCGAACTGGCGGAGATTTGAGTGCGATATTGAGAAACGCCTTGTCGATCCGTTTCTCATCTACACGGAGGCGAAAAGTTTTGTCGCTCAAGTAGAGGCGCCCAGGAAGCCGATCTACAATGCAAGACATGCCGATTAGCTCAGGACTCCCGTTCGCTCGGGTCAGAAGAAGATCTTGTAAGCGAACCTCCATTTCTGGTCGGAAAACGGATTCGTCTCTAACCACCTTATTTTCATTAGGCAGGAATCCGGCCGGCGAAACAGCACCTACCTTGAGGACACCCACCTCTCCGCCACATGCCGGACGATCTTCACACAACGGGCTCTTGCCGGCATCTATTGAAACAAGGATCTCGCCCATGACGTGGTCCCGAACACCCAGCACTTGGATGCGCGCCTGAATAGCCTTGTCGCGAACTGCACTCATTTGGTCCGTTAAGTTCTCGCTTAGAGAAATCGCGCGGTCGGCGTCCTTCAGTAATTCGGCGACTTTCTTTTGTTCTTTCAACGTCGGCACCGAGACGTAGATCTGCGCGAAGTGCGGAAACTTCAGATTCAGCGTGTCGTCCACCAAGCCTTGCGAGTGGCGATGGAATAGCCGGATGTTCGCGGGGTGCTTCAGCAGATAGGGCGCGAACTCCGGCACCAGCCCCTTCAAGGGACGACAGACGGTGTAAGCAGGGCTAACGATGCCTTCGTAAGGCGACAGGCCGGAAACGCCCTGCCACATACGCATGGTGTTGTAGGCGATGTCGCCCGGACAAACGCGCAGATAAGCCGACTTGTCCTCGCTGGACGAATCGCGCCGCTCCAACGAATCGCGCAACACGATGCCGCGTTCACCGGTGACGGCCAGCAAGGGCAGATCCGTGAACCCGGTTTCGATCCGCTCGGCGAAGATGCTGCCTAACGTCACGCACTCCCAGTCCTGCGGAATCTCTCCGCACGGCGTGAGCTTGTAGCCACGGCGGGCTTTCTTGGCGGGCGCGGACATGGCGGCGCGAAGAGCGATCACGGTTACACGAGCCCGAGTTCGGCGAGGTGCTTCTTCACGCGGGCCTCGGCGGCGTCGCGTTCGCGCTGGAGCTTTTCCAGCTTCTTCAGCTCGGCGGCGAGGTCCACCGGCTCCTCGGGCGGGGCGGTGTCCACGTAGCGCGTGATGTTGAGGTTGAATTCGTTGGTCTGGATCTCGTCGCGGGCGACGACGCGGGCGTAGCGCTCCTCGTCGGTGAAGGTCTCGAAGACGCGCGTGGCGCGGGCGATGTCCTGCGGGCGGAGGCGGTTCTGGCGCTTGCCGGCCTCGAAGTCGCCGGCGGCGTGGACGAAGAGGATCTTGCCGCGGCGCGCGGCGGGTTTGCCGCGGCGGAGCACGAGGATGCAGGCGGGGATGCCGGTGCCGTAAAAGAGGTTGGCGGGCAGGCCGATGACGGCTTCGACGAGGTCGGCCTCGACGAGGTGGCGGCGGATGCGCTCCTCGGCGCCGCCGCGGAAGAGCACGCCGTGGGGCATGACGACGGCGAGGCGGCCGCCGTCCTCGCGCGTGGCGGCGAGCATGTGCTGGATGAAGGCGAAGTCGGCCTTGGTGCGCGGGGCGCGCTCGGGCACGAAGCGGCCGTAGCGGTCGGAGGCGAGTTCTTCCCAGCCCCATTCCTTGAGGGAGAAGGGCGGGTTGGCGATGACGCGGTCGAAGGGGAGCAGGGCGCCGTTGCGGACGTGCTTGGGGTCGCGGAGGGTGTCGCCCTTCTGGATGTCGGCGTCGGGCAGGCCGTGGAGGAGGAGGTTCATCTTGGCGATGGCCCAGGTGCCGAGGTTTTTCTCCTGGCCGCAAAGGGTGAGATTGCGTGGGTCGCCGCCGGCGGCGCGGACGTGCTCGGCGCATTCGAGGAGCATGCCGCCGGAGCCGCAGGTGGGATCGAGCACGCGCATGCCCTCGCGCGGGTCGAGGAGGTTGACCATGAGCTGGACGACGGTGCGCGGGGTGTAGAACTCGCCGCCCTTCTTGCCGGCGTCGTCGGCGAACTGCTCGATGAGGTAGAGGTAGGCGTCGCCGAGGGTGTCGGGTTTGTCGAGGTTGGCGTTGCGGAGATCGAGTTCGGAGAAGTGGTTGAGGAGGCGGGCGAGGAGGTTGTCGCGGTGGCGGGCGTCGCCGAGGCGCTGCTCGGAGTTGAAGTCGATGCGGGCGAGGACGCCTTCGAGGCGGGTGTTTTCCTCCTCGAGCTTGGCGCAGGCGATGTTGAGGGCATTGCCGCGGCCCTCGGTGACGGCCGTGAGGGCGGACCAGCGGGCGCGGGCGGGAACGTAGAAGGCGTGCTCATCGGGATCGTCGGCGATGCGGCGGGCATCGGCGAGGGAGGTGCCGGCAGCGGTCTCGCGGGCTACGACCTTGGCCACTTCCTCGTCGAAGACGTCGGAGAGGCGTTTGAGGAAGAGGAAGCCGAAGATGTATTCCTTGTAGTCCGAGGCGTCGATCTGCCCGCGGAGAATGTCGGCGGCGCGCCAGAGGTGCTGGGAGAGTTGGGGGAGGGAGAGAGGCATGGCGGGAATCAGAGTTGTGGCTGCTGGTCAGCGACGAGCTTTGTCAGCAGGCGGGCGTTGGTAGAGGCGATCAAAGAGGAGAGGAGTCGATCATATTGATCTGCAATCGCCCGGGCCTGCCGTCCGGCATCGCGGACGGCGGTGACGGCCGCTGCGATTCTTCGCTGCTCGGCCAAGGGAGGCAGTGGAACCGGAATCTTGGCCAAATCGCGCACCGTGATGGACCACTGGTCTGTCGTGGCTTTGGTGAAATACGAGTTTTGCGGGCTTTGCTGCTGGTGACTCAAGAAGGCCCAGAGATAGGCAGGGTCCGCGAGTTCCGGATCGGTCCTCAAAACGATAAGGTTGGTCGACGAGTATACCGGGAACTCGGGGTCTCGAGCCAGCAGGGCAAGCTTGGCTGTGCTACCGCGAGCAGCGATCAACACATCCCAAGCCCGCAAGCAGTGCTCGGGCTTGGGATGCTGGGGGGCCTGAACTTGGTCGAGAGAACTCCAGTCAATTTCTCCGTCTGACCTGAGAGCACGTAAGCCAACAGCAGGGAGTGTTTGGACGATGCTTCCTCCGCCTCTCTGCGCTTTGGAAACTGGCTGGTAACCGGAAAACAGGGTGGCGAATGATCCCAAGCTCTTCATTTATACGTAATGTATTACCATATCAGAGGCGATCGTCAAACAAATAGAGACAATACCGACCGTATTGCTTGACTTTTCTCTAGCCTGCTCCAAAATGGACTCATGCTAAATGAACGAGGGGCCTTCCTTTGTTCAAGAGGCCCAGCTCAGTGGCGTGTCGATTGCGCCGTCACGCCACCGAGCCGAGCAGCCGACTTACGTCAGCGAGTGACATCCAGACGTTGAGGCGGCTGCGGCGATAGTTCAACCGCAATTCCCGACCGGGGCGGCGCGACGGGCGCCCCAACTCAACCAACATGGCTAGGAACCATAACACCAACAACCGTGGCGGGTCATTCGACGAAGCCACCATCGATGCCGTCTGGCAGAAGGGAAACCCAATCGCGGGTTACCCGAACTACCGGACCGATGCCTGCAGAGCGCTGATCTGCCGCCAGGAATACGGACAGACCAGCGCGAATGGTTGGGAAATCGACCACATCAAGCCCGTCTCCAAAGGCGGTGGCGATGAGTTGAGCAACCTGCAACCGCTCCACTGGGAAAACAACCGTCACAAGGGTGACGACTGGCCCAACTGGACCTGCAAGAAGAGCTAAAACTAAGAATCACCGAGGGCCGCCCCCCAACGGCGGGGCGCCCGACGCCCACGCCCCGCGAGAA
>JAEYUW010000019.1 GCA_023432225.1 Verrucomicrobiota bacterium
ATCGCGTGCGCATGCCGGTGCCGTCGGGCACGGAGAACGGCAAGCAGTTCCGCCTCAAGAGCAAGGGCATGCCGGTTCTGCGCTCGAAGGTGCAGGGCGACATGTACATTCAGGTCGAGGTGGAGACACCGAAGAACCTCACCCGCAAGCAGCGCGAGCTGCTGGAAGAGTTCGAGCGCGAGTCCAACAAAGAGACGAACCCCGCGTCGAGCGGGTTCTTCGCCCGCGTGAAGGAATTCTTCGTCGATCCGGGGAAGGGTGGGTGAGGGTGGGTATTGGAGGCGCGATGAGCCTGCCCGCCTTCCCGATACACGGATGTAGTTGAAGCTAAGTGCGTAACCCGGGCGGATTGCAATCCGTAGGAGGTGGCGCATGCGGGCAGAAGGCAGGCAACCGAGAGCAAGCGCGGCTAAGGTCGCATACCACTCGAAGCAACTCCGGAAGGTGCTTGCCCGCGCGAACGACGCCTCGTTTCTTCGAATGATCTGGGCGGTCGACGCCCTACAGTCAGGACGAGAGCCAGCAGCCCGAAGCCACTTAATTGGTTATCCACCTCAAGTGATTGCCGAGGCTTCGACCACTGCGATGTGGGGGATACATCGATGGGAGCTAGAGACCATAGTTGTGCAATTGTTGCTCACTCCAAAGCAGCGATCGCGAGGGCAAAAGAATTTAGCGCTCGATTGCTCAAAATTTGAGGCCGTAAGGCAAACAATCAATCGCCTGCACTCCCTCGAAAATACGGAAGCTGCACATTACTTAGCCGGCCAGTTCACCATTTGGGGTGAGATGCATCGTATCGCGCAACGACAGTTTCATTGGCAGCGCGGCTACTTCAACGCACAACAGATTTACCGTTACGCATTTCTCTACGCACAAGGAAAATGTGCGGACTATTTCAGACGAACCCACGGCTTCGAAATTGCCGATCTAATCTTTGTTGGTTTCGGTGTGTTTTCCGCCTACCGCGCTTACCCTTGGGTGCTCCGCCGCATCTCGGTCCCAGAGATTGGGCTAACTGACGAAATCGTTCAGCGAGCACTTCCGATGATGTCCTGCTCTCACGAAGAGGCACGCGCTGGCACCGCATCCCTGGTGGCGCAAGCGCAGGCCGAGCATGGTTCAACAATCCCGACTGCGCTCTTACCGAGCATCCTTCGCAGCAGACCACTGCTCTACTTCGATGATCCCGAACGCCTCATAGCGCCAATTCCGGAGATGATTCTGCTAAGGACTACGGCCGGATTATATTATGACCTTATTGCTGGCGGCCAAGATGTCATCAACGATGCGAATGATCGTTTTGAGCAGTACTGCATAGACCTCATCAACGCGATGATGCAGCGCTTCGAAGCGAGCCGCGCATACACCTACGGCACGAAGGGAGCACAATTTGCCAGCCCCGACGTCCTTGTCAGAGAACAAGGTAAGTTAGCAATTGTCGCTGAGTGCAAAGCGACTAGGCTTACCTATCGGGCTCAATTCGCGGAGGATCCGTTCGAAGGCGCGAGGAAGCAGTATACCCAGATTGCCAAGGGCGTCTTCCAACTATGGAGATTCTTCTCCCACATCCGTCGCGGGGTCGTGGAAGTGGAACTAGCCGCAGGCTGTTACGCTGTAGTTTTTACGCTGGATACGTTCTTGCAAATGGCTAGAGATCCGAGAGATAGGGTTCTTGCTGAGGCCAACAAACTGGCTGACGAGGACGGCAATATTGCACTTGAAGATCGCAAACATGTAGCGGTGTGCCCGGTGTACGACCTTGAGGCCATTCTCTCGCGCGCCACCGAAGATTCGCTGCTCGCATCGCTGAAAGCGTCGGGAGATCCAGAATACGAAGGCTGGATGCCGAGAGAAGTGCATCGGCACAGCCAAGCCAGCGCAGAACTCAGCAAGCCGAAGCCCTTTCCGTTCGAGATACGTGACGTTCTGCCGTGGTGGAAGGCCTTTGAAAACGCAATCAATGACGTGGACGAGGGATCGGTATAGCCCCCCTACCCTACCCGCACCTTCGCCTCACCCGCCTCAGCCGTGCCGACCACGCGCGCGGACGCATACCCCGCCGCCTTGATCTTTTCGACCAACTCGTTCGCACGCCCCGGCGCGCAGGCGACGAGCAATCCGCCCGAAGTCTGCGGATCCGTGAGCAGATGGCGGCGCCAGTCGGGAATGCCCTCCGGCAGCACGACACTCTCGCCATAGCTAGCCCAATTGCGATGCGAGGCGCCCGTCACATGCCCCTCCTGCGCGAGCTTCTCGGCCTGCGCGAGCAGCGGCACGTCGCTCGCCTTGATGTTCAGCGTCAGCCCTGAGCCGCGCGCCATTTCGAGCCCGTGGCCGAGAATGCCGAAGCCCGTCACGTCCGTGATCGCGTGCACGTCCTTGTCCTCGGCAAGCTCGGCGCCGATCTTGTTGAGCAGCGTCGTCGAGGCGATCATCTCCGTGTAACCGGCGGGCGGCAGCACACCCTTCTTGATCGCCGCCGAGTAAATGCCGACACCGATCGCCTTCGTAAGGATGAGCGCGTCGCCCGCCTTGGCATCGGCATTGCGACGCACCTGCTCGGGCCGCGCGACGCCGATCACGGCAAGGCCGTACACCGGCTCGGGACAGTCGATGGAATGGCCGCCCGCAACGGGAATGCCCGCCGTCGCGCACACGCTCGCGCCGCCCTTCAGAATCTCGCGCACCATCTCAATGGGGATCTTGTCGACCGGCATCCCAAGCACCGCGAGCGCCATGACGGGCTTGCCGCCCATGGCATAGACGTCGGAGATCGCGTTCGTCGCCGCGATGCGCCCGAAGTCGAAGGGATCATCGACCATGGGCATGAAGAAGTCGGTCGTTGCGATGATGCAGGTGTTCTCGTCGTGCTGCCAGACGGCGGCGTCGTCCGCCGTATCCGTGCCGACGAGAAGCTGCTTGTAGGCCGCCATGGCCGGCTGATCGGCGAGCAACTGCTGCAGCACATTCGGCGCGAGCTTGCAGCCGCAGCCTCCGCCATGCGCGAGAGACGTCAGACGTACCTGAGGTGCATTCATCGGATTTCCTTCCCTGCCTCGCAACTCGAGAGCCCGGCGGATCACGCCGGTTATCTCAGGATACTGGACATAAGGAAGGCCGATGACAAGCGCTGGCGCTAGCCTTTCAGTGCGGCCTCGATCTCGGCAATGAACGCCTCCGCCGCCGCGCGCGGATCGGCAGCTTCGGTGATCGGACGCCCGACGACGAGGCAGTCGGCACCGGCCGCAATAGCCTTGCCCGGCGTCATCACGCGCACCTGATCGCCCGCGACACCACCCGCGAGGCGAATGCCAGGCGTCACGATCAGCACATCCGGCCCGACGGCCGCGCGGATCATGGTCGCTTCCTGCGCCGATG
>JAEYUW010000031.1 GCA_023432225.1 Verrucomicrobiota bacterium
GGGCCGGTCTCCGACCGGCCCAGTTCAACATCGCTCGCAAGATCTACCCGCGCATGGAATTTTTTCGGGCCGGTTGAAAACCGGCCCTACTCCGCCAGCACCCGCCGCAACACCGGCCCGATGCGGCGCGCGAGCGCGCGGTTCGCGTAACCGGTCCACGCCACGGCGCTCGTCGTGTCGAGCGGCGCGCGCAGCGGTTTGCCATCGGGAGCCGTGACGACACAGCCCGCCTCGCGCGCAATGAGCGCCGTGCAAATATCGTAAGGGTGACACGCCAGCGCACCGCTCAAACCCAGCCGCGCGAACGCCAGCGGGCGCAAATCCGCGACGAAGCGATCGTGTCCCACGATCAACTCGTGGAGTTGGCCGCCGGTGCTCAGGTATTGATCGTCGAACACGTCATTGCCCTCGCCGAGTTCGCGCAGGAGGCGCTCCTCGATTTCCGCGAGCCATGCCTTGCCGGCCGGGAAAAATTTCGCAACGAACGCAAAACCATGCCCGAGCGTGCGCGCGCGCGACGGACGTGGAGTCAGCCTCGCCCGTTTGCCCGTGCGCAAATCGACGCGCTCGGCGCGCACGCCGCGCCCGCGCACGGCGCTGAGTTGGTCCGCCGCGCCACTCTTGCTCGTGGGCAACTCGGTCATCGCCGCCACCACGAGGTCAGCGAGTGTATTCTTCGCCCCGCGTTGCGGCGCGAGTGCGGCGAGGCTCCACGCGCTGCGCTTGTCGAACATCAGACCGCGCGTGCCGTCGATCGGATCGAGGATGAGTTTCCATCGGGTCGCGGCCACGGCCGTGCCGCGCGGGAACGTGACCGCACCGCGCTCTTCGAGTCCTTCCATCACCAGTTCCACGGGCCAGGCGCGCGGCCAATGCCGCTCCAGCCACGCGAGCACCGTCGCTTCACTGACCTTGTCGACCGCGTAGATCGTGTCGGCGGCAGTCACCGCGGCCACGCGCGAGAGCTTGGCCGTCCCGCGCCCGCGGGAAGCGACGACCGACTCGCGGATCGAGTCCTGCAACTGGCAAAGCAAACGGCGCGCACGTTCGAGATTCACGCCGGAGTTCTTCCGCCGAAACCGTGCGCTGACGAGGACGAAAATCCAGCCCGCCATCAGATCCGCGCTCGCCTCCTCCGTCGGCGCCAGCTCGACCTCGCGACCGTTCTGCCGATCGAAAAACTCGGCCGCATCCCGGCACCCGGCGCACCGACTCCGCGGCCCGAGCCTCAGGTCCGCCCCCACTTATCCGCCACCGTGTCTTTGCGCCTTCCGTTTTTGCCCCTGGGCGACATCGTCGCGGTCTCGCGCATGAACCACCGTCTGCTGCTCGCCGCCGTCCTCGCCGCACCGTTCGCCTGGGCCAACTCGCCGCAGGATTTCCTGCCGCCCGCTCCCGCCTGGCACGGCGCGAGCGAAGCGCTGATCGCTCCGCCTGACCATCCGTGGATCACGCCAGCGGAGAAGACCGGCCTCACCGATTCGCCGAACTACGCCGCGACCCTCGCCTGGCTCGAACAACTCGCGGCCGCATCGCCGCGCGTGAAGCTCCTCGATTTCGGCGCCACCGCGCAAGGCCGTCCGCTCTGCCTCGTGGTCGTCAGTGCAGAAGGAGCCGAAAGCCCCGAAGCGCTCGCGAAAAATGGCCGCCCCACGCTCCTCGCCCAGGCGGGAATCCACGCCGGCGAGATCGACGGTAAGGACGCGAGCCTGATGCTGCTGCGGGACCTCGCGTTCGGCGGGCAGGCGGCGCTGCTGGAGAAGGCGAACTTCCTTTTCATTCCCGCGCTCAACGCCGATGGCCACGAGCGAGCCTCCGAGTGGAACCGCCCTAATCAGCGCGGCCCCGTGCACCAAGGCTGGCGCACCACGGCGCAGAACCTGAATCTGAACCGCGACTACATGAAAGCCGACGCGCCCGAGATGCGCGCCCTGCTCGAGGTGCTCAACGCCTGGCAGCCGTCGCTGTATCTCGACCTGCACGTCACCGACGGCATCGATTACCAATACGACATCACCTACGGCTTCAACGGCGAGCGCTCCACCTTCGCGTGGTCGCCAAAAATCGCCGCGTGGTTGAGTGAAACGCTGCGCCCACAAGTCGATCGCGCGCTCACCGCCACGGGCCATATTCCCGGTCCGCTGATCTTCGCGCAAAACAACCGCGACCTCACGGAGGGCATCGGCATGGGCACGTCGTCGCCGCGCTTCTCGCACGGCTATGGCGACCTGCGCGGCATTCCCACGATCCTCGTCGAAAATCACTCGCTCAAACCCTATCGCCAGCGCGTGCTCGGCACCTACGTGCTGCTCGCCGCGATGTTGCGCACTCTCGGCGACGACGCCGCTAAAGTCCGCGCGGCCATCGCGGAAGATCGCGCCGCGCGTCCCGACAAGTTACCCGCCAACTTCGACCTGCCCCGTGAAACCGGCGCGACGATCGACTTCGCCGGCATCGCTTACGAGACCTACGATTCGCCCGCCTCCGGCACGAAGGAAGTCCGCTGGCTCGGCACGCCGAAAATGTATCCCGGGCTGCCCATTCACCTCGACCGCCCCGCCGCCACGCTCGTGCGCCCGAAAGCGTTCTACGTTCCGGTGTCAAAGCCCGAGATTATCGAGCGCCTGCATGCCCACGGTATCGAGTTCGACGAACTCAGCGAAACCACCACGGTCCGCGTCACGCTCGCGCGGCTAGTGAATCCCAAGCCCGCCGCCGCGCCGTTCGAGAGCCGTCAGTCGCTCAAGTTCGAGCGCCTCACGTGGGAAACGCGCGACGAAACCTACCCCGCCGGTTCGGTGCGAGTCTCGACGGATCAACCGCTCGGCAACCTGGCCATGATGCTGCTCGATCCGCTCAGCGACGACTCGTTCCTCGCGTGGGGCTTCTTCCCGGAAATTCTGCAACGCACCGAATACATCGAAGGCTACGTGATCGCGCCGCTCGCCGAGAAGATGCTCGCCGACGACCCGAAGCTGCGAGCCGAGTTCGAAGCCAAGCTCTCCGCCGAGCCCGAGTTCGCGAAAAATCCGACGGCGCGCCTGCAGTGGTTTTATCGCCGCAGCAAATTCTACGACGAACGCCACCTGCTCTATCCCATCGGCCTGGAACGCGACGAGGCCGCGCCGCTGAGCACCGTAAACAAATAGCCGACTTCAGCCGGTCACGCGCAGACGCACCGCGTCCGTGGAGGCGGGGCCATCAGCCCCGCGAGGCACACGCTAACTGCCAGGTAGGTGGCGCGCTTGCCGCGCCACTCGTGCGAGCACGGCCCAGTCAGCGGAGGAGTTGCGCGCAAGCGCGCAACCTACCCCGCCCCGCCCCTCTCTTGTAGGGCTCGACCTCGCGTCGAGCCTCGGCGACGAACGCGACACCGGTCGCGATTATCTGAAGAAGTGACGTTCGCCGCGCAGCGGGTAGGGCGCGCCCGGGCGGCGTCGCGCCGCCCCTTCCCGCCCCGCACGTTCCTTGTTGGTTATCGCGAGCTCGACGAAGTCGAGCAGCTTGTCGGACCGTAGCCTTGCGCGAAGGCCGATGGCTATCCAGCGAGCGCTGGATCGCTTCGTCGCTGCGCTCCTCGCCATGACACTTGGGGCAAAGGTGCGCTCACTCGCCCGCGTCATATCGAGTTTGCCAACCGCTCCGCGCGCCGCTTGGTTCGAAGCCCTTTTCCGCCATGCAACGCACTCTCGTCAAAGACGCGCACAACGCCACCGCACCGAACGATTCGATCCTCCTCCAAGGCTGGGTCCGCACCCGCCGCGACGCCAAGGCCTTTTCGTTCATCGAGCTCAACGACGGCTCGTGCCTCAAGGGCATGCAAGTGATCGTCGATGCCTCGCTGCCCGACTACGCGCAAGTCGCCCGCGCCAACACCGGCGCGTCCGTCGAAGTGCACGGCAAGCTCGTCGAATCGAAGGGCGCCGGCCAGAAATGGGAAGTCGTCGCGACGAAGTTCACCGTGCTCGGTGAGGCCGACGCGACTTACCCGCTCCAGAAAAAGGGGCACACGCTCGAGTTCCTGCGCGAGATCGCGCACCTGCGTCCGCGCTCGAATCTCTTCGGCGCCGTCTTCCGCGTCCGGAGCCGCCTCGCGTATGCGGTGCACCAGTTTTTCCAGAACAAGCAGTTCCACTACGTGCACACGCCGATCATCACGGCGAGCGACGCCGAAGGCGCGGGCGACATGTTCCGAGTGACGACGTTCGACGTCGCCAACCCGCCGCGCACCGAGGACGGCAAGCACGTCGACGACGCGAAGGATTTCTTCGGCAAGAAGGCGTTCCTCACCGTGTCCGGTCAGCTCGAGGGCGAGATCTTCGCGCACGCACTGAGCAGCATCTACACGTTCGGCCCGACGTTCCGCGCCGAGAACAGCAACACCTCGCGCCACGCCGCCGAGTTCTGGATGATCGAGCCCGAAGTCGCGTTCTGCGACATCCACGGCAACATGGACCTCGCCGAGGAGTTCGTGAAATACCTCATCCGCGACGCCAAGGAGCACTGCGCGGCCGATCTCGAATTCTTCTCCAAGTTCGTCGACAAGGACCTGCTCGCACGCCTCGACTTCGTCCTCGAAAAACCGTTCGTCCGCTGCAGCTACACCGAGGCGATCGAGATCCTCGAGAAGAGCGGCAAGACGTGGGAGCACCCGGTCGCGTGGGGCGCGAATCTCCAGGCGGAGCACGAGCGCTACCTCACGGAGGAGCACTTCAAGTGCCCGACGACGGTCTACAACTACCCGCGCGCGATCAAAGCGTTCTACATGCGCGCCAACGATGGCTGCGCGCCCGGCCGCGAAACGGTCGCGGCGATGGACCTGCTCGTCCCCGGCATCGGCGAAATCATCGGCGGCAGCCAGCGCGAGGAGCGTTTGGAAAAACTCCGCGAAGGCATGGCGCTGCACCACCTCGACGAGAAGGCCTACTGGTGGTATCTCGACCTGCGTCGCTACGGCAGCGTGCCGCACGCGGGCTTCGGCCTCGGCTTCGAGCGCATGCTTATGTTCGTGACCGGCGTGGGCAACATCCGCGACGTGATCCCGTTCGCCCGCACGCCGGGCACGGCGGACTTCTGAGGTAGGGCCGGCTTCAGCCGGCCCAGTTCGACGTCACTCGCCGACGTCACTCGCAAACGCACATCCGCTTGGGCCGGCTGAAGCCGGCCCTACTCCGTGCGCAGCAATTTCACTACGTCGACCTTGCCGGCGCGGAGCGCGGGCCACCAGCACGCGGGCAGCGCGACCAGCAGCATCAGCACTCCGACGACACCGAAAATCACGGGATCGGCGCCACTCGTGCCGTAGAGCACCGCGGTCATCAGTCGCGACAGCCCCCACGCGATCGCGAGTCCGCCGACCACGCCGAGCGCGGCGAGCACGAGGCCGCCGCGCAGCACCAGCCATTTCAGGGAGTTCGGTGTCGCGCCAAACGTCAGCCGGATGCCGAACTCCGCGCGCCGCTGCGCCACCGAGTAGGACATCATCGCGAACAGCCCGAGCACCGCCAGCAACAGCGCGAGGCCGCCGAGCACCTCGAGCGCCGTCATCACGAAGCGCTCGGTGTTGATCTCGGATTTCAGCTGCTGCTCAAAGCTGGTGACCGACATCACGGCGAACTTGGGTTCGATCTCGTAGATGGCCCGACGCACCTCCTGATTGAACTGCGGCCCAGGCTTCATCGCGGTCTGCAGCAGGAGATTGAAACTCGTGTAACCTTTCTGCTGCCAATACGGGAAATAAAACCGCGGCTTCGCCTCCGTGCGCGCTGAGCGGATGTCGCCGACGACACCAACGATCTCCCACTTTTGCGCTCCCCACAGCTCGATGCGCTCGCCCAGCGGACTGCGCCCCGGGAAAAAGTTGCGCGCGAAAGTCTCGCTCACCACGACGGCGACGGGGTCGCCGGTCCGCAGTTCGGCCAGCGATTTGCCCGCGCGCAACGGGATGCCGAGCAGTTCCAGTGCGTCAGGCATCATGACGTGCGGCGCCGCGTCCACCTCGCCCGCGTCGGGTCGGCCGACAAGTTTGATCTTCATCGGGCCGAAAAAGCTCGGGCTGAAATTCGTGGCGGCAAAACTGGCGACCGTCACTCCCGGCACCGACTTCAGGCGTTCGACGACTTGTTTGAAACGCTCCAGCCGCACATCCGCCTTGAGATTCTCCTCGCGTGAAATGCGCAGGTTCACGACGAAGCGATTCGCCGTCTGAAAACCGGGCTCGTAATCCTGCAAACGCTGAAAGGTCCGGATCATCAGTCCGGTGCCGGCGAGCAACGCCACCGCGAGCGTCGCCTCGATGACGACCATCGTGCTGCGAATCCGCCGCATCCGCCGGCTGTCGCCGGTGCCCTGGCCGCTGTCTTTCATCGCGTCGTTCACGTTCATCTGCGCCGCGCGCCACGCCGGACCGCTGGCGACAAGCAGGCCCGTCACGACGCCGAGCAGCGCGAGATAGCCGAGTGTTTCCCAACTGAGCGTGATCGCGCGGAAGCTGCTGTCCTCCGCTCCGGGCGCCACCGCGAGCAACGCCGGCAACAGCCACTTCGCCACCATGACGCCGCAGCAAATCGCGAGGACGGACAACACGAGCGCCTCGATCAAAAACGGCCGCGCGACCGCCCAGCGTCCTGCGCCGAGCGCGAGGCGGATGCCGGTGTCGCGTCGCCGATCAAGCGAGCGGACGAGCATGAGATTGCCGGCGTTCACGCACGCGATCAGGTAGAGAAACGCCACCGCCACGACGCCCGTCCACTGCATCACGACGTAGCGCTGGTAACCGTCGAACTCCGGCTGCGCGTCGATCGGTTTCACCACCGCCTGGAATTTCCCCATCGGCTCCGCGTAAGGTTGCCCCTGCTCCGGCAGGATCGTGCGCAGCTCGGTCTGCGCCTCCGCGAACGTCACCCCGGGGCGCAACCGGGCGATGGTCGCCATATTGTTGAAGGCCGTCTGCGGCGTGCTCACCCGCGGCACGATCAGCGGGACAAACAGGCGCCCGCCCGACGTGTTGAACGGCATGCGGAAATCCTCCGGCAACACGCCGACAACCTGATAAGTGCGCTCGTTCAGCCGGATCTCCTTGCCGACGATCGCGGGGTCGGAGCCGAAGCGATTGCGCCAAAAGTTAAACGTGAGCAGCGCGACATTTTCGCCGCCCGGCTGGCCGTCGATCGGCAGAAACGTCCGACCGAGCATCGGCGCGACGCCGAGCACGGTAAAATAATTCGCGGTCACGCGCGCGACCGTCACGCCCTCCGGCTCGCCGTTGACGACGAGGTTGAGCGAGTCGCTGGTGCCGCCGGCGAGCGTCGCGAGTGTTCTGGCCCGTTCCTGATAAGCGAGGTAGCGCGCGAGAAAGGACTGATTGGGATAACGCGAACCCTGGAAAATCGCCTCCACCCGGACCAGTTGGTCGATGTCCGCGAAATTGAACCGCAAGAGCAGCGATCCTTTCAACGAACTGTGCAACGCCGCGGCGGTGCCGACGCCGAGCGCCAGCGTGAAAATGACAGTGAGGGCGTAACCTGGCGCGCGTGCCAGCGAGCGGCACACGACACGGAATTCCGAGAGCATAGGGGTTGGAGCAAGGGCCCTTGCTCGCTCCACGCACACCTCACCACGCGACGCGAACAGCGTCAACCGCGCGCATGCCAACCTCGCTCCGTCAGGGCCGGCGCGAGCGCTCCGCCCGACCGCGCGCACCGGCCATTCGGCCCTGCCATCGCCCGAGGCTTGCTAGGCAATCACGCGGCGGCGCCACACGGCAACAACGAGCGCCAGCGCGCCTGCGAGCGCGGCGTAGGTCGACGGCTCGGGCACGACGGTCGCGGACACATAGGCGCCCTGTCCGCTCTCGGCCGCGTAGATGCCACCGTAGGTGTCGCGCGAACCGTTGAGCGTGAAAATGCTGAACGCACGCCCGGCATCGAGGTCGGCCTGAATGTAACTTGTCACGGTGATTTCGCGCCATCCCGCCGTGCCCGCCAGCGGATCGTCGCCACCAGCGTCCGTGGTGAAGAACGTCCAGCCGGCCGCCGGGCTCGCCGCCACCGGGCCGAGGCCGTCAGTCACGACGTTGCCGGTGAGCGTGGCGGTGCCGGGGTTGACCCAGCCCATGTTGGCTGACCCATAATAATAGCCGGTGCTAAAGCCTGTGGAGTTCACGTGCAAGGTCGCGCTGAGCAGCGGACGACCGGCGAGGTCCGCGAGCGGCACCATGAAGATCGCGATGGTGTAGTCGTTGCCGTAAGGCGCGTTCATCTGCAGGCCCACTCCGATGCTGTTGCCTCCCGCGCCGTAGCCACTGGGCCCGTATTTTGAATTCCACGCATAGGTGGCGTCGCCTGCGGCGGTGGTCGAAAGCGTGACCACGCTTTGGGCGGAAGCGCACGTCGCGGCGCAGCAGCACACGGTCAATCCGAGGAGCGATTTAAGAAACGAAACGAATCTCGCACGCATAGGAACAGAGGAATCGCGAACATGGGAGTGCCTCCGTCCGTGGACGCGGAGATGAGGGGTGACACGTGATGATACTCCCACGTCGCGCGCGGCGCTGCGCACATGTTGCGCTGTCTTCAGAAAAAAGCATGCCGCATGCGGCGGCGGCGCACGTCTAATGGACATTCATCGCGCTGCACGCGCGAGGCACCGTCAGCGGCGCCGTGCGCTCCGGCGCTGTCGCCGCCACACCGCGCAACCGAGCGCCAGCGCGCCTGCGAGCGCGGCGTAGGTCGAGGGCTCCGGCACGGCGGAAACCGTGAGCGCGGTCGAACTCATCCAGATGTCGCTCGCGGTCACCGTGACGGAATACGCCGCCGAGTGGTAGGCGCCGAGCCAACTCGTGGGCACGACGAGCTGCGAACTGAACGTCGTGTCCGCATCCTCGAAATACTGCGGCGCACTGTAGGGCTGCGTGAGATCGCGCGTGTCGAGCAGCGCGTTGGTCGAGGCGTCGAAGCCGAGGCGCTGGTTGAAATCGAGCGTGTGCGAGAGCACGACGTTGCCGCTCGCGATTTCGCGCACCTGCACCTCGAAACGATTCAGCAACGGCAGCTCGTCGAGCGACGACGCATATTGAAAAGTCATGCCGTCGGCGTGCGTGCCGGCCGCGAGCAGCGAGAGCGATTGCGTGTAACTCGTGCCGCTCGAGGCGCCGCGCAGTGTGGTGTCGCTGGGGTTGAAGAGCAGCAGCGGGTGCATGTGCGGATCGAACCACGCATCAGTCTTCGTGAGCCCGTCGCCCGCGATCTGGTTCTCGAGCGGATTCGACGAGCCGAAGCGCAACTCGAAGTGCAGGTGCATCGCGTAGGTCTCGCCGCCGGAGCCGCCGCTGTTGCCGAGATGGCCGATCGTCGTGCCCTTCGTGATCGCAGTGCCTTTGGTCCAGCCGGCGTTGTTGACGAGCGTCACGCTGTCGGCGCTCAAGTGCATGTAGTAAGTGTAGAACGTCGTCCACGTCTGCTTGTCGGGATTGGGGCCGAAGGCGACGGACGACGGCAGCGTATGCTTCAACACGACGTAGTTGCCGGCGCTGGCCGAGTAATCGAGCTTCTCGAACTGCGCATCGTAGGCCGCGAGGATGTTCTCACCGCCGGCACCATCGATATCGATGCCGCGATGCCAATCGTAGCTGCCGCTCAGCGACGGCTGGCGGCGCGGCCCGAACGTCTCCTCGACGTCGTTGAACGTTTTCCCCTCCACCGGGAAACTCGTGTTGGCACGGATTGCCGCGAACGCGTTGACGATATCCTCGTAACCCGCGCGCGCCGGAGCCGGCAGCAGCGTGAGCACCGCAGAGAACGTGAGCAGCGTGCGGCGAACGCGCACAGAGGCGAAAGATGAGAGCGAGTGATGCATGGACCTTCCGCTTCCCATGCAACGCGCGTGCCCGATTTTTTCGGCGCGCATAAACCACGAACGCCAAGCGCGTAAGCCCGCTACGGCTTTCGGCCCCCCACCGATCTTCGTCCGTATTTTTCCCGCCCGCGGGACGGTCGTGCCGCTCAAACGCCGTTTTCTGCGAGACGATTGCTGCGTCGGTCCGCAGGGCCCTCAGGCCCGTCCGCCCCGGCTATCCGGGCCGTTCGGCCTCCTGCAAAAATCTTGAGCGAGGGTCGGTTCCCCGATACCCCTCGGCGTCATGAACGCCCCGCGTCGCCTCGCCGTGCTGCTCGCTTGCGTGCTTTCGTCCGGATGGCTCGCCGCTCAAACCACGTTCATCTGGTCAGGGAACGCAACCACCTCGGTGCACGGCTATCCGTTCGCCAACGCCGGCGACGGCGCCAATTGGGTCGGCGGCGTTGCGCCCACGTCGAGCGCGCAGAACACATCGCTGCTCTTCGGCGCCTCCGGTGGCGTGGGCAGCGGCAACTGGCTCAACGTGGAGCTGCCCTATCCCGGCAGCTCAGAAGGCGGCGCCATTTTCGAAGTGAAGGGCATCGCGTTCGAAGGCCCGATGCCGTCCTACAGTTTCTATGTGAATGATGCCGCGCTGGGTATCGGTGCCGACGGCATCACCCTCAACGGCTATTCCTACACCCAAGTGTCGACGGGCACGACGATCCGGCTGCTCACCTCGCAAACTTGGGCAATCAACAACGGGTCCGCTTACGTCCACGGCAACATCACCGAAGCCACCGCCGGCACATCGCTCATCAAGACCGGCTACGGAACGCTCATTCTCGCCAGCCCGAACAATGACTTCAGTGGCGGCCTCACCATCCAGGGCGGCACGCTCTATGTCGGGGCTAGCTCCACTCTCGGTGAAGGCATCACCGGCCCGCTGGGCTCGGGCACGCTCACCCTCGCCAACAACACGCGCCTGGGCGCAAACTCCGACGACGATGTCGTGCTCCACAACCCGGTTGCCCTCGGCAACAACGTCACCATCGACAACTCGGGCAACGGCGAAGGCCTCACACTGGCCGGCACGATCACGCCGCAGAATCCGAACACCACGATCAACGTCGGCCTCGATGGCGCACTGTTCATCGGCCAAATCAAGCCGGGCGAATCCGGCCTGACTTTCCAAGGCGGCAACATCGGCAACGCCGCCGCCGGCGCCACCCAGCTGACCTTCCGCGGCTACTACGGCTACAGCGACAACAACGACAAAAGTCAGGTCGCCGCCACGCCCACCGACTCCGACTACCTGCCCGTCGTCGTCCTCAGCGGCACGAACACCTACACCGGCGGCACCGTGGCGGACAACGCCGCCGTCATCTTCTACACTCCCAGCTCACTCCCGACCGAGGGCGCAATTTCGGCTTACCAAGGTTACGTCGGCACCGGCTACAACGGCGGCATGACGGCCATCCTCAGCAGGATCTCCGACAAAACCAATTTCAACGGGGCGCTCGGCTTCGACACCCATCCCGCCGCAGGCACCGTCAACACATTCGCCGACACACTCGACCTCTCCGGTTTCACCCCCGACTCGGGTGACCCGCTCAACGGATTCTGGGGCCTCGGCTCGCTCACCAAGGCCATCATCACCGGCGCCATCACTCCGCCCACCGGCGGCAACTACGTCTTCGGCGGCCAGGAGGGCACGCTCTACGTGCAGAGTAATCTCACCGCCGCCACCGGCGTCCGTGTCCGCACCCCCTACGGCTCCACTCCCCTCACGGTGTGGCTTCGTGGCACGAACAGCTTTACCGGCAACCTCCTGAGCGACCACTCCATCGTGGTGCTCGACTCTGCCACCGCGCTGCCCAACGGCTCCAGCTTCTCCTTGGATTCCGGAGCCTACGTCGGCTACACGGAAAACTTCACCGCCGGCGGCTCCGGCACCGTCACGCCCGCGCAGTTCATCTCCCGCCTCGCCGGCACCGCCTACAACGAAGATTCGATTCTCGGTTTCGACTCCGCCAACTCCTCCGGCCGCACGATCTCCGACCCCATCGATCTCAGCGCCCTGAACGACATCTTTATCGGCACCACCACACACGTCCATCTCGCCGGTCCCATCGTCGCCCCCTCGAGCGGCCAGCTCTCCGTGACCGGCCTCAACGGCGGCTGGCTCACCCTCGATCGCGCGCTTCACCAGCCGCTGGCTGGCATTCCCGTCACCAACACGCCCACCCAGATCGATCCCACGGCCGTGTCGTCGCTGAACATCGGCGCCACGAACAGCGACGGCCATCGCCGCGGCATTGTCGAAATCACCTCCGGCGACAGCACGTTCAGCGGCGGCACCACCTTCAACAGCGGCTATCTGCTCCTCGGCGCCTCGAGCACGGTCGACGGCACGGGAGCGATCACCAAAGGCCCCCTCGGCACCGGCTCGCTTAACCTCGCCACGAATTACAACTGGGACTCGCCCGCCACCATCGCCGCCACCACGGACGGCATCACGCTGCACAACGACATTAATTTCTCCTACGGCAACGTGCGTTTCGGCGTGCCGACCACGAGCGAAAACGAAGACCCGGCCACGCGACTACAGTCCTACGCGGGCTACGGCCTCACGCTGAACGGCAATCTCACCGGCTCCGTTTCGATGCTCAGCTTCACGGGTAACGGCACGTTCACCCTCGCCGGCAACAACACCGGCCTGAACGCCTACAGCGTCTACCTCGGCAACAACGCGGAGGAAGGCACACCGTTGGTCGTCGCCCAGGAGGACAACTCCCTCGGCTTCAACAGCAGCTTCATCTATCTCGGCAGCGGCTCCGACCTGAAATTCGAAAGCGCGGCACCCACCGTCGGCAGTCTCAGCGGCGGCTACACCTACGCCGACAACACCAACCGCTCCTTCATCGCCCTCCGCGCGGACTCCACCCTGACGATCAATCAACACTCCGAGGGCTATCTCTACGCGAACATCGGCGGCACGCCCGAGAATTTTTCGGGCAGCAACACGACCGCCGTAAACGCATCCCTGATAAAAAACGGCGCCGGCACCCTCGTGCTCGCCGGCGACAACACCTACAGCGGCGGCACCACCGTTCACGGCGGCCTCCTCCTCGCCGGCAGCAACGTCGTGCGCAGCGAGGGCAATCATATCGTCTCCGGCCCGTTCGGCACCGGCACGATCACTCTGGACGGCGGCGGCGTCGGCGCGGTCGCGGGCTACACGCTCGCCAATCCCATCACCTTCGGCACCGCCGGCGGCATGCTCGGCGGCAGCGGCACCATTGCCTCCGCCATCACCGCCGGCACGAACGTGACCATTGCCCCCGGCAATTCGCCCGGCCAGCTCACGTTCACCAGCAACCTCACCTTCGCGAGCGGCGGCATGGCGAGCTTCGACATCTCGAACTTCGCCGGCACGGCCGGCAGCGGCTGGGACCAGATCGTCGTGAGCGACACCGGCGCCTTCGCCCTCACCGCCACCATCGCGAATCCCTTCACGATCCAAATCAACTCCTGGTCCGAGCTCGGCAACAGCCTCGGCGCGCTTACGACCGATTTCAGCGCGCCCGCCTCGCTCGCGATTCTGCAAACCTCCACCCCGATCACCGGCCTCCTCGGCAACGGCCAGGCGGGATCGAGCAATCTGGTGCTGAACACCGGCAACTTCACCGCCTACCAGCCCGGCGAATTCAGCCTCTCGCTCAGCACCGACAGCACCGCGCTGCTGCTCAACTTCACGCCCGTCCCCGAGCCCTCCACCTACGCGCTCTTCGGCGCGGGCCTGCTGCTCGTCGCGGGCTCCGTTTGGCGGAGCAAACGCGCTCGCCGCGACTGATCCCGTCCGCCTGTCACTTCGCACTCTCTCTGCTGCGGCGGCCACTGGCCGCCGCTTTTTGTTTTCCCCGCGTTCCCCATCGGCCCAGCCCTCACCGCGTCGGCGCGCCCGCGCCGTTTAAGCAGGCATTCGCCGCTCATAGCCCCATATTAGCGTGCCTGCGATTTCCCGCCCGCGCCCGCACCGCAGTTGCGCACGCTGCGCACCGACGTATGTCATAGCCAACCTATGGCCGCCGCTCACCCCCGCCGCGCCGCCGCTGCCCACGCCGTTCCGCTCCGCATTCTCACTGCGGTGCCGATCTGCGACGGACACGACAGCGCCGTCACGACCATCAACATCGAACTCGCCCGCCACGGCATCGAGGTCATCTACCTCGGCTACCACCAGTCGGCCACGACCATCGCCCGCG
>JAEYUW010000039.1 GCA_023432225.1 Verrucomicrobiota bacterium
GCTCTTTCTTCCTTCTTTCACGCGAACCACATCATTCACGGCGAGCGGGTAGGTCGAGCTGCGCCGACCCGCATAAAATGCCTCCATGATTTCTGGGTTTTCGACCATCTTTCTTCCGCCGATCGTTATAGATGAGCCACGCGTATGCTTGGCACCAAAGGCTGCTCCGCAGCCGACGTGCCAAGCATACGCGTTGGCTCTAGCGACTGGTTCGGCGTTTTCATCAGTCTCGGGAGAAGAACGACGCCGCAAGCATCGCAATGCCGCCGCCGATTAACCAAGGCGCTACCTCTTTCGGGACCGCGCCTCCGACGCCGCCGTCTTTCCATGCGCCAACTCGGTATCGCATGTCACCGAGCTCCTTCTTGGGCGAACCACACGCCACGGCGATGCCACACATCGCGCAGACGATTCCCGTGAACATCAAAGCAACACGAAGGCGCTCTCGTGGAGTCATCATCTGCAACGCGTCATTCTTTGCCGAACAGTGTAATTCAGACTACGCGTAAAACCTACGCGGAGGTTGGCCCGTGGCAGGGAGAAGGAGCGATAACGTGTTTGTTTTCAACACCTGAATCAAAACCGTAGGCAATTCTCCATTGCGTGCGAAGCGGAGAATTGCCTACGGAGCCGCTGGCTGCCCCGACCATTTCTTTGAAATGGGTCTCATGGCCGCATCTCCAGCGGCTTCATCACCGGGCGGTCGATCTTTACCGGCCAGTCGTCCGTGCGGAAAGGCACGGCGGGGAGGCTGGCGCGGTTGACGAGGTTGGGGCGGGCGGTTTCGTGCCAGGCGAAGCGGGCGGCGACGGGCGTTGGCACTTGCGGACTCGTGAGCGTGATCGTGTGGTCCTTGATCGTCGCGCTGGCGGGGTGGAAGACGCGGTCGGCGCCGGCGAGCGTGAAGTCGGTCGGCGGAAGGTTGTCGCGTGTGTGCAGACCGTCGGCGTGGGCGTAGGTGAGCACGAGCGCGGCGCCGTCAATTTTCCAACTGGCGAGCCTCGGTCCGCGGGCGGCGATGTCGGTGCGGCCGTAGGTGTCGTGGAGCGCGAGGCGCGCGAGGCGGTCGCCGACGACGCGCTTGTTCACGGGGTGGATGTCGTGCAGGTCGTCGACGCCATCGCTGACCACCGCGTAACCGGTGTGCGGGGCGGAGAGCCCCTCGATCTGCGATTGCCAGAAGCGCGGGAGCGCGAGATCAGTCGTGGCGAATTTTTCCCACTGCGAGTAGTCGAACGGTGCGAGCAACACGCCGTAGAAGGGCGCGTCGGGGTTTTCCCAGACGCGGCGCCAGTGGGCGATCAGCGTGGTGAGCTTGGGCGCGTAGCGGTCGGAGTCGGGCACCATGCAATTCGTCTCGCCCTGATACCACAGGAAGCCGCGCACGGCGTAGGGCGCGTAGGGGCGCACCATGCTCGTGAACAACTCCGTCGGCTGCACGCCGGGCACCCAGGCGGCGTAGCGCTCTTTTTCCAGTCCGGCGAGCTGCGGGTCGGCGAACGCCTCGGGCGGCAGCCAGGCCTCGATGCGCGTGCCGCCGAAGCTCGCGTGAATGATGCCGACGGGCACGCCGAGCGCTGGCTGCACCTGCCGGCCGAAGTGATATGCGGCGGCGGAGAAGTTCGAGGCGCGCAAGGCCTCGGGCGAGCAGGGGAGCCAGCGAAAAACGCCGGGGCCGTCCTGCTTCAAGTCGGTGCGCGGAATCTGAAAGAGGCGGAGCAGCGGATAATTCGCCGCGGCGATCTCGAGATCGTAGCCGGTCGTGGGCTTCTGGCCCTTTCGCTCGCCGAGCGGCTTTTCCATGTTGGACTGGCCCGATGCGAACCACACTTCGCCGACGAGCACGTCGGAGAACGTGAGCGTGTTCGCGCCGCGGACGGTCAGCGCGCGCGGCGTCGCGGTGGCGGTCAGCGGCTCGAGCGTCACGCGCCACGCGCCGTCGGTGGCGGCGACGGTTTCGCGGCTCTGTCCGGCGAACTCCACGGCCACCTTTTCGCCCGGCGTGGCGGTGCCCCAGACCGGCACAGACCGGTCGGCCTGCAGGACCATGTGATCGGTGAACAGTCGGGCGCAGCGCACCTCGGCGCGCAGTGCGGATACTGCGGATACGAAAAGAGCGGCGAGGCCGAGCCAGATACCGCGGCGGAAGAGGGCAGAGCGAAGCATGGGAGGCGCGGCCGCCGCGGGGGAGAAGCGACCATCGCGAATTGAAGGGACGCGCGGGTGGTTGGCGATGCGAAAGGCGGGGCGGCTAGCTCCTGAGAATTACCCATTGAAGTGACGCGGCGAAGGTAGGGCCGGATTTATCCGGCCCCAGAACGCTGCGACGCCGATACGGGACCGGTTAAAACCGGTCCTACTCCCAAGGGCTTCGTCACTTGTTTGGGGAAGCCACCGTCTCCGTCGGCGACCACGCGAGTGCGGCGTAATGCCGCGATTCTGGTGCCGCCGGAACAGTAGTGACCGACTTGTAGGGCCTCACCTGGTGTGAGGCCTCAGCGGCGAACGGGGCTGCGGCGCGAGCGAGACCCGCGCCGCGCTCGCGCGCCAGGCTCGACACAAGGTCGAGCCCTACAGGGCGCCCTGCAGCGGAATCACGAATGTCTTTAATTGGCGCCGATTCGTGTGATCCGCGGGCAAATGCAAGCGTTCGGACGTCGACATTTTCTGTATCCCAAAGATCATCGCGGGGATTCCCGCTCCCGCACCTACACTGTAGAGTATCCGCCCAAGCTGTTTTCCGCTCACCCCGCCGCTCCGCGGCAAATGCTGCATCCCAACATGACTCGCTCGCTCTACGATTCCGCCCGTGAAACCTACGCCGCCCTCGGCGTCGATACCGAGGCCGCGCTGGCCACGCTCGCGCGCACACCGATCTCCCTGCACTGCTGGCAAGGCGACGACGTCGGCGGCTTCGAAAAGGCCGGCGCGACGCTCGACGGCGGCGGCATTCAGGCGACGGGAAATTATCCCGGCAAGGCGCGCACGATCGCCGAGCTGCGTAGCGATCTCGACGTCGCGCTCTCCCTCATCCCGGGCAAGCATCGCCTGAACCTGCACGCGATCTACGGCGACTTCGGCGGCAAGAAGGTCGACCGGAACGCGATCGGCGTGGAGCATTTCCAGAGCTGGATCGACTGGGCGAAGCAGCGCGGCATGGGCCTCGATTTCAACCCGACGTGCTTCTCGCATCCGCTCGCGAACGACGGCTTCACGCTGTCGCACCGCGATCCGGCCGTGCGTCAATTCTGGGTCGAACACGCGATCGCGTGCCGCCGCATCGGCGCCGCGATGGGCCAGGCCCTCGGCACGCCGACCGTGACCAACGTGTGGATTCCGGACGGCCACAAGGATCTGCCCGCCGACCGCAAGGGCCCGCGCGAGCGCCTCGAGCAGTCGCTCGATGCCGTGTTCAAGGAACAAATCGATGAACGCGTTCACCGCGACGCGGTCGAGTGCAAGCTGTTCGGCATCGGTTCCGAGAGCTACGTCGTCGGCTCGCACGAATTCTACATGGGCTACGCTGTCACCCGGAAAAAGATGCTCTGCCTCGACATGGGCCATTTCCACCCGACGGAGTCCGTGGCGGACAAGATTTCTGCGGTGCTGCAATTCGTCCCCGGCCTGCTGCTCCACGTCAGCCGCGGCGTGCGTTGGGACAGCGACCACGTGGTGCTGTTCGACGACGTCACGAAGGCGCTCTTCGAGGAGCTCGTCCGCGGCGGCTTCCTGCCGCGCACCGCCATCGGCCTCGATTATTTCGACGCGAGCATCAACCGCGTCGCGGCCTGGGTCATCGGCACGCGCAACGCCCAGAAGTGCCTCCTCGCTGCGCTGCTCGAGCCGTCGCAACGCCTGCGCGATCTCGAAGGCGCCGGCGACCACACCGGCCGCCTCGCGCTGCTCGAGGAGCTCAAGACGCTCCCGCTCGGCGCGATCTGGGAAGAACACTGTCGCCGCGCCAACGTCCCCGGCGACCGCCAGTGGCTCCCGGCGGTGACACGCTACGAGCGCGAAGTGCTCGCGCAGCGACGTTGATTCGTTTTCTCTCCACGCAACGCATTCCACGATGCCTTCCTACCAATTCGCCAACTATCTGTGGGACGACGCCAAGGCGGCGTCCCTGGATCCTGTAGCCCGCCTCGTTTATCGCTCCAATCTGCTCGGCAGCGATCAACGCATCACCAACACCGGAGGCGGCAACACGTCGTCCAAACTCACCGAGAAGGACCCGCTCACCGGCGCGGCCACCGAGGTGCTCTGGGTGAAAGGCTCCGGCGGCGACCTGCGCACGAGCACGCGCGAGAATTTCTCGTCGCTCTACCAGAGCAAGCTCGTCGGTCTCCAATCGCTCTACGCTTCGCGCTCCGACAAGGGCCTCAAGGCGCCGGCGGAAGACGACATGGTGGGCATGTATACGCACGCGACGTTCAACTTGAACCCGCGCGCCTCGTCGATCGACACGCCGCTGCACTCGTTCCTGCCCGGCAAGCACGTCGACCACATGCACCCGAACGCGATCATCGCGATCGCGGCGTCGGCGAACTGCGAGAAGTTGACCCAGGAAATCTTCGGCGGCCGCATGGCCTACGTGCCGTGGATGCGCCCGGGCTTCGAACTCGGCCTCGCGATGCAGAAGATCGCGCGGGAGCAGCCGAACGTTCGCGCCATCATGATGGGCCAGCACGGCTTCATCTCGTGGGCGGACGACGACAAGCAGTGCTACACCGACACGCTCGCTTTCATCGAGGAAGCGTCCGTCTACATTGAGAAGAAATACGCCGCGAAGGGCGGCGACGCCGCGGCTTTCGGCGGCGCGAAATACCAGACGCTCGACGAAGCGAAGCGCCGCGCGACGTTCGCCGCGATCCTGCCGTGGCTGCGCGGCCAGGTTTCGAAGGAGAAGCGCTTCATCGGCACCGTGCAGGACGACGCGAAGATCCTGCGCTTCGTGAACTCGAAGGATGCGGCGCGTCTCGCCGAACTCGGCACGTCGTGCCCCGATCACTTCCTCCGCACGAAGATCAAGCCGCTCTACGTCGACTGGAATCCGCAGGCCGAGGACGTCGCCGCGCTGAAGGCGAAACTTGCCGACGGAATTGCCGCTTACCGCAAGGACTACGCCGCCTATTACGCGGCGTGCAAACACGCCAACTCGCCGGCGATGCGCGACCCGAACCCGACGGTCGTGCTCATCCCGGGGCTCGGTATGATCGCGTGGGGCAAGGACAAGTCCGAGTCGCGCGTCACCGCGGAATTCTACAACTGCGCTGTCGAGGTCATGCGCGGCGCGGAGGCGATCGATAAGTATATCGCGCTCCCGCAGCAGGAGGCGTTCGACATCGAGTATTGGTTGCTCGAGGAAGCGAAGCTCAAGCGCATGCCCGCGGAGAAGGAACTCGCGCGCCAGGTGATCGTCGTCATCGGCGCCGGCTCCGGCATCGGCAAGGAAACTGCGCACCGCCTCGTCAAGGAAGGCGCGCACATCGTGTGCGTCGACCTCAACGAAACCGCCGCGCAGGCGACGGCGAAGGAGATCGAATCGAAATACGGCGTCGGCATCGGCGTCGCGGGCACCGGCGTGTCCAATTGCGGTCCGGCCGTTGGCCTCGCCGCCAACATCACCGACCGCGCCTCCGTCCGCGCGATGCTCGACAACGTCGCGCTCGCCTACGGCGGCTTCGACTCGATCTGCGTCACCGCGGGCATCTTCGTGCCGAGCGACACCTCCGGCCACATCCCGGACGACAAGTGGGCGCTCACCTTCGCCATCAACGTCACCGGCAGCTACGTCGTTGGCGACGAGGCGGCCCGGACGTGGAAAGAGCAGGGGCTCCGCGGCAATCTCGTGCTCACGACCTCGGCGAACGCCGTCGTCGCGAAGAAGGGCTCCGTAGCTTACGACACTTCGAAGGCCGCGGCAAACCACCTCGTGCGCGAACTCGCCATCGAGCTTGCGCCGCTCGTGCGCGTGAATGGCGTCGCGCCGGCGACGGTCGTGCAGGGCTCCGCGATGTTCCCGCGCGACCGCGTGATCGGCTCGCTCGCGAAATACAACATTCCCTACACCGACGACGAGGCGACCGAGTCGCTCGTGAAAAAATTGGCGCAGTTCTACGCCGACCGGACGCTGACGAAGGCGCCGATCACGCCCGCCGATCAGGCCGAGGCGTATTTCCTCCTCGTGTCGCAACGCCTCAGCAAGACCACCGGGCAGGTAATCACCGTCGACGGTGGCCTGCACGAGGCCTTCCTGCGCTGAACCGCATGCGCGCGCCTACTCCAACGAACCCCAGGAAAGAAGCCCTTTGGAGTAGGGCCGGCTTCAGCCGGCTCATGGGGCAGCGCCGCGTCCAGGGGCCGGCTGAAGCCGGCCCTACCTCGCGGCGTCTGACTCGCACCGCCCCTCGCACCAAATCCGACTCATGAACTCCTCCTGGCTGCATCCTCGCGAACAACTCGTCGCCACGATGGCGCGCATTTACCGCCATCGCATGACCACCACCTCGGGTGGCAATCTCTCGATCCGCGATGAGGACGGCAGCATCTGGATCACGCCGTCGCGCGTCGACAAGGGCAACCTGACGCCGGCCGACATCGTGCGCGTGTTCCCCGACGGAAAGCGCGAGGGCCTGCATCCGCCGTCGTCCGAACTGCCGTTCCACGCCGAAATCTACCGGCGCCGCCCGGACCTGAAGGCGATCGTGCACGCGCACCCGGGTGCGCTCGTGGCGTTCTCGATCTGCCGCAAGCTGCCCGACACGCGCGTGCAGTCGCACGCCTACTCGGTTTGCCGCAAACTCGCGTTCGCGCCCTACGCGTGCCCCGGCACGCAGGAACTCGGCGACAACATCGCGGCGGCGTTCGCGACCGGCGCGGAGTGCGTGCTGCTGGAGAATCACGGCGTCGTCATCGGCGGCTCCGATCTGCAAGACGCCTTTCAGCGTTTTGAGACTCTCGAATTCGTTGCGCTCACGCTCTCGCGCGCGGCGACGCTCGGCCCCATCACGACCGTTCCCGCGGAATCGCTCGAGATCGAAACCGCGCCGCTGTTGCCGGCGTTGCCGCCGCAACCGCTCACGAATCGCGAGCGCGAGTTGCGCGGGGACATTTGCCGCTTCGTGCGCCGCTCCTACGAACAGCGCTTGCTCATCAGCACGGCCGGCGCGTTTTCCGCGCGCCTCGGCGCGGACGATTTCGTCATCACGCCGCGCCGCCGCGACCGACTCGAACTCGATGCGTCCGGCCTGGTGCGTGTGAAGGGTGGGGCGTGCCCGACAGCTCAAGCGCCGAGTCGCGCGGCGCGGTTGCACGCGGAGATCTACGCGCGCTTGCCCGACGTCGGCGCGATCATCAACGCCCAGCCGGCGCACGCCTCGGCGTTCTGCATGACGGCGGCGCAACTCGACACGCGCACGATTCCCGAGAGCGCACTCGTGCTCTTCGAGGCGCCGAAGCTGCCGTTCTTGCGCTTGGTCGAGGACGCCGCCGAGATCGCGAAGCACCTTTCGCTGAAGCAAACCCCCGTGGTGCTCATCGCCAACGAGGGCGTGCTCGTCGTCGGCCGCACCTTGCTCGAGGCGTTCGATCGCCTCGAAGTGCTCGAAGCCACGGCGGAAGCGCTCCTGCTCGCCAAACCCGTCGGCCCGCTGGTGCCGATGCCCGACAGCGCGATCGCCGAACTGCGCCGCGTCTTCGGCTGATTTTCTCATGTCCAAAACTGTTTATTGCGCAGCCGTCGACCTCGGCGCGACCAGCGGACGGGTGATCGTCGGCACTTGGGCGAATGAACGCCTCGAGCTCACCGAGGTGCACCGTTTCGCCAACCAGTTCCGCTCGCTCGGCGCGAACGATTACTGGGATCTGCCGTATCTCTGGAGCGAAGCGCGCGCCGGCTTGCTGAAGGCGAAGGCGCAATTCCCGAAACTCGCGTCAGTCGGTTGCGACGCGTGGGGCGTCGATCACGTGCTCGTCAACGCCGCGGGGCGTCCCGTTTATCCGGTGCACGCGTATCGCGACAAGCGCACGCTTGAGCCCGCGAAAAAATTCGAGGAGAGCGGCTATCCGCGCATCTACGCGCTCACCGGCCTGCCGAGCCACGTCTTCAACACGAGCCTGCAGCTGCAGGAGACGCTCGCGGCCTGTCCCGGCATCGCTCGCACGGCGGCGCGCTGCCTGTTCATCGCAGATTATTTCAATTTCCTGCTCTCCGGCCGCATGGAGAACGAAATCTCCATCTGCAGCCACTCGCAGTTTTTGGACGTGAAGAGCACCGAGTGGTCGGCAGCGGCGATGAAATACTTCGGCATCCCACGCCACTGGTTCAGTCGTCCGGCACTCGCGGCACAAAAACTCGGCCTGGTGCGCGACATCCCGGAACTCGCCGGCGTCGAAACCGTGCTCGCGCCCGGACACGACACCGCGTGCGCCTTCGCCGCGATGCCCGCGGCGGTCGACGGCTCCGATCTTTACCTGAGCTCCGGCACGTGGTCGCTCCTCGGCTTCGAAAGCGACACGCCCGTTCTCGGCGAGGCGGCGCGCGCTGCCCGCGTTTCGAACGAGCGCATGGGCGACGGCCGCTACCGTCCGCTGCGGGCCTGCCTCGGACTGTGGTTGCTCGAACAAACGCTGCCGGCTTTCTCTGCGCGTCCTTCCAACGCCGCGCAGTGGAAGAAACTCATCGCACTGGCCGAAAAAGCGGCCGCGCCGACGCGTTTGCTCGACGTGACCGACTCCTCGCTCTTCAACCCGCCCGACATGCGCGCCGCGATCGACGCGCAGCTGAAGAAAAACGGGGCGCGTCCGCCGCGTGACCTCGCGGGCTACGTCCGACTGATCTGCGACTCGCTCGGACGCGGCCACGCCGACGCGGTGAAGAGCTTCGAGCAGCTCTCCGGCCGCAGCTTCAAACGCATCCTCATCGTTGGCGGCGGTTCGAAGAATCGTCTGCTCTGCCAGGCGACCGCAGATGCCTGCGGCCTGCCGGTCGTCTCGTATTCGCTCGAAGGCACCGCGGTCGGCAACTTGGCGAATCAGCTAATCGGTCTCGGTGTCGTGCGTGATATCCAAGCGTTCCGCGCGCACCTCGCTCGCCAACTCGAAGCGACCGTCTACACTCCGCATTCCTGATGCATGCTCCTGTTCGTCCTTCGCCCTTCGCGCCGGGTGAGCGCCCGAAGATCCAGTTGATGGCGACGTGCCTGTGCGACGCGTTCTACGACGACGTCGCGCGCGCCACCGTGGAGGTGCTCGAGCACCTTGGCGTCGAGATCGAGTTTCCCGAGGGCCAGACCTGCTGCGGCCAGCCCGCGTTCAACGGCGGCGATTGGGAGGCCTCGCGCAAAGTCGTGCGGCACACGATGCGCACGTTCGCGGGCACCGCGCCCGTGCTGTTGCCGTCGGGCTCGTGCGTGGCGATGTTCCGTCACGGCGCGCTGCTGGAATTCGAGAAAGAGTCCGATCTGCCCGAAGTGAAAGCGCTCGCGGCGCGCACGTGGGAATTCGCCGATTTCGTGGTCAACGCGCTCGGCGTGAAGACCTGGCCGGGCCGCTACGACGCAACGATCGCGTTCCACCGCAATTGCCACAATCGCGGCACCGGCAGCGAGGCGGCTTCGCTCGCGCTGCTCAACTCGATCGCCGGCGCGAAGGTCGTGCCGTTCGGCGAGCAGGAGCAGTGCTGCGGCTTCGGCGGCACTTTCTCCGTGGCGTTCCCGCATCTGTCGTCGAGCATGGGCACGCTGAAGCTGGAGCACATCCGCGCCGCGCAGCCCGACGTGCTCGTCTCCGGCGACATGAGCTGCCTCATGCACATGGGCGGCCTCGCCCAGAAAGCCGGCCAGCCGGTCAAAACCCAACACATCGCGCAGGTGATGCGCGACGCGCTGAAAAACGGAGGACTGCTGAAGTGAAAGCTTTCAGCTCCCAAACCTGCGCGTTGCACGTCTCTCAGCTGACCGCTGAGAGCTGATCGCTGACCGCTCCTCTGCCATGGCCAAGCAACTCATCGACCAAGCCGCCGCGACGCTGCCCGCAGACAAGCGCGTCTCGGTTTACCAGAGCACGAAGGCGACGCACGAGAAGCGCACCAAGCTGCTCTTCGACCAGTTCAACGATCCCGACCTGCTGCGCCAGCGCGCCGGCGAGATCAAGCAGCACGTCATCGAAAACCTCGACACGTTCCTGCCCGCCGTCGAGGCGAAGCTGAAAGCCAACGGCGCGCAGGTCCACTGGGCCTCGACCGGCGAGGCCGCGTGCGAAGCGGTGCTCCGCATCATGCAGGCTCGCGGCGCGAAGAAGATGGTGAAGGCAAAGACGATGGTCTCCGAGGAGATCGAACTCGCGCACTACCTCGAGAAACACGGCATCGAGGCGCTCGAGACCGACCTCGGCGAGTTCATCGTCCAGATCGACAAGGACCACCCGAGCCACATCGTCCGCCCGATCATTCACAAGAACCGCCGCGAGATCGCGACGAGCTTCGAGCGCGAGGGCCTCGGCGCCTACAACGACGATCCGCAGACGATCACGAATCGCGCACGGCAGTTTCTCCGTCACAAATATCTCCAAGCCGACGTCGGCCTGACCGGCGCCAACTTCGTGTCAGTCGAGAGCGGCCGCATCGTGCTCGTCACGAACGAGGGCAACTCGCGCTTCAGCCTCGCCGCGCCGAAAGTGCACATCGCGCTCGTCGGCATCGAAAAACTGGTGCCGCGCGACCGCGACCTTGGCGTGCTGCTCAACCTCCTCGCACGCTCCGCCACCGCGCAGCAGCTGACGGTCTACACCGAATTCATCTCCGGCCCGAAGAGCGCGACGCAGCCCGACGGTCCCGAGGAGATGCACGTCATCTTCGTCGACAACGGCCGCACCGATGTCCTCGCCTCCGAGTGTCGCGAGATCCTGCGCTGCATCCGCTGTGGCGCGTGCCTGAACGTTTGCCCGGTTTATCGCCAGGCCAGCGGCCACGCGTATCGCAGCGTCTATCCCGGTCCGGTCGGCGCCGTGCTGTCGCCGTTGCTCGCCGGAAAGAAATTCCCCGAGCTCGCGGATTTGCCCAAGGCCTCGTCGCTCTGCGGCGCGTGCAACGAGGTGTGTCCGGTGAACATTCCGATTCCCGATCTGCTGCTCCGCCTGCGCCGCAAAGGCAAAACCGAGGGCGCTCCGCTCGCCTCGGTCGGCACGCCGCCGATGGGTGCGTGGGCGTTGATGGCCTCGCAACCGACCGCGTGGAAGGCCGCGCTGTTTGGCGGCAAGGCGCTGAACTACATCCCGACCAAACTCATCCCGGTTCCCGCGCTGCGCGCGTGGGAGGAAAAACGTGCGCTGCCCGCGTGGCGCGGCGGTGAGTTCCGGAAATGGATGAAAGGCCGGGGCAAACCACAGAATACTCAGAACACACAGAAAGGGCCTCGAGTGTGAGCTTCGGTGTATTCCGTGTTTTCTGTGGTCCCTCCGGTTCGGGCATGCCGTCAATCGAAGGGCCGCCAAAAGCACAAAAAACGCAAAAATGAGACTACACGGTTTTGTGCCTTCTGCGCCTTTTGTGGCCCCATCGGTCCGCTCCTTTTCGTGCCTCTTCGTGTTTTTCGTGGCCCACCTTCTGCAATGAACTCCGATCGCGAACAGATTCTCGGCAAAGTTCGTGCCGCCCTCGCGCCGCTGCCGCAGCGCGCCGCCTTGCCCGATTGGGAGCGCGAACTCGTGCGCATGCGCCAGATGCAGGGCGTCAGCGATCTCGTGGCGACGTTCTGCGCGCGCCTCAAAAGTGTGAACGGCACACCGCTGCAATCGGGCGCGGAGCTGACCGAGCTGCTCAAGAAAAACGGCTGGACGCACGGCTACTGCGATCCGGTGCTGCTGCCTTCGCTCGGCGCCGCGCTCGCCGGCGTGCAGGTTGAGACGACCTACGACCGCACGCGCGTCGACGATTATGCCTTCGGCATCACGCGCGCGACCGCCGCGATCGCGGAGACCGGCACGGTGGTGCTGACGGATCGCGACACCAGTTCGCGCCTCGCCGCGCTTGCGCCGTGGGCGCACATCGTCGTGTTGAAACGAGCCGACATTTTCCCGGACATCCCGGCGGCGCTCGCGGCGTTGCCCGCCGATCCCAACATCATCTGGGTCACGGGTCCGTCGAAGACCGCGGACGTCGAGGGCATCCTGATCGAGGGCGTCCACGGTCCGGGCGTGCAGGCGGTGCTGTTGGTGTAGCGCAGGCGTCTCGCCTGCATTGCGACGGAGGCAGGTGAGACGCCTGCGCTACGCTGCCGCGCGCGTGCGACCGAAAAAATCCGGCAGAAAATGTCGGAATGGCCGTTTCTGCCCCGTCATTCGGGAAAGGCCGCGAGCGATTTCGCGGTCCACACCACGAAATCCCGCCCGAATGAACATCCTCCTCTGGATCCTCCAATCCGTCCTCGCACTCCACACCGCCATCGGCGCGGTCTGGAAATTCTCCCATTCCGAACGCGCCGTGCCGTCGCTGCAGGCGATCCCGCACGGGCTTTGGCTGACGCTGTCCGTCGTCGAGTTGCTCTGCGCCACCGCGCTACTCCTGCCGGCGGTGGCCCGGTCGCTCGCCTGGCTGGCGCCGGTCGCAGCGACCGTAGTCGCGGCGGAGATGCTGCTCTTCTGCGGCGTGCATCTGGCGTCCAAGGCGAACGAAAACGGCCCGTTGGTCTATTGGCTTGTTGCGGCGGCGTTCTGTGCATTTACCGCCTACGGCCGGTTCGCACTCAAACCCCTCTGATTCGCCATCGAGTGCGCTCACGTTTTCGCCCCCACACTCCGTCCTCCACGCCATGAAATACATCCTGCTCTTTCACTCCTCAAAAGAAGCGCTCAATGCGCCCTTTGATCCCGCCGCCGCTGCCGCCGGGCGCGCTTACGGCGAAGCCCTCCGCGCCGCCGGCATCTTCATCGCCGGAGTCGGCCTCGGCTCGCCCGACAATGCCACGCAGGTCTCCGTCCGTGACGGCAAGCGTCACGTTCAGGATGGTCCGTATGCCGAGACGAAGGAGTTCCTCGGCGGCTTCGTGATCATCGACGTGCCCAACCTCGACACCGCGCTCGAGTGGGCCGCACGCAACCCGTCCGCGGCCGGCGGTCGCGTCGAAGTGATGCCCGTCGGCGCCGCGTATTTTGCTCCACCGAAGACTTCCTAGTGCGACGATGGACGACGCGGCTGCACGTTCGGCGATCGAAGAAGTCGCGCGCCATTCCTACGGACGGCTCGTGGCCTTCCTCGCCGCGCGCTCGGGCGACATCGCCGCCGCCGAGGACGCGCTGAGTGAGGCGTTCGGCGCCGCGCTGAAGCATTGGCCGCTCGAGGGTGTGCCCGAGAAACCGGAAGCCTGGCTGCTCCGCGCGGCCCGCAACCGCCTCGTCGACGCCGCGCGCCATGCCGCCGTGAGGCGACGCGCGGAGCCGCTCCTGAAGGTCGCCGGCGAGGCGGAAGAGGTTGCCCACATGCACGCCCCGTTTCCGGACGAGCGCTTGAAGCTCCTGTTCGTGTGCGCGCACCCGGCGATCGATGCCGCGGTGCGCACGCCGCTCATGTTGCAAACCGTGCTGGTCCTCGACGCGGCGCGCATTGCGGCGGCTTTCCTCGTGTCGCCCGCCGCGATGGAGCAGCGGCTTGTGCGGGCCAAGACGAAGATTCGCGAGACCCGCATTCCGTTCCGCGTGCCGGAACCGTCCGAGTGGGGCGAACGCGTCTCGTTCGTGCTCGATGCGATCTACTCCGCCTACAACGCCGGACGCGATGGCGAGACGGACGGCGCCACCCAGCACGCGCTCGCGCGCGATGCCATCGCGATCGGACGCACGCTCATGCAACTGGTCCCCGATGAGCCCGAAGCCCGCGGCCTGCTCGCGCTCATGCTGCACGGCGAAGCGCGGCGCGCGGCCCGGCGTGACGCTGGCGGCGCCTTCGTGCCGCTCGATCGGCAGGATACGACGCTATGGTCGCGACCGCTCATGACCGAGGCGGAGGCGCTGTTGCATCGCGCGGCGACTTTCAACCGCGCTGGCCGCTACCAACTTGAAGCGGCCATCCAGTCGATTCACGCACAGCGTGCGGTGACCGGCATCATCGACTGGCCGGAAATCGCGCTGCTCTACGAAGGCCTCGTGCGTCTCACGCCGACGATCGGTGCGCAAGTGGGCCGGGCGGTGGCGATCGCCGAAGCCGGCGATGTCGCCGCGGGATTGGCTGCGCTGGAGCGGCTGCCTGCCGAGCGCGCGGCGCTTTATCAACCGTGGTGGGCGGCTCGCGGCCACCTGCTGCGCCGGGCAGGACGCGACGCTGAGGCGCGGCGGGCTTTCGAGCGGGCGGCGGCGCTCACGGATGATCCGGCGCTGCGCGCACATTTGCTCGCTCAGATTGCGGGCGGGTAGCGATCGCGCGGTGAGCAAAGCGCGGTGTTGCCGAGAGACAAATTCTCGCGTCCCATGCCGCCGCCATGAATCGCCGTCACTTCGTTCGCACCCTCGGAGCGCTGGCCGGCACGGCTGCCGCTGCACCGCTCCTCGTCGCCTCGGAAACTGCGGCGCGCCCGCGCGGTCTCCGCATCGCCCATATCACGGATACCCACGTAACCGATAATGCGAACTGCGCCGTCGGTCTCGAGCGGCTGCTGGCCGCGCTCGACGCACTCGATCCGGCACCCGATTTCATCCTGCACACGGGCGACGTGATCATGGACTCGTGGGGCGTGCGAGATGCTGCGCGAGTGGAGAAACTTTGGAGTGTGTGGCGGGGCGCGGCGGCGAAGTTGCGCGCACCACTCCGCGCGTGTCTCGGCAACCACGACATCTGGATTGGCGAAACCCGCGAACGCGACGGCTTTCGTTATCAGCTCCGGGCGATGGAAGAGCTGCAGCTCGAGCGTCCGTGGTATGCGTTCGAGCAAGGCGGCTGGTGGTTCATCGTGCTGGAGAGCACGCGACCGGCGGTGGAAGGCGAGAAGACGTTCTATCGCGCGCATCTCGATCCCGCGCAACTCGAGTGGTTCCGCGGCGAAGTGGCGCGCACGCCGGCGACGCAACCGCTCATGGTCTGCTCGCATATTCCCATTCTTTCCGCGGCGGTGCACGATTGGGCGCAGACGCGCGAGTCGGTCATGGATTTTCCGGCGCCGGGCCGAGCGTCGGGCGCGTGGGTGGTTAGCTCCGCGCTCATGCACACGGACAGCCACGCGCTTCAAGCGGTGTTGCGGCAGCGCGGCGGCGTGACGGTCTGCGTGAGCGGACATCTGCATCTGCAGGATCACGTCGTCTACGACGGCGTGCACTATCTCGGCAACGGGGCGGTGAGCGCCGATTGGTGGGGTAAGCCGGTGTTTCGCCAGACCGGGGCCGGTTTCGCGGTGCTCGACTTGCAGCCAGACGGCACATGGGCCCGCACGTATCATTCGTGCGCGTGGGCCTGAGGCGCGGGCAAAAACCTCCCGCGAATTACGCGAATTTTCCCGAATGAGGATCCTCGATCTTCCATGTTGCCGGACGGGACGGTCGGTCAGGCGTAGGAAGGGAGATCGTTCTCTCTAGATTCGCGAGTATTCGCGCGATTCGCGGGAAGTATCCCGCATCATTTCGGAGGCAGGCGAGACGCCTGCGCTACACAACGAGCGCGAATTCGAGGTGAGCGGCCAGCGCCTGCGTCTTGATGCCGTAGAACGCGGCGAATTCGCGGATGGTCTGTGCGCGTGTTTCGCGGCGCGAGACATCGTCGGGCTGCGCGCGCTTCGTGGCGGCAATCATCAGGTTTTTCGCCGTGTGCTCGGTGGAGATGAACTCGAAGACCTTCGTGTCGTAGCCGGCCCACTCGAGCAGCAGCGCGCGCAACGCATCGGTGGCGAACTCCGCGTGGCGCTCCTGGAAAATGCCGTGGCGCAGCGCGGGCGCGAGCACCGCGGCGGGGCGGAGCTGCGGACGCAGCTCCTTCTGGCAACACGGGGCGGTGACAATCAGCGTGCTGCCGGCGGCGAGACCACGCGCAATCGCGTCGTCGGTCGCGGTATCGCAGGCGTGCAGCGCGATCAGCACATCAGGCGCGGGCAAAGTGGCTTCCTGAATCGTGCCGCGGACGAACGAGAGCTTTTCGCGGCCGGTGTCGCGCGCGAGCGTGTTGCATTGCTCCACGAGTTCGGGCCGCAATTCGACGCCGCACACGCGCACGGAGACCTTGGCGACGCGGTCGAAGTAGTCATGCGTGGCGAACGTCAGGTAACCCTTGCCGCAGCCCATGTCGGCGATCTCGATCGGGCGACCGTGCGGCAACGGCGCGCTGGCCACGAGATGATGCAGGAGCTCGACGAATTTGTGGATTTGCCGGTGCTTGTCGGCCATGCCTTCGCGGACGACGCCGGCGGAGTTTGTCACGCCGAGCGCGTGGAGCCAGTCGTGGCTCGAGGCGGGTAGGAGGCGTGCTTTCGTCCGGTCATGCGCTTCCTCGGAAACGATTTTCACTCCAGCGGTGGCCGCGGCATTTTTGCCGAAGGTCAGACGTGGCTCGCCCTTCTTGTTGAATTCGAGCTGCACCGTCCGAGCGCCGAGAAACAGATGGGCGCTATGGAAGATCGCGCCGACGAGGCGGCCGACTTCGAGGATGCCGTCTTCCGGCGCGATGTTCTTGGTCAGGTCGCGGCGGTCGTGCCGCCAGAGGAAGCTCAGGTGCGGGCCGGACTTCAGGCGAACGGGGCGCACGAAGACGTTTTGCAGCGTGGCGTCGTCGCCGCCGCGCGGCTTGCCGAGCGTGAGGCGCGTGAACGTGCCTTCGCGCACACCGCGTTCGAGCAGCGCGAGGAATTCGGAGACTTCAGGCGCGAGGCCGGTCGACATGACGGCAGCGTGCGCATGAAGCAGCGCGCTCGCAAGCGCCGGGTTGCAACGGCAGCGTTGTTCGGGGCGTAGGACCGGCTTTAGCCGGTCCGGGCGGAGTGTCGCTCGCTGGTCGCGGTGGCGCGCGGCGTTTTGCTGGGCCGGCTGAAGCCGGCCCTACCCGAGCTTCTTCAGCGATTCGGCGGCGGGCTTGAAATTCGCGTCCGCTTGCAAGGCGGCTTCATAAGCGGTGCGGGCGGCGGCTTTGTCGCCCTTTTTCTCGAGGATGTTGCCAATGCGCCAGTGCGCGGCGGCATGGGACGGCGCGCCGGTCGGGGGCGTGAGCGACAGGCATTTCCTCAAGTTCGCCAGGCCGGCGTCGAGGCGCTGACCGGATTCGGCGGCGATGCGACCGATGCCATAAAGCGCACCGTAATCGTTCGCGTCCGCGATCAGCATTTCGTCGAAAATGGCGAAGGCCTCGTCGTATTTCTTTTCCCGCACGTAGAGGTTCGATCGGGCGTTTTTGCCCCGCACGGGATCGAGGTTGATCAGCACTTCGGACTGCGCGAGGGCTTTGTCGAATCCGCCGCCCATGATGCCCGGGGCCTGGACGTAATATTGGAAGAGCGCCTGTTGTGCTTCGTAGCTTTTCGGATTGAGTGCGGCGGCCTTCTCCAAGGCGACGCGTGCCTTGGAGGCGAAGCTGGCCTTGCCGAACAGGCCGGCCGATTGCGCCTTGTTGCCGTAGGCGCCGCCAAGTTCGAGGTAGTAAGTGGCGTTGCGGTCGTCGAGGGCGATGGCGGCGTTGAAGCGCTCGATGGCGGCGTCGGTGTTCTTGGCGCGCACGTCGAGGCGGCCGAGATAGTAGGGCACGTCGGCGTTCTGCGGCTCTGCTTTTAGCAACGCCTCGAATGCCGCACGTGCCTCGGCATCCTTGCGCTGCTTGTAGAGGCCGACAGCGTCGTCGAACGCGGGTGAGGCCGACAGCGTCGTGGCGGCGAGCAGAGAAAGGAGGAAGAGTCGCATGGAGGTAGTAATACCGCCACGGGACGAAAGTGTTTCGTCTCTCTTCGTCAATCCGTCCGCAGCGCGACGAGCGGGTCCACCTTCGCGGCGCGCCACGAGGGCACCAGGCAGGCGGCGGTGCACGCTACCGCGAGGGCGAGCAGCGCTGCGCCGGAGGAGAGCGGATCGACGGTCGAGACGCCATAAAGCAGATGCGCCACGAGGCGTGCGGCCAGCACGGCGAGACCGGCACCCAGCAGCAGGCCGGGCACGGTCATGCGCAGGGCGTCGGCGAGCACCAGGCGTGCGACGCCGGCGGGCGTCGCGCCGAGAGCGAGGCGCACGCCGAACTCCGCGGTGCGGCTCGCCACGGCGAAGGCGAGCACGGCATAGACGCCCGTGAGGCAGAGCACGACCGCGAGCGCGGCGAAGGAGAGGACGAGCGTGAGGCCGAACCGGGTTTGCCACGCGCTGTTGGCGTAGAAGGTCGCCGCCGGCATGAAGAAATAGGCCGAGTTGATCGGATCGACGGCGTTGATGGCGCGGTCGAGTTCATCCTTCGTCAACGGTTGCGTGCCCTTGAGGCGGACGGAGAGTGCCACGTCGAACAAACCGCCTTGCACGTAGGGCAGGTAGAACGCGTCGATCGGCTGCGGCTGAGCGCCGTGGCTGAGCACGTTGCTGACGACGCCGATGATGGTCCACCAGCCGTCGTCGGTGTTCTCGATGCGCACGCGCTTGCCGATCGGGTCCTGGCCGGGCCAGTGCTTGGCGGCGAGGTTTTCGCTCACGACGGCGACGCGCGGGGTGTTGGCGCGATCGTCCGGCGTGAGCCAGCGGCCGGAGAGCACGCGCAATTGCCAGGCGTCGCGCATGCTGACGGAGGAAAAATAGCGCGCGGCTCGTTTCGGCGACTCGTTGGTCGCGAGGCCGTCGCCCTCCTGCACGAAATTGAAGTAGCCGGCGCCGGGCGTGACGTAGCCCCAGTCCTGCACGCCGGCGGCGGCGACGTGCGGCAACTGTTCGAGCTGGGCGATCACGGCTTCGAAGAACTGCGCGCGCGCCTCGCGGCTCTGATATTTTTCGCCGCGCGTGCCGATGCGCGCACCGGTGATCTGCTCAACCGGGATGCCGCGGTCGACGTGCTGCACCGCCTGAAAACTGCGCACGAGCTGAACCGCGGTGATGAGCAACGCCAACGCGACCGCGACCTGGAGCGCGACCAGCCCGCGCATGGCGCGACCGGCGCCGGCGGAGCCGACCTGCCGGCCGCCGTCACGCAGCGTCGCTTCGAGATTCAGGCGGCGCGCCTGCCACAGTGGCACAAGCGCGAAGAGTGCCGCGATGCCGACGGCGAGCGCGAGGGCGCAGCCGGCGACGAAGGGCGAGATTGCCGGCGGCGGAATTTGGTTGAGCGTGGAAGAGGCCGGGAGCAGCTCGCGCGTCAGCGGCGCCAGCCACGCGGCGAGCAACAGGCCGAGCAAGGCTCCACCGAGAGCGAGGAACAGCGACTCGACAAAAAATTGCCGCGCGAGGTCGCGCGTCGCGGCGCCGAGAGCGAGCCGCACGGCGAATTCGCGGCGGCGGCGAATGGCTTGCGCGAGCAGGAGGCTGCCGGCGTTGACGCAGGCGACGATCAGCACGAGGCCGACGGCGGCCTGGAGCAGGACGAGTTGCTGGCGGAAATTGCCCACGAGCGCGTCGCGCAGGGTGATGGCGGTGAGTCCGCGATCGCCGTTCGTGGCGGGGAAATCGCGGGCGAGCGTGCGCGTGAGCGCGGCCAGTTCACCTTGCGCGGAACCGAGCGGGCGTCCGGGGGCGAGTTCGCCGAACATGAAATGCCGCCGCACCGCGCGATCGCCGCGCACGAAGTCGGCCGGAAGCATGGCGACCCACGCCAATTGGCCGTCGCCGACGAGCGGGAGCGTGAGATTGGCGGGCGCGACGCCGACGATGCGATAGCTGCGGTCGTCGAGTCGGATGCTTTGGCCGACGATGCTCGGATCGCGACCGAAGCGACGCGCCCAAAAGTCGTGGCTCAGCACGAGCGCGCGTTCGCCGCCGATCTCCGCGTTGCCGGGATGAATGAACTCGCCGTGCAACGCGCGCCCGGCGAGGAGCGGGAAGAATTCGGGCGTCACGCGCTGCACGAATCCCACCTCGGCGCCGCCCGGCGTGTGGATGGTGAATCCCTCGTTGCGCACGATGGCCGTGCGCGAGAAGGCGCCGATGCGGTCGTGGACGTCGGCGGCGTTGCCGAAGGAGAGGCGAATGGTGTTGGCGCTCGGTCCGGCGCTGAGCGGATATTCGAGCACGGCGACGACCCGGTCGGCATCGCCGTAGGGCAGCGGACGCAACAGGTAGCTGTCGAGCAGGCCGAGCACGAGCAAGGTGGCGGCAAGCGCCAGCGCGAGCGTGGCGACGATGCCGGCCGACAGGAGCGGGCGGCGCAGAAGGGCGTGGAAACTTTGGCGCAGCATAGAGAAGCTAAAGAAGGGAGGCAGTGCTCACTCCGACCGCAGCGCCACCATCGGGTCGACGCGGGCGGCGCGGCGGGCGGGCAGCCAGCAGGCGAGCGCGGCGACAGCGAGAAGCAGGAGCGGGACACCGCCGTAAATCAGCGGATCGCCGAAGCGGACGCCGACGAATTTCGCCTGCAACAGGTAACCGAGGACGAGTGCCGCAACCCAGCCGATGGCGGCGCCGGCGAGCACGACGCGAAGGCCTTGCCAAATCATGAGACGCACGACGCCCGAAGGCGTGGCGCCGAGCGTGAGCCGGACGCCGATTTCCTGGACGCGTTGCGCGAGCGAATAGGCGATGACCGCGTAGAGCCCGATCGCGGCGAGGGCGAGCGCGAGCGGTGCGAGGATCGCGAGCATGCGCACCGGGATGCGTTGCATCACGAGATTGCTGTCCACGTGCGCGGCGAGCGTGTGCGGGTCGATGAGGCCGAGTTCCGGATCGAGGGAGCGGACGACTTCGCGCATCGCGCCGAGCGTCGCGCGCGGATCGCCGGAGGTGCGGACGTGCAACACGGGCGCCGAGACGAACTGGCGGCGCAGGGTGAGCCACGCTATCGGTTTCGGCGACTCGCCAACGCTCTCGTATTTGGCGTTCCGCACGACGCCGACGATCGTGAACCAAGTGTCGTTGATGTTGAATTTGCGACCGACGGGCGAGCCCTCGGGCCAGTAGCGTTGCGCCATCTCCTCGTTGACGACGGCGTCGAGCGGAACGTCCGCGCGCGACAGCGGCGCGAGATCGTTGCCATCGATGAAGGTGAGGCCCATCGCCGCGAAGTAGCCCGGCGTGACGTCGAAATAGAGCGCCTTCCAATTCGGATCGAAAGGCTTGCCGTCCGCGGCGAACACACCGGTCGCGAGCCCGCGCACATCGAGCGGCACAGTGGCGGCGGCGGCGGTGGCAACAACGCCCGGCGTGTCGCGCAGGCGACGGAGCGCTTCTTCGAGGAAGCGGCGGCCGCGTTCGCCGTCGTAGCCGCGTCCCCCGAGATCGACGGAGGCGAGCATCACGTGCGCGGTGTCGTAGCCGGTGTCGGTCGCGAGGGCGTTGCGGAAACTTTTAAGAAACAGCCCGGCGAGCACGAGGACGACGAGCGCCACCGCGACCTCGATCGCGACGAGTCCATCGCGCAACCAGCTGCGTCCGCCGAGTGCGCCGCGTCCGCCGCGGAGCGCTTGTTGCACGTCGGAGCGGGCCAGTTGCGTGGCGGGGGCGAGGCCGAAGAGCACGCCGCACAGCACGGCGACGATGGTGGCAAAGGCGAACGCGCTCGCGTCGAGTTCCGGAGAGAGACGGATCGGGTAGCTTCCGGCGGCGGGCAGGGGAATCTGGCGGATCAGTTCGACGCCCCAAGCGGCGAAGAGAAGCCCTGCCGCGGCGCCGATTAGCGCGAGGACGATGCTTTCGGTGAGCAGTTGCCGCAGGATGCGGGCCGGGGCGCCGCCGATGGCGAGGCGCACGCCAATCTCGCGCTGGCGGGTCGAGGCGCGTGCGAGCAGGAGACTGGCGGTGTTCACGCACACGACGACGAGGATGAGCACGCCGAAGACCTGCAGCGTGGCGAGAGAGGCGACCATCATCTGGCCGCCGCGCGGGGAACGCCACAGCGGCAACACGCCGTAGGCGAGGCCGCGGTTGGTTTCCGGGTAGGCGTTGAGCAGCGTTTGGGCGGCGGCGTCGAGTTCGCCTTGGACTTGGGCGAGGGAGACGCCGGGCTTGAGCTGGGCCAGCAGCGTGTAGTGCCGCACGGTGCGCGAGGTGAAGTCGCGCGAGGCGGGCTGCAGCACCGTTGCCATCGTGGCCGGCACGAAAAGGTCGAAGGCGAGGGCGTTGAAGCCGCCGCGGAATTCGCGCGGCGCGACGCCGATGACGGTCAACACGGTGCCGTTGAGCTTAAGCGTGCGGCCGACGACTTGCGCGTCACCGGCGAAGTGCTTTTGCCAGAAGTCGTGGGCCAGCACGACGACGGGCGCGCTGCCCGGGTGGGAAACTTCCTCCGCGCGAAAGAAGCGGCCGAGTTGCGGCTTGAGGCCGAGGACAGCGAAGAAATTCGCCGAGACGTATTCGCCGTAAGCGCGCGACTCGCGCTCGCTGTCGCCGAGGTAGAACGAACGCGCGCGTTGGGCGGCGATGCAGTCGAACGACGGCGCCATTTTTTGCAGGTCCTGATACTCGAGCCACGAGGTGGAAACCCAGTTGCCGGTGTCGTCCTTCACTTCGAGCGACACGAGACGCGGGGCCTCGACGCCCGGCAGCGGGTTGAACAGCGCGCCTTTCAGCCAGCTGTAGATGACGGTGTTCGCGCCGATGCCGATGCCGAGCGACAGAACGATGACGGCCGTCAGAAACGGCGCGCGGGTGATGCTGCGGAACAGGAAGCGGAGGTTGAGCATCGGCAGGATGAAAGAGCATCACTCGGCGCGGAGCGCGTCGAGCGGGTTGACGCGCATGGCGCGCGCGGCGGGCACGAGACAAGCGACGGTGGCGACCAGCGCGAAGAACGCCGCGACGGCGGAGAAAACGAGCGGGTCGAACGGTTTCACCTGATAGAGCGCCTCGCTCAGCAGGCGGCTGGCCGCGAGTGCACCGACGAGGCCGAGCACGAGTCCTCCGCCGACTTGGCCCGCACCCGAGCGGAGCACGAGTGCGAGGATGCTGCCAGGCGTGGCGCCGAGCGCCATGCGCACGCCGATCTCGCCGGTGCGCTGAGTGACAGCGTAGGCCATCACGGAGTAAACACCGACGGCGGCGAGCAGCGCGGCGATCGCGGCGAAGGCGAGCAGCAGCGCCATCGTCACGCGTTGCACGCCGATCGACTGGCTGACGAGTTGCTCGTAGGTCTGCGGCGTCGCGACGGCGAGGGTCGGGTCGATTTCCTTCACGAGGCGGCGCAGGACGGGGATGACGCTCGCGGCGTTCATGCCGGGGCGGGCAGAAGCGACGACGTTCATGAACGTGCCGCCGCGCTGCGAGCGCGGGAAATAGATTTCGTCCGGCGGCGGAGTGGCCAGACCGGTGGCTTTCACGTCGCGAATGACGCCGACGATGCGGAACTTGGTGGCGTTGCGGCCGGCAACGAGGACCTTGTCGAGTGCACTCTCGCCGGGAAAAAGTTTCTTCGCGAGCGTCTCGTTGATGACGACGACGTCTTCGCCGCCGTTGCGATCGTCGGCGGTGAAGAAGCGGCCTTCGCGGAGTTGAATGCCCATCGCCGCGAAATAGCCGTAGCTGACCTGACGGTTGCTCGCGAGCGGTTGCTTGGTGAGTTCGGGGATGGGGCGGCCTTGCACGGCGAAGGGCGAGATCGCGCCGACGCCGGTGAGCGGCAGACCGAAGCCAACGCCGCCGGCTTCGAGCTCGGGCGCTTCGTTGAGCTTTTGCTGAAGCTGCTGGTAGAACTCGCGGGATTTCTCCGGCGTGGAGTAGCGCGAGGCGGGGAGATTCAGCTGGCCGAGGGCGCGGCGTTCGACGCTGAAGCCGAGTTCAGCCGATTGGAGCTTCGAGAAGCTGAGCACCAGCAGGCCCGCGCAGATGAGGAGCGTGAGCGAGAGCGCGACCTGGGCGACCACGAGGAAATGGCGGAACGCTTTCGCGGCCGAGCCGCCGCCGGCGCCGCGCGTGTTGTCTTTCAGAACGGTGCCGACGTCGGTGCGGGAGGCCTGCCAAGCCGGATAAACGCCGATCAGCACGGCCGCGATGAGTGCGGTGAGGAGCGCGAACGCGAGCACGACCGGATCGAGGGAAATTTCGTCGGCGCGCGGGAGCTGCGGACCGGCGATCACCTGGATGCCGCGCAGGCTCCACCACGAGAGCATCAGGCCGACGACGCCGGCGCCGATGGTGAACACGATGCTCTCCGCGAGGAACTGGCGGACCACTTCACTGCGGCGCGCGCCGAGCGACATGCGCACGGCGATTTCCTTTTGCCGCGCACTGACACGAGCGAGGAAGAGATTGGCGATGTTGGCGCAGGCGATGAGCAGCACGGCGGCAACGGCGCCGGCGAGGGTCCAGAACGTGCGGTCGAGATTGCCGAGGACCTGTTGCGTGACGGTGCGGAGTTCGTTCTGGTTCTCGGCGTCGATGTGCGAGCCACGGTCGGCCTTGAATTGCTGGACCATCTCCGCGAGGCGCAGGTTGGCCGCTTTCAGTGTGACGCCGGGGGCGAGCCGCGCGATGGCTTGGTGGGTGATGGCGTTGTCGCGATTGGCCCGCGGCAGGTAGGGCAGATCGTCAGCGCGCGGCACGAGGACCGAGGTGCCGTTGAAGGGCAGCGGCAGATTGTCGAAGACGCCGACGACGGTGCGGCCGATGCCGTCGAACTGCACGAGACGGCCGACAATGGCCGGATCGGAGCTGAAGCGCGTCTGCCAGAGTTGGCGGCTGATCATCGCGACGGGCGCGCCGCCTTCGGAATCCTCTTCCCGGCTGAAATTGCGACCGCGGATCGGATTGAGACCGAGCACGGGGAGGAAATTCTGGGTGACGTGAAGGCCGGGGATTTGCTCGGGCTCGCCGTCGCCTTCGGTGAGCGTGAAGCTGTTGCCTGCGGACATGGAGACGTCGCTGAACACATCGGTGCGCGTGCGGAAGGCCTCAAACTTGGCCCAGGAGAGCGCGGGAGCCTCGAGGTTGCGCTCGGTGTTCTTGGCCCAGATGGAGACGAGTGATTCCGGAGTCGGATACGGCAGCGGGCGCAGCACGACGGCTTGCAGCACGCTGAACAGCGCGGTGCAGGCTCCGATGGCGATGGCCATCGTGAGCACGGCGACGACGGTGAAGCCGGGAGTTTTGGAGAGAGAGCGGAACGCGAAGCGGAGGTCGGCGAGCATGGAGGAATCGGAAATTGGTGGAAGAGGTGGCGCCCGTTACTCGGCGCGGAGCGCGTCGAGCGGGTTGATGCGAGTCGCGCGGGTGGCGGGGATGAGGCAGGCGACGGTGGCCACGAGAGCGAAGAATGCGGCGACAGCGGAGAAGACGAGCGGATCAAACGGATTCACCTGATAGAGCGCCTGCTGCAGGAGGCGGCTGGCGGCGAGCGCGCCGACGAGGCCGAGCACGAGTCCGGCGCCGACTTGTCCGGCACCGGAACGAAGCACGAGCGCGAGGATGCTGCGGGGGGAGGCGCCGAGCGCCATGCGCACGCCGATCTCGCCGGTGCGTTGCGTGACGGCGTAGGCCATCACGGAGTAAACGCCGACGGCGGCGAGGAGCGCCGCGATGGCCGCGAACGTGAGCAACAGTGCCATCGCGAGGCGCTGGACGCCGATGGATTGTTCGACGAGCTGCTCCATCGTCTGCGCGTTGGCGAGTGCGAGGTTCGGATCGAGCTCGGTGAGAATGCGGCGGAGCACGGGGATAACGGCTGCCGGGGCCAGTCCGGAGCGCGCCTGCGCGACGATGTTCATGAACGCGCCGCCACGCTGGGCGCGGGGAAAGTAAATTTCATCGGGCGCCGGCACCGCGAGGCCGGTGGACTTCACGTCGCCCACGATGCCCACGATGCGGATCACCTGGTCGGCGTTGGCGCCGAGGAGGAACGCATGGTTCAGAGCGCTCTCGCCCGGAAAAAGTTTCTTCGCGAGCGTCTCGTTGACGATCGCGACCTGTTCGCCGCCGAAGCGGTCGTCGTCGGTGAAGAACCGGCCATCGCGCAACTTCACGCCGAGCGTGGCAAAGAGGTCCGGCGAGACGATGCGGATCGTCGCCATCGCGCGCTGATGGATTGGCGGCACCGGGCGCCCCTGGATCGCGTAAGTGGAGAAGAATCCGTTGCCGCCGAGCGGCACGCCGGAGATGACGGCGCCGTGTTGGAGCTCGGGTGTGGCCCGAAGACGCTCCTGGAGCTGGCGGTAGAATTCGCGAGTGAGCTCGGGCGTGGCGTATTTGGTAGCGGGAAGATTGATGGAGCCGTAAGCCCGGCCCGCCGGATCGAAGCCGAGTTCGGCCTGCTGCAATTTGGAGAAACTCGTGACGAGCAGACCCGCGCCAATGAGCAGCGTGAGTGACAACGCGACCTGCGCGACAACGAGCACGTGGCGAAATGCCTTGGCCGCAGTGCCGCCGCCTGCGCCCCGCGTCGTGTCCTTCAGCACGGTGCCGACGTCGGCGCGCGACGCCTGCCAGGCCGGGTAAACGCCGATGAGCAGGCCCGCGCCGAGTGCGACCACGACGGAGAACGCCAGCACGACGGGGTTGAGCGCGATTTCGTCGGCGCGCGGGAGCTGCGGGCCGGCGAGAATCTGGATGCCGCGGAAGCTCCACCAGGCCAGGAGCACGCCGGCGAGTCCGGCGACAAATGAAAACAGCACGCTTTCGGTGAGAAACTGGCGGATGATTTCGCTGCGACGCGCGCCGAGCGACAGGCGCACGGCGATTTCCTTCTGCCGCGCGCTGACCCGGGCGAGGAAAAGATTGGCGATGTTCGCGCAGGCGATGAGCAGCACGACGCCCACGGCGCCCGCGAGCGTCCAGAACTGTGGCGTGACGTTGCCGATCACCTGCGTCGTCAGCGTGCGGAGTTCGTTCGTGTTGTTCGCGTCGATGTGCGCGGGATTCGCGGCCTTGAATTGCGCGTTCATCTCGTTCACGCGGAGCTGCGCTTGCTCGAGGGTGAGACCCGGGGCGAGGCGCGCGTAGGCTTGGTGGACGATCGCGTTGGCGCGTTGCTGCGGAGTGACGAACGGCAGCTCGAGCGGGCGCGGCACCAGGATGCCGGTGTTGGCGAATGGAATGGGCATGCGCTCGGGCAGGACGCCGACGACGGTGCGCGCCACGCCGTCGATCAGGATCAGGCGGCCGATGATGTTGGGGTCGGCGCTGAAGCGGTTCTGCCACAGCTGGTGGCTGATCATCGCGACGAGCGGGCCGCCCTCGTGGTCTTCCTCCGCGGTGAAATGGCGGCCGCGCGAAGGATTGAGGCCGAGGATGGGCAGAAAATTCGCGGAGGCGTGCAGGCCGGTGACCTGTTCCGGTTCGCCGGTGCCCTCGGTCAAAGTGAAGCCGTTGCCGGCGGACATGCTGAGTTCGGCGAAGACGTCCTTGCGCTCACGGTAGGCGAGATACTTGTCCCACGAGATCGCGGGCGCCTGGAGATTGCGCTCGCTGTTGGCCGACCACACCGAGACGAGCGAATCCGGATTCGGATAAGGCAACGGGCGCAGCACGACGGCTTGCAGGACGCTGAACAACGCGGTGCAGGCTCCGATGGCGATGGCCATCGTCAGGACGGCCACAACGGTGAAGCCCGGGGTTTTCGAGAGGGAGCGGAAGGCAAATCGGAGATTCTGAAGCATTTTGAAAGGGAAGGGCGACTCGCGAGAGGTTCATTCGGCGCGGAGCGCGATTATGGGGTCGACGCGAGTGGCGCGGCGGGCGGGGAGGAAGGTGGCGGCAAGTGCGACGACCACGAGGGTTGCGATGACGAGGGCGTAGGTCGCCGGGTCCCACGCCGAGATGTCGAAGAGCTGATGCGCGAGAAATTGCGCCAGACCGAGGGAGAGCACGAGCCCGACCACGACGCCCGCGGCCAGCAACCGACCGGAGCCGCGAAGGACGAGCCGCAAAATGTCGGCCGGGCGGGCACCGAGCGCCATGCGGACGCCGAATTCCTGGGTGCGGGCGCCGACGGCAAAAGATACGACGCCGTAAAGGCCCAGCGCCGCCAGCAGCAGTGAGGCGCCAGCGAAGCCGGCCATGAGCAAGGCGCTGAATCGTTGCTGGGCGCTCGCGCGGCCCATGCGCTCCTCGATCGTGGTCACGTCGAAGAGCGGCAGGTTCGCATCGAGTGAGGCGACCAAGGCGCGCAGATCCGGCACAGGTGCTGCGCTCGGGCCTGAGGTGTGGACGAGCAGCGTCAGCGAGCGGATCGGACGCTGGTCGAAAGGAATAAAGTAATCCGGGTCGCGCGTCGGGTTGGCGACGAGACCGCGGTATTTCGAGTCGGCGACGACGCCGACGATGCGCAGCCAGGGGTCGGCGCTGTCCGCGCGCATGCGCTTGAACCGCTTGCCCAGCGCATCGCCCTCGGGCCAGAAGCGACGCGCGAAGGATTCGCTGACGATCGCGACCGGTTCGCTGTCAGGGCTGAGGTGTGACGGGAAGGTTTCTCCCCGGAGAAAGGGAATGCCGACGGTCGCGAAGAATTCGGGTGAGACGATGTGCCAGTAAGCGCGGGGCTCGCTGCCAAAAGAGACGGGCGGCTGGTGCTCGACGGTGAAAATGGTGGCCGAGTCGTTGCCGTCGAGCGGTGAGCCAACGCCGAGCGCGGCCGATACCACGCCCGGCAGCGCGGCGGCGCGCTCGCGCAGCTGGCGGGCGAATTCGCGTGCGCTCTCCGGCGTCGCGTAGGAGCTGGCGGGCAAGGTCACGCGCAGGGCGAGGCTGCGCTCGGTGCGGTAGCCGGGAGCCTGCTGCATGAGGTTGACGAAGCTGCGGAGCAGCAAGGCCGAGCCGGTGAGGAGCGCGAGCGTCACGGCGATCTCGGCGACGACGAGCCCGGAGCGCACGCGGCCGCTGCCGGCGTCCGCGGTGGTGCGCGTGGAGCTTTTCAGTCCGGCTTGCGGGTCGGTGCGGCTGGCGAGCAGCGCGGGGAGAAACCCGATGGCGAGCGTGCTGCCGGCGGTGGCGAGGACCGTGAACAGGAACACCGGCCAGTGCAGCGCGGGCTGCGCATAGGCGGGGAGGGAGACCGGGTTGAAGTGGACCAGCAGCTCGATGAGCCAGATGGAAAGCAGCAGGCCACCCGCTCCGCCCAAGGCGGCCAGCGCGGCGGATTCCACGAGAAAAAGTCGGGCCAGCGCACCGCGGCTGGCTCCGAGCGAGGTGCGAATGGCGATCTCGCGCCGGCGGGTCGAGAGTCGCACGAGGAGAAGGTTGGCGACGTTGGCGCAGGTGATCAGGAGCACGCAGCCCACGGCGCCCAGGAGCAGCAGGAGCGGTTGGCGCAGCTCGCCGAAAAATTCGTCACGCAATGGCGCGAGGTCGGTGCTGTAGTTCGTGTTCGCCTCCGGATAGTCGCGCTGCAATCGCGCGCCGATGGTCGCGAGTTCGGTGCGGGCCTGCTCGAGGGTGGCGCCGGGCTTCAGGCGCGCGACGACGTCGTGCCAGCGCTCGTTGCGACGGGTCCACGCGTTGCCCGTGAGGGCGATCGGAAGCCAGAGCTGGCTCTCGGGGTTGAGGCTGATGAAACTCGGGGGCATGACGCCGACGACGGTGTGGTCGCGACCGTTGAGCTGAATCGTGCGACCGAGAATCGCCGGATCGGCGCCGAAGCGAGAGCGCCAGAGCGCGTCGCTCAGAATGGCGACGAAATGCTTGCCCGGCTCGGAATCCTCCTCCGCGGTGAACGTGCGGCCGAGGGTCGGACGGGCCCCGAGGAGGGCAAAGTAGTCGTGTGAGACGAGGCTGGCGGAAACGCGGAGCGCCTCGCTGCCGCCCGTGAGATTGTAGCTGCCGCGCTCGTCGTAGGCGACGAACGCGTCGAAACTGCGGGTAGCCTGAGCGCGGTAGTCGCGGAAATCCGGGAGCGAAAACGAGCGGCGCTCCCACGCGTCGCGCTTCACCATCGTGCGCACCGACACGAGCTGTTCGGCGGCAGGGAAAGGCAACGGCCGGATCAGCAAGCCGTAGACGATGCTGAAGATCGTCGTGCAGGCGCCGAGGCCAAGCGCGAGCGTAGCCACCGCAATCAGCGTGAAGGCGGGCGATTTACCAAGCGAGCGAAGGCCGGCGAGCATGGAGGGATCAGAGGGAATCGGGGCGATACTGATTGGCGCCGCGCGAGAGCGGTGGATTGGCCCGGCGGAGGCTGGAGGCGGATGCGATCATTCCGCTCGCAGCGCGATCATCGGGTCGACGCGCGTGGCGCGGCGGGCGGGGACGAGCACGGCGGCGAACGACACGACCGAGAGCAGCAGCGCGACGACGGCGTAGGTGGGCGGATCGGACGGTTGAATCTGGAGCAGGAAGAGCCCTTGGGCGATTTGCTGGCTGGCGAGCAGGGCGGCGGTGAGAGCGCCGCCGAGGCCGACGAGCAGGCCGATGCCGAGTTGCCAGGCGCCCTGGCGGAACACCATGCCGAGGACGGTGCCGGCATTGGCGCCGAGCGCCATGCGGATGCCAAACTCCTGCGTGCGCTGGTTCACGGAGAAGCTTTGCACGCCGTAGAGGCCGGCGGCCGCGAGCACGACGGCGACGATGCCGCAGACGGTGAACATCGCGGCGATGATACGATTCTGGCCGAGGAAGCCATCGAACGAGGTCTTCGGCGTCTCGACGAAATACGGCGGCAGGTTCGGATCGATTTTCTGCACGACGGCGGAGACGGCGCGAGCGAGCGATTCGCCGCGCAGGCCGCCGCGCGGTTTGGCGATGATCGTGCCGAATTGCGGACCTTGCGCCTGCGAGGCGACCGGGCCGAACGCGGTGGCGAAGAACGGCACGTAGAAGCCGGCGTTGTCGTTCTGGTTGTTGAAAATGGCGAGCATGCGGACGTCCGTCACGACGCCGACGATCCGGCGCCACGGGCCGGGATTGAGGCCGTTCGGCGCGGTGGTGCGGAAGCGACGGCCGATCGCGCTCTCGTTGCCAAAGTGCTTTTTCGCGAACGTGCCGTTCACGACGGCGACGGGCTCGCGCTGGTCGGAGTCCTCGTCGGTGAGGTAGCGGCCTTCGATGACTTTCTGGCCGAGCGTCGCGGCGAAATCGGAGCTGACGTTCTCCGCCTGCGCGATTGTGCGATCGCTGTCCTGGGCGTATTGCTTGCCCTCGATTTCCACGGAGCTTTGGCCGGAGAACACCATGCGGAAGCGGCCGGTGAGGGCGGCGGATTCGAATTCGGGGGCCGCGCGGAGTTCGCGCACGAGCTTTTCGTAGAAGAGACGGCGCGACTCGTTGTTCGGGTAGTCGCCTTCCATCAGACCGACGCGTGCGCCGAGCACGCCGCTGGTGTTGTAGCCGTAGTCGAGATTTTGCGCGCGCAGGATCGATTGCACCTGCAGGAGGCCGGCGACGAGCAGCACGCTCGTCACGACGATCTGAAACACGACGAGCGAGCGCGTGATGATGCCGATGGCGCGGCCGGTGGTGCCGCGGCCGGAATCCTTGAGCACTTCCGTCGCGTTGGCGCGCGAGGCCATCCACGCGGGCAGCAGACCGGACGCGACCGCGGCGATGAGCGTCGCGACGACGACCGCGACCAGCACCGTCGGCTCGATGTCGAACGTCATCCACGACGGAATCGGATTGGTCAGATTCCGCGCCGCGGCGTTGAGCATGTCGGTGGACCAAGACGAGAGCGCGACGCCGAGGACCGCACCGATCGAGGCGAGCAGCAGGCTCTCGGTGAGCATCTGACGGAGCAGGCGGCCGCGACCGGCGCCGAGCGAGGAGCGGATGGCGAATTCCTTGCTCCGCAGCGTCGCGCGCGCGAACTGCATGTTCATGACGTTGACGCAGGCGATGAGCAGCAGGCCGACGCAGAAGGCCAGCATGGTGTAGAGCGTTTGCTTGATCTGCGGGCCGGTGAATTGCTCGATCGCCGGGCGCACGTAGCCCATCGAAAATTGTTTGTTCGTGTCGGGGAATTGTTCGGCAAAGCGCTTGGCAACGACGTCGATTTCGTCCTGCGCCTGAGCGATCGACACGCCCGGTTTCAGTTTCGCGATGATCGCGACGAAATTCACGCCGCGGTCGTTGCGTGGACGCGGCGGGAAGGACGAGTTGACCGGAATCCAGAGCTGCTCGTTGTTCGGAAATTGGAAGCGCGGCGGCATGACGCCGACGATGGTCGCCGAGGTGCCGTTCACGCGGACGGCTTTGCCGATGACGGCAGGGTCGCCACCGAAGTCGGCTTTCCAGAGCGCGTCGCTGAGCAGCACGGCCTTGTCGACGCCCGGCTGATCCTCCTCCGGGAGAAAGTCGCGGCCGAACGCGGGTTTCACGCCGAGCGTGCGGAAGAAATCCCAGGAGATGTAGCCGCCGGTGTAGCGGCGTGGCTGGCCTTGATAGGTGACGTTGACGGTCGAGCCGTTGAGGTAGCCGGTGAACGCCTCGAAGGACTTCAGGCCCATCTCGCGGAGGTCCTTGTAGTCCATCGTCGTCATCCGCGAGTTGAAGTTGCCCGGCTGGAAGTTCGTCGGATCGGCGAGCTGCACGTCGACGAGGCGCTCGGAGTCGGGGAACGAGAAACCGCGCAACAGCACGCCGTTCACGACGGCGAACTGGGTGGTGACGCCGCAGATGCCGAGCGCGAGCACCGTGACGGCGAGCGCGCAGAAGCCCTTTTCTTTGACGAGGACGCGGAGGCCGACGCGGACGTCACGGAAGAATGATTCGAGGAACATGGCGTGGAGGGGTTAGGAGGTGACAGCGACAGGAGCTGCTTCGTCCGCGGTGGCGACGGGAGATGGCGCGGGACCGGCCCACAACGCCGCAGTGACGGCGCAGGCCACGAGGAGCGTCAGCAGGACGCGCGTGTGAACGCGGAAGTGGAGCGAGTGCGTAGCGAAGAGCACGCGGCCGTTCCGCATCCTTTGTGCCAAGCGCGCGGTGCGAGGCTACGCGCTGGCTTGAAGCGAGTTAGGCGAGCCGGGCTATCTCCGCGCGCAGGCGGTTGCCCTGAAACTGAAATTGCGCCGTCCCACGAATGGGATGGCGCGGAGAGAGCCGCTCGCTCGCATGCCGTCGCGGAAGCCGTGAGGCTTTCGTGATTCGATGCCGCGAAATTCTTACGAATTCCGCTACGTCGCTTCGGGCTGCTCGCCGCTACTTCGCGGCGCGGACGTTCAAGCCGCCGTTGACGGAATCGAGCACGATCTCGGCGCCGCCGCCGTTGACGCTGCCGTTCAGGGTGCGGCGACCGGATTTGGCGATCGTGATCGGGAAATCGCAGGAGACGCGGCCGTTGACCGAGTCGGCCTTGAGCGTGAACGCGGCGTCGGCGGGCACGATGGCGGTGCAGGTGCCGTTGACGGTATCGAGGACGATGCGGTCACTCGGCGAGAGCTTGGCGAAGGTGGCGCGGATGGAGCCGTTGACCGTGTCGAAGCGGCCGCCGGCGGTGAGACCTTCGGCTTCGATCGAACCGTTGACCGAGTCGAGATCGACGTAGCCCTGCACGCCGCGCACGCGGACGTCGGCGTTGACGACGTCGATCTTCTTCAGCGACGCGCCGGCGGGGACGCGGAGCTTGTAGCGAACTTCCGCGGTGCGGCCTTTCCAGAATTTCCAGCCGATCTTCTCGTGCTTGGTTTTGATCGCGAGGCGGCTGGCGGACGAATCGACCTCGATCGTCACGCGGGCGAGCGCCTCGTCGTCGGAGGCGATTTTCTCGGCGTCGACACTGACTTCGTTTTTATCCCACGCGATGATCTCCACGGTGCCGTTGACGCTGTCGAGCGAGACGGTGCCGTCGGCGTTGAGCGGGTAGGTTTGCGAGAATTTTTCCGAGACGGACGCGGGCGCGGCGGTGACGGCGAACGCAAGTGCGGTGAGCAGGAGAGCGGGGCGGAGGAGCGAGGCGGAGAGTTTCATGCCAAAAGAGGAGGGCGGCGCGGCGTGCGTGGGCGGGAGCGGTTGGAGGTGGTCGCAGGTTGAGATCGGGGCGTGGATTTTTATGGGCCGGTTGAAAACCGGCCCTACTCAGGAGCGGGCGCGGATGGAGAGGGAGCCGTTCATCGAATCCATGGAGACCGTGGCTTCGCCCTGGCCAAGCGAGCCGCGGAGGGAGCGACGGGAGGATTTTTCGATGGTCATCGGGAGCTCGCTCGAGACGCGGCCGTTCAGCGAGGAAGCAGCGACGCGGGCGTTGGCGTCGGCGGGCACGAAGATCTCGCACTGGCCGTTCATCGTGTCGACGTTGACTTTTTGCGTGCCGGTGAGGCGGTCGAAGGAGGCGGAGATGCGGCCGTTCATCGTATCGAGTTCGGCGTCGCCGGTGAGGCCGGTGGCGCGAATGCGGCCGTTCATGGTCTCGAGTTTCACGTTAGCATGGACGTTCTCGGTGGTGATGTTGGAGTTCATCGCCTCGATCTTCAGGCGCGCGAGCTGAGCCGGGACGCGAAGGGTGTAGCGGACCGCGCCGTTGTCGCCGTTGCGGCTGAACCACGAGGAGCTGTCCGCTTTGTGGTGCTTCGTCTTGATGGCGATGCGATCGGCGCTCGCTTCGACGATAATTTCGATGCGCTTGAGCGCGTCCTCATCGCGCGCGGATTTCTCGGCCTCGATGCTGACTTCGGCTTTGTCCCACGCGATAACGTCGACGTTGCCGTTCATGTTGGTGACGGAGACAGTGCCGGTCGCGGCGAGCGGGTGCGTCTGGCTGAATTTCTCGGTGACCTTGGCCGAAGCGGCGGTGACGAGCAGGGTAGTGGCGGCGAGGAGCGAGGGCAGGCGGAGCGAGGCGAGCGTCATGGGGGAAATCGGTTGGGTGCTCCCAAATACCCGCGTGGGCGGGCGGAAGTTACAGAATTCCTTGTCGAAGCGACGAAGCGCGAGGTGGAGCGCATTGACCTCAATGCGCTCGAACCTTCGTGCCGCGCGGGCGGATCTCGAACGGGTTGAGGGCAACGCGTTCCACCTTCGGTCACCCGCCCGAGCGACGCACTTACTCCGCCCTCAGCGCCTCCAGCGGGTTCACGCGGGTGGCGCGGACGGCGGGCAACCAGCAGGCGGCGAGCGACGCGGCGGCGAAGGCGAATGCGGCGCCGGCGAAGACGAGACCGTCGAACGTCGGAATGTCGACGAACAGCGCCGACATCGCGCGGCCCACGCCGAGGGCGAGCAGGAGCCCGAGTCCGATGCCGCTGAAGGCCACCACGGCGCCTTCGCGCAGGATCATCGCGCGCACCTCGCCGGGGCGCGCGCCGAGCGCCATCCGCACGCCGATTTCGCGCGTGCGGCGGGACACCGAGTAGGCCTTGACGCCGTAGATGCCGACGACGGCCACGAGCATCGAGACGAGGCCAAAGAAGCCGAACAGCGCCGAGCCGATGCGCGTCATCCAGGCCTCGAGATTCGATTCCATGTGCTGGCGGAATGTTTTGACCGAGAACACGGGCAGGTTCGGGGCGGCTTCGCGCACGGCGCGTCGCACCGGATCGACGAGCGCCGCGGCGGCCGCAGCATTGTTGGCGGCGAGGCGCACGTGGAAATGCACGTTGCTCTGGAAGCCTTGCGCGAAGGGCACGTAGATGCTCATGCCGGCTTCCTTTTGGCCGAAATCGCTGCGCGTGGATTTCGCGATGCCGACGATTTCCACGGTGCGGCTTTCGTTGGCGCGGGCACTGATGTCCTGTTGCTCACCAATGCCGCCACCGTCGTTCGACGCGGCGCGCTTGGCGTCGGCTTCGGCCCATTGCAGGCGTTGGCCGAGCGCGTCGCCGTCGGGCCAGAGTTTGCGAGCCAGCGCTTCGTCGATGATGACCACCGCTGGCGTGCCCTTGGCTTCGGTTTCGGCAGCGGTGAAGGCGCGGCCGCGCAGCAGCGGGATACCGAGCGTGGCAAAATAGTCGGCGCCGATGGAATTCCAGCGCGCGTCGAAGGCGAGGCCTTCCGCCGCCGTGGCCGGTTTGGCGTCCGGGCCGGGGGTCACGCCTGCACGTTGCACAGCGCGGCTGATGTTCACCATGCCGAAGGGCACGATCGCACCGATGGAAGCGGACTGCACACCGGGCAACGCCGCCAGTCGCTCCTGCACGGCGCGGTAAAGATTACGACTCTGCGCTTCGTCGAAGCCGCCGAGGCTCGAATCGACCTCGACGACCACGGTGTTGTCCGCCTGGAAACCGGTTTCGCTGCGCGTGAGGTTGAGGGCCATCCGCACGAACAAGCTCGCTGCCACGAGCAGCGCGAGCGAGAGCGCGATTTGAGCGACGACCAGCGGGTGACGCGGCAGCCAGCGACGACGCGAGCGCACGCTGTCCTCGCCGGCCTGGCCCTTGAGGTCGGTCAGCACGTCGGTCCGTGACAACTTGAGCGCGGGCCCGAGAGCGAAGAAAAGCGTCGCGAGCAGACAAAAAGCCACGCTCGCGCCAATGACGGCGGGCGAGAGATTCGAGGACAGGAACAGCGTGATCGGCAGCCGCGTCGTCAGCGCGGCGGCCAGCCAGCTGTTGGCCGTCGAGGCGATGAGGAAGCCAAGGCCGCCGCCCACGAGGGCGAGCACGCCGCCTTCGACGCAGAGTTGGCGAATCAGGCGCGCACGGCCGCCGCCGAGCGCGAGCCGGATGGCGAACTCCTTGCGCCGCGCGTGCCCGCGCGCGAGGAGCAGGCCGGCGAGATTGAGGCAGACCACCAGCAAGACCGCGCCCGACATGCCGAGCAGCACCAGGCCGAGCAGCGCGAGGGTGGATTCCTCGCTGGGCGAAGTGCTCGTGCTCAGACGCGGGAGAGTGCCGAGCGCGACGGTCTTCTCCTTGAACTCGACGGGAAAGTTCTGTTCGAGGCTGAGGCCGAGCGCGTTCAGGGCCGCGGTGGCGGACTCGCGGGAAACGCCCTCGGCGAGGCGCGCGACGATGAACAGGTTGTAACTGTCGGCGCGTTCGAGGGAGCGCTTCTTGGACGACGCTTCAAAGTCGTTGCTCAAGCTGTCGAAGACGCTGAGCGGAAAATAGAGTTCGGGCCCGAACAGCATCATCGTGCCGCTGAAGCCCTCCGGCGCGAGGCCGACGATCGTGAAGAGACGTTCGTTGATGCGCACGGTCGAGCCGACGAGGTCGGAGGAGAAACCGGTTTTGCGCCAATACTGATAGCTCGCGATCGCGACGGGCGCGTCGGCGCCGGGACGTTCCTCCGCCGGCGTGAAACCGCGCCCCTGCAGGAGCGGCACGCCGAGCGTGGTGAAGTAGTTGGCGCTGACGATCGCCGACATCGAGCGACGCGTCTGACCTTTTTCGCCGATGCCAACCATGGTGAGATTGTGCGCCATGACGCTGGCGAACAGGTCGGAGCGCGCGGCGACGTCGCGGTAGAGCGGGTAGGAGAAGGCGCGGTAATTCGTCGGCTCCTTCCGGTCGTGCGTGTAGAGCTGGACGATCTGCTCCGGTCGGTCGAACGCGCGCGGGCTGAACGCGAGCGAGTAGGTGAGGCTGAACACGGCGGTGTTCAGCCCGATGCCGATCGCGAGCACGGCGATGGCCGCGAGGGTGAAGCCGGGCGATTTGGCGAGGAGACGGAGGCCGAAGCGGAGGTCCTGAAGCATTTTCGATTTTTGGATTTTCGATTTTGGATTGGCGGAGTGCGGGGTCGGCCACTCTCACTCGGCGCGCAGCGCCGTCGTCGGACTGACACGGGTGGCGCGGCGGGCGGGGATGAAGCACGCCGCCAGCGTGGCGGCGGTGAGCACGAGGGTCGACAGGCCGAGCGCGAACGGGTCGAGCGGGCTGACCTTGTAGAGCACGCTGGCGAGCACCTGGCCGACGAGCAGCGAGAGCACGAGACCGACGCCGACGGCGACGGCGGTTTGCAGCGCGCCTTGTTTCATGATGAGGCCGAACACGTCACCGCGATCCGCGCCGAGCGCGATGCGGATGCCGATCTCGCGCGTGCGACGCTCGACGGCGTAGGCCTTCACACCGTAGACGCCGACCACGGCGAGCGCGAGGGCGATGAGACCGAAGATGCCGAAGAGCACGGCGCCGAGACGAACGATCCAGAGCGTGATGCTGCGCTCGAGCAGTGACGTGAAGGGCATGAGTTGCAGCAGCGGGAGGTCGGCATCGGCGCTGCGCAGCTCGCGGCGGAGTGTGCCGAGCGTGTTCAGGACGACCTGCGGGTCCTGCGTCGCGAGACGCGTGGCGAGGTAGACGCTGGCGTTGTAGCGCTGCGCGAGCGGGAAATAGGCGCGGCGCGCGGGGCCGCCGCTCTGGTTGTCGGTGAGATCGTGGCGGTGCGCGGAGCAGATGCCGACGATCTCAAGTTCGTTCACCGAACCGTCGGTCGGCGCCTGGGTGAACTTCACGCGCTGGCCGAGCGCGTCGGTGTTTGGGAAAAGTTTCTGCGCCATGCCTTCGTCGATGATGACGACTTTGGGGGAGTTTTTGTCGCGCGCCTCGGTTTCGGTGAAATCCCGGCCGCGGAGAATTTTCACGCCGATGGCGGAGAGGTAGCCGGGCGTGATCGCGGCATCGATGCCGCTGGCGCCGGGGCGCGGAGCCTTCGGATCGGTGGTGACGGGCATCGGTTCGCTGGCGGGCATGATGCGCGTCATGTTCGTGATGTTGCCGTAGGGGATCATCGTCGTGTAGCCGGCGGACTCGATGCCGGGCAGCGCGCGCACCCGGTCGGCGACGGCGGTCATGCGGCGAAGGCCGTCCTGCTGGGGCGTGTTGGTGAGCGAGAAATCCATCTCGGCGAGGATGGCGCCGCGCGGGTTGAAGCCCGTGTCGAGGCCGCTGGCCTTCAGCGCGCCGCGGAAGAACAGGCCGGCGCTGAAGAGCAGCACGAGCGAGAGCGTCATCTGGGTCATCACGAGGATGTGGCGCGGCGCGAAGAAGCGGTTGAAGCGGCCGGTGCCCGCGGATTCGGTGCCGTTGGCCTTGAGGTCGGTGACGACGTCGGTGCGCGCGGCTTTCAGCGCGGGCCCGAGGCTGAAGACGAGCGTCGAGAGCACGCAGAAGAGAATCGTGGCGGCCAGCACGGTGCCATCGGGAGCGAGGCCGGCGGCGATGGTGAAATTCATCGAGCTGAGCAGCGCCGTGAACGAACTCTCGAGCAGCGTGCTCGACCAATAGCTCAACGTGAGACCGGCGGCGCCGCCGAGGAGGGCGAGCAGGAGCCCTTCGATCATCAGTTGGCGGATGATCTGGCCGCGGCTGGCGCCGATGGCGAGACGGACCGCCATTTCGCGGGCGCGGGCGGTGCCGCGCGCGAGGAGCATGTTGGCGAGGTTGAGCGACGCGATGAGCAGGACAACGCCGGCCATCGCGAGGAGCAACGTGGCGAGCAGGCCGATCGAGCCGTCGCTTTCGGGCGTCGTGCTGATGCTGAATTTGCTCGGGACGGTGAGCTGGATCTCGCGTGTGCCTTGCGCATCGGGCGGCTGGAGCGCGGTGAGGCGCTGCTCGAGGACGGGCAGGCGGGCTTTGGCGGATTCGAGCGTGAGGCCGGGCGCGAGGCGCGCGTAGACGTTGAGCGTGTAGTTTTTCAGCGCGGCGAGATCGCGGACTTCGCTCGCTTCGCTGAACGCGGAGGCGAGTTGCGAGAAGACGCCGGTGGGGAGCCAGACTTCGGGGGCAATCAGCGCGCTGATGCCCGAAAACCCTTCGGGCGCGACGCCGATGACGGTGTGCGGACGGTCGTTCACGCGCAGCGTGGAGCCGACGAAGTCCGGGCGGCCGCCCAGGCGTTGCCAGAGGGCGTAGCTGGCGACGACGACGGGGAGGTTGGCGTTGGGGCGGGTTTCGTCGGCGTTGAAGAAGCGGCCGGCTGCGGGCTTCGCTCCCATCAGCGGGAAGAAGCTATCCGTGACGAGAAACACGAAGCTGCGGCGCATCTCGCCGGGCTCGCGGCCGATGCCGGCGAGCGCGAAGTTCACGGCGGCGACCTCGGTGAAGACGTCTTTCGCGTCGAGCAGCGCTTGGTATTCGGTGAAGGAGAACTGGCGGTAGTCGCGCGAGGCGTCCTTGCGGGCGGAGAAGACGCTGACGACTTCCTGCGGACGCTCGAGCACGACGGGTTTCAGGAGCAGGCCGTTGATGAGGGAGAAGATCGCGGAGTTGACGCCGATCGCGAGGGCGAGCGTGACGATCGCGATGGCGGTAAAGCCGGGGCTTTTGAACAGGATGCGAGTGGCGAAACGGAGGTCGTGGAGCAGCGTGGACATGGCGGTGCGCAGGTGTGGTGCAGGGAAATCGGCGTGACGATTTCCCGGGACAACACGGCACGATCGCCCGAAGTTGCGAAGATTTTTTCGGCGACCGGTGCAAGCACCGGGCGAAAGTGCCGGGGGCACTGACCTCAATAGGCTCGACCCATCGACGGGGGCGGAAATTCGAGAACGCGTTGAGGTCAACGCGTTCCACCTTGGCAGCCGCCTCGCTAAAATTGGCAGAGGCGCCCACGGGCCAGTGGCGCGCCTCTGCTTTCCGAACGGGTCTCTTTGCGGATCGCCGGAAAGGGCAAATCAGTTCGCCTCGGCGCGATCGGTCAGCGTGTCGGCGGTGTCGAAGGGGGAGGCCGACGAGCGGAACGCTTCAACCAAGCAGATTGAGACGGTGCCATGACCTGTCTGAAAGCCGGGCGTGTTGAGCTGGTTGGCGCCGGCGTTGAACGAACCGCCGCCGCCGCCTGCCGGGCCCATTTCGGTGCCGCCGCCGCCGCCGCTGTAGCCGCCGCCGCCGCCCGAGCCGTGACCGAAGAACGAACCACCGCCGCCACCGCCCCAGCCGCCGTCGCCGCCGTGGAAGCCGCCGTAGTTGGCGCCTTCGCCGCCGGCCCAGTGGGAACCGCCGCCGCAATGCGTCGGCAGCGACCCGCGCGCGCCGACCCAACGCCAGCCAGCGCCGCCGCCACCACTGTAATGGAAGTTGCGCAAATCAGTCTGTCCGCCGTGGCCATCCGTGCCGCCCTCGCCGCCACCGACGCCGCCGTCGGCCGTGATGCGCCCCTCACCGCCGCTGCCGCCACCGCCACCGCCCGCAGCGAGCAGCGGGAAGGAGGGGCGTGCGCCGGCGCCGTTATCCCGCCAGACGAACGAGCCGCCGCCACCGCCGCCGGCCGCGTGGGCGGGTTTCACGCCGTCCTCGCCGCGCTGACCGACGACGACGCAGAGACGCTCGCCGGCGAGAAAGCGAAACAAGCCGCGCACGCGCGCGCCCTTGCCGCCCGGGCCGCCGCCCGCGCCGCCTTGGGCGCCGCAGGCTTCGATGACGTAGAGACCGTCCTCGGGAATGACGAAGGAGTGGACCTGACGCACGGCGGGGAAGACGAAGGGCGAGGTGTTCATGCAGCGGACGCGAGGGAGGTAACGTGACGGGCGGCGCACCGATCGCATCGGGCACCGGCTGCACATGCGCGCTCCGCGGCCGAAAGGGGCCACGTGGGCAAAGAAAAAGGCCGCTTCGGCGAAAGCGGCCTTGGGCAGAGAGACGAGGAAACGTCCTATTCTTCGACGTTAGTTTCGATGTCCGGATCGATGGCCCCGATGGCCCCGGTGGCGACCTCCTGCACGAGGATCACGTAGTTGTATTGAATTCCGGCACACGCGGGATCGCAGTCGTCCGTCACGATGATCTGGCTGCTGGTCGTGTCGCGATTGATTGCCAGTGCGCTGAACTCCGTGCGGCCGGCGTCCGGAGTCTCAAACGCGAGACCGAGCAAGACATAGCGGGAGTCGAAAAGCTGATAGGTCAGCTGCGTCGACCCGGTGTAACCTTGCGGAATGGTGACTCTGATGGACTCGCCGTCGCCGGTGAAGACCGGGATGCCCTGATTGGGAGGTTGGGGCGAGGTGTTGATGGGAGGCGAAAGGGTGGCGTCGATGCACGGGGCCTTTCCGATCGGGCCGCTGAGGGGAGTGAAGGACTGGATGGTGATCTCGGTTGTCGCGGTATACATAACCAGGCGGATGTTGGTTTAAGGTGCTTCCAACGTGGAAGCGGATAGGGGGTCTACGGCGCGGTAGCCGCTCCGCTTTAGCGCTTCGAGGAACGGGCGCGCGCCAGCCTGATCGCCGAGGAGGAGATGTGCTTGGGCGAGCGGATCAAGCAGGCGCCAGTCGCGCGCATTGCGTTCGGTGTGAGCAGTGAGAATCGTGATGACGTCCTGCCTCAGGCGCGCCGCCTCATCGCGTGCGCCGATCGCCGACCGGATCCGACCTGCCAACAGGGCGCTTCGAGCGTATTCGGACAGGGTCCAGACGTCAGACGCGACGTCGCTTTCAACCAGCGGCTGCAAGATTGACAAAGCGCGAAGCGCAGAGCCGAGCGCTTGCTCGGGTGCGTCCGGGAAAAGGAGGCGAGCTTCCAAGCGGGCCGCAAGGGCGGCGCGCCTTTGAATGGCTCGCTGAGTCGGCTCCTGGCGGAGGAGATTCTCCACCAGCGGCCGTGTTGTCTCGAGGAGTTTCTCTGCCGCGGGTCGATCAACCACCAGCAGCACCTCGACTTGATGCAGCGCAACAAAAGACGCTTCGCCGAGGCGTTGCAGGTTCGCGGGATCGTGTGACAACAGAGCCTCATAGATCGCTCTGGCCTCTTTGAAATGCTCGAGTGCTCCCAGAAGATCGCCGCGGACGGCACGGATTTGCGCGGCGAAGAAAAGCGCCTCTGCGCGCCGCGCCTTCCAGCGCGGGACTGTCGGCTCTTGATTGCTCAATCTCAGAGCGATGTCGGCGAGCTCGCCGTAGTGACGGAGCGCATCCTCGAATCTGCCGTCCGCTTCCGCCACCCGCCCGAGCCAGGACGCGTTATCGGCCAGTTGGGCGCGCAGCGGAATGTCCTCCGGTTTTGTCTCCAGCAGACGCGTTCTGAGGTCGCGAACGGAGAGCAACCCTGCACGGGCGGCGGCGAGATTGCCGCGGTCGAATTCCAGCACGGCGAGGTTGTGTTCGCCCGAACTTTGCTCGATCAGCGCGCGGGACGTCGGGCCTTCCAACTTGGTTAGCGCGACCGTGGAATCTCGGTAGCGCGTCAGCCATTCACGGGCCTGAGTGAAATCTCCGCGTCGGCGGGCGGTGAAGCCGATCCAGAATTCGGCCTGCGCGCGCTCGAAGAGCATGTCGGCGTTTTGCGGGTGGCGCGTCACGAGGGCGGCGGTGCGCTGGTAGGCCGTCTCGAAGGCTTTCGCGGCGTCGGCGTAGCGCGCTTGGTCGAGACGGATTTCGCCGATCTGCGTGAGGGCTTTGGCCTGTTGCGTGAGCGCGGTGTCGGTCAGGTCCTTCGGGTCGGCGGCGGCGAAGTGCGCCATGGCTTTGTCGCCGACGGCGTCGAGCAGGCCGAGCTTGCCGATCTTTTTCAGCTCTGCGCGGAAGTCGCCGAGCATGAAGCTGAGCAACGCCTCGGCTTGTTCCTGGCGGCGTTGGGCGTCGGCACGAGCGGCGGCTTCGGCGCGCTGTGCGGCTTGGGCGGCGTCGCGCTCGGTGCGGGCGACGGCTTCGGCGCGGCGGGCGCGCTGGGCTTGCACGGTGCTCACCACCGTGCCGGCGATGAGCGAGGCGGCGATGGCGGCGGCGCTGGCGGTCGCGAGGCGGTGGCGGGAAATGAATTTGCGCGCGCGGTAAACTGCGTCGGGCGGACGCGCGGTGACGGTTTCGCGGCGGAGGTGGCGGCGGACATCCTCGGCGAGCTCGAAGGCCGTGCCGTAGCGGCGGGCGCGGTCCTTTTCGAGGCAGCGCATTACGATCCAGTCGAGATCGCCGCGGAGCACCGAACTCAGTTGCACGGGCGCGGCGTTGCGGGCTTGCGCGATGGTGGCGCGGTCGGCGTCGGTGAGCGTGGCGAGGCGCGTGGACGGGCGCGGTGGATCGACTTCGCGGATGATGCGACGAATCTCGGCGACGCCGGCCTGGAGGAGCGATTGCGGATCGTAGGGCGGGCGGCCGCTGAGCAGTTCGTAGAGGAGGACGCCGAGCGAGTAGACGTCGCTGCGCGTGTCGATATCGAGATCGCGCGCCTCGACTTGCTCGGGGCTCATGTAGGCGGGCGTCCCGATCATCTGATCGAGCTGCGTGATGAGCGTGTGTTGCGCGAGGCGGCCTTGCGTGGCTTTGGCGATGCCGAAGTCGATCACCTTGGGCATCGGAACGTCGTCGTGCATCGCGACGAGGATGTTCGACGGTTTCACGTCGCGATGGATGATGCCCTTTTGGTGCGCGTGTTGGACGGCGAGGCAGACGCGGGCGAAGAGATCGAGGCGCTGCTCGGTCGTGAGGCGGTGTTCGTCGCAGAAGCGCGTGATCGGCAGGCCGTCGACGAACTCCATCACGAAGAACGGTCGGCCGGTGGCCGTGGCGCCAGCGTCGAACACGCGGGCAATGCCCGGGTGATCCATCATGGCCAGCGCCTGGCGCTCGGCCTCGAAGCGCGCGATGACTTCGCGCGTGTCCATGCCAAGCTTGATGATTTTCAGCGCGACATTGCGGCGGACGGGTTCGGTTTGCTCCGCGAGGTAGACGACGCCGCAGCCGCCTTCGCCGAGGCGACGACGGAGAATATAGGCGCCGATCTGGTCGCCGATTTTTTCCTCGGGCAGCTCCGGGCGGACAACGGCGGGTTGATCCAGAAAACCGTGGGCCGCGGCGGCGTTGCCGGCGAGCAGGGCCTCGATGCGGGCGCGCTGCGCGGGATCGTCGGCGCAAGCGCGGTCGAGGAATGCCGAACGCTCCGCGGGTGGCAGCTCGAGGGCATCGGCGAAAATTTCGTCGTCGGGGCGTTTCAAATGGCGGTGTTAAGTGCGAAGAGAGGGCCCAAGTGTGCTCTCATGCGCGTTTTTCCGGTGGAAGGGGACAAGAGAGTGGCCCACGGAATACACAGAACACACGGAAGAAGCAGAGGAGCAGACCACGAAATACACTAAATACACGAAAGGAGAGATGAGGCCGGCGAGCGTCGTAGTTCTTTCGTGTGTTTGGTGTGTTTCGTGGTTTCTCGACGGGCGGTGCGGGAGGAAACGCAATCGCGGAACTTTTCGTGTGTTCTGTGGACCTCGAGCATTCAGCCGCGGAGACGGGTGACTTCGTTGAAGAGCCAGGCGCGGGCGTAGGCCCAGTCGCGCTTCGCGGTGCGGTGGGAGATGTCTAGGGTGTCGGCGGCTTCCTCCAGGGTGAGGCCGCCGAAGTATTTCAACTTCACGAGCTCGGCTTTGCGCGCGTCGTGCGCGGCGAGGGCTTCGAGGGCATCGTTCACGAGGAGGAGTTCGTCGTCAGTCGTGGGCGCGGCGAGATCGAATCCCGTGATGTCGGCGCTGACCTTCTCCGCGCCGGCGCCGCGGCGGATGGCGTGCTTGCGGCGGGCGCTGTCGATGAGGATGCGACGCATGCTCTCGGCCGCGGCGGCGAAAAAATGCCGGCGGTTCGCCCAGTTCGGCTGGGCGTCGCCGCCGAGGCGCAGCCAGGCTTCGTGGACGAGCGCAGTCGGTTGCAGCGTGATGGCAGAAGACTCGCGCGCGAGTTTGGCGGCGGCGAGCCGGCGCAACTCGTCGTAAACGAGGGCGAGCAACTCGGTCGGATCGGAAGGTGTGTCGGCTTCCGGCGGCGGCGGTTCGGCGGGGATCACCGTCGCGACTGTGGAGCGTGCGGCGACGAGGCTAAATCAAAAAATGCAGGCGATGGGGGCGATGACGCAGAGAGGAACGGCTGGCGGCACGGAATCGACACGACGCTCGTAGGTGGAGCGGATTGACCTCAATCCGCTTCGAGTGCCTGCGAGTCAGCGCGCTCCACCTCGCGAGACGAGTTCCGCGGGGTGCATTGGCATCGTGAGGCGAGGGCGGGGCGGCTCGTTCGGAGAACTCGCCCTACCGTCCTGTTTTTGCGCGAGCCTCCGCAGTGGTCGTCGCGGTCCAGCGACGACGCGAGCATCGAAAGTGGCGGTGCGGGCTGAAGTCGCCGGGGGGGACACGGGCGACCACCTGTTCTGCGCGGCTCAGCCGCGGCCGCGGGTCGGGATGCCGGCCCACTTGGAGAGTTCGCGGTGGAGCTTGGTCACACGCTCGACTTGGCCCTTCGACGGGAAGCGCTCGTAGAAGCCGTCGTTGCGGAACTGCGCGATCTGCTCCGTCCACGGCGCGAGGCGTGCGGCCCAGCGGTCGACGCGGCCGTCGGCGGGTTCGGCGTCGGCGGCGCTGAGGTCGGCGCAGACGCGGAGCATGGCTTTCAGCGCGACGGGCTTCGTGACCATATAGGCGTTGTTGCCCCAAGCTTCGCCCCAGACGCGCGCGGCGGCTTTGAGGAAGTCGCGCACTTGCTCGTAATAGCGGAGCGCGGCGCGCTTGTCGGTGCCGGCGGGCTCGATCTCTTTCCACGCGAGTTTCACCCAGCGGTGGATCTCGTTGAAGAGTTCGGCTTGGAGAATCCACTTCTCCTGCTTGGAGCGGCCGCCGAGGCGGTTGATGCGGTATTGGAGCGGGCTGTCGTCGGCGCGGTAGAGTTGCTCGGCGATGTGCGCGGCGAAGCGGCGGTCGGGCTCGGCCCAGGAGACGCGTTCGTAAAGATCGATGAGGTGGCTCTTGTTGATGCGTGTCGGCGTGGAGTTGATGATGACGAACATCTCCGTGGCGAAGTCGTCACTGCGGCCGTCGAAGATCACGCACGGGACGTTGATGTTCTTCGCCTCCTCGGGATGCGTGCGCATGTAGAATTCAAGTGCGGCGAGCCGGTGCTGGCCGTCGATCACGAGGAATTTTTCGGCGGGCTCCTGGAGTTTGCCGACGCCAGAGTTGTCGCTCCAGGCCTCGAAGCCGAGCGTCTGCGGCGTGAAGAGCAGCACCGTGCCGGGGATGGGCGGTTGCGTGACGGCAGTCTCGTAGAAATTGCGGATCGCGCGGATTTTCGGGCGCGACATCTCACGCTGGAACGCCTGATCGCTGCGCTCGACGCGCGCGATGAATTGCGCGACGTCGTCCTCGGCGGGGAGCTCCTCGGGTTTGATCTGCGCGCCGGCTTCGTCGTAGAAGCGCGAGATGAAGCGGACTTTTTCGAGGAGGCGGTCGGACGGGTAGGAGGCGAAGTAGAAGCGGGCGTCTTTTTGGCGAATTTGCGTGGCGATGAGGCTCATGGTGGTGGAGTCGGGCGGGGACGATTGGAAGGGAATCGCGCCGAACCGAAGGCGCGTATCCGGATGATACCTGTGCGACTCAGCGCCGCAAGTGACGTTCCGGAGAAATCTGTGCAACGCGGGGCCGTGCGGGCGGAGCTCGGCGTGAGAGCGGAGCGTTTGGGATTGAGCGCGGCGGCGACGGAGTGCCGCCCTCCAATTGGGGCGCGGGGTTGTGCTCGGTCTGGAGGGCGCCGCTCTGTCGGCGCCGCGTCTCAGTATTCGGCGGGCTCGCGGTGCGGCGGCGGATGCGCGGCGTCGTCGGCGAAGAGGCGCTCGTAGCCGTCGTAGGGTTGCAGTTCGTGCAGCTCGAATTCGATGCGGCCGGCGCGGGCGAGGGGCAGCGCGGCGAGGTGATCTCGGGCGGCGGTGAAGCTCGGGCATTCGAGCAGGAGCACGGCGTGACGCTCGGGCGCGGTGAACCAGATATCGCGGACGATGCCGGCTTTCTGGAGCTGCCACACAGCGGCGGCTTCGTGGCGGAGCAAATCGGGCAGGTCGGCGCGGGGGAGCGCGGGCAGCTCACGTTCGAGGGCGAGATAGCGCATGACGGGATGGGGTTGAAGGAACAGGAAACGCTCGTGGGCGCCTCAAGCGAGGTCTACGACGAGGTGGCAGCGCCAGCCGCCGCGGCGCACGGTTTCGACGAGTTTCACGGGTATCCGGCGGCCGAGGGCGGCCTCGAAAATCGCTTCGTGGGAGGCGCGGGTGCATTCGCAGTGCAGATCGTTGGGCCGCGCCGGCCGGTTGCGTGCCGCGGGGCAGTAGCACTTGTTGCCGCCGTAGATGATGTGCACGAGGGTGCCTTCGCGCTCGATGATGAAATTCTGGCGATACGCTTCGATCAGCTTCGCGGGGTTGCCGCGGCCGGCGGCGGCGATGTCCTGCTTGAACGAGTGGCGCCGGTAACAACCGCGTCCGCAGGCCTCGAGCAGCTTCACGCGCGCGGTCGGGTCGACCTCCTGGTCGATGGCTTCAAAAAGATCAGAGAGCCAGTTGTTCACGAACTGGTTTTCGTCGCGGGCGCGTTGCAGCGCCTCGTCGACAGGTGTTGTCGTGGCCGGAGGCGTTTCCGCGGCGTCGGCGCTGGAGCCGAACGCGAGCGCGATGCAGGACGCGCAGGCGAGTTGCGAGGTGGTGCGGAGGAATTCGGAGCGATTCATGGGGAAAGGAAGCGACGTAGAGCTTGGTCGGGATCAGTTGGCCGCCTTGATCGCGGCGAGTTGGCGCAGCGCGGGGAGGTCGCGTGCGGACTTGGCGACGAGACGCAGACCGGTGCCTTCGGGGTAACGCGGGGCGGTGTCGAGCGCGTGCCTGACCCGGGCCGGGAGGCGCGCAGCGCGGGCCGCGGCGACGGCTTTGTCGCCAAGGATGAACAGGACATTGAAGCCGCCGCGGCCCGGCGACAGCCAGACGATCGTGCGCTTCTTTTTCAGCACGCGCAGCGACCAGCCCCATTTCGGATTATGGCTTTTCCATTCGTGGCCGGTGGCGATTGCGTCGCGCGCGAGCGAGGCGAGCAGGTCGTCCCAACTCGTTTTGGCGGCGCCGAGCGCGTCGACGACGTCGGCGTCAATGGGCGGAGTTGGACGATTGATGAAGGCGTTTTCGAGCATGGGGCGGTGCGTCCGTTGAGTTTAAGGGGCGTTCGCGGGCGGCGGCTTGAACCACAGTTCGACGGTCATTTGCGTCGAGACGGGGTGCTTCGTGGCGCTGACGCGACCGGGTTTGAATTTCCACTGGTTCACCGCGGCAACCGCCGCCTCGGCAAAGGGCGCGGGCGCACCGAACAGCGCGGTCGCGTGGCGCACGGTGCCTTCGCCAGTGACGACGAATGCCACGAACACGCGGCGTTCCGTGGGCTGGTCGATCCCACGCGGATACGCGGGCTCGACTCGCCGGACGAGCACCGGGGCGATGTGGTCCGGATCAGGCGCGGCCTGGGGTGGAAACGGGATCGGGTCCGCCGCGCGGAGGAGCGGCGCACCGGCGGCGAGCAGCAGCGCAACGAGCGCCGCTGCGTGACGGGGAAGTTGGGGTAGAGTTATCATGGCAGGGAAAGCAGTGGTCACTCCGCGCGCAGCGCTTCGATGGGATCGACGCGGGTGGCGCGCCACGCCGGCAACCAGCACGCGAGCACGGCGACGCCAGCGAGCAGGCCGGCGACGGAACCGAGCACGATCGGATCGAGCGGATGGACACCGTGCAGAAACGCGGTGAGCAGGCGCGTCACTCCGGCAGCGAGCACGAGGCCGAGGGCGATGCCGAGGGCGGCGAGGCGGAGGCCTTGGCCGAGCACGAGCCCGAGCACTTGGTGCGGCGCGGCGCCGAGAGCGAGGCGGACGCCGAACTCCTGCGTGCGCTGGTTCACCGAGTAAGCCATCACGGCAAACACACCCATCGCCGCGAGCGTCAGCGCCACGGCGCCCAACAGCACGAGGATGGTGGAGGCGAGTCGTTGACCGAAAAACGCGCCTTGCACGTGCGCCGTCATCGGCATGCCGCCCCACAAATCGACGCTCGGATCGAGTTCGCGCACGACGCGGCGCACCGCGCCGGCCGCCGCCGCCGGGTCCTGGCGCGTGCGCACGCACAGGCTCAGGTCGACGTCGGGGACGAACTGCGTGTAAGGCAGGTAGAAAAACGGCCACGCGGGCTCGTCGATTTTGTTGTATTTGCCCGCCTTCGCGACGGCGATGATCGTGCGCCATTCGCCGGCCACGCGGAAACGGCGCCCCACGGCGTCCTGTCCCGGCCAGAATTTGCGGGCGAAGTGCTCGTTGACGATCGCGACGCGCGGCGCGGCGGTGTCGTCCGTGAAGGCAAAGTCGCGACCCGTGAGCAGCGGAATCTGCAGGGTTGCGAAATACCGCGGCGCGATGATCGCGTATTCGTAAGTCGGATTTTCGCCGGGCGCGCGCAGGTAGCCCTCGACGTCGACGCCGTGGCCTTTGCAACCGGCGAGGCCGAGCGGGAACCAACTGGCGAAGCTCGCCTCCTCGACGTCGGGCAACGCGGCGGCGCGCTCCTGGAGCTGACGATAGAAGACGCGGCCGGTCGTTTCGTTGTAGCCGTTCATTCCGAGTTGGAGGCCGGCGATCAGCACGCCCTCGGGACGAAAACCGAAATCGGCGTGTTGGGCGCGACGCAGTCCTTGCAGGCACAGGCCTGCGCTCACGAGCAGCACGAGCGCGAGTGCGATCTCGGCGACGACGAAAGCGCTGCGCAACCGGTGGTGCGCGGGGCCGCTCATGCCGGAGCGACCGCCTTCCTTGAGCGTGTCGTAGAGGCGCGGTTGCGTGGCTTGGAGGGCGGGGAGCAGTCCGAAACCGACGCCGGTGACGATCGTGAGACCGAGCGCGGCGAGCAGCGTATCGGTTTCCAATCCGGCGGAGAGCGCCACGGGGATTTGCATCGCTGGCACGAAATAGTCCAGGCCCGCCACCATCCAGCTGGCGAGGAGGATGCCGGCGGCGCCGCCGAGCAGCGCGAGCACGATGCTCTCGGTGAGGAGCATCCGGATCAGTCGGGCGCGACTGGCGCCAGCGGCGAGGCGGATGGCGATCTCGCGCTGACGCGTGGCGGCGCGGGCAAGAAGGAGGTTGGCCACGTTGGCCGCCACGATCAGCAGCACGCCGAGGCTGACGACCAGCAGCAGCTTCAACGGCCGGCCGAGCACCGCCTGCGCACCCGAGGGCGAGTCGGCGTAGTCGGCGACGCGGTGATGCACGCCGCGATTGCTCGCCGGAAACGCGGTGGCGAGCTGCGCGTCGAGCGCGTCGACCGCTTGTTGAGCCTGCGCGAGCGTCACGCCGGGCCGCAGACGCAGCGCGTTGTGGAAGCCGCGCGCCTGGCGCGTGGTGAGGAAGCTGCGGTTCCAGTTGGCGACTTCGCTGACCATCGAAACCGGAGCCCAATACTCGCAGCCGACACCGGTCATCGTGCCGGCGAACTCAGCGGACACCACGCCGATGACCGTGAAGGTGTGACGGTTCAATTCGACTGTCCGGCCCACGATCGCGGGATCGCCGCCGAAGGCGCGGCGCCATAGCGTTTCGCGAATCACGAGCACGGGATTGCCGCCCGGGAGCTTGTCCTCGTCGGGCAAAAACGTGCGACCGAGGATGGGCCGCACGCCGAGAAACTCGAAGAAGTTCGCCGGCACGATCTGGCCAAACGTCCATTGCGGTCCGCCATCGATCAGCAACGAGGCGGGCGAGATCTGCGTGGCCACGCCGCCCGCGAAAATGCGGTCGAGAGCGGCGAAATCGCGGAGGTCGAGATTGGAGACGTTGCCGCCGCCCTGATTGGAAACGAGTGTGACGTAACCGCTCTGCTCGGCGACGCCCGCGAAAGGGCGCCACAACACCTGGCGGACCCAGCTGAGCACCGTGGTCGTTGCCCCGAGGCCGAGAGCGAGCGAGAGCACGACGACGGCGGTGAAGCCGGGAGATTTGGCAAGCGCACGGAGCGCGTAGCGGAGGTCTTGCATGGCTGGTGGCGAGCGGCCGAACCAGCGTGGAATAGTCCGAGGGCCGAGAGAGATTTAGAGGATGAGAGGTGGCTTGTCGATAGAGCGGACGGGCGCGGTTGTGCATCGCGCGTGCCAGCGCGGACGCAGGCGCCTCCGCGCCGACCCGTCTCAGAGGAGAAACACCGGCGAGCGGCCGCGGCTCGCACGCGGTGCGGTCTCCCGATTCTTGAAATTCATTTTCCCAAAACTGGGAAAATCACCGTGGATTCCGGATCTTTGTCGGGCGGGGTCTCCTGACCCCGCCGCGAAGGTGATGTCGGCTTTCGAAACACGGTGGGGTCGGGAGACCCCGCCCTACAATATCGGAAGGCGGGCGCTACTCGGTCCGGAGCGCGACTGTCGGGTCGACGCGCGCCGCGCGCCACGACGGGATCGCGGCGGCGATCAGCGCGACCGCGAGCAGCACGGCGCCAGCGAGGCTATACGTGAACGGATCCGAGCGCGTGAGACCGAACAGCATCGCCGTCAGCAAATGCGCCGTGCCCCACGCCGCAAACGAGCCGAGCGCGATGCCTGTGACCACGAGCGCGAGCGACTCGCCGAGAAACAGGCGGAGCACGTGGCCCGGCAGCGCGCCGAGCGCCATGCGCACGCCGATCTCGCCCGTGCGAAGGGCGACGACGTAGCTCATCAATCCGTAGAGTCCCACGCTCGCGAGAACGAGAGCGAGCCCACCAAAAAATCCGGAGAGCCGCGCGAAGAGCAGCTCTTGCCCATGCAGGCGGTCGATCTGCTCGTCCATCGTGCGGAGATTCAGCACCGGGAGCGTGGGATCGACCGCACGCAAGGCGCTGCGGATCGCCGGCAGGACCGCGGCCGGCGCGCCGGCCGTGCGCACGAGAAAACTGACGTAGCCGAACTCGCGTTGCGCGGCTGCGAGGTAAATGGTCGGCGGCACTTCCGAGCGCAGGTCGGCGTATTTGGCGTCGCGTGCCACGCCGACGATCTCGAATTCCTCCTTCTCGGATTCGTAGTGGAAGCGGCGCCCGAGGGGATTGGCACCGCCGAGGTAGCGTTGCACGAACGTCTCGTTCACGACGGCGACCTTCAGGGCGTTGGCGGCGTCGGAGTCCCGAAAACTCCGACCGAGCAGGAGCGGCTGCTGGCTTACGGCAAAGAAGTTCGGCGACACGGAATTGAAAGCCGCGTCCAGCGCCGACGCGCCCGCCGGCGGCACGACGCCGGGGATCTGCACGGAACTGGTCATCTGCATCTGTGAGAGCGGCGCGACGTGGGAATAGCTCACGCCTTGCACGCCCGGCAGAACGCTGAGTTTTTGTTGCACAGTCTGGCGCAGTGCCTCGATCCGGGACGGCGCGTAGCCCGCGGAATCGAGCTCGAGATTGAAAGCGGCGAGTTGGTGGCGGTTGAAGCCGGGATCGATGCGTTGGAGGTTGCGCAGCGATCCGATCAACAGTCCGGTGCAGACGAGAAGCAGCAGGGACAATGCGATCTGCATCACCACCAGCGAGCGGCTGAGCCAGGAGCGCGAGCCGTGTGTCGCGCGGCCACCCTGAAACTCCTGCGCGAGGTCGACACGTGTGGCTCGCAGCGCAGGCGCGAGTCCGAAGGCGAGCGCGGTGAGCAACGCGGCGCCGATGGTGAAGCCCAGCACACGCAGGTCGAACGGCAGCGTGAGGTTCGCCACTTCGCTGCCGAAAGGACGCAGTGCGAGCAATCCGCCGCGCGCCATCCACGCCAGCAGCACCCCGAGGCCGGCCGCGGCGAAGGCGAGCAGCAGGCTTTCCGCGAGCAATTGCCGGATGATGCGGGCGCGGCTGGCGCCGAGTGCGAGGCGCACGGCGATCTCGCGCCGTCGCGCCGTCGCGCGGGCGAGGAGCAGGTTTGCGACGTTGGCGCAGGCCGCGAGCAAAACGAGCGCGACGAGACCGAGCATGAGGCGCAGCGATTGCGTGTAGCGCTGGCGGTTTTCCCGTGCGCCCTGAAAACCGGGATCGGCACGCAGCGTCGGTGCGTCCGGAATTTCGCCGAGCGCCTCGTCGGCGCGGCGCGGCGCTTCGCGCCAGCCGGCGCGCGCGGTTTCCACGAAGAGTGGCTCGAGCGCGGCGCGCGCTTGTTCCGGGGCGACGCCGGGAGCCAGCCGCCCCATGAGCATCACCCACCAGGTCGAGGTCCGCTGGCGCTCGTCGCGCATGTCCGGGACGAAGCGGCCGTGCTGCGCGATTGGCACGGTGAGATCGCAATACTCGCCCACTTGTCCGGTGCCGGCGAATTCGGGCGGCGTCACGCCCACGATGGTCACGGCGACTTTGTTGAGTTGCAGGGTCCGACCGAGCACATCGGGCGAGCCGGCGAAACGGCGTTGCCACAGACGGTGCGAGATGACGGCCACGGGCTCGGCGTTCGGCTGATCATCGTTCGCGCTGAGGGTCCGGCCGATTTGCGCGGAGACGCCGAGCGTCGCATGATAACTGCCGGAGGCGAGCTGGGCGGAGATGCCGAGTTCGGGTTGGCCATCGATCAGCACGTTGGCCTGCCAGAGGGGCGCGAACGCAAGCGCGTCGGAGAGCACCTCCGGGCGCGCGCGGAACTGCTCGAGCAGCTGCAGCGGAAACGAGGAAGTGGAGAAACGACCGGTGGCTTCGTCCTGGCTGCCGTAGCCCTGGGTGGAGCGGGCGAGATTGCCGCGCGCGCCGGCGACGTTGCGAAAGATCACCAGCTGCTCCGGTTCGCGCACGGGCAGCGAGCGGAGCAGAAATTCGTTCACAAGGCTGAAGACGGCAGTGTTCGCGCCGATGCCGAGCGCGAGCGAGAGGATCGCGATGAGCGTGAAGCTGGGGTTGTGGCGGAGTTGGCGAACGGCGAGACGCAGGTCGGTGAGCATGAGGACATGAACCGCGCCGCTCGGGCGGGGTTACAGAAAAACGACGGCTGTGCGCTCGGCGCGGTTACCGAGTCCAGCGGGCGAGCGCGTTGCGTCGCCGCTGGGGACAGCGGCGACCACCTAGGAAATCATCGATCGTTTGCCGGCGTAGCGGAAGCCGTGAGGCTTTCGCGTCCGCTCGTCTGCTCGCGTCTCGCAGACGGGCGAAATTCTTACGAATGGCGGACTGTCGCTGCGCTCGAGACCGCTACGGGTTGAAGGGGTTATTCGGCGCGCAGCGCCTCGACGGGGTTGATGCGTGTCGCGCGGTGCGCGGGCAGCCAGCTGGCGAGGATGCCGATCGCGAGCAGCACGATCGAAACCGCGGCGAGGCTCAGCACGTCGAACGACGACACGCCGTAGAGCACGCTGCTCATCAGTTTGCCGAGGCCGGCGGCAGCGAGCAGTCCGACGCCGAGACCGAGGCAGGCGAGGCGCAGTCCCTGGCCGAGCATCAGGTGGCGCACGGCGGTGGAGGTGGCGCCGAGCGCCATGCGGACGCCGACTTCGCGCGTGCGTTGCGCGACGATGTAGCTGAGCACGCCGTAGAGGCCGATGGCCGCGAGGAGCAGCGCGATGCCAGCGAAGATGACGAGCAACCGCAGCATCACGCGCTCGTTGGTCACCGATTGGTCGAAGAGTTCGTCCATCGTGCGCAGCGAGAACACCGGCAGCGTGGGCTCGACTTGCCGCATCGTCGTGCGAATCGCCGTGCCGAGGGAGGCCGGGTCCTGTTGCGTGCGGAGCACGAAGGTGACGTTGCCCGGCGGCGAGCGATGGTAAGGGTAGTAAATCTGCACGCGCGTGTCTTGACCGATGCCGTAATTCTGCACGTGGCCCACGACGCCGATGATCGTGGCGTAGTCGGGCTCGTGGTTGGGCATGCCGAAATTCACGCGTTTGCCGATCGGGTCCCGGCCGGGGAAGTGCGTTTCGGCGAACTTCGCATCGATCAGGATCGTGCGCGGGTCATCGATTTTCTCCTGATCCGTGAACGTGCGGCCGCGCAGCAACGGAATGCGCATCGTTTCGAAATAGGCGGCGCTCGCGGCGTTGTTCTCCGTGGAGGGGCGCTTGCCGGGGCCGGGCTCGGGCTCGCCTTCGATGAGGTAAGAGGTCTGGTTGCCGCCGCCGGAGAGCGGGAGCGGGTTCGTCAGCGCGACGTGGGTGACACCGGGAAGAGTGCGCAACTCGGTCAGCGCGCGGTCGAGGAGTTGCTGGCGCTTCGCGGCGTCCTGCCAGTCGCGGCCGGGCATCACGTAACCGAAACTGACGATGCGGTCGGTCTTCAGGCCGAGGTCGGCGCGGTAAATATTATAGATCGTCCGAATCATCAGGCCGGACGCGAAGAGCAGCATGAGCGTCAGCGCGAACTCGCCGGCCACGAGCACGGAACGCCAGCGGGCATTGACGCCGCTGCCGCTGCGGCCGCCGGCGGCGAGGGCTTCGTTGAGGTTGATCTTCGTGCCGGAGAGCGCGGGCACGAGGCCGAAGAGGACGGTGGTGCCGACGCCGATCGCGATCGAGAGCCCGAGGACCGTGAAATCCATCGCGACTTGCGTGACGAACGGTGAGTTGGCGGGGATCAGCGTCTTGATGCCTTGCATGACGCCGTAGCCGGCGCCGAGTCCGAGCAGCGTGCCGGCGAGTCCGAGCACGAGGCTCTCCATCAGCACGAGCCGGATGAGACGTCCGCGGCCGGCGCCGAGCGCAGCGCGCACGGCGAATTCCCTCGAGCGGACGGCGGCGCGGGCGAGGAGGAGATTGGCGACGTTGGCGCAGGCGATGAGCAACACGCCGAGCGCGGCGGCGAACGAGATCCATACCGTGCCGCGTTGCTGGCCGACGACGCGGTCGACGAGCATCTGCATGTTCACGGAGTTGCCGGTGTTGGACTGCGGGTATTGCTGCTCGAGCTGTTTGGCGACGGCGACCATGTCGGCGCGGGCGGCTTCGAAGGAGACACCCGGTTTCAGTCGTCCGATGCAATAAAGGCCGGGATGACTGCCGCGGTCGCGCATCGAATCCGCGTTGATGCCGACCGGAACCCAGACGTCGGCCGTGGGGCTCGGGAAGGGGAATTCGACCGGCATGACGCCGACGACCGAATAAATTTCGCCACTGAGCGTGATCTTGGCGCCGAGCACGTCGGCGCGGGCCCCGAGAGTGGTTTGCCAGAAGCGCTCGCTGATCACGGCGACGCGTTCCGCACCGGGTTTGTCCTCGTCGGCGCTGAACCAGCGCCCGAGTTTCGGTGCGATGCCGAGGGTGGGGAACATATCGGCGGAGAACATCGCACCGCCGACGCGCTCGGTTTCGGAGACGCCGACGTAGTTGAAGGATTGGCCGCGGAACGTGCCGAGGTGCGTGAAGCTTTTCTGCCGTTCGCGCCAGTCGACGTAGTTGGGGTAGGAGACCGACATGTTCGGCACCTGCTGCGAGTGTTCACCGAAGAAAACCAGCTCCTGCACGTCCGGGAGCGGCAGCGGCTTGAACAGGAGAACGTTCAGGAAACTCAGGACGCCGGAGTTTGCGCCGATGCCGAGTGCGAGAGTGACGATGGCGACGAGGGCGAAGCCGGGCGTCTTGCCGAGGGAGCGGAGCGCGAACTTCAGGTCGGAGAGCATGGGAGACCGAGGGTTGAGGGAGGGTGTTCGACTGCCAGCGCCACGGCCCGGGAGGACGCGCGGCCAGCCCGACGCGCGAGGAGCGCCGGGCGGTGAGGTGCTTCCAAGAACCCGGCACGATCGTCGCAGTTACAGAAAATGTGCGGCGGACACTCGCGATGGAGCGACCAGCGGGTGGGCGAGGGCGGCGAAATTCGGCGCCGCGCGCTCGCTTGACAGGGTCATGGCTCGCGTGGGCCGCGCGGCGCGCTTTAGCTCGCGCCCGCGTCGTCCGTTCTCCCCATGAATTCCTTTTGCCGAATCGTTGCCTGCACGGTGTGTGTCGCGAGCCTGGTTGCTCTTCGCGCCGTTGAAATCGATCCGCTGCCGCCGGGGCCCTACGCGGTTGCCAGCACGAACTTCGAGATCAACGCGCCGACCGACGCGCCCGTGGAAGAATACCTGATCGCGTCGAACGGCTGGTTCAGCCCGGAGCGTTACGTGGCGCAGTTGCTGAAACATCCCGGCGCCGTGTTGCAGGCGGAGGCGAAGACGGCCGACGGAAAGGAATTCCCCGTCGTCGGCTATGTGCTTTATCCGACCACCGCGGACAACCCGCGGCCCGCCTACACGTTTCCCTACCAGAACACCGGCGATAACGTCTTCCCGCACATGCAGCGACCCGGCGAGAAACCGATCTTCGCGGAACCGGGCCGGCGTTGGCCCGTCGTGATCGGCTCGCACGGCTACAACGCCCACGGCCTCTGGGAGGTCGATCGCTGGAAGCGCCTCGCGGCTCACGGCTACATCGTCGTCAGCATCTTTCACGGGGACGGACGCTGGAGCTTTGCCGACAACCATCCGCGGCGGCCGGTGGCGGTGAAGGCGATGCTCGACCGGCTGCTGGCCGATCCGGACTTCGCCCCGGCCATCGATGCCGAGCGCATCGGCGCGTCAGGCTCGAGTTTCGGGGGCTACACGATTCTTGCGTGTCTCGGCGGCAGCGATCCGGCGACGGGGCGCGCGACCTATGCCGATCCGCGGCTCAAGGTTGGTTTCGCGCTCGTGCCGTATGCGGGCGGCTTCGGGCAATTTCCCTTCGGTCAGGACATGGCGGGCCTTCGCACGATGACGAAGCCTTACCTGGCCATCTACGGCGGCGAAGATCGGGCGGCCTACGTGGTCGATTGCACGGCGCGCTGCGGCGGCGAGACGCTGGCGGTCATCCTGCCCGGCGAAAAACATCTGATCAGCAAGGCGGCATGGCAGGACGTGCCGACGTGGGAAATTCTATTCTTCAACGCGTGGCTCAAGGACGACGCGCGCGCCCGTGAGCTCCTCGCCGGCGACCTCCGCGTGCGCGGGGGAGTCGACGATCGCATCACCCATCGCAACGGTCGGCCGGTCAGCGACCGCTGACCCGCCGGGTTACGATTGATCGAGGCTCGCCCAGTTGGACTTGCAGGAAATTTCCCCGTGGTAGGGCAGAGCGGCCCGCTCCGCTGCGAACGTGTGGCAGTATTCGCGGCGCACCGGGCCGTTGCGCCCTACCGGTCAGGGCGATCACCGAGACTCGATTAGCCCGCCGGCAACAGCGTTCTTGCTCAGGAGGCCCGGGCACTTAGCGGTGGAGCATGCTCGCTCCCGACCGCTCCACGCCTCCGGCCACGTCGGATTTCAGCGCCGCGCAATTCGACGAGTTTTTTCACCACACGCTCGATCTGTTGTGCGTCGCCGGAATCGACGACGGCTACTTCAAACGCGTGAACCCATCGTGGACGCGCGTGCTCGGCTGGTCCGAGGCGGAGTTGCTCGCACGGCCGGTCCACGAGTTCATGCATCCAGCCGATCGCGGGCGCACGCTGGCGGCTCGCGAGAAGCTGGCCCGCGGCGAGCCGGTGCGCGGACTCGAGAACCGCTATCTCTGCCGCGACGGCAGCTACCGCTGGTTCTCGTGGCAATCGATCACCGATTCCGGCCGGCGGCTGGTGTTCGGCATCGCGCGCGATGTCACCGAGCAGCGCCAGTTGGAACAGGAGCGGCTGGTCGTCGGCAAACTGGAGTCCACGGGCCTGCTCGCCGGCGGCATGGCGCATGACTACAACAACCTGCTCGCCGCGCTGCGGTTGAACCTCGACATGTTCGAACTCAGCGACCCGCTCACCGTCACGCAGCGCCAACTCCTGCGACAGGCGAAGGCGACCGTCGAGGCCGCCGCCACGCTCACCCGCCAGCTGCTCACCTTTATCGATCGCGACGTCTCCGGAATCACGCCGTTGGATGTCGGCGCGTTGGTGGGGCAGGCCATCGAGGCCAGTCTCGGCGGCAGCGCCTTCCGGGTAACCCGCCAGATCGCACCCGACCTGGCGGTCGTGCGCGGCAACGCGACACAGCTCACCCAAGTGTGGCGCGGCATCCTCCTGAACGCGCGCGAGGCCTCGCCGTCGAGCGGCTCGATCGAGATCCGCGCCGAGAATCTCAGGGAAGACGCACCGCTGCCCGCCGGCCTGCCACCCGGGCACTATGTGAGCGTGTCGATCCGCGATCACGGTCCGGGCATCCCGGTCGACGTCATGCCGCAGATTTTCGATCCCTATTTTTCCACCAAGGAGCGCGGGCAGCAGAAAGGCATGGGGCTCGGGCTGACGCTGTGCCGCATCATCCTGCAACGCCATCATGGCGCGATCAGCGTCGATTCGAGTCCGGGCGAAGGCACGACGGTCACGTGTTATCTGCCGGCAGATGGCACGGCGTAGGGGCAGCCGTGGGGCGAGCGGGAATGAACAACGCGCGGAACGGCGAAATTCTTACGAATTCCGCTACGGGTTGGCGACGACCGCGCGTGCGGCAGAGAGAGATGTAACTGGAGTTCGCCGCATCATGATCGAACTCGCGGAGCAGCGGCGTGTCCGGTTCACGCCGCGACGTTCGTCGAGAAAATGAACGCCGTTCACCGGTCACGCCTCCAACTCAACCCTGATCCACCCCATGTCCTCCACACATACCATCCGCCTCCACCGCGTCATTCGCTCGACGCCGGAGAAAGTTTACCGCGCCTTCCTGGACGCCGACGCCATGTGCAAATGGCTCCCGCCGCACGGCTTCACCGGCCACATGCACCACCTCGACGCGAAGATCGGCGGCACGTTCAAGATGTCGTTCACGAACTTCACGACCGGCCAGTCGCACTCCTTCGGCGGCAGCTACCTCGAACTCGTGCCGCACGAGCGCCTGCGCTACACCGACAAGTTCGACGATCCGAACCTGCCCGGCGAAATCACTGTTACGGTGCTCCTGAAAAAAGTGCTCTGCGGCACCGAGGTGAACATCGAGCAGACCGGCGTGCCGGCCGTGATCCCCGCCGAGATGTGCTACCTCGGCTGGCAGGAATCGCTCCACCAACTCGCGCAGCTCGTCGAGCCCGACATTCAGCAATAAGGCGCGTGGCCGCCGGCGGCCGCGCGAACTCCTGCGAGCGTTGTAGCGGCGGTCTACGACCGCCGAACGAGCGCGATGCGCGCCACCACGGCGGTCATAGACCGCCGCTACAAACAGTCCGCGCAATCGCGGCGCACCGAAATGCCGCCCTAGGCATCGCCGGGGCGGTATTCGTTTTCGTGCGGCGATGGCTCAACTATTTTTTCTCGGCGCAGTTGAACATCCACTTCACGCCGAACTTGTCGGTGAGGCAGCCCCAGTAGGCGCCCCAGAACATGTCCTGCAACGCCATCTCGACCTGTCCGCCATCAGCGAGAGCCGCGAACAAGCGCTCCGTCTCGGCGCGCGTGTCGGGCTCGAGGTTGATGTATACGTTGTTGCCCATCGTGACGCTCATGCCCATCGACGGCGGCGCGTCGGAGCCCATCAGCACGTGGCCGCCGATCGTTGGCAGTGCGACGTGCATCACGAGGCCCTTGTCCGCATCGGACAACGCGGACGCGCCAGGGCAGGGCGGGCCGTCCGCGAAGCGAACGATTGGTTTGTCGAATTCGGTTTTGAAAACGGTCCGGTAGAAAGCGAAGGCCGATTCGGTTTCGCGCGTGAAGTTGAGGTAGGTGGTGACACGAGCCATGGGAGCGTGGAGACGAGGGTTTGTGGTTGGGACTGAAGCGTCGCGGTTGCTGACCGCGACAACTCTGCGACGAACAATGGAGGTCGCGCCGGACAGGTGACGGACCGGATTTCACGACACGAGGATCAGGGGTCGCGTTCGATTGTTAGTGCGGCGAGAGTCATGTGTGTCTGCTGGCCGCCGACGATACTCCGCAGCGACTACCTCAAAAAATGCCGAAAGCCGGCATGGCAGCTTGGGCAAGGCCCCTGAGCGCCGCATCCGACATTCCGCGGCGCCATCTGGTCTTGCTCCGCCAGTTACCTTTCCACCTCTCCTCGTCATGAAACGCCTGCTCACCTCCTGGGTCGCCTTGGCGGCCGTCACGTTAACCGTCGCGGCGTCTGCGCCGAAATTTTCACCGCACGTGATTCCGAATTCCGAACTGCGCGCGCTGCCGATCAACGCGCACGGTCGGACCTACCAGTTGCACGTCGGTTTGCCGGGCAGTTATCGCGAGAGTCCGACGCGCCGCTACCCGGTGGTGTTCGTGACGGACGCCTATTGGGATTTTCAGAAGATCGACGCGATTCGCGGATCGCTGGTTTACGACCGGGTGGTGCCGGAGTTCATCGTCGTCGGTCTCGGCTACGTGGGCGAGGATCTCGATTACGGTCGCCTGCGCACATGGGAGCTTTCGCCGGTCCCCCTGGGCAGCGGCGACGAGGCAAAGGCCTCCGGGCACGCGGCGGAATTTTTGCGCACGATCGAGACCGAGATCATCCCGTTTATCGAACGCGAGTATCGCGCCGATCCGGCGCAACGCGTGCTCGCGGGCGCGTCGCTCGGCGGCTTGTTCACGCTGTATGCGATGTATACGAAGCCGGAGCTGTTCACCGGCTACATCGCGGCGTCGCCAGCGGTGGTGGTCGGCAACGATTGGCTGCTGGGCTACGCGAATAAATTCGCCACGAGCTCACGGCCGCTTCCCGTGCGGCTCTTTGTCAGCGGCGGAGGTGACGAGTCGTCGGCGTTTCTCGGCGGCGTGCACCGCTTCGACGAGCACATGCGCGCGCAGCGGCCCGCCGGTCTCGCTTACCAATTCCGAATCATCGAAGGTGCACGGCACTCCGGCATGCAGTTCGAATCCTACGTGCGCGGACTCGCGTTCGTGTTCGCCCCGCTCGCACCGGAGAGCGCACCGAGCCGGTGAGGCCCGCGCGGACGCGACGGAAAAACGGGGATGGAATTCCGCGGCCCCGCACGCTTACCTCAAGACGATCATGTCACGTGAGCGCGCAGCGGGATTTCTGCTGATCATCATCTACCTCGGCTTCATCAGCCTGGGGTTGCCGGACGGGACGCTGGGCGTCGCGTGGCCGGCGGTTTATCCGGAGCTCGGCCTGCCGGTCGGTCTCGCGGGAGCGTTGATGCTCGTCGGCACGTTGCTGACGGCGACGGCGGGGTTCTCGAGCGGGTGGGTGGTGGCAAAATTCCGGACCGGCCCCGTGCTGCTGGTGAGCTGCCTGTTGACCGCCAGCGCGCTGCTGTTGCTCTCCCGCGCGCAAAGCGCGGTCTTGCTCTTCGTCGCCGCAGTGCCGCTCGGACTGGGGGCAGGCGCGGTGGACGCGGGTTTGAACGGCTACGTGGCGCGCCACTACTCGGGCCGACACATGAATTGGTTGCATGCGTGCTGGGGGATCGGCGCGACCGCGGGGCCATTGGTGATGGGCCAGGCGCTGGCCTCGACTCACGGTTGGCGGAGCGGCTATCTCTGGATCGGCTCGATCCAACTCGGCCTGACGCTGCTGTTCTTTATCACGCTGCCACTGTGGGACAAGGTGCCGGTCCACGCGGTGGTGTCCGCGACAGCCGACGCGACGACGGCGCCGACGCGGTCGGCCAACTCGTTCGAAGGCTGGTTGTCGGTGAGCATCTTCATGCTCTACACGGGCGCGGAACTCAGCCTCGGCTTGTGGGCCGGCACTATTCTCGTGGTTGACCGTGGCCTGGCACCTGAGCGCGCCGCCGTATGGGTGGCGTGCTACTACGGCGCCATCACCGTGGGACGAATCGGCGTCGGGTTTGTGCACGGTCGCTGGACGAACCGGGCCGTCGTGCGCGCGGGGACGCTGCTCGCGCTGGCGAGCGCACTCGGATTCGCCTTCGGTGGGGCAGGGACGGTCGCTGCGGCTTCGCTGGCGCTGCTCGGGCTGGGCTTCGCACCCGTCTATCCGGGCCTGATGCACGAGGTGCCGCGCCGCTTCGCTCCCGGTGCGGTGCAAACCATCATCGGCCGCCAATCCGGCGCCGGCGCGCTCGGCGCCGCGGTTTTCCCGGCGGCGGCCGGGGCGATCGCGCAGCAGGCGCTCGGAGGCGTGATGGCATTAGCGATCGCGCTGATCATCGCTCTCGTCGGAGCGGTCGTCTGGTTGGATCGCCGGACCTGACGACGCGCGATCGCTTCAATCGCCGCGGCTGATCGAATCGCCTCGCCCCGATCACGTGCGAACGGCCCAACGCCGCCGTCACTGTCGATGTCGCGGCGAGCCACACCACACCGGCCCTCCCGCCCCGCACATCACCCGAGTCGCCGCGCTCGGTTTGTAATATAATACGTTACAAACTCCCCGCGCCCCACGTCCGGCATTTTTCGCCGGCAACGGTGTTGTGCCACGCGTCCCCGGTGCACGTTTTCAAAATGGCATGGCGAGGAGCCGCCCGTGGGCAGCGACGCGGCAATCGCTCTGAAGTTTGCTGGATCGCCGTGGCCCGCTCTGCGCGCCTCGCAATGGCAAAGCATTTTGAAGACCTGCGCGGCCCGCACGCGTCCCAGTGCGACGTGCACGGTTCACGCCAAGGACCATCGCTGCGATGCGCCGCCACGCGATCGTCGCGTCCCGCCGGGCTTATCCGCGTCCCGCCGGCGTCGCGAGTCGCCGTTCGGGGTTTGTAATATATTACGTTACAAACCACCGCCCGCCGCACGCGTCGCGTTTTCCCGGAAAGCCCTCACGCCGTTGCCCGTCGTCGCCTGCCATGCACCGCCAGCGACGCGGGGCGCCGCCTTTCGGCACGCGTGACATGGAGGCGCGGCGCAGCGCCTCGCACACGTCTCCGGTCGGCGGCGCGCGGCCGCCGCATTTGAGCGGCGCCTCAGAGCACGCCGGGCGGCGGCGTGCCGAGATCGCGGCCGCGCTCGCGCGCGGACAGCCAGGCCAGCAGCAACAGCGTCCGCTCGCCGTCGAGTATGGCGTTTTTCGACTTCAGGCAGTCCTGCAGTCGCTGACGCGGCAGCCCGAGTTGTCGCGCGAGTTGCGCCTTGCTGCCGCGGCGCGCCAAGTGCGGTGCCACCCGCCGCACCAGCTCGTTCCACAGCGGCGTTTCGGTGCCGGGATGCAGCGCCCAACAACGCCGCGTGCGCGCATTCGTGCGCCGGGTTCGATCTGCCATCGCCCGCGCGGCCTCCGCTCGCGCTGCCGCCACTGCGCCGTCAGCCAGCGTCAACAGCACTTCGCCGATTTGATTCAGCGGTCCGTGCCGCCCGGGGATGGTTCCTGTGTTCATAGGTGGGTTTGTAATATAATACGTTACAAGTCTGTCGGAGGGGTGGCCGGCTCTCGCCTTCATTCTTTCGCCGTGCCGGGGCCATTCGCGGCGCGATCCAGCGGGCTCCGCACGCCCAATCCCGGCTTCCGCATCACGTGCAGATAAATCTGCGTCGTGCGCACATCCGCGTGGCCCATGAGTTCCTGCACCGTCCGGATATCCGTCCCTCCCTCCAACAAATGCGTGCCGAAGGAGTGCCGGAGCGTGTGCGGCGACACCCGCTTGCCCAACTCCAGCCTGTCGACCGCCCGCTTCAGCATTTTTTGAAACCACGCATCGCTGACATGATGCCGGCGCACGATTCCCGAGGCGGGATCAAGGACCGGCTTCGCCGTCGGAAACAGCCATTGCCACTCCCAGCTCACCCCGGCTTTCGGGTATTTCTTGGCCAACCCCTCCGGCAACCACACCCCGGGCAGGTTTTCCGCCCGATCGAAACTCCACCTCTCGCGCAATCGAGCCACGTGGGCCCTCAGCTCCGGAATCAGCTTTTCCGGCAATACGGTCAGGCGGTCCTTATCTCCCTTGCCGGCGAAGACCTGGAGCCGGCCCCGCTCAAAATCGAGATGGTGGATGCGCAGACGCAGCAGCTCCATCAGCCGCAACCCCGCGCCATAGGCCAACTCCGCCATCAGTCGCGGCGTGCCCTCCATCTGGGCGAATAAGGCCCGGGTCTCGGCCACCGAAAGCACCGTGGGCACTCGCTGCTTCGGGCTCGCGCGTTTGAACTCCATCTCGCCGAGGTCGCGATGCAGCGCCTCCTGCATCAAAAATACCAACGCATTCAACGCCTGCCTCTGCGCTGCCGGACTCGCTCTTCCGTTCACCGCGAGCGCCGATAGAAAGGCCGCGACCTCACTGCCGCCGGCTGCATACGGTGACCTCGGCGCGATGAACCGCGCAAACCGCACCGCCCATTCCCGATAGGTTTGCTCGGTGCGCCACAAAAAGCCGCGCTCGCGCACCGCCTTGACGAGGTCCCGCTCCCACGGTTCACCGCCCCGATCGCTCGCCGCCGGCGGCGGCTCCATTGGACGCCGCCAGGCGGCCAACGGAATTGCCGCGACCGCACGTTCCGGCGCACGAGAGTCTTCCGCGGTCTGTGTCGGCGTGCCCGCCATCGCCTTTCGCCCTTCCCGATAAAACCAACGCAACGCCTCGCGCGCCGGTCCGCGACCCTGCCGTTCCCGCCAAGCGAGGTAGTGCTTGGCCACCTCCGTCGTGGCAGCCCGGCGACTCTCCTTGCAGTGTTTGAGGAACGAGAGGATCTCGCGCGCGTAAGCCACCTGCGCAGACTCCGGCAGCGCCGCGTGTGCCAGCGCATCCTTCCATTGTGGAAACGAAATGGGCCGATCCATGGTGAGTGGCGGCCCGTGCCGGGAACCGTAGGCAATTCTCCGCTTCGCACGCAATGGAGAATTGCCTACGGTTTTGATTCAGGTGTTGAAAACAAACACGTTATCGCTCCTTCTTCCCGCCACGGGCCAACCTCCGCGTAGGTTTTACGCGTAGTCTGAATTACACTGATCGCCGGAAGAATGACCGCTCTTCGCCAGCTTCCTGAATTCGCACAAGCCGCATGGTATGCGGACCCAACCGATCATCGGTGCCCCCACGATGCTTGGCTGGAAGCCGTCGAAATTAGCGAGCCGGCCGAAGGTGAAAGAAAAGAAAAGAGAAAGACCGCAATCACCGTTCGACTTCTGGGCGCCTATCATGACGGCTATATTATCCTCCGTTACGCGGGCGTAAGCGGCTTCGCTATCGGAAGCTCTTCGGCCGGTCGAAGTCTTGGCGACTGGCTCGAAGATCGCTTCTCCCTCACGTCAGGTGCTTTGCTCCGGCACGAGATTACTTGGTGCTTCGGACCCGACTCGAAGTCGTTGTGGTTTATCGAATCCGAAAGTGTCAGCTACGAGTGGATTCCCAAGAAGGGCGATCCAGTCGGCACAGACAACTCCGGGGCTGCGCCCCTTCGTGTCTGACCTCAAACGTTAGGTGAAGAAACTACTCCCAGTTGTTTTGCTTGTGGCGGTGCTCGTAGGTTGCCGCGAAAAAACGGCGTTGGAGCGTCGCTTTGACGAAGAGCTCGCGGTTCAAACGACAGACGAAGGAAGAAAGTTTGTTACCTTCTATCATCGGAGAGCAGTCGCTTTCAGCGAGCATCGTGAGACGTTTGATCCCTCGGACGGCGTCGACGAGTTCGAAGCGTGGGTTCTTGCGGACGAATATCGGCAATGTGTATATGGCGGGTGTGGCGCAACGAGGGTTCCAGAGTATGCCGATGGAAGGTGGAAGGTCGTAGTCGCAATCGGTGATCCGCCGCCAAGAGTGCAGCCACCGATATTCATCGATGCAAAATCTGGCAGGCTTCAGCAGATTGGATACGAGCCCATTGATCGCCCCGTTGAGTGGCGCAAAGAGCCAAGAGCACCTAACCAGCAGCCACAGCAGCAACGCCCTTAGTCTCACCTGATTCGCCGATGTCATCTACGCTCAACATGGCCCAGTCGTTCAAAAGAGACGGCTTGCCCGCTCGGCGGGCGTGGCTGATCTGAGTCGTTCGGAGGAAGAAGCCGCTCATACACCCGTGAAATCAAATCTGAAAGGCTGGCTGGTGGGGTCAGGCATCGTCCTGCTGGCAGTCTCCATCGGTTTATTTGGTAGGACTCCTGCGCCTAACCCCGCAGAGACCTTAAGTGCGCATATCAGAGTCACCAATGCCATCACAGCGACAGGCATGTATCGCCCGGCAAGCTATTGGGTCTTTGGTGCTGCCGTGATCTGTCTGATCTCTGCAGCTGCGGTGAAGAATAAGCCATGAAAGAAGAAGCCGAACCAGCAGCCACAGCAGCAACGCCCTTGATCTCACCTTCATCGTTGATTACGCCTACGCTCAACATGGCCCAGTCATTCGAAAGAGACGGCTTGCCCGCCCGGCGGGCGTGGCTGATCTGAAACGATCGCCGGAAGACATGAACTCGTGGCCATTTGATCAGCCGAAGAGTTGCGCAGTCTTCACCACGACTCACGTGCTGAAAGAAGGAAGAGACATTGCCTTCGTCTTTCACGATGCCGACGACCA
>JAEYUW010000006.1 GCA_023432225.1 Verrucomicrobiota bacterium
CGACCAGCGATCCGCTAAACCCTTACCGAGCTGTCCGGTCGCATGCGTATGGGTGTTGACCAGACCCGGCATCAGCAACCGGTCCGACGCATCGATACGCCGTGCGTCCTCGGTCACCGGCTCTCCCGGTTTCAGCACCGCCGCAATCGTGTCTCCGTCGAGGAGGAGATCGGCATAAGCGCCGTCAAGACGTCCTGCCGTAAGCAGGCGTCCACCTGTGATGAGTTGCTTCACGCCTGGTCCGCCGTCTCGAAAATTGCCGCATCCTCGATGCGAAGCATCGACGCGGTCCCGCCGACAATCCGCAAGCCGAAATCCAGCCGCCCGACGACGCGGACCGGCCGCGCCCCTTCGCGCGGCGTCAGGGCCACGTCCGGCAAAGCGATCACGGCAACCGGTACACCGGCACAATCCGGGCACAGGCCTGGCTCATGGACCAGCGAGATGCTGCGGTCGAACCCGTGCGAATGCGACAGAAAACCCTCGATCGCGATCCGGCAGCCGCTCAGGCTCTTCGCGCCGGCCCCATAGCCGAGCGAGTCGGTGCCGAGAGCATCGAACAGCTCCGCAAAGGTCACCTCACGCGCAGCCGGCTTGTCCGTGGACCGCTCACGCGGCATCCGTCAGTCCTCCGACCTCTTCGTTCGCGTAGGCCCGCATCACCTCATCCTCTAGCAACAGCGTCAGCCGGGTGCGGTAGTCGTTGAATGTCGCGTCGGTGATCTTGCGCGGGCGCGGCAGGTCGATCCGCACATCGTCGATAATGCGGCCGGGACCGGCGCTCATCACCACGACACGGTCTGCGAGCAGCACGGCCTCATCGATGTGATGGGTCACAAAAATGATCGTGGGTTTGAATTCCAGCCAGATTTCGAGGAGGAAGTGCTGCATCAGCACGCGGGTCTGAAAATCCAGCGCCGCGAACGGCTCGTCCATCATGATGAAGTCGGCCTTTTCGACGAGCGCGCGGGCGATCGCCACACGCTGCTTCATGCCGCCGGAGAGCTGGAACGGCCGGTGCTGCGCGAAACGTGAAAGCCGCACCCGCTCCAGCACCTCAGCGACCCGGCGCTGGCGTTCCGCCATGGGTACATGCTTCACCGCGAGGCCGAAGCCGACATTGTCCTCGACCGAGAGCCACGGAAACAGCGAGTGATCCTGAAACACCATCACCACGCCCGGCTCCGGACCGGTCACGGTCTTGCCGTCGAGCGTGATGCGGCCTGACGACAGCGGCTCCAGTCCCGCTGCGAGTTCGAGCAGCGTACTCTTGCCGCATCCGCTCGGACCGAGGATGGCGATGAACTCGCCCTGCTGGACGGTCAGGTTGATGTCGCTCAGCGCGGTAACTGAGAGCCCGCCCGGGGACGCCCAGACCTTGCCGACATGATGGCAGGCCAGGGTCTTCATCGCACCGGCTCCCACCACAGGATGCGGCGCTGGATCTGCACCAGCAGCACATCGACGAGATAGCCGGTCACCCCCACCATGCACATGCCGAGCAGGATCAGATTGGTGTTGAACATCTCGCGGCCGAGAATGATCATCATGCCGAGCCCGTTCTTCAGGCCCACCATTTCCGCCGCCAGTACCGCCATCCAGGCTGCAAAGAAGTTGATCCGCAGCATTGTGAAGACCTGCGGCAATACCGCCGGGAAAATGACCCGCGTCCAGACCTGGAATTTGGTGGCGCCGAAGCTTTTCGCGGTCTTGATCAGCTTCTGGTCCACGCCGCGGACGGCGGCCACGGTCGAGATCGTCAGGATGAAGAAGACGCCCATGAACACCACGAAGATCGCGGTCGGGTTGCCAATGCCGAACAGCACGATCCCGAGCGGAATCCACGCAATCGGCGCGATGGGGGCGAGGCCGCGCACGATCGGCATCAGCATGTCAGACACCGTACGCGAGGCCGAGATCAGGATGCCAGCACCGATGGCCGCTACAAATCCGAGCGCGAGACCGGCCAGCACCCGCAGCGCGCTCGCCACAATGGCGAAGGGGATGGTCATCGCCTCACGGCCGAACCCGACCTGAAAGTCGCTTTCGATCGCATAGCTCAGGAAGGCCGATGGCGGCGGAAACAACACCGCGCCGCTCCAGCCCCGTGCCGACGCCAGTTCCCAGATCGCGACGACGACGATCCAGGGGATCAGCGCCTTGGCGACGCTGATGCACCAGGGCGGCAGGATACGCGGAGCGCTGACCGGCTCCGCCGCGGACACGGCCTTGAGCGCGTCGGCGCCGCTCATGACCTCAAACCACCTTCTGGAGCAGTGAGGTATCGATGATCTTCGGTGCGGTCTTCAGGTAACCGAGCGTAACCATATCGGCGACTGCGATTTCCATCCCCTTGTCGCCACCCTTGGTGATGTCGACCTGCGGCTTTTGCCGGGGCAAGGCCTGGGTCAGTACTTCCTTGTTGACGCGATAATATTTCCCGGCATCCAGGATTTCGACCGCCTTCGGCATATCCGCCTTGATCGCGGCATCTGCACGCATGATCGCCTTGAGGTACTTCTGCAGCATCTCCGGCTGGCTCTGGATCACACGCGTCGTGGTATTCGTCACACAATCCGGGCCGTGCTCGCCCCACACATCGAGATTGCTGGCCAGCGCCACGCCGCCCATCTGATCGACGAGCCTCGTCGAGAATGGCTCGACATGCGTCACCGCATCGATCGCCTTGGCCTCGAAGGCCGATGCCATCGACAGCACGTCGTTGAACCAGACGATGTTGTAGTCGTCGTAGGACAGTCCGTTCTTGACGAGATTGCGGTACAGCGTGAGTTCGAAGGTGTTGAAGCGCATGGTGCCGATCTTGAGGCCCTTGCCCTTGCGGGCGGCGAGATCGGCCATGCTCGTGATGCCGGAGTCCTTCTGGGCAATCAGGAACAGTCCACCCGCCCC
>JAEYUW010000013.1 GCA_023432225.1 Verrucomicrobiota bacterium
AGGCCGCAACCCCCTGAGCAGTGGGGGCTTGCGGCGCTTCGGAAATTGGGTGCAGGGGTTGGATTTGAACCAACGACCTTCAGGTTATGAGCCTGACGAGCTACCAGGCTGCTCCACCCTGCAACAAGCGAGCGGTCAACGTGCGAACCGCGTTTTGCACTGTCAACGGCGATTTTAAGTTTTTTCCGAGAAAGGTCTTGCTCCACTCCCACGCCATCTTTGTTTTCACCCTTCCTGTTCCTTCAACCAACCCAACAAAAACTCGTCGCGCGCTCTGTCTGAACAGGAGCAGTGCTCGCGGCACAGTCTGATCGCAAGGCGGCCCAGTTGGCCGACCTGTGTATTCGACATACATAGATCCCATGAACGTCACTCCCAAAGACCTCCTCGACGCCGGCGTCCACCTCGGTCACCAGACCAAGCGTTGGAACCCGCGCTCCAAGCCCTACGTGTTCGGTCACCGTCAGGGCATCACCATCATCGACCTCGAGAAGACTCACGCCGCCTTGGAAAAGGCCTGCGCGTTCCTCGAGAACCTCGTCGCCTCGGGCGATGAAGTCCTCCTCGTCGGCACCAAGCGCCAGGCGCAGGAACTCGTCAAGGAGGCCGCGACCGCGACCGGCATGCCCTACGTCACCACGCGCTGGATGGGTGGCACGCTCACGAATTTCGAGACGATCAAGAAGTCGCTCGCCAAGTTTAAGAAATATCAGGCGCAAGACGCCAACGGCGAACTCGCCAAGTTCTCCTCCAAGGAAGAGTCCGCGATCCGCCGCGAGATGGCGCGCATGACCCGCAACTTCGATGGCATCGCCAACATCACGGCCCTCCCGGGCGCGATGTTCGTGATCGACGCCGGCTACGAAGCCATCGCGGTCGCCGAAGCCAAGCGCCTCGGCATCCCGTGCGTCGGCCTCGTCGACACCAACTCGGACCCGACCCAGCTCTCGCACCCGATCCCGGGCAACGACGACGCTGCGAAGTCCATCCGCATCGTTGTGGAAACGGTCGTCGCCGCGATCCAGTCGGGTCTCGCGCATCGCGAAAACCGCCGCGTCCAGCGCGCCGAGAAGGCCGCCGCTGACGCCGCCGCTGCCGCCGCCGGCACCACCGCCGACGTTGACGAAGCGCTTGATAAGGTCGTCGCACTCCCGCAGGACGTGAAGGAACTCGTCACCGAGAAGCCCGGTGCGGCTCCGCGCAAGCGCACGACCCGCACCGCCGGCGCCAAGAAGTCCACCGTTTCCACGGAAGAAGTCTAAGCACTCCAACCTACCGATTACTCAAATGTCCGCTGTTACCGCCAGTATGGTGTCTGAGCTCCGCGAGAAGACCGGCGCGGGTATGCTCGATTGCAAGAAGGCCCTCGATGAAACGAAGGGCAACATGGAGGAAGCCGTCACGCTGCTCCGCAAGAAGCTCGGCAACAAGATCGACAAGCTCGCCAGCCGCGCCACGAAGGAAGGCCTCGTCGAGGCTTACATCCACGTCGGCGGCAAGGTCGGCGTGATGGTCGAGGTGGGTTGCGAAACCGACTTTGTGGCCAAGAACGACGACTTCAAGGCGTTCTGCCGCGACCTCTGCCTCCAGATCGCCGCCGCGAGCCCGACCTATGTCTCCCGCGACCAAGTTCCGGAAGCCGAACTCGCCAAGGAGCGCGAAATCGCCGCGGCGCAGATGGAAGGCAAACCCGCCGCCGCCGTGCAGAAGATCGTCGAAGGCAAACTCGAGAAGTATTTCTCGCAGGTGTGCCTGCTCGATCAGCCGTTCGTGAAGAACCCGGACCGCACGATCAAAGAGCTCCTCACCGAGAAGGTCGGCACGATCGGCGAGAACATGCAGATTCGTCGCTTCGTTCGCTACCAGCTCGGCGCCTAAGTCCGCGCTTTGCTTTATCGAACGCCCCACCGTAAGGTGGGGCGTTTTGCTTTATGAGCGTCACGCAGCCACAAATCATCCAACGCGGTCTCACGAACTGCTGCCCTAATTGCGGCGGCAAAACACTGTTTAACCCAGAGAAGCCGCTCGAGCTGAATCGCGCCTGCCCGCAGTGCGGCCTGAAGCTTGAGCGCGAAGAGGGATTTTTCCTCGGCGCCATGGCGCTGAACTACGGCGTCACGTGCATCGTGTTCCTCACGCCGATCGCGCTGCTGTGGTATTACGGCGTGCTGGGCAACACGGTCGCTGCAATCGTGGCGATCGCCGCCGCGCTGCTGGTGCCGCTGGTGCTCTATCGCTCGTCGCGCAGCTGGCAGTTGATGCTGTATTACTTTTTCCTGCCGCAGCATCTCCCGGCGAATCGTCGCGAACTATCGGACAACGAAGACGAGAACGTCTAGGTCTGATCGGCGTCGGCCGGCGGAGGTTTGCTTTGCATGGTGCGCCTGAATTCCTACGGTCAGGCCGGCCATGGAATTGATTTCCCAGCAGTCGATCCGGTCCGCGTTACCCGCGGGCGTGTCGGTCATCGTGCCTGTCTACAAGAGCGCCGGCATGTTGCCCGATCTCGTGGCGCGTTTGCATCCGGTGCTGCGCGGCACGGAGCAGCCCTTCGAACTGGTGCTCGTGAACGATTCCGGTCCGGACGAAACCTGGAGCGTCATCGAGCGCCTGGCCGCGGAGCAATCCTGGGTCCGCGGCCTGCGCATGATGCGCAATTACGGTCAGCATAACGCGCTGTTGGCCGGCATTCGCGCGGCGCGCTTCGCCACCATCGTCACGATGGACGACGATCTGCAGCATCCGCCGGAAGAGCTCCCGCGACTATTCGCCGCGTTCGGTCCGGACGTCGACGTGCTCTACGGCACGCCGCAGCAGTTGCAGCATGGGCTCCTGCGCGATCTGAGTTCCGCGGTGACGAAGATGGTGCTGAAGGGCGCGATGGGCGCCGGCACCGCGCGACTCGTCAGCGCTTGGCGGGTGTTTCGCACCGAGTTGCGCGAAGGCTTCGCAACCTACGACAGCCCGTTCGTGAACATCGACGTGCTGCTCACGTGGAGCGCCGGCCGCTTCCGCGCGGTTCAGGTCCGTCACGAGCCGCGCGCGAGCGGCTCGTCGAATTACACGGTCGGGAAACTGATCCGACACACGCTGAACATGATGACGGGCTTCTCGGTGCTGCCGCTGCAGATCGCCAGTGTCGTCGGGTTTGCTTTCACGCTATTCGGCATGGCGGTGCTCGCCTACGTCGTCGGTCGTTACCTGCTGTTTGGCAGCACGGTGGCGGGTTTTCCGTTTCTCGCGTCGATCATTGCCATCTTCTCCGGCGCGCAACTCTTCGCGCTCGGCATCATGGGCGAATACCTCGCCCGCATCCATTTTCGCACGATGAACCGGCCGGCCTACACGGTCGCCGAGAGCACACGCCGCCCCGTCGATGAGCAACGCTGACGGTGTCGCCCGCTCCGGCGTGTTTCTTCCCTGGGATTCCGATTTCTTCGGTTTCCGCATCGGTCGCGCACAGGGCAATCGCCTGACGTCGGCTGCGCGAGAGGAGTTGCTGCGGTGGTGCGGCGACGAGCGCATTCGCTGTCTCTACTTTCTCGCCGATGGCGAGGATGGCGCCACCCTCGAACAGGCGCACGTCGGCGACTTCAAGTTCGTCGACTTGCGCGTCGATTTCGCGATCGAACTTGCGCACGCTGTGGCGCTGCGATCGCCGACGGAGTTTCGTCCGGTTCGGTTCGAGGAAATTTCCGTGATCGAGTCGATGGCGCGCGGGGCGCATACCGACACGCGATTTTTCAAAGACACTGGTTTTCCGGCCGCGCGCGCGGCGGATCTTTATGCGCGTTGGATCCAGCGGGATTTTCGCGAGCACCGTGTGCTCGTGGTCGGCGGGCCTGACGGGGCCGTCGCGGGCTATGTGACGTGTCAGCTCGATGCGGCGAGCGGTATCGGACGCATTGGCCTGATCGCGGTCGCCGAAGCGGCGCGCGGGCGCGGCCTTGGTCGTGCGCTCGTCCAGGGGGCGCTGGCGTGGTTTCGGGAAAACGGCTGCCGCGAAGTCCGCGTTGCCACCCAGGGCACGAATCTCGTGGCGCAGCGACTCTACCAGGCTTTCGGCTTTCGCACGGCGGAAACGAGCGTCACTTTCCACCGCTGGTTTTGATCATGACGGCGCCCATCCCTTTCAATCACTCCACCGTCGTCGGTCGCGAATACGACTACATCCACCAGGCAATGGCCAGCGGCCAGATCGCGGGCGATCGGGATTTCTCGCGCCAATGCCAAGCGTTGCTCGAGCGAGAGCTCGGGGTGCGGCGCGCGCTGGTAACGACGTCGTGCACGCACGCGCTCGAGATGGCGGCCCTCTTGCTCGACCTGAAGCCGGGCGACGAGGTGATCGTGCCGTCGTTCACGTTTGTGTCGTCGGCCAATGCGTTCGTGCTGCGCGGAGCCAAACCGGTTTTCTGCGACGTCCGGGCCGATACCCTGAACCTCGACGAGGCCAGGCTCGCGACGCTCATCACGCCGCGCACGAAGGCGGTCGTGCCGGTGCATTATGCGGGTGTGGCGTGCGAGATGGATGCGATCAACGCCCTCGCGCAGCAGCACGATTTTGCCGTGATCGAGGACAACGCGCACGGCTTGTTCGGCAAATACCGCGGCCGCTGGCTCGGCACGCTCGGCGCGATGGCGACGCAGAGTTTTCACGAGACGAAGAACATCACGTGCGGCGAGGGCGGCGCGCTGCTCATCAATGACGCGCGTTTCGCGGAGCGGGCGGAGATCATTCGCGAAAAGGGGACGAACCGCGCGCGCTTTTTCCGCGGACAGGTCGACAAATATTCGTGGGTCGACCTCGGCAGCAGCTACGTGATGAGCGATGTGCTGGCGGCGTTTCTTTACGGGCAACTTGAGCGGTGGCAGGCGGTGCAGGCGAAGCGCCGCGCGTTGTGGGAATGTTACGACGCGGCCTTGGCGGAGTGGGCTCAACGCCACGGCGTGCGACGCCCGATCGTGCCGGCGCACTGCGAGCAGGCCTATCACATGTATTACCTGCTGCTGCCTGATCTCGACGCACGCACGGCGCTGATCGCGCATCTGAAGGCGAGCGGCATTCTCGCGGTATTTCACTATCTGCCGCTGCATCTGTCGGAGTTTGCGCGGCAGTGGGGTGGTCGGATGGGCGATTGTCCGGTGACCGAGACCGTGAGCGATCAACTGCTGCGGTTGCCGCTCTTCTATTCGATGAGCGACGAACAACATGCGCAGGTGATCGAGGCTATAACCGGTTTTGTTTTGTGAGTAACATGTCTCCCGCTGCGTCATCTCGCTGGAAGCTCGGTCTCCTGTGCCTCGTGGTCGCGGCCATCGGCTTGGTGCCTTGGGTGAGGAATCACAAGTTTCTGCGCGATTTCTACGACTACGGATTGTTCATCAACGTGAACGCGCGGTTCGACCAAGGGCAGCGCTTGTTTGTGGATTTCACGACGCCGGCGCAGTCCGCCACGTTTGCGCTCAACCATCTCGCGGAGCGGCTCGGGGGCGGCACCTACGTGGGCATGACCTGGGGAGCCGCGGCGTTGATCGTGTTGATGGCCGTGGGGCTGACGCTCCTGCTCGCGCGCCGTTGGCCGCCGGTGCTTGCGGCGGTATTCACGGCGGCGATTGTGGCGTGCAGCGCTTCGCAGCATACGATTGTTTTCTATAACCCGATCGGCGTTTTCGCGATGGCGCTTGTCGTCTGGAGTTTTGCCCTGGCTCCGTTGTTGCGGCGCGATCAACTGGGCTGGCACGTGTTGGCGGCGATCGGGCTCGTGCTCGGGGGGCTCAACAAGATCAATTTCCATCTGTTGAGCTGTGCGATGGCGGTGGGCTGGATTGTCTGGGGCGCGATTGCTGCGCGGCCGTCCTGGCGGCAGGTCGCGGCGAGCGTGGGTTTTGTTTTCGGCTTCGGGATGGTGCTGCCGTTGGTGCTCGAACTCGCCTGGACCGGCGCGGATTTGCGCACGTGGTATTACAACGTCATCCAGCTCCCATTGAGCGCGCGCGGCGGGCGGGTGGGGATGTTGTCAGAGGCGAAATTGTATTTCTCGACGCTGCACGATTATTACGGCGCGCTGCGCTTGCCGCTGAGCAGTCTGGTCGTGTTGGCGTTGCCGTTGCTGGCGGTGCCGATGGCGTGGGTGACGTGTCGTTCGCAGGGCACGTGGCTGAGTCGCGGGTTCGCCCTGGTTGCGGGTGTTTGTGGCGCGTTGTCGGCGGCGGCGTTGCTGCTCACGAACAACGAGATTGTTTATGTCACCATAGCTGCGGCGCTGGTGATGCTGGCGGGCCTTTGGCTTGGCTTCGGGTTGCCGACGCGAGGCTGGATGCCGTGGCTGTTGCTCGGTCTGCCGGCAGTGCTGGTCGGCCTGTGCGGATGGGAGTCAGCCTGGCAAGGGCAGCGTTCGCAGTTCGGGCACGCGCAGGATCCTCGGTCGAGCTACCTGTCGGGCGACAGGATTGGTCCGGATTTTAGTTACCTGCGCGATCTGTCGATTCCGACCAGCCTGGCGGGCACGTTTGGGGACTTTGCACGCTATCGAGGAGCGCTGGGCGCGGAGGCAAGTCAGGTTTTCTACGGTCCGGGCACCGAGTGGCTCGAGAGGATCTGGCCAATGCCCAAAGTGCGTGGCTTGCCCGTGGTGGCGGCGGCGTTCGAGAGTGAGCGAGAGTTGGCGCGGTTGCATCGGGACGTGATCGACGGCGGCCCCTATCGGCACGTGATCGTGCTCGAGGCGTGGAACTCCTGGCCGATCTCGGTGCAGCTGGCGTTCATGCGCCATTTCACCGTGGAGCGAGTGGGGAACATCTATGTTCACCACAAACTGCGCCCGGGGGTGCTGTGGGCGCGCCCGGTGAGTTTTCATGAAAACATCGGCGGCAACGTGGAGAGCACGCGCCTGATTTCGGACATGCCCATGCGCTTGTTGGCGGACGGGCGGCGGTTCGTAGGCACCGATCGTGGAGCTGGCTTTCTCGAGATTGATGCGCCCAGCTACCGTGTGTCGGGTGAAGCGGTTTTGCGCCGCCTCGCGAATGGGCCGGCACACATGCCGGTGAAGTTTGAAGCCTATGCGACGCGAGGAGCGGATCGTTACCTGCGTTGGAGCCAGGAGTTGTCGCTGCCGGACGGCGTTGACGAACTCATCGTGCCTACGGGGCAGATCGACGCCAGCGGTTTGAACCTGATTCTTTCGGTCAGCGTTCCGGAATCCGCGGCTGGGGCGGTGGCAGGTGGGTGGCGCGAGCCACGCTTGTGGAATACGGTCGAGGCGGACAAGCATCTGCCGTTGCTTCAAGAGGCTTCGCGGCAGGGCTACAGTGCTTCCGACGCTTTACGCGCAGCGCTGCTTCCGCCCGCGCTCGCGAGCTCGGAGGTGTTTGTGCGCGATGTAACTTTGCGTGACGGTGCGTGCTGGTTGCCGCCCGGCGGAGAAGTATGGATCCGGCTCCCGGGAATCGTCCCGAGTATCGAGCTTTCTGCGGTGACCACCGACAGTGCCCCCCGAAGCAGGCCGCAATTGCGCGTGGCCTATTACAAGGGCGGGCGACTCGAATTTTTTCACCCCACGTTCGACGAGGCCACTGGCAGAGCGGACTATCGTGCGTGGTCCTCGGAGAATGGCGGCTGGCTGGTCATCTTGGCCGACCCACATCGCACGTCGCCTCCGTTTGTCGTTAAATTTGGGGCGGTTAAGCTAGATTAACGGCATGTGCCTGTGTGCAAAGCTGGCGGAGAGGGTGGGATTCGAACCCACGTTAGGGTATTAGCCTAAACCGCATTTCGAGTGCGGCGCGTTCAACCACTCTGCCACCTCTCCGGAAGCAAGGTGCCAAAACGTAGGGTTCGGGAACCAAAACGGAAGCAGAATTTTCTCGGTTTTTGTGCGCCGGCCGCGGCGGCGACCGTCCTGCCACCGAGGAGGCCACTCGTTATTGGTTCGGCCCTGGGCGAGTGAGCGGATACGGGCTCATGTAGCCGCCTGCGAATTTTACGAATCAACCTAAGTGATTTTATCCCTCGCGGGCACCGGTTCCGGGCCGTCCGTGGGGCTCTTTCTGCGAGCTGACCACGCCGAGCTGAGACGGTTATCCGAAGCCCCATGAGCTGAACTGCCCATGTGACATAGGGAATGGCAGGCGTTGCAGGGCCTTATGGGCAGTATGTGTTAAGGTTTTCACCGGTGCCTTCATTACCCCTTCCCGATGGCCCTCTCGTTTCGCGAACGCTACTGCTCGATCCACCAGATCGCTCCCGACGACTTCGAGGAACACCTCCTGCCGCAGGCGCTTTATTTTCACGCGCGGATTGTCCGGGGCCTTTTGGCAACATTGCCCGACTACTTCTCGGCTGATCGCGAATTTCTGCGCAGTGTTGGCGATCTGCGGAGCCGCCGCTTCTTTCACGCGGAAGCGGGCGAATTCCACACCAGCACCGCGTCGCGTGGTTTTCTGCATCGTTTCTTGCGCCTGCGGGTTTCGGCTGAACGTGTGCGGCAGATCATGGAGCAGACCTGGGGCACGTCGGATTCGAATCCACCCGTCGACAAACCGGACATCAGCAAACGCTGACGGTCTTCACGTTCGTGAATTCGCGGATGCCCCACGCGCCGAGTTCGCGGCCGTGACCGCTGAGCTTCACGCCGCCGAACGGCAGCGAGGGATGCGAGCGGACAAACTCGTTCACGAACGCGCTGCCGGCCAGCAGTTGCTCGCGCGCGATGCGTTCGCCGCTGCGGCGGTTGCGCGTGAAGACGCCGGCACCGAGGCCGAAGGGCGTTTGGTTCGCCAGGCGGATCGCCTCGGCTTCGCTGCGCGCGGGGATGATCGCGGCGACAGGACCGAATAGCTCCTCGTCGAACGCCGGCATGCCCGGGCGCGCCGCAGTGAGCACGGTAGCCGGATAGAAATTACCATCGCCGCGCGGCAGTTCTCCGCCGAGCAGCACGCGCGCGCCGCGACGGACGCTGCGGCGCACCTGCGCGTGCAGCTCCCGACGGAGATCTTCGCGCGCGAGCGGACCGATCTGGGTTGACGGATCGCGCGGATCGCCGAGGCGTCGGCGGGCGAGGGCGGCGACGAATTTCTCCTCAAATTCACGCCGCACGGATTCGAGCACGATGAAGCGCTTCGCCGCGACGCAGCTTTGTCCGCTGTTGTAGAGACGCGATTCGGCGCAGAGCTCGGCCGCACGATCGAGATCGGCGTCGGCGAGAATCACGTAAGCATCGCTGCCACCGAGTTCGAACACACCTTTCTTCATCGCCGCGCCGGCGCGGGCCGCGACGCGCTGGCCCACAGCGGTGCTGCCGGTGAGCGTGACCATGGCGATGCGCTCATCCGCGATGAGCTTCTCGGCGCGGGCGCCGTCGATCACGAGAGTCTGGAAAACGTCTCGCGGCACGCCGGCCCGGGTGAAGATCTTTTCGATCGCGAGCGCGCAGCCGGTGACGTTTGACGCGTGCTTCAACACCATCGTGTTGCCGGCCATCAATGCCGGCGCAGCGGCGCGGAAGGCCTGCCAGAAAGGGAAATTCCACGGTTCGATTGCGAGCACGACACCGAGCGGCTGGTAGGTGACGTAGCGTTGCGCTGGTGCGCCGTCGGGATGCTCGTCGGCGAGAAAGCGGGCGGTGTGTTCGGCGAAGTAGTCGCAGTTGATCGCGCATTTCTCGATTTCGGCGTGAGCCTGCGTTGTGGGCTTGCCCATCTCGGTCGTGATGAGTTCGGCGCAAGCATCGGCGTCGCGGCGGAGTTCTCGCGCCACGGCGCGCAGGTGGCGCGCACGCTGCGCGAAGCTCAGCTGCCGCCACTCCGCAAAGGCATCGATGGCGCGGGTGAGCACGCGATTGATCTCGCGCGCGGTGTGCGCGCGATAAGTGCGGAGTTTGCGGCCGGTGGCCGGATTGACGGTGACAATCGCCATGCTGCCACGGTCGGGTGCGCGCCAGCGCTTGTCGAACGACAACCATCGCGCGGCCGGCACAGCCCGCGATGGATCGCGGCGGCGAGTGTAGGGCCGGCTTCAGCCGGCCTGGTTGCGCTATCGAGCGGGGTCGGCGTTTGCGAAAGTCGCCGCCACGGGCCGGCTGAAGCCGGCCCTACTCTCGAAGATAGCGCGCGAGGAGGCCGCGGAGTTTTTCGCGTGCGCGATAAAGGCGGGTCTCGACGCCCTTTGGTGTCGTGCCGACGATCTCGGCGATCTCGGCGTGCGACAGATCCTGGAATTCCGACAACAGCACGGCTTCGCGGAGGTCTTCAGGCAGTTGCCCAACGGCAGCGCGGACCGCGCTCGCGGCTTCGGCATCGGTGGCCTCACGGCGCGGGGTCGTGGTGGTGAATGGCTCCGGCGCTTGTTCGAGCGATTCCGTAGGGCACCGTCGCGTGCGGCGGGCGTGGTCGCGCGCGAGATTCAGCGCGATCTGGAACATCCACGTCGAGAACCGCGCACCGGCGCGGTAGCGTGCGCGATGTTGATAGACGCGCACGAAAGTTTCCTGCGCGAGATCGAGTGCGTCGTGGTCGTTGCGCGTCGAGCGATAGAGGAAACTCCGCAGCGGACGCTCCCAACGCGCCATGAGACGGTTGAGCGCGAGGTCGTCGCCCTGTTGGAGCGCGAGCATCGTCTCTTCGTCGCTGGGCTCCGCGGCGGGCGTCATTTCAGGCCGAAGGCGGCGTTGTGGTCGTGTTGCAGAATACGCGGCTCCACCAAGGTGAGGAAGCGGCGGCCTTGCTCGGGCTTCATGCACGCGGCGACTTCGCGGACGTGCGCGAGCGTGGCGTGCTGGCAGTGGCGCTCGAGGCGCGCGACTTCGGCTTGCAGCGTCGGGTCCTGCGGTTTCGCGGCGAGTTGCTCGCGCGCCTCCACGATCAGCGCGCAGTGGTCGGAGCAAACGGGGATGTAGTCGCGATGGAGTTTTTCGACGGTCGCGCGTTGTTCGGCGGTGAGTTTGAATTCGCGAGCGATCCACGCCACTTGATCCTCGTCGGCGGGCGGTGCCGGCCAGAAAAGCCGGGTCAGCGCATACGAGCCGGCGCCGACGAGCACGACGACTGCGAGCAGCATCAGCCAGCGCTTCATTTATGCACGCCGTGGTCGGCCATCTGCACGGGGTCGACCGTCCGGACGTAGAAATCAGCCATCTGCTCCGCGTGGGCTCGCTGGGCCTCGAGGCGAGCGGCGCCGACGCCGAGAAACAACGCGATCGAAGCCGCGATCGGCAGGGCCCAGCGGAATGCGACGACGACGCGCTCATCTTGGCGTGCGGCGTTGATGCGAGCCCACACGCCGGCAGCGAACTCCGGAGCGGGCGCGGGCTCGTGTTGCCAGCGCTGCAGCAAGGGTCGGAGTTGGTCGGGAGGTGTCATGCCGGGTGATACGGTGGGAGAAAGAAAACCCCTCGGCAAATTTGTTTGGAGGGTAGCGCAGGCGTCCCGCCTGCAAGGGGTGGCGCAGCAGGCGAGACGCCTGCGCTACGCAGACAAAAAGGGCCGGTCTGGTGGACCGGCCCTCGTTGAATTTATTCGCGCGCTCGACTCAGGAGCCGGCGCTCTTGTCCGGATAGGCCGGGGTGGGCGGGATGTCTTTCCGCTTTGTTTTCAGTTCGTTGAGGATGTGCTCGATCGCCTTGTCGAGCTGCTGGTCCTCGCCGTGGAATTCCTTCCACGGGTCGTTATCGACGACGATGTCGGGGTCGACGCCGTGGCCCTCCATGATCCAGTTTTTGCCCTCGGTATCGAAGCCGTTGGCGAACTCGGGGCGGTTGAGCGAACCGCCATCCACGATTGGCAGAGAACCGCGGATGCCGACGACGCCGCCCCAGCTGCGTTTGCCGATGAGTGTGCCGAGTTTCCGCTGGCGGAAGCGATACGGGAAGATGTCGCCGTCCGACGCGGAGAATTCGTTCAAGAGCAGAACCTTCGGGCCGAGGGCCATCGCGGTCGGGTTCGCCGTGGGCTGGCCGTTGCGGCCGACCGAGAAGAAGTCGAGCGTGCGGCTGAGGCGCTCGGCGATTTGCGGGGAGACGTTGCCGCCGCCGTTGCCGCGGTCGTCGATGATCCACGCCTTCTTGTCGAGCTGCGGGTAATATTGCTTCGCGAACTCGTTGAGGCCCTCGCGGCCCATGTCGGGGATGTGGATGTAGCCGACTTCGCCGTTGGTCTTCTTCGCGACGTAGTCGCGGTTCTTCGCGACCCACTCCTGATAATAGAGCGGCTTCTCGTCGCCGATCGGGACGATCGTGACGTCGCGCGCGCCGTCGTCGGTCGGCTTCGAGTTAACGCGGAGCACGACTTGTTTGCCGACGGTGCCGACGAGCGCGGCGTAGATCGATTGCAGGTCGCGGACGGGTTTGCCGTCGACGGCGAGGATGTAGTCGCCGACCTTCACATCGACGCCCATCTCGGTGAGCGGCGAGCGCAGGCCGTTTTCCCAATTCTGGCCGGGGACGATGTGGTCGATGCGGTAGGCGCGCGATTGCGGGTCGCGCGAGACCTTGGCGCCGAGCAGGCCGGTGGCGATGCGCGGGGCTTCGTTCACGCGGTCGCCGCCGCCGGTGTAGGCGTGGCCGGCGGAGAGTTCGCCGATGAGTTCGCCGATGAGGTAGTTGAGGTCGTGGCGGTGGCGGACGGACGGGACGAGCGCGCCGTATTTTTTCGTCTGCGCGGCCCAGTCGACGCCGTGCATGTTAGGCGCGTAGAAGAAGTCGCGCATCTGGCGCGAAACCTCGTTGTAGATTTGGTTCCACTCGGCGAGGCGATCGAGCTGCATCTCGAGACCGGAGAGGTTGAGCTTGTCCTTCAGCTCAAACTTCGCGGCGGGCAGGTCGATGATGGCGAACTCGCGCTGCGCGCTGATGAGCATTTTCTTCCGGTCGGCGGTGACGGTGAAGCTGTTGGCGCTGCCGAGTTCGGTCTCTTTCTGCTCTTTCAGATTGTAGACGAACATCGTGCCGGGGCCACCGCCGAACTGGCCGCTCGAGCGGAGATAATAGACCTTGTCGCCGACCATCTCGATGATCGGGTAGTTGGAAGGCGTGATCGGCAGGCCGACGGTGCGCTCGTTGAAGCCTTCGGCGTCCACCTTGACGACGAGCTTCTTCTTGGCGTCTTTCGCGTCTTTGCCGTCCTTCCTGTCGGCGCTGTTCGCGACTGCTTTGGCATCTTTATTTTCCTCCTTGGCCTCGGCCACGGCTTTGTCGGCGGCGGGCTTCGCGTCGGCGGATTTTTCGGCGATCGGCTTCTCCTTCACCTCTTCGTCCTTCGCGATTTCGACTTCGTCGCTCTTCGGCTTGAAGGGCGAGTCGGTGTCCTTGGCGAGCGCGACCAGGTAGATGCGTTCCCAGTCGCGGTAGATGTGGTTGAACTCGGTGTTGCCGTAGATCGGGTTGAAGTCGCGGCCGGAGGCGTAGAGCAGCCACTTGCCGTCGTCGCTGAAGATCACGTTGCGCACGGCGAACCAGCCGTCGGTGACGTCGATGGATTTTTTCTCGTCGAGCGAGTAGAGGCGGACCTTCGGGTAAGTGCCGCGGTTCGGCGCGACCCACGCGACCCACTTGCTGTCGGGCGCCCAGGCGACGTCGGGCGTTTCGAACGTGTCGTTCTTCTCGATCAGCGTGACCTCCTTGGTCGTGACGTCGACGAACTGCAGGCGCTGTTCGCGATCGGCCCAGAGGAGTTTCTTGCTGTCGGGCGACCAGAGCGGACCGTAGTAATAGGTCTTCGCGTCCTTCGTGATTTGCTGCGGTTCGCCGCGGCCGTCTTGCGGGCGAAGCCAGATTTCGTTCTCGCCGGTGGCGTCGGAAACGTAGGCGATCCACTTGCCGTCGGGCGACCAGACGGCGTCGCGCTCGTGCACGCCGGAGGTCTGCGTGAGATTGCGCACGGGGCCGTTTTTCGCCGGTGCGGTGAAGATCTCGCCGCGAGCGACGACGACGGCGCGTTTGCCGTCGGGCGAGGGCTGCACGCCGGCGACGTATCTCGAGACGTTCACGATGCCGCCGCGCGCGATCGCGAGGTCTTCCTTCACGGTGATCGGGACCTGGCGCGCCTTGTTGGTCGCGAGATCGAAGTGCCAGATCTGGCCGCCTTGCTCGAAGACGATGCCGCCCTTGCCGAGCGACGGGAACTTCACGTCGTAGTCTTTGAACGTCGTGTGCTGCGCGGTTTGCTTCGTGGCCGGGTCATACGAGAACAAGTTCAGGTGGCCGTCGCGATCGGACGTGAAATAGATGCGGCCGTTCGGAGCCCACATCGGAATGATGTCCTGCGCCGGGTTGTTGGTGATGTTCTCCAGCGCGCCGGTCTTGAGATCGATGACCCAGACGTCGTCGGCCATGCCGCCGCGGTAACGTTTCCAAGTGCGGAACTCGCGAAACACGCGGTTGTAGGCCATCTTCGTGTCGTCGGGCGAGAAACTGAGGAAACCGCCGCGCGGCACGGGCAGTTGCTGCGGCACGTCGCCGTCGAGGCCGATCGTGTAGAGCTGGCCGAGGAAGTCGTTGGCGTCGGTCCAGCGGCCGCGGTAGGCGATCTCGTTCGATTTGTTTTTCCACGCGAGGACGATGTTGTTCGGCCCCATGCGATCGCTGAGATCGTCGCGCGCATTCAGCGCGGTGTAGGAGAGGCGGCGCGGCGTGCCGCCGTCGGCGGGCATCACGTAGACCTCGGTGTTGCCGTCGTATTGGGCGGTGAAGGCGAGTTGCGAGCCATCCGCGGAGAACCGCGGGAAGATCGCCCAGCCGGGCGCGTCGGTGAGACGGCGCGCGACGCCGCCCTCCATGCCGACGGTGTAGAGCTGGCCGGCGTAGCTGAAGACGATTTGCGAGCCATTCGTGGCGGGGAAACGGAGCAAGCGAGTTTGCTCCGGAGGCGTTTGCGCGAAGAGGGCGGAGGCGGTCAGGGCCAGCGCCAGCAGCGAGCGGGGCAATTTCATCATAAGCCACGACAAGAAACTCGAAGCCACGGCGCGGCAAAGCTAATCACGACGACCGCCGCCGGCAAAAGGATTGCCGGTGAACGGAGCGCGATGTGAGCTGTCGATTCACCGACCAACCCCACGCTCGCGATGAACCTCGTTTCCCGTTTTGCCGCCGCCGGCACCTTTCTCGCCATGACCCTTCCGACCACGCAAGCCGCGCCCGCCGCGCTGGCTGATTTCCAGGCCCTCGCGGCCAAACACCACGCCAGTCTAGAACTCGTCACGTATCCGAAGACGGTCGACGAAGTGCGTGCGCAGGCCGACGCGGCGATTCAGCAAGCCGACGCCGCCATCGCCGCGCTCGTGGCGCAGGACGCCGCGCACCGGACTTTCGCGAGCACCTTCGCCGCCGTCGATGCGATCACCGCGAAGGTCGGTGATCTCAACGCTCAGCTCGGCACCGTCGCTCAATCCAACCAAGATGCCGCCGTGCGCGACGCCGCGAACGAGGCGACCGTGAAGCTTTCCGGCTGGGCGGTCGGCGTGACGTATCGCGAGGATCTCTATCAGGTGTTGAAGGTCGTGGCGGACGCGAAGCCGAAGCTCGGCGCCGAAGAGCAGCGGCTCGTCGACTTCACGATGCGCGACTATCGCCGTGCGGGCCTGAGCCTGCCACCGGCTGAGCGCGCGGAGGTGGAGAAGCTCCAGAAGGAGCTCGCGGCGTTGAACACGGAATTTGCGGTGAACATCAATCAGGCGCGCGCGCCGATCGATTTCACGGCGGAGGAGCTGGCCGGCGTGCCGCAGAGTTTTCTGGAAAGCCCCGGCGTGAAGCAGCCCGACGGCACCTATCGCGTGATGGCGAACGTCACCTGGCACGCCGTCGCGATCGCCGAGAGCGCCAGCAATGCGGAAACGCGCCGTCGCGTCTCCGTGGCGCGCAACAATCTCGCGCGCGAGAAGAACGTCGAAGCGCTGAAGAAGCTCGTGGCGCTGCGCGGCGAGATCGCGCACCGCCTCGGCTACGCCTCGTGGGCCGATTACCAGATCGAGACGCGCATGGCGAAGAACGGTGCGACCGCGGTGAAATTCGAGGAAAACCTCGTCGGCGGTCTGCAACCGAAGTTCGCGCAGGAGATGGAAACCCTCCGCACGCTCAAGGCGCAGGATACCGGCAAAGCGGACGCACAGCTCGAGTCGTGGGACATCAGCTACTACACGAACAAGCTCATGAAGGAGCGCTACGCGGTCGATCGCGAGGCGCTGCGGGCATTCTTCCCGTATCAGAAGACGCTCGAGGGCATGTTCGCCATCTACCAGAAAATCTTTGGCCTGAAATTCACCGAAGTGCAGGCGCCGTATGTGTGGGCGGACGGCGTGCAGCTCTACGTCGTGCAGGACAGCACGAGCGGCGAGGTGCTCGGGGCGTTCTACCTCGACATGTTTCCGCGCGAGGGGAAGTTCAACCACTTCGCCTGCTTCCAGCAGAAACTCGGCGGCGTGCTCGCCGACGGCCGCTACGATCTGCCGATCGAGGCGCTGCTCTGCAACTTCCCGGCGCCGTCCGCCGACAAGCCGTCGCTGCTGAAACACGACGACGTCGTGACGCTCTTCCACGAATTCGGCCACGTGATGCACGGCATCCTCAGCCGCTCGCGCTTCGTGGCGCTGACGGGTTTCGCGGTGCCGCAGGATTTCGTCGAGGCGCCGTCGCAGATGCTCGAGAACTGGGTGTGGGACAAGGCGGTGCTCGACACGTTTGCGGCCGACTACCGCGATCCGTCGAAGAAGATTCCGGCCGAGACTATCGCCGCGCTCGAAGCCGCGCGGCAGGCGACCGAAGGCTACGCCACGCGCCGTCAGCTCGCGTTCGGCCTCATCGATCTCAACCTGCATGCGCGCCCGACCGCGGAGACAAAAGACGTCGACGTCGTGAAAGTCGGCAACGAGACGCTTGCGCGCGTGACGATCGCGCCGCCGGCGGACACGGCGTTCGTGGCGTATTTCGGTCATCTCGCGGGCTACGATGCCGGCTACTACGGCTACATGTGGGCCAAGGTGCTGGCGCTCGACATGGCGAGCGCCTTCAAGCATGCGCCGGGCGGTTTCCTCAATGAACAGGTCGGTCGTCGTCTGCGTCAGGAAATCTACGCGATCGCGCACGCGCGCGACGCGAACGAGTCCGTGGAAAAGTTCCTCGGCCGCGCGCCATCGCAGGAGGCGTTCCTCGACTACGTGGGTATCAAGCACTGAGCTTCGTTTTCGCGGATCACTGCGGCGGAGTGTCTGAAGGAGGATTTTTGATGCGGTTGAGCAGTTCGATGGCGACGACTTTTCTCTCAGGGGCGAGACGGTCGAGGTGATTGCGGTCGGCGTGGGCGAGGAAGGCGTCGCGCAGCGTCTCGAAAGGCTGCGCGGCGTCGGGGTTGCGGTCCAACAGCGTGAGGGCCTCCGCGGGGCTGGTCAGGCGCGCGAAGCGGATGAAGCCATCGACGGTGAACTCGAATACTTCGCTAGCCGTGGGGTGGCTGGCGCACCAAGCGGCGAGCGAGGGCAAGACCGCGCGCCAAGCAGCGGGTTGATCCGCGTTCAGTTGCTGGAAGATGTGCCGGGCAAAACCGTAATCAGGCTCGAGGGGGAGGGCTTTGATGGCGCAGTCTCTGGCTTCTGAAACGCGACCCTCTTGCTTGGAGAGAAGTTCAGCCAAGCCACTCCACGGGCGGGCGTATTGGGGATCGAGTTCGATGGCCATGCGGTAGGCGGCCTCGGCCTCGGCGGCCCGGCCGAGTTGCACTTTGAGCAGGTTGCCCAAGCTGTTCCACGGGTAGGCGAATTTGGGATCGAGTTCGATAGCCTTGCGATAGGCGGCCTCAGCGTCGGCCAGCCGGCCGAGATGCTCTTTCAGCAGGACGCCCAAGTTATGCCACGGTTTGGCGAATTGAAGATCGAGTTCGATGGCCTTGCGGTAGGCTGCCTCGGCGTCGGCGGGCCGGCCGAGATGGTCTTGGAGCAGGACGCCCAAGTTATTCCACGGAGAGGAGTATGTGGGATTGAGTTCGATGGCCCTGCGGTAGGCTGCCTCGGCGTCGGCGGCCCGGGCGAGATGAACTTGGAGCAGGTTGCCCAAGCCGTTCCACGGGTGGGAGTATTTGGGATCGATTTCGATGGCCATGCGGTAGGCGGCCTCGGCCTCGGCGGGTCGGCCGAGATGATCTTGGAGCAGGTTGCCCAAGCAGTTCCACGGTTGGGCGGATTCAGGATCGATTTCGATGGCCTTGCGGTAGGCCGCCTCGGCGAGCGCCCAGGCAGATTTTTCCTCCAGAAAATCCGTCAGCTGATACCACCAGCGCGCCGAGCCGTGCTTGTAGCCGAGTTTCTTGCGCAGGTCGGTCGGCATCTGCTGGAAGAAGGCGAGGATGTCGCTTTCGGGCAGGTGAGGCTTGGCCTCCGTCAGGTCGAACCAAGTGGAGAATGAGCTAAAGGTATCCTTGTCCCAAGTCTCACTAAAGGTGGCATGCAGCAACTCGCGGCGGGAGTCGGCGGAATCGGCTCGGCTCAGCGCGCAGTGCAGCAGATCGCGGGCATCGCGCATCCCATCGGGTCCGCATTCGGCGGTCTGTCGGGCGAGCCGGGCCAAGGTGGCGGCTTGGTCTTTGTCGGGGAAGATCAACCGCAGGATGGCGACAAACCAATTGAACCGGCTGCCGGCGGCGCGACCGTGGCGCATTAGGTAGTGGATATTGGAAAAACGGTCGGCGAGCAGGTAGGTTTTGCGCTTGGGGCTGCCGGCGGCTTCGGCGACATGGCCGGCTTTGACCAACATGCGGAGTTGCGAGCTGACTTGGTTGCTCGGCACACGGGTGGCGTGGGCGATGGTGGCGACGTCCACGGGGTCCCAGTTGAGCGCCACGGCGTCGAAGATGCGCTGTTGCTGCGTGGGGAGCGCATCGACGATGGATTTGAAGTAGGGTGTGAACTCGTCGAGCAACCGCTCCAGGTCGGCCCGGATGTCGCCGCGCAGGCCCTCGGCCAGCAGGCGGTAGAAGGTTTTGATGAGGCGTGGATTTCCGCCGGTCAGCAAATGCAGCGAGCGCATGGTGCCTTCGCGTTCCCGCACCGCTTTTTCCACGGTCTCTCCGCCGCGACTTTGGGCGAGGGCTAGCAGGCAGGCCTTCATTTCCTCCAGCGACAACGGCTTCAGCTCGAAAGCGCGGAAGAAGTCGTAGAACGGCTGGTCAACATCGGTGACCTCCGGGAAATAACGCGTGGCGCCACCGATCAGCATGACCCGGGAATCCTCCATGAGAAAAGCCCGCAGGCGGTGCAGCGGCTCGGGGTCGCGGATGGAGGCGAGCACGTCGTTCAAATTGTCGATCAGCAGCAGGGCGCGACGGCCGCTGGTCTTGACGGCATGGAGAAAAACTTCGCGGGCGCGGTCCTCGATGTCGGCTCCGGCCGTATCGAGCAGGGCTTGGGTGCGGTTGCCCGGTGACTGGGTGGCGTGCTCCCATTGCCGGATCGCCTCGAGCCAGAAATCGGCGAGATCGCCGACGCGCCGGCTCTCCTCGTCGAACACGACGGGCTGCCACTCTCTCGCGAGCGCGATGTCGCGGTTCACGCTGTGTGCGATGGCCCAGAGCGTCGTGGTTTTGCCCATCCCGCGCGCACCGACCAGCAGCACATGCTGCGGGGCGTGGCCGGCGGTGTTCTCGCGGATCGTGTTGAGCAGGGCGTCGAGCATGGGACGCCGGGCGATGAACTCGCCGAGCAAGGCGTCTGGGGTGAGCAGCGCGGGATTGTAGAGCGCGAAGGGCCGGTCGGAGGACATGGCGGGTCAGGAAGTTTTCCGTTTCCAGAAGTCGCGCAGGATATTCGAGGCGAAGCGCGTGCGCATCTCGTCCTCGAACTCCTGGTGCAGGTAGCCGTCGTGCTTGAGCGCATCGAGGACGTAGTCGAGTTCGTCGGCGTGCAAGGCGCGCTCTTCCGCTAGCGGCACGAGGCGGGCGTGAAGCGCCTCGAACTCGTCGCGGGACAGGCCGAGGTCGGAACGGCAGAGCGATTTCAGGATTTCGCGGGCGAGACGCAGCTCGCTTTCGGAGAAGACTTCCTTGAGCCGGGTGAACATGCCGGCGCAATATTCGTTGCGCGGGCCGGCCACGAGGCACTCGCGGTAGATTTTTTCCAGCGCGGCTTTGTTTGGGGCTTTTTTCGAGGCGGCCTCCTTGATCTCGGAGATGAAAAGCTGGAGGAGAATCGGCCAAGCGCTGCCGAGGAGCGCGATGATGTGACGCCGGCCGGTGGCGTTCAGCGCGACGCCGTTGTCGTGGGCGAGCGCGCGGAGGAATTCCAGCGCGTCGGCTTCGGCGAGAGGCGGGATTTCCACGGTGTCGAAATCATTGATCGTCGGGGACAGTCCCAGTCGGCGGACTACGCCCTTGAGGCCGATGGAGCCGGTGACGAGGAAGCGTGGCGCGAGGTTCACCAACTCCTGGCGGGCCGAGCGGAACCAGTTCAGCAGGGCTTCAACTTCCTCCTTCGAGTGCTTGCGCGCGACGAGGTTCAGGAAGACCGGAAACTCGTCGAGCAGGAAGATGATCGGCGGATTGGCTTCTTTGAGCAGTTTGAGAAGATCGTCCGCGAGCGGTCGCCACGGGGAGGACTTTTCCTTGGCGGCAGTGAGCTTGATGCCTTGGCCCGCGACGGTGAGTTCTTCGATGCGTTGGAGGAAGCTGACGCCTTTCTCGACCAACCAAGGCGCCTTAGGGCCTGGCTTGCCGAGCTCCCCTTGGACCTGCTCAAGCATCGCAAGCAGCCAGTCCTCGACTCGGTCGTATTTCTCCAGATTGATGGAAATCGGGACGTAACCGGTGGGAGGTGAGGAGACGATTTTCCGGAGGCATGAGGTCTTGCCGGTTCGGCGAGGACCAAGAAATGCCACGTGCGAGTGCTCAAGGGCTCGGAGCAGGCGAGCAATTAGCTCAGGGCGGGGATAGAAATCGTCATCGGAAACAGGAGGGCCGACCTTGATGCGGATTGGCATGGCAACGGGAAAATTGCGCAAAAATAAAAACGCGCAACAAAAATATTGCACATTGATTATGGACAGGGCCCGCTAGGTGGGCACAACACGGGCGCTCTAGAAATACCGTTCAGGCGAGAGTTCCCGCCGTGAGGGCAACGGGCGGGGCGGCGAGCGGTCCCGACGAGCTGTTGCTTGATGCGGGCCGCTCCTCGGCCTGCATCGCCCTATCAAAAGTAAAAGGCGCCGGACGAGCCGGCGCCTGATATTCACGAAGTTCGCTTGCTGCGATCGCTCAGACGCTCTCGAGGAGCTTGTTCAGGCGCGCGACCATGCGGCTCGGGTCTTCGAGGAGGCCGGCGGCGATGAGGGCGTTGTCGAGCAGTTGCTCGGCGACGAGCTCGGCCTTGTCGGCGTCGGCGGTGCGCAGCGCGTGGAGCTTCTTGATCACCGCGTGGCGCGGGTTGATCTCGAGGTTCACCTTCACGGGCTCGTCGGCTTCGCCGGGCTTCTTCATCGCCTTCATCATGCGGCGCATCATCGGCGAGGCGAATTTGTCGGCGTTCGTCGCGAGCGCGGGTGAGCCGACGAGGCGATCGGACGATTTCACGTCGGCGACTTGCGCGCCGAGCGAATCCTTGAGCCACGCGGTGAGGTCCTTCACGTCGGACTCGCTCAGCGCTTCGCCCTGCTGCGGGACGTCGTCGAGCTTCACGTCGCTGTGGTCGGCGGAGAGGAATTTCTTCCCGTCGAATTCACGGACGTTGTTGAAGACGTATTCGTCGACGGCTTCGTAGCAGAAGAGCACCTCGAGGTTGCGCGCCTTGAAGCCTTCGAGATACGGGCCGGACTCGATCGCTTCACGGTTCGGTGCGACGAGGTAATAGATTTCCTTTTGTCCGTCCTTCATGCGCGAGACGTAGTCGGCGAGCGACGTGGTCTTGCCTTTCTCGGTGAGCGACGACTCCCAGCGGAGCAGCTTTACGAGCTGGTCCTTGTGCGTGAAGTCGAGCGCGGCGCCTTCCTTCAGGAAAATGCCGAACTGCGCGTAGAATTCGTTGTAGGCGTCGGTGCGTTGCGTCGCTTCTTCTTCGAGCAGCTTGAGGAAGCGCTTGGTGATGACCTTGCCGAGTTTGTCGAGCAGGGCTTTGTCCTGCATCGTCTCGCGCGAGATGTTCAGCGGGAGGTCTTCGCTGTCGATGACGCCCTTGAGGAAGCGGAGCCATTCGGGCAGCAGGTCCTTCGGTTTGGCGTCGATCAGCACCTTGCGGCAATAGAGCGCGACGGCCGGATCGAGGCGCGAGAAGCCGAGCTTTTCGGTGTTTTCCTGCGGGACGAAGACGAGCGCGTTGATCGTGAGCGGCGCGTCGGCGTTGAAGTGCAGGCGGTAGCGCGGCTCGTCGTGGGCGTGGGCCTGGAACTTGTAGAACTCGGTGTATTCCT
>JAEYUW010000035.1 GCA_023432225.1 Verrucomicrobiota bacterium
ACTCAAACCCTGGGGCGGGCCGCGCGCTATAGCGGGCGGGGCACGGCGACCGAGGATCGATTCGAGGTATTTCGGCGCGAGCCCGTAGCCCGGACGGATGCAGCGAACCTTCGAGGCATCGAGCACCTCACCCGCCTTCACGTCCTCCACCACGAACAGCGAGCGGCGAAACACGCGGCTCGCCTCCTCCTTGGCCGTCACCGCGTAGTTCACGCGACCGAGGGCGCGTTCGGTCGTGCGGATCGCGTCGACCATCGCCTTGAACTCGGCCGGCTCGAGCGAGAACGCGCTATCCGGGCCCGGTTGAGCGCGGGAGAGCGTGAAATGCTTTTCGACGATGCAGGCCCCGAGCGCGACCGCCGCGACGGGCACGACAATATCGAGAGTGTGATCCGAGAGGCCCGCCGGCACTTGAAACGCCTCGGCCAAGTGCGGAATCGTGCGGAGATTCATCTCCTCCGGCGGCGACGGGTAGGCGCTCGTGCATTTCAGCAGGGCGAGCTGCGTGCCGCCGGCTTCGCGGAACGCGCGCACGGCATCGTCGATTTCTGCGAGCGAGGCCATGCCGGTGGACATGATCGTCGGCTTGCCGGTCGCCGCGACCCGTCGGATGAGTGGCAAATCCACGAGTTCGAACGACGCGATTTTGTGCGCCGGCACCCGCATTTGCTCGAGAAATTCCACCGCAGTCGCGTCGAACGGCGTCGAAAAGCAGTGCAGGCCGATCTCCTCCGCGAGTTGCTTCAGCTTGGGTTGCCAGTCCCAGGGGGTAAACGCCTCGCCATAGAGATCGTGCAGATTGCGCCCTTCCCAGATCGTGCCCTTGCCGATCTGAAAATGCGGCGCGGAGCAATCGATCGTCATCGTCGCGGGCGTGTAAGTCTGGAGCTTGATCGCGTCGGCGCCGGCCGCTTTGGCGGCGCGCACGATGGCGGCGGCCTGCTCATAATCCTGGTTATGATTGGCCGACATCTCGGCGATCACATAGACGGAGTGCCCGGGCCCGATGGAGCGCCCCGCAATCGTGACGGTGGGAACGTGGTTCATGATGCGATCTCCTTCTCGATCGTCAGTCGGTAACGGTGTCCGCGGTATTCGAAAAAGGCCGGGAAGCGCTGCGAATCCACCACGCGCAACAAATCGAACTGTTCCGCGATGGTGCGCTCCGGATCCAGCCGGCTGTCCTCCGGCGTGCGTCGGCGAAGATAGGGTCCCGGTTCGCCTTGCTGCGGCTGCGGCACCAGAGTCTCGAAGCGCTCGACCGCTTGCGTCATGAGTTCCAACTCGGCAGCGAACAAGCGTTCGTGGATTTCCGGCAACAGTTCGTGTCCTTCGAGTGGGCACTTCGTCTTCAGCCAGATGCGGCCCGAGTCCACCGGTTCGCTCGCCTCGATCAGGCTGACAGTGAACTCACTCGCTCCGCCCGCAATTTCCCAGATGTAGGGTGACCATCCACGTCCCCGCGGCAGATCGCTCGCATGGAGCACGAGCGTCGCGCGGTATTTTTCCCGGTCACTCGGACGCACGATCTGGCTGCACGAAACCAGGAACAGCACATCGCCCCCCGGAAGCTCTGCCCGATCGTGACAGAGGTGCACCGCGTGGCCTTTCGCCGCCATGGCGTTCGACCACGCGCGCAGACTCGGCATGACCGGGTGCTGCGGACTGCTGGTGAGTAACGAGATTTTCATGGCGCGGCTTCGCAGAAGGAGTGGTGATTGACGAGTTGCTCCACCACGCGCGGAGCGCCGACTGCATCCAGACCACCGAAATCGCGCGGAGCGGCGAGCACATGATCCATCTCGATCGCGAGGTCGCGCTCCAACAGGCTTTCAATCGTCCACGCGCGGAACGAACCGATGCGGCGCAAGGCCGGCCCGATCGCCCGCTGATCCTCCGAAATCGCTCCGATCAGCGCAGGCAGGCGCATCGCGGCGAGTTCCCAGACGGTGGAGCCACCCGCGGTGATCGCGACATCCGCCCAAGCCATGAGTTCGGCGACATTTTCGACGTTCACGCGCACTTCGCACGGGAATGACGCGCGCGCGGCGTGTTCGCGCAAAGCGGAGACGTGCACGTTTGCGGCGCCAGCGAGCACGCACACCTCCCACCTACCCGGAAGGGCTGCGAGACGCTGCAGGACGCGCCCGGTGTGGTTGTCCGGATCAGAGCCGCCGAAGGTAACCAAAACGCGTCGCGCACGATCAACCAGCGGCGCGCGCGCCGCTGCGCCGGCGGAACGAAATTCCCGCCGCAGCAGGCTGTAGCGCGGCCCGAGGAGCAGCTCCGTATCGCGTGCGAGCTTATTGCGGTAGAGATCGCGGCGCGCGCTCAAGTTTTGGTTCAGCACGAGATCGACCGGATACCGATCCAGATGCGCCATATCGTCCACGGCCAGCACGCGCAATCCGCTCGATCGCACGACGTCGAGAAACGCGGGAGTGAAGCGATAGCCATCGACGACGACCCAGGAAGCACCGCATCCACGTGCGAGCGCGACCGTGGCAGCGGCATCGGCTCCGCTCGCAACGACGCCGTCGATCTGCCGCAACGTCACTCGCTCGCGATTCAGTCTCGCGGCGAGCGCATCAGGAATCTCGGCGCAGGCCAAAGTCACCTGCCCGCCGGCGTCCTGCCATGCTTGGGCCAAGGCAAGGCCGCGCATGACGTGCCCGGTGCCGATGGCGGCACTGGCGTCAGCGCGGAGGAGAAGCGAAGCCTTCATGGATCACGTCGAACGGTGACGGAGCTGGTATTTCATTTCCGCGAGCGCCCAGTCTTCCTCGTTGTCGATGTCCTGCGCTTCGCGCTCCGAGAGCACGAGCGCGGCACAATTCGGCCCCATGAGCTCGCGCGTGCGGAGAAACGCCTCGACGCGGAGCCAATACCATTGGCCGGCATCGTGAAACGCGGGCTCGAGGTCCTGACTCCGGGACTTGAAATGCTCAGGCTGGAACATCGCCACGCGCCCGTCGCGCAACGCGACCGCGCGCTGAATCGGAAAAGAAAACCGCTGCACCGGCAGCACGGTCGTGAGCGTCGCGTCGCCCTGCAAACGATCGAGCCCTTCACGCAGTCGGGCCGCCGTGAGCAAAGCCGCGGTCGGATAGATGCCGCACGCAAACTCGAACTTCCGCCCCGCGGTCGCATACCGCTGCAACACCTCCGCGAAGACATCGTTGCTCCCGGCGTGGTCGGTCGAATTCTCGGCGGACCGCAAGAACGGCACGACGGCGCCGCAGTCGCGCGCCACGGCGGCGATCTCGGCATCGTCGGTCGACACCATCACCTCGTCGAAGCAACCGGACTGCAACGCAGCGTCGATCGGATAGGCGATGATGGGCCGGCCGGCGAAGAGTCGGACATTTTTCCGCGGGATGCGTTTGCTGCCGCCTCGCGCGGGAATGATGCAGAGCGCTTTCACGGCGAGACGGGGGGCGGTGCGAGTTGCCGCACGACATCGATCACCGTGGCGACGTCGCGATCCGTCATCGCGGGGAAAAGCGGCAAGCTGAGCGCGCGCCCGTAAAAGGACTCGGCGTGTGGGCACTTGCCCGGGCCGTAACCGAACGTGCGGCGATACCACGGTTGAAGGTGAACGGGAATGTAGAGGACTTGCGTGCCCACTCCAGCGCCGCGCAGCTGCGCCATGACTTCGGTGCGCGTGCGGCCGAGCGCGCCGAAATCAATCTGCACCGTGTAAAGATGCCACGACGCGGTCGACGCATCGGCCGAACGGCGCACGCCCGGCGTGGTCAGCCACTGCAAGTCAGCGAACGCCGCGTTGTAAGCGGCCACAATCTCGCGTCGGCGCGCCAGGAAGGACGACAGGCGTTCGAGCTGGCTCAGCCCGAGCGCACACTGGAGATCGGTGAGCCGGTAATTGTAGCCGAGATCCTGCATCTCGTAGAACCACGTGCCGCGCTCGCCCATGACCGCATCGTCAGGCGGCGTCACAAAACTATCCGGCTCACGGTCGATACCGTGCGAACGGAGGCGCCGGGCGAGCGCGGCCCAGTCGTCGCGATTCGTCACGAGCATGCCGCCTTCGCCGGTGGTCATCGTCTTCACCGGATGAAAACTGAACACGCCGATATCCGCCCACGGATTGCAGCCGAGGCTCCACGCACGACCGGCAGCATCGTGAAACGCACCGCCGATGCCGTGACAGGCATCCTCGATCACGATCGCTCCGCGAGAACGGGCAATCTCGGCAATCGCGGTCAGATCGCAGGCCTGCCCAGCGTAGTCGACGGCGACGACGGCGCGTGTGTCGGGCTTCCAATTGCGCTCCAACTCGACGGGATCGAGCGTGTAGCTCACCGGATCGATGTCGGAAAAATCCGGAGTCGCGCCGACGTAAGCGGCAGCATTGGCCGACGCGAGAAAGGTGATCGGCGAAGTCACGACGCGATCGCCGGCCTTGATACCAGCGACACGCATCGCGAGGTGCAGCGCCGCCGTGGCGCTGTTGACCGCGACGGCATGCTTCGCACCTACGCGAGAGGCGACGCGACGTTCGAATTCCGCGATGAGCGGACCTTGGGTCAGGAAATCGGAGCGCAGCGCGGCCACTACCGCGGCGATATCGTCCTCAGTGATGGTTTGGCGTCCGTAGGGCAGCATGGCATCCGTGCACAATCGATCAGGCGTTCGTCTTCCAAACCAGTTGGCGACCGCCGGGCAAATAGGTCGGACTCTTGATGCAGCCTTGGATCATGTTCCGGAATGCCGCGTAACGTTTCACGTCGAGACCGTTGAGAATCCGCGCGGCCTCGGGCCGACGGTCGAGCGTGACGAGCGCCGCCACGTGATGCAGCTGCGCGATCAACTCGCCGCGCCGGTCATCCTCCCGCTGGCAGCGCTCAAAGAGCGTCTGCGCGGCGCCGGCGAAAAATTCGAGCGGCATCTCCGCGGGGGTGCGGGCGAACAGCCGTGCGCACTCCTCCGCGGTGATCGGACGGGTGAGACGGAACACGTAGGTGCTGTCCGCGCGCGACTCCGGCGCGAGATACTCCCGCAGTGCATGCGCCGCCGAGGTGATCCAAAAACAGGTATACCAACCGAAGTCCTGAAAAATCACCGGCGCGCCGACCCGCAATCGCGGCAGGAGAAACTTCATCGCATAGTGCGTGGAAGCCCATGACTTGCAGCCGTCGATGAACAGGGCACCGAGTTCAGGCTCGGCGGAAAGAACGTCGAGCGCCGTGGCGGCATCGACTTCCTCCGGCAAATCCGGCAGCGGCGAGTCATGCAGCCGCACGAGGCGATGGTAGTCATGCGGCGCGTGAATCGCGCTGAAGAGGCGTTTGAAATCCGCGCTGCGACAAAGATCGTCCGCTTCAGCGGAGCTGAAAATTTCCTGTTTCACCATCGGCTCGATTGTCTCCCGCAGCCGCTCGGCCGAATAGTAGGCGTCGAACCGGTCGAATGTGTGCAGCAGAGCCGAGTCCTGCCGAGCGAGATTGTGCGCCATGCCACACGCGATCGCGCGCGTGGTGCCGCCCAAGAACGGACCGATTTCAACCACGGCCCCGTGACCGTCCCAACGCCGCGCGAAAAGTTCGAACAGCAACTGCCGCTCCGCGAGCGAAGTCTCCGAAGGGATCTCAGAAAGAAACTCTGCGAGTGGCTTCTCGGGACGAACGACCACCGGAGCGCGGTCGGCTCCGGCACTCGCCATTTCCTTCACGAAGACGACCAGGCTGGAATACGCGGCGAAAAACGGCAGTCGTTGAAAAGCTGTCTGCTCGAGCCAGGCGAAAAACTCGGCGACCTCGCTGTTGGCATCGAGGCGTCGACCGAGTTCGCTCTGAAATTCGCGATAGGCCGTGGTGCCCAGTGCACCGCCGAAGGCATGGCTGTCGTGCAGGAACTTCAGCGGCGTGACTTCCGCCAACGTGAGCCCGCACCGCGCGCCCGCGGCGATCATGTCCTCCAGCGGACATTCCGCCCAAAACGGTTTTCCGCTCCGCGGATCAGGTGAGTAAGGATGCTCGAAATTCGCGGCTCCGAACGGCTCGGCGAAGGTTCGGTGTTCCGCGAAGTTGAAAGCGAACAGGATGCGGCCACCGGGCCGACAAACGCGCGCCTGCTCCGCCAGCAGTTCACGCCAATCCGGGAAATGCGGCAGGAAGTCGGCCGAGAGAACCACATCAAATTCGTCGTCTGCGGCAGACAGGTGGTGGGCATCGCCCTGCCGGATCTCAATCGGAAGGTCACCTTTGTGTTCCGCGAGCAGATCGAGCATGGCTCGGCTGACATCGGTCGCGACGACGCGATGCCCCGCCTCCGCCAGCGGAATGGCCAAACGACCGTGTCCACAGCCGACATCGAGAATGCGAGAGCCGGACGGGATTGCAGCGAGCATTCGGCGATAGACGGGAGCAAAGAGGCCACCGGGGCGCACACCCGAGACCCGCAGGTGGTTCGCCGCCGGACCTTGCTGCTGCCAGTAAGCGGTTTTTTGACGGACAACGCGCGCAACCGACGCGTCAGCGGCGGAGGCGGAGGGCTCAGACGTAAGGGTGGACATGGGGTGTCAGGCGACCGGGGCGAGTTCTTTGAGGAAGGAGGCGTGCCGGTCGCGCGCTTCGTATTCCGGCGCGACGCGGAAATGAGGATCGACCTGCTCCGCGATCATGCGTCGCAGGTCGGCGATAGTGAGGAATTGCTCGTTCGTGCCGCTGTTGTAGCAGAAGCCGGACGGGACCGGTTTCGCGTGCGCGGCGCGGCAGTAGGTCTCGATGTTGTATTCGAAGCCGGACGGCAGGATCGCGTAATACGGACCGCAATCGACCGTGTTGAGGCTGTCGCTCGGCGTGATCATCTCTTCGTGGATTTTTTCACCCGGACGGACGCCCACGATCGGGTGGTTGCACTCGGGGCCGATCGCCTGCGCGACATCAGTGATGCGATACGAGGGAATTTTTGGGACGATAATTTCGCCGCCCCAGGCCTGCGACAGGCTCCACAGCACCATCTCGACGCCCTCCTGCAGGCTGATGTTGAAACGCGTCATCGTCGGATCCGTGATCGGCAGCACGCCGGTCTTTCGCTTCTCCAAGAAGAATGGGATTACCGAGCCGCGACTGCCCATGACGTTGCCGTAGCGCACGACGCTGAAGCGGATGTCGCGCGCGCCGCGGATGTTGTTGGCGGCGACGAAGAGTTTGTCGGAGCAGAGCTTCGTGGCGCCGTAGAGATTGGTGGGCGCCGCGGCCTTGTCGGTCGAGAGCGCGACGACACGGCGGACGTTGCCGGAGAGACAAGCGTCGATGACGTTTTGCGCGCCGAGGACGTTCGTCTTGATGCACTCGAACGGATTGTATTCGGCCGTCGGCACCTGCTTGAGCGCGGCGGCGTGCACGACGACGTCGATGCCTTCCATCGCGCGGCGCAGACGCGCTTCGTCGCGCACGTCGCCGATGAAGTAGCGGATCGCTTTGTATTTCGTCGGCGGAAACTCCTGCGCCATCTCGAACTGCTTCAGCTCGTCGCGCGAGAAAACCACCAGGCGCGCGATCTGCGGATAGCGCTCGAGCACCGTGCGCACGAAGGCCTTGCCGAAGGAGCCGGTGCCACCGGTCAGGAGGATGCTGGCGTTCTCGAGGCTGAATCCGGAGCGGGGAGCAGATTTCATCGGGTAAATAGGTCCGACGCCCCCTCAGCAAACCTCAGGCCCAGCGTTCACCCGGCCGCGCAAATCCTTAGGCTAAAGATCATTCGCCGTTTTTTTGTCAGACAGCGCCGGATCAACCGGCCGCAAGCGTCTTCGCATCCCGCTGATGCGGTAAAATTTTCCGGCGCGACTTAGCGCGCCGCCAATTCGGCGGCAACCGACTGCGTGCACCACTCCGTCCAGCACGCGCGCAACGCCTCGGCAAAGCGGCGCGATTGGCCAACGTCGTCGAGCAGCGAGCTGCGTTTCAGGTCGTCGCGCAGTGTCGCGCGGGTCGGCGCGAGCGCAGCACGGTCGCGCGCGAGCGCAACGGCTTTCGCCACATATTCGTCCTCGCTGTGCGCGATCCATTCTTCGTGACCGACGGCGGTGAGCAGACTGGCGCTCACCCGCGCGGAGTGGCGGTCGCCGCACAGCGTCACCACCGGCACGCCCATCCAGAGCGATTCGCAGGTCGTCGTTGTGCCGCAGTAATGCGCGGGATCGAGCGAGACGTCCATACGGTGGTAGAGCGCGAGGTGATCAGTCGTGCTGTCCGTGCGATCGAGCATGTCGATGCGATCCGCCGGCAGGCCGCAGGCCGCAAAATGAGCGAGCAGATGTTCGCGCGCGGCGGGTTCCCCCAGCCCGCGTCCTTTGAAAAGGAACCGCGCCTCGGGCACGGCGGCCAGGATGCGGCCCCACATGCGCAGCGTCGTTTCGGAGATTTTGCCCAGGTTGTTGAAACAACCGAAAGTGAACGGTGCGTCGGGCGCAGCGAGACACGGCGGCGCGACGGGATCGGGCGCGCGATCGGGCGCTTGGTAACACCACGCGGTCGGCGCGAAGCGGACGAGCCGCTCGACTGCGAACGCGTCCGCATCGCCGACGGGATCAGTGATCGCGTCGGTGAAACGATAGTGGATCGCGGAAACGCCGGTGGTGTTCGGATAGCCGAGGTAGTTGATCTGCACCGGCGCCAAGTGTCGCGCGAGCATCGGCAGGCGACTCGTCACGCCGGTGTGGCCCGCGAGATCGACCAGGATGTCCGGCTGATCGGCGCGGATGGCCTTCTCCACCGTCTCGTTCGGTTGGCCGACGAAATTGCGCCAGACCGCGGCACGCTCTTTGAACCGAGCTGAGAGAGCGTCTTCGCGGAAGTGGTCGTGATAGAGATAAACCTCAAACAGCGCCGGATCGAGATGGCGCAGGAGCGGCTCGATGAAATACGCGCAGGAGTGCGTGCGAAAATCGGGCGAGAGAAACGCGACGCGCAAGCGGCGATCGGTTTTTCGTTCATTCGGAAACTCAGGCACCGGAAACTCGCCGACTAGTTTGCCGAACGCGACGTGTTCCGCGAAAACCTGTTCGCGGGAGAGCGATTCGACGTTGTTGAGCGCGAACAGGCGGTAGCTCTGCGCCTCGAAGTTACGCGGCTCCCGTTGCAGATACGTCGCGTAGGCCGCGATGGATTCCGGAATGCGGTTGGCCTGCTGGAGCGCCTGCGCGCGGCCGAAGTGTGCCTTCGCGTAGTTCGGATCGACGGCGAGCGCACGGTCGTGACAGCGGAGCGCATCCCCCACTCGACCGTAGAGACTGAGCGTGAGGCCGTAGTTATACCAACCGACCGCGCTCTGCGGATTGAGCGAGAGCGAACGCTCGTGGCACTCGACGGCTTCCTTCAGGCGGTCCTGCGCCTTGTAGCAATAAGCGAGATTGTCCCACGCCTCGATAAAGTCCGGACGCAGGCGCAGCGCCTCGCGAAATTCGGCTTCGGCCTCCTTGCCCCGGCCCGTGCCCATCAGCGCGAGGCCGAGACGCATCCGGCAAACGTGTTGTCGCGGATCGAGCGCGGCGGCTTTGCGGAGCAGTTCAACGGCGTCCGCAGAGCGGCCCTGTTGGATCGCGACGACGCCGAGCAGGTGCACGGCATCGAAATTCCGCGGCGCCACGGAGCGAATCCGCGTATAGATGGCGGCAGCCTCCACGAGGCGATTGGCACGGTGATGAGCGATCGCTTGCTGGAGGAGGCTTTGCAGTTGGGCCGGAGACATGCGGGAACGCGAAGCCCCGGCCCGAAAGTGCTTCGGGCCGATGATTCGCATCCACCTCATCGGCGCAGCGTGCGAGCAGTTGAGCGAAATCTATTCAAGTGTCGGCACTTGCCGCCGATGAATGCCATTGAGCTGCGCTGGCCCACGTCGGTGCGCTCATGACAACACCCATGTCGTCCCTTTCCTCTCCGCCTCTCGACGGCCGGGTCGCCCTTGACGACCAGGAAATCCGTCGCCGCATCAACGCCTGTCCCAAACTCGCCTCCCTCCAGGCGAACAACGACGCGTTGAGCGCGCTGGTGAAATCCGACCAGAGCCTGACTTCCCAGATCGCCGAAATCATCCGGCGCGATCCCTCGCTTTCGGCCCGCCTGTTGCGGATGGTTAACTCCGTCTACTTTGGCCTCGGCGCGCGCGTGAACAACATCGAGGAAGCCGTCTTCTTCCTGGGCTTGCGCCAGATTCGCGAGCTTTCGGTCGCCACACCAGTGATCGAGGAACTGGAACGCTTGCAGGGCAATGTCTCCGCGCCCTTGCCGTGGAAGGACCTGTGGGCGCACAGCATCGGCTGCGCGATTCTCACGCGCGAAATTCTTCGCGCCACGCCGCTATCGATCGACGACGACACCGACTATCTCGTCGGCCTGCTGCACAATGTCGGCAAGGTCGTCATGGCGTATGCTTTCCCCGACGAGTTGGTGCAGATCGCGAACATGCCGATGCGCACGCCCGCTGACGTCTGCCGGTTGGAACGGCAGTTGATCGGTTGGGACCACGCGCAAATCGGCGCGCATTATCTGCAGAAGCATCAGGTCTGCGAAGAAATCGCGATGGCCGTGCGCTATCACTGCGAACCCGATCGCGCGCCCCGGCACCGGCTGTTCGCCGCCGCCGTGCAGGTGGCCGATCACTTGGTCAGACACGCTGGTATCTCGGGCGGCTTTGAGAAAGTGGACCCCGTCGAACGCGACAGCTGGCTCCGCTTGGAAGGCTGGCACGTGCTCTACGGCGCAGACGGCCCGGAATCGACGCTCGCGCGCGCGGCGATCGAAAACGCCCTGCAGCGCCTCCCGGCCATGCTCAGCGGGCTGGTCTGAGACGGTCCGAACGGCCTTAAAGTTCGGGAGCGGCGCGCCGATTTAACGGCTGCATGTCAGTTGTGATTAGCGATTCCATCGCGGGCGCAGGCGCGCTCCCGCCGCCAGAGGCTTTGCTCGGCGCGTGGGCGGGCAGCGACGCGCTCGTCTATTGCCGTGATTGGGAGGGCCGCATTCTCGCCGCGAACCACGCGTTCGCGCGAAAGTTCGGCTGCCCGATGGGCGACCTGCCCGGTCGCCCGGTCGCGGCGTGGCTGCATCAGGACGACGCTCCGGCCTTGGTGGCCGCCGACGCCGAGCTCGCGCAGGAACCGCGCCGCACCTCGTGCGAGTCGCGGTGGCTCACGCCTCAGGGTTGGCGCTGGATTGCCTGGGAAGAGAAAGCGATGTGCGACGCCGGCAAGTGGATCGGCGTGCGCTCGGTCGGTCACGACATCACGCGTCAGCGCGTGGCGGAGGAGCAATATTTCAAATTGTCGCGCGCGGTGGAGCAATCGCCGGTCGCGATCGTCATCACGGATGCCGACGGAAATGTCCAATATGTGAACGCCAAGTTCACGGAAGCGACGGGCTACACCCTTGAGCGCTTGCTCGACGATGACGTGCAGGTGTTGCGTGAAGGACACCCGGACGAGGCCTCGTTCCGCAGTTTCTGGGAAGTGGTCAGCGCCGGTCACGAATGGCGCGGCGAACTTTCGCGCGAAGGCCCGGGCGGAAAAAAGGTTTTCGAATCGGTGCAGGTTTCCTGCCTGCGCAGTCCCTCCGGCGAAATCACCGGTTACCTCTGCCTGCGCGAGGACGTCACGAGCCGCAAGACGCTCGAAGAACAGCTCCGGCAGGCGCAGAAGATGGAGAGCCTCGGCACGCTCGCCGGCGGCATCGCCCACGACTTCAACAACATCATCGCGGTGATGAACGGTTACGCGGAGTTCGCGTTGCTCAATCCCGGCGATGCCGCGCTGCTCCAAAAGTGCATGCGCGAAATCAAGAAGGCCTCGCAGCGTGCCAGCGGCCTGGTGCGGCAGATCCTGACGTTCAGCCGCAAAGCCGAGGTGCGCTTCGCCCCGCTCGACCTGAACCAGTTGGTGCGAGAACTCGTCGCGCTGCTTTCGGAGACCTTTCCGCGCAACCTGACGTTCAACTTCGCCCTCGAAGACAATCTGCCCCCGCTCCTCGCGGACCAGAATCAGCTGCAACAGATCGTGCTGAATCTCTGCGTCAACGCCCGCGACGCCATGTCGACGGGTGGCACCATCACGATCACGACCTCGCGAGTCGAAGGCGCCGCGGTGCCGAGTGCCGTGATCGGCGGACGCGCCTGCGCCTGCCTCGCCGTCACCGATACGGGCACAGGCATGACGCGAGAGGTGCGCGAGCGCATCTTCGAGCCGTTTTTCACGACCAAAGCCGTCAACAAGGGCACCGGACTGGGGCTCGCGGTGGTTTACGGCATCGTCGCCAGCCACGAGGGCACCATCGAAGTGGAAAGCGCGCCGGGCGTCGGCAGCACGTTCAAGGTTTACCTGCCGCTCGCCGACGCGGCCGTGGTGCCGCCGGCGTTCACGCGCGCCAGCGAGTTTCCGGGAGGCACCGAGTCGGTGCTCGTGGTCGACGACGAGCCACCGCTGCGGCTGTTGCTCGAGGCGGCACTGTCGCGCAAAGGCTACAAGGTGCGCAGCGCCGCCGATGGGCTCGAAGCCATCGAGGCGGTCGCCAGCCCCGACTCGCGGCTCGACGCCGTGTTGCTCGACCTGAACATGCCTGGCGCGAACGGAGTGGAAGTCTACCGCGTGATCCGCGCCACGAAACCCGACTTGAAGGTGCTCGTTTTGACGGGCCACCTCACCCCCGACGCGCGCGCCGAATTCGAAAAGATGGGCCTGCGCCACTTCGTGAAAAAGCCTTACACGCTCGAAGAGCTGGGGCGGACGCTGCGCGCCGTCCTCGACGGCCGCGAAATCACTTCCTGATCAGCGAGGGGAAATCCCTCAAAAAGGCCCGCCACATGCAAAAAGGCTTCAGACACCGCGCCGCGGGCCGATGCAACCAGACGGCGAATCAGACCGATCCATCACCATGGACCGTAGTTGCACAAAACATGAATCAGAGCGCACAACCGCCTCGGGCGGCAGGCGTGCGTTGGGCGGGAGTCCGTCTGGCGCTATCGCTTCTGCCGGCCGTGGCAATTTCCGGACAGTCTGTCGCCCCGGAACCCTCTTCTCACTCCATCACGCGACCGTATCTCGCGGCCGTTGGTGCTCCTGCGCTGCGTTTCGAGGAGGCGATCCCGCCGCCCGACCTCAGCGTGCGGCCGGCCGCCGGCGCGCCACCGCAGCCGATCGAGGAGCACAACGCTCCCTTGATCGAGCCGGTCAAAGGCGATGTTACCGCCATGCCGCCGACGCCGGTCGTGCCGGAAGCCATCTCCGCGCCCGAGCCGATCAGATCGACTCCTTCCAAACCGCCCACGGCGATTTTGCCCGACGATACCCGACCGAAAGTGCGTGCTGAGGACTTCCTTCCCTTCTTCCAATTCCCCGGCTCCGCATCCGCGAACGGTGACGTGACCGTGGTGGCGCCGGTGCCGTCCTCGGCATCCACCGCTGCTCCGCTGCCGGCCAGTTCGGCCACCTATCGTCAGCAATGATCCGACCGCTTCTTATCCTGCCCGGTGCACGCCTTCTCACGGTGCTGTTCCTCGCCACTGTATTCGTGGTGCTCGCCCGCGGAGCGGACGCCACGAGCGGGCGCGACGAAGGCGAGAGCGCCGCGCCCGTCCTCAGTGCGGAGGCGCGCGGTCTGTTGAAACTGGGCACCAATCTGACCGAACGGGGCGACTACACCGCCGCCGAAATCGCCTATCGGCAAATCCTGCACTCGAGCGCCTTCAGCAAGGCGGAGCAGCAGGAGGCGTTGCTCGGCATGGGCCGCTGCTATCGCCGCCAGGCTACCTACACCAAGGCCGCAGCGGTCTACGAAAAATTTCTCAAGGAGTTCCCCAACGATGGACGGATTCCCGACGTGTTGCTCGATCTCGGCCGCACGCTGCGGGCGATGGGGGCACACAAAATGGCCATTGCGCGCTTCTATAGCGTCCTGAACTCGACCTTGAAGCTACCCTCCGATGCCTTCGACCACTACCAGTTGTTGGCCAAAACCGCCCAGTTCGAGATCGCCGAAACGCACTTCGACGCGGGCAACTACGCCGAGGCCGGGAAGTTTTTCTCGCGCCTAAGATTGCTGGATCTCGCTCCGGTCGATCGCGCGCGCGCGCATTTCAAGTCGGCCTACTCCCTGCAGCTCTCCGGTGATGAGGAAGCCGCGGTGACCTCGCTCCGTGCCTATCTGGAACAATGGCCGGAAGACGAGAACGTGCCCGAAGCGCGCTTTCTCCTCGCCACCACGCTCCGCAAGTTGGGGCGTTCCGACGAAGCGCTGACAGAAACCTTTGCGCTGCTCCGCGGCGAAAAAAGCCAGTCCAGCGCCGAGCCTCGGCGATGGATTTACTGGCAGCGGCGAACGGGCAACCAGCTCGCGAACGAATTTTTCCACAGCGGCGACACGGCCAATGCGCTCGCCATCTATCAAGGCCTGGCTGCGCTCTCCAACGATCCGTCCTGGCAACTGCCGGTCCTTTATCAGGTCGCCCTCTGCCAGGAGCAGCTTCGTGCGACCGACCGCGCCAAAGAGAGCTACCAAAACATCGTCACCGCCGTGACCAAGTTGTCCGGCGCATCAGCGGAACTGAACGAACTCGCCAAAATGGCATCGTGGCGCATAAGCAACATGGAGTGGCACCAACAAGCCGACCGGAAATTGACGGCGGCCTTTTCGACCACGACTGGCCAAACTCCTCCGCCTCATGACATCCCTGCAAGCCCTGCAGCAACACCACCAACTCTGTGACGACCTCCACGCGCTCGCGTTAGAGGAGAACCGGTTCCTTCAGCAAAATCAGCGGCCGCCAGACGCCGCGCTCCTTGAGAGGAAGCGCACCTTGCTCGCACGCCTCGACGAGACCTTGCTGGCGTTGCGCACGGCGGAAGGACAAACAGACAACCAGCTCGCGCTGCGGCAGGCACTGGAGAAGACGCGCGCGCGGATTTTGCAGGTGCTCCAACTGGAGAAGGAAAACGAACAGCTTTTACTTCGTTTCAGTCTCGGCGGAAGTCGATCTACGGCCCCCGCTCCCACGCTGATGCCGGCGGGGATGCTGCAAAAAATCTACCAGCGACACTCCTGATTCTGCGCCGCACGCAAAAGTTTACGGATTTTTTGCCGATGAAGAGCGGGTGAGCCCTGCCAGCAGCTGCCCGTTCGTGCCGCGTTCCAGTCCGGAAGACGTCGTCCGGCGACTAACGCATTTGCCTTCGGCTCCGCGCGTGCTGCCGAAGCTCAAGCGGTTGCTGAGCGACGCGAACTCGTCACTGCATGAGGTCGTGAATCTGATCCGCCTCGATCCAGGAATCGCCGCGCGAGTCCTGCAGATTGGCAATTCTGCTTATTTTAGCCATGGGCTTCGTTGCTATACCGTGGAGGAGGCCGTGCATCGCGTCGGCTATAACCAAGTATACGAGTTGGTCGGCAATGCCGTCGCCGCGGAGGTCCTCGTGCGTCCCTTGGTCACCTACTCGCTTGGGCCTGATGAGCTGTGGCAAAATTCCGTCGCTTGTGCGGTCGCGGCGGAGCGTCTCGCCGACCGAATCGGACTCGAACGCTCGATCGCCTATACGGTCGGGCTGCTGCACCAAGTTGGGCTGGTTGCGATTGACGAGTGGCTGCAGCGAGTCGCACCCGCCGTTCGATTTGTTCCCGGCCCGCCTCCGCTGGACGCCATCGAACAAGAGAGACAGATGCTCGGATTCCACAACGCCGAGGCCGGCGCGGCCTTGCTGCGACTCTGGGACTTTCCTGCGGTGATGGCTGAACCGGTTCGTTGGCAATACCTGCCGAGCGCAACCGCATCTCACGGTCACCTCGCCACGCTCCTCTCCGTGGCCAAATGGATCAGCAAAGCCGCATCCACTCCACAGCCACCACCGTCGCCCGCAGCCGCAATGCTTCGGCACTGCGGCCTGAGTGCTTCCCAGCTGCAATCGGAAGTCGCACACGTCCGCTCGAGGCTGAGCGAAATCAGCTCACTGCTCGATGATAACCGCGAGGAACATATCCTCTCTTTTCCCGGCGGCAGTCGAGTGGTCGTCCCGGTTTGCTAAAAAAGCGGACAGAATGTCGTTTTTCTCATGATTTAGATCACACCATCAGACGTGACCAATTCCCGCGCGCTGGAGCGCTTTGAGTGAAAACTCCAGATGTGATCCGAACCGACATCCGAGATAAGGATGCAGCAAACCGAGAAGAACATTCTCTGGAGCCTGGAGAGGGCGACGTTGGGCCAGTGTTGCCCGCACCTGCCCAGCAAGGGCAAAGCAACTTTCCATTCCGAAGGGTGAAGGCGCTGGGGCTAGGGGCGTTTTGTTCGTGCGGTCCCGTCGCCACGCCCTCCGGACAACCACAAACGGATTTATTGGCTCTATCGTGACCAGCATCTCCAATTCCACCGACGTCGATAGCGCACGCCGCGCCTCGATCTCGGCCCCGAGGGGCAAGTGAAACGGCAACGTCCCAACAAGAAGTGGCGCCGTGATTTCGCAGCAAGCGTCGCTTCCGGTGTCTCGTAGTTACGGGATTTTCGCTCTGATGGATTGGCGCGATGGCAAATACGGTAACTACGGAGTTGGTGCGTCTCAGGTACCGGAGGGACCGGGCGGGGCGACAGCACGTAAGTCGAGAGCAGAGCGAGCAGTTGCTGGCGGCGTTTCGGGAGAGCGCGTTGACGCGGTGGGCGTTCGCGCGGCGCGAGGGCATGCGCTACACTACATTCTGTAACTGGACGCAGCGTGCGGCAAAGGTAAGCGTCCGGCCGGCGACCTCTTGACAGGCGGTAGTGACTGATCTAAGGCAGTGCAGTTCGTAGTGGTGACTACTGCCTACGAGTTCTGCCTCGTTGTGGTCACCATCATGAGGCGGACCAACGAGCGGGAGTCAGAGCTGCGATGTCGTCTTGGTTGGTCATTCGCGGCAAGCGCGTGAGCACGTCGCGCAGATACGCGAACGGATCTTTCCCGTGTCGCTGGCAGGAGACGACGATCGAGTAAATGATGGCTGAGCGCTGGCCGGCATCGGGGTGCCCGATGAAGAGCCAGTTTTTCTTCCCGATGGCCGAGGGGCGGATCGCGTTTTCGACGAGGTTATTGTCGAGCCGGCTCTCGCTGTGGCGCAGATGCGCAGTGAGCGGCTCCCAGTTATCGAGCAAATACGCGCAGGCCTTGCCGACGAGCGATCGGGGCAGATGGCGCGTGCGCAGGCCGATCGCGAGCCGCCGCAGCCAACGCAGCGGGCGAGCAAAGCGTTCCTGGCGCAAAGCGGCACGGGCCGCGCCGACGTTCGCGGCGTCCCACTCGCGTTCGCGCAGGTAAAGTTCACCGATCAATCGCAGCACTAGGCTCACGACCTTTGGTGATTCCGCCATCGCTTCAACGAAGTAGCGCCGGGCGTGCGCCCAACAGCCGAGCCATACGACGCCTTCGCGCTCGCGAGCGAACGCAGGATAGGCGCCATACGCGTCCGACTGGAGCAATCCGCGATAATCGCCGAGCAGTGAGGTAAGTTCGCCATGGCGACGCGAAAGTCGCCAATCGAAGACGACATCGCCGCCGGGGCGACTGATCACCCACAGCCAACCTTGAGTGGTGCCGCCGCGTTTTTCATCCGGGTCGTTACATCGCACCGGTGTCTCATCGGCTTAGACGTAACCGCCGGCCAACAGTTCATGGTGCATCTGACGGTAAATTGGCTCCAGCCACTGCGCGGTGATCGCGACCCAGTCGGCCATCGTCTGCCGCGAGATCGACGCGCCCCAGCGCGCTGACATCTGCTCGAGCCGATAGAGCGGCGCGTGATCGACGTATTTGGAGAGCGCGATCCACGCGAGCAAACCCGCTGATGCGTAGCCGCCTTGCACGGCACGCACTGGAACGGGCGCGATCACCGGCGCCTGCTCGCGATCGTCACGACGCCTAAACTTCGGCCGCACGATCTCGCGCTTGAAGAGCTGCGGCGGCACCACATCCACCTCGAAGGTCCGCTCCTCACCGATGCGCGTATACGCCTCGGGTTCCGCTTGCACGGGCTCGGGGATGATTTCGATCGTCTCTTGGACCGGCAGCTTCGCGAAGGTCTCGGCGGCGAGGGGGCGCTTCTCGCGCGGCGCACTCGTGCGCTCATAGGTGATCGTCTGCTTCGGCGCCTCCGCGGCGGCCGTGAGTTTTTCCAGCTCCGCCAACTTCAAGAGCAGTTGCGCGCGGTCGAGCTTCTCACTTTTGCCCGGACCGTAGAGCTGACGCGTCAGCCACTCCACCTGTGCTTGCAGACGCGCGATCTCCTGCCTGAGCAGTTGCACTTCCTCGGGACTCGTCGCGGCCGCACTCACGTCGGCGCGTTGAGTGCAGAGCGCACACCAAAAGTTCCGCACTCGTTATATCATTTTTGCTCAGCGCTCATACCACGCTTTGAGCGAACCGTGCTTCAGCTCCACACCACCGACGAGAAGCGCCAACGCTTCCGGCGCGAGCGAGAGCTTCTGCCGCGCCTCGCTCGGGCTCGGCCACGAGAAGCGCCCTTTCTCCAATCGTTTCGCCAGCACCCACACACCCGTGCCGTCCCAATACAGCAGCTTCAGCCGCGAGTGATCCTTGTTGATGAAGCAGAAGACCGCCCCGCTGCGCGGATCCTCCTCGAGTCGCTCCGTCACGGCGCTCCACAGGCCGTTAAACTGTTTGCGCATGTCCACCGGCTGCACCGCCACGTAGATCCGCACCGCCGCAGGGAAGGCCAGCATCGCTTCAGCCCCGCAATGCCCGCACCAGCGCTGCGATCTTATCCACTTCGTCACCACGCACGATCACCCCGTCGGCCAGTTGCACCTCGACCCTCGCGGCGCCTCGCATCGCCACCGCGCTCGACGGCAACTGCACCTGCGCAAACTGCACTGCGCCCGGTCGCGACAACTCGCACGCTCCCGCTCGCTTTGCCTTCTGCACCCAATGCGCAAACGTCGGGTAGCGCAGCCCTTCGCGCTTCGCGAACGCCGCCTGGCTCAGTCCGCTCTCCGCGTAGGCACGCACATACTCCGCTCGCTGCTTCGCCGACACACGCCGTCTTCCACGCACATCGCGCTCCGCCTCCTCGACCACTTCCGCAACAATCGTTCCCATCCCGCGACTCTACCACCCGCACCGATTTTTGCCCATGAGGTCACCGGCCGGACGCATACCGGCAAAGCGTGGTCTCGGAGCGTCGCAAGGGTTGCCAGCTGCGGTGCGCTTCGCGAGGTGTCGAGACCACCTGCGAACTTGCCTGCGAGAGCTCGCGACGACGGACTCGAGCTGCAATTGGCTGATGGCGCATGGTGCGTGGCGGACCTCCTGAGAAAGCGGTGGCGCTGGTGCGGGCGGTGCGAAGCCGACGCGGGGCGATGTTGGCGTTCCAGCGCTCGGTCCGGCTCTACGTGGCGGTGGATCGAGCACTTGCGCCACAATCATTCCCATCCCGCCACTCTACCGCTCTCAACCGCGCGCGCCGAGGAGGACACCGAGTGGAAGTTTACAATGGGCCCTACGCCCGACCTTATCGACACTACGCCGAGCGCACCGCTGCGCTCAGCACTTGGCGTCAGCGATATAATTGGCACCGACCTCGCCGCTCGCTACAACGCCAACTGCACGTCTACCGCCTCAATCGGTGGGACAGCGTCCTGACGACTCTTACCCGGGCGGCGCTTACACTGAATCAAATTGGCGGTTAAAAAAAAGGCCCCGACGCTGCTTTCGCAACATCGGGGCCATAAACCTGGCAACGACCTACTCTCGCGGGACCTAACGTCCTACTACCATTGGCTGCTCGGGGCTTAACGGCCGTGTTCGGGATGGGAACGGGTGGAACCCCCG
>JAEYUW010000011.1 GCA_023432225.1 Verrucomicrobiota bacterium
CCATTTCGCACGCCTGGCTCGACGGCTCCGCGCTGCGCACCTACCGCCACGCGCCCAACACCGGCTCGCGCAAATCCTGGGCCGCCGGCGACGCCACCAGCCGCGCCGTCCGCCTCGCCCTCATCGCCCTGACCGGCGAGATGGGCTACCCGTCCGTCCTCACCGCCAAGACGTGGGGCTTCCAAGACGTCTCCTTCAAGGGCAACTCCCTCAAACTCGCGCGCCCGCTCGGCAGCTACGTGATGGAGCACGTCCTCTTCAAAATCTCCTTCCCCGCCGAATTCCACGCGCAGACCGCCGTCGAATGCGCGCTGCAACTCCACCCGCTCGTGCGCGACCGCCTCGACCAGATCGAGCGCGTCGAGATGACCACGCACGAGTCGGCCATCCGCATCATCGACAAGACCGGCCCGCTCCACAACCCGGCCGACCGCGACCACTGCCTCCAATACATGGCTGCCATCGGACTCATCTTCGGCGAACTCACCGCCGACCACTACGAGGACAAGATTGCCACCGACCCGCGCATCGACGCGCTGCGCGCGAAGATGGTCGTCGCCGAAGACAAGCAATACACCCGCGACTACCTCGACCCCGAAAAACGCTCCATCGCGAACGCGATCCAAGTCATCTTCCGCGACGGCACGAAAACCGACCGCATCGAAGTGCACTACCCCATCGGCCACCGCCGCCGCCGCGCCGAAGGAATTCCGGTGCTGCAACAAAAAGCCCAAGCCGCCTTCGCCGCCCACTACGGCGCGGAGAAGGCCGAGTCACTCATGACCCTCTTCGCCGACCGCGCGAAACTCGAAGCGATGCCCGTGCACGACTTCGTGAGCGCATTCGTGACATGAATCCGCTCAACCTCTGAACGCGCCCGCCCATTTCGCTCTTTAGATCAACCGCTTTAGAACTCGAACGGCGAAAAGCACCAAAAGGCCGATGAGTCCCGTCCCGGCACCGATAGCACAAGAGGTGAGAGCGAGAGCCATGGTTGATAAGCCAAGCTGCGCAACGCCGATAGTCGCACATGTCGCGACTAGAATTCCAACGGGAATTGCTACCTTGAGCATGTTCACATCCAGCGGTTGAAAGTTTGCTTTGCGCGAGACGAGACGCACACCGGATTTTTCAGTAGTTACGGTGACCTCTGCGATGGCCTTTTCGTCATCAGCATTAACCCAGAACGAAAACTTCGCGGAGTCCCCGCGGTTTAGCGATGGCAGATGAAACTCCCGATTTCGCAACAAATACGGATATGACGTGTGCTTGGATCTTTCGGCTTCGGGCAGGTCGGCGACAACCTTGATGGTCCTCTGAAATCCATCGGAAAAAAGAGACGCCTTCGCGCTAGAGATTAAGCCTCCATGTCCTTCAATAAACTGGAACGGCTCGTTAAAAGTGAACAGCACGTCCAGTTTCTCGACATCCCGCGACGACTCGTTCCATAGCTGGACCTGACAGGAAACCAGATTTTTGCAGGGGACTTTGCCAACGAGGACCTCCACGTTTCCGCCGGTGACCAATGGGAACTGTGGGTTCACCTTCTGAAAAGTTGCCGTCCAAGGCACTGCGATTCGGCGAGAACGAAAAGCCGACCAAAGTTGATTTAGAACGAATCCAGCGAGCGTGAAGAGCGCTGCTTTAAGATCGATAGAAAGAATCGATGTTTCGGGGCTTGCTGGCACGACGATCTCACTAAACCGGACGCCACCGTCTATTGGAAGCAACTTCTCACTCCCCAGGGGTCGAACCAAAGACCTCAGGTTCTTGACTCTTGACTGGCCTCCAGCCCGCGCCGCGCCAGATGCCTGCTCGTAACCACGGATTTCACAGATCGCACGGATCACGCTGTCCGGTTCATCCGTGTTATCTGCGCAATCTGTGGTTCATCGCTTCCCCTCCGTCTGCGAGCGAGGCAAACGGGGTCAGGCTGAGGTTGCCCTGATTTGACGGACACAGGGTTGGGGGAGAAAACGAAAGGAACCTCCCAATGAAAAATACCCATGTGAGCAGGTCCGGTGGCGGGCATGCTCGTTACGATGCCGAGTATAAGCGCGAAGCGCTGAAGCTGTGGCGGAGCAGTGGCCGCAGTGCGGCCAAAGTGGCAGCGGAACTCGGGATCCGCGCGCCACTGCTCTACCGCTGGGCTCGCGCGGAGCGCGAGCCCAGCGCGAAGAAGAACGCGATCGGCGAAGCGACCGCGCAGCCGAACGTGGCGGCGTTGCAGGCCGAAGTGGAACGACTGCGCGCCGAGAACGCGAAGCTGCTGGAGCAGCGCGAAGTCCTAAAAAAATCGCTGGGCATCCTCTCCGAACCGCCGCCGAGAGGTATGCCCGGATCGCCCAAATGAGCGGCTCCTACAACGTGGCCTGGCTGTGCGAGGCGTTGCTGGTCTCGCGCAGCGGCTATTACGACTGGCTAGGGCGCCGGCACGGGGCGAGGCAAACGGGGTCAGGCTGAGGTTGTGGCTGGTCCGAAAGGACCGCGGGATTGCCCCTTCACCGACTTCTCTCGCCCGCCGCGCTCGATGCCGGTTCACAGATTTCACCGATCACACGGACTCCGGAATCCGAACCATCCGTCCCTCGCCGACCCGGCTCGGGTTGCTCCGTGTTATCCGTGCAATCCGTGGTCAAAACTCGCCCCACACCCGCGGCACGCGCCTCGCTCGCTCCCGTGATCCGATCCTCAACACCGAGGACACAGAGATCACAGAGCAACACGGCCAGCCGCTCCACTCTTCCTCCGTGTCCTCTGCGACCTCGGTGTTAAAAATTTTATTGTCCGACTACCTCCTCGCGTTGAAGCGCGAGCGCGCCAGCGAGCGACGCCTTTCCGCCACCGCACCGTTTCGCCCGTTTACCCGACCCGGACGGGCAGCCCCTCCGCCAGTCGTCCCACGTTTGACGGATTCCGCGCTTCTGTATCCGAGCGCTTCAATCATGATCCCCGCCCGAGTAGCCTTCTCATGATCGCACCCCTTACCCCGCCGCACCGCACCGCTCGTCCGTTTCTCGCCCTTCTCGTCGTTCTCGCCTGCTGGCCCGCCGCGTTGCGCGCCGTCGACGCGACCGTGGCGGTGTTCTCGGAAACGTTCAACGGCTACCAGCGCACGCGCCTGCCCGACGAATCGTTCAAGCCGGAGACCTACGCCTTCGGCGAAGGCGGCGCGTGGACCGCGAACGAAACCGACGGCCCTGCCAACCAGTTGACCTTCGCACGCGTCAGCCAAGCGACCGCTCGCTCGCTCGCCCGCGCCGGCTACGTTCCGACCCCCGGGCCCGAACAAACCGACTTGCTCATCCTCGTCTTCTGGGGCCGCACGCTCGGCAGCCGCGAGACGAACCCCGGCCTCGCACCTCACTCGACCACCGGCCTCTCGGCGTTGCGCAATCCGCTCGAACTCGCCGCGCCCGGCCCCGCCCCAGCCGCCGCCGCGCCGGGCAACCGCGAGTTCACGACCAGCTCCGAAATCCAAGCCGCCCTGCAAAGCGCCGCTTCCGCCGCCCAAGACATGCTGCTCTGGCAGATCGACCTCGACAACCGCGCCCGCGACGCGATCGACGAGCGCAACGCGCGCATCCTCGGCTACACCGACGCCCTCGCGGGCGCGCGATTCATCCGTCACATGACCGCCGGACGCGACGTGTTGGACGAGATCGCGCGCAACCGCTATTTCGTCGTCCTCCACGCCTACGACTTCCGCACCGCATGGAAGGAAAAGAAACTGAAGCCGCTCTGGTCGGTCCGCATCAGCATCGAGGAAGGCGACGACAGTTTCGACGCCTCGCTCGAGCGCATGCTCGCCAGCGCCACGCGCCTCTTCGGTCAACAGAGCCGCGTCCTCAAACGCCACCTCGTCCCCGAAGGCCGCGCCATCCCCGGTCCGCTGCAAGTCATCGAATACGCCCCGCCGCCGAAGTGAGCGACGCGCCCGCTCGTTTCATCGCGTTTAGCGTCCCGCAAATTCCGCCGCAGACGACGCGCACCGATCCTCCCGTGAATCGCAAGCGGGCGTCTCCCTCAGCGCCCATGACTTCGGTCATGACGTCGTGACCTCTGACACAGGCAACGCCGTTGACCGGCGCCGGTCGCTGCGGCATCAGTGCTGTTCGCATGAGCGCTCCGCAGCCCCGGTTGGAAGACTTGCGCATCGAACGACGGGAAAAAACCTCCTCCCGCTCCAGCGCACCGTTGTTGACCGGTATCGCCGTCGCGCTGGTGATCGCCGCCACGCTCGCATGGTGGCTCACCCGCCCCAAGCCGCTCGAAGTCCGCACCGCGGCCGCGCGCGAACTTTCCACCAGTTCCGGCGGCACGCGCACCGTCCTCAACGCCTCCGGCTACGTCACCGCGCGCCGTGAAGCCACCGTCTCGTCCAAGGTGACCGGCAAAGTCGTGGAGGTGCTCGTCGAAGAAGGCGTGCGCGTTTCCAGCGGCCAGGTCCTCGCCCGACTCGACGACGCCAACACTCGCGCATCCCTCAACCTCGCCCAGGCGCAACTGGACGCCGCGCGCACCTCCCTCGAGGAAACGCGCGTGCGCCTCGGCGAAGCCGAACGCGAGCGCACGCGCCAGCACCAACTCGCCGAACGCGGCGTCGCCACGGCCGCCGACTTCGACCGCGCCGAATCGTCCGCCAGCGCACTGAACGCCCGCCTCGCCCAACTCGCCACCGAAGTGACCGTCGCCGAGCGCAGCCTCGCCGTCTGGCAACAGCAGCTCGACGACACGGTCATCCGCGCGCCCTTCGCGGGCGTCGTCACCTCGAAGAACGCGCAGCCGGGCGAAATGATTTCGCCGATGTCGTCCGGCGGCTTCACGCGCACCGGCATCTGCACGATCGTCGACATGGACTCGCTCGAAATCGAAATCGACGTCAACGAAAGCTACATCAACCGCGTCGCTCCCGGCCAGCCCGTCGAGGCCACGCTCGACGCCTACGCCGATTGGAAGATTCCGTGCAAAGTGATCGCGATCATCCCCACCGCCGACCGCCAGAAGTCCACCGTGCGTGTCCGCGTCGGTTTCGATCAGCTCGATCCGCGCATCCTGCCCGAGATGTCCGTGAAGGTCGCCTTCCGCGACACCGGCGCGAGCGCGGCCGCCGCGGCGACCCGCAGCGTGCTCATCCCCGCGGCCGCGTTGCGGCAAGAAGCCGGTCGCGATCTCGTCTTCGTCGTCGCCAGCGGTCGGGCCGAGCGTCGCGCGGTCAGCGTCGCCGGCACGCGTGGAGCCGACACTGAAATTTTGGCCGGCGTCAGCGCCGGCGAACGCGTTATTCTCGAAGCCCCGGCCGGCCTCGCGGACGGCGTCCTTGTGAAGGAGAAACAACCATGAGCCAGCCCCCCGCCTCCGCCGAGACGCTCGTGCGCGTCGATGGCGTCGAAAAAATCTTTCGCCGCGGTTCCGAGAAAATTCACGTTCTCTCGAACTTGAATCTCACCGTGCCCGCCGGCGAATTCCTCGCCCTTATGGGGCCGTCCGGCTCCGGCAAGAGCACGCTGCTCAATCTCCTCGGCGGTCTCGACCGCCCCACGCGCGGCTCGGTCAGCGTCGGTGGCGAAGACATCGGCGGCCTCTCTGACTCCCAGCTGGCCGGCTGGCGCGCGCGGCACATCGGATTCGTGTTTCAGCTCTACAACCTGATGCCGGTCCTCACCGCCGAGCAGAACGTCGAATTGCCGCTCCTGCTCACGCACCTCTCGAAAGCCGAGCGCAAGAAGCACGTCGCCACGGCGCTCGCGATGGTCGGCCTCTCGCACCGCGCGAAGCACTACCCGCGCACGATGTCGGGCGGCGAACAGCAACGCGTCGGCATCGCCCGCGGCATCGTCACCGATCCCACGCTGCTGCTCTGCGACGAGCCGACCGGCGACCTCGATCGCAAATCCGGCGACGAAATCCTCGAGTTACTCCAGGCGCTGAACCGCGAACACGGCAAGACCATCATCATGGTCACGCACGATCCGCACGCCTCCGCGCGCGCCGCCCGCACGGTGCACTTGAACAAGGGCCAGCTCACCAGCGCTGCCGTGCCATGAAAGCCGCATTCGGAGCTCGTCCGGCCGCGCCAGGTCATTCTGTAGCGGCGGTCTATGACCGCCGATTCAACACGTTGCGCTCGGCGGTCACAGACCGCCGCTACAGTGCACTCGTCGCCAGCGATGCCTCGCTCGTCTGCACCGGAGGTGCCGCGTGAAATTTCTCCACCTCATCTGGGCGAACCTCCGGCGCAAAAAGCTGCGCACGTCGCTCACGCTGCTGTCGATCGTCGTGGCGTTCGTGCTCTTTGGTTTTCTGTGCGCGATCAAGCAAGCCCTCGTCGGCGGCGTCGCCCTCGCGGGTGCGGACCGCCTCATCGTCCGCCACAAGGTCTCGATCATCCAGATGCTGCCCGAAAGCTATCAGGCGCGCATGCAGCGCCTGCCGGGCGTGACCGCCGTCGCCCACCAGACCTGGTTTGGTGGCATCTACCAGGACCCGAAAAATTTCTTCATGCAGTGCCCGGTGGTGCCGGAGAATTTCATGCCGATGTTCCCCGAGTTCATCCTGCCGCCGGAGCAGATGAAAGCTTGGCTCGCGACGCGCACCGGCGCCATCGTCGGCCGCAACACCGCCGAGCGCTTCGGTTGGAAAATCGGCGACAAGATCCCCATCACCTCACCGATCTGGCTGCGCAAGACGTGGGAGTTCGATCTCGTCGGCATCTACGACGGTCGCGACAAGGGCACCGACACCACCGGCTTCTACTTCCGCTACGACTTCTTCGACGAGTCGCGCAAAGCGCAGGGCTGGGGCCAGGGCCTCGTCGGCTGGTATACGATCCGCGTGCAGGACCCCGCACAGGCCGCGGAGGTCGCACGTCGTGTCGACGAGGAGTTCGCCAACTCACCCGCCGAGACCAAAGCGGAGCCGGAAGGCGCGTTCATCCAGGGTTGGGCGAACCAGATCGGCAACATCGCGCTGATCGTTGCCGCGATCCTCGGCGCCGTCTTCTTCACCATCCTGCTCGTGACCGGCAGCACGATGTCGCAATCCGTGCGCGAGCGCATCGGCGAACTCGGCGTGCTCAAGGCCATCGGCTTCACCAATGGTCAGGTGCTCTCACTGGTCCTCGCCGAGTCGTGTCTGCTCACCATTGCAGGCGGCGTGCTCGGACTCGGAATGTCGTGGCTGATGATCTCGCGCGGCGACCCGACGGGCGGATTGCTGCCGCTGTTCTTTTTTCCTGCGCGCGACGTGCTGGTTGGATTGGGTCTGAGCGTCGCACTCGGCTTCATCACCGGCATCCTGCCCGCGCAACAAGCGATGCGCCTGCGCGTGGCCGACGCCCTTCGGAGGATGTGACCATGTTCAACTGGTTTTCCCAAATCGGCGCGATCGCCCGCTTCGGCCTGCTGAGCATCCCGCAACGCCGCGGCTCAGTCGCCGCGACCGTTTTCGGTATCGCCGGCGTCGTCGCCGTGCTCGTCGGCGTGCTGTCGATCGGCACCGGATTCCGACGCGCGATGCAGGCGTCGGGTTCGCCCGACGCGGCCATCGTGCTGCGCAGCGGATCGGACAGCGAGATGGTCAGCGGCTTCGGCCGTCAGGAAACGCGCCTCATCGCCGACGCCCCCGGCGTCGCCCGCAACGAACGCGGTCCGCTCTCGTCCGCCGAGCTGTTCGTGATCATCAATCTCGCGAAACGTTCCACCGGCACCGACGCCAACGTGCCGCTGCGCGGAGTCGAATCGGCCGCGCCGGCCGTGCGCGACGATTTTCGACTCGTCACCGGCCGCATGTTCGAATGGGGCAAGAACGAGGTCATCGTCGGCGCCGGCGCCGCCAAGGAATTCGCCGGCCTCGAGGTCGGCGGCACGCTGAAGGTCGGCTCGGCCGACTGGCCTGTCGTCGGCGTGTTCGAGACCAACGGCGGCGTCGCGGAGTCCGAAGTCTGGACCGACGCCAAGGTCCTGCAGGACGCCTACCACCGCGGCGACTCCTTCCAATCCGTCACCGTGCGCCTCGCATCGGCGGGCGCGTTCCAGGAGTTCAAGGATGCGCTCACGTCCAACCCGCAGCTCAGCGTCAAGGTCCAGCGCCAGTCCGACCACTACGCCGAGCAGTCCGAGACGATCACGCGCCTCATCACCACGCTGGGCTACCTCATCGCGTTCCTCATGGCGATCGGTGCTGTCTTCGGCGCGCTCAACACCATGTATAGCGCGGTCTCCAGCCGCACCCGCGAGATCGCCACGCTGCGCGCGCTGGGCTTCGGCCGCACTGCGATCATTGTCGCGCTCCTCGCCGAGTCGCTCGTGCTCGCGCTCGTCGGCGGCGCGATCGGCGGCGGCGCGGCTTACCTCGCCTTTAACAATCTCCACGCCGCGACGATGAACTGGCAGAGCTTCAGCCAGGTGACATTCGCCTTCGCCGTGACGCCGCAACTGCTCGTGCAAGGCGTGATCTGGGCCACGCTCATCGGCCTCATCGGCGGATTGCTCCCGGCCGTCCGCGCGGCGCGCCTGCCGATCGCGAACGCGCTGCGCGAGCTGTGAACATTTTGCCGACGACGACATGGTGGAGCGCATTGACCCCAATGCGCTCGGCTCGTTGCGCGTGGTCAGCGCGTTGAAGTCAACGCGCTCCACCACCGGCCCGGCTGAAGCCGGGCCTGCTTCAGCCGCACTCCTTCGCGATCAACTTCGCGAGCTCAAAGCGGTGACATTGCGTCGCGTCCTCCGCGCAGTGGCAGAGCAACGTGACGTTCTGCTGCTCCGCCAACTTCGCGATCAGGCGCAGCGTGAACTTCTGCCCGTGATTCTTGATCGTCGCGTTGTTCGCATCGAACACCGCCGGCGCGAACAGTTCCTCGCGGTAACTTTTTAGAAATTCGCGCCAAGTGATCTTCTCCGCGAGGACGTCTTTCAGGAGCGCCTCGCTCGGCCCGAGGTTCGCCAGCCACACATCGTAGCGGTCCGCCGGCATCCCGCGCCCGCGAAACCGCGCGACGAGCAAACGCAGGCCATCCTCTTTCTCGATCGGCGAGTGCACGGACTTGGTCTTGAGCATGCCTGCACCGTAATCGGCACGCTCGACAACTCAACTTCTCGTCCTTCGGCATAGTCACGTATTACGTGACTATCGCCGGGCTCAGCGCGGCGCCTTCAACCGCTGCCCCTCGTCGCGGTGTCGCAACGCCTCGGTCCGCCGGCCGGTTTCCCAGAGGCATTGCGCGAGGAGCAGATGCGCGTCGGCATGCTGCGGCTGGCGTCGCACGAGTTCTTCGAGCACGGGAATCGCGTCGGTCGGGCGACGCCCCGAAGCATAAAGGATCGCCAGCAGCCAGCGGCTGGTGTCGCGCTCGGGATCGAGCGCCAGCGCCTGCCGGAGTTCGGCGATCGCTGCCGGAATTTGCTCCTTCGCGAAGAGCGCCACGCCGAAATTATGGTGCGCATCGGCAAAATCCGGCGCGGCCAAGATCGCCGCCCGGAACAGCTCGATCGCTCCCGGCGTGTCGCGTTCGCCGAGCAGCAGGTTGCCGAGATTATTCGCCGCCTTCGCGTGCGAGGGACGGCGAGCCAGCACGCGACGGTAATGTTCTTTGGCCTCCGCCGTCGCGCCCGACTCGGCGAGTGCCAGCGCCAGGTTGAACTCGGCCTCCACGTAGCCGTCCTTCAGTTCGGTGGCTCGGCGGAACTGCGCCAACGCGTCCGCGGCGCGCCCGGACGACCGCATGGCGATGCCGAGATTGTTCGCGACTTCCGCGTGCTGCGGCTTGAGGCGCGCCGCTTCGCGCAAGTGCGTGAGCGCCTCGTCGGCGCGTCCGCGATCGAGCAGCAGCAGACCGAGGTTGTTGCGGCTCATCCACGAGTCGGGGTTGGTCGCGAGCGTGCGCCGGTAGAACGTCTCGATGTCACGATAGAGTCCGCTCTGCTTCCACGTGCGCCAGCCGAGCAACGCGATGAGCGCGATGCCGCCGGCGACCGCGAGCACGCGCTGTTCGCGCCGCAATTTCTCGGACGCCACCGTAGCGGCGCCAACGGCGAGGGCGATCGGGCCGAGCATCGGGAGGTATTGCCAGTGGTCCGCCACGAGCGAAAACTGAAACGCATAGACGTTGAAGAACCCCATCGTGGGGAACAGCGACCCGAGAAAAAACAGGAGCGCCGCGAGGGGTGTGCGCGACCAGCCACGCACGCGCCACGTCCCATAGAGCAACGCGAGCAGCGCGAGCGGGAACAGCCATTGCCACCCCACGGCCGCGCTGACGCTCCAACGCGGGTAGATGAAGATCAACTCGGACGGCCACACGAGCTTGCCGAGATAAAACCAGCTCACGCGTCCCGCGAGCAGCGCGCGTTCGACAAAATTTAACTCAAAGTCCGCTCCGCGCGCGCCGACCACGCGATGCTCGACCCACGCGGTAAACAGTCCGACCGCCGCTCCCGCGATCAACCACGGCAGCAGCGGTCGCAGGTCGCGCAGCCACTCGATCCGGCCACGCCGCCACCACGCGATGACCAGCAGCGCGGCCGGCAGCGTTGCTGTCACGGATTTGCTCAGCAGCGCCAAAGCGAAAAGCCCGCTCGCCAGTGCGTAGTCCCGCGCGCGCCGGCTTTCCTCAAAGCGCAAATACGCCAGCGCGGCGCCGAGATAGAACACGAGCGACAGCGTGTTCTTCTGCTCGGAGATCCACGCGACCGACTCCACCGCCACTGGGTGCAGGGCAAAAACGAACGCCGCGACCCACGCGCCCGGCACGGCCAAGCGCCGCAGCGTCACCGCCAAGAGGCCGGCGGCCAGCGCGTGCAGCAGGACGTTGACGACGTGGTAGCCGGTGGCGACGTCGCCGAAGCACCATTGCTGCACCCAGAACCATGAATGCAGCACCGGGTAATACTGCTCGGTGGCGCCGACGTCGGTCCAGATGCGCCAGAGCCCGGCGAGCGACCGCAGCGCCGGCGCCGTCACGTAGTCGGAATCGTTCCAGATGAACCCCGCCCGCAACGCCGGACCGTAAGCCGCGATCACGGCCGCGAACAAACCGAGCCAGGCCGCCGCGCCGGATGCCGCGCGCGAACGGTTCATCCCACGCGAGGCTTTTCTTCGGCCACACGCGAGCGGCGATACGCCTCGTAGTCGGGCACGCGGCGCTCGTAGCTGGTGTGCATCAGCGGCGACGAGATGAGGAAATCCGCCGTCGCCCGATCGCAAGCCGTCGGCACATTCCACACCGAGGCCATGCGCAGCAGCGCCTTCACATCGGGGTCGTGCGGCTGCGCTTCGAGCGGATCCCAGAAGAAGATCAGAAAATCGATCTTCCCCTCGACGATCATCGCTCCCACCTGCTGGTCGCCGCCGAGCGGGCCGCTGTAGAGCTTGTTCACGGTCAAGCCGGTCGCCGGTTCGAGGAGCGCGCCGGTCGTGCCGGTGGCCCAAAGCTCGTGGCCGACGAGCGTGCCGCGATTGAATTTCGCCCATTCGAGCAGGTTCGTCTTTTGCGCGTCGTGTGCGACCAGCGCGATGTGCTTCCGCGCCGGCATCGTGACCGTCTTGTAGATCATCGGGGGCGAGCCTGTCGGCCCGGCGCCTCATCGCAAGCCCGCGCATCCCGCCCTCCGCGTCAAGGCCGGCCACGCCAGCCGATTTCAGTCGCGATGCAGAATCACGGCTTGACGTTTCTGGAATGTTCGTTCTTTTAACCGCCATGCCCCGCGCCAAAGAGTTCGATGAAGCCGAAGTGCTCGACCAGGCACTGGAGCTCTTCCGCGCGCGCGGCTTCAAGCACACGTCGTTCAACGACCTTGTCGAGGAACTCGGCGTCAGCCGCCAGAGCCTCTACGACACCTACGGCGACAAGGCCGCGCTCTACCACACGGCATTGCGGCGCTATCTCGCGCGCGGCGTCGACAGCATGCGCCGCAAACTCGCAGACGATCGGCCCGTGCGCCAAGTGCTGGCCGAGCTCTTCGACGCGATGATCGAAGGCCAGTGCTCGAAGGGCTCGCCCGGCTGCTTGATGGTCAATTCCATGGTCGAGCTGTCCCCGCACGATCCCGACGCCCGCGCCCTCGCCCAGGAACATGCGCGGACACTCGAGGGACTTTTCACTTCGTGCCTCAGCGCGGCACAGCGCCGCGGCGAGATCGGCAAGAGCAAGGATCCCGTCGCACTCGCCCGCTTCTTCTACCACACGCTGCTCGGCCTCGCGGTCTCCTCCCGCGCGCTCGGTGACCAGGAGAGCATGCGGCAAACCGTCCGCCTGGCTTTGCAGGCGCTCGATTGATTTTCTTTTGGTTATTCTAGAACGCTCATTCTTTATCCACGCACCTCATGAAAGATAAAATGGTCCTCGTCACCGGCGGCACCACTGGCATCGGCCTCGCCACCGCTCAACTCCTCGCCGCCGACGGCGCGCGAGTCATCGTCACGGGCCGCAATCCCGAGACTCTTGCTGCGGCCAAGGCCCAGCTTCCCGCCAGCGCGCTGATCGTGAAATCAGACTCGGGCAGCCTCGCCGAGTCCCAGGCGCTCGGCGCCGAGTTGCGACAGCACGGCGTCACGCGTCTCGACGGCGCCTTCCTCAACGCCGGCATCGGCAAGTTCGGCCCGATCGACGCGGCGACGCCGCAGGATTTTGAGCAGCAGTTCAACATCAACGTCCGCGGGCCGTATTTTCAGATCCAGTCCTTGCTCCCGTTGCTCGCCAACCCGAGTGCGATCGTGATCAACGCGTCCGTCGTTGCCGGCGTGAACTTCGAGCACGCGAGCATCTACTCGGCCACGAAGGCCGCGGTGGTCTCGCTCGGCAAGACCCTCGGCGCCGAGCTCGCATCGCGCGGCATCCGTGTGAACACGCTGAGCCCCGGTCCGGTGGAAACGCCGATCTTCGGCAAGCTTGGCCTCCCACCCGAAGCGGCGAAGGGGCTGATCGACTCACTCGGCCAAGGCACGCTGCTCAAGCGCGCCGGCCGCCCCGAGGAGATCGCGAAGCTCGCCCGCTTCCTCCTCTCCGAAGATTCCAGTTTCATCCTCGGCGAAGATATCGTGGTCGATGGCGGCGTCCGCCATGCCTGATCACCCGTAACTCTCCACGCCCATGATCGCCGGAGTCATCGTCCTCGCCGCCCTCACAATCCTCGTCGCGCTCGAGTCCACGACGAGCGCCGAGTAACGCGTTCCTTTGCCGCGACCGTGGTCCCGGCTACGGTCGCCGCCTGCCCCGCGCCCAGAAAATCCGCTCGGTTTCCGACGCCGTGGGTTGAAGCTAGCTCACTGCCGACTTGAGCTGCTCGAATTTCTTTTGTGCGCGCTCGCACGCGACATGGAAATCGCGGTCCGTGATGCCGGCCTTGGTGAAATTCTCCAAGGTAATCTGCCAGTAGCCTTCCTCCCCGGGCAGTCCGCCGAATCGATCCGAGGCCGCCGTCGCAGCCAGCCGCAACAGGTGGATGATCGGGTTGTGTTTGCCGGCCGGCTCGTAGTGATGCCGGATCGCCAGCACGGTCTCGTGCGGCAAGCGCCAGTGCAGCAGGATGCGCTCGGCCGCCTCGACATTCGAAAGTCCCCAATGCCGCTTTTCCCAGGTGACGAGTCCCGTTTCTCCGCTGTCGCGAAACGGCGGAATGTCGGCCTGCTTCGCCGCGATGCGTTCGAGCGCCATCATGCCGATCGTGCGCAGCAACCCGACGGTGTAGCAGCTGCGCGGCCGCTCGCCGGCGGGTTTGGCCAGTTCCTCCATCAGCACGGCCACGAACAACGTGTTTTGCCGGAGGTGGGTCGCGTTGAACGGATAGAGCCGCAAGCGCTGTTCCGCGAGTTGCGCCGCCGCCACGACGCCGACCAGACGGTGAACTTCCGCAAAGCCGACAAAAGCGATGGCCCGCTCCAAGGAGCCAATCGGCTCGCCCGGCGAGTAGGCGACGCTGTTCGCCATGCGGATGATCTGCGCCACGAGAGGCGGATCGCGTCGGAGCAGACCGACCACATCCGTGGCGTCGGAATTCGGATCGTGCATCAGCTGCCCGAGCTCCACGAGCAGGCGCGGCGCCGTTGGCAGCCGCGCGGCCACGGCCTGAAGATCCTGCTCCGAAACGATCATACTGGTCATCATCGGCGTGCATCGGACGTTTCCCCGCGCGGCTTGAGGAAAAAGCGCCCAACCCGTCCGACAGCAGCCCGCCGCGACGGCCTATTAGCGATTCGTGCCCAAATCCGGAGTCGAGGGCGTCCTGAAGCGCACGATGTAGTAGGTGACAGGGACGTCTCCCACTTGCCGCCAGCGGAACACCTGCCCCGAAGCCACGAAAAACAAGTCTCCTGCACGCAGTCGAACGGCCTCACTATCCGCGACCGCTTCCATTTCGCCATCCTTCACGATGACAAATTGCTCCTCCGCCAGCCGGCCGCCGTGTCCGGGCGCGCCCGGTTGCAACGTGAGGGCTTGCATCGCGAACTTCGGCATCGTGCGCGTGGGCGCACTCACGAAGTCGCGGGTTTCGACCCGCGGCGCGGAGCTCACCGGCAGAGTGGTCCACTGCCAGAGGGAGGACGCGATCGCGGGCTGCTGCGCCGGCGGAATCTTCACGCCTTCCGGCGTATAAAAATTCAACACGAGGTAAGAGGCGCGTTGCGTCCCGACGTTGGTGACGCCGTGGAGATCGTTCGAGACCACGAAAAACGCCGAGCCGGCGCCGATGCGCGTCCGCGTGTCCTCGATCAAGACTTCCAGCTCTCCCTCGAGCAGGATCATCATCTCTTCGCGCTCGTGACGGTGTGCCTCGTGCGGCTTGGCGCCCGGCTGCAGCGTGGTGCGATGCACCTCGAAGCGTGAAAGCGTCGCGGTCGGCTGGTCGCAATAATCCGCGCGCGAACTCGTCGCCTTCACCTGCTCGCGCGTTTCCGCCACATGCACGACGAACGAGCCGCCCGGCAGCATGCGCACCGGGAAAAACGGCGCCGCCGCGGCGAGCTGGGCCGCCACGAAACCGACACCGAGCACGAAGAGGGATTTAAGACGGCGATGCATTTCAGGAGGAGGAAGTGAAAACCGACCGGACGCTGTGCGCGAGATGCTGCGGCGTGCCGCGCAAAGCGTCCGCGAGCTCCGTGCCGGGCGGCGTGATCGGGTGCGCGTGAAAACCCTCGGGCGGTGTGGTCACGCGACCCGCGAACACGTGCACCTTTTTCCCGAGCGCGTGCGCGCGGCGCGCGACTTCACCGGGAGCCTTCCCTTGCAGCGAGCTCGCATCGAAGCTCCCCTCGCCCGTGAGAACGACATCCGCCGCGGCGAGCCGCGCCTCGAGGCCGAGCCAGGCCGAAACGAAATCGAAACCCGGCAGGAGTTTCGCGTTGGCCGTGCAATGCAACCCAAACGCCAGCCCGCCCGCCGCGCCGCAGCCGGGCGTTTCGCACAGCAACGGATGCTTGCCGGCCTGCGCGCAAAGCATCGCGGCCACGCGACCGGTCATGTATTCGAGGCGCGTGAAATCCTCTTCGAGCAATCCCTTCTGCGGCCCGAAGACATTCGCCGCGCCGAAGGTTCCCATCAGCGGGTTCGTGACGTCCGTCGCGACAAAGATCGGCGGCAGATCGGCGGCGATCCGGCCGCCCACTTTCGCGAGCGCCGCCCACGTTTCCGGAATGGGATTGGCAATGCGCGAGTCGTCCGCCGCGTGCGCGGTGAGTCCGAGCGCGCCCAAGGCGCCGAGGCCGACGTCGTGCGTCGCGCTGCCGCCGACGCCCACGACTATCGCCGAGACGCCGTCGCGGGCCGCGGCGAGGATGAGCTCGCCCGTGCCCCGAGTCGTCGTGCGCCACGGATTGCGCTGTGCGGGCGGGACGAGCGCGAGGCCGGATGCCTGCGCCATCTCGATGACGGCGACAGTGGCGGCGTTTTCGATTGGGTCGAGGTGCTGCGCGCTGGAGAATTTTTGATTTTGGATTCCCAGCAGCGCGCAAACTTCGGGAGTGAGGTTCGCGACGGGGATCACGCCGTAGTTTGCTTCAACTGATTCGCCAAGCGGGCCGGTGACTTTCACCCGGCGCAGCTCGCCGTTCGCGACCTGCGTGAGCACCGCGGCAAAACCGTCGCCACCATCGGCCAGCGGGCACACATCGATTTGCCAGGCCGGCTGCAGGACACGCAACGCGTCGGCCGCGATGCGACACGCTTCGGCGGCACCGAGCGCGTCCTTGAATTTATCGAAGGCAACGAAAACGCGCATGGAGAAAGGGGGTCGCAGGATGCAGCGTTGGTCCGCGGCCGCGGCGTGGGGTTTCGCCCGTCGTCGCGTCAGCTCTGAACGGCGAACGGCGCATGCGTCTCCCGTTTCAGCTCGCGGGTCATCAGGGCGTAGAGCGCGTCCGCCGGTTTTTTGCCCTCGTAGAGGATCGAGCGCACCTCGGCCATGATCGGCGCCGTGATGCTGCGTTCGACGCAGAGGCCGTGGAACGCGTCGGTGGAACGGTGTCCCTCGACCACGGTTTTGCGGCCCGCCATGAGTTCCTCGACGGTTTTGCCCTCGCCGATGCGCTGGCCGAACTCGCGGTTGCGACTCCAGGCGCCGTGGCAAGTGGCGACCAAATCACCGAAGCCGGAGAGGCCGTAGAACGTTTCGCGCTTGGCGCCGAGGGCTTCGCCGACGCGCACCATTTCGGTGAGCGCGCGCGTGAGCAGCGCGGCCTTGGCGTTGTCGCCGAGCTTCAAGCCGTCGCAAAAGCCGGAGGCGATCGCGTAGATGTTCTTCAGGCATGCGCCGTATTCCGCGCCCGCCAGATCGTCGCTGGTGTAAATGCGCAGCGAGGGGCTGCTCATCGCCGCTTGCACGCGGCTGACAAACTCGTCGGGACGGACGACTGCGAGCACCATCGCGGCGGGCAGTCCACGCGCAACCTCGGCGGCGTTGGTCGGTCCGGTGAGCGTGGCGACATTCGCGCCGGGGAGAACCTGCGCCATCACCTCGCTCGGCCGCAGGTGCGTGCCAATCTCGAGGCCCTTCACCAGGCTGATGAACAAGCGGAGGCGGCGCGCGTCGGGCAGCACGCGCTTGATCTGCTCGCACCACTCGCGCAGCGCGTGCGACGGGCTGGCAATGAGCGCGACATCGGCTTCGAGCAACGCCGCGCGCAAGTCGGACGTGACGGTGAGATTTTCCGGCAGCTTGATGCCGGGCAGGTAGTCGCGGTTTTCGCGCGCGAGCTGCATCGCGACGGCGTGCTCCGGACGGCGAGTGACCAGCGCGGCAACCTGACCGCAACGCGCGAGGTGTGCGGCAACCGCGGTGCCCCAGGCACCGGCACCAATGACGGCAAAGCGGACTGACGGTTCTTCAGCCAAGCAAGCGGGGGTATTCAGGTTTTCAGAAAAGCCGGAATTTTCTCCCCGGCGAACATGTTTTCGTCGCTCTCGCGAGCGTTCACGAGTTCGAAGCGGCGGCCTGATACGAGCACCTCGGCAGGCATCGGCCGGGTGTTGTAGCGGCTGGCCATGGTGTAGCCGTAGGCGCCGGCGCTCATGAATGCGACGAACTCGCCTTCGCGCACTTCCTGCAGCGTGCGGTTCTTCGCAAAGCAGTCGCCGCTCTCGCAAACGGGCCCGACGATGTCGGCCGCAATGGCCGCGCGGGCCGAGTCGCGAGTGAGTGGCACGATCTCGTGATAGGCCTCATACATCGCGGGGCGCACGAGGTCGTTCATGGCCGCATCGAGAATGACGAAGGTTTTGCCCTGACCGCGCTTCACGTATTCGACGCGCGAGACGAGGACGCCGGCGTTGCCGACGAGGAATCGGCCCGGCTCGAGGAGAATTTTGAGTCCGAGCGGAGCCAGCAGCGGCTTCAAGGCCGCGCCGTAGGCTTCGGGGGTCAACGGGCGCTCGCCTTCCGGTTTCGCGTCCCACCACGCCGCGTCGCCGCTCGCGAGTGCTTCCTGATAGACAATGCCGATACCGCCACCGACCGAGAAATAACGGATGCCGTAGAGCTGCTTCAGTTCCTCGACGAACGGCAGGAGCTTTTGCACGGCTTCGACGAACGGGCCGACCTTCGTGAGCTGCGAGCCGATGTGCATCTGCACGCCCTTCAGCTCGACGTTCGGATACTTCGCGGCGGCGGCGTAGGCGGCGCGAGCGGCCGCGAGCGGGATGCCGAACTTGTTCTCGCTCTTGCCGGTCGTGATCTTCGCGTGGGTGTGCGCGTCGACGTCGGGGTTGATGCGGATCGCGATCGGCGCCTTTTTGCCGAGCTGGCCGGCGAGGCGATCGATGCGCGCCAGTTCGGGTTCGCTCTCGACGTGGAAGCCGTAGACGCCGGTCTCGAGCGCGAAGCGGATCTCGGCCTCCGATTTGCCGACGCCCGCAAAGACGCTCTCGCCCGGCGCGCCGCCGGCGGCGATCACGCGGCGCAGTTCGCCGCCGCTCACCAGGTCGAAGGCCGCGCCGAGGTTCGCGAAGTGCCGCAGCACCGCGAGAGTGGAGTTGGCCTTCATCGCGTAACAGATCTTCAGATCGAGGCCATCGAGGCTGGCCGCCAGGCGGCGGTAGTTATCCGCGATGGTTTGCGCGCTGTAGACGTAGGTCGGGGACCCGTGGAGGCCGGCGATCGTCGCGAGATCGACGCCCTCGGCGTGAAGCTGGTGCCCGACGTAGCGAAAATGGTGCATGGCGAGGTTGGCCGCGAAATTGGGCGTTTCGGCCGGAAAAACCACCCAATTCTTCCCGCGCTCGCGGGGAGTTCCGGCATAGGCGCGGATGCGACCAAGCGCGGCGCGACAAGGGGCGAAACTCTGACGAGTTCCGCTACGCGGTTTCGGGCGTGGCGCATGCGCCGGGTAAACCCTGCGTCAAAGTGCCGCGTTTTCCGGGAAAGCACTTGAAGGCGCGCGGAAGTTGGCGGATGAATGCACACGTGAGCCGTTTTCTCCGCCAATTGCTGCAGCGCATCCCGTCCCGCACTCCGCGACGGCTGGACCAGCGGCTGCGGACGACGAGCTCCCGCCGCGCGCAGTTCGTGAGTTTTCTCGAGTCGAGCGGCTATCGGACGCACAACGTCGACACCTATGAGCGCTCGCTGCAGCGGCGTCGGTTCGCCAAAGCGGCGTTCGCGTGGGCAACGGCGTTTGCCATTGCGTGGGTGGTGATCGAGAGCGCGCGCGCGGTTTCGATCTTCTGACGACGCGCGGTCGAATCGGCCGCGGTTTCTGGAAAAGTAAGTTGAGCGGTGCGGGGCGGGCCGCTTACTTCGCGGCGTGCACATCGACGCCGAGCTGTATCCGTGGTTTTCCGTGGCCGCCATCGTCTGGGGGCTGCTCGACTGCTTTTTCGGCTACCGGGTGTTCAAGCTCACCATCGCGCTGCTCGGCGCCGTGGCGGGAGCGTTGCTCGCTCAGGCCGGGGCGCAGGCGGCGGGGCTCGGCAGTGGCGGTGAACTCGCCGCGTTGCTCGTCGGCGCGTTGCTCGGCGCGGGGTTGGCGTTTCTGGCGTATATCGCCGCGGTGTTCGTCGCCGGCTTCGGACTCGGCGCGACGCTCGCCATCCTGCTGCTGTCGCATTTTCACCACATGGTCGCGCTGCTCGCGGCACTGGTCGTCGGCGTGATCGGCGGTCTGGCGGCGGTGAAGCTTCAGCGCGTCGTCATCATTTTGGCCACGTCGTTGATGGGCGCTTTCCGGGCGATCTTCGCGCTGATGTATTTCACCAATCAGCTCGACTGGCTCTATTACTTCCGGCAACCGCAGCAGATCCCCGCGGTGATCGATACCAACACCTGGGTGTTCCCCGCCGTGCTGGTGCTCGCCGCGGTCGGCGCGCTCGCGCAATTCGAGATTGGCGGCGGCAAGGGCGGCAAATCCGGCGGCGGCACCAAGAAAAAAGATAAGAGGGAGAAGCCGGCCAAAGAGTAACCGCTTGCGGCGCACCCGCCCGACCGCAGACTGCCTTTTCCCATGAAAAACACCCTGCTGGCGCTGTGCGCCGCCGTCGCCTTGGTCGTGTCGTTCACCGCCTGCGGTTCTTCGATTCCGGTGAGCCTCGGAGTGGAACTCGCGTCGATCGACCCTGCCTCCGGTCAGGCGACGATTCGTTACTCCAATCCCTCCGTCGTCGCCTACAACGTCGAGCAGTCGTCGCACCGCGTGTTCATTGACGGACGGTTCGTGGGCACCGTGGAACTGAAGGCGCCCCTCGGCATTCCGCAGCAGCGCAACGCCATTGAGCAAAACGGCACGTTCGTGCCCGAAAAGGGCGCGAGCATCGCAGCGGGCACCGCGAATTACCGACTGGAATCGACGCTCACGCTCGTGCTCTACGGCGAGAATCTCCAGACCTCGAAACTGAGCGGCAGCGGCACGGTGGTGGTGAAATAAAAAAGCGGCGCCGGATCGCTCCAGCGCCGCAGCTCGGAAACCATTCCGCCCTCAGGCGGCGAGCCGGCCGACTCGCGGCTCGGCGTGACTCACGCCGAGCGGCGCCGGAAGGCGGATGGGCCGGGCAATCGTCAGCGGACTAAACTCGCGGCTGTATTGCGCGAGCGTCCAGGCCGCGAGACCGGCGGCGAAGAAGAGAGCGGAGAACTCAGCGGCGTCGAGGGCACCGCTCGCGAAGGAAACGAGACCGAAGGTGGTCGCGGCGAGGAAGGAGATCAGAGCGGTTTTCATAGGAGGATCAGGTTGACGAGGAGAGCACCCACGCCCGCGCGCGAAAGTTGCAGGATTTCGCGCGGCTTTGTTCGGCTTGGTGCTCGCAGTCTGACCGCCGGCCCCATTGCGCGATTGCGCTGCACGACAGTTCGCGCAGGGTAAACACTTCAAAACCTGCCGCCCCAGCGGTCCGTTCTCCAACTCATCCTCCATGAAAGCCCTGCTCGCACTCACCATGGCTGCCACGATCCCTGCCTCCGCTGCTCTCGCTGCTCCCGCCGCGCCGCCTCCGCCTTCGGCCCCGACGGCGCCGTGGAGCGGTCCTCACGGCGGCGTGCCGCCGTGGGACCAAGTCAAAGCCGCGGACTTCCCCGCCGCGTTCACCACCGCGATCGACGAATATCGTCGCGAGATCAACACGATCGCGAACAACCCCGAGAAACCCACGTTCGCCAACACGCTCGTCGCAATGGAGCGCTCGGGCGACACGCTGCGCCGCGTGCTGGCGATGTTCGGTGTTTATCAGAGCAATCTCTCCACGCCCGAGGTGCAGGCACTCGACCTCGAATGGTCGCCGAAGCTCGCCGCCGCGTTCGACGAAGTGAAGTTCAACGAAAAGCTCTTCGCCCGCATCTCCGCGGTGCACGCCACGCGCGGCGACGCCGGCCTCGACCCAGTCGACACGCGCCTGCTCGAGCGCACCTACAACGACTTCGTCCGCACCGGAGCGAAACTCAACACCGCCGGCAAGCAACGCCTCGGCGAAATCAACCAGCGGCTCGCGGCGCTGTTCGCCGATTTCTCCGCGCGCGTGCTGAAGGACGAGGAAACCTGGATCACGCTCGGCGCCGACGATCTCGCCGGCCTCTCCCCCAACCTCGTCGCTTCCTACAAAGCCGCCGCCGAGGAGCGCGGCCTCAAAGACGCGTGGGCCGTCGTGAACACCCGCTCGAGCGTCGATCCGTTTCTGACGTTCTCGGCGAAGCGCGAGCTGCGCGAGAAGGTCTGGCGCGCGTTCAAGAGCCGCGGCGACAACGGCGGCGCGAACGACACCAACGCGCTCATCGTCGAAATCACCGGCCTGCGCGCCGAACGTGCGCGCCTGCTCGGCTATCCGACGCACGCGCATCTGCGCATCGAAGACACCATGGCGCGCACGCCCGAACAGGCGGAGCAACTCATGGCCAAGGTCTGGGCCGCCACCACGGCGCGCGTGAAGGAGGAAGTCGCCGACATGCAAGCGCTCGCGACGAAGGAAGGTTTCAGCGGCCAGATCGAGCCGTGGGATTATCTGTATTACGCCGAGAAGGTCCGCACCGCGCGTTACGCGATGAATCAGGACGACCTGAAGCCCTACTTCGAACTCAACAACATGATCGCGGCCGCGTTCTCCACGGCCGAGCAGCTCTACGGAATCAAGTTCAAGGAAATCACCGGCACCGTGCCGGTCTTCCATCCCGACGTCCGCGTTTGGGAAGTGAGCGAGAAGGATGGCCGCTACATCGGCCTGTTCTATGGCGACAATTTCGCCCGCACTGGCAAACGCTCCGGCGCGTGGATGACGAGTTACCGCAACTTCGAAGCCGTCGACGTCGCGCGCACGCCGCTCGTGTCGAACAACAACAATTTCGTGAAAGGCGCGCCCGGCGAACCGGTGCTCATCTCGCTCGACGACGCCACGACGCTCTTCCACGAGTTCGGCCACGCGCTGCACTTCCTCCTCTCGAATTCGAAGTATCCCGGCTTGAGCGACACGCCCGGCGACTACGTCGAGTTGCCCAGCCAGGTGCTCGAGAATTGGGTGCTCACGCGTCCGATCCTCGACCGCTACGCGCGCCACTATAAGACCGGCGAAGCGATGCCGCAGGCACTCGTCGACAAGGTCCGCGCCGCTTCGAAATTCAATCAAGGCTACGCCACGTCCGAGTATCTCTCCGCCGCGATCGTCGACATGCGCCTACACCACCGCCCCGAAGGCATCACGGACCCGAAGGCCTTCGAGCGCGACGTGATGGCTGCGATCGGCGCGCCGAAGGAAGTCGCAATGCGTCACCGTTTGCCGCAGTTCCTGCACCTGTTCTCGAGCGACGCCTACTCCGCCGGTTACTACTCGTATCTCTGGGCCGACGTGATGGCGTCGGACGCGTTCCAAGCGTTCGAGGAGAAAGGCAATCTCTTCGAGCCGAAGCTGGCGAAGCTGATGCGCGAGCAGATCCTCGCGCCGCTCAACAGCTCCGATCGCGCCGAAGCTTACCGCGCCTTCCGCGGCCGCGACCCGCAGGTCGACGCACTGCTCAAGCGCCGTGGCTTCCCGGTCGAGAAGCCGAAGGCGGAATAATCGCTCTCGCAGTTTTTTCTCGTTCAGGCGCCGCGCGGAAAGCCGGCGCCTTTTTGCATCCCGCCGGAGTCGCTCGTTTGAAAGCCAACGCCCCGCAAATAAAAGCGGCGCAGGAAACCTGCGCCGTGGCACGGTGGCACGCGGGTGTCCTACGAGCTACGCGTTGGCGGCGCGCCAGAGTTCCGCAATCTTGTCCGAGACCGGTTTCGTCAGGTCATTATCGGTCCAGTATTCGACGTGGCTCATCGGCGTCCAACTCGTGAGGATCGAGCCGACGTTGATGGGAAGATCGCGCGTCACGGTTTCTGAGTAGGCTTTGTTGAGACACTTGAGCGGATAGCCGATGATATCGTCGGGGTCGAAAAAATTGTCCCACGCCGCCAGCGGCACGAGGTCCGGATAGTGTTTTTTCAATTTGGCCGGTGGCATCTGAATGGGGCGGCCAAAATCCTTGAAGCGCAGACTCCAGAGCGCCAGCGGGCTGCCCATGGTGACGAAATACGCGAGCGTTTCACCGCGCTCGAGAGCGGAGGGCTCGTCACCTTGCGCGGCGCGCGTCTCGGGTCCGTGCAAGTCTTTGCGGGGGTTGGCGAGGTCGTAGAGATAGTTGCTGCTGATGACGGTGCCGAGACTGTGAGAGATGATGACGAGCGGGGCATCCTCGCCCGCTTCGGCGGCGAGTTCCTTAAGCTTGGTCGCGAATTCGGCGTGCACCTCGTCATAGATCGAGCGCTCATCCGGCAACGGCTGATACGCCAGTGCGTCGGCCGCGAAGCTGACCATGAAGCGGCGCAGCGAGGTGAAATCGAGTTCGCCGCCTTTCTTCAGTTGGTGCCAGAGGGCGTTCTCCGGCAGCTGCAATGTCGGCCCCCAATAGACGGCGCGAAAGACGAGCGCGTCCGCAGCGGGAACGTCGGTGGCAGCGGCGAAACGGGCGCTGAGCTCAGCGATCATTTCATCCGCGAAGTCGGGGTCAGTGTCACCCACCCCGTGAACGATGGCGACGGCGATTTTCATGCGGCCGAAGCGTAGCGGAGCGTGCCTTGGCCGCTGACCGCGTTTTTCGCCTGAATTCAGGTGCTCCAATAAAAACGGCGCGGAGATCCGCGCCGTGAGAGAGAACGAAGGTTCAGAATTGCACGCTCAACCCGCGCCGCCGGAGGCGTTGGAGACGGGGCTGAACTTCGTCTTCACGAGGGCGCGGAGATACTCGCGGTTCAGGCGCGCGATGAAGTCGTGCGAGATGAGCTTCGGGCACACGGCGCTGCACTCGTATTGATTGGTGCAGTTGCCGAAGCCGAGATCGTCCATCGTCTTCACCATCGCGAGCACGCGGCGTTCGCGTTCGGGCTGGCCTTGCGGGAGCAGCGAGAACTGCGAGACCTTGGCGGCTACGAAGAGCATCGCGGAGGCGTTCTTGCAGGCCGCGACGCAGGCGCCGCAGCCGATGCATTGCGCGGCGTCCATGGCGAGATCGGCGTCTTCCTTCGGCACGGGAATCGAGTTCGCATCGGGCGCGGCGCCGGTGCGGACGGAGATGAAGCCGCCGGCCTGCTGGATTTTGTCGAAGGCCGAGCGATCCGTCATGAGGTCCTTCTGGATCGCGAAGGCTTTCGCGCGGAAGGGTTCGACGAGGATCGTGTCGCCGTCCTTGAAGCTGCGCATGTAGGTCTGGCAGGTGGCGATGCCTTTGCCCGGGCCGTGCGGCTTGCCGTTGATGGTGGCGGAGCAGGTGCCGCAGATGCCTTCGCGGCAGTCGTGCGCGAACGCGATCGGATCTTCACCTTTCTTCGTCAGCTCGTCGTTCACGACGTCGAGCAGCTCGAGGAAGGACATGTCGGGGTTCACGTTCGTCGCCGGGTAGTCGACGAACTTGCCGGCGTCCTGCGGGCCGGCCTGGCGCCACACGCGGAGGGTGACGTTGAACAGTTTCTTGCTGGTGGTGTGAGCGACCATGAGAGTCAGCCTTTCGATTTGGCGGGAGGTGTTGTTTTGAGAGTGGTGTGGAAGCCCATCTCGCGGACTTCGTCGGCGGTGGGCGGGGTCATGAGTTCGCGGATGGCGTCGAAGACGACTTTGAACTGCTCGTCGTATTTTTTCTCCATCGCCTTGAGCTTGCGCGCGAGGTCGGCGTGGCCGGCGATCATCTGGCGCAGGCGGACGAAGGCGCGCATGATTTCGATGTTCACCTGCACGGCGCGCGGGGAGCGCAGCACACTGGAGAGCATCGCGACACCCTGCTCGGTGAAAGCGCGAGGAGGCTTCGCCAACGCGCGTTGGCCGATCCCGTCCAATTGGAGCACGCGAAGTTTCCGCGTCTCTTCCGCGTTGAGCAAATAAGCGAAGTCGGCCGGGAAACGCTCAGCATTGCGCTGGACGGCTTGGTTTAGGGCCGTCGTGGAAACTCCGTAAAGCGCGGCGAGTTGGAAATCCAGCAACACCTTTTCGCCGCGCAGCAGGATGACGCGGCGCTCAATGGCTTCGGGTGAGATGGGGACGATTTCCACGACTCGACTATGATGTCACAATTTGTGACATCATATTTGTAATCATATGAGTGCCTGACGCTTGCCCACTTTCGGCGGCCGACAAATCGCTACCTTTTGAAATCACAATCTGTGATTTCAAAACGAAATTCCCTTCTTCACCAACAACTTGGTGAAGCACCGCAGCAGTGACGGGAAGGAGGGCGGCGTTCATGTGGCGACGTGAGGATGTCCCAATTCGGGATATGCTCGGGGCTTCAGGCGGCGCAGCTCATTTGTAGGAGCGGACACTCATCTTCACGAATTCGTAGTTGAGCGGCTCGACGTTGCGGAGCGGGGCCTTGCCTTCGCCTTGGTATTCCCAGGCGGCGACATGGCCGAACTTCTCGTCGTCGCGTTTGCACTCGCCGTCGGGGTGTTGGTATTCCTCGCGGAAGTGACCACCGCAGCTCTCTTCGCGCGTGAGCGCGTCGAGGCACATGAGTTCGCCGAGTTCGAGGTAGTCTGCCACGCGGGCAGCGTTCTCGAGCGACTGGTTGATGGTGGCGGCGGAGCCGGGGACCTTGACGTTCTGCCAGAATTCCTCGCGGAGGACGGGGATTTCCTTGAGCGCGGTCTCGAGCGACTGCTTCGTGCGGGCCATGCCGCAGTTCTTCCACATGATCTGGCCGAGACGGCGGTGGAAGTGGCTGACGGGCTCCTTGCCGTTGACGGAGAGGAGGCGCTGATTGATCGCCGTGACGTTTTCTTCGGCCTGCTTGAACTCGGCGCGGTCGGTCGAGGGCTTGTTGTTCGGCTTCTGGCCGGCGAGGTAGTCGCCGATCGTGTAGGGAATGACGAAGTAGCCGTCGGCGAGGCCCTGCATGAGCGCGGAAGCGCCGAGGCGGTTGGCGCCGTGGTCGGAGAAGTTCGCTTCGCCGAGCACGAAGAGGCCGGGGATGTTGGACATCAGGTTATAGTCCACCCAGAGGCCGCCCATGGTGTAGTGCACCGCGGGGAAGATTCGCATCGGCGTTTTGTAGGCGTTCTCGTTCGTGATCTCGTGGTAGATGTCGAAGAGGTTGCCGTAGCGCTCGCGCACGCCGGCTTCGCCGAGGCGCTTGATGGCGTCGGAGAAGTCGAGGTAGACGCCGAGGCCGGTCTCACCGACGCCGCGGCCTTCGTCGCACATGCGCATGGCGGCGCGGGAGGAGACGTCGCGCGGCGCGAGGTTGCCGAAGCTCGGGTAGATGCGCTCGAGGTAGTAGTCGCGATCCTCTTCCGGAATCGTGTTCGGGTCCTTCTTCGCGTCGGCGGCTTTCTTCGGCACCCAGATGCGACCGTCGTTGCGCAGCGACTCAGACATGAGCGTGAGCTTCGATTGGTAGTCGCCGGAGACGGGGATGCAGGTCGGATGGATCTGCGTGTAGCACGGATTGCCGAAGCACGCGCCGCGCTTGTAGGCGCGCCAGATGGCGGTGGCGTTGGAGCCGCGCGCGTAGGTGGCGAGATTGAAGACGTTGCCGTAGCCGCCGGTGGCGAGGATGACCGCGTCGGCGCTGTGGCGGGTGATCGCGCCGGTGATGAGATCGCGGACGATGATGCCCTTGGCGTGACCGTCGACGAGGACGAGGTCGAGCATCTCGGAGTTGTTGAAGAGCTGGACGCCGCCGGCGCCGACCATCTTCGAGAGGGCGCTGTAGGCGCCGAGGAGGAGTTGCTGACCGGTCTGACCGCGCGCGTAGAACGTGCGCGAGACCTGCGCGCCACCGAAGGAGCGGTTGGCGAGGAGGCCGCCGTATTCGCGAGCGAAGGGCACGCCTTGCGCGGCGCATTGGTCGATGATGTTGACCGAGACTTCGGCGAGGCGGTGAACGTTGGCCTCGCGCGCGCGATAGTCGCCGCCCTTGAGGGTGTCGTAGAAGAGGCGGTAAACGCTGTCACCGTCGTTCTGGTAATTCTTCGCGGCGTTGATGCCGCCCTGCGCGGCGATCGAGTGGGCGCGGCGCGGGCTGTCGTGGAACACGAAGCACTTCACCTTGTAGCCGAGCTCGGCGAGCGTGGCCGCGGCGGAACCGCCCGCGAGACCGGCGCCGACGACGATCACTTCGTATTTCCGCTTGTTGGCCGGATTGACGAGTTTGATCGAGGCCTTGTGGTTGCGCCACTTGTCGGCCAGCGGGCCGGAGGGAATCTTGGAGTCAAGTTTGGCCATGACGGGAAAGGCTTAGAGGTGAACGTAGCCGCTCAGCACCGCGATCGGGATGAGGGCGTTGAGGAGGAAGTAGCCCCAGCAGTAGACCTTCGCGAAACCATCGAGGCCCTTGGCCCAGGTTTCGTTGCGGAGGCCAAGGCTCTGGAACATCGACGAGATGCCGTGCGCCAAGTGGTAACTGAGGAGACCGACGGCCACGATGTAGAACACCGAAACCGGCACGCTGCTGAAGCCTTCGATCACCATCTTGTAGACGTCGCGCACCAGGGTGCCGTCGGCGAGCTTGTAGGTGTGCTCGCTCCACTCCGGATGCTGCGCACGGATCGTGAAGTGCAGGAGGTGGAAGATCAGGAACGCCAGCACAACCAAGCCCGTGCGGGCCATGATGCGCGAGGCAAGCGTGGCGCGGTTGACCTTGTCGATGCCGTAGGCCTCGGGGCGGGCGGCGCGATTTTCCAGCGTCAGCTGGATAGCTAGCCACACGTGCACCACGACGCACACGAGGAGGAAGCCGCGAATCAGCCACAAGGCCGACCCGAGCGACTCGAGGAAGTGCCCGTAATGGTTGATTTTCTCCGGCGGGAGAAAGATCTGCAAATTACCGACCAAGTGTCCGGTGACGAAGCCGAACAACACGAGTCCGGTAAACGCCATCAGGAACTTTCGGCCAATAGAGGAGGTGAAGAGCGAGCCAATGAGGTTCATCGCGTAAGGGATTTCGCAGCGCCGCGTGGAGGGGTGGAACGCCGAAGAGGCGGCGAAGAAACCAACCCGGTTCGCCGAAGTAAAGTGCGCCGCCCGAGCACCCCAACCGCTCTCGGGTTTATTAGGCTCCCTAACCTTGATGAGAAGTCTTCGGTTTCGGCCGCCTTTGAGCGGGCTCTCCTCAAGGCAGCTTAGGCGGTGCCGATGAGCCGCGTGCCACCTTAAATCCAGCTGGTCGGTATTCTGATGCGCGTCGCTCACCTCGGCCTCTCCGTCGGCGAAAACGATCTCCGGTTACTCCTGATGCCTGACAACGTCAGCGCCTCGAGCAGCTCCGAATTGGTGAATGGCAACACCACTCGCTCGATCGCGCTGACATCCACAACACCGGAGCACCGCGGGACCTCGCTGGCCGTGGCGACTGAATCGCGCACCCGGTAGTCCAGCCGAGCACCAACGGTGGATTGCCACCGTCGCGAGCATGCCCGCTGCAACCGGACGAAAGATGCAGCAAAAGCAGCCTACCCCTTGATAGAAAGAAACTAGCAAAAGCTAATCTCAGGGGCGCCAGTAATAGGTCTACACGACGCCCTCGATCGCCCACATAACTCCCGGCGTAAATAGGTATTTTCACCTATTTATTTGACCATTACCGTTCGGCCCTACATTCAGAATTCCATGACCCGTGGCTTTCCCCAATACGCTCTCCTGCGCGCGCTGTGCGTCGCGCTGAGCTGGGGCTGGGCGGCCACGATGCTGCCGGCGCAGGTAGCGGTCACCGCCGTGGACTACGGCAGCACGACCAACGGCACCGATCGCACCGCCGGCAACATCACTTACCTGAACCAGACCACGCAGGTGGAATACATCTCCACTGCGCTCGGCACCTACAATTTCAACGGTCCCCTCGCGAGCGCTGTCTACTTCCGCCGCAACACCTCGTCCGGCAATCCGAACAACTCGACCGTCTTCTACCAATACTCGTCCACCGGCTACGGCAGCGCGACGGTCCTCGGCAAAGGCGACACCTCGCCGACGATGTCCGAAGTGATGCTCAGCAACGACCTCACGCAAGGTCTCCGCAATCCCTTCGCGAACAGTTCCGCCTCCACGAGTTCGAACATCGAGCGCATCGATTTCTATTTCTCCGGCGGTTACACCGTGCAGGCCGGTGACGCGATGGTCTTCTTCGACCTCGAAAACGTCGGCAACTACGGCGACGGCTTCCGTGTCGCGGCCTTCACCTCCGTCGGCACCGTCAACGGCACCAGCAACGCGCCCACGGCCTACGCGAACAGCGGCCTCCTCGTGCAGCCCGGCACTTTCGGCAATCCGGTCGACACGCCCACCGGCACGAACGCGAAATACCTCCGCGCCACGACCACCAACGGCGACAATCTCGCGAGCGGCCAGTCGATCACGACGCTCGACACCAACTCCGGCACGCCCAACAGCAACGACCTTTATCTCGTCGGCACGCTCATCCGCTTCACCGACCTCGGCCTCTCGGTCGGCCAAACCATCTACGGCTACTCGCTCATGGCCGGCGACGTCACCGCGAACACCGGTTCCGATCTCGTCAACTGGAACAACAGCTCGGTCTATCTCACGAACACCGATCCGAATTCGTGGGGCAACATGGACTTCATGGGCTTCGGCGCCCAGATCTCCAAGCCCGTGCCCGAGCCTTCGACCTACGGCGCTCTTTTCCTCGGCGCCGCCCTCGCCTTCTTCGGCTGGCGCCGCTGGCGCACGCAACGCGCCGCGTAAGTAGCGCCGGCTTCCAACCGGCGCGCGATGCGAGCGACGCAACGAGGCCCCGAGCGAAAGCCTCACGGCTTCCGCTACACGGTGAAACCATCACGCCAGCAATGCGGGGTGGCCCGCTTGCGCGCCACTTTCGTGAACAACACTCGATTCGCGCGGCCTCGCTCCCGCGCTCCGCGCGCTCACTTCGCCAGCGGTTTCAGCAACGCGAATTTTCCGCTCGCCGCCGGCTGGATAAATTTCCGCCGGAACAACGTCACGCGCGCGCCATCGCCGAGCACCGCGGCGATGTTCTCCGCGAAACCCTCCGGCGCGACCGTGTCCGCGACATACTGCAATTCCCACCGCTGCTCGGAGACCTGCACGAGGCTCCAGTGCCAGCACTGAAACGCCGCCGGCATGACCTCGTCGATCTCCCACGCCGAAACCACGACGCCATCCGCGCGCGTATGCAGATCCTTTTCGCGCCCGAGAATCCGGTAGCCCGCCGCCGTGCGTCGCACGATGTCGCCAGTGTGATACCGCAGGAGCGGCATCGCCACGCGATCACGCGTCGTCACATAAATCTGAAATGCCTCGGGATCGTTCGCGCGCCACGGCACGAGCTCGATGAAGCAATTCGCGTCGATCACGCGCAAGTTGTCCTGGAACGCGTCCCCGACGAAAAGATAACCCGCCTCGGTCGAGCCATAGAGATCGACCTGCGCCGCGCCGGGGAATGCCTCGGCGATGCGCCGGCTGTGCTGAAGGCTCGCCTTGCCGTAGGTGAGGATCACCGTCTTGACGCTCGGCACCGCGATGTCGCGCTTCTTCAGCGCGCGTGCGAGCAGCGAGAGATACACCGGCTCGCCCTCGAGCACCTCGGGCTGCACCGCCTGCAACTCGCGCGCGATGCGCTCCCATTCACCTTCCGGGAACGCGAACGGGTCGCTCGAAAGATTCAGATAAACCGTGCCATCGAAATAGCGGTGCGGAAACGGGTGATCCTCGTAAGGACACAAATTGCTCGAGCACCCCACCGGCGCGAGGACGCACTTGCGATACGGGCGATCGACATACTGCGCGAGCACCGGATGTGCGAGATACGCGCGCCGCGTCTGCGCATTCCACCAGCCATCCTCCATCACGACGGTCATCGGTCCGCTCGTCGTGCCGGAGGTGTGCTCGTATTCGTATTTTTTCTGCGCGAAGCCGCGCTCGATTTCGCGGTAGTCGGCGAAGAACGCGGTGTGGCCGCGCTGCACGATCTCCTGTTTCGTCAGCACCGGAATCTCGCGATAGCACGCCCACTGCAGCGGCTCGTGATGGAGCGGAAATCTCTGCGGATAAAGCGGGCTGCGCTCGTAGATGGCGCGGATTTCGTTTTCGAGTGTCGCCGGGAGGCGACAGTCGTCCAGCTCGCCGAGCGAGTCGGGCGAGTTGGCAAACGCGGGCGTGGAGACGGCGCTTTCCATCGGGGATGGCGCAGTAAACGTGCGCGTTCGGCAAAGTCAAATGACCCGGCGGGCATATTCCCCGGGAGCAAAATCAGGCGCGCGCGCACGAAGTCGTGTGACAGTTGGCGTGCGCTCGCGTGCCTTCGCCGATTGTAGGACTCGACCTTGCGTCGAGCCTGGCGCGCGAGCGCGGCGTGTGCGTCGTCCACACCCGAGGCCTGACACAAGGTCAGGCCCTACGATGCACGCGCACCGCACGCCGCGTCCGCTCCTCTTCAGCGCGCCGCGCGCAGCTTCTCCCAGATCGGCCGGAACAGCAGCAGTCCATCCAGCACGAGCGCGTGCGTGATCTCCCCGCGAAACGCTCGCGCGTAAACCTCCTCCGCCGGCACGGCGAGAATCTCGAATTCCTCGTTCGGGTCCCAAGCGAGCTCCCGCGTGCGCCGCGCGTTCTCGACCAGCACGAGGTGGCAGCGATTCGTCTGCATTGCCGGATTCGGATGCACCGATCCGAGCAAACGCGCTTCGCCGACGTAGCCGGTCTCTTCCGCGAGTTCGCGGAGACCCGCCGTGACCGGGTCTTCGCCCGCTTCCATCACGCCGCCGGGAATCTCGAGCGAGAAGTCGTTAGTGCCGAAACGAAATTGCCGCACGAGGACGATCTCGTGCTGCGGTGTGAGCGCGACGACGTTCACCCAGTCTGGCGCGTTGATCAGAAAAAAATCGCGCGGCGCTGGATGCGCCGGGTGCTGAAAATTCACGCTCTGCACATCGAAGATGCGCGTGTGCGCGATTTCGCGCGCGCCGAGCTTTTTCCAACGCTGCGGTTTTTCCGAGGAACTCATCACCTCACGCTGCGAAGCCTCGCACAGATTTCCACCGTAGATTTTCCGTCGACCCGCACTGGCGGCACCACCCGCCGGCAGAGACTCGCACCAAACAAAAAGCCCCCGCTCACGCGGAGGCTTGGCGGGAAAACCTTTTCGCTCGAGCTTAGCGACCCGCGGGGAGGCGAATCTTCTGGCCGACGTGCAGCTTGCTCGGGTTCAGGCCGGGATTCTCGGAGAGGATCGCATCGACGCTGGTGCCGAACTTGCGCGCGATCTTGCTCGGGGTGTCGCCCGCAGCGACGGTGTAGGTGCCATCGGCGTTCTTCACGCCCGTCGCGACGGCCTTGCCGCCCTTCGCGCCCGGCGCAGGAGCAACGGCGCGCTTCTTGGCCTCTTCCTCCATCTTCGTCAGCTGCGCGCGGATCGCGCCGATCTCGGTGCCGACTTGGTTGAGGGCGTTCTGCACGCCGTCACGGAGATTCTTCATGTCGCCGTCGACCTTGGCGCCTTGGGAGCGGACCTCGTTCTCGATCGTGGCGATCTTGGCGATTTCGTCGCCTTGCGCGGCCTGGGTCTTTTTGACCGTGGAGAGTTGCACGAGGGCGACGACAGCCAGGAGGAGGCCGATGACGCCGGTAAACGCGCCGATCATCGGCACGATGTTGCTAGAGCTGGAGCTGCTGTCGCGGGAAAGAGTGTCCATTTGGTGAGAGATTGAGAAAACTTGTGTAGGGAGCGCTTCCGAGTGACGCAAGAAGCATTTGTTCACGAAATGGCCGTCAAAGCTGCTGGCCCAGCGCAACCTGCACAAGCGCGCTGCGACTATGCCAAAATGCGAGGACCGCAAAACGCCACGCGCGGCGCCGGCGGCAATCGTCATCCGCGCCCAACGCGCGCGTTGACAGCGTCTGGTTTAGGTCGTCCTCTGTCGGGCTTCAACGGGGTGTAGCTTAGCCTGGTAGAGCGCCTGGTTTGGGACCAGGAGGTCGTAGGTTCGAATCCTATCGCCCCGACCAACCTTCGCCGAGGCTTCGGCTGGCAAGCCAGCGCAAGCGAGCGCCACAGCAGCCGTGACGCGATTGGATTCCGCCGTCTGAAGCACCTGGATTTTGTTCGGCTGACGCGCCTCCGGTCGTGTTTGAGCAAGGTAGGTGGCGCGCTCGCGCGCAACTTGTCAGCGCGACGCATGAGCAGCGCCCCCCTCTCCGGTGAACGAACGCGAAAGGTAGCGGGAGCTTCCAAGCTCCCGCATGAGTTTTTCCCGCATCGGTTTTCGAAAACGCTGAGCAACGGGAGCTGGAAGCTCCCGCTACTCTGGCGGCGCAACGCCCCTACAGCGCGGGCGCCACTTTCAACCGGAAGAACAGCTTGTCGGCGCTGCTCAGCGGATACTCCGCGCGCCACGTATCGACGCCGTTCGTCGTGCTCACCTTGGTGGCGGTCACCGTGATGGTGGTCCAATCCGTGAGGTTAGCGGACGCCTGCACGGTGTAGACGACGTCGTCGCGATCGGCCGGCCGCGTGAACGTGAACGTCCAATGCGTCGCCGTCGCGCCGGCCTCCGGCACGCCCGCGGTCGCAGCCACACGCGGATTCAGGCCGAGCGCATATTTCAGGAAATTCGTCATGCCGTCCGCCGTGAGCACCACATCCGGACCGCTGATGGCCGAGTTGCCGAGTTCAGTGGAGTCGAAGTGCTCCGCGCGCCACGTATCGAAGCGGCTGACCGGCGCGGTGACCGTGAGCGTCGCGGCGTTCGACGTGACGGAGCTCACCGGGTTCGTCACGACGACGTCGTAGTCGCCCGCGTCCGCCAGTTGCACATTGGACAAACTCAGCGAGCTGCCCGTCGCACCGCCGATGGCTTCACCCTTGAAACGCCATTGATACGCGAGCGTCTCGCTGCCGGTCGCGGTGACGCTGAACGTCACGGAATCGCCGACCGTCTTCGACTGCGAAGTCGGGTGCGTCGAGATCGCGGGAGCGGTTTGCACGGCGACCGACATCGCCACATCGTCGATGCGCCAATTCGCGGTGCCGGCCGTGGCACTGCCCGCGCCGTTATAGCCGTAGATGCGCAGCGTCACGGACGCATTGACCGCTCCGGCGATGGGACTGATCGAAGGCGAATAGAGCAACCAACCGGTCGTCGTCGACAAGGCGCCGGTTGCCACCGCGGTCGCGTAGTTGTCGGCGCTGCTATAAATCGCGTAGGCCTGCGGACCGGTGCCGGTGCGGCGCGATCCAAACGCAATCGACGTCAGCAGCAAGCGGCTCCCGGATTCCGGCGTGAGCGTGACCTCGAAATACGCGGAGCCGGCGCTGCCGGTGTTCAACGCACCGATGCGTGCGGCCACCCCGGCGTTGTAGGCGCCACTCGCGCCGGCGTAGGTGCCCGAGACCGCGTTGTTGGCGAGCATCGTCGTGGTGCCCCAATTATTGCCCTGCGACCACGTGCCGCCCGTCACTCCGGCGGGCAAGCTGCTGGTCGGTTGCACGGTGCCCGTGGTCGATCCGAAGTCCCACGTGATCGCATTGCCGACGACGGTATTCACCGTGAGCGTCGCGGCGTTGCTCGTGGCGCTGCTGACCGAATTCGTGACGATCACGTCGTAGCTGCCCGCATCGCCCGTCTGCACGTTGCTCAACGTCAGCGTCGCGTTCGTCGCGTTTTGAATATTCTGCCCGCCCTTGCGCCATTGATACGTGAACGGCGCCGTGCCGCTCGCCACGACCGTGAAATTCACATTCGTGCCGACGTTCGCGCTCTGCGAAGCCGGCTGCGTCGTGATCGAGGGCGCCACGGGCGTCACCGTGCCGAAGCTCAGGCTGTAATCTTCGCCGAGCGTGAGCGTGCCCGAGCCCTGATCCGTCACCTTGCTCGCGAGCACCGTCAGCGTGATCGTGTCGTTGACCGGCAGCGTCGCGGCAGGCGTCACGGTGTAAGTCGTCGGTCCGCCACTGACGGTGCCAGTGAGTGCGCCTTGCGCGGCGCTCGTCAACGTGAACCAGTCGGCGGCGAGCGTGACGGGTTGGTTGAAGGTCACACCGATCGTCGTCGTAGGCGCGACGCCGGTCGCGTCGGCCGCGGGCGTCGTGCTCACGATCGCCGGCGCGACGGGGCCGCCGTTGACCGCAGCGAAAGTGAAGTCGTCGATCGCGAGGCCGTCGTCGTTTTGCAGATCGTCGGTGTCGGTCCAGCGCACGATGAGGCGCGAACCGGCCGGCCAGACGACGCCGGTGACGGTCGCGTTGACCGCGCGGCGGTTCAGGGCGGCGTTGCCGTCGAGCTTGAGGCCGTTGGCGTCGGCGGTCGTGCTGTTCGGCGAAGTCAAACTCAGCGCCGGCGCGGCGACGTAGTTGCCGGTGTTGAGGTCTGTCGGGTCGATCGCATAGGAGAACGCCAGCGTGTTGGCGGCGCTGGTGCCGTCGCGCCATTGTTCGCCGACGTAGCTGATCGTGAACTGCGTGAGCGTCTGACCGGTGTTGTTGCTCAGCACCATGCCGAAGCGCGACCGCGTGGACGCGCTGGCGATCGAGCCGAGCGCTCGATCGCTCGCGCCGCTGGCGCCGTAGGAATAGATCGCGCCGTTCACCGCGGTGCCGTCGTCCGCCTTGAAACGCGCATAGGTGCCGGAGCCTTCGTATTTCACCATCCACCAGCCGCCGAGTTCGCTGCCGCTGAACGGCGCGGCCGTCAGCTGCAACGGGCCATTGCTGGAAATGGCAGGAGCCGGGAGGGCCGTGTCGGAATCATAGCCCTGCGTCGCGAAGAGGCTGTTGAAGTCCTGCGAATACGTGCCGCCCGTGTAGTTGAGCGCGCCGTCGCTGAACGAGCTGATCGTGAGCGCGACCGCGTTGCTCGTCACCGTGTCCACCGAGTTCGTGATCACGACGTCGTAGTTGCCGAGAGCCGCTTCGGTGACGCTCGGGATCACGAGCGTGACGGTGGCCGCGGAGGCGTTGCCGACGATCGGCGTGCCGTCCTTGCGCCAAACGTAGGTGAACGGTTCGGTGCCGACGACCGTCACGCTGAACGTCGCCGTGCCGTTCACGCCGATGCTGCGCGCGAGCGGCTGCGCGGTGATGACCGGCAAGCGCGGCGTCACCGTGAGCGTGGCCGCAGCGCTCGTGGCGCTGTTGACGGAGTTGGTCGCCACGATGTCGTAGCTGGCGGCATCGCCGGCCTGGACGTTGTTGAGCGTGAGCGTGGCCGCAGTCGCGCCGTTGATCGGCTGGCCGTTCTTGCGCCATTGGTAACTCATCGTCGGCGAACCGGCCGCGAGCGACGTGAACACGACATTGCTGCCGGCGTTGACCGTCTGCGTCGTCGGCTCCGTGAGGAAGCTCGGCGCGACGCCCGTGACGACGAGCAGCGCGGGCTCGCTCGTCGTGGTGCCGACACTGTTGGAAACCGTGACGCGATAGCTGCCCATGTCGGCGAGGCCGACGTTGTTGATCGTCAGCGTCGCGCTGTTCGCGCCGGAGATATTCTGGCCTTCAAAGGTCCACTGGTAATTGAGCGGTGCATCGCCCGTCGCCGTGACGGAGAACGTCGCCGTGCCGCCGGCCGCGACGGATTGCGCCGTCGGGCCCTGCGAAATCGCCGGCGCGCCGACGACCGGCTGGCCGTCGACCATCGTGCGCAGCACCGCCGCCGTCGCCGAGGGCAGCGCGGTGAAGAAAGTGAAGCCCGTGTCCTGCTGGATCTGGTTCACGGTCGTGAGATACGTGCGCCAGTCATCGCTCAAGCCCGACGTCACGTTCGGCACCTTGATCGCGATCACGCGCGTCGACGTCGTGATGCGCTCCGTGATCGGTGTGGTGCCGGCGGGCACGACGACGGCGATTTTCCACACGTAGGCCGGAATGGACGCTTTGCCGGTCGAGATGCGCGAGCCGTCGAAACCGCTCGGGCCGGAAATGATGAGCACCTCGTTGCCGGCGGCGCCGAGGTTGCGGGTCTCGTTCTCGAAATTGTTCCAGACGCCCGCGTTGTTGTGCGAGGTCTGCGGCACCATGTTCGACATGAGGAAGGTGAACGTATTGTCGTTCGACGTCACCGTGCGGTCGCCTGAAGGGCACATGTGGCCGCGCGTGAAACCAGTGTTGCTGTAGTCGTTCGGTTGCAGGCGATAGACGCCGGCCGGCAACAACGAATCCTCCGACCACGCATCCGTGCGCCCGGAGCTGCCGCGATCGTCCGGCGTGAAATTCCAGCTCACCCAATTCGGCTGACCGAGCGAGTCGTTGTAGCTGATCGCAAACTGGTCGCGCACGATCAGGTAATTGTTCTTCACCGCCGCATCGGTGACGGCGTTGCTCGGATTGCCGAGCAACAGCTGGTAGGCCGAGCCGATCTTCGCCTGGGCGCCGAGCGCCGCGAAGAACAGCGCCATCGCGACCACCCACGACAACGCACCTGAGACCAGCGACCGCGTCGAGACGACGCGGTCGAAACGAAGCACGCCGGAGCGCGCACGCAAAGAGCACTTCATAGAGGTAACCACTCCACCGCGACGGCGGCAAAGATTTGGTCAGCGTGGGAAGCCCACGTCATACCGGCAAGCCCGAAGCCGTGAGAATCGCATGTCGAGACGCGCGATTCCTGCCCCGCACCGCGCGGACACAAAAAAGCCCGCCGAAGCGGGCTCGAAAAAATCTGCGGCTCGTTTGCGCCGGTTACACTGCGGCCGACTTCGCCGCGCGACGCCGACGCTGCACCATAACGCCGAGCAAGGCGACGGCACCGGCCAGCGCGGCATAAGTCGACGGTTCCGGCACCGGAGTAGCGGCGGGCGTCACCGAGGCCCACGTCGTGCCGATGCGCAGTTCGTCGAAGACACCCGCCGGGGAGCCGGCCGCACCGCGGATCAAGAACGAATTAACGGAGCCGATGTCCGTGCCGCCCGTGGAAACCAGCGTGGCCGTCGGAGCTGCGCCCGCCGCGAACGTCGCCGCCGACGGATTGATCCACAGTGAGGAAACGTCATTAGTCGCGCCGCTGACGATCTGATACGAACCGACGAGGAACACCGTTTGGTTGAGCGCAATTTCGGTGGAGTCATAGACCGGCACGGTGCCGCTGCTCCGGTTGCCCAGGCCAATCTTGTAGCCCGTGCCCGACGCCTGCAGCCAGACCGTCGCCGCAAAGGAAGTGTTGTTGTTCAGGCCGAAGCTGTAACTCGTCGCCGTGGGTTGGCTCGACAGGCTGAGCGCGAAGGAAAAATAGATCGTGCCAGTGCTCTGGGCGGTGTAGCTTAACACTGCCTCCTGGAAGTTACCGCCCGGCATCGAAACCTGATTGCCCGCGGACGCGGTCAGGCCGGTGACAGTAAGATTGCCGGACGCGACTGAGGGCGGCGTGCCCGTGTTCTGGATGCCCCAGGTGTTACCCGGAGCGAGGGTGTTGCCGGCAAGATTGCCGCCCACCGTATAATTGAACGAATCGTAAGCGATGAGTTGCGCGTGAGCGGTGGCCAAGCCAGCCGCCGCGAACACTGCAACGCACATCAGGGAGCGAGACAGGATCATGGGGATGTTGTGTGTGACAGGTAACCGAAGCAGGGAGTGCGCCACGCTTGAACGCGTCCCGCGTCAGCGCAAGACGCAAGCGGTGACGAACGCGTATCGAAGCGGGATGAAGACGAATTTTTCGTCGAGTGAAGAATTTGTTCACCGCACCACGGTCAGGCCGGCCTGATTGGCGCACCTCCTGCATTCGAGCAACGATGCAGGTCACGATGCTCCGCGAACCCGACACAAATTTTCGTCGAAAATTCGGCGTGCAACCGAGGTCATGCCTCCCTATCCGTCTCGCGCGATCAGCGTGCCTAAGCTGACAACGCCCCTACCCTTACCTGTCATCCTCATGAAAGTCGCTTCTGCTTCGTGCAGTGTATTTTCGTCTATCGTTATCGCTCTTTCTACGATGATCAGCGCCCACGCACAGATTTCGATCGGCGCGTTGAATTCTGCAGTCACAGAAAATTTCGACTCTATCGGCACGTCAACCACCCTCCCAAGCAACTGGCGTATGTCGCCTCAAAATGGAGGAGCCTCTCCCACTTGGAGTGCAGGAGTGGGCACCGCAACCCAGGCCGCACACTCGGGCTCCCCTGCTACCGGAGGAAGATATAATTGGGGAACAAGTGCGACAGACAGATCCCTAGGGTTTATGACTTCTGGCAGCTATGCGAGCCCCAACAACGTAATGGCTTTCTACCAGAACAACACTGGCTCAACGATTAGTTCCCTGAATATCAGTTACGATATCGAACGCTATCGGATCAATTCTGCCGCTGCGTCCGTGTCCATGTTTTATTCCACAAATGGGACATCCTGGACTTCTATCACTGGAACGACGTCGAGTTTTTCAACGGGAACAAGCTCCTACACGTTCGCTTCACCCACGACCGACAGCAAAAGCATTTCCTTGTCGGCACTTAGTATCGCTAGTGGCACGTCCCTCTATCTTCGCTGGAGCTTCAATACTACCGGAAGCAGTTCCCAGGGCTTAGGGCTGGATAACATATCTTTAACCGCCGTTCCCGAGCCCTCGACCTACGCGGCCATGGCCGGCGCGGTCGCCCTGCTCGGCGTGATGGTCCATCGCCGCCGTCAGCGCGTCGCGACGAAGGTCTGAGCGACTGACACTTCCTTCCTCTCTCTGCCCGCCGGATTTCCGGCGGGCTTTTTTGTGTCGTCTGTGTGAACGGGCGGATTTGCCCTTCCCTGCCGCGACGCGCTGCGGCAGGTTCGCGTGATGCGGCGGTGCGCTCGGCTCGCGTGCGGTCGCGCTCATGCATCTTCGCTCCGTCGTTCTCGTCGCCCTCGCGCTGGCTGTGGCCGCGTGGTGGGCCTTCCTCCGCACGCCTCGCGTCCCTGCTTCGCCCTCCGCCGCTCCGGCGTCCCTCAGCGCCGCGGCGACGACACCCGGCAGCGGCGCACCGGAATCCCAAACGCCCCGCGCCAACACCCCCGCGCCAGCGCCGGCCTCATCCGCTGCCAGCACGGCCGCCGTCCCGCCCTCGCCGGGCTCTGGCTCGACACCGCCATCGCGCCGCAGCGTGGCCGACATCCTCGAAAACGCCGGCGATCTCTCCGATCCCGCTGTGCGCGAGCGCACCGTCGCCGCCATGCAGACCTTGCAGCAGGAGCGCCGCGCCGCCGCCATCGTGCGCGCCCAACAGCTCGGCCTGCCCCTGCGCACCGTCGGCCCGCGCGGCCGCGTGCGCGAGGTCTATGACCTCGATGAACAGGGCAACATCATCTACCGCACGACCCTCAACCTCAACGCCGCCCGCAGCTCCGGCGCGAACCTTCTCCAAGCCGAGACGCCCGCCCTCACCGGCAGCGGCGTGACCGTCGGCGTGTGGGACGCCGGTCCCGTCCGCACCACGCACCAGGAATTGACGGGCCGCGTCACGCTGAAAGACGCCTCGACCTACGACATCGACGATCACTCCACGCACGTTGGCGGCACGATCGGCGCCTCCGGCGTCGTGGCCAGCGCGAAGGGCATGGCGCCCGCGGTCTCGATTCATTCCTACGACTGGGACAGCGACTACACCGAGATGACGGCCGCCGGCGCCACGGCGGCCGGCCAATCGACCAAGATCTATCTCTCAAATCACAGCTACGGCACGATCAACGGCTGGGACTACACCGGCGAGACGAGCCCGATGTGGATCTGGTATGGCACCGGCACGGGCACGACCGGCGCCGACGCCGGCTTCGGTCAATACGGCGCCGACGCCCGCGACGTCGACGCGGTGGTCGCAGCCACGCCTTACCTCCTGCCCTTCGTCGCCGCGGGCAACGACGGCACCGACGATCCGGTGAACGGCGACAGCGTGCAGCTGAATCCCGATGACTCCAGCACGGACAGCTACAACAGCGCCTCGCACCCCCAGGGCGACGGCAAATACCGCGGCGGCTACGACACCATTGCCTCGAGCTCCATCGGCAAAAACGTGCTCACCGTCGGCGCGACCAGCGACGCCGTCACCGGCACGACGCGCGACATCGCCAAAGCGTTGCTCGTCGACTTCTCCTCCGTCGGCCCGACCGACGACGGCCGCATCAAACCCGACCTCGTCGCCAACGGCGAAGACCTCAACTCCTCCGTCGGCACCTCGAACACCGCCTACGACATCTACTCCGGCACGAGCATGGCCACGCCCAGCGCCGCCGGCTCCGCCGCGTTGCTCGTGCAGCTCTATGGCCAGCTGTTTCCCAGCGGCGCCATGCGCGCCAGCACGCTCAAGGCGCTGCTCATCCACACCGCCGACGACCTCGGCGCCGCCGGCCCGGACTACAAAAACGGCTGGGGCCTGATCAACGTGAAGGCCGCCGCCGATCTCCTGCGCGAACTCGCCGCGAATCCTAACAAGCTCCGCCTCAACGAAAGTCAGATCAACCCCACCACCGCGACGACCGTCACGTTCGATTTCGTGTGGGACGGCGTCTCGCCCATCCGCGCCACGCTCTGCTGGACCGATCCCGCCGCCACCGCCGCCACGACGCTCGACTCCCGCACGAGCACCCTCGTCAACAATCTCGATCTGAAGATCACCGGTCCCGACGGCAGCGAGCATTTGCCGTTCGTGATGCCCTTTGTCGGCACGTGGACGCAGGTCTCGATGGCGCTCGCCGCCACGCGCGGGCTGAACAGCACCGACAACGTCGAACAGGTCGTCATCGCCACGCCGCCCGCCGCCGGCACTTATCACGCTATCGTTTCCTACCGCGGCACGCTCAAGAACAACCTCGCCCAGCAATTCGGCCTCATCATCACCGGCTCCACCGCCGAGCCGCCGCCGCCCACCGCGCCCACGATCACGACGCATCCCGCTTCGCAGAGCGTGGCCCTCGGCGGGAGTGTCACGTTCAGCATCACCGCGTCGGGCACGGCGCCGTTCACTTACCAATGGCGCAAGAACGAGCAGCCGATCAACGCCGCCACCAATTCCACGCTCACGCTCGCCAACGTCCAATCCACCGACGCCGGCAGCTACGACGTCGTCGTCACCAACAGCGTCGGCAGCGTCACCAGCAACGCCGCCACGCTCACGCCGGTCGCGGTAACGTCGATCACGTGGAATTTCACCACTGCCGCACCATCGAGCACACTGCCGGCCGGCGTGACTGGCGGCACCATCGCGCAAGGTGGCAACGTCGGCACGACCACGTTGATCGACTCCTCGACCCCCGTTTCTACGGGCTACACGGGCGCCTCCGGAGGCAACTTCGCCGGCCTCGGCGCGCGCACCGGAGCGCTGAACACCGCCAGCGGCGGCTCCAGCTATTGGACCTTCACCCTCACACCCGACGCCGGAAAGCGCATCGTGGTCTCGAGCGTGTCGTTTGCCGCCCGACGCTCCAACACCGGCCCGCAGGCTTGGGCGCTCTACAGCAGCGCCGACAACTACACGACCGCGCTGACCACCGGAGCGCTTCCCACCGCGAGCGCTTGGGTCCTGTTCACCCCGACCATCAGCGCTGTCAACGGTGCGCTTAACACCGCACTAACCTTCCGTCTCTACGGCTACAACGGCTCCGGCTCCTACACCGGAGGCAGCGCCAATTTCCGCATGGACGATCTCGCTCTCACCGTCGCCGTGCAAACCGCGCCGACGATCACCACGCCACCCGCCTCGCAATCCGTCGCCGCGGGCGCCGACGCCACCTTCACCGTCGTCGCGAGCGGCACCGACCCGCTCAGTTATCAATGGCGCCGCAACACCACCGCCATCGACGGTGCCACCACCGCGAGCTACACGATCGTCGGCGTCCAGCCGGGCGATGCCGCCAGCTACGACGTCGTGGTGACGAACATGGCCGGCACCGCCACGTCGACCGCCGCCACGCTCACGGTGTTGAGCGGTTTCGATTCGTGGCTGTGGGCAAATTTCGACGCCTCCGAGCGCGTCAATCCGCAGGTCAGCGGCCCCGCCGTCGTGCTCACCGCCGACGGTCTCACCAACCTGATGAAATACGCGCTCGGCCTGAATCCGCGCGTCGCCGCGACGACGGGTCTGCCCGCCAGCAGTGCAACGTCCACGCATTGGACCTACACGTTCACGCGTCCGGTCGAGCGCAGCGACGTCACCTACACCGTGCAGGCTTCGACCAACCTGACCGACTGGAACACGATCACGGTCACGCCCACGAAGATCAGCACGGCCGACGGCGTGGAAACCTGGCGCGCCGAATACCCGCTCGCCAACGCTGCCCAGCTCTTCTTCCGGCTGAAAGTCTCGCGGACGCCGTAGTCGGCGTCAGGCCGTCAGCGAAAGTAGCGGTAGCTTGCAGCTCCCGTTCCTTCGCACGCTCACGGAACAAACGCGGGAGCTGGAAACTCCCGCTACTTTCCGCGCTTCGCCTCAACGGTTCTATCCAACAAAAAAGGCGGCCGATGTGGCCGCCTTCGTGAATCAACCCACCGCGTCGGGCGCCCCGCGCCCGTTTACGCCCTCTCAGCCCTTCGGCTTGAACTCGACGGTCGGCGTGCTGCCAGCGGCAGGCGCCGCGGCGGGAGCAGGCGGGAGTTGCGCGGCGAGCGTGAAAGCGCGCTGCGCCCACATGCCGGCGGACTCGATTTTGCCGATCTCTTCGACGATCTTGCGCGCGTCGTCGGCGCGGCCGGCGTCCTTCGCCAGGACCGCCTGACTGTAGAGCGCCTCGGCGCGAATGGCCGGAATCGCCTTGGTGTCGGCGCCAATCGCCTTGAGGGCGGCTTCGCCCGCGGCCTTGTCGCCGCCGGCGATCTGGCTCATCGCCGCACCGAGCTTGGCGCGCGACTTCAGGGCGTCGTTGTCGAGTTCTTCGCCGGCCTTGCTGTAAGACGTGGTGGCGGACTTGTAGTCGCCCTTGCTGTATTGGTCATCCGCCACGCGGAGCAGCGCGGCACCGGCGAGCGCGTGGCCCTGGTTGGCCGCGGCAAATTTGGCGAGCTGCGCGACGTTCTCGCCGGCCTTGGCGTATTCCTCCTGCACGCCTTTTTCGCGGGAGGACTGGACCCATTGCCAGCCTTCGCGGCCGACGAGGCCGATCAGAACGGCGGCGACAAGAATGAGGATGAACGAGCGGTTCTTCTCCCAAAACGAGTGCACATCGGCGGCAAAGGCATCGGCACCGGCTGGCGGCGGCGGGTTGGCCGGATCGTGCGGGGGAGTGGCGGAAGGGACGTTGCTCATGGGAATCGCGCAACATGGGCAACCGGCCGAACGCGCTCAAGCCCGGAATCAGAGGACGGATGGCTCAGGACGGAGGATGGCCCCCAACCTTGTCACAGAGGGCACTGAGGCAAACGGGAGGGATACGGAGGAACTTCTCTGTGATCTCTGTGGGTCTCCTGCTTTCCTCTGTGTCGAAATTAATCGAAAACGACCGTCTTGCGGCCGAAGACCAAGACTCGGTTTTCGAGATGCCAGCGCAACGCTTGGGCGAGCACGAGTTTCTCGAGATCGCGACCCTTGCGAATGAGATCCTCCACGCTGTGACGATGCGTCACCCGCGTGACGTCTTGATGAATGATCGGACCATCATCGAGCACCGCAGTCGCGTAGTGCGCGGTCGCGCCGATCAGTTTCACGCCGCGCTCGTGCGCCTGATGATAGGGCCGCCCGCCCGCGAACGCCGGCAGGAACGAATGGTGGATGTTGATCACCGGCTTGCCGAACGCCGCGAGGAAATCCGCCGAGAGCACCTGCATGTAACGCGCGAGCACGACGGTGTCGGCTTTCAGTCGACGCAACAGCGCGAGCTGGCGGGCCTCGGCTTTGTTCTTGGCCGGCGCGGCGACCGGAATGTGGAAAAACTTCAGACCGTAGCCACGCGCGGCCGCGGCGAGATCGCGGTGGTTCGAGACGACGCCGACAATCTCGCACGGAAACTCGCCGGCGCGCCAACGCAGCACGAGGTCATGGAAACAGTGGTCCGCCTTCGAAACGAACAGCACCACGCGCGGGCGGCGCGCCGAGTCGGTCGCGACGGCGCTCATGCGCAGTTCGTCGCGGGCGAATGCCAGGAAGGCTTTCTCCTCGGCGGCGGGTTTTGCGCAACCCGGTGGAACCCACTCGATCCGCTGAAAGAACACGCCCTCGTCCTCATCGCGGTGCTGGTCGGCGTGGAGGATGTTGCCGCCACGCTGGAAGATCCAACCCGACGCGCGCGCGACGAGGCCGCGTTGATCGGGACCGTGCAGCAAGGCGACTAGCGTGAGGGGAGAAACGTCGGACATGGAGATGAAGTTAGGCGGGAGCGCGGACATTGGGGAGCGGCGCGCGTGTCATGCGAAGTTTGCGGCAACCACGCTTACGCACGGAGAAGCTCGTTCAAGTTATGGCGTATTACGCCAGATTTCAGTCGGCCAAACTGTCTCCAGCAAATATGGCGTAATACGCCATATTCGGTCGCGGCGGCGTGCGGTTACTTTTCTGCGGCACGCCAGAGCGGCGCCGGCCGCTTTCGCTGGACGTGTGGCGATAAAGAAAAAGCGCGCCGGGGCGGCGCGCTTGAGTGACGAGTAATTTTGTTGGTCCGGCTCCCTCAGGCCATCGGCACCGTGTTGTAGCGATACTCCTGAATCGGGCGGACGCCGACTTGAAGGTTCTTCATCGCACGGATGCCGTTCACAGCCGCTTGGGCGCCGGTGAGCGTCGTCGAAATGGCGACGTTGTTGGCGTAGGCGGCGGCGCGAATCGCGTTCTCGTCCTGGCGCGGGATCATTCCGCGCGGCGTGTTCACGACGAACTGGATCTCGCCGTTCTTGATCATGTCGACGCAGTTCGGGCGACCTTCGTTGAGCTTGAAGACCGGCTGCGCCGCCACGCCGTGCGAAGCGAGGAGCTTCGCCGTGTTGGTCGTCGAGCAGACCGTGAAACCGAGTTCGATGAAACCCTTCGCGAGTTCGACGACGTCCGGCTTGTCGGAATCCTTCACCGAGATGAAGACCTTGCCCTTGAGCGGGAGCGACGGCTTGGCGGCCATCTGCGTCTTCGCGTAGGCGATGCCGAGATCGTCGTCCATGCCCATGACTTCGCCCGTCGAGCGCATCTCGGGGCTGAGCACGATGGCGGCGCCGGGGAAGCGGTTGAAGGGGAACACGGCTTCCTTCACGCACCAGTGCTTCGGCTGAATTTCCTTCGTGAAACCGAGGTCCTTCAGCTTCGCGCCGGCCATGACCTTCGCGGCGAGTTTCGCGAGCGGCACGCCGATCGCTTTCGCGACGAACGGCACGGTGCGCGACGCGCGCGGGTTCACTTCGAGCACGTAGAGCTGGTTGTCCTTGATCGCGAACTGGACGTTCATCAGGCCGACGACCTTGAGCGCTTTCGCGAGCGCGTAGGTCGCCTGGCGAACGGTGCCGAGCATCTCCTTCGAGAGCGTGTGCGGCGGCATCACCATCGCGGCGTCGCCGGAGTGCACGCCGGCAAACTCGATGTGCTCGAGCATGCCGCCGACGAGCGTCGTCTCGCCGTCGCTGATGCAATCGACGTCGAGCTCGATGGCGTCTTCGAGGAACTTGTCGATCAGCACCGGCTTGCCCGGCATGACCGCGAAGACCTGGTGCACGACGTCGCGCAGCTCGGCTTCGCTGTAGAGGATGAACATGCCGCGGCCACCGAGCACGAACGACGGGCGCACGAGCACCGGATAACCGAGCTCCGCGGCGCACGCGATCGCTTCGGGCTCGGACATCGCGATGCGGTTGGCGGGCGACTTGAGCTGAAGTTGATCGAGGACGGCGGCGAAGAGCTTGCGGTCTTCGGCGGTGTCGATGCTTTCCGGCGAGGTGCCGATGACGTTCACGCCGCGCGCCTTCAGGGCGCTGGCGAGGTTGAGCGGAGTCTGGCCGCCGAATTGCGCGATGGCGCCGACGCAGCCTTCCTGTTCGTAGATTTCCAGCACGTCCTCGAGCGTGAGCGGCTCGAAGTAGAGTCGGTCGGAAGTGTCGTAGTCGGTCGAGACGGTCTCGGGGTTCGAGTTGACCATCACGGTCTCGAAGCCGGCCTCACGCAGCGCGAACGACGCGTGCACGCAGCAGTAGTCGAACTCGATGCCTTGGCCGATGCGGTTCGGACCGCCGCCGATGATCATGATCTTCTTTTTCTTCGAAGGCAGGATCTCGTTCTCGTCGCCGTAGCTCGAATAGTAGTAAGGCGTGAACGCCTCGAACTCCGCGGCGCACGTGTCGACGAGGCGGTAAGTCGTGTTGACGCCGGCCTGCTTGCGCGCGGCGCGCATCGCGTCGAAGTCGACCTTGAGCAGGTGCGCGAGCTGCGCATCGGAGAAGCCGAACTGCTTCGCGCGCTTCAGCGTGCGCTGGTCGAGCGTGGCGAGTGAGAGCGTCTTCAGGTGCTGCTCCATCTCGTGAAGCTCGCGCAGCTGGTGCAGGAACCACGGATCGATCTTCGTCAGGTTGAAAATCTCGTCGATCGACATGCCGGACATGAACGCCCAGCGGATGTAGTAGACGCGTTCGGCGTTCGGCGTGCCGAGTTTCTGGCGCAGCGTGGCGTCGTCGGGCAGTTCGTCGCCGCCGTATTTGCCGCCACCGCCCCACCCGCGCGCGCCAGTTTCGAGCGAGCGGAGGCACTTCTGGAACGATTCCTTAAACGTGCGGCCGATCGCCATGGCTTCGCCGACGGACTTCATCGCGGAGGTGAGCGTGGCGTTGGCTCCGGGGAATTTCTCGAAGGCGAAGCGCGGGATCTTCGTGACGACGTAATCGATCGTGGGCTCGAAGCTGGCGGGCGTCAGGCGCGTGATGTCGTTGCGCAACTCGTCGAGCGTGTAGCCGACGGCGAGCTTCGCCGCGATCTTCGCGATCGGGAAGCCCGTGGCCTTCGAGGCGAGGGCGGACGAGCGCGACACGCGCGGGTTCATCTCGATCACGACCATGCGACCGGTGACCGGATCGACGGAGAATTGGATGTTCGAGCCGCCGGTCTCGACGCCGATCTCGCGGATGACCGCGAAGGACGCGTCGCGCATCACCTGGTATTCCTTGTCGGTGAGCGTGAGCGCGGGCGCGACGGTGATGGAGTCGCCGGTGTGGACGCCCATCGGGTCGAAGTTTTCAATCGAGCAGATGACGACGCACTGGTCCTTGTGATCGCGCATCACTTCCATCTCGAATTCCTTCCAGCCGAGGAGGCATTCCTCGATCAGGACTTCGTGCGTCGGCGAGGCTTCGAGGCCACCGTTGACGATCTGCTCGAACTCTTCGCGGTTGTAGGCGATGCCGCCGCCGGTGCCGCCAAGCGTGAACGACGGGCGGATGATGAGCGGCATCGTGCCGATTTCCTCGGCGGCTTTGCGCGCTTCATCGAGCGTGTGGACGACGCGGGATTTCGCGACGTCGAGGCCGATCTTGAGCATCGCCTCCTTGAAGAGCTGGCGGTCCTCGCCTTTCTGAATCGCGGGCGGCTTCGCGCCGATCATTTCCACGCCGTATTTTTTCAGGATGCCCTGCTCGTGCAGCTGCATCGAGAGATTCAGTGCGGTCTGGCCACCGAGCGTCGGGAGCAGCGCGGACGGGCGCTCCTTCGCGATGATCTTCTCGAGAATTTCGACCGTGAGCGGCTCGATGTAGGTGACATCGGCAAACTCCGGATCGGTCATGATCGTGGCCGGATTGGAGTTCGCGAGGATGACCTTGTAGCCCTCCTCTTTGAGCGCCTTGCACGCTTGCGTGCCGGAATAGTCGAATTCGCAGGCCTGGCCGATGATGATGGGGCCGGCGCCAATGATCAGGATGGACTCGAGGTCGGTGCGTTTAGGCATGAGCGCAGATTTCGGCGAAGGTTGGGACCGCCGCTAGGCGCGGCAAGCGGGAAAAGGGCCCGGCGTGAACGATGACGCGCAACTGTGCCGGCGATGCCGACCGCGCAGCCACTCACACCAACTTGGTCGGGTCGACGCCGAGCACCTTGGCGGCCTTGGCCTTGTCGCCACCGCAAGCGTGGAGCACGCGCGCGATATACTGCTTTTCCTGGCCGGCCAAGTAATCAGCCAGCGGCGGCCAGTCCTTCAATTCGTGGATGCGCAGCGGCAATTGGGCCGAAGTAATCACGCGTGCCTCCGCGGTCGAGACGACCTGCGAAATCACCTGCGTGAACTCGGCTAGGTTGCCCGGCCAGCGGTAAGCCTTGAGCGTGGCCATCGCATCGTCGGTGAACTCGATCTGGCGCGCGTCGAACTGGGGGTTGGCCGAGCTGGCGGCAACCGATTTCAGCAGCAGCGGAATGTCCTCGGTGCGCTCGCGCAGCGCGGGCATGTGCACCGGAAGCGCCGCGATGCGGTAGAACAGCTCTTCGTTGAAACCGCCTTCCTCCGTGAGCTTCTCCAGATCAGCCTCCGAGGTGCAGATCACGCGGACGTGCGGCGCGTGCGTGCGAAGGATCGAAACGAGCTTCTGCTGCGCACCGTCCGGCAAGCACTGCACGTGCTGGAGCCCGAGCGTGCCACCCTTCGCTTGCTGCACCCATTTGCCACCGGTGCCGTCGGCGCCCAGCAGACCTTCGTTCAACGTGGCCTCGTCGACGAGCTTGCAATCGATGTTGATGAAAGGGCTGCCCGCCGGCGCACCGGCCGCGTGCAGCAACTCGGCCGCGATCTCGTGGCCGCTGCCCAGCTCGCCGCTGATGAGCACTGGCGCGTGGGCCGTCGCGAGCTTCTTCAGCTGCGTGACGAGCCGCTTGATCTTCGGGCTGGAGCCCACGAGCTGCGCGTCGAAATCGCCGGCCGCCGCCGCGCCGCTCGCGCCACGAGCGGACTCGCGCTCGGTGACCACGCGCTTGAACTCCACACCGCGCTTGAGCGTCTGGATCAGTTCCTCGACGCGGAAAGGTTTCTGGAGGTAGTCGAACGCTCCGAACTTCAGCGCCTGGATCGCACTCTCGGTGCTGGCGTAGGCCGTCATGATGATGACGACGGTGGCGGGATCGTATTGCTTCAGCTGTTTGAGCAACGTGATGCCGTCCATCGGCTTCATATCGATGTCGGCCAGCACGAGGTCGAATTTTTCGGCCTTATAGCGCGCCAGTGCCTTTTCGCCATCCGTGGCAAACGCCGTGGCGTAGCCGGTCGGTTGGATGACGGCCTCCAGCATCTCATGAATCGAGATGAGGTCGTCGACGATCAGGATGGAAGGCATGGGCGAGAGGGTCCGGGACTTTGCGGAGCGGCTATCCTGCACGCAAGCGGCTTTCGGTCAATCGGCCCCGAACGGGTAAAGGAGTTGTTTAGTTCCGCTGCGCGTCCCGTGCAGTCGGCGTGCATTCGCTCGTCGAGAGACGAAACAACCAACGCCCGCCACACGGGCTCCCGACTAGCGTGGAGCCCGAGCGCGCCGGTGTGGGTTAGCCTTGGCCGCCCGCCACGGCGCCGAGTTGGAAGATCGGGAGGAACATCGCCATGACGATGCCGCCGACCACCACGCCGAGGAACACGATGAGCATCGGCTCGATCAGCGAGGTGAGCGCGGCCACGGTGGCGTCGCACTCCGTGTCGTAGAAATCCGCGATCTTGTTCATCATGCCGTCGACGTTGCCGGTGGATTCGCCGGCCTTGACCATGTGCTTCATCATCGGCGGGAAAAACGGGTTCGCCGCCATGACCTCGGAGACTTGTCCGCCCTGTGAAACGTGCTTGGCGATTTCGACGCAGGCATCCTCGACCTGCACCATGCCGGACGCGGAGGAAACGATCTCGAGCGTGCGGAGGATTGGCACGCCCGAACGCATGAGCGTCGCGTAGGTGCGGCAGAAGCGCGAGAGCGCGATCTTGTGCATGAGATTGCCGAAGATCGGCGCCTTGACGAGGAAGTGGTCCTTCTGCCGGCGGCCGGCGGGCGTCGCGGTGTATTTCTTCATCACCGTGTAGACGCCGTAAAGCAGCAGCAGAATCGCCCACCACCAGCTCTTCAGAAAGTTCGAGAGGTCGATCAGCATCTGGGTCGGCGCCGGGAGCTTGGCGCCGAAGTCCTTGAACATCTCCGCGAAGACCGGGATGACGAAGATCAGCAGCACGTTCACCAGCGCGACGGCGAGGCCGATGACCGCGATCGGGTAAGTCATCGCGGACTTCACCTTCTTGGTCAGCTTGACCGTGGATTCAAAGTAAGCCGCGACCTTGGCGAGAATCTCCGCCAAACCGCCCGACGCCTCGCCCGCCTCGACCATCGAGACGAAGAGCGAGTTGAACGAGTTCGGAAACTTCTTCACCGCCGCCGAAAACGACGTGCCCGTCGCGATGTCGTTGCGCACATCGCGGATGACGATGCGGAAAATCTGGTCTTCCGTCTGGTCCTGCAACGCCTCCAAGCACGAGACGAGCGGCAAGCCGGCCTGCAGGAGTGACGCCAGCTGACTGGTGAAGATCGCGAGTTCCCCCAGCGCCAGCTTGTAGGTCTTGGATTTCTTCTCGAGGGCCTTCTGCTTCGCCAGCGCCTGAGCTTGTTGGACGCTCGACTTGGGTTTCGCGGCCGCGGGAGTTGCCATAGTCCTGCGGTTAAAACGCAACGAATTTACCCTCGCAACCCGATTCGCGGACGCGCCGGAGTTTAACTAAAGCTTGAATGGTCGCCCGTGCGCGCCACTCTCGGGCCCTCACCTTCGCGGGCATAGTTTAGTGGTAAAACTCCTGTCTTCCAAACAGGTATCGTCGGTTCGATTCCGTCTGCCCGCACCAGCTCTGAGCGAGCGCATGTGCGCGCCGTGTCGTTCGAAACAATTTTCTGCACGAAATGCAGCGAATTGCTTCCAATTCCGCGGTGTAGCAAAATGCTTCCGGCAAAATCCAGTAATCCCGACCGCTGCCGCGCTTCATTAAATCGCTTCCTGTTTTCGGGGTTGTTCCGGCTTAGTTCCGGGAATCAAAAACGGCCCCCCGGCGGCTACGGCGCGCGCAAGTCCCAATAGGCTCGGACATCGAGCGAGATTTTTTGACCCGCAACACCGCGCAGTCACCAGCCTCGATCCGAGCTCGGAACCAGCGAAGGTATAGCCGGGCAATCGGTCCGCCGAAACTACCGGGTTTCAACATCTCTCGCGCCACGCGGTTGCGGCGCTGCTCGCCTTATTTCCTCGGTGGGCGCCGACTCGGTCACGTTAGATGCCGCAACATCATGCCTAAAAATCGGGCCATCATGCTGCTGCGATGATTTATTGTGGGGGCTAAGCGGATGGCCCGCGAACGCTTTGGCCCGGCGATGTGCGCCGGGGGCGGCAATACTTCGCTATTCCGAGTGCGCCGGGCTAGATTCCAGCCGTGGCTGAGATCTGATGCGCTCTGCGTGCGGCCTCGCCCTTCAATATGAGAAACGACTACATTCAGAGCGCGGCCGCAGTCATCAGCGACCCCTACATCCTCGTCAACGTGGTCTCGCGCCGCGTGAAGCAGTTGCGGCGCGGCTACCGGCCGCTGATCTCATCATTGGAGAAGCTTTCCTTCGAGGACATCGCTTTGCGCGAGATCTCCGAGCGCAAGATCACCTACGAGATTGCCACCTTGGAGGAACTTCAGGCTGACTCGCCGCCGATTCGTCGTCCCGGCATCGCTTCCGCACTGATGGGGCGATCGGCGTTGGCGCCCGCCCGCACTCTCGTCGCTTCCGCGAAGCAAGACGTATGACGACTCTGCTTCAGATCACGGCAGGTCCGGCGCAGGCGCTCTCACTCGGAGAATCGCCCCAGTTGCAGCGGTGCAGGGTGGGCCTGCGCCATTATCGCCGCGCGCTGGCGCCGCTCGTGCCGTCGGGCTCGGCCGTCGTTGGCGCGCTCGATATCTATCTCGAGGGCCGGTTGCGCGACGATGTCCTGCGCATGTTATTCGGACTTTCAGTCCTACGCTGCGCGACGGTGGACCAGCTGGATTCGGCCTTGGCCGCCCGCAACGTCGCGATCAGCCAGCGGGCGCCTAGCCCGAGTATCACGTCAGCCACGATCCTTTTATGAACGAACAAACCTTGTTGTCGCGCCGGGTGCGCACCCTCGATCGCTTTGGCGGAGCGAGTCGATGCTTGCTGCGCTTGTGGGAAAACGAAGGCCACCTCGGCCCTCCGGAAGAACAATACCTCAGCCGTTTCGACACCCAATTCCCGCATTGGGAAACGCGGCCAGGTGAACTTGACGTCGCCTCTTTGGCGATTGTCGCGCGAGCGCTCGGCATCCGCGGTGAGTTCAAAGTCACCGGCGATTACGAGGAAGTGCTCAACGCACACCGTGGAGGCGACGCCGTGCTCGTGGCGATGGACAAACCTTCCCGCCCGAGTGCGGAACAAGCGGACGACCTGCCTCAGTTCACCGTGTTGGAGCGGATCGACGACGAAGGGTTTCGTGTCTGGTGCCCTTTCGACAGTGGCGGATCAGATGTGTTGCCGCGGGCAGATCGTCGCTCGTGGAGTCGCCGTCACGCCGTGGCATTTGTGGTCCATCGCGCTCCGGTCGCGCAGCTCCACTGATCCGTTCACGCCTCCTTATGCAAAAGACCAAAAAATCGGTGGCGAAGCGCTTCAAAATAACCGCGCGCGGCAAGTTACTCCGACGCACGCCGGGGTTCCGCCACTTGCTGGCCAACAAGAGCACTCGCGCAAAACGTCGAGCGAGCCGCGACAAGGCGGTCGCACCGGGACACGCCGCACCGTTGCTGCGGTGCCTGCCTTTTGGCCTGCGGTGACGTAGCGGCTTTCGGGCATTCCTGCTGAAAGGGCTTCCCGATCCGCAGCCACCGAAGGTTTTCTCATGAACGCATTACACCAAACATCATTCGCGCCCATGCACCTACGCGACGCAATGGCGGCTGATCGCCCCAAACAAGGGGAGGTGGACTGCGCCTTGTGTGGCTACTTTGACGCCGTAGAGGGCGGTGATTCAGCAATGATGCTTCGCACCGTGGCGGTGGTCGCCTCCGCGGGTGAACAGCAGGTGCAACGAGCCCTGCTTTTCGTGCAGCGATTGCGCCATGTGTCGCGTGGAGAGCTCCTCGGCGTCCTGACCGGCTCCCCTCGCCGAGCGCGGGTTTACGCGGCGTCCCACTCGATGTCACTCGGTTGAACTCTCAGCAGCCGGGAGAACGAGCGATCCACGTTAAGGAGGAGCAAGGAAAGAGGAAAGGGCAGCGCCTGCCGCCTCATTTGGGGCTGTTCGAATCAATCAGCGCCTTGAGCGTTTCGAGATCGGTGCCGGTCAAAGAAGGATTCAATTTGTTAAGGGAGTCAGGGAAGTAGCTGTAGCCCGGAAGCGGGAAATTTCGGCGGAGGTTGCCGAGATGCCATTTGCCTTTTCATACCTCAACCCCGTTGCCGCCAAGGGGGCGTCCTTTGGATTACCCACGAGGCTCAGCTGCGTCCGGTCCCAGGGCACGAGCGGGAGTTCAAATTAGCTTCAGCGCAGGACGGCCAAACACACGACGTCGTGAGAATGGGCAGATCCGGCGCTTCGACGTCTCGCCGCACCATCACCACAGGAAGTATTCCGGCTCGTGGGACAGAAATCGCAGACTCGGAGGCTCGAACAGCACGCGCCACACGTGCGCGTAGCGCGCCCATGGACCCGGCACAGCGCCATCGAAGATCACTCGAGGCTTCGGTCGCGCGCCAACGAGCCGGCACGCCACGTGTTCGCGGAATGCTTCGTAGCCCTCCTCGGACGAAAAAAAGATGCTCCGCTGTTCGATGGGATGCATGTCGGTGTCGGCCTCGTGACCGCGTCCGCAACCCGCCAACACGTAGTAGCCCACGGCCGCTTCGTGGCGCTCCATTTCCACCGCGGCGGCTTCGCACGCGGCCCCGAACGTCGGCCGCGATGCGTGACCAAAAGCGTGGTGACCGCGTTCGGATCGACGGTGAAGAATCACTGTCACGCCGGGAAGGTCCGATTCGATCACGAACGCATCGGCGTCCGGCCACGGCGCTTCCACCGCAGTCGCCGACAGCCGACCTTCCCACCAGTTGAGCAGGTTGAACCGTTCCGTCGCCTCCCTGAACGCCGCGGCGCGCGCTTGCCGGGCAAAGAGTCCGGGAAACGCCGCCATGCCGTTGCTCGAAGGATCGACGTCGAAGCCGTAGCGACTCGCCTCGGGCGACCGGAACGTCGCCCAGTGCGCCCAACGCTCCATCGCCTCGGAAATCGCCTTGAAGCGCGCGACGAGCGGCGAGCGATCCGTGCCGCTGCCGCTCGCGCTGCCGAAAACCTGTCGGTGCCAGAGTCCGGCCGTGTGCTCCGGCCGCAGGTAGGCGTTGGCTTCGAACCAACGCCCGCCCAACAGCGAAATTTCACTGCAACTCACGCGTGTCAGCGGGCCGCCATTTTGCGACAGCACCTGCTGATAGCGCAGGGAAGCCAGATTGGGTATCATGGCTCAGGCCCAGTTGCTGGGGTAAATGGTGGGTGTGGCGGCACGGTCGCCGAACTGCACTAAATCGGCGCGGTCCAGACCGAGGAGTTGGGCGGCAACACGATGGCATCCGAACGAGAAAAACAGGCTGGCGAGCAACCCGGCAATGAGGTGAGAGAGGTGTTTCATGAGGTGACGATTGTCCCACTGGAAACGCGTCCACCCGGTCCGGTATTTCACCAATCTTCAGGCTACATGCGCGTGCAGCACTCGCTATCGCTCCCCTGAAATTAGGTGTTTCCGGCGTTCGTCGGCTGCCCATTGTCTTCGCATCGTTTCCCCATGCCTCGCGCCCGTGTCGCTCTCGCATTGATCGTCTTGTCGCTGGCTTCGCGCGTGCACGGTGCGTGGGATACGCCGTCCTGGGGTCGCCCGGTCGTCGAAGCCTTCCGCCAGCAACAGACCGGTAGCGCCTCACTCGTTTACTGTGCCACGTCTCAGCCCGACAACGGCGCGCTGTGGTTCGGCACCGCTAGTGGCCTGCTCTCATTTGATGGGCGCACGTGGCAAAATCATAGCGAAGCGAAGATGATCGCCAGCTGCGCCTTCGATGCGGACGGACGCCGTTTGTGGTATGGCGGGTGGAGCGATGTGGGCTGGTTCGATGTGTGTGCCGACGGGCGGCTGCAACACACATCCCTCGTGGACAAACTCCCGTTCGCCGTGGCCGAGATCCGAGCGATCCGCGCCACCCACCCGACGCGCGGTGGGGCGTTTTTCGTAGCGGACGACCGCCTGTTGCGCTGGGACGGAACGAAATTCGCCGTCTGGAACTACCCGACGGCGCACCGGCTGTTCGCCCTCACGTTCGAAGGGCAACTATGGTTGCACCACCGCGAATCCGGGCTCTATCGCGTCGGCGACGATGGCCCGCAGCGTGTGGCAGATGCCGAGGAGTTGCCGAATGCTGGGCTCTTCTCGCTCAGTCGCGAAAACGGCGAGCTGATTGGTGGCTCGAACAGTGGATTCTGGACTATCTCGCGGCAACCGCGGTGCGTTTCGCCTGCCGCGCTGAACGCGTGGCTGACCCAACACAAGATCATCGGCGCCGCCGATTTCGGAAACGGCTTCCGGGCCGTGGCCACGCTCTCTGGCGGCGTCACGATCGTCGACCGGAATTTCGAGATCGTTCGCCACGTAGGTGAAAGCGATGGCCTCCAAGGCACGCTCATGGGGCAGCTCCTCGGCCGCGAGCACGACCTTTGGTTTTTGTGCGAGGATCGCGTGATGCGCATGGACACCACCGGTGCCACCGCCCAAGTGCGCATGGATGATCAAGCCCGGCCGCAGCTGATTCGCGCGATTGCGACCGCCCCCGACGGCTCGCTCTGGGTGAGTGCCCAAAATCGCATCTATCATCTTACCCCCGGCGATCGCGGTTTCACCAGTCAGGCGCTTTCCGACCTCCCACTAAAAGAGTCGCAGACCATAGCGGTTGATGGAGAGAGGCTCTGGATCGGGGGCTTCGGCGCCATTGCCCTCCACGAAAACAACGCCACGACCGTGCAGTTCGAATTCCCGTCGCGCTCCATCAGTATGCTCGCGCGCGCGGGATCGGACGACCAGTGGCTGGGCGCCAGGAGTGACGGCTGGTTTGAGTTCACCCGCGGCGCCGACGGCGCGTGGCACACGACGAACCACCCCAAGCTCCCCTATTTCGGTTCACTCGCTCGTGAGGCCGCCGGCACGTTCTGGACGGGCTCGCCGACGTCTGGCCCGCAACAATGGCGCCGGGCAGACAACCGCTTCGTCCCGATCGAGCCCCCAAAGCCATTCGTCGCGCCCGACGCCACACCCAGCCTCGTCGCGGAGCGCCGCCACGACGTGCTCGTGTTGGCCGGCAAGACCGCCTACCTCGCCCGCCCCGACACTCCGCCGTTGAAACTCTGCGATCTCCCCGGCCCTCCCGTCGCGTGCACACTCTCTCCGGACCAACGTCGCCTCTACGTCGCTGTAAACCGCGGACCGAGCGCGCCGGCTGGTTATCAAGATGGCATCGGCGTGATCGAAATTGGCTCGGACGAGCGATCGGCCCGCTGGCGAAACCTCTCGGTTCCCAATCTCGAATCGATCGGCTCGATCACCAAGCTCGCGATGAGCACGCTCGCCGCCGCCGACACGCTGTGGATCGGAGGTTCCGAAGGGCTCTTGCAGACGCGTCCGGCCGAATTGTCGGAATGGCGCGCGCCCGCCACGCCGCGCGTCCTTCGAGGTGGAGAGAACAGCACGGTCGGCGGCGCCGTTACCCTGAGTTTCTCCGAAGTGATGCATCTGCGTCTCTCCTCGCCGGAAATCCGGCAGCGGCCCGCGCTGCGTTACCAAACGCAATTCGGCACCGACGAGAGCGCTTGGAGCGCGCCGACCGATCGCGTCGCATTCGAATTTTCGAATCTGCGTGAGGGACGCTATGCCTTCGCCGCCCGTGCGGTTAACCCCGTCGGGCAAACCAGCGCGCCCGCCTACTTCACGTTCACCGTGCTGCCGCCGTGGTATCGCTCCGGCTGGGCCTATACCGGCTACGCCGCCGCGCTGGGCTTCTCGCTCGTCGGCGCGCTCCGTTATCGCGAACGCCGCCTGCGCGCCCGCACGCTCGAACTGGAGCGACTCGTCCGCGAACGCACCGCCGAATTGGAAAAAGCCAACGCCGCAAAGGACGAGTTCCTCGCCAGCATGAGCCACGAGATCCGCAACCCGATGAACGGCGTCGTGGGGCTCTCCGCGGCGATCGACATCTCGTTCCTCGACGAGGAAGGCCAGTATCGCTTCGGCCTGCTGCGCCACTGCGCCTCGCATCTCGCCTCGCTGCTGGAGGACATTCTCGACTTCTCCAAGCTTCAGGCCGGCACCATCGAACTCGATCCGCAGCCGTTCTCGCCCGCGGAATTATTCGACGCGGTCTCCGCCATCACGTCGCCGCTGAGTGCGGCGGCCGGTGTGCGCGTCGAGTTCGCCGTCGGCCCCACGGTGCCCGCCCGTCTGCTTGGCGATGCGCGTCGCATCCGCCAGGTGCTGCTCAACTATGTCAGCAATGCCGTGAAATACGCGCCGCGCGGCACCATCGAAGTCACCGCGTGGGCCCGCGCCGATGGCCCGGATCGCGTTGCACTCACCTTCGCGGTTTCCGACGAGGGCCCGGGCATTCCGGCGGCGGAGCAGGCGCGCATCTTCGAAAAATTCGAGCGCGGCGCCGGCGCGCGCAGCAGCCACATCCCCGGCACGGGCATGGGGCTCGCGGTTTGCCGTCGCCTCGCGGAAAAAATGGGCGGCCGCGCGTGGCTCGAAAGCGCACCGGGCGAGGGCTCGACCTTCTATCTCGAACTGCCCCTTCCGGTCGCGCCGGCGGCGCCCGCGCACGTCCCGGCGCGCGGCGCGCTCGAGGCGCTGCCCCGGCGCGCGCTCGTCGTGGATGACGAGGAATACAATGTCGTCTCCCTCGGCGCGATGCTCGAGCGCCGCGGGTTTGCCGTGCAACGCGCGCTCGACGCCGCCACCGCGCTGCGTGAAGCCGTCGGCCATCAACCTGACATCATCTTTCTCGATTACGACATGCCCGACACCACCGGGCCCCAGCTCGCACGCCGCATCCGCGAGACCCTCGCGCCTCTGGGCCGGTATCCGCTCGTGCTCGCCACCACGGCCTACACGACGGTCGAGAAACGCGCGGAGTGTCTCGCCGCCGGCATGGACGGCTTTCTCGGCAAACCGGTCAGCGAGGAGCGACTGCAAGCCGCCCTCGAGGAGGCGATCCGCAGCCGCAACCCCGCCGGCGCGCAGCACCTGGCGTTGCCGGAAGGCAAGCACGCCGATCCGCTGCAAAATCTCCTCACGCTCTCGCGGCAACATGCGCGCAACCTCGAGGCCGAACTGGCGGAGTTCGCCGCCGACGCCGACGCCGAGTTCGGCAGGCTCACCGCGGCCCTCGCCGCCTGCGACGGCGAAGCGGCCGCCCGCGCGGCCCACAAAATTTCGGGACGCTTCGGCTTCCTGCACGCCACCTCACCGATGCGTCGCGGACTTCAGCTCGAACAACTCTGCCGGTCCGGCGAATGGAGCGCGGCCCGCCCGCTGGCGGAAGAACTCGCGCGCGACTGGTCGACGTTGCGCGCGTCGCTCACGCGCCTCACGTGCGCGTCGGCCGGGTAAGCCCATTCACAATCGCGTAGTGGATGAGCTTCGGCGTGGTGTGGATATCGAGCTTTTTCATGATGTCGCGGCGCCGCGATTGCATCGTGGCCGGACTGATTCCGAGTTCGGTGGCGATTTCCTCGTCGGTCATCGCGCGGCCGATCATCCCCAGAATTTTCAATTCGTAATCCGAGAGCACGCGATTGAACGCCCGCGGATCCTGCCGCAGTCGCGCACTCGATTCCGTCACTGCGCGCGTGTAGAAAACATTTCCGCTGAGCACCGACGCCAGCGCCGCGCGCAGGCTCTCGGCATTCTGGTCCATTTTATCGACGAAGCCGTGCAACCCGAGTTTCTGCACCTGCAGCATCGTCCACGGATCGCAGTGCGAGGAGATGCCCACCACGCGCATGCCGCCTTTGCTCCGATCCGTGAGCACCTGCCGCGCGATTTCCAAGCCGTCGATATCTGGCAGTGAAAAATCGAGCATCAGCAGGTCCGGCTGTTTCTTGCTCACCGCCGCGAGCCCTTCAGCGCCGAGCGGTGTATTCAGCAGCACTTCAATTCCCCACTCTTTGAAGCAACCCGCCAAAAAATCCGCGAACAGCTTCTGGTCTTCGATGATGATGGCCGTCCGACCCTGCAAAGGGTCGTCGGAGGGACGGCGCGGGGCTTTCGCAGCGGGATTCACGCGGCGCAGGCTAGGCCAAAGCTCCCTCGCATCAAGCCAAGGGTGGACACGCCCCACGCGCACCGCTAACTCCCCGCCGTGAATCTTGTGCTTTTCGCCGCTGACGAGCTCGCGTCGCCGCTGCCGCGGGCCGACCTCCGCGCGCGACACCTGCTGGAGATTCTGCGCTGCGCGCCGGGCGACGAATTTGACGCGGGCCTGATCAACGGCCCGCGCGGCAAAGGCCGCCTCGCCGCCGTGCGCGACGACGCGCTCGAGTTGACGTTCCAGTGGACGGTGCCGCCGACGCCGCCGGACGCGATCACGCTGCTCATCGGCCTGCCGCGCCCGCAAACCGCCCGCGATATCCTGCGCGATGCCACCACGCTCGGAGTGAGCGCCATCCATTTCGTGGCGACGGAGAAAACCGAACCCAGCTACGCGCAAAGCACGCTCTGGCGCGACGGCGAATGGCGCCGCCACGCGCTCGCCGGCGCCTCGCAGGCCTTCGCGACGCAGATTCCCGCAATCACCGCCACGCACTCGCTCGCCACCGCGCTCGCCCTCCTGTCGCCCGACGCCACCCGCCTCGCCCTTGACAATTACGAGGCCCCGCGCGCCCTCGCCGAATATGGCGTATTACGCCACAAACCCGTGGTGCTCGCCCTCGGTCCCGAGCGCGGCTGGGGTCCGCGCGACCGCGCGGAGCTGCGCGCGGCCGGTTTCGAACTCGTGCATCTCGGCTCGCGCGTGCTGCGGCTCGAAACCGCGGTCGTCGCCGCCCTCACGCTGGCGAAAGCCGCGCGCGGCACGCTGTGAAGCGACACCGATCTCGTCGGCGACGAGAGCGAACGTCGGCAAGGTAGGTTGCGCGCTCGCGCGCAACTCGTGCCCAGTCGCAACGAGGCGCGCCGCGGCCCCTGCGATTCGCCCGCGCCGGCGCTACTTCGTCCGCTTGAAAAAACACACGGTCGGCTGACGCGCGCCTTTGCCGAGCCGCTTCACGCACGTCCACGCCTCTGGCGTCAGCTCCAATTCGCCGGGCATCTCAAAAATGATCACCGGATCAGGTTTATCGGCGAGCAGCGCCGTCAGACGCGCAAACAGCTTGGGCGCCACCTCCGCAATCAGATCGTAAGGCGGATCGATAAACACGAGGTCGGGCGCGTCGCCCGTCGCCGGCACGCCCGTCGCATCGGCGTTGATCACCGCCAGATCGTGCGTGTCACGCGCGAGGCTTTTGCACACCGCCGCGATATTCTCCCGGATGCAGGCGGCCGTTTTCCCGTTTTTCTCCACAAACACGCCGCCCGACGCTCCGCGGCTCAGCGCCTCCAAGCCATAGGCGCCGCTGCCCGCAAACAGATCAAGAAACCGCGCGTCCGGGACGCGGCTCGCGATGCTCGAAAACACCGCCTGCCGCATCGCATCTGTCGCCGGACGCACCGCATCACCCTTCGGCAACGTCAACGGGATGCCACGCGCGTTGCCGCCCGTTATGCGCATCGCATCGAGCCTTCCACGGCGCAGCAAAGTGCACTCCGCCATGACTTTCTCTCACATGGCGGGGGAACAGATCCTGCTAGTTGCGGTTTTAACATACTGTTTGCGCCCCAGCGGGCCGGGACTTACCTGTCCCTGTTCTGCTCGAGCCAACACCTAACTGGCCCGGGCCGACGCAAAGGCAATCACTGACCAAGCATGATGTCCCGACTCGCAGTCTGGCTGCTCCTCGCGGCTGGGTTCGCGCAACCGCTCCGCGGCGCCGAACTCAACGGCTGGCCGTTGCGTGTCGCGAACGTCGATGACGCGACCGGGGCCGTCACCGCCCAACAAGGCCTCGGGCCGCTGCTCGCCGAGCGCACCGCGCCTGACGGCACCAACGTCCGGGCACTGCGTCCGCTCTTTCTTCACGAGGCCAAGGGCGACAGGGAGACGATGCACTTCCTCTACCCGCTCATCACCTGGCGGCGCGACGGCGCGGAGTCGTGGTTCTCGATTTTTCAGCTCGTCAATGATCGCCGCGAAACCGGCCTCAGCGGCCAACCCGTGCACGGTTTCGACGTCTGGCCGCTCTATTTTTCGCGTCAGACCGGCGATCCCGCCACGAGCTACCGCGGGCTGTTGCCGATCGCCGGCGAAATCAAAGACCGCTTCGGCAAGGACCGAATGAGCTGGGCCGCGTTTCCGCTCTACTTTCGCGTCGAGAAGGACGGCCGCCACACCGACTACGTGCCGTGGCCCTTCCTCCGCTTCACGGACGGCAACGGTCACCGCGGCTTCGAATTCTGGCCGATCGGCGGACGCGTCACGCGCGCTGGCGACTACGACAACCAGTATTATCTCTGGCCGCTCATCTACAAACAGGTGAAGCAACTCGATGAGCCCACAGGCGCCGGCGCCACGCGCGAGAATCTCGGCTTCCTGCCCTTCTACACGCGCGCGACCGCGCCCGGGTCGATCGACGAGAATTACCTCTGGCCGTTCTTCGGCTACACCGACCGCACCGCGCCGAAGCGCTACCACGAGACGCGCTACTTCTGGCCGCTGCTCGTGCAAGGCCGCGGCGACGAGCGCTACGTCAATCGTTGGGCGCCGCTCTACACGCACAGCGTCGTGAAAGGCTACGACAAGACCTGGTTCGCGTGGCCGCTCGTGCGCAATGCCCGCTGGTCCGACGCCGGCCTCGCGAACGAGCGCAATCAGTTCCTGTTTTTCGTCTACTGGTCGCACGAACAGCGCAGCCTCACGAACTCCGCCGCCGCGCCCGCCTACAAAAAACACCTGTGGCCGCTCTTCAGCGTGTGGGACAACGGCGCCGGACGCCGTCAACTTCAGCTCGTGAGTCCGTTCGAGGTGTTCTTTCCGAACAACCAGCCGATCCGCGAGCTCTACACTCCCCTCTTCGCGCTCTACCGTTACGACCAGCGCGCGCCGGACGACACCCGCTGGAGCATTCTGTGGAATCTCGTCAGCCGCCGCCGCTCGCCCACCGAGCGCGAGTTCCATCTCGGCCCGCTCTTCAGCACGCGCGCCACGTCGCAGTCCGGCGAGCGCGTCGCGATCGGTAACGGCCTGCTGAGCTGGCGCCGCGCGCCCGGCGAGCGCCGCTGGAAATTTTCCGTGTTCGATTTCCGTCGCTCCGTCGACACTCCGGCCAATGCGGCCGCTCTCCCATGAAACAGCTTAACCTCGTCATCGGCCACATCGGCGGCGTCGTGCTCCTGACGACGCGCACGCTGAAATACACCGGCACGCTCCCGCGACAATTCGGGCGTTTCGTCGAGCAGTGTTTCCTCATCGGCTACACGTCGCTGCCGATCGTCACGATCCTGAGCTTCTTTATCGGCTCGGTGCTCGCGCTACAGTCCGGCTACTCGATGGAGAATTTCGGTGCCAAGCAGTTCATCGGCACGCTCGTCGGTCTCTCGATGGCGCGCGAACTCGGACCCGTCATGGTCGCCATCCTCATCGCCGGCCGCGTGGGCAGTGCGATCACGGCCGAGTTGGCCTCGATGAAAGTTTATCAGGAAATCGACGCGCTCGTGACGATGAACATCCCGCCGGAGCGCATGCTCGTGCTGCCGCGCCTCGCCGCTGTGCTCGTGATGATGCCGGTGCTCGCGCTCATCGCCAACCTCTGCGGCTGGTATGGCGGCGCGCTTATCTGCCAATACACGCATTTCATTTCGGTCGACAGTGAATCCTACTTTGCCGCGCTGAAGCGCTACATGGATTGGAAGGACATCACCGACGGCCTTCTCAAAGCGGAAGTCTTCGGCTTCGTGATCGTCCTCGTCTGCTGCTACATCGGCCTCAACACCCGCGGCGGCCCACGCGAGATCGGCGCCTCCGTCACGAAGGCGGTCGTCACTTCGCTCATCCTCATCCTGGTGCTCGATTACTTCGTCACCAAGGCGCTCCTCTGACCGGCCATGAGTTCTCCGTCCTCCTACACCTCCACGCCCTTCGACGGGAAAACCTTCGGCGTCACCGTCGATCACCTGACGAAGAAATTCGGCCACACCACCGTCCTGAAGGATATCAGCCTCGAGGTCCGGCCCGGTGAGATTTTCTGCATCATGGGCCCCAGCGGCTCGGGCAAGAGCGTTCTCCTGAAACACATCGCCGGCCTCGAACTGCCCACGAGCGGCAGCGTGCGCATCGGCGAATTCGACGCCGGTGATCCGGACACGCGCGACAAGGTCCACCTCGCTCTCGTGTTCCAAGCCGGCGCGCTCTTCAACTCGCTCACGGTCTACGACAATCTCGCGCTCTACCCACGCGAGCACCGCCAGTGCAACGAGGCGGGCATCCGCGAGCGCGTCATGCGCGCGCTCTCGATCCTCTCGCTCGAGAAGGCGGCGCAGAAATACCCCTCCGAGCTCTCCGGCGGCATGAAGAAACGCGTCGCCATCGCCCGCGCGTTGGTGATGGAACCGCAGCTCCTTCTCTACGACGAGCCGACCTCGGAGCTCGACCCGGTGATGGGCGCCACGATCAGCGAGATCATCGCCACGCTGCGCGAGCAGACCGCCGTCACGAGCATCGTGGTCACGCACGACCGCGATCTGGCGATCAACATCGCCGATCGCATCGCGATCATCATGGACGGCAAGATCCGCGCCACCGGCAAACCCGCCGACTTCCGCGAGCCGAAGGAGCGCGACATCGCCGACTTCCTGACGCCCGTCATCGATCTCAAAAATCCCCGCTTTAAACAACTGGAGAACTCCCATGAATAACACGCAACAGACCGTTCGCGTCGGCCTTTTCTTCCTGCTCGGCTGCGCGCTGGCTTGGATCACGTTCGAGTCGCTGAGCGGCGGCCAGATCTTCAAGAAGAGCGGTTACACGCTCGTCGCACCCTTCGCCAATCTCAAGGGCCTCAAGGAAGGCGACGAGGTCCTCATGGCCGGCGTGAAAATCGGCTCCGTTGCACAAACCCGCCTCGGCAATCAGCGCGTCGAAGCCGTCCTCACCATCGATCCCAAAGTCGCGATCCCGAACGATGCCGTGGCCTCCGTCGAGACCTCCAGCCTCCTCGGCAGTCAGCACCTCGCCGTCAGCTTTGGCACCTCCGCCGTCATGTTGAAGGAAGGCGACACGATGAAGACGAAGAACACGGCGGACATGAACGAGGTCATCGCTCAACTCGGCTCGCTCGGGGCGAAGCTCGAAGGCGTTGCCGACAACATTGGCAAAGCGCTCGGTGGTGACAGCGGCTCCGGTTCGCTCTTCAGCAAACTCGATAAGCTCGTCGACCAAAACGGCCCGAAGCTGACCGACACCATCGCCAATCTCCAGGACATCACCGCCAAGATCAAAAATGGCGACGGCACCTTCGGTAAACTCGTCAACGACCCCAAACTCCACGACGAACTCGTCGTGGCGGTCGGCGAGATCAAAGCCGCCGCCGCCGATGCGAAAATCTTCATGGCCGACACCCGCGGCATCATCACCGACGTGAAATCCGGCAAGGGCGCCGTCGGCGCGCTGCTCTACGACCAGGCCACCGCCGACAACCTCAAGGCCACCGTAGCCAACGCCCGCACGGTCTCGGACAAAATCGCGAAAGGCGAAGGCACCCTCGGCAAACTCCTCGCCGACGACACCATGTATCGTGACATGCAAGGCGTGATGAAGAAGGCCGACCGCGCGCTCGACAGCCTCGGCGACTCCGGCCCGATCCAAGCCGTCGGCGTCGTTGCCAACGCGCTGTTCTGAGCTGTCGTAGCGCAAGCGTTCGCGATTCGGCGTCCCAACCCGCGGCTCTCGCCGCGGGTTTTTGTTTACCTGTAGCGGCGGTCTATGACCGCCGACGAAGCATGCACCACGTTCGCTCGGCGGTCACAGACCGCCGCTACAGTTTCCGCCAAAATCTCGCCCGCCCCCGGTGATGCGCTTGCCGCCGCCCGTGCCGCGCGTTTCGTTCTCACCATGCCATTCGTCATCCAGCTTTTCCCCGGCGAATTCGCCATCGCTCGCCTGCCCGCCGACGCCGCGATTCCCGACTGGGTGCGCTCGGATGTCTTCAGCGCCACGACCCGCACGATGGATGAACTCTCCATCCTCTGCCCGGCCGCGCAGATTCCGACGGAGGTGAAGCACGAAGCGGGTTGGCGTCTGTTCAAACTCCGCGGCCCATTCGCGTTCACCGAGACGGGCATCTTGTCTTCGGTGCTAGACCCCCTCGCCTTCTCGCGCATCAGCATCCTCGCGCAATCCACCTTCGACACCGACTACGTCTTCGTGAAACAGGCTCAGCTGGAGGATGCCGTGCGCACACTCCGCAACGCCAATCACACCGTCGAGCGCCTGTAAGTAGGGCCGGTCTCCGACCGGCCCCGCCCGACGTTCGTCCGCCCACCAGACCCGCGAACGCGCTTCCCTCCGAGTCGGGGTCACAGCCCGGCCCCACTTGGCACGCCTCGCGCTGCAATCGTCCGCATGCCCCATCCTCACCTCACCTTCGCCGCGATGACCGCCGCCGACTGGCCCGACGTGCAGCGCATCTACGCCGAAGGCATCGCAACTGGCATCGCCACCTTCGAGTCGACGCCGCCCGAGACCTTCACCGATTTCATCAAAAACAAAATCCCGGATGCCTGCATCGTCGCGCGCGCCACGACCGGCGCAATCGCCGCGTGGGCGGTGCTGATTCCCGTCTCAGCGCGATACGTCTACCGCGGAGTAGCCGAAATGAGCCTCTACGTCGCCGCCGCGCATCGCGGCCAGCGCGTCGGCGATGCGCTCATGAAGGAGATGGTCCGACTCAGCGAAGCCCAAGGCTTCTGGACGCTGCAGTCCGCCACGTTTCCCGAAAACGCCGCCAGCATCGCGCTGCAACAGCGCCACGGTTTTCACATCGTCGGCATTCGCGAAAAGATCGGCCGCATGCCGCACGGCCCGCTCGCCGGCCAATGGTGCGACACGCTCCTGCTCGAGCGCCGCAGCCGCACCGTCGGACGCGACTGACGCAGGCAGCGTGCACGCAATTGCCCGTGCCGGCGCCACGCAAGGAAATCGCGCCTCCGCGCCCGGGGGCTACCCGACACCCGCGCCCTCGCGGCAAAGTCACGTATTACGTGACTTTCCACATGAGCCCCAGGCGAGCGCCGCAGCATCGCGAGGAAGGCTCGCCCACACACGCTTCCGCAATGCCGGCCGCCAGTGCCGCGCGCGGCGCAGCCGGCACCTCTCGGGCACCGCCTCCGCACACCACGTCGCATTTCGCCCGCTGCGGCGAGCGCACGCTGCGCACTCACGCCGGCAGCGTGAAACTCTCGAACTGCTTCTTCACTTCCTGCAGGAATGCCGCGGCGCCCGCGCCATTCACGACCTTGTGGTCGAACGTGAGCGAGAGCGTCACGACTTCGCACGGATAGATCACGCCGCCGTCGTTGATCATGCGCTCGTGCGCCGTGCCGATGAACAGCGTCGCCATCGCCGGCGGCACCACGATTGGCGTCGCGCTCTCGACGCCGAACGCGCCGAGGCTGGTGATGTTGAGCGGCGCCTGCACGTCGAGCAGCTTGCCCGCGCGCGTCTCCTCGACGGCGCGATTGTAGGCCGCGCTGAAATCGGCGAACGAAAGCTTGTTCGCACCTGCGATCGCCGCGGTGGCGAGGCGATCGCCCTCGAGTGCGACGGCCACGCCTTGATCGAAGACCGGTTGCTCGAGAATAGTGCCGTCCTTGCCGGCGACGCAGCGGAACGCCGGGTGCAGCTCCTGCGCGCGCGTCACGCACCACGCCATCATTGCCGACGGTGACGGCGCGGCCTTGCCGAGTTTCGCCTTCGCAGCTTCGCGAGCTTTTTTCAGCGGCTCCCAGCGAACGTCCATCAACATGTTCGCAGGCACGACCGCATCGAGACGCTTCGTGATCGCAGGGTGCAGGGCAGGCGGGCGGACGTTGCCATTCATCGGAGTGGAGGCGGAAAGAGGTGCCGGCGCCGGCTTGGTCGCAACGCTCGGCGCAGCCGGCGCAGATTTCGGAACGTAAGTGCCCGGCGAAGTCGCCGCCGCAGGCCCGACGGTGGGCGCGGCGGATTTCGCGGGTGCGGCGCCTTCGATCGGCAAGCCGGCCACGCTCGCTGCGTCGCCGGTCACCAGCGCGATTTCCTGACCGATCAGCACGGTGTCATCGATCTTGATGCGCCATTCCTTGAACGTGCCCGCAAACGACGCTTCGACGGGATACACGGCTTTGTCGGTCTCGAGTTCGCAGAGCACTTCGTCGTGTTTCACGGCGTCGCCCGGTTTCTTGTTGAGCGCAACCACGCGCGCAGAGCGCAGTCCCTCGCCCATGATCGGCACGCGCACGAGAATATCGCTCGTGCCGGGCAACACCGTGTTCTGCGGACCATGCGAAGACGGAGCGCTCGCTGGCGCGGCGGTCGGAGCGACATTCGGCGTTGGGGCCGGCGCGACCGGAGCGGGCGCCGCCGGCACTTCGCCGCGCGCGACGTTCATCGACACCAGTTCCCAAATCGCTTCGACGATCTGCGGCACCGCGGGCAGCGCCGCGTATTCGTAGATCGGATTGTAGGCGATCATCACGTTGCCCTTCGTGATCAGGCGCGGCGGGGCCTTGAGCGCGGCGAACAAGTCCGTGCGCCCGACGATGTGCTGCACGATCATCTGTCCGACGGAGCACGCCTCTGTGTCTTCCTGGATCACGATCAGGCGGCCGGTCTTGCGGACCGAGGCCTCGATCGTCGCCTTGTCCCACGGCATGATCGAGCGGAGGTCGATGAGCTCGACGCTGACTTCGCCCTTCAACTCCGCAATGGCCTCGTGCGCCTTCTCCATCGTGTTACCCCAGGCAACGATCGTGAGGTCTTCGCCTTCGGTCACGACGCGCGCCGCGCCGAGCGGGATGGATTTGATCGGCTGCTTCGATTCGACCTCGGCCCAGAGCATGTGCTTCGGCGCGAGGAAGAGCGTGATGTCTTCGCCGTGCATCGCGGTCCACAGCAGACCGGCCGCGTCCTCGGGCGTCGACGGCACGACGACGTTGATGCCGGGAAAATGCGCGTAGGCCGATTCATTCGCCTGCGAGTGCCAGAGCGAGCCACCAGGCAGGTAAGCGCCGTAGGGCGCATAGAACACCGCGGGCACCTTCCACGCGCCGTTCGAGCGCCAGCGGATGTTGGCGAGGTTCTGCACGATCTGGTTGAAGCCAGGGAAACTGAAATCGATGAACTGCAGCTCGAACACCGGCCGCCGTCCGTAGAGCGCAAGACCGCCGCCGATGCCGAAGATCGTCGACTCCGCGAGCGGCGAGTTGAACACCTGCTCCGGAAAATCCGTGGAGAGCTTTTGCGTGAGACGGAACACGCCGCCCTTCGGGTCCTCGATGTCTTCCCCGAAAATCATGCGGCCCGGATCGGCATCGAGACCGGCGCGGAGCGTCTTGTTGATCAGGTCGCCCATGCGGTATTTGCCGGGCTTGAACAGCTCCTCGTTCAGATCGGGCGACGGACCGGTGACATCGAGGAATAGCTCGTCGACGCGGGGATCCTCCGCCTTCTCAGCCGCGGCATATTCCGCGCGAACTTTTTCCTTTGTCTCTTCGTCGAACTTAGCGAACTCAGCCTCGGTGAGCTCGCCGGCTTTGATCATCGCGTCGCGGAGCACGCGGATCGGGTCCGCCTTGTCCATCGCGGCGATGTCTTCCTTCGTCCGATAAAGCGTGTGATCATCCGAGCTCGTGTGACTGGAGAGCCGCTCGACCTTCGCCCAGAGAAACACCGGGCCTTCGCCGGCGCGGAGCTGCGCAACGGCCTTCTGCGTCTCGGCGTGCACGACCTCGAGATCCGAGCCGTCGATCATGCGCCACTGCGACTTGTTGAGCACGTCGATTGCGAGCGGGTTGATTTTCCGCGTCGGGGTCGAGATGCCGTAGGCGTTGTCCTCGACGATAAAGAGGATCGGCAGCTTCTTTTCCTGCGCGAAGCTGATTGCCTCGTAGAAATCACCCTGCCGCGTCGCGGCGTCACCGATCGAGGTCACGACCACATTGTCTTTGCCGTCGAGCTTCATGCCCCACGCGATGCCGCACGCCGGCAACAACTGGGAACCGAGCGGCGTTGGCACGGTGACGATGTTCAGCTCCCGCGCCGAGAAGTGCGAAGGCATCATGCGGCCACGCGACGCCGACTCGCGTTTCGCAAAATACTCGAGCGCGAGGTGCCGCGTGCTCAGGCCGCGGCCCATGCACAGGCCGCGATCGCGATAATACGGCACGATGAAATCCGTGTCGCGCAGCTGCGCGCCGAGCGCGCTGAACGCCTCGTGTCCGCGTCCCGAGACATGGAAGTGCCCCTTGCCCTGCCGGTTCAGGCTCTCCTCGCGCAAATCACCGTGCCGACTTTCCAGCATCGTGCGCAGCAGGTGACGCCGTTGTTCCTTGTTTAAACTCGAAGACGTGGCTTTGGCCATGGTCGGAGGTGGGGTAGGTTTGGGGAAACGACCGGCGCGGCAACGGCAATTCCGGGATGCCGCGATGAGGGGTTGCGTGGAGGAAGAGGAGCCGTCAGGCGCCGATCAGGTGCGTCGGTGCGCGCGCGCGTAACGCATGAGACCGCCGCGAAACGCGGGGAAGCCCGTGCCCATCAGCAGCGCGAAGTCGGCATCGTCCGCGGTCTTCAACACACCTTCGTCGAGCACGCGCTTCGTTTCGGCGATCATCACGCCGTTGAGGTGATCCTGGATCGCACGCGCGTCCATCGCCTTGACGCTCGCGGGCGCGAATGGCGCCATCGCGGGATTCAGCGTCTCCTTGCCGCCATCGTAGGCGTAGAAGCCGCTCGACGCGCCGTTCTTTCGGCCCTTGAGGCCAGCGGCGAGCATCTTGCCGCACACGCTCGTGCTGCGGAAGCGCGCGGGGAAGAAGTGCTTCATCTCGCCATAGATGAAATCCGTGACGTCGACACCGACCTCGTCGATCAGACGCATCGGTCCCATCGGCCAGCCCCAGTCGCGCATCGCACGGTCGATCACATCCGTCTGCACGCCTTGCTCCCAGAGCTCGCACGCGGCGTTGAGGTAGAAGAACAGCACGCGCGTCACCAAAAAGCCGGGCGACGAGCGGCAGATCACCGGCGTCTTGCCGAGGTGTTTGGCGAACGCGAGCACGCGGTCCGCTGTCTCACGCGTCGTGTGCGGCGAGAGCACCATCTCGATCAGCGGCATGCGGCTGACGGGATTGAAGAAGTGGATGCCGATGGTGCGGCCCGGATGCGTGGCGGTTGCCGCGAGTTCCTCGATCGGCAACGCCGACGTGTTCGACGCGAGCACGCAATCCGCGCGCACGACTTTCGATAACTCGGCGAACAGCGCCTGTTTCGCCGCGACATTCTCGACGATCGCCTCGACCACGAGATCGCAATCGGCGAACGCCGCGAGTTCCGTCGTGCCCTGCACGCGCGCGACGCCCTGCGTCGCCGCATCGGCGGACATCTTGCCGCGCTTCGCCGCCTCGTCGAAGAGGCCCTTGATCACGGCCATGCCACGTTCGACGAACTCGGGCTTCACGTCGCGCATCACGACGCTGTAGCCGCGCGCCGCGCACCACTGCGCGATGCCGGAGCCCATGACGCCGGCGCCAATCACGCCGATTTTCTTGAACGGTGCTGGCACCACGGCAGCGGCCGGCTTCGGAAACCAAGCGTCGACCGTGAGCTTTTTCACCGCGTCCTTCAGGAAGAACACGTGCACCAGATTGTGCGCGACGTCGCTGGCCGCGATCTCCCCGAACAGAGTCGCCTCAAGTTCGAGCGCGGCGTCGAGCGGCAACGCGACGCCCTTCTCCACCGCATCGAGCACGGCGAGCGGCGCGGGTTGGCCGCGCAGGCGCGAGAGCGCCGTCTTGCGCTGCTCGGCGAAGAACGTCGCATCGACGGTCGGGTGGAACGCGTTGACCTCAACGCGTTCGGAGCGGATTGCGGTCAATCCGCTCCACCGTGTCGGATCGCCGCCCGCCGCGAGCTTCAGCGCGGCGGCTTTCGCGCGCGCCTTCAACTCGGCGGCCGGCACGAATTCGTCGACGAGGCCCGCTTTGCGCGCTTCGGCCGCCGGCAGCAGCTGCGCTTTCAAAATGTGCTCCACCGCCGCCTTCGCGCCGATGAGCCGCGGCAGTCGCGCGCAGCCGCCCCAGCCGGGAATCAGACCGATGCCAACCTCGGGCAGGCCGATCACAGTTTCCTTCGCGTCGCTGGCGAGACGCCAGTGGCACGCCAGCGCGAGTTCGTAGCCGCCGCCGGCGCACGCACCATGGATCGCGCACACGACGGGCACTTTGAAATTTTCGAGCAGGCCAAACAACGCGTGGCCGGCGCGCGACGCTTCCTTGCCCTCGGTGGGCGTCGCAATTTTGCCGAGCCATTTCAGGTCAGCGCCCGCGATGAAGATTTTTTCTTTCCCGCTGAGCACCACGACGGCTTTCACCGGCGCCGCGGCGAGCACTTCGATGGCGGCGCGCAGTGCGGCTTGCGTCGGCGGGTTGAAGACGTTGGCGCGACTCGCTGGGTCGTCGAAAACGATCCAGCCGATGCCGTCGGCGTCGACGGAGTGGCAAACCGTAGCAGGGGTGCTCATTGGGGGGAAGAGTGCGAGCAAGGAACTCCGCACCTTCGCCTCTGACAACGCCAAGCCCGATGAACCGCCCAACTATTAGCCCCCTTATGACAAATGTAAGGCACCCGGGATATGCAGAGCTGCCGGAGTGGGAAACGTCGGAGGCTAAAGAAACGCGGTCCCATTGATCGCGCTGCCTTGCGTGGAGCGCGCGCCACCCGGCCGCTCGAAAGCGCGCCTCAGTTGTTCGGCACGAACCCTTGCGGTTTCGGCTCGGAGAGGCGGCGAGCGTAGAGCGGCACGAATTGCCCGATGCCGAGAGCGCCGAGCAGGAAAAGATCGTCGCGATAAGGTCCGCCGAGGAAAATGCCGATGATGCTGCAGGCCTCGGCCAGCGCGCACCCAAGGAGGAACATCACAAATGCTTTTTGGCCGTCTGTGTAGCGAGGCAGCACCAGCCAGCGAATCACGATGCTGACGAAGAGCGGGACGAGGCCGATCAGGTCCTTGAACGGATTCGCGGAGGCGGGCCGCATCGGCCCGCGGCCCAGCGTGAAATAGATCACGCACACCCCGACGAGCAACGACGCCCAGACGATCCACCACACCAGCAGACGCTGGCGGATGAGTTGGGCGTTAGGCAGCGGAGAATCGTTCACGCGCCGACCGGGTGCCAGGTGGTCTTGAACTCCACGAAGTCGCGGATCTCGTAGAGGCTCTGCGCGCGCTCGGAGAACCAGTCCGTCTTCTCCTCGGCGGCGCGGAGCTTCACGCGTTTCACGCTCTCCGCGGCGCCGAGCTTGAGCGTCTTGCGCTCCTCGGCATTGGCCACGCCCGAGAGGGCACGGAGGTGCGTATGCGTCGCCATTGTCGGCACGATTTCCTTGCGGAAACCGGTGAGCAGATTCACGACGCCGCCCGGCAGGTCGCTCGTGGCGAGCATTTCGCCGAGCACGATGCTCGGATAGGGCTGCGTGGACGACGCGAGTGCGACGACGGTGTTGCCGCTCGTGATGATCGGCGCGATGAGCGACACCAATGCGAGCAACGGCGCCTCGTCGGGCGCGATCACGCCGACGATGCCCATCGGATCGGTCACGGTGAAGTTGAAGTAAGGCGCCGCGACCGGATTCACGCTGCCGAGCAACGACTCATATTTATCCGTCCAGCCCGCGTAATAGACGAGGCGGTCGATCGTGGCGACGATCTCCTTCTCGGCCGCGGCTTTCGAGGCGCCGCTGACTGCGAGCGCGTCGGCCATGTCGGCTTTGCGCGCCTCGAGCATCTCGGCGAGGCGGTAGATGATCTGGCCACGGTTGTAGGCCGTGCGCTTGGCCCAGCCGGGGCCGGCCTTGGCGGCGGCCTCGATAGCGTTGCGCAGATCCTTGCGCGTGCACTGCGGGATGTTGGCGAAGAAGTTGCCGGCGGCGTCCTTGATCGGGAACACGCGCGCGCTCTCGGAGCGGATGAACGCTCCTCCGACGTAGCACTTGGGCGTTTTGGTGACGGGCAGACGGGTCATGGCGGAAAAGAATCAGGAGGTGGCGGGCGCTTCGTCCTGGAGGTAATTGACCTCCTTGTAGCGGAGCGCGATCACCGCGAAGATCACGGAGGCGATCACGGCGAAGGTCGCGAAGAAATTATAGTAAGCGGCACCGTGGAGCTTCGAGGTGCCGTCGGGGTTCGCGATGAAGAATTGGACCGCGGCCGTGAAGAGATTGCCGGCCGAAATCGAGAGGAGATAGAGCGCGTTGACGACGGCCTTCAGGTGACGCGGCGCCTGCGTGTAGGCGAACTCGAGGCAGGTGATCGACGTCATCACCTCGCCGGCGGAAAGCACGAGATACGCGGGCAATTGCCACATCACACTAACCTTCACGCCGGCGGTGAGGCGCGACTCGATCCACGCGCTGATGAGGAAAGAGAGTCCGATGGTAAAGATGCCGAGGCCGATCTTGCGCAGCGGCGTGAGTTTCCAGACCGCGTTCATCGCGGGATAGAACGCGTATTGAAACGCCGGAATCAGCGCCAGAATCATGATGGCGTTGACCGCCTGCATCTGGGACGAGAGCAGCTCGAATTCCCAGCCGAAGAGGTTGACGTGTCGCTGCATCTTCTCCGCCTGCAGCACCCATTCGCCGCCGCTCTGGTCCCAGAGCGACCAGAACACCGCGACGAACACGAACAGGATCGCGAGCCGGCCGAGCGCGGAAAGGCTCTCACGGTTGAAGGTCTCAGCGATGAACGCCTTCCCCTTCGGCGGCAGATGCACGAACTTGTAGCGCCCCGACCAGAAGATGAACGTCGCGAGAAACATCAGCACCGCCGGCAGGCCGAACGCGGCCTTCGGTCCCCAGTGCTTCAGCAGGATCGGGGTGAGCGAGATGGAGAAAAACGAGCCGAAGTTCACCGCGAAGTAGAACCAACCGAACGCGCGCGAGACGAGGTGCTGGTTGTCCTTGCCGAACTGATCGCCGACGTTGGAGGCCACGCACGGCTTGATGCCACCCGCGCCCAGTGCAATCAGGCCGAGGCCCATGAAGAGGCCGAGGCGTGTGTCGTCGGCGGCGAGAGACACGCACCCGAGACAATACACGAGCGAGATCCAGAATACCGTGCGATACTTGCCCCACCAGACATCCGCGAGGAACGCGCCCATCATCGGGAAGAAGTAGTTCGACGCGAGGAACAGGTGATACCAGCCGTTGGCCTCGTTCTCGCTCATCGGCGCGACTTCGCCGGCGCGGTTGCGCAGATACTGCGTCATGTAGATGACGAGCACGGCGCGCAGGCCGTAAAAGCAAAAGCGCTCCGCCGCCTCGTTGGCGACGATGTAGGGGATGCCGGGCGGCATCTTGTCGGTCTTGATCGGGGTCGTGCGGAACGATTCGGCCATGGGGAAATTTAGCGGCGAAAGACGAAGAGAAGGATCAGTGCAATCACGAGGAGGCTGGCGACGATCGACCAGAGATGATTCGGACGAGCGCGCGAAGCGCGTTGCGGTGCGCCCTCGTCGTCCGCGAATGCCTCGTCCGGCAAATCGAGCCCGTCGTAGCGCGTGTCATCCTGGTTCCACCCTGAGCGCTCATCCGCCCCGCACTCGGGGCAGGCGCGCGCGCCTCGCGGCACGGCAGCGCCGCAAACAGGACACTCGGATGGCGGGACGAAGGCACGCGACATCAGACGAGTTGGCAGTAATCGAGCAGGCCTTGGCGGCCGCCTTCGCGGCCGAAGCCGGATTCCTTGTAGCCGCCAAAGGGCGAGGTCGGGTCGAACTTGTTGAACGTGTTCGCCCAGACGACGCCGGCTTTCAGCTCGGTCGACATCTTCAGGATGCGAGAGCCCTTGTCGGTCCACACGCCGGCGCTGAGGCCGTAAGCGGTGTTGTTGGCCTTCTCGATCGCCTCGTCGACGGTGCGGAAAGTGATGATCGAGAGCACGGGTCCGAAGATTTCCTCGCGCGCGATGCGGTGGCTTTGCGTGACGCCGGTGAAGATCGTCGGCGGCAGATAGAAACCCTTCTTCGGCAGACGACACGGCGGCTGCCACATCGTGGCGCCTTCTTTCACGCCAGCGTCGAGGTAGCCTTGCACGGTGTCGAGCTGGTCGCGCGAGACGATCGCGCCAACATCGGTGTTCTTGTCGAGCGGATCGCCGACGCGGAGCACGCGCAAGCGATTCTTCAATTTCGCCACGATCGCATCAGCAACCGGCTCATGCACGAGCAGGCGCGAGCCTGCACAGCACACCTGGCCTTGGTTGAAGAAGATGCCGTTGACGATGCCTTCAACGGCTTGGTCGAGCGGCGCGTCGTCGAAGACGATGTTCGCCGCCTTGCCGCCGAGCTCCATCGTCATGCGCTTCTCGGTGCCAGCAACGGAGCGCATGATCACTTTGCCGACTTCGGTCGAGCCCGTGAACGCGATCTTGGCGGCGAGCGGATGCGCCATGATGGCGCCGCCCGTTGAGCCGGGGCCACTGATGATATTGACGACACCGGGGGGAAGGCCGGCGTCCTGGATGATCTCGGCGAGCTTCAGCGCGCAGAGCGGCGTGTTGGTAGCGGGCTTGATGACAGCGCAGTTACCCACCGCCAACGCCGGCGCGAGTTTCCAGGCCATCATCAACAGCGGAAAGTTCCACGGAATGACCTGGCCGACGATGCCAAGCGGAGCGACACGACGACCGGGCGCGACGTATTCGAGCTTATCGGCCCAACCCGCGTGATAGAAAAAGTGGGCGGCCGCCATCGGCACGTCGAAGTCGCGCGTTTCCTTGATCGGCTTGCCGTTGTCCATCGTCTCGGCGACGGCGAACTCGCGCGCGCGGTCCTGCAACAGGCGCGCGATGCGGTAGAGGTATTTCGCGCGCTCCGCACCGGGCAGCTTCGCCCAGGCCGGTTGCGCTTTCTGCGCGGCGGCGTAAGCCGCATCGACATCCGCCGCACCTCCGAGCGCGAACTCGGCGATCTTCGTCTCGTTGGCCGGGTTGATGGAATCGAAATACTTGCCCGACGCCGGCGCGACGAACTGGCCGCCGATGAACAGCTCGTAGCGCGCCTTCAGCTTCGGATCGGCCGTCTCGGGCGCGGGATCGAATTCCCACAGGTCGCCGAAGATCAGCTCAGGCAGCGGACGGCCTTGCGAGCGCTTGGTGGGACGGGCGGATTTTTTCTCAGTCAGAGTGGGCATGGCTTGGAACCACTAATGCACACTAATTCACACTGATGCCGGACGGCGGCGTGAGATTAGTGACCATTAGTGAAGATCAGTGGTTGGGAAACTCAGTAAGACTCGGAGGCTTCGCTGAAATAATACGGCGCTTGGTAGGCGCCGGTCTTCTCCTTCTCGAGCTGGCGGAGCAGATCGTTCAGCAGCGACGAGGCGCCGAAACGGTAACGCGTGTTGTTGAGCCACTCGTCGCCGAGCGTCTCTTTCACGGCGGTGAGAAAATGCAGCGACTGCTTCGCCGTGCGGATGCCGCCCGCGGGCTTCATCGCGATCGCGATGCCGGTATCGAGGTAGTAATCGCGGATCGCCTCGAGCATCACCTGATTGTTGCCGAGCGTGGCGTTGAGCGAAGTCTTGCCGGTGCTCGTCTTGATGAAGTCGCCCGGACGGATCGCCCGCATGGCGATGAAGGAAGCCGCACGGATGTTGTCGTAGGTCTCGAGTTCACTGACCTCGAGAATCACCTTCAACGTCGCTGACCCGCAGGCCTCGACGACCGCGGAAATTTCATCCTGCACGAGACCGAAATCTCCCGCGAGAAACGCGCCGCGATTGATCACCATGTCGATCTCGTCGGCGCCGTCCTCGACCGCCGCCCGCACTTCCGCGAGACGCGTCTTCAACGGCGCCTGGCCGCTCGGAAACGCCGTCGCGACCGACGCGATGCGCACGGCGGTATCCTCACCCAGCGCGCGGCGGGCATGTTTCACCATCGACGGATAGACGCACACGGCGGCGACCTGGGGGCAGTCGAGACCTTCGTGCGGTTGCAGCGCCTTCTGGCAAAGCGAGGCGACCTTGCCGGGCGTGTCTTTGCCCTCGAGCGTCGTGAGATCGACCATCGAGACCGCGAGCTTGAGACCTTGGATCTTGGAGTTCTTCTTGATGCTTCGCGTCGTGTATTTGGCGACGCGCTCCTCGATCCCCACCTGATCCACCGTGCCGATTTCATTGAACAACCGCCGGAAGGCGGCATTCCCAGAGAGTGACATGATGCGCGGACTATCCGGCGGTTCCCCTCTGAAAACAATGGCAAAGTCATACGGCACCACGGCGTTTTTGCTCGCTTTCGCCTGCCTGCAGCTGCCCGCGCTCACCGCGTCCACGCCCCTGCCCTTTTCCGGTCCGGCCGATGCCACCCCATTGGCGGAGCCGAAAAACCGCGAGGCGAGCGGCCTCGCCGCTTCACGCCGCACGCCCGGTCTGTTGTGGGTGCACAGCGACAGCGGCGGTGAGCCCGTCCTCTACGGCGTGGACGCCACAACCGGTGAACGTCGCGCGACGCTGCGCCTGAAAGGCTGCACGAACACGGACTGGGAGGACATCGCGTCCTTCGAGAAGGACAGCAAGGCTTGGCTCGTCGTCGGCGATATTGGCGACAACTACGCGCGCCGCCCCGCGATCCTGCTGCACGTTTTGGAGGAGCCTGATCCGGTCACGTTGCGGCCCGACGCCGAGACCGAAATCGCTCCGGCCTACACGCTACGTGTCGTCTACGAAGATCTCGCGCGCGACTGCGAATCGCTCGCCGTGGACCCGCGCGAGGGCTTCATCTACCTGATCTCGAAACGCAACGCCGTGCCGCGCCTCTATCGCTTGCCTCTCGCACCGAACAAGGAACTCGTCGTCGCTCGCCACGTTGGGATGGTGCCGCACGTGCCACAGCCCGACTTTTTCCAGCGCCTCCTCAAAACGCCCACCGGACGCTATCGTGCCGAGCCTTGCGCCATGGACTTCGCGCCCGATGGTTCGGCGGCCGTCGTGCTCACCTATGGCGATACCCTGTTTTTTCCTCGCGCGGCTCACGAATCCTGGGCCGAGGCGCTGGCTAAAAACCCCATTATCCTCGGTGCCCATAACCTGCCTCAGGCTGAGGCCGTCTGCTTCAGCGCGGATGGGCGGGCGATTTTTGTGACCTCCGAGGAATCGCCGCGTCTGCTGCGCTACGACCGCACGCGTTGACGCGGCGGACTTGCGGGCCTCTCGCGCACCTGCATCCTGCTCCCTATGCCTGAAGCCACCACGCCGCCCCCCGAATCCACGCAGCCGCACGGCGAGCTCGTCATCCGCACCATCGCCATGCCCGCCGATACCAATGCGAACGGCGACATCTTTGGCGGCTGGCTCATGTCGCAGATGGACCTCGGCGCCGCCATCGTGGCCAAAAACATCTCCCGCAGCCGCGTCACGACCGTCGCCGTCGACGGCATGGTGTTTCACAACCCGGTTTACGTCGGCGATATCGTGAACTGCCACGCCCGCCTGCTGAAAGTAGGCCGCACCTCCATGCGGATCGACATCGAGGCTTGGGTGCAACGCGGCAAGGACGGCGAGTTGCTCCAGGTCACCGAAGGCATCTTCACCTACGTCGCGATCAACGACCAAGGCCGGCCGCACCCGGTGTATCGCTGATGAAACCACGCCGGGCCTTCCTCTTTGCCCTGGTGGTCGCGTTGAGCAGCGCCCTGACAGCAGCCGCGCAGCGCCCGACGCTCGCCGACGGCCTCAAGGCCGCGGTCCTCCGCGCCGACGAGACGCGCATCTATGCGCTGCTGGCGGCGGACATCGGCGCGCTCGACGACATGCTGGCGCCGGACTGTCTCTACGTGCACTCCAACGGCCGCGTGCAGACCAAGGCGCAGTTCCTCGGAGACCTGAAGAGCGGCGCGTTCAAATACGCGGCGCTCCGTTACACCGCGCTGCCTCAGGTCCGGCTGTATAGCAACGAGACCGCCATTCTCACCGGTCCGATGCAGATCGAAGTCGTGCTGTCCGACGGCAAAACCCTGAAGCCCGCGCTGGTGATCACTGCCATCTACGCCCTGCTCCATGATCGCTGGCAGCTCGTTTCCTACCAATCGACGAACGCACCAGCGGCATCACCGAAATAGTTGGCCCGAATCATCGGGCTATTGCGCGCTATTCCTCGCATGAACCTCCTCGTCCTGTCCGCGAGCCTCAATCCCGACAGCAACAGCCGGCTGCTCGCGCGCGCCGCGCACGCCGAGCTGGTTTCTGCCGGCCACGACGCCACGTTGCTCGATTTGCGCGAGCTGCCGCTTCCGCCGTGTGACGGCGCGGCGGCCTACCGCCACGAGAACACGGCGCAGGCGCGGAATCTCATCACCAGCGCCGCCGGTATTCTCGTGGCGACGCCGATCTACAACTACGACGTGAATGCGGCGGTGAAGAACCTCGTGGAGCTCACGGGCAAGGCTTGGGAAAACAAGATCGTGGGCTTCGCGTGCTGTGCCGGTGGCGCGTCGAGCTACATGAGCATCATGGGGCTCGCCAATAGTCTGATGCTCGATTTCCGCTGCACGATCGTGCCGCGCTTTGTCTACGCCACCGAGGCGGATTTTTCGAGCGAGGCGATCACGAATGCTGACGTCGTCCGACGGACACAGGAACTCGCCACGACGCTCGCACGCTACGCCCGGGCGCTGCAGTAGCGCCATTCGCGGTGGAATGAGTTGACCTGAACGCGTTCAAGAACGTTCGCTCGCCGATTCTGCGCGCAACGGGCTGCGGGCCCAGAACGCGTTGAGGTCAACGCGTTCCACCCTGCTGCGCGTGGCCCGCTACCGCGAAACAGTTTCCGCCATAACTCGGGCGCAAGTGCGCGGGCCCGTTGACGATCGCGAGGGCTTCGCGCACGTTTCGCGGCATCTTGGCCCTCGCACCTCCGCATCCCGAAGCCCGTCGCGGCGCGCTCGCCGCCGTCGGCGCGTTCACATTTTGGGGCATCATTCCGATCTACTGGAAGTTCCTCGCGCACATCAGTCCGGTGGAGCTGATCATGCACCGCGCGGTGTGGTCGCTCGTATTCCTGCTCGGCGTGCTGCGCTGGCAAGATCGTCTCGCGACCGTGTGGGCCGCGTTCAAGTCGCCGCGCGTGCTCGGGCTCAACTTCGCGACCGGCACACTCCTGATGGGCAATTGGCTCACGTTCATCTGGGCCGTGAACAACGACCACATCCTCGACTCCAGCCTCGGCTACTTCCTGGTGCCACTGTTCAACGTCGCGGCTGGCTTCGTCCTTTTCCATGAGCGCCCGCGCCCGTTGCAATGGATCGCGATCGCGCTGGCCGCCAGCGGCGTGGCTTGGCTGTTGTTCCGCGTCGATCACGTGCCGTGGGTCGCGCTGATCATCGTGGCGACGTGGAGCGGCTACGGCTTGATCCGCAAAAAATCCCCGATGGGCGCGCTGGACGGCCTGACCGTCGAGACGCTGCTCTACCTTCCCCTCACGGCGGGTTATCTGATTTGGCTCGCTTGGCACGGACGCGGCGCGATCGGACACGTAAGCCCGACCGAGCATGTGCTCGTTTTCTGCTCGGGCTGGATCACGGCGATCCCGCTCGTGTGGTTCGCTTACGGCGCTGTGCGCATCCGGCTCACTACACTCGGGCTGCTGCAATACATCGCGCCCTCGCTCGCGTTCCTAGTCGGCTGGCTCGTGTATCGGGAGCCGTTCGACGGGCTGCGCGCGATTTCGTTCGGACTCATCTGGTGCGGACTCGCGTGCTACAGCGCCGACAGTTTCTGGACTCAGCGCAAAGCGCTCGTTGGTTGATACGCAAAATCTCACCGGAAGTTGCCGTTGCGTGACCAAAGCGCGCGCGTAACGTCTTTCACCCTGAACATGAAACCCCAACTCCGTCGGTTCCTCACCGCCGTCGCGTTCGTCGCGGCCTCCCTGTCCCTCTTCGCGCAAGGCGCGAAGCCCTACGATCCGAGCATCGGCGCGCCCAAGCGCGGCAACGCTCGCTTCTACGAACTGCACTCCCAGCACCTGAAACGCGCGAAGGAGCCGATGCAGCTCCTGTTCATCGGCGACTCGATCACCGAAGGCTGGGGCAAAGCGCCCGCCGTTTGGAAGGCGAACTACGAAAAATACCAGGCCGCGAACTTCGGCATCGGCGGCGACCGCACCGAACACGTCATCTGGCGCATCGAGGACGGCGTCCTCAAAGGCGTTAAGCCGAAGGTCGTCGTGCTGATGCTCGGCACCAACAACTCCAGCAACCACACCGGCCAGCAAATCGCCGCCGCCGACAAAAAGATCGTCGAACTGATTCGCTCCGAAATTCCGGAAGCCAAGGTGCTGCTGCTGGCGATTTTTCCGCGTGGTCCGCGCAAGGACAAAGAAGGCAAGATCATCGATGACGCCGTGCAGCGCATGCAGGTGATCAACGAGGCGAACGCGATTCTAGCCAAACTCGATGACGGGAAGAATGTCCGCTTCCTCGACATCGGCGCGAAGTTCCTCGGCGCCGACGGCAAGATTCCGGACGCCATCATGCCCGATCAGCTGCACCCCACCGCCGCCGGCTATCAGATCTGGGCCGATGCCATGCGCCCGCTGCTCGAAGAAATGATGAAGTGAGCCGCTGCGCCCCAAGCGCACCTCCCGCCCAAAAAACAAGCGCCGGCGAAACACCGGCGCTTTTTCGTGGGTGGAGCGCATTGACCTCCATACGCTCTGGAATCCGACCCGCGGCGAGAGCCGCAGAACGCGTTGAGCTCAACGCGTTCCACCTCTGCAACCGACGTCCCTGCTCCCGGGATTTCAGTTCAGCGGCAGATTCTTGCCGAAATCGACCAACTCCATCTCGAACACCAGCGTCGCCCGCTTGGGGATTTTCGGCGGATTACCGCGCGTGCCGTAGCCGAGTTCGTAGGGAACGATCAGGAGCCACTTTTCGCCTTTGTGCATGCGCGTGAGCGCCTGGTCCCAAGCGGGAATGAGTTCATCGCGGCCCACGCGCGGTTTGAACGGGTGCGCAGGATCAAGCGATTGGTCGAACACGGTTCCGTCGAGCAGCATACCCTTGTAGAGCACGGCGGCGCGGTCGCCGGCCTGGGGAGTCGGACTGCTTTGATCCCCCGGATTCAGGACGATGTAGCGCAATCCGGTGGAGGTTTTCTTGGCGTTCGGCCAGCGGTTTTCCACGACCTCGAGATCCTCCGGCGGCAAACGCTCGCGCTGGGCGAACAGAGGCGAGGCGCTCAAAAACGCGACACTGACAAACAGAAAAGCGAAACGGCGGACGATGGGGCTCATGGTTTCTTCGGCGAAGCGACAGGAGGAATGACGCGGAAGACTACCGCAGGTTCCTTCGCCGTCGAGGATTCATCGCTCGGTGACGCGGGCGCGGGAACCGCGCTGGTCTTCAAAGTTGGGATCGCCTCGGCGGCGTGGGTGGAGGCCGGCAGCGGCTTCGGCGCCGGCACTCCTGCTTGGGACGGCTGAACGGTCGGAACAGGACCGTCGGCCACGGGCGTGATCGTCGCTGGGGCGGCCGCGAACCCGCGCTCCAACATTTCGATCATCTTCAAATCGCGCGCACGCCCCTTGTCGACCGAGCGATTGGGGCCAAAGGAACCCATGATGACCGCGACTATTCGGCGACCGTTACGTTCTGCGGTCGCGCTCAGGCAATAACCCGCGGCCTCGGTGTAACCGGTCTTAAGTCCATCGACGCCGGCGATTTTGCCGATGAGCTTGTTGTGATTGATCATCATCATCGGCCCTTGGGATCGTCCCAAGCCGAACGCGCGCTCGCGCACCGCAGTGTATTTCAGGACGTCGGTGCTTTGCACGAGGTAGCGGCAAAGCTTCGCAAAATCGCGCGGCGTGGTGAGGTCGCCTTCGCTGGCCCGACGGCTCGGCGGTGGCAGGCCGTGCGGCGACCGGAAGGTGGTGCTGTTCAAACCGAGGGATCGCGCCTTCGCATTCATGAGTTCAACGAACCCTTCGACCGATCCGGCCGCGGTGCGCGCCAGCGCATGCGCGGCATCGTTGGCCGATTGGATCATCATCGCGTAGACTAGATCCTCGACGGAGAATTTCTCGCGCGGATCGAGATACACTTGCGTGCCACCCATTTTCGAATCGGAGGCATCGACCTGGACCACCGTCTGCAACGTCAGCGAGCCGTCGGCGAGTTTGTCGTGCAGGACGGCGAAGGTCATGAGCTTCGTCATGCTCGCCGGCGGGTTGGTCACGTCGGCATTGTCCTCCCACAGCGATTGACCGGTGGCAGCGTCGATCACGATCGCACCCGTGTAGCTGCCCGGCGAGGGCGTGCTGTGCGTGGAGGCCTTCGGTTTCGCACGCGCGAGCGGCACGAAGGCAAAAAAGGAAACAAGAAAAAGCCGGAACCAGAGCTTCATGAAAGAGTGCGCGCAACAGAGCGGCGCGAAAACGGCGACGCAACCGAAAAGCCCGGCCTACACACAGGCGCGAACGGCGGGATGTTTCGCCACCTGCGTCAGCGCTTGCCGGAGCAGCGTTTTGCCCGGCTCCATGCGGTGCCAGGGCGACGCCCCGCTCGGATGCGGGAGCGGGATGCAGTCTAGCGCACGGCCGCGGTGGTCGATGCGAAATTTCTTCCCGATGATGTCGTTCAGCGGTGCCGGCGGCAGGAAGCGGGTGATCGCGAGCTTGCCGACGGGCAACACGAGGTCGGGCTCGAGGAGATCGAGTTCGGCGTCGAGCCAGCGACCGCACGCGGAAATCTCGTCTTCGTCGGGCACACGATCACCGCCGGCTTCCTTTTTTCCCGGAAAACAACGGCACATCGCGGCGAAGTAGATGCGATCGCGCGTTTCGTCCTCGGTCCAGTCGAGTGCTTCGTTGAACCACTTGAAGAGCGTCTTGCCCGCAGTCCACGCAAACGGGCGACCGAGGACCGGCTCTTTGTCACCTGGCGCCTGGCCGACGAGTAACACGCGCGACACGACTGGGCGGCCGACGACGACCGGCTTGTGCATGCGCGGGCAAGCGCGACACGCGGCGAGACGCTCGAGGTGTTTTTGGACGGCAGCGGCAGTGGGCATGAAGGAGCGAGTGGCTGCGATGTCGTGCCCGCACCGCGAGGAGCGAGCAAGCTTGCACCTGCGGGCAGAAAAAAGGCGCACCAGGGTGCGCCTCGGAAGAACTAAGCGAAAACAACCGCGCTTCAGCGACGACCGCGGAAGCTGAAGCCGACTTTGCCGCCGTTGCTGTCGCGGCTCGGATGACCGCCGCCACCGTGACCACCGCGGAAACCGCCGCGCTGTCCACCGCCGCCACCACCGCCACGATGCCCGCCACCGCGGTGGCCGCCGCCGTGCTGGCCGCGGGGCTGCTTGGGTTGGGCGACGCCGAACGGCAGGTAATCGAAACCTTCGAGGCGCAACTCGGGAATTTTTTGGCCAATGAAGCGCTGGATGTCGCGGATGTCGTCCGCGTTCTCGGGCGTGACGAGCGTGAACGCATCGCCGACCGCCTGCGCGCGACCGGTGCGGCCGATGCGGTGGACGTAGTCCTCGGGATTCTCCGGCACGTCGTAGTTGATGACGTGCGTGACGCCCGCAACGTCGATGCCGCGCGCGGCAATGTCGGTGGCGACCATCACTTCGTATTTGCCGGACTTGAAGCCGGCGAGCGCCTCGATGCGCTGGTTCTGCGAGCGATTCGCGTGGAGGACGGCGACGCTGTGGTTCGCAGACTTGAGCTTGCGCGCGATTTTGTCGGCGCCGTGCTTGGTGCGCGAGAAGACGAGCACGCTGTCGAAATCGGTCTTCGCGAGCAACGCGACGAGCAGGTCAAATTTTTGCCCCAGCGCGACCGGGTAGAGCGCGTGATTGATCGAGCGATTGACGGAGCGATTCACGCCGACTTCGACGCGCTGCGGATTGCGCAGCGCGAATTGTGCGACCTGCTGGATCTCGGGCGGCACCGTCGCGGAGAAGAACAGCGTCTGACGCTCACGCGGGCAGCGGCTGATGATGTCTTTCACGACGGGCAGGAAGCCCATGTCGAGCATGCGGTCGACTTCGTCGAGGACGAGAATCTGAATATCGCGCAGATTGATCGAACCGTCCTTCACGTAATCCATGAGACGGCCGGGCGTGGCGGCGATGACGTCGACGCCTTTGCGCAGTTCGCTGCGTTGGAGGCCGTAGCCGACGCCGCCGAAAACGGCGACGGTGCGCAGATCGGTGAAGCGCGCGAAGTCGCGGAACGCGGTCTCAACTTGAGCGGCGAGCTCGCGCGTCGGCTCGAGCACGAGCACGCGCGGTTTGGCGGCGTGTTTGCCGAGACGCGAGAGGATCGGGAGCGCAAACGCGGCGGTTTTGCCAGTGCCTGTTTGCGCGGAGCCGATGAGGTCGCCGCCACCGAGCACGACCGGAATCGCGCGGAGCTGAATGGGAGTCGGGTCCGTGTAACCGGCGGCTTGGATGCCGCGAAGAACGGGCTCGGAGAGATTGAGAGCTTTGAAGGCCATGGGAGGAACGAACCACTGTCGCGCACAGATCGACGCTAAAATGGAGGACGCGCACCGCGCTGACGGCGGAAACGCGAGGAGCGCTGCGGATTATTTCCGCGGGCGCAGAGAATGAAAGCGGCGACGACTAGCGAACTAGCGGATGAGTGACTCGCCCGGATAAACAAAAGGGCGGAGCCGCTTGGGCTCCGCCCCGAAAAATCAGTCAGTTTGCGCGAGGCAAACGGTCGACTTAGTAACGGTCGCGACCGCCACCGAAGCCACCGCGATCGCCACGGTCGCCACCGCGGCCGCCACGGCCACCGCCGAAGCCACCACGACCGCCGCCGCCGAAGCCGCGACGCTCGCCACCGCCGAAGCCGCCGCCAGCCGGACGATCTTCCTTCGGGCGGGCTTCGTTAACCTGGAGGGCGCGGCCATCGAGCTGGACGCCGTTGGTCTTTTCGATCGCGAGCTTCGCCTCTTCCGGCGTGCCCATCGTAACGAAAGCGAAGCCGCGCGGGCGGCCCGTGAATTTGTCCATCGCGACGTAGATGTCGGTGACGGCGCCGAACTGCTCGAAGTGCGCGCGCAGCGCTTCTTCGGAGGTCTGGAACGACATGTTGCCGACGTAGAGTTTGGAGTTGCTCATGTGATGAAATCGTTAGGGGCCTTCGTTCCGCTGCCAGTCCGTTCCCACTGTGGGTTTCAAATCATCACTTAAGCCAAGCAGCTCAGCCAACGACTCACCAGATCCTGTCATCTAACTCGAAAACTCTTAACGAACGGCGGCGACAGAGCCATCGATGCGCGATGAACGCAAGGGCAATCCAGAGCGGGAAAGCCCTAATTCCTAACCGGGAGATAGTTAAGCTGCGAATTCCTCGCCACAGAACGGGCAAAAGAAAAGGCGCTCCGCATCACGGAGCGCCCGGGAAAGCCAGAGTCACGAAGCGCGAGAGCTATTTCTTTTTCGCCGGAAACTCGCGGCGAATCCAGTCGTTCAACATGTCCTTGTCCCAGCGGAGGGAGTCGCTCTGCGGAAACGGCGTGCTCATCATGAAGCCGAGATTCTTCAGGTCGCGCTGTCCTTCTGACGCGACCGAGCCATCGGCGTTCAGGAGGCGAAATTCCAACTTCACCCGCGGCACGTAGATGTCCTTCACGATGCGGATGTCATCCGCACGGGGGCCGCGCCACGGCTCAAAATCACCGGCGAGGTCAATGTCTTTGATGGTGATCACGACGCGCTGGCCCGTCTCCAACCGCGGCGCAATGCGCTCCTGGAGGAATTCACGAAACTGCTCCATGAGTCCTTCCTGGCCGTAATCGCGCGAGGAGTAACTTTGGGTGAAATCGGTAAACTCAGCCGATTTGTCGAAGATCACTTCGACGGAAGACGGTGAGGATTTCGGGGCGGCGGCTTTGTCGGCGGCGAACACCATGCTGACACCGCACAGCGCTCCCGCGAGGAGTAGAATCGGGCGCAACGCTTTCATGCCGGCACCATGCCGCATTTATATGAAATTTCCAGCGGCTTCTCTCGTTTACTACACACATGGGCCGAACGACGCATGGGACACACGATTTGCTTGCACGACCGGCGCCGCTGGCTCCATTCAGCGCGATCCACGTGCGCATCCGCGCAGGTGGAACAATTTCCACGCCAAGGTGCTCTGACCCAGCACCGACGCACCAAGCACCATGTTAGTCTCCGTCATCATTCTCGCTTTGCTATCCCTGCTCGTCGCCACCGAGCCGGATAGTTGAACGCGCATTTCGCGGCCGTCGTCCCGCGCCCGCTACGCTTCAACCCTTCTCAAATGTTTGAGCCGTCTCTCGCGAGACGGCTTCTTTTTTAGCTACAACCAACTCACGCATGGAAAATGAGGCAATTTCTCTTTAGCTAAATTGGGCGCTTGCACCGCGTCGGCCGGAAGGTTTCCGTCCCGCCGCTCACCTCTGTCGTAATAAGTATCGTGTCCTCGCTCAAAGCCTCCGTGCGCCGCCTTGGCGCCTCCCTCGTTCAGTGGGTCGACTCCGACTACACTCTAGAATCCCCGGAAGTCATCCGCGCCCAACCTGATGGCGTGAATCTCGTCCGCTGCATCCCGTTCATCGTTCTGCACCTCGGCTGCCTCGGCGTGCTCTGGGTCGGCTGGAGCTGGTTTGCCGTTTGGACCGCCGTGTTTCTCTACGTCGTGCGCATGTTCGCCGTCACCGGCATCCTGCACCGCTATTTCTCGCACAAATCCTACAGCACGTCCCGCTTCGGCCAATTCCTCCTCGCGCTCTGGGCGGGCACGACGGTGCAGCGCGGTCCGCTTTGGTGGGCTTACCATCACCGCCACCATCACCAGCACTCCGACGACGAAGAGGACGCGCACTCGCCGCACGTGCACGGCTTCCTCTGGTCGCACATCGGCTGGATCACCTCGAAGCGCAACTTCCCCACCGATTACTCGAAGGTCAAAGACCTCACGAAATACCCCGAGCTCGTCTGGCTGAATCGCTTCGACATCGTCGTTCCCGTGCTCTTCGCGCTCAGCCTCTTCGGCCTCGGCGCATTGCTCGAGAACATCGCCCCCTCGCTCGGCACCAGCGCTTCGCAGCTGCTCGTCTGGGGTTTCTTCATCAGCACCACCGCGCTCTTCCACGGCACCGCCTCGATCAACTCTTTCACGCACCTCTGGGGCAAACGCCGCTTCCACACGACCGACGATTCGCGCAACAGCTTCATCCTCGCGATCGTTTGCCTCGGCGAAGGCTGGCACAACAACCACCACCGCTACCAAGCCTCCACGCGCAACGGTTTCTATTGGTGGGAAGTCGATCCCACCTACTACGGCCTGAAGGCGCTCTCGCTCACCGGCTTCATCTGGGGCCTCAAGCCCGTGCCGAAGTCCATCTACGACGAAGCCGAGCGCAACGCCCACGCCGACACCATCCGCCGCGTTTCCATCTCGTCCGTGCAAGATGAGATCAACACGCTCCGCCGCGTCGTCCCCACCGCCGCCGCCATCGCCATCGCCACGGTGAACTCGCCTGAAGTCGCCGCGCAGATGCAGAAGAAGGACGGCCCCGCGATCCACAAGGACGTGTCCGAACTCGCCGAGCAACCGCCCGCGACTTCGCCGCAAAAACCGACGCCACCCGTCATCTGAGTAGCGCCGGCTTCCAGCCGGCACGATAACCTCCGCCTGCCGGAACCCAGCCCCGCTTCACCGCGGGGCTTTTTCTTTTTCGCCACACTGCCCGCGCGCTTCGCCGCCGCGGGTTTTTTTGCGTCCGAATTCCATCTCCACCCGTAACTCCCCGACGCCATCCACGCCGCGCCTCACCGCACCAATCGAAAATCCAGAATCGAAAATCAAAAATCCCACGATGTCCCGCCCCACTCTCGCCATCGTCGGCACCGGCATCTCCGGCCTCGGCTGCGCCCACTTCCTGCACCGCGATTTCGACGTCACCCTCTTCGAACAAAACCGCTACACCGGCGGCCACACGAACACCGTGACCGTCCCCGAGCGCGGCACTGCGCGCCCGCTGCCGATCGACACCGGCTTCATGGTCTTCAACTATGAGACCTACCCGCAGCTCACGCGCCTCTTCGCCCAGCTCAACGTCCCGGTGAAGAAGACCGACATGTCCTTCAGCGTGCGCCACGAGGACACCGGTCTCGAATTCTGCGGTTCGTCGCTCAATCACCTCTTCTGCCAGCGCCGCAATCTCCTGCGCCCGTCGTTCTACCGCATGCTGCTGCAGATCGACCGCTTCAACCACGAAGCGCTCGACGCGCTCGATAACCCCGAGTGGGCGGACATCACGCTCGCCGACTACGTGCGCCGCCGCGGCTACGGCGAAGACTTTCTCAATCTCTACGTCATCCCGATGAGCAGCGCCGTATGGTCCACGCCGCCGGCCAAGATGCTCCAGTTCCCCGCGCGGACGCTCCTCCGCTTTTTCCACAATCACGGCTTCCTCGGCCTCCACACGCAGCACCAATGGTGGACCGTCGACGGCGGCGCGCAGCAATACGTCACGCGCCTCACCACGCCCTGGCGCGACCGCATCCGCCACGACGCGCGCGTCATCTCCGTCCGCCGCGCGCCCGACGGCGTGTTCATCACCACCGAGGACCGCCGCACCGAGCGCTTCGACAAAGTCATCCTCGCCGCGCACGGCCACGAATCCCTCGCGCTCCTCGCCGACGCCACGCCCGACGAGGCGCGCCTCCTCCGCGAATTTCAATACCAGCCCAACACCGCCACGCTCCACACCGACGCCGCCGTCATGCCGCGCACCAAGCTGGCTTGGTCCGCCTGGAACTACTCCATCGCGCGCAACGCCGACGGAGCGATCGAACCCATGACGATCTACTGGATGAATCGCCTCCAAGGCGTCTCCGATCGCGAAAACTACTTCGTCTCCATCAACGGCGCCGAGCGCATCGATCCGCGAAAAGCCCTCCGCACGATCGCCTACGAACACCCGCTGTTCACTCTCGGCGCCGTGCGCGCGCAGCGCGAAATCCCCACGCTCAACTCCCACGCACTCGGCGCCACCGAGACTTTTTTCTGCGGCGCGTGGACGCGCTACGGCTTCCACGAAGACGGCCTGCTCTCCGCCGTAAATCTTTCGCGTCTCCTCCTCGGCCGCGATCCGTGGACGAGCGAAGATCCCACTGCCACCGCGCAACTCGCGACCGCCTGAGCCGCTCGTCGTCATGCGTCAGCCCGCCGCCAACTCCGTAGGGCCGGACCTTTTGTCCGCGCCGCCGCCCGCACCGCCCGGCGCGTCCGATCGCGCACCTGACATCCACGGCGCATCGCTCCGCTCCTGCCTCTACGAATGCCGCGTGATGCACCACCGCTTCACGCCGAAACCGCACCGCTTCGACTACCGGCTCTTCTATCTCGCAATCGACCTCGGCGAACTCGACGCGCTGCACGCACGCCTGCGGCTCTTCTCCGTCAACCGCACCAACCTCTACAGCCTGCGCGAGTCCGACTTCTTCCCGACGCACGAACCGCTGCACAACCCGACCGGTTCGAAAATCGAAAATCGAGAATCGAAAACCCAAAATCTCAAGCAACGCGTCATCACCTGGCTCGCCGACCGCGGCATCGATCTCGCCGACGGTCGCATCCTTCTCGTCACGCTCCCACGCGTCGCGGGCTATCTCTTCAATCCCGTCTCGTTCTACTTCTGCTTCGATCGCGCGGGCACGCCGGTGACCGCCATCGCCGAAGTCACCAACACCTTTCGCGAGATGAAGCCTTTCCACGTCAGCGAGCGCGCCGACGCGACAACCTTTCATCTGCGCGCCCCGAAAAATTTCTACGTCTCACCGTTCTCCGACGTCGACGTCGCCTTCGACTTCACACTGCGCACGCCCGTCGACCGCCTTTCGATCCAGATCGACGACTACGCCGGCTCCGAGCGCACGCTCACGAGCACGCTGCACGGCCCGCGCGCGTCGCTCACCGACGCACGCCTCGCGTGGTTCACCGCAAAATACCCGCTGCTCACGCTCCGCGTCATCGCGCTGATCCACTGGCACGCCTTGCGATTGTGGCTGAAACGCATCCGTTGGTTTCCGAAAGCCGCTCGCGCCGCCGAACAGCGCGACCTCTACCGTCCCCACGCTTCGCTCGCTTCCGCCAAGTCATGAGTTCGTCCAAAGCCACTACCGCTTCGTCGCTCACCCCTGAATCCACGCGCTCACCGTCGTTCGCCGAACGCGCCGTGCTCGACGCCTTCGCGCAAATGCCGCGCGGACAACTTCGCATCGAACTCCCCGACGGCACCGCGCGCCTCTTCGGCGAAACATCGTTCGTCGCGCGCGAAGTCGCGCCCGGCGTCATCAACGGCGCCGTCCTGCGTGTGCGTCGCGAACGCTTTTTCTCCCGCTGCGTCCTCGGCGGCGACATCGGCTTCGCTGAAGCATTCATGGATGGCGACTGGGACACGCCCGATCTGACCGCGCTCATCGGCTGGTTCATCCTCAACGTCGAACACGCGCCTACGCTCTCCGGCTCGAAGCGCGCCAAAAATCTCGCGCTCAACCTCCTTCGTTTCGCCAACCGCGTGGGTCACCTGCTGCGCGCCAACACGCGCGAGAATTCCCGCCGCAACATCGCCGAGCACTACGATCTTTCGAACGACTTCTTCGCGCTCTGGCTGGACGACACGATGATGTATTCCGCCGCCAAGTGGGAGCGCGCCGACGCCACGCTGCGCGAGGCGCAGATCGCCAAGAACGACGCGCTCTGCCGCAAACTTCACCTGCGTCCTACCGACCACGTGCTCGAAATCGGCACCGGCTGGGGCGGCTGGAGTCTGCACGCCGCGCAACAATACGGCTGCCGCGTCACCACGCTCACGCTCTCACAAGAGCAGCGCGATCTCGCCGTGCAACGCATCGCCGCCGCCGGCCTCAGCGATCGCATCGAGGTGCGCCTGCAGGACTATCGCGACGTCGGCGGCCAGTTCGACAAGATCGTCTCCATCGAGATGCTCGAGGCGGTCGGCCACGAATTCCTCCGCGACTACGCCGCCACCTGCGCCCGCGTGCTGAAGCCCGACGGCCTCGTCGCGCTGCAATTCATCACCTGCCCCGATGCGCGCTACGACCAGTTCCGCCGCGGCGTGGATTTTATCCAAAAGCACATTTTCCCCGGCTCGCTGCTGCTCTCGACCAACCGCCTCAACGATCTCTTCGCCCGCGAAGGTGGCTTCGTCCTCCACGGCCTCGAAGACATGGGCCGCGACTACGCGCGCACGCTCCGCACCTGGCGCGACAGTTTTCACCACCAGCTCGATCGCGTGCGTGCGCTGGGCTTCGACGACCGTTTCATTCGCAAATGGGATTACTACCTGAGCTACTGCGAAGCTGCGTTCGCGCTCCGCAACATCTCCGTCGTGCAAACCGTCCACACCCGTCCGAACAATCTGTCCTTTTGAGTAGCGAGTAGCGGGTAGTGAGGAGCGAGCATCTGCCGCCGCACACCTACTCGCTACCCGCTACTCACTCCTCGCTACTAAAAATGATCTGGTTCCTGCGCGCGCTCTTCGTCGTCGTGATCGTGTCGATGCTGTGGGTAACGAGCTGGGCGAGCTTGCACCAACCGCTTGGCGACTTCGCGCGCAGCGCCACCTTTCGCGAGCCCTGGGTGATCGCCACGCTCTTCGATGCCTATTGGGCGTTCATCACGTTCTTCGTCTGGGTCGCGTGGAAAGAAGGCACGCTCGCCGCGCGCGTGCTCTGGTTCGTGAGCGTCGTGCTCCTCGGCAACATCGCGATGGCGATCTACATGCTCCGCGAACTCTTCGCCGTGCCGGCCAACGCTCCACTCGCCGACGTCTTCGCCCGACGCAACCACGGCCGCCTCGCGTTACCTACGGTGCTGACTGCGCTCTCGATCGGCGTTTACCTGCTCGCGTGAGCAATCCGCCAACGCCCGCCCCGAAGGTGGGCGCCGCTGTCCCCAGCGGCGTCGCGCAGGACACGCAAATAGCGTCCCCGTCGCCCGCGCGTCCCGGCTTCTGGCAACGCCGCATCGTCCAACCGATCCGCGCACAACTCACGCAAGGCATCACGCCCGACCGCATTGCACTCACACTCGGCGTGGGACTCGCGTGCGGTGTCTTTCCGTTTCTCGGTTTTACCACGGCGCTGTGCTTCGTCGTCGCGGCGGCGTTGCGGCTCAACCAGCCGATCATTCACGTCGTGAATCAGCTGCTCTGGCCGGTGCAACTCGCGCTGATTCCCGTTTACGTGCGGCTCGGCGCAGCCCTCTTCGGCGCGGAAGCGCTGCCATTCGATCCCCAGGAAGTCAGCCGCGTGTTCCTCGCTTCGCAGCGCGAGTTCTGGTCGCGCTTCGGCCTGATGGGACTGCAAGCGCTCACCGCGTGGCTGCTCTCGTTGCCGCTCCTCGTCGGCGGCACATGGCTCGTCGCCCGTCCAATTCTGCGCCGCCTCGCATCCGCCCGCCTTCCTCGCCCGTAACTCGGGCGTGACCGCGCTTCCGCTCGTCCTGTTCGCCCTCGCCGCCCTCTGCGGCAGCTTTGCCGCGCTCTACTTCCTCGCACGGCGACTCGACAACTACGGCATCGTCGACGTCGCCTGGGCTTACGCGTTCGCGCCGGTGGCGTGGTTCTACGCCGTCGCGGGCCCCGGCTGGCTGCCGCGCCGCGCCGCGATCGCCGCGCTCGGCACATTCTGGGCGGCGCGCCTCGGCACGCACTTGCTGCGTCGCGTGGCGAGTCATCACCCCGTCGAAGACGGCCGCTACGTCCAACTGCGCCGTGACTGGGCGGGCAACTTTGCCCCGAAGATGTTCGGCTTTTTCCAACTGCAGGCGGGATCGATCGTGTTGCTCGCCGTGCCGTTTCTGCTGCCCGCGCTGAATCCGACCCCCGCGTTTCACTGGCTCGAGATGCTCGGCGTCGTCCTCTGGATCATCGCACTGACCGGCGAAGCGACCGCCGACGCCCAACTCGCCGCGTTCAAGCGCGACCCGGCCAATCGCGGGCGCGTCTGCACCATCGGTCTCTGGCGCTACAGCCGCCACCCGAACTACTTTTTCGAGTGGCTCGTGTGGGTCGCCTTCGCGGTCATCGCGCTCGCGTCGCCGTGGGGCTGGCTCGCGCTCATCGCGCCCGCCGCGATTCTCCACCTGTTGCTTCGCGTGACTGGCATCCCGCTGAACGAGGAGCAATCGCTCCGTTCGAAAGGCGATGCCTATCGCCGCTACCAACAAACCACGAGCGCCTTCGTGCCGTGGTTCCCGCGCACCGAAAACACCGCGCAGAAAGCTGCGAACTGAAGCTAGCGCCACCGTTCTCTGCCCGTCGTCTTTCATCCTCCGTCCTCAGTTCTCCGTCTTCCGACCTCCGTTTATCAACCGTCATGATCGACACCCTTCTTTCCCGTGATCTGCTGCCCGACTGGGCGATTCGCACCGGTATCCGTCGCTTGCTCCGTCAACGACTCGCGGAGATCGCGCACCCGGCGCCGCGCACGAAAGTCGCCGAATTTGCCGCCGGCCTGCGCACGATGCCGATCGCGATCAACACCGCCGAGTCGAAGGAGCAACACTACGAGGTGCCGACGGAGTTCTACCGTTACTGCCTCGGACCGCGACTCAAATACTCGTCGTGCCTCTACGAGCGCGACGACGACACGCTGGCCCAAGCCGAGGAGCGCATGCTCGCGCTCACGTGCACTCGCGCGCGAATCGCCGACGGCCAGAGCATCCTCGAACTCGGCTGCGGCTGGGGCTCGTTGACGCTGTGGATGGCCGAGCACTACCCGCGCGCGCAAATCACCGGCGTCTCGCACTCGCGCACCCAGCGCGAACACATCCTCGGCGAGGCTGCGCGCCGCGGCCTGAAGAACGTCGCCATCATCACGTGCGACATGAACGAGTTCACAAGTCTCGCCGGCACCTATGATCGCGTCGTGTCGGTCGAGATGTTCGAGCACATGAAAAACTGGCCCGAGTTGATGCGCCGCATTTCCACGTGGCTGAAATCCGACGGCATGTTCTTCGCCCACGTATTCGTCCACGCGACGACACCGTATCACTTCGAAGTGCGCGACGAGAGCGACTGGATGAGCAAATACTTCTTCACCGGCGGCATGATGCCGTCGCACGACCTGTTTCCGCAGTTCCAGGAGCACCTGCGGCTCGTCGAGGATTGGCAGGTGAACGGCAACCACTACGCGCGCACCGCCGAGCACTGGCTGCAAAACATGGATGTGCACCGCACCGAGATCATGCCACTGCTCGCCGAGACCTACGGCGCGCACGAAGCCGAGAAATGGTGGGTCTACTGGCGCGTCTTCTATCTCGCCTGCGCTGAACTCTGGAAATTCCGCGGCGGCACTGAGTGGCACGTCAGCCACTATCTTTTCCGCAAAATCTGACCCGATGACATTGCCCCGCGCACTCCTCACGCTGCTCGCGCTCTTCGCGCTTGGTCCGCTGCGCGCGAGCGACGCGCTGCTGCGCGAGGCGCTCGCCGCCGAGGCCCGGCTGGATTCGCGGCGCGCCTTGGAGCTGTTTCTCCAGCTACAGCCGTCGCGTCCCGCGGACGCCTTCGTCGCACAGAAAATCGCGCAGCAATACTCCGATCTCATCGTCGAGTTAAGCGACGTGGAGGAAAAGAAGCGCCACGCCCGTCTCGCTCTCGAGTGGTCCGAGCGCGCCGTGCAACTCGATCCGCGCAACGCCGTGGCCGTGCTCTCGCTCGCCGTCTGCCATGGCAAACTCGCCACCTACAGCGACACGCGAACGAAAGTGAAATACTCGCGTCTCGTGCGTCAGGAAGCCGAGCGTGCGCTCGCGCTCGACCCGAACTACGCGTGGGCCCACCACGTGCTCGGCCGTTGGCATCGCGAAGTTGCCGAGCTGAGCGGCACGGCGCGCTTTTTCGTGAAACTGTTCTACGGCGGCCTGCCCGACGCTTCCTTTGCGGACGCGATCACTCACTTGGAAAAGGCGGTCGAGCTCGAGCCCGACGTTCCCAGCCACGCCGTCGAACTCGGCTTCGCTTTGGCCGCTGCCGGAAAAACACACAAAGCACGCGAGTCCTGGGAGCGCAGCCTGGCAATGTCCACCCGCGGAAAGCACGACGCGCCCGCTCAACGCCGCGCGCGTGAGGCGCTCGCGTCGTCGTCGCTCTAACCAAGCGCGAACGACGCGCCGCTCATCCGGAGGCGCGGACCCTCGCTAAACCAACACGAGCGCGATGGCGCCGATCATCAACGCCGCGCCGATAAAGCGGAACCGCAGCACGCCGGGCGCGAGATGTTGCTCGGTGTTGGCAAACCAGTGCCCGATCGCCCACACGGCCACGACGCTGAACAGGCCGCGCGCGCTGTAGACGATGTTCACCGCCGTCGCTCCGCCCCAAATGCCGAGCGTGAGCACGATGCCGGCGTTGTTGAGCGCGAGCAGCACGCCGCCCACCGACACCCAGCGCCACGCCTCGCCGTTCAGCGCTGACAGCGGCGCGCTGAAAAACGGCACGAACGCGAACGAGTAAACGCCCACGAGGAAGAACATCGCCGGGAAGTAACTCGCCGTGCCCCACGCCGGCACCCACTTCTGCATGAGCACATCGCCGAGGCCGTAGGACAGCGCGCTGGCCGTCGCGAGCGCCACCGCGGTGCCGACGTGGCGACGCTGGCCGTGTTTTTCGCCCGCATGCAACAGCGCCACCGCGCCGGCACTCAACGCGGCGCCGAGCCACCACTTCAGCGGCACGTCGCCGACGCGCAGCAGGCTGCTGAACAGCGCCACCATGATCACCTTCGTGCCCATGACCGGCGTCGTCACCGACACGTCGCCTTTGCTGAGCGCGAGGAAGATGAACACCTGACCGCCGAGGAAACACAGCGCCGTCACGGCCGGTTGCCAGTAATCCGCCAGCGGCCGCAGCGTGCCGCCCTGCCAGAACCACCACGGCAGAAACACGGCGAACATGATCCAGTTCGCCACGAAGCTCGTGCGCCACACGCCGACACCGAAAGCCGCGGCGCGCTTGATCGTCAGCGCCGCAAGCACGTAGAGCAGCGCGCAGACGAGCGGAATGAGGAGGTGCAACGGAAAATTCACACGAAGAAAACCAGCAAGCCCGCTCGCGAGCAGGCACGCAACTGTTCCTCGCGGCCACGGCGGTGGCGCGAAAGTAGCGGGAGCTTCCAGCTCCCGTTAGCCGCCTCTCCCAAACAAACGCGGGAGCTGGAAGCTCCCGCTACTTTCTACTCCAGCCTCGCGCTACTGCTCGCTCACAGCACCTGCTTCACCAGCGCCTCGTATTCCTCGTGCGGCATCGAGCCGGTCTTCTGGTGCCGGATGTTTCCCTCGCGATCGATGAGGAACGTGGTGGGGATCACATTGAACCCGCCGAACGCCTCCGCCAGCGCGCCGTCGCCCATCGCGACGAGGTAATTCATGCCGTTTTTCTCGGCGAATTTCTTCACCTTCTCCGACCCGCCGCGATCCACCGACACGCCGATGATCACGAGGCCGTCTTTGCCATATTTCTTCTGCAGCGCGACGTAGCCCGGAATCTCCGCCACACACGGACCGCACCACGTCGCCCAGAAATCGACGACCACCACTTTGCCTTTCAGGCCGGCGGCCGTCACTTCCTTGCCGTCGAGCGTCGTGAGCTTGAAGTCCGGAGCCTGGCCGACGACGGGCAGCGAGTCGGCACGAGCGAGCGTGAAGAGGCCAATGGCCGCGAGCGTGCCAAGCAGGAACAAAGAGCGGAGAGAGGATTGCATGCGTGGTAGAGGAATCAGCCGGCGCGCTTCTTCCAGAGAATTCGCGGCGCCAGCCAAAAACAAAGCGCGTCCGTTGGGACGCGCTCGGCAGGCCGGCCGGACGGTGGGTCGGTTCAGACGACCAACTTCGCTGCCGCGGCGTCGGCCGCAGCCGCTTCGGCGCTGAGCGTCTCGATGAACTTCTTCATCGCCGGCGTGAGCACACGGCCCTTGCGGTGCAGGATCGCAAGCGGGCGGGTGAACTCCTTGCCTTTGAACGCGACCGCCGCGAGCGTGCCCTGCTTCACTTCCTGCGCCACCGTGGCTTGCGGCACAATGGCGATGCCGTGGTCGATTTCGACGGCGCGCTTCACGGTCTCGATGTTGTCGAATTCCATGACCGGCGTGACCTCGAGCTTGTTGTCGCGGAAGATCTGATCGACGGCCTTGCGCGTCGGGATGTCGGGGTCGAAACCGATGAACTTATGGCCTGCGAGGGTCTTGAGGTCCGCCTCCGGCCCTTTGGCGAGCGGGTGATTCGGATGCGTGATGAGCACGAGTCGGTCGTTGCGGAACGGGATCGTCTCGATCTGACGCAGCTTCTGCGGGAAGGCCACGAGACCGAAGTCGACCGAGTTGTGCAGGATGTCTTCGTAAACGAGATTCGAGCGGCGATACTCGATGCGCACGTTCACCGAAGGATAGTCGTGCAGGAACTTCTTGATGTAGGGCGGCAGCTCGTGGAGGCCGATCGAGTAGATCGTCGAGATGCGGATCGTGCCGCTGATGACCTTCTTCATCTCCTGCAGCTCGCTGAGGAGCTTCTCGTAGACGTGCAGGATCTCCTTCGCCGCGTCGTAGATACGTTGTCCTTCGCGCGTCAGATTGAACTGCTTCTGCGAGCGATCGATCATCAGCGTCTTGAAATTGCGCTCCATGGAGCGCGCTTGCTGACTGACCGCGGATTGCGTGATGCCGTTCAATTTCGCGGCCTTGGAGAAACTCTTGGTCTCCACAAGGTCCGCGAAAATCTTGAAGTTTTCGATTTGCATGGCGGCGAAATGGAGCACCCGTATAAATGCTCCTAATCAGCAATCCAATCTAAAAGCGCCCCTCATAAATGTTTATCGATTTCGAGACCTTCCGTGCCCGCGCCGATAAGCTGCGTGCTCTGATGGCCGAGACGGCCCGGGCCGCCGGGCGCGATCCCGCGGAGGTGTTGCTGCTGCCGGTGACGAAGACGCATCCCGCTGCCGCGGCCGAGTATGTCACACTTTACGGGCTGCCTGCGGTCGGCGAAAACCGCGTCCAGGAGGCCGTCGAAAAACGAGCCCAAGTTGCCGGCGCGCTGCGCTGGGAGCTCATCGGCCATCTGCAATCCAACAAGGCCAAGCTCGCCGCACAGCACTTCGATCGCGTGCAGAGCGTAGACAGCGAAAAGCTCCTCAACCATCTCGATCGCGCCGCCGGCGAGCTCGGCAAGCAGCTGCCGGTGCTGCTGCAGATCAACGCCGGCAACGATCCCGCGAAATTCGGTGCCGAGCCCGCCGACGCCCCGCGCCTGCTCGATGTCGCGCTCGCGAAACCGCACCTCCGCATCGACGGCCTCATGACCATCGCGCCACTCGGCGCGACGCCCGACGAGACGACCGAGCACGCGCGCCGCACGTTCGCAAATCTCCGCACCATCCGCGACGACCTCGCCACGCGCACCGGCACGCCACTGCGCGAGCTGTCCATGGGCATGTCCGGGGATTTCGCGCTCGCGATCGCCGCCGGCAGCACGCTCGTGCGCGTGGGCACCGCCCTCTTCGGCGCGCGGGAGTAAGGCCGGCTTCAGCCGGTCCATCGAAACTCGCGCAACCGACCGCGCGCTCTTGGTCCGGCTGAAGCCGGACCTACCTCGTCGACCACAAGGTCGACCGCAAACATCGCCGCGCTCCTCCGCGCGCGTCACGGAGCGATCGAACTGCCTTCGCGGTGGGATTCCGCGTTGCCACTGCGCGGCAATCGACTTCGCTTCTGCGCGTGGAAACGCGGATACTCACGACCGCCGAAAAAGAAGCCCTCCTCGCGCTGCTCGACGACGAATCCGCCGCCGTGCGTCAGGCGCTGGTAGCGCAGTTTCTCACTCTGGGCGACGAAGGCCGCCGCTTCCTGCAAGAGGTTGCGCGCGGCCCGAATCGCGTCGCCGCCCTCGCCGCCGGCTGGTATCTCCGCGAGCTGAAGTTCAGCGATCCGGTGGCGGAGTTCCGCGGCTTCATCCAATCGCTCAACTACGAGCTGGAGACCGGCGTTCTTCTCCTCACCCGCACGGTAAATCCCAACCTCGACGTCACCGCCGTCTGCGCCCAGCTCGACGCTTTCGCCGCCCGCGCGCGCAAGCTCATGCCGCGCGCCGCGACGATGCGCGCGCAAGCGCGCGTGATCAACCGCGTCCTCTTCGAGGAGTATGGCCTGCGCGGCAACGTCGACAACTACACCGACCCGAAAAACAGCCTGATCGACCAGGTGCTCGAGCGCCGCGTCGGCATTCCGATCTCGCTCTCGATCGTTTACCTGCTCGTCGCGCAACGCGTCGGCCTCGAAGTCGAGCCGGTCGGCGTGCCGGGGCATTTTCTCGTCGGCGGCTACGAACCCGAAGGCCCGTTCTTCGTCGATGCTTTCAACGAGGGCCAAATGCTCTCGCCCGAAGACGTGTTCGATCGCATCCGCTCGCTCCAACACACGCCGCAACTCGCCGATCTCGCGCCCACGCCCGTGCGCGAAGTCCTCAGTCGCGTCTGCCGCAACCTCGCGAATCACTACGCCGCAGCCGACGATGCCGCGCACGCCCGCCTCTTCGCCGATTTCGTGTCCGAGTTCGACGCCACCTACGAACGCCACGCCAGCCCCTGACTGCGCCGCACGAGTTGAGCACCCGCGGCGATGCAGGCGATTTCCGCGCAAGCAGTCAGCGTTCCGTGAAACTCGTCGCGCCACGCCTTCCCCCTTGCCGGACTGCGTCTCGCCACCGACGATGCGTGCGTCGCATTGCATGAGCGCCTCCGCCTATCCCGTCCACACGGTCGCCGAACTCGAGCACTGGCCCGCGAACCCGCCGAGCCTCGCCGTCATCGGACAACCCGTGACGCACTCGCTCAGCCCCGCGATGCACAACGCGGCCTTGGCCGCGCTGGCGGCGTCCGATCCGCGTTTCGCGACGTGGCGCTATCACAAATTCGAAATCGCCCCCGCCGAACTGCCGCAGGCGCTGCGGCTGTTTCATGAGCGCGGTTTCCTCGGCGTGAACGTCACCGTGCCGCACAAGGAAGCCTTGCTCGACCACGTGGAATCCGCCGACGCGTTCGCGCGCGCCGCCGGTGCAGCGAACACCCTCGTGCGCACGCCGACCGGCTGGCGCGCGTTCAACACCGACGGCAGCGGACTCGCTGCGGCGCTGCAGGCCGACTTCGGCGTTCCGCTCGCAGGCACCCACGTCGTGCTGCTCGGTGCCGGCGGTGCCGCACGCGGCGCCGCCATTCGCTGCCTGCGCGACGGCGTGGCCTCGCTCTCCATCGGAAATCGCGGCCAGGACCGCCTGCGCACGCTGCTCGACGATCTTGCTCCGTTCGCCGGCGCGATTCCCCTGCGCGGCTTCGCGCTCGACGCGCCGCCGGCCGATTTGCCGCGCGGCGCACTTGTCATCAACTCGACCACCGTCGGCCTGAAGGGCAGCGAGGGCGCGCCCATCGACTTGACGAAATTGCCCGCGCCGGCCCGCGTCTACGACATGATCTACAACCCGCCGCAGACGCCGCTGCTCCGGCAGGCCGCCGCGCTCAGTCTGCCGCACGCCAACGGCCTCTCGATGCTCGTGCATCAAGGCGCCCACGCGCTGACGCTGTGGACACAGTCGACCGCGCCGGTCGAGATCATGGACCGCGCCGCGCGTGCATCATTCGCGCCATAACTCAACGATGAAGCCCCAACCGCATCATCCACGAGACCAGATGCCAGCCAGGTGGAGCGGGGTTTCCCCCCCCCCCCCCGCCCGCCCCGCGGGGGCGGTCTGTTTCTGTGGCACTGTCCCGGGGTCACCCCCGCTGGACGTTATCCAGCATCCTGCCCTGTGGTGTCCGGACTTTCCTCCCCCGGCCTTGCGGCCGGCGGCGACAGCC